>NZ_AP022848.1:1860000-3320000 GCF_011764485.1 Bosea sp. ANAM02 | reverse complement strand
AGGTTGCAGCCTTCGCACGCCGCAACGAGCGGGACGATGCCGAGATCGATATCGAGGTGCTGCTGAATGAAGAGGATCCGCCGGAGCCGATCGTCGACGGCGTGATCGATCTCGGCTCCATCACGCTGGAGTTCCTGGCGCTGGCGCTCGACCCCTATCCGCGCAAGCCCGGCGCCAGCTTCGAGTCGTCGGCGGGTGACACCGGGACGGAATCGCCCTTCGCGGCGCTTGCAAAGTTGAAACGCGGTGACTGAACCGCTCTGCTGCCCTTGCGCTGCTTGCGGCCTTGGCCCAAGTCGCTATTGTCCGGCCGGCACTGAGCCGTCCCGGATCGAAGGTCGGCCAATTCCGGGACACGCCAGAATTCCATGACAAGACCGGTTACAATCGCGCTCGATGCGATGGGCGGGGATCACGGCCCTTCCGTCGTCATTCCAGGCGCCGCCATGATGCTCGAGCGCCGCCCGGATTGCCGCTTCGTCATCTTCGGCGACGAGAAGCAGGTGCTGCCGCTGATCGACCAGCATCCGAAGCTCAAGGCCGTCACGACCTTCCATCACACCGAGGTCTCGGTGAAGATGGACGACAAGCCGAGCCAGGCCTTGCGCTACGGCCGCTACAAGTCCTCGATGTGGCGCGCGATCGACGCGACCAAGACCGGGGAGGCCGATGTCACCGTCTCCGCCGGCAATACCGGCGCGCTGATGGCGATGTCGAAATTCTGCCTGAAGTCGATGCCGCAGGTCGACAGGCCGGCGCTCGCCGGCCTGTGGCCGACGGCGCGCGGCGAGAGCATCGTGCTCGATCTCGGCGCCACCATCGGCGCGGATGCGCGCCATCTCGTCGATCTCGCGGTGATGGGCGCGGCCATGGCCCGCGTCGTGCTCGATCTGGATCGGCCGACCGTCGGCCTGCTCAATGTCGGCGTCGAGGAGATCAAGGGCGTCGAGGCGGTCAAGGAAGCCGGGCGCATCCTGCGCGAGAGCAACCTGCCGCATCTCGCCTATCACGGCTTCGTCGAGGGCGACGATCTCGGCAAGGGCACGGTCGACGTCGTCGTCACCGAGGGCTTCACCGGCAATATCGCGCTCAAGACCGCCGAAGGCACCGCCAAGCAGATCGCCGAATACCTGCGCGCCGCGATGGGCCGTTCGCTGATGTCGAAGATCGGCTACGTTTTCGCCCGCGGCGCCTTTGCGGCGTTGAAGGACAAGCTCGATCCGCGCAAGTCGAATGGCGGCGTCTTCCTCGGCCTGGAGGGCATCGTCGTCAAGAGCCATGGCGGCACGGATGCGATCGGCTTCGCCAGCGCCGCCGAACTGGGTTATGAAATGGCACGCGAGGACCTGATGGCGAAGGTCCGCGAGATGGTCGCCGCGAGCACGCGCCCGGAGCTGACGGCCGCGCAGCCCGCCGAGACCGAGTAAGGAACAACCTCCTTGTCCATCCTGCGCTCTCAAGTCGTCGGCTGCGGCTCCTATCTGCCCGCGCGCATCGTCACCAACGCCGAACTCGCCGCGCGTGTCGATACCAGCGACGAGTGGATCGTCCAGCGCACCGGCATCCGCCAGCGCCATGTCGCCGCCGATGACGAGCCGACCTCCATCGTCGGCCTCAAGGCGGCGCAGGCTGCGATCGCGGACGCCGGCATCGACCCCTCCGAGATCGACCTGATCATCGTCGCGACCGCGACGCCGGATCATACCTTTCCGGCGACCGCGACGCAGATCCAGGCGGCGCTCGGCATCACCGGCGGCGCCGCCTTCGACGTGCAGGCGGTCTGCTCCGGCTTCGTCTTCGCGCTAGCGACGGCCGACAAGTTCCTGACCACGGGCGGCGCCCGCGCGGCCCTCGTGATCGGCGCCGAGACCTTCTCGCGCATCCTCGACTGGGAGGACCGCGCCACCTGCGTGCTGTTCGGCGACGGCGCCGGTGCCGTGGTTCTGAAGGCGGTGCCGGGCGAGGGCACGCTGGCCGATCGCGGCATCCTCACCACCCATATCCGCTCGGACGGCCGCTACAAGGACAAGCTCTATGTCGACGGCGGCGCCGGCTCGACCAAGACGGTCGGCTTCCTGCGCATGGAGGGCAAGGAGGTCTTCCGCCACGCCGTCACCAATCTCGCCGAGACGGTGCGCCATACCTTCGAGCAGACGGGCCTCACCGGCGCCGATATCGACTGGTTCGTGCCGCACCAGGCCAACCGCCGCATCATCGATGCCACCGCCGACAAGCTCGGCATCAGCCACGACCATGTCGTGATCACGGTCGACCGTCACGGCAACACGTCGGCGGCCTCGATTCCGCTCGCTCTCGCGGAGGCTCATGCCGATGGTCGCATCAAGCGCGGCCAGCTCGTCCTGGTCGAGGCGATGGGCGGCGGCTTCACCTGGGGATCGGCCTTGATCCGCTGGTGACGTTGCGGCAATAAACTCTCGAAAATTGTCATGAAACATCGCTGTTTCGGGTCGAATCCGGCCTGAGCGGGCATATTGCCCCCGCTTGAGGATTGACCCGCGCGACGGGGGCGCCTAGCGTCCGCCGTCCGTGATGGCGAAGGGCCGGTGGTTTTCCGCTGCGCCTGCTAGACGCCTTGGAGGATATGAATGGCGGGGCAAACGGTCACTCGCGCGGACCTGTGCGAGGCTGTCTACCAGAAGATCGGCTTGTCGCGGACGGAGTCGTCGAAGCTCGTCGAGGCGGTGCTCGACGAAATCTGCGATGCGGTCGCGCGCGGCGAGAACGTGAAGCTCTCCTCGTTCGGTTCTTTCGTCGTACGAGACAAGGGCGAGCGAATCGGGCGTAATCCCAAGACTGGCGTTGAGGTGCCCATCGAGCCGCGTCGCGTGATGGTGTTCAAACCCTCGAACGTGATGAAGGCCCGCATCAACGGGCAGACGGGTGAGGGTGAGACTGAGTGAGCCTGGAGTTCCACGCCGGCGAGACCGAGGCCGAATTGGACACCAAGAGCCCAGATGCCTTCCGGACCATCAGCGAGGTCGCCGAAGACCTCGACATACCCCAGCACGTGCTGCGTTTCTGGGAAACCCGCTTCAACCAGATCAAGCCGCTGAAGCGCGGCGGCGGACGCCGCTACTACCGGCCTGACGACGTTGCCCTGCTCAAGGGCATCAGGCGCCTGCTCTATGGCGAAGGCTATACGATCAAGGGCCTTCAGCGCATCTTGAAGGAGCAGGGGCCGCGCCATGTCCAGGCGATCGGCCGCGGCGCGCCGATCGGAGCTGCGCCGCCCGCGGAACCACGCGAGGCGCCCGTTGCATCGGAGGGCTTCGCCGAGGTTGGGGCCGAGCGGGCGGCGCCCTATCGGCAGCCCGTCCCCGAAGGGCTCGACGACGTCTCCATCCTGACGGCGGTGATGAAGGAGCTCGGCGAGTGCCGGCGCATCCTCGAGCAGGCCCTGCAGCCGGCGCCTGACGCGGCCTGATCCGGGACTTGCGGCCACGCCTGCGACGTTTGCGCCGATGCAGGCGCGACGCCGATTGATCGTTCCGCTCCCGACCATAGCTTCAGAGCCCGGGACGACATGTCCTGTCTGCGGCGCGGATGGCCGTGCCCTGTCTCTCAAGGAGTGCCGGCATGGCGTGGCTCTATCTCTTCGTCGCGGGCCTGTTCGAGGTCGGCTGGGCCATCGGCCTGAAATACACGCAAGGCTTCACCCGGCTCCTCCCGACGCTGTTCACCGGCGCCAGCATGATCGTCAGCCTCGGTCTGCTCGGGCTTGCGCTGAAATCGCTGCCCGTCGGCACGGCCTATGCCGTCTGGACCGGTATCGGCACGATCGGCACGGCAATCCTCGGCATCGCCTTGCTGGGCGAGCCGGCGGGCGCGTTGCGGCTGGCCTGCATCGGCCTGATCGTCGCGGGCATCGTCGGGCTCAAGCTGGTCTCGGCCTGAGGGCCGGGCTCAGCTTCGGCGCCAGGATTCCGGCCAGTAGCCGCCGCGCTCCACCAGCACGATCAGAACGATGATCGCAAGCGTGACCACGATGGTCATGAGCTTGGCGTTCCAGGGCACGCCGCGGCCGATGAGCCAGATCAGGCTGAGCCCGATGATCAGGGGAATGACGATCTCCATGGAGAGATCGTAGCCCGTCCGACGGCAAGGCCGCAATCGCGCGCCCGCTTTCCGGGCCGTCCGATGTCGCTTGCCGGACAAGCCCGATGCAGCGCCGGCCAAGACGGATCGTCTGATCGCGCCCGATAGGCCGCGGCGTTCTCTATCAATAAGTTAGACACGGATTCACCGATCAGGTTGCTTCAACCTGATCGGATCCGGCTCTAGAAGCTTGCCAGGACCAGGCTGACGCCGAGCGTCGGGCTGAGCTTGGGCGGGATGATGTTGAAGGTCGCACCGTCCTGATTGATCGAGGCATGCGCGGACAGGCCGAGATTGAAGCCGCCGAACAGATCGATCTGCGTACGCTTGAACGGGCCGATCGGCGTCTCTGTCTTGAGCACGTGGATCACGGCCTTACCCTCGACAGTCGCACCGGCGGAGACTTCGCCGGCTGCGCCCCCCATGCCGACCGCGCCATTGGCGCTCGCCCAGAGATTGGCGTTGATCCCCGCTTCGAGCCAGTCTGCGATCACCAGCGTAGGCGAGGCGATTTCCACTCTCGTTTTCCAGGTTCCGGTCAGTTTCAGGTTCTGCTGGTCGAAGTCGAGATCGCCCTCCATCTTGAAATAGGGGCTGAAGAACTTCGGGGCGCGCGGCTGCACGATCTTGTTGATGCTGTAGGTCAGCGTGAGCTTGCGCAGGTCCTTGGTCGTGCCGATGATCTGCACCGATTGAGGCATCGTTCCGTCGAGAGGCAGTTTTTCCAGCAGCGCCAGCGGCTTTTTGAGGGCCTTGGGAACGACGCCATGGGCCATCATCGTCGCTGTTTTCAGGCCGATATGACGCAATTCCAGTTTCGGGACATCGATTCCGGTTTTCTCCAGGCGAGGCAGGGCCGTCCATGTCTGGATCTCGTTGCGCCGCGTCAGCAGTTTTCCGGCGGTGTCGAGCAGCGGCGGCAGCGGCAACGCCTTGCCGGTGAAGGCGAAGGCGTCGGCCGGCAGGTCGAGCGTCAGAATCTGCGTGACCTTGACGACCTCGAAAAGGCGGCCGCCAGTAAGGTTGCCGACGCTGCCGTCGTCGTTCAGCCCGCAGGCGCGCTGGAAAGTCTTGACCGCGCTTTCGGTATTGTCGCCGAAGATGCCGTCGACCTTCAGGTTGTTCTTGCCGCCGTTCATGATGTTGATGGCGTTCTGGATCGCGGCGGTGTTGTTGCAGCGCGATCCCTTCGAGACGGATTTCTTGGCAGGTCCCGGCATGTTCAGCCCCGTCGCGGCCTCAAGCCCAAGCAATCGCGCGGTGGCCGCAGGCGCCACGACTGCGGCGGCGCCTGATCGGGCTGCCGCCTCCATGCAGAGCTAGCATTGTGGAGGCTGCGCCCCGTCATTCACTTGACGGAGAGAGGAGAATAGCCGGTCAGGCGGTCTCGGCCGCCGAGGCGTCGGTCGCGCTGTTGCGTCCGATCGGACGATCACCCTCGACCAGCGGCTTCAGCCGCCCAAGCTCGGCGGCGAGGAAATTGAGGAAGAGCCTGACCCGGGGCGTATGCCGCATGTCCGGATGGGTGAGGAGCCAGAGATCTGCGGCAAGATCCGGATCGGGCTCGCCCAACCGCCTGAGGGCAGGGCGCGTGTCGCCGATGAAGCAGGGCAGGAAGCCGACGCCGATCCCGGCCTCGACGGCTTCAGCGAGGCCGAGAACGGTATTGAGCCTGTAGACGACCCGCTCCGGCGCGACATGGCGGGCGAGATAGCGCACCGCGCTCAGCATGGTGAACTGATCGCCGAGCGAAACCCAGCTACGCTCCCACAGGCTCTCGCGGAGGGGCGGCTCCGCATCGGGAAAATCGGCGGCCCGGCCGTAGAGCGCCCAGGCGATACGGGCCGGCTTGCGGCCGATCAGCGTCTCCGGAGGATTGTCGGTGGCGCGGATCGCGACATCGGCGTCGCGCTTGGAGAGATTGGCAGCCTGGTTGCCGATCAGGATATCGAGCCGGATATCCGGGCATTGCCCGAGGAAGCGCGCGAAGAGCGGCGTCAGCAGGTCGACCAGCAGTGAGTCATTGGTGGCGACGCGCAATTCGCCGGCCGGCTTGATCTCCTGTCCGGCTAGCTTGCGGGCGAAGGCGGTGATGTCGTCGTCGACGCGGGCGGCGAGCTGGATCATCTCCTCGCCGGCCGGCGTCGCGACATAGCCGCTGCGATGGCGCTCGAACAGGCGGGTGCCGAGCGCCTCCTCGATCTGGCCGAGGCGGCGGAACACCGTCGAGTGATTGACGCCGAGCGCTGCCGCGGCGGCCGGCAGCGCCCGCTTGTCGGCGATCGCCTTGATCAGGCGGAAATCGTCCCATGCTAGCGGTTTTTGTGCATTTGAATTCAATGGCTTAGCTTTCTTGATGGAAAATCATCTGCTATTCGTAAAGAACGCCTTTTTAGCGAGCGGTTTCTCACTCCGCATTTGGAGCTGGCGCCGCGCTGCTGGCAATGGGCGGGGTGCACAGCGACGCAACCGGACCGCCGCGAATCGTCTAGCGCCGCCGGTAACCTTTCGAAGCCGGGTCCGTGAGGTTCCATAGATAGAGCTGTTCGGCCCGCGCATTGGTCAGCATCCGGGCGGTGTAGGTGGCCAACTCCCGCGCCTCCTGCTCGGTCCAGCGGCCCATGGCCTCGGCGCGGGCAGGATCGCTTTCGAAGTGCAGGACGACGCTACGGCCCCACGCATCTTCGATCCGGTAGCATTGCGCGCCTCGTCTGACCCGCAGCGGGAATTTCATCCGGGTTGACTCTCTGCTGTCTATGTTCTCTTTCTGTTCTCATAATCCGAGGGCGCGAAAATGTCAGCACAGCCAGCCGACCAGCAGGTCGAGGATGCGTCGATTGACGCCGAAATCACGTCTCTCGTCGCCGACCTGATCGAAGAGCACGAGGGATTCGAGCGGGCGGCGTTTCGGGCGCTGGCACGGAGCTACCTGCTGTTGCTGGCCGAGAGCGGGCGGTTGGCGCTCGACGCCGATCGGTCATGCTCGCGCGGCTTCCTGCGCGGTCTGTTCTCGGAAGGCGCCCGGCCGGAGCGCGAGCAGGAATCGTGAATGAGCCGCCCGGCCCGCACACGTCGCTGGAATTCTATCCGTGGGTCGTGCTGCGCTTCCGCTGTCAGAAGTGCCGGCGCTACGGCGATGCGCGCCTTGCCAAGCTGGCCGAGAAATTCGGCGCGGCCGAGACGATTGGAATGCTGATCAGCCGTTTCCAAGCGACGTGTCCAAGCCGGCCGCGATCGAAGGGCGGCCGGCCGGTGGCTGACGCACAGTTCGCGTGCGGCGGCTATTGCCCGGACTTGAAAAGCAACCCGCCGCCCGATCTGCCGCCTTCGATGCGAGGGCTGACCTTGATCGCGGGCGGCAAGGCCAACATGTACCCGACTGACCCGGCGCCGGCCGAGCGCCGCCGACGGGTTGGCGAGGAATAGCGCTGACGGTGCGGAACCGAACGTTAACAAACGTGATTGGACAATAGCGTGCAGAATCGCCGAAGGGTGTCTGCAAGGGAGCGGCCCGCTAAGCGAAGGCCGAGAGGGAATGCTAGATAACGGCACATACGTTTCGCCGACCGCTGTTGCGACGTGGTTCGTCAATGCAGCGGATCGCAGCGCTGGTGAGGTCATTACTCACCTGAAGGTCCAGAAGCTCGTCTATTATGCCGACGCTTGGTTTCTGGCCAATTTCGATCGCGCGCTCATCAATGAGCACATGCAGGCATGGGCGCACGGCCCGGTGTCGGCGTCCGTCTATCAGAAATACCGAGGGAAGGGTTTCGAACCTCTGCCGCCAGAGCGCGCCGTCGCGCTGCCGGACGCGCTGCTTCCATTCCTCAAGGCGATTCAAAACGAGTACGGCCAATACACGGCCAAGCGGCTTGAGCAGATGACGCACGAGGAAGCGCCGTGGCACATGGCGCGCGGCAACCTGCCGCCGGAAGCGCGCTGCACTCAGCCGATAGACAAGCTCTTGATGCGCAACTTTTACGCGGCCCGCCTTGGCAAAGAAGCAATACAACAACTTCGCAATTGATAGCCTTCCTAAAGGTGGCACGGCCGGAGTTATCGACGTTCGCAACCTAGCCCCTGCGAGCGATGGAAAAGTCAATATCTCTATGAAATACTATCAGAAGACATATGAGTGTCTTTCTGATTGGACCAAGGACGAAATTCAGGGCTTTTCGTCGTGGCTCATTAAGATGGCCGAGCGCACGCCGGATCAGGTTACGTCAACGACGAAGACGTGCCACCGGCATCAGGGCAAGAGCAAGCACAGACTACCGACCGGGCTCAGCCCTGACGTCGCACTTTATGGCCTCGACGTCGGAAAGAAGCAGCGCGTTCACGGCGCCTTCGTCGGGGAGAGTTTCTTCGTGATTTGGCTCGACCGGAAACACCGCTTTCACGAATAGTCTGTAGTTAGCTTGCCACGGAAGCCCGGATCGAGCGACGCTTCCGGGATGAAACACGCACTCGCGCTCGCCGCCATCCTGCTCCTGACCGCTCCGGCCGTCGCTGATTCCCGCGACAAGCCGGTATCGAAGCGCGAATTCAATGCACTGATGACGCAGCTCTATGGATCGAAGGGGCCGGCCAGCACCAGCCGGGCGCGCGGCTTCTACAAGGGCGGCAATGGCGAGTGGCGGCGGCGCTGATACTAATTGCGCTAGCTGATACTAAAACTAGTTGACTCTTCTGATATCAATTAATATCAGGATTGCAGGCCGGGGGGATTACCGGCTTGCGCACCGCCCGCACTGGCCGGATGGAGTTACGAAAATGGAACCGGGCAAGCTCTTTCAGCGTTTCGAAGCCAAGCCGACGGACCTGCATGTCGGCACGCTCATGGTCACCGACGGCCGGATCGAGCACGAAATCGTGGACCGCAAGATGAACGGCGAAACCATGGTGTTCGTCGACACCGACCGGAACGTGGTGATCTACGCCGGGACCTCGAATCTGAACACCAACCATCTCGGCCGCATGTCCAACCACATCGCTGTTGAGACGTCGCACGACTGGTTGACGGTCTACATTCGGAAGTTCTGCCGGCGCGTCGACCTCTATTTGATGGCCGACAACCGTTATGACCATCTGACGACCCGATCGAGCAACAAGAAAGCGCAAATCAAGGCGGCCATCGCCGGGGTCGCTGACGATGGTTCGGCCACGCTGCGCGCGCAGCTCGCGAAGGTCGACGACCAGATTGCCGACCTGCTCAAGCAGGCCGGCGAGCTGCACGCGCATCGGGCATCGCTCGTCGCCGGGCTGTTCGCAGCGAAAGGCTAGTGCCCCCAGCGCTCCCGGAACTTGTGCACGGCCCGCGCCGTCAGGTCGCTTTCGTCCAGAGCGACATGCACCTGACTGGCCACAATGTGCGCCAGCCATATCCGGGCTTCGGCTTGGCCGTCCTCGTGGATCATGTCGGCGACCTCAGCCCATGCAGCATCTAGGGCCGCTTGAGCGCGGGCGAGGTCAACCGGATCGGTCAGCGACGAGAACGGCATGCGAAAGAGATATCGCACGCGCCTGCCGTGGCAAGAGCCGGGCGCTGATGGTATGGAAGGAACGTCGTCGCCATCCGCTGCCCCACAGCCCCGGCACGACCTGAAAGCCCTCGGTGCCGCAAGAGCCGGGGGCTTTCTGCTGGTCACGCTTCCGTGGCTGTCCGGTTCTTGGTCAGGCGCCGGAACCGGGCAACCTCTTCGGCGCTCATGCCGTCGATCGAGGCCCGGACGCTGCGGATGGGGCCGGGGCGCGGCGGCTCGTATTGGTCCAGCACATAGGTCGCGCGCTCGATCGCTTCGTCAGGCAAAAGACTGCGATAGACGTTGCAGGCCGCCAGCCATGCGACCGGGTCGCGCTGCTCATAGGCGATGGGTGCGAGCTTCAGCTCGTGCTCGCCAATCGGCCCGCGCCACCAATGGCCGGGATGGGCCGTGTAGCTGTCCGGGTTGCCGATTCCCGCCGCTTTTCGGCCGTCGCTGCGCACTTCGGTATGGTCGTAAGCCATGCCTTCCTCTTTGCTCGGTGAAAGGGTTGGCGGGGGCAGCTAACGGCCAAGCTGCCCCCGCCTATGGCACCGGGAACCGCGACGAACCCGGTGACCAATCGCTATGTCAGCTTCGCCCCGACGATCGAGGCTTCGAACTTCTGCCGGTCGCGGTGCGCTTCGAAGTAGCGATTCATGCGGTGCACGAGCGGCGATATCCTGATGTCGCGGGGGAAGGCGCCCACATGGTATTCGAGATACCAAGCCTCTTCCGTCAGGCTTCGGCACCGGGACTTGCCGGGCTTTCCGCCGGGGCCGGGTCGTCCAAAAAACGGCCCAAGACCTCCGTCAGCAGGAAGAGGCCATCGCCCATGGAAATCTGGTCGACGGCCCACGACGGCAGCGCAGACAGGCTGCCGGTCACCGGCCGGCCAATCTTCATGAGCGCGAGCACTTGGCCGATGCGGTCATCGGCGGTGATGACGTCTTCCATCTCGCCGAGCGTCTTGGCCTGAAACTCGATTTCGTCGATCACGGCGTCGCCCGCTCCCTTGATGGGGTCGCCCAGCTTGACGTGAATAGGCTCGGTGATGCCGTCCGCGTCCGGGTTGCCGAGCAGTTCGGCCCGGCCGGCGCTGGCGGCGGAACTGTCGATCGCCGCTTTCAGGCGCAGGCCAAGGCGCGGATGCAAGGCCGTGATCGCCTCGTCGTCCAGCTTGCCGGTCTGGCCGCTGGCGAGCTGCAGCGTCACCTGCGCCTTGAGCCGGGCACGGAAGACGTTGCGGGCGAAGGCTTCCGGCGAGCGGCCGGCGCGGGTGGCGGCGTTGGTCACGGCGACATAGGCCGCAAAGCCGATGGGGGCGACGGTGGCGCTCTGGACGGGCTGGCCGCCGAGGTTGAAGCTATATCTGCTGCAGTCGAGTGTGGTCATTGTCGCGGTTTCTCTCTGGGGGTGAAGGGTTAGCGGTGGACGTTGCTCGCGCCGACGTCGGGGCCGGTTTTCAGCTCGACGCCGATTTTCAGGCCGTTGACCCGCGCCATGAATTCGCTCGCGGCGGTGCTGCCGATGGTCGACCCCATGCCGGCCGGGTTGACGCCCGTGTTGAAGTTGGAAGCCGCCGTCGTGCCGCCCTCGGCAAAGCTGGTGCTGATGGCGAACTTGCTGTTCGTCGCGGCCGTTTCCATCGCCTGCGCCTGCTCGGCGACAAGCGCCCGCTGCGCCGCTTCGAACTTGGCGAGCTGCTCGTCCAGACTGGCGACCCGGCTGCGCTCGTCGGCGATCTCGCCTTCGCGGCGCAGGTTGTTCGGGTCGTCGGGCAGGCCGAAACGCTTGCTGTTCTCGCGCGACTTATCAAGCTCGGCCTGAAGCTTGGCGATGCGGTTCAGGCTGTCGGCACGCTCGACGACGGCCGCCGTGATTTCCCGCTCGACCTTGAGACGCTCTTCGCCGATGGCCTTGGTGACCTCGGTCGCCGACGATCCGGGCATCTTGCCTTGGCCGAAGGTGCCGGCCTCGCGCTGGCGTGCGATCTCGGCATCTTCGCCGGCATTGGCGACGGTCGGCTTGAGCACGATGGCTGCGGCAATGGCCGTCGCCAGAGCAGCGCCGACGGCAGGCAAGCCGAGCGCGGTGACCAGTGCAGCGCCTGCGACCTCGCCGGCCTTGATGCCCAGCGCAACGCCCGCCGCGCCGCCGATGGTCGCGCCGACCTGCTTGCCGGCATCGCCGCCCAGATACGCGCCGATAGCCTCGCCGATGGCCTGACCGCCGAAGCCGCCAGCGATACCGCCGACTGCGCCACCGACCGCGCCGCCGACACGGCTTCCCGGTCCCGGTGCGCCCGGCCCGCCGGGCACGGGGCGACCAGCCGCAGCCGATAAGGCCCGCGCCGCATTGTTGAGATTGACGGCCGAGGCGTTCAGGTTGCGGGCCGCGCCCGCCATCGGACTGAAGAAATCCAGCGTCTTTTTGGCGGCGAAGGCACCCGCGACCGCGACGGCCAGCGCTTCGGCAATCTTCGCCCCGTCCAGACCAGTGAAGTTGCCGCGCGAGATATTGCCCAGCGTGTCGGCAAGGCCGATGAGGCGGGATTTGATGGCGTTCGTCGCGCCGGTCGCATCGCCGAGCGCGACGGCCGCGTCCTGCGCCTTGGCGGACAGGTCGGCAATCGCCGTCGCGATGGTCGGATTGGCGATAGTCTTGTTGAGGTCGATTTGGTTGGTGCGGCCAAGGTCGCGCAGGTTCTTTTCGATGCTTGGAATGTTCTTCGCGAAGAAACGCTGCTGCGACTTGGTAAAGCCGGACTGCTCGGCAAGGAACTTGTTGACCGCCGTCTGGTCGTTCGGGTCCAGACCTTTGCGGCGCATGATATTCGCCAGCCGCTCGACGTAAAGGAATGGGTTCTGACGTTCCGCCTCGGTGGCGGTGCTGCGGCCCTGCGCATCGCGCAGGCCAAGCGCCTGCTGCTTTACGACGGCCTCTTTCTTGATGGCGTCCGCCGCCGCGACCATGGCTTCGCTCGCCATGCGGATTTCGGCCGTGGAAGCCTTGCCGCCCTCGTCGCGTGCCAGCACCGCCAGCTTGATCGCGTCATCGGAGAAACCGGCCGCGACCAGTGAACCGAGCTGCTGGCCGAGGCGCTTGATTTCCTCTTGCCGCGTGTCGCCGCCGGCCGAAATGTACGCCTTAAGCAGCCCTTCGGCCAAGTCGCCCTTGAGGTTGGGAGCGGCGCCCCGGAAGACCTCCAGCGACTTTTCGAGCTGGCGCGCCTCTTCGCCGCCGGCTTTGAAATTGCCGGTCGACTGACCGATGATCTGCGCATTGCGCGCGACGCGGTCGGTCAGCTCCTGAAGCTTGCTGTTGAACTGGTCGAGCGAGATGCGACCAGCCTTGAAATCGACGGTCAGGCCCGCCGCCTGCTCGATCGCGGCATCGCTGATATCGGCGATCGACGTGCCCCGGAACCGGGACGCAGACCGTTGCGCGGCTGCGGTCAGCGCTGTCGTATCGACGCCCGAAACATCGGCCTTCGCTCCGACCGTATCGGCCCGGCTGACGGCCCGGCCGCCGCTCGCGATGGCGCGGCCAACCTGCGTTGCGAGCGACGCGCCGGCCACGGCGACGAAGCTGCGCGCCATGATCCGCCCGGCTGCATCCCAGTTGGAATCGTCGCGGCGCCAGTGGAACAGGTTGTTCGGCTGGCCGGGACCGGGGCCGCGCCCGCCACCGCCGAAGCCGCTGGCGCCGAGGCGCTGACCGGGCAACGTCTGGCCGGCGGCGCGGTGCAGCTCGCCGATGCGGGTCAGGGCGCGGGCGACCTGCGACGAGTCCACGCGCACCGTCAGCGTCGGGAGCTGGCGCCGACCATTGGCAAGCTTCCCGATCTCCCGATCGAGCGCGCGAAGCTGTGCAATCTGCGCCTGCGCCTTGCCGGATGCGCCGCCCGCGAACAGGTCGATTTTGACGCCGCGCAGCCGGTTCGCGGACTGCCAGACTTGGCGCAGCGCGGCGTTGATCTTCGCGGCCGGGCCGGACGTCTGGTCCTGCAAGCGCAGGACGGCGGACTCGACGAAATTCGCCATCAGATTTTAGCTCCGGCTAGTGAAAGGTGGCCGGGGGCGGCGTGGTGTTGACCGGGTCGGCGCCGTCAACTTGCGCCTCACCGCACGCCGCCCCCTCATCCCCAAGCAGGCGGGAAAGGACCGCCGACGGGGATTCGAGAACATCAGTCACCACGTCGACCAGCTCAGTGCGCGCCGCCTCGACTTCGCGGCGGGCACGCTGTGCAGCGGCAAGCAGGTCGCGCTTGTCCATGATCAGCGCTTCCGCTTCGTCGGCGCCGGGGCCGGCGGACAGAACTGCCGATCGAACTGGTCGATCAGCTCGCGGGCGTGCATGGCGCTGCGGACATGCCCGGCGTAGTGAAAGGCCAGATGGTCGGCGAGCCGGGCATCGTCGGCCTTGGGGTTGCGCTCGCGGAAGTCGCGAATGGCGCGGACGATCGTCTGTTCCATCTTTCAGGCCGCCTTGTCGGTTGCGGGGCTGTGGTCCCGGACGAACGCCGCCAAGGCCGAGTCCGACATCGAATTGATGATTTTCAGCGCCGCGCCGCGAAGCGGGAACGCCGGCTCGGGCTGCGCGCTCATGGCGGTGACGGGCTGCGCCGGCCGGTCGGGCTTGCCGACCATGTAGTCGCGCGCCTTGGCCAGCTCGTCGGCGGTGAAGTCGAGCGCCCCGCTGATGAACAGATCGCGGCGGGCGTCGCCGATGCCGGTATTCTCGTGCAGGTCGAGCAGCAGCGGGCCGTTGCGCGGGCCGGCCATCATGCGGCGCAATTCCGCCTGCGCGAATTCGCTTTCGAGCGCAGCCATGGCTTCGGCCGGCAGCTCGATCCCGGCGTCGGCGAAGTCCTCAAGGTCATGGCGGCGCAGGCCGAGCTTGCTGGCCAGCTTCACCGTTGCTGCCCGGTCCAAGTCGACCAGATAGGCACGGAGTTTCTTGAGATGTTCGGCGGTCATCGGGTGGCTTCCTCGGGATAGCGGATTGCGGGCATGCGAAAGGCGGGCGCCTTGGCGGCGGCTGCGTCCTGCCGGGCGAACAGCTCGATCATGTCTTCCGGCCATGGGCAGGGCCGCACGAGGCAGTCCGGGCAGCCGGGCGTGAGAACGAGCGAGATTTCCAGCAGGTCCATGGGCGCGCAGAACCGGCCGATGCGAAAGCCGGTGTAGTTGAGCGAAAGGCCGCGCGGCTGACGCTGGCGGATGGCGACGATCTCGGCCGCAACGCCGGGCTGGCGATGGTCCAGCTCTGCAATCACGCGCAGGCCGGCGGGCGTCATCAGCGCGGAACGAAGGCGACCAGCCGGCCGGGCTTCGTCATGGCGCAGCAGAAAGCGGACGTTCTCGACGCCCTTCCGCTGGACGGCATCGGCCAGCATCGCCGGCAACGTCACATCGCCGTAGAGGTCCGGCCGGGCCGTGCTGGCGATGCCCTCGATCAGCATGTCAGCCTTCCGCCAGCAGATTGTTCAGGCTGTCGACGAACGCATCGGCCTCGGCCTGCGACCTGCCCGCCGCGATCAGCGTTTCATGCAGGCGCGGGGCATGATCTTCGATGTAATCGCCCGGCCGGATGTCGCCGACCTGCAGTTGCAGTTCGATGCGCGCGAGCATCACGGCCGCTGACATCTTGGCGAGCGCCGGCAAATGACGGTTGTCGAGCGGCATGGGGCCGGCTCCTGCAATGGTGCTTGGGAAGAGATGGGCCGCACCGCATGGGTGTTGGGGCCGATGTCTGCACTATACGCAGTGATTCGCTAGTCTGGCAAGCAGCGGTTACTTATTATGCAAGCGCGAATACTTACAGGCGCTTGCGAAACATTACCTGTCCCAAGGATTGCGCGGGATGAAATACGGGGCCTGCACGCCAAGGGGCAGCACTTCCTCTTTCGGCCGGGGCCGCGTGGCCGTCGGATCGAAGCGGGAGCCGTCATGCTGCTCGTCGAGCGGGATGGCGCGGGCGCGATTGCGGGCGGCGGCCTCGCGCTCTTCGGCGGCCTTGCGGCGCAGCAGGTCGTGAAGGCGGGACTCGGCGCGCTGCTTGGCCAGCTTCGTCCAGTGCAGGCGCATCGGATGCGGGTCGGGCATGCCGAGCAGCTCGTCCAAGTCCGCGATGTTGGCGCGCACCTGCTCGATTGCGGCGAGCGTTTCCTCGCTGGCCATGACGGGCCGGCGGCGGGTGAACAGTCGCGGAAGGCGCGAGAGAAAGCGGAACATCAGTCGTCGTCCAGATTGTAGCGGCTGCGGAACGCAGGATCGTGCAGGGCGCGGCTATAACCGGGGTCGCCGGGCTGCGGCCCGTCTGGCTCGGCTGGCGCGATCGGCGGTGACCAGTTGGGGATGACGGGGTGGACCGGGTCGACGGGAGCGATGCCGAATTGTGCTTCCGCCTCGGCCTGCGACAGCGTCTTGCTGCGGCCCGTCTCGCTGGCCAGAAAGCGACCGGCCGGGATGGCGGCGATCTTGATGTCCGGCAGCTTCGGAGGCTCGCGCCGGGCGATGTGCTCGGCCAGCGCCTCGGCCAATCGGTCGAGCCGGGCTTCAGTCAGACGGAGCGCCATGGCTCTTCATCCACTCTTCGAAGGTTGGCGGTTCGGGCGGTGACTGGTCGTCGTCTTCCGGCAAGGGCACGATGACGATGCCATCCGGCATGCCCGGCATGGTCGACGCGGCGGCGGGCTGTGGTGCCGGTGCGGCGTCGGGCTGCGGTGATGGGGCTGCGGCCATAAGGGCGTGGCGCTTCTCGGCCTCGACGAACCGCGCATAGAGGTCCCGCAGCCGGGCATCGTTCCGGGCGTCCAGAGACTTTTGGATCGCAGTCGCAGCGGCGGCAGTGAGCCGACCGGCGAGCACGAGCCGCGCCACCTGCTGGTGCGCATCGGCGGCGTCCAGTTCGAGCAAGCTGTCGATCGCGCCATCGGCAAGGGCCGGGTCGTCCTGTCGGATTGCCTCAAGCTGCGCGATGGCACGCAGGCGAATTTCAGGATCGTAGACCGGGCTGATGCTCATGAGGCCGAGATGAACGGCGTTCGTTCCGGCCAGCACACGGGCGATGCGCCGCTTACGCGCCGGCTCCGTCTCTGGTGCGAGGTCCGGCGGCGCAATCTCACCACGGAGCACGGCAAGCGCTGCGTCCATGGCGCCGAATTCGGCCAGTCGGGTCGCGGCGGCGGCGCGGCGGGTCCGGGCGGCAAGCTCTTCCGGCGACACGTCGTCAGCGTCCGGGCCGGTGTCGCTGCGCTGGCCGTCTTCGGTACGGTCGTGATCCTTCCTTCGCTGGCCTCTGACGACCACGGGAAGACGGGGCGGCGGCTTCGTCGGGTTGGGATTGGCCATCGGGTCAGCCCTGCTTGCTCAACCAGACGGCCAGCGGATCGACGCCGCCGCCGGGCGTGGTGGCCGCCAGTTCGTCGCGCAGGCGCTGCTGCCGGCGGCCGAGGTCGAGATAATCGCGCGGCGCGGCGTTCGTGCCCATGGCGATCGTCTGTTCGGCCTGCTCGATCAGGATGGCGACGGCGGCGAGGCTGCGCAGGATGGCGAGCTGCGCCGGGCTGATGGCGTTGGCGATGCCCGCGCGCTGCGCCTCGGCAAGCATCAGCTCTTTGTAACGACGCCCGCGACGGCTTCGAAGGTCAACGCCCGGTGCGATGTCGCTGCCGTTGCCGACCCGCGTCCCGCCATGGTGACCAGCCTTCGGCAAGGTCCGCTGCTTCATTGGAACGACCATCGGTTTCCTATCGGTTTGTTGGCGACGATCCGCCCGTAACGCGCACCTAGTTTCATTGGTATACCTATGAAATCGTCAGGACGATAGCCCGGTCCATTGTCTGGACTATGCTGGTTCACAGGGATCGACGGATCAGCGCCGGCCGTCAGCCGAACCGCAGCAGGTCCAGAGCGACCAGACGAGGCGTCAGAACGGCCCGCCAGAGGCTCCCGAAAGGCCCATTCCGGCGCTCTTTTTGGACGACTGCCGGGCGGCTGGCGCTAAGTCTCTGACAACGCACGCAGGGCAGCGCAGGCCAACGTGCGTTTTCCGCCTCATCGGGGCGGGAAGGGCTTAGGCGAGCTGGAATCGAGGGTCTTAGGAGGTCAGCCGGGCAGGGGGGCCGGCAGGTCATATGCATACGAATGATTGGCCTACAGGTTGATAGCGCAAGCGGTTCTTGAGCTGCTGGGGGTGCGGCGAAGCCGATATGACCGTACCCGGCGTTACGGGCGGCAGAAAAAAGTTGTTAACGTAAGGACGGCTTTATGGGCTGCTTTTCAGACCGGGACCGACCAAGCGAGGCCGGATGACTGGAACCGAAGATCGAACGGAACCGAAGCCCCAAACCCATCAGTTCCTACTTTAACTGCGCGCCGGCCTGCGTAACGCTGTACGGGCCTGTACGATGGGGGGAGTGGAACTGTGGAACCGTAGATTCCCAAGTGGCGCCTATGAGGGCTGGGGATAGGTACTGCTTACCTGCCGCACGTACCTACTGCACTAGCTCTAGGCCCTTTCCCAGTAGTCTCTATAATTCATCGGTTCCATCGGTTCCATCAGTTCCAAGCTCTGAAAGTGCCGTGTTTACCGCTGTTTTCGTGGAACCAATGACGTGGAACCGATGCCAGACCCCCGGCAGTTCATTGGTTCCGGGCTTCCGCCCCGACCCCGCAAACGAAGAGGGCGGCGAGATTGCTCCCGCCGCCCCATGATGGCCATCAATGTACCTGGGCGTCGCTAGGGCGCCGGTCCCGGTTGGAAGGCACCAGCAGCGACGCCCGCCCCCGTGCCCGCCTCCGGCGTCGTCGCATGCGGCCGGCGCAGCTCTTTCCGGTCCGTGGACAGGACGAACTGCACGGAGCCGGTCAGCCCTTCCGTGATGCGCACCCAATGACGGGGGCGCGGGGCGCCATTGCCTTTGTTGGCACCCTGCTCACGTTCGAAGCCGAGGTCTTTCATCATCCGGCCTAGCGCCGGCTTGCTGCCGCGATGCGTCGACCGGAACAGCTCGACGTCAGCCCCAGCGATCCGCTCTTCGCCGTGCGTCGCATCGCCAAGCATCTCGATCAGCAGTTCTTCACAGTTGCTGCGACCGCGCGATGCGGCCTGCACTTCGGCAGCGACGCCCCACAGCTCGCGAGGCAGGCGGAACGTCTCCGTCCAGTTCGATGCCACCAGCTCCTGCACCGCGAGGCGCAACAGCCATTCCTTGGCCTCCCTGAACCGCGCCAAGTCGATTTCGGCGCCTTCCGGCATCTTCACCGGGAGGAAGCGACGATCGCCGCTCTGGTCGCGCAGGGGCGTCTCGTCATTGGTCGTGCCGATGAAGATGAAGCGCCGGCCGCGCTCGGTCGTCTCGCTTCCATAGGCGAGCCGCGACGAGTCATGTGTCTTGGACAGCATGCTTTTGACGTGCTCGACTTCCTTGCCGCGCACGGTGGCCATTTCGGCGAATTCCACGACCGCCTTGCCGCCCGTCTCTTCCAACACTTTCTTGTCATCGGCGCCGAGCGGCAGGCTTTCGCAGAATGCGGCGCCCGGTTCCATGCCCGGAAGGTCTGGCGAAAGCTCTTTGCAGAACGTCGACTTGCCCTTGCCCTGATCCTTCGAAATCAAGACGACCATCTCGTCCGACTTGCAGCCGGGCAGGAGGATGCGCCGGATCATCGAACCGACCAGATAGCGACCGACGGCGCGGTGGTAGGGCGTATCCTCAACACCGACGATCGCCGGCAGCCAGTTTTCCAGAGTGAGGCCGCTATCGTGACCGCGCACCGCCGCCGGGAACATCTGGTGAAGGTTGCCGAGATAGTCGCGCATCGGGTCGACGACGTTATCGCCAGCAGCGTACTTGAGGCCGTCGTAAAAGAATTCCTTCCCGACCGGGTAGTTTAGCCCCACGCCGCGCGCCTTCATGAACAGGCGGTTCTTGTGCCTGTCCTCGACCTTTTCCCATCCCTGACGGCCGGGCATCCGCACTTGGTCTTTGCGCTCCCATTCATTGTGACGGAATTCGGCGCCGAGATACCGAGCCATAAGCAAAACGTTCTCGGTGATATCGGTGAGCGGGTCGCCTTCCTTGGTCGTGATGAGGCCCGTGTCGGGGTCGGTCATCGGCGTGATCGTCTTCGTCGCTGCTGGCGTCGTGACCGGGGCTTCCTGCGTCGCTGGCGCCGGGGCGAACTTGCTGCCGTCCACTTCCTCGGCCTTCGTCAGCGCCGTCGCATTGCTCGATACGCCAGCCGCACCGCCATGGGCCGCAACGGCCGCGCTCAGTTCCGATTGCACGATCGCCGCGCGCATCTCCTGTCCATGGCCGAGCGAGGCCGTACAGCCCCGCGCCAAGTCCCGGTGCACTTCGCCCGGCAGTTCGGCCAGCCAGTCGTCCAAAAGGTCCAGCCGGGACCGGGCGACGATGCCGAAGCGCAAGCCGAAATCAAAAGCGACGCCACCGCGCCCGGTGCCTTCCGCCATGCCAGCGATTTCCGCGGTCGTCTCTTCCGCTGCGCGCTGCGCTGCCTCGATCATCTTGTCCGTGATCGGTCCGGCATAGGGCGGCAGTTCCGAAATCTCGCGCTTGGCGTCGAGACGTTTCCAGCCGAGCGGGGCGAGCGCTTGATCGATAGCGGCCAGCCCTGCCCAGAGGTCGACGACCGGGACCGCGTCCGCCGGCACGCTGAGCGGATCGCCGCCATGCCATTCATAGCGGCCCTGCGGCGTCTCGTGCAGACGGTCAGGATGAAGGCCATAGGCGACGAACTGTTTCGGTCCGGCTTTCGTGCCATCCGCGAGCAGTTGCATCGTCAGGACGTCGGCGCCGCGTTCCCATTTGAAATCGCGGGACGTGGCATCCGCTACCGGGAGCCGGCGCAATGCGAGGAACTTGGGAGGCCGTCCGACGCGGATCAGAACGTCTTGCCCATTGATCCGCAGCAGGTCGCGGACCGCGTTGCCTTCGGCTTCGAAGCCGGCACCGAAATCGACATCGAAGGCCACCCACGAACAGAGGCCGGCCGGGTCGAACGACACGCCACCCATGCGCAGGCCGAGATTGCAGCCGTCGGTGAAGTGCGCCAGAGCATGCGCCGTATTGCAGACTTGCCAGTTCGTAAGCTCCGGCCGCTTGCCGGGGGAAAGCGGAACTTCACGCCCCTCGGCGTTGACGTAGCTCTTCGGCCCGTCCGGGGCCGTGATGGGGATAGGCTGATACCCGTTCGCGGCGAGCTGGTCGGCAGCGGCGCGCGAGGGCTGGCCGTCGAAACGGAAGAGGGAAGGATCGAAAGAGGGGATAGTCATCTCGTGCCCGTGTATACGCACACGCCCGCTAGGGCTTGTGCTTGGTCGCAATGAGGGCTACAAGAAGATGTGCATTTTCTTCTTTTGTAGCCCGGTTTGCGCCGGTTCTTCGCCCCCTCGGATTGATGTCCGGGGGGTTTTCTTTTGACCCGACCTTGGACAAGCGCGGGTGCCTCCTGATTTGCGGAGCCTAGGGCTTCGCCGGCATTGGCTCAAGTCGATTTCTGTTTATTTCCAATGGGTTAGGCGCTTGCGAAATAATGTCGTTCCGCGCATGGGAACGCTTTAACGGTCTGATTGGCTTGCCGTTCCTCCGGAAGCAACGCCCGCGCGGTCATGCCGCGTTCCTCTTGAGCGAGAGCCGGGGCTTGGCCGCGTTGATGCCACTGGCCTTCGGCGCCGGTGCAGGGACCGGTTGCGCCACTTCCGGGGTGACGGCTGGCGCGGGCATCAGCTTGCCGTCTCGACGGGCGAGCATTGCGGTCAGGCGCTGCACTGCATGCTGGCGCGCATCGTCCGTCGGTGCCTCGCCCGGCTGGCCGTAGAGATCGACCCGGCGCGGACCATAGGCGACGCTGCGCAGGTATGTGACCGAGGCGCAGTGCAGGGACATGGCCGTGCCGAGGTCAGCCCGGTTCAGGTCCGGATTGGCCGCTGCGATCGCATCCGAAATGCCGATCGCCAACGCCGGCCGGTGACGGGCGAAGGCGAGCGGGTAGCGCGCTTGCAACGTGTCGAGCATCGCGAGGACGCGGGCACGGCGGGCCGCCTTGTTGCTGATGGCTTCGCTCATGACGCCGCCTTGCCGGTGGACGTGGTCCGGCCGGCGCCCATGAACAAACTGAAATCGGCCTTTGCAGGCGCCGGGGCGGCGGGCTTGGCGGGCTCGGCCGCCTTCGGCTCGGTCACGACCGGGGCCGGGGTCTGCTCGATCGTCTGTTCGGCCGGAGCCGTAAGGCCGAACGGCTGGCCCTTGACGGACTGCGCGCGCAGCTTGTGCAGCATCGCCTGCAGGTCGTCGGCAAGGATGATGTTGCTGCGGCCGTTCTTGACGAAGGTCACGAGGCCGGCGTCGCGGTGCGAGTAGAGCATCCGCTGACTGATGCCGGTGACTTGGACGGCTTCGTTCAGCGTATAGGAGAGGCGCGGCAGCGGCGCCGGGGTCGTTTCAGACATGGCAAATCAGCCTTGCTCAAGGGGAAATCGGACCCGATGAAATGACTGTGGCTGACCGGCTGACTGACAAATGACATGTGCGTCGGGAAACGCAGTGCCAAATACGCAGGTTCGTGCAGACTTCGCAACCCGAATTTTGCGATAGAGCCGAAAATAATCTCGGCTTTATTTTGCAAGCGCAAATAACTACGCTGTGCGGAGCTGATGCACGTTGCTGCCATCCGTCGCCGGGCCGAACGAAATGGCCATGCGCGCCGCCAGATCATCGGCGGACGACCGCACGAATTTCCCGTAGTGCCGTTCGATCATTGAAAGGCTGGTGTCGTGCTGCTTGGCGGCGTCGAGAGGCGTGGTCCCGCGCAGCCAACGCACGATGCTCGAATGCCGGAGCGCGTAGGGAACGATCCCCGAATCCTTCATGCCGGCTGCCTCAAGAACGGCCGCCCATGGCTTGGTCATCTCGCTCGCCGTCTTCCACGCGCCGCGCGTCAGAGGCCGGCCATTACCCGCCCGGTTGCGCTCCAGCAGGGGGTCCGCCGGGCCGCGTCCCTTGGTGATCTCGATCAGCATGTCGCGCACGGTCGGCGCGAGCACCACGTTGATTGAGGGCAGTTTGTTGCGCTGACTGCCCTTGCGGCTGGTCGGAACGGTCAGGCGTGAGATATCGGGCTGAAAATCGCTGACCTTGAGGCGGACCACTTGGCTAAGCCGCGCGCCCGTCGCCGCGAGAACGGACACGAGCCGGCCGAAGTCCCGATCGTATTCGAGCGCTTTGGCGACGATCGCGAAGACCTGCGCATCGGTCAGGATTTGGCCCTCGCGGGCCGTCTCGACATACTCGTCGCGATCACCGTCATCGCGCTTCGGCAGCTTCACCTTGCAGTCCTTGGCCAGTAGCGCGGCGCGCAGGTCGCTCCATAAGCGGACCTGCGTCGTCTCCTTCAGGCTGGTCAGCCCGCCTTGCCACGCCAACACGTCGGCGGGCGTCAGATTGTGCAGCTTAACGGCGGCGATCTTGTGCGAGAGGACATGGCGCGTCAGCCTCGTATGGGCATCGCTCTTCACGGTCCGGCCGCGCCGCCTACTGTCACGGGCGTCGCGCATCTCGATATAGGAGCGGACGGCCGACTCCACCGTCTCGATCGGGCCGGCCGCTGCCGCAGCTTCATCCTTGCGGGCCTGCTCGACGATCTCAACGCCGCGCCTGACCGCCTGATCGTGGGTGAGGGTGCCGACGCTGGTCACGTCGTCAGCGTTGCCGACCGTCTCTTGCCGGTAGCCGTTGCCGATGGCCCAACGGACGACCCACACGCCGGAGCGCTTGCCCTTGCGGTAGCCGATATGGATTTCGGCATCCACGCGCCGCCAATATGGCTTGGCCTGCGCCGGCAATTTGGTCCGCGCATTGCGCGTGGTCAGCTCGGCTTCCTTCAGCTTCCGCGCCATGGTCGTTTTTCCTGTCGTCTACTATCTGTCCAAAATCCTGCCTGTGCAGGTCTGTGCAGGTACATGCAGACTAAAATGAAAAAAGTCAATCTGCGCCGGTAGATAGGCGCAGAATGGTGCGCAGTTACCGCCTGTCGAAACTCGCCATTTCCGTCTTGATCAGGCGGAAATCGTCCCAGGCCAGGGGCTTTGCGGCTTGATTCATCCGCTCACTCTCGGCCAAGGCGCGAGCCCCATCAAGGCAGTTTCGCATCAGGCCAGGGCCGGCTTGGCGGTGGCCTGGGAACGGGAGCCGGTGACGGCGAGCGCGCCGTCGCCGATCAATCCATGCGCCAGCGCGGTCAGCGCGAGGAAGGCGGGATACTCCCAGCCGCCATTCGGCGCGTTGAAGACCCAGCCGTTGCCGGCATGGACCGAGAGCGCGCCGAGCAGGATCGGGATCAGGGCCAGCGAGACATAGCGACCGTAGAAGCCGATGAGGATGGCGATGCCGCCGAGAAGCTCGGCCAGCATGATCGGCCAGGCGAGGAGGCCGGGCAGGCCGACCTGACCGAGGAAGCCGGTGAAGCCCGCCGGCGTGAAGATGACGAGCTTGAGATAGGCATGGGCGATGAACATCAGGCCGAGCGCGATGCGCAAGGTCAGGGCGCCATAGGGGGCGAGGCGATTGTCGATCATGGAAAGTCTCCTGAAACGGGACCGGTTGGTCTCGGGCAAAAGATCGGGCAGCCCATTCTGCAAATCAAATTGTCAATTGGCGATCATGATATTGCATTGATGCAATGAGTTGCCTCTGGCTTTCGGTGGCCGTCATGCCGATCTTCCGGCCAACGGAGCGGATGTCCGCTCATCGTGATCAGGACAACGGAGGACCCAGCCATGCAGATCAACGGCCTTCACCACGTTACCGCCATCTCCGGCCCCGCGCGCCGCAATCTCGACTTCTACAGCCGCGTACTCGGCCTGCGCCTCGTCAAGAAGACGGTCAATTTCGACGATCCCGGCACCTATCACCTCTATTTCGGCGATGCGGATGCCGCGCCCGGCTCGATCCTGACCTTCTTCCCGTGGGAGCATGCCGCGCCCGGCCGCCTGGGCATCGGCGAGACTCAGGAGACGGTCTTCCGGGTTCCGGAAGGTTCGATCGGCTTCTGGGCGCATCGCTTCGTCGAGCAGGGCGTCCCGCATGAGGTGCCGGTCAAGCGCTTCGGCGAGACCGTGCTGAGCTTCCGCGACCCGGACGGCATGAGGCTCGCCCTCGTCGGCCTGCCCGGAGTCGGGAAGGAGCCGGCCTGGGCAGAGGGCGGCATCTCCGCCGAACATGCGCTGCGCGGCTTCCACAGCGTCAGCCTGCTGCTGGCGGATGCCGCGCCGACGGGCGCGATCCTCGACGATGTCTTCGGCTTCACCGAGATCGGCCGCGAGGACACGCTGATCCGCTATGCCGCCAAGGGCACGGCGGTCGGCGGGGTGATCGACCTGCGGGTCGCCGGCGGCTTCCTGCCGGCCCGGCAGGGCGCCGGCTCGGTCCACCACATCGCCTTCCGCGCGGCCGATGACGCCGCACAGGAGGAGATGGTGCGCCGGCTCGTTCAGAACCATGGCATCAGCCCCACGGAGCAGCGCGACCGGAACTATTTCCGCTCGGTCTATTTCCGTGAGCCCGGCCATGTCCTGTTCGAGATCGCGACCGATATCCCCGGCTTCGCGGTCGACGAGCCCGCGGCCGAGCTCGGCCGTGCGCTGAAGCTGCCGCCGCAATACGAGGCGCATCGCAAGGAGATCGAGGCGGTCCTGCCCGCCCTCGGCTGACGAAGCCCGCCGCCCGCCACCGAGGCGGACGGCGGACCAAGGACCAGACGCCCTGCCTGCTTGTCGAAAAGGGGCAGGGCGCTTCCGCTTGATCAAGGGAGAAAGCCATGACAGCGACAACCGTCGAGACCGATTTCATCCATGTCTTCGAGCCCGGCAGCGATCCGACGCGCCGGCCGCTGCTGCTCCTGCACGGCACCGGCGGCGACGAGCGCGATCTCCTCCCGCTCGGCCGCACCGTAGCGCCGGGCGCGAGCCTGCTATCGCCACGCGGCAAGGTCCTGGAAGGTGCGGCGCCGCGTTTCTTCCGCCGTCTGGCGGAAGGCGTTTTCGACGAGGCCGATCTCAGGCGCCGTACCGACGAACTGGCGGATTTCGTGCTGTGGGCAAGGCAGCTTCATGGCCTGCCGGCGCCGATCGCGCTCGGCTTCTCCAATGGCGCGAATATCGCGGCAGCCTTGCTGCAGCAGCGGCCCGATATCCTGGCCGGCGCCGCGCTTCTGCGCGCGATGACGCCCTTCGCGGAGCCGCCGCAAGCCGATCTCACGGGCAAGCCGGTCCTGATCCTGTCGGGCGCGCTCGATCCGATCGTGCCCAAAGCCAATGCCGAGACGCTGGCCCGGCAACTCGGCGCGGACGGAGCCGCCGTCGAGCATCGCGTGCTGCCGGCTGGTCATGGTCTGGGCCAGGCCGATATCGGCCTGCTCGGCGATTGGCTGGTGCGCAACTGACGGATGACGGCATCGCGGAAAGTCGCCGCGGTGCCGGATCCGGCGGGCGGGCAGCTACCGGTCCATGAGAGGCATCAGGACAGCCGCTGCGATGGCCAGAAGCGTGAGAACGCGCATCAGAACCGCCCGCTGACTCGAGATCGGACCATCCACCGAACGCGACACGGCACGCATCCCCGACCTCCCAATCGACGCCACGTAAGGGATCGTGAGGCCTTACCCTGTGTCTGGCAAGCCGGCTGGAGAGGCCGGGCAGTGGAGAACTCCATCCATCCCGGTCTCCATGCTTGAACCGGCGCGGCGGAGGCGGCGGGTGCTTTCCGTCAGGCCTCGGCCAGCACGCTTCCGACCGGGTCGGCCACGATCACGCGCCGCGCCTTGCGGGTTTGCTCGGCCATCAGAACCTGGTCGACCCTGCGGCGATACTCGGCCCAGGAGCCGAGGTTCAATCCGCAATTGGCGCAGGAGACGACGCTGGCATCGCTGAGCGTGTGCGGAATCGATACGCCCGGCGAGCCGCAATCCTCGCAATGGAACCAGTCTTGCTTCAACGCGATACCGTCCGTGCTCATGATTGACGTTGCGGCAATCGGCGTGCCACGCCGCCATCAAGGGCCAACGCGGATGACTATTGGCTGAACGCGGGCGTGCAGAACCGGGATGACGCGCTACTCGACGGCCGAAATCGGCTTGCGGCGATCGGTTCGCGTGACCTGTTCGCCTTCCTGACTGGCTGGAACCAGGCGCAAGGCCGGCCGTCCTGCCGGCTGCACCGGGGGAAGATCTTTTCGGTTCGCCACGGCACGGCGAATTTGAGCCCGTCGCGCAATGAGCGACATCTGATGCTTGTGTTTCATGATCGAGTTACCCGCAGCCGCATTGCTATCATCGCACTTTGGCGCGTGCCGTTGCAGCCCCCATTTGGGGTGTTCGGCCGGAGACGCCGCCGGGGTCAGATCACCAGCACGAGGATCAGCCCGGCCGCCCCGTTGATCGCGGAGAGCAGCCAATGTGGCACGGTGACGCCGATGATCGTCGCCGGATCTTCGTCCTGGTCGAGCATGAGCCCCTCACTCAAGGCCCGATCATGAACGCGATACAGCCGCAGGCGCATCCCCCGTTTGGGGGGCGCCTCCTCGCGGGTAACGGCTCGCATGCCCGTATCGCTTGGGGCCTGAACTACGGTGGAGGCGTGAGGGTGGCGCGAAGGCGGCGGTCGCGCGGCGGCATGGGCAGGTGCCGGGCATCCCGCGCCGCCCGGCTGATTCAGGCAGAATCGCGACGATGCCGGGCGACGGCGATCGTCTGATCAAGATGATGTTTGGGTATGATGGTCGGAGCGAGAGGATTCGAACCTCCGACCCCTTGTCCCCCAGACAAGTGCGCTAACCGGGCTGCGCTACGCTCCGACGGCTCGGCTTATAGTGGCGAGGCGCGGCAGATGCAATGCGCTTCGATGCGATCATGAACAGTCTTCATGCGGGCGGGCGCAACTGCCCTTCGGCAGGCGGATTCTCTCGTTAACCGTTGTTTAACCTTGCTGTTGCGGCCGGATGGCCGGGCGGCCAATGTCGTCCGGGGCGGGGAGGGTACGCAAAGGCGGAGGCGATCATGTCCATGGCAAGTCTTGCGATCGCAGGGGCCGGGCCGGAGCGCCGGGCGTCGGCGCAGCACGCCGGCTCGCTCGCGGGGTTCTTCGGCGAGATCAAGCCGGGCTGGCATTCGCAATGGGCCTGGGATCACTACGAGGCGACCATTCTCGGGCTGGCGCATCAGTTCGGCTTGCGCAGCGTCTGCGAGATCGGCGGCGGGCGCGATCCGCTGTTCACGCAGGAAGAAGCCGCGAGCAACGGCATCGATCTGATCGTCAACGATATCGATGCCGGCGAATTGGCCCTGACGGGGCGCGGGCTCCGGACCGCGCGTTTCGATATCGCAGGCGACCTCTCGGAGCCCGATGTCCGGCGCGGCGGCTACGACATGATGGTCTCGCGCATGGTCTTCGAGCATGTCGACGGAGTCGAACGGGCCTGGCGCAATATCCATGAACTGCTGGCGCCCGGCGGCGTGGCGCTCGCCTTTTTTCCGACGCTGTGGGCACCGGTCTTCGCGCTGAACCATGTCCTGCCGGAAAAGGTGTCGCACGCCATCGTGCAGGCCCTGTTCCCGGCGCGACGCGACGGCGGCGGGGATCCGAAATTCCCGGCGCTCTACGACTGGTGCCGCGGCGATCCGGCCCTGCTTGAGCCGATGCTGAAGCGGGTCGGTTTCGCCGAGGCCCATGTCCAGCGCTTCTGGGGTCATGGCTATTTCGATCGGATGCCGGGGCTGAAGCAGGTCGACCATGCCTTCAACGCCCTGGCGGCGCGGATCGGCTGGAGCTTCGTCACGACCTACGCCTATGTCGTGGTCCGCAAGGCGCGGGGCTGAACCGCGGCTCCCATCGCTTCGCCCTCCGGCACCAAGGCCGCCAACCCCCAGACGAGGCCCATCATCAGATAGAGATGGCGCCAATGATCGGTGTCGATCTGAAGGCCCTGCAGGATGGTGACGAAGAGCACCGACCAGATCGCGATGGCATGCAGTTGGGTCGCTCCGCGCCGGAAGACCAGCCGCCAGCCGACATAGCAGGTCGCGGCCATGAGCCCGAGCCAGAACAGCCCGCCGAGCCAGCCATAGGAGGCGAAGGCGTTGATGAAGACGTTGTGCGGATCGGCCTGGTTGAAATGCCAGCGGAAACGCAGCGGCCCGAAGCCGTTCGGGGCATCCAGCAGCATCGGAATGGCGCGCCATTGATTGCCGAAGCGGCCGGTGACGCCGCCGTCATATTCCTGCACCAGGCTGGCGCGCAGCTCGAAGACGGCGCGAACGTCCTCGAAGGATAGCGCGACCAGCAGCGCAGCGGCCGCGGCCATGAGCGCGGCGGCGGACATCGCGACGATCCGCGTCCGCGCGGCGGCGCTCGGCGCGGTCAGGAAGGTGAGGGCGGTCATCAGGACCGTCGCGGCGATGAGAACGCCCCACGCGCCGCGCGAGAAGGTGAAGAATACGGCCGCGAGCGGGATGCTGAGCGTCACGAGACCGCGTACGATCCCGATCTGCCCGGTCATGATCCGCTGCAGTACATAGACGATCGGCAGGGCGAGATAGGGGCCGAGAACATTGGGATCCTTGAACGTGCCCGAGGCGCGGCCGTAGAGCGTGAAGGCTTCGCCGAGCCCGGCGATGTTGAAATAGCCGAGAAGGGCCGCGAGCCCCCCGACCCAGGCGGCGAACAGATAGCCTCGCCGCAATGTCTCGAGTCGGCCGGCCGCATCCTGCGACATGATGCCGGCGAGGAAGACCGCGGTGATCATCAGATAGACCGAGACGGCGGTGAAGCGCACCGAGGCGCCCTCGTCCATCCACGGAATCAGCGAGACGATGCCGCCGATATTGTAGCCGAGTAGCAGCAGCGCGAACGGCAGAAGCTTTTGCGAGAAGCGTATACCCGTCAGCGTGAAGACGAACAGCACCAGCAGGAAGACGATTTCGTAGGGCGAGGGCTCGATCAAGGCGATGCCGCTCGAGGCGCCGAGCAGCCACAGCGTGCCGCGCTTGATCGCGGCATAGGAGATCGACAGGCCCGGGGCCGGCCGTTCCTCCGGCGTATGCGCCAGCGAGCTCAATAGGCGTTCTCGTTCTTCGTCAGCAGCGAGAACGGCGTCTTGGCGAGGATATAGAGGTCGAGGAGCACGGACCAGTTCTCGATATAGTAGAGATCGTGCTCGACGCGCCGCTGGATCTTGTCCTCGGTATCTGTTTCGCCGCGCCAGCCGTTGATCTGGGCCCAGCCGGTGATGCCGGGCTTGACCTTGTGGCGCGCGAAATAGCCGTCGACCACCTGCTCATAGGCGCGGTTCGAGGCCTTGGCATGGATTGCGTGCGGCCGCGGGCCGACCAGCGAGAGATCGCCCTTGAACACGACGTTCAGGAGCTGGGGCAATTCGTCGATCGAGGTTTTGCGGATGAAGCGGCCGACGCGCGTCACGCGCGGATCGTCCTTGGTGACCTGCCTGGCTGCGGTCTGATCGGCCATGTCGTGATGCAGCGAGCGGAACTTGAAGACGTCGACGGTCTCGTTGTTGAAGCCGTAGCGCTTCTGGCGGAAGAAAACCGGTCCCTTGCTGTCGAGCTTGATCGCGATAGCGGTCGCCAGCATCACCGGCGAGAGCGCGATCAGCGCCAGCGTGCCGACGACCTTGTCGAAGGCCCATTTCACGACGATGTCCCAGTCCGCGATCGGTCGATCGAAGACGTCGAGCACCGGGACGGCGCCGAAATAGGAATAGGAGCGCGGCCGCAGGCGCAGCTTCGACATATGGGCCGAAAGGCGGATGTCGATCGGCAGCACCCAGAGCTTGCGCAGCATTGTCAGGAGCCGCGCCTCGGCCGAGATCGGCAGGGTGAAGATGACGAGATCGAGCTTCGTACGGCGTGCGAACTCGACGAGATCGTCGATCGTGCCGAGCTTGGGATAGCCGGCGACGAGATCGGGCGATCGATCGTCGTTGCGGTCGTCGAAAACGCCGCAGATGCGCAGGCCGGTATCTGTCTGGCTCTCAAGAGCGCGGATCAGGGCTTCCCCCGCTTCGCCGCCACCGACGATCGCTGTGCGCCGTTCAAGCCGGCCGGTGCGGGTGAGATGGCGCACGCCCGCCGTCATGACCACGCGCCCGGCCAGCAGAGCGCCGACGCCGGCGAAATAGAAGCCGATCAGCCAGCCGCGCGAAACCTGGTCGCCGATCTTCAGGAAGAAGAAGGCTGCGAGCGCGACCAGGAACAGCATGGTCCACCCGGTGACAAGCCTGACCGCGCTGCCGATGAAATGGCGCAGCGCGCCGATCGGATACAACTGCAGGATCTGGAACAGCACCAGCGTGCCGATCGTCAGGGCGCCGACCGTCACCTGGTAAGGCAGCGCGTATTCGACCTTGCCGGCCGCGTAGAGCCAGTAGATCAATCCGCCCGTGCCGAGCACGGCGATCACATCGAGCAGGCGGGCTACGCCCTCGATCATCACCGGGGACAGAGTCGGTTTGACGGGGATGGCCGCGATGCGCTCGGCCAGCGGATGGAACCGCCGCGTCTGCCCCTTGTCGGCGCCGCCGAAGACGCCATGCGTCGCCGAGGCGGCCGCGTCCGCCTTCATCATATCGCGGACGTCGAAAGTCCCCATGACCCTACACCCTCAACTCGGAGCGCCGTGCCAGGGAGTGCGGCGATCCCGCTTCGGCTCTAACCGAAATTGCTCACGGAACGTTTAACCGGACCCCTTGCTGTTTCGAGGGATTCGTAAGCCTTCCGGGCGCCGCTACGGTGCCGGTCGAGTGCCTGTCGCACTCTGCGAAAACGCGATGACGAAAAAGTGGATTTTGTCTTGGCCGGCCAGTGATTTGGCGCCGGTTTGAAGCGATCTGAAAAGTCGTGATTTTCTGCAAGTGGTTGTTATTGCAAGTGATCGCGAGTTGACAGGGTAAGCGCGCGCAGGCATATTGGCTTTCGATGAGTGTCTGAGAAGCATATATCGCTCGTAACGAGCGCCGCGCCTTGGAAGGTGATTAACCTATGGCGCCGGATTCTGGAGAAAAGCTCCAGGCCAGTCTTCTTTTCGGATCTATCGATTTTAAACTCTAACGATTGCTTGGCTGTCCCTGCGTCGCACCCGCGGCGTCCAGCGCCGGCTTCGCCCGTGTGCAACATGTCTTTTCATTGGTTGGTTCTGCTCGCGGCCATCGCCGTCGAGATCGTCGCGACGGCCGCGCTGAAGTCGGCCGTCTCCACCTCATGGCTCGTCGGCACCTTGCCGCTGATCCTGATCGGCTTCTCCTTCATCCTGCTCAGCATCGCGCTGCGCGTCATCCCGATGGCGGTCGCCTATGCCGTCTGGGAAGGGCTCGGCATCGTCGGCATCGCGGTGCTCGGTCATGTGCTCTTCGGCGAACACCTCACCGCCGCGCGCGCGGCGGGGCTCGCCGCGATCCTGGCCGGCATCCTGCTCATCGAGAACGGAGTGGGGCAGGATCGCAGCGAGGGTGACGGGAGGCTCGCGTGAACGCCTCGGTCGCGCAGGCCGTGCCATTCCTCTGGCTCGTGCTCGCCGTCACGCTCGAGATCGGCGGCACCTATCTGCTCAAGCTCTCGGACGGCATGACCCGCCGTGCGACGGGCGCCGGCGGCGTCGTCCTCGTCATGGGCGCCTTCGCGGCGCTCGCCAAGGCGATCGAGGGCATGGATCTCTCCGTCGCCTATGCCGTCTGGGGCGGGGCGGGGCTGGTGATCACCGCGATCATCGGCGCGCTGGTCTTCGGCCAGCGCATCAGGCCGGCGGGCTGGCTCGGCATCCTGCTCGTGGTCGGCGGCGTGGTCGCGCTCAAGATGGTCTGACGCGCAGGTATCAGGCGATGCCGCGCGCCTTCAGCGCGTCGCGGTAGCCAGCGATGACGCCGTCGACCATGTCGTCCAGGCGGAAATTCTGCCGGACATGGCCGGCGAGGTCCGCCGCCTGGGCGAGGCGCTCGGCCTCGGGCGTCTCGATCATGGCCTTGATCGCTCCCGCGAGGATCGTCGGGTCGTTCGCCGGGATCAGGCGCTGGCGATGGCCGGGGCCGTAGATTTCGCCGATGCCGCCGACATCGGTCGAGATCAGCGGCTGCGCGGCCGCGGCCGCTTCCAGGATGACATAGGGCAGGGACTCCGCCCGCGACGGGATCACCATGGCCCGCGCGCGGGCCAGGGCCTTCCGGATCGGCGCCGGCGGCTCGAAGACGCACTGGTCGGCGATGCCGCGCTCGCGCGTCATCTGCTTCAGCTCCGCTTCGTCCGGCCCCGAGCCGACGATGAGGATGCGCGGCGTCAGGTTGTCGCGGCGGCGCAGCAGCGAGAGCGCGTCGATCAGCGTGTCGACGCCCTTGGCCGAACGCAGCTCGCCCAGATAGAGCAGGTCGAATTCGGCGGCGCTGTGGTCGATCGGCTCGAATTCCGCATCGGAGACGCCGTTGAGCACGATCCGGTGGTCGGTGCGCGGGCGATGGCCGATATGGGCCTCGAAGCGACCCGCGATGAAACGGCTCTCGAACAGGAACATGTCGGTCGCGCCTTCGAGCAGGCGTTCGACGCTCATATAGACCTTATGCTCCACGCCGCCCGGCTTGTAGTTGAAGCTGCCGCCATGGGGCGTATAGGCGGTTACATAGCGCCGGCCGGGCGAAAACAGCGCGGGGATGCGGCCATAGACCCCGCCCTTCGAGCCGTGGCAATGCACGACATCGGGCAGGCGGCGGCGGCGCAGCGATACCTCGGAGATCTGGGCCTTGAGGTCGGTGGTGTTCGGGTAGCGCGACATCGGCACCCGCGTGACGCCCAGCGTCAACCGGCCCTCGAGTTCGCTGAAGACCGCGTCGGCCCGTGTGCCGCCGGTGCTCGAATCGCAGAAGATGCCGACATGGTGACCGCGCTCGATCTGCCCGCGCGCCACGTCGAGGACGTGCCGGAACAGCCCGCCGAGCGGCGCGCGGAAAACATGCAGGATCTTCAGCGGGCGGGAGGCGAGACTGTCCGTCATCGGGCGCGCCGCGGTCTCAGAACCAGCGTTCCTTGATGACGATCGTGTCGCCGGGCTGCACCGGATAGGTGATCGGCACGGTCGCGGTCACGGTCTGCCCGTCGATCTGGCGCGTGACTTCGGCCGAGGAGCGCTGCCCGCGCGGCGTGAAGCCGCCGGCGATCGCGACCGCGGTCTGCACGGTCATGCCGTTCACATAGGGGAACTGGCCGGACTGGGTGACCTCGCCGAGCACGAAGAAGGGGCGGTAGGTGTCGACCTCGACGGAAACCTTGGGCTCGCGCAGATAGCCGCCGCGCAGCTTGGCTTCGATCGCCTGGGCGAGCTGCTGCGTCGTACGGCCCTGGGCTTCCACCGTGTTGATCAGCGGCATCGCGATGCGGCCGGCGCCGTCGACGGCATAGATGTTGGAGAGATTGTCCTGCCCGAAGACGATGATGCGCAGCCGGTCGCCGCTGGCGAGCCGGTAGGGACCGGCCGGCTCGGCGAGCGCATAGTCCGCCGCCGGATAGCGGGGCGCGCAGGCTCCCGCAGTCATGGCGGCGGCCAAGGCGAGAGAGGCGAGGCGTCGACTCATCACTGGCTTACCCGTGCAGAACTGGCCCGATCTTTAGGCGCGATATGGTTAACAAAGGCTTCCCGCCGATGCCGGCAGGCTAAATGGCGGCGCGGCCACGGGTGATCTGGAGGGGAGGGGGAGCGCGAAAACGCTGCCGACTGCTAGGCTGTGGGGGTAGCTGCAGTCGGCAGCGGCCCGATCATGGCGACACGTTTGATCGAACGAATCGAGATTCGCTGTTCTCGCTGAAGGGCGGATGAAGCCGCCGTTCAGAATGGCGTTAACGGATCGTTCACCTTCCTTAACGGGCGCCGGGCATCTCGCGTCGAAATTGCCGATTTCGCGCTGTCGAGGCGCGTGCTCCGGGTCGGATGGCCTGATTGCCGTTTACGAAGTGCGGCCCTGTTACGGCGCGGGATGCCCGCTCGAGCGAGTGGAATCTCGGGCGAGATCGGAAGCGACGTGCCGTCGATGTCAGGGCCGAAAGCGCGGGTCTGCTTCGGGGAGGGCGGGAAGCCGGAGCGCCTCGGGTTGGCGATTTTCAGCGCGGGTTGGCGGTCGCACGGGCAGGAGCGAGGGGGCCTCCGCGCCGGCATTTACCCCGCGATAACCTTACCGCGTGTTCAATGTCGCCCGCGTCCCGTCCACGGGGCGAGAGTTTTGCGTCGATAGGTGGGCCCATGACCGCTCAAGCTGGGATTGATGCGCGCGGCGCCGGTGAAGGCCGGGGCGACATGCTCGATCTCTCCGCCCTCTGGGCGGCGATCAAGCGCCGCAAGTTCTGGATCATCGCGCCGACGCTCGCCGCCCTCGGGCTGTCCTTCGTCGCGGTGAATGTCGTGACGCCGCGCTATACCGGCGAAGCCAAGCTGCTGCTCGAAAGCCGCAGCGGCTTCTACGCGCTGCCGGGACAGGCCGTGGCCGATGGCGGCCAGTTCGATTCCGAGGCGGTGCAGAGCCAGGTCCAGATCATCATGTCGCGCGACCTGGCGCGTGAGGCGGTGAAGCGGATCGGGCTCGTCGGCAATGCCGAGTTCGATTCCGGCGTCGGGGCGCTCAGCGCTATCCGCAAGCTCGCCGTCATGATCGGGCTCGGCGGCCATCCGGCCGACCGCTCCCCCGAAGAGCGCGTCCTTGAAAAGTACTACGACCGTTTGCTGGTCTTCCCCGTCGCTCGTTCGCGCATCGTCTCCGTCGAGTTCACTTCGAGCGATGCCGCTCTCGCGGCCAAGGCCGCCAACACCATCGCCGAGACCTATCTGGAATTCCAGGAGCAGGCGAAGCAGGAGAACGCCCGCAGCGCCTCGAACTGGCTCTCGACCACGATCGAGCCCTTGCGCAAGCGCGTCGCCGAAGCCGAGGCCAAGGTCGAGGACTATCGCTCGAAGAACGGTCTGTTCTCCGGCCCGAACAACACCACCATCACCTCGCAGCAGCTCACCGATCTGTCGGCGCAACTCTCGGCGGCTCGTAGCCAGCAGGCCGAGTCGCAGGCCAAGGCCGGCCTGATCCGCGATGCCATCAAGCAGGGCCGCACCTTCGAGATCCCGGACGTCGCCAACAACGATCTCGTCCGCCGCCTGATCGAGCAGCGCGTCAACCTGCGCGCCCAGATCGCCGCGGAATCACGCAGCCTCCTCCCGGAACATCCGCGGATCAAGGAGCTCAACGCCCAGTTGCTCGACCTTGAAGGCCAGCTCCGCGCCGCCGCCGAGCGCACGGTGCGCACGCTGGAGAACGAGGCCAAGATCGCCGGCCAGCGCGTCGAGAGCTTCCAGGCCGCGCTCGACGGCCAGAAGAAGAACGTCTCCAGCGCCAATGACAGCGAAGTGCAGTTGCGCGCGCTGGAGCGCGAGGCCCGCACGCTGCGCGAGCAGCTCGAGCAATACATGCAGCGCTATCGCGAGGCGGTCGCACGCGACACGATGAACGCGACGCCGGCCGACGCCCGCATCATTTCGCGTGCGGTCGAGCCGACCGAGCCTTCCTTCCCGAAGAAGATCCCGGTGATGCTGGTCTCGACGCTCGCGACCTTCCTGATCGCGCTGGCAACGATCGTGACCCGCGAATTGCTCAACGGCCAGGGCCGCCCCTTGCCGGACGCCCCGCGCGGCCCGCGCTGGGTCTCGGCCAATTCCTCGGAGGAGGAGACGGAGGGGCCCGCTCCGGTACCCGGTGCGCCGCGTCAGGCGCGCGTCGCCGGCCTGCTGACCCATGCCGGAAAGCTCGGCCAGACCCGGCTCGACCTCGACCAGCCTGAACTGACGCTGGCCGAGATCGCCGAGCGCACCCGCGAGCCGGCGCGCGGCATGGCGCCGCTTGCCCTGGTGCTGGACGGCGCCGGCGACGAGGCGGCAAGACCGCGCGACCTCGCCGAGCTCCTGGCACAGCGCTGCCGCTGCGTGTTCGTCGACCTCTCCTCCGATCAGGCCGTCGGAGAAGCCGGTTTCTCCGAGCTCCTCGCCGGCGAGGCCCTGTTCTCCGACATCATCATGCGGGCGCCGGGCTCGCGGCTGCACCGCATCGGTGCCGGGCGCGCCGGGCGCGAGGCGGTGCTGGCCGCGCCCGATCTCGTAGACGTCGCGCTCGATGCGCTCTGCGAGACCTATGACTGGGTGCTGGTCGCGGCGGCCTCGAACGACGACGGCTCGGTGCTGGCGCCGATCGCCCGACGGGCCCAGGCGGGGCTCGTGATGAGCGGGCAGGTCGGCAACGGCCATGCGCTGGAGACCGCCTATCGCCTGAGCGAGCTCACCGAAGCGCCGGTCACGCTGATCCTCGATGCCGAGGGCGGCGTGCCGATGCCCCCGGTCCAGCGCTCGGAGATGCCGGTCGGCGCCTGAACACCCGGCGCGAGCTGATGGTTCGTTGCATAGAGCATCGGCCCGAAAAGTGGAACGCGGTTTTCGGGAAAAGCCGATGCAAGGTCAAAGAGCTAGAGTATCGGACTGAATACGATATTCAGTCCGATACTCTAGATCGTCATGGTCGGGCTTGCCCCGACCATCCACGTTTTCTTTCATGTCGTGCGGTGGTCGAGACGTGGGTGCTCGCCAGAAGGGCGAGCATGACGGACTGGAAGAGCATCACGTGGAGGGAGCGTGGGCTGGGACCCTTCGTCAGCCTCCGATGACGGCGCGTTCCCGCGCAAGATCATACTTACTCGTCCTCGGAACGCTTGCCTCGAAGCCAGCCCGAAGCCCGATGAGCGAATTTCAACGCCGTCGGCGAGCGCTTGATCCGCCGCTTCAATTCGCGCTTCGTCCGGGCGATCCGCGCGAAGACGCGGCCCTTCAGGGTCAAGGGCAGGAAGCTGTCGACGAGGTCGTCGTGATCGTCGCAGAAGGTCGTCTTGTAGCGGGCTTCGCCGACGCCGAGGTCGAAGACGGCGACGCCCTCGCGGGCCTTCAGCCGGATCAGTTCGGCCAGCAGCAGCTCGCCGGGGCTGGTCTTGACGGTTTCGCTGGCCATGTCGAACGACGTCGCCATGCCTGAGAAGCGCTTGCCCTGGGTCGCGCCGACATAGGTTGCGACTGCCTGCCCGTCGAGATCGAGCGCGTAAAGCTCGATCGCGGGGCGCGCCGATCCATCCCCCATCGCCCCGCGCTCCAGGAAGGCGCGCACCGCCGGTTCGGCGAAGGGGTCCGGCACGCCCATAGCGCGGAAGCGCTCCGCCTTCTGCGCCAGGAATGCGTCGATGATTCGCGCAGCTTCTGCGGGAGTCGCCGCCCGCGTCAGCACCGACGGCCCGAAATCATTGAAACGGCTATGCTTGTTCTTGAGCTTCTTGCGCGCATGGCTGCTCATCGAGCGCTTGAGCGTCGCATCGCCGTCGCCGGCGATCAGGGCGAGCTTGTAGGCGCGGCTCGGGCTCGGGCCGGCGGCGAGCAGCGCGGCGGGGTTGCCGACGCCTTGCCAGATGACCGGCTGGTTGACGAAGACGAAGGCATCGAGGCCGCCGATGGCCGCGCCGATCTCGGTCAGCATGCGTGTCGTCTGCGCCGCGTCGAGTTGCGCGGCGAAATCCGGGGCATAGAGCCCCATATGATAGTTCGCATGCTTGCCGCCGATGAACTCGGCGAATCTGAAACCGCTGCGCTTGGTGATGACGAGCGGCAGCAATGCGCAGAGCTCGCCATCCGCGCCCTTCACCAGCGCGTAGCGCAGGACCATCTCATCAGCGGCGCCGACCGTCTCGACGAAGGGCCTGATCCAGTCATAGCCCTGATAGGGCGTCGCCAGCGCGGTTGCCTCGAAGGCACGCCATCTCTCGGCGAGAGCGACGATGTCGGTCTCGATTGCGATCGAAGCCCACGGGCGCGATGGCACACGACCAGTGGCGAGCGTGTCGGGCATGGCCGGTGTCGAAGCGATGGCAGCAGGCATGGTTCCTTCGCCCATGGCGAGCGGACAGATGGCGTCTCCTTAACCCGTCATTGTGAACGGGTCGGCCACATTGGCGCGGCCCGGCGGCGCGATCGTGCGACAGAGTTAGCGGGTGGTTGCAAGAGGACGCTCGCATTTGGCTGCCATGAACGCGCGTCACAAGGCCATCGCGGCCGCATTCCGGATGATGGCGGCGACGGGGGCCGATCGCTGGAGCCGAAGCTTCGCGCAAGGGCAGGGCGTGATCCTGACCCTGCACCATGTCCGGGCGGCGAAGACGCGCGGCTTCGCGCCGAACGCGCTGCTCGATGTCACGCCGGGTTTTCTCGATCGCGCGCTCGGTCTTATCCGGGCCGACGGCTACGATATCGTCTCGCTGCAGGAGGCATTGGCCCGTTTGCGCAATCCGAAGCCCGGCCGCTTCTTCGTCGCGCTGACCTTCGATGACGGCTATCGCGACAATGTCGAGCAGGCCTGGCCGATCCTCGCGAAACACGAGGCGCCCTGGACGCTATTCGTGACGCCGGGCTTCGCCGACCGCACGGCACGGCTCTGGTGGCTGGAGCTGGAGGAGGCGATCCGGGCGCTGCCGCGCATCGATCTCGCCTTGCCGGACGGCCGCTTCACCGCCCGGACCGAAAGCGATGCCGAGAAGGACCGCGCCTTCGCCAGGCTCTACTGGCGTCTGCGCCGCGCGCCGGAAGCGATTCTGCTCTCTGCGATTTCCACCCTCGCGGCAGAAGCCGGCATCGACCCCGTCGCCCTCGTCGAGCGCGAATGCCTGCCCTGGGAGACGCTGCGGGCTCTCTCGGGCGCGCCGGGCGTGACGATCGGCGCCCATACCCTGACGCATCCGATGCTGGCAAAGCACGACATCGATGTCGCCCGCCGCGAGATCGCCGAGAGCAAGGCGCGACTGGAGGCGGAACTGGCTATCCCGATCCGCCATTTCGCCTATCCGGTCGGCGACCCCGGCTCGGCCGGGCCGCGCGATTTCGCGCTGGCCGCGGAGGCGGGCTTCGAGAGCGCGGTGACCACTCGGCCGGGCCATCTCTTCTCCGAACACGCCGGCCATCTCCACGCCCTGCCGCGCGTCTCGCTCAACGGCCTCCACCAGAACGAGGCGGCACTGCGGGCGCTGCTGTCCGGGCTGCCGTTCTGGCTGCGGAGCAGGGGGCGGAAACGGGGCGTAGATTGACTTTGAAAATCAAACTTTGGGGGATTCGTTGGACAATTTTTTTGGATTGCTCGTCGGCATATCAATTTACGGAATTATAGGGTCTTTTCCGGCCGTTCTGATTATTTCTTTTTTGTTTGGGTGTGGTTGGAAAAGTATCTTGTATGCAATTGTAGCTGAGTTCTTTTTTCTAGCTTTGTTTTTCACCCTGTTTTTAAGCGCAAACAGGGTTTGATTTTCACAATTTTATGCTCTGAGGGATGGGCAGTTTATGTCTCGTCCTTGCGCTCCATCCACTTGATCAGCGGCAGCAGCGGCAGCACCCAGGCGAGGCCGAGCGCGATATAGGCGACGGTCTGCACCAGCTTCGGCGCCTCGGTGATCCGCCCTTGTGCCAGCGCCATCGCGACGAGCGCATAGACGCAGACGAAGACGAGGATCAGCACGGTCCCGATCAGCTTGCGGTTGCGTTGTTTCATCGGGCTCTCCACCGAGCGAGCTGGGCTGCTGCGGCAATGCGGGCGTTGTCGTGCCGGAGCGACGGGTCTATGTCATCGGCGAGCGCGCTTGTGAAGCGATGCGCGCCCAAAGATCCCCGCCTGCGACCGAAAGCCCGCCCGTGACCCTCGCCCTTGACCAGACCCGCGCCGACGCCAGGGCCGATCATGCCGGCATTCGCCGCTGGCTCTGGATCGTGGCCGGGCTCGTCTTCCTGATGGTGGTCGTCGGCGGTGCGACGCGGCTCACCGGCTCCGGCCTCTCGATCACCGAATGGAAGCCGATTACGGGGGCGATGCCGCCGCTCTCGGCCGAGGTCTGGGCCGAGGAATTCGGCAAATACCGCGCGAGCCCGCAATACCAGCTTCTCAACGAAGGCATGAGCCTGGGCCAGTTCCAGTTCATCTACTGGTGGGAATGGGGTCATCGCCAGCTCGGCCGCTTCATCGGCCTGATCTATCTCGCCGGTTTCCTCGTCGTCGCGCTGCGCCGCCTGCTGCCGGTCCCGCAGGTCGCGACGCTGTTCGGCATGGGCCTGCTGCTCGGCCTGCAGGGCGCGATCGGCTGGATCATGGTCGCTTCGGGCCTTGAGCCCGGCATGATCGCCGTCGCGCCGGTCAAGCTGACGCTGCATCTCACCTTCGCCGGCCTGTTCTTCGCTTCGGTCGTGGCTTTCGCGACGACATTGACCCCGTTGCGCCGGATCGAGCCGGCACGGGGCAGGGCGACCGCATGGCTGCTCCTGCTGCTGCTCTTCGTGCAGGTCGCGCTCGGCGGGCTCGTCGCCGGCTCGAAGGCCGGCTTCACCTTCAACACCTGGCCGCTGATGGACGGCGCGCTGGTGCCGCCGGGCTCGCAGCTCTTCGCCCAGACGCCGTTCTGGGAGAACTTCGTCGACAATGTCGCGCTGGTGCAGTTCAACCACCGCCTCGGTGCCTACATCCTCTTCGCCGTCGCCTTGTGGAATGTGCTGAGGCTGCGCCGCGCCGCGCCGGGATCGGGCAGTGCCAGGCGCGCGACCGCAATCGCCGGGCTGGTGCTGGCGCAATCGGCGCTCGGCATCGTCACGCTGCTGCTGGTCGTGCCGCTCTGGGCCGGGCTGGGCCATCAGGCGCTCGGCTTTGCCGTGCTGGCGATGGGCGTGGTCCACGTTACGCGCACTGAACAGGCGGCAAGGACGTAAGGCGAAGCGGCGCTCCGCACTTTGTCATTCCGAGGCTTCGCGCAGCGAAGAGCCCGGAATCCAGAACCGATGCCGCTTTCATAAAGAACACGGTTGGGCGGTCGCCTCAAATCCATGACGGCGTCGGCTCTGGATTCCGGGCTCACGCCTGCGGCGTGCCCCGGAATGACAGTCGGGGTGTTCCAACGAAAAAAGGCGCCGTTTCCGGCGCCTCCTCGATCATGAGATTCTCGGGTCAAACCCGAGAATGACGCACGAGCTCAGGCCAGCGCCTGATCCAGATCCGCGATCAGGTCCTCGACATCCTCGAGCCCGATCGAGAGGCGGACCACCTGCGGCCCGGCACCCGACGCGATCTTCTGCTCGTCGGTAAGCTGGCGATGGGTGGTCGAGGCGGGGTGGATCACCAGCGAGCGGGTGTCGCCGATATTGGCGAGATGCGAGAACAGCTTGAGGTTCGAGACCAGCTTGACGCCAGCGTCGTAGCCGCCCTTGAGCCCGAAGGTGAAGACCGCGCCGGCGCCCTTCGGCGTATAGCGCCTGGCAAGCTCCTGATACTTGTCGCCGGGCAGGCCGGGATAGCTGACCCACTCGACCGCCGGATGCTTGGCGAGATGCTCGGCGACCTTCTGCGTCGAGTCGCAATGCCTCTGCATGCGCAGGGGCAACGTCTCGATGCCGGTCAGCAGCATGAAGGCATTGAAGGGCGAGAGCGCCGGGCCGAGATCGCGCAAGCCGAGCACGCGCGTCGCGATCGCGAAGGCGAAATTGCCGAAGGTCTCGCCCAGCACCATGCCGTTATATTCCGGCCGTGGCTTGGAGAGCATCGGATAGCGGTCGTCGCCGACCCAGTTGAACGAGCCGCCGTCGACGATCAGGCCGCCGATCGAGTTGCCATGGCCGCCCAGGAACTTCGTTGCCGAATGCACGACGATGTCGGCGCCGTGCTCGAACGGGCGCAGCAGATAGGGCGAGGCCATCGTGTTGTCGACGATGAGCGGGATGTTGTGCTTTTTCGCGATGGCGCTGATCGCCGCGATGTCGACGATGACGCCGCCCGGATTGGCGATGGACTCGATGAAGATCGCCTTGGTCTTCGGCGTCACGGCGGCGGCGAAGCCCTCGACATCGTCCGGATCGGCCCAGATCACGTTCCAGCCGAAGCTCTTGTAGGAATGGTTGAACTGGTTGATCGAGCCGCCATAGAGCTTGCGCGCCGCGACGAACTCGTCGCCCGGCTGCAGCAGGGCGTGGAAGCAGAGGAACTCGGCCGCATGGCCGGAGGCGACGGCGAGCGCCGCCGTGCCGCCTTCGAGCGCCGCGACGCGCTCTTCCAGCACCGCATTGGTTGGATTGCCGATGCGCGTATAGATGTTGCCGAAGGCCTGCAGACCGAACAGCGAGGCGGCGTGGTCGACGTCGTCGAAGACGAAGGAGGTTGTCTGGTAGATCGGCGTGGCGCGTGCGCCCGTCGCCGCGTCGGGGGCCGCTCCGGCATGGATGGCGAGTGTGCTGAAACCCGGTGCGCGGTCGGTCATGGCTGCTCCCTGACAATCTGACGTCGAAAACGGATCGTTCGATTTAACGAACGGTTGGCGAGGCGTCAATTCGGGAGGCGGCGCTCATTCTAAAGAACCGAGCCCTCGTCCTGAGGAGCCGCGAAGCGGCGTCTCGAAGGACGCTCCAGATACTTCCGGCCCCCCTGAAACATCCTTCGAGACGCGCCTGCGGCGCTCCTCAGGATGAGGGCTGAAGGAATTTGAAGCGGGCTTTACGTCCCCGGCCGGTTGATCGTCAGCTTCTGGAAGCCCTTGCCGGCGAGCACCGGCCTCTTGGCCGAGAGGATGCGCGAATTGATGCCCTGCCAGCCGATCTCGCCCGACAGCCGGCCGTATTCGATCTTCGGGCAGCGGTTCATGATGACGGTGACGCCCTTCGCCTCGGCCCGCGCCGCGGCCGCGTCATTGCGCACCGACAACTGCATCCAGATCACCTTGGGCAGCGGGTCGAGCGCCAGCGCCTCGTCGGTGATCGGGCCGGCCGCTTCCGAGTTGCGGAAGATCTCGACCATGTCGACCGGGCCGGGGATGTCCCTGAGCGCGGCATAGACCGTCTTGCCGAGGATCGTCTGGCCGGCGAGGCCGGGATTGACCGGGATGACGTCATAGCCGCGGTCGATGAGGTACTTGGTCACGATCCAGCTCGGCCGTGCCTCGTTGGCGGAGGCGCCGACCAGCGCGATCCGCTTCACGGATTTCAGGATGTCGCGGATCAGGCTGTCGGGATAGGCGTCGTGGGTCATGAGGCTGGGCTCGGCGGCAGGGAAAGCGCAGGACCGATATAGGATGCGGCAGCCGCGCCGTCATCCCGGACGCAGCGAAGCGGAGATCCGGGATCCATTCCGGAGCGCTTCCGGCAAAGGTTCCGGCATGGATCCCGGGTCTCCCTCCGGTCGCCCGGGATGACACGGAGGTGGTTATGTTTCTCCCCACACCGGCGCGCGCTTTTCCACGAAGGCGCCGATGCCCTCCTCGGCGTCGCGCGCGAGCATGTTCTCGACCATCACGGCCGAGGCATGGTCATAGGCCGCCTTCAGCCCCATTTCGCGCTGCTCGTAGAAGGCGCGCTTGCCGATCTTGATCGTCGCCGGCGATTTCGAGGCGATGATCGCGGCGAGCCGTCGTGCCTCCGCCAATGCATCGCCGGCGGGCACGACACGATTGACGAGACCTATCCGGGCCGCTTCATCGGCCGGCACCATCTCGCCGAGCAGCAGCATCTCCAGCGCGTGCTTGGCCGAGAGATTGCGCGAGAGCGCCACCATCGGCGTCGAGCAGAACAGCCCGATATGGACGCCCGGCGTACAGAACCGCGCGGCCCCGCCCGCGATCGCGAGGTCGCAGCTCGCGACGAGCTGGCAACCGGCGGCCGTCGCCGTGCCCTCGATCGCCGCGATCACCGGCTGGGGCAGGGCGGTGATCTGCTGCATCATGGTCGAGCAGCGCCCGAGGATATCCGTGAAATAGTCGCGGCCCCGGTCGGCATCGGCGCGACGGGCGGTCATCTCCTTGAGGTCGTGCCCCGCGCTGAACACCGGCCCTGCAGCGGTCAGGATGACGACCTTGATCGCGCGATCGGCAGCGATGGCGGTGAAGGTCTGGCTCAGCGCCGCCAGCATCGCCTCGCTCAGCGGGTTGCGCGTCTGCGGACGGTTCAGCGTCAGCGTCGCGACGCCCTGCGCATCCTCGCGCAGCAGCACGGGCGCGGCCTCCGGCTTGTGATGGGCGTTCATCGTGCTCCCCTTCCGCAATTCCGCCTATTGTCGGGGCCAGCCGGCCATGCTGCAAGGGGAGAAGTCCCGCCTCAGCCTTCGGTTTTCCGCATGACGACTCGCATGAGCGCCTCCGAGATCGATGCCTATCTCGATCAGGTCTTCCCCCAGCTCCACCATGGCGGGCGCACCTATTTCATCGAGGAGGTCGGGCCGATGACGGCCCGGATGCGCTGCGACTATCACGAGAAGCATCTGCGTCCCGGCGGCACGATCTCCGGCCCGACCATGATGGCGCTGGCCGATCTCGCGCTCTATGCGGCGATCCTGGCCCAGATCGGCCCGGTCGGCCTCGCGGTGACGACGAGCCTCAATTTCAACTTCCTGCGCAAGCCCGGCCAGGCGGCGCTGATCGGCGAGTCCAGGCTGCTCAAGCTCGGCAAGCGGCTCGCGGTCGGCGAGGTCTGCCTCTATTCGCAGGGCGAGGCGGAGATGGTCTGCCACGCGACCGGGACCTATTCGATCCCGGCCGAGCGCTGAGAGCGGACCAATCGGCGTCATTCTCGGGCTTGACCCGAGAATCTCGTGCAGGATAGGGCGTCCCTCCTTCCAGAGATGCTCGGGTCAAGCCCGAGCATGACGGCAGGAAAGATGCGGTATCCTGATACCGTTTTTCTCAGGCGATTGAAAAATCGACATTTTTGGCTTTCGAGCGCCGATCTTGATGCTTGACAGCCGGCGTCCTTGCCCCTATCCCGACGCCACACCGCCGCCGGGCTCTCCGGCGGCTTGTCCTTTTTTACGCAACCGAAGGGTACCGCGATGAAGACCACCGTCTCGCTCAAGCCCGCCGATGTCGAAAAGAAGTGGGTTGTGATCGACGCCTCCGGGCTCGTCGTCGGCCGTCTCGCCTCCGTTGTGGCGATGCGTCTGCGCGGCAAGCACAAGGCCGCCTACACCCCCCATGTCGACTGCGGCGACAATGTCATCGTGATCAACGCCGAGAAGGTCTCCCTGACCGGCCGCAAGCGCGAGCAGAAGAACTACTACCACCACACGGGTTTCCCGGGTGGCATCAAGGAGCGTTCGGCCAAGTTCATCCTGGAAGGCCGCTTCCCTGAGCGCGTCGTCGAGAAGGCTGTCGAGCGCATGCTGCCGCGCGGCCCGCTCTTCCGCCAGATCCTCGGCAACCTGCGCGTCTACAAGGGCGCGGAGCATCCGCACGCTGCCCAGTCGCCGGAGGCGCTCGACGTCGCCGCGCTCAACAGCAAGAACAAGAGGGTCTGACCGTGGCTGAAGTTCTGCAGTCTCTCTCCCAGCTTGGCGACGTCGCCAAGCCCGCTCAGCCGGAAGCTCCGGTCCACGTCAAGAAGGTCGACGCCCAGGGCCGCGCCTATGCCACCGGCAAGCGCAAGAACGCCATCGCCCGCGTCTGGATCAAGCCGGGTTCCGGCAAGGTCACCGTCAACGGCCGCGACCAGGAGATCTATTTCGCGCGCCCGGTGCTGCGCCTCGTGCTGGCGCAGCCGCTCCAGCTCGTCGACCGCATGACGCAGTATGACGTCGTCGTCTCGGTCAAGGGCGGCGGTCTCTCCGGCCAGGCCGGCGCGGTGCGCCACGGCATCTCCAAGGCTCTGACGCATTACGAGCCCGAGCTGCGCGGCCCGCTCAAGAAGGAAGGCTTCCTGACCCGCGACTCGCGTGTCGTCGAGCGTAAGAAGTTCGGCAAGGCCAAGGCCCGCCGCAGCTTCCAGTTCTCGAAGCGCTGATCGTTTCCGGGATTGCCGGTATGCGGAAGGGCGGCTCGCAAGAGCCGCCCTTTTCGTTTCTATTGCCTTTCTGTCTGTCTCAGCCCTCATCCCGAGGAGTAGCCGAAGGCTGCGTCTCGAAGGACATTTCGGGAAACTCCGGAACCTTCTGGAGCATCTTCCGAGACGCCGCTGGCGCGGCTCCTCTGGATGAGGACTGCATTCTGCCGAAGGAGCCCGCCATGACCCGCCCTGTTCTTCTCGTCACCGGCGGCAGCCGCGGTATCGGTGCCGCGACCTGCATCATGGCGGCCGGGCGCGGCTACGATGTCGCGGTGAACTACCAGAGCAACGCCAAGGCGGCGGCCGAAGTCGTCGCGGCCTGCGAGGGGAAGGGCGCCAAGGCCGTGGCGCTTCAGGGCGACATGGTTGATGAAGCCGACATCATCCGCGTCTTCGCGGAGGCGAGGACGGCGCTGGGGCCGCTGACGCATGTCGTCAACAATGCCGGCATCACCGGCAGGTCGGGGCTGCTCGTCGAGACCGACGCCGCGATCATCCGCGATTGCATCGACGTCAACGTCACCGGCGCGATCCTCGTCGCCCGCGAGGCAGCGCGCGCGCTCATCGCCAACCCGGGGGTGGAGGGCAGGGCGATCGTCAACATCTCCTCCGTGGCGGCGGAGCTGGGCTCGCCCGGCGAATATGTCTGGTACGCGGCCTCGAAGGGCGCGGTCGATTCCCTCACCATCGGCCTCGCCAAGGAACTGGCCGGGCACGGCATCCGCGTGAACGCGGTGGCACCCGGCATCACCGAGACCGAGATCCACGCGCTCTCGACCGGCGAGGCCGGCCGCGTCGCGCGGATCGCGCCGCTGATCCCGCTGAAGCGCGCCGCGACCGCCGACGAGATCGCCGAGGCTGTGCTGTTCCTGCTCTCGGAAGCATCGAGCTACACGACCGGCATCATCCTGAAGGTCAGCGGCGGGCGGTAACTTCCACTCCTCTCCCTCCAACCGCGCCGTCATCCCGGACAAGCCGCGAAGCGGCGCCGATCCGGGATCCATGCCTGAACCTGCGCCGGAAGCGCTCCGGCATGGATCCCGGGTCTCCCTTCGGTCGCCCGGGATGACGGCGCGGTTGAGACAGGACATATAGTCGTTTCAGTCGACACCTCGCTCGGAACCCCATGCGCGTCCTTCTCGTCCTGATCGCTTTCGGCATGATCGCGGTACCGGCCCTGCTGATGCTGGCGCGGGAGGAGCTGCCGCGCGGGCGGCGCATCGGCCGGGCGCTGGTGATCTTCCTCGCGCCGGCCATTGCGCTAGGCTTCATCCATGGCGTTCCGGAGCTCGACGGCCGCGCGCTCAACAATCCCAATGCCTGGACGATGCTGCGGCTGGTACTGACCGCGTTCGCGCTGATCCTGCCCTGGTGCCTCTATGTCTGGTTTACCGCGCGCCGCTGACGACCCGAGACGCTGATGACCGAAGCCTCCGACAAGCCGCCGATCGACCATGCCTTCACCGGCGACAGGCGCGGCGGCGCAGCCGATCCGACCTATGCCGGCGCGCTCTCCTTCATGCGTCGCCGCTACGGCAAGGACGTCGCGGGCGCCGATCTGGTGATCTGGGGCGTGCCCTTCGATCTCTCGGTCACCAACCGGCCGGGTACGCGCTTCGGCCCTCAGGCGATCCGCCGCGCCAGCGCGATCTTCGACGGCGACCCGCAATATCCATCGGGCATTGACCCCTTCGCCCGGCTTTCAGCCGTCGACTATGGCGACTGCGCCCTGCCGCGCGGCGATCTCCAGGGCTGCGCCCGCGCGATTCAAGTCGAAGCTGCCGGCATCCTTGCCGCCGGCGCCCATCTCGTCACGCTCGGTGGCGATCATTTCGTGACCCTCCCGCTGCTGCGCGCCCATGTCGCCCGCCACGGCAAGCTGGCGCTGATTCAGTTCGACGCTCATCAGGATACCTGGGACGACGGTCCGGGCGGCATCGGCCATGGCAGCTTCGTGCTGGAAGCGGTGCGAGAAGGCCTGATCGATGTCGAGCGTTCGATCCAGGTCGGCATCCGCACGGTGGCGCCGCGCGACTGCGGCATCGCCATCATCGACGCCTATGAGGTGCAGGAGCTCGGCGTCGCCGGCACGGCAAGGCGCATCCGCGAGCGGGTCGGGGAGGGCGCCGCCTATCTCACCTTCGACATCGATGTGCTCGATCCCGCCTTCGCGCCGGGCACCGGCACCCCGGTTTCGGGCGGCTTCACCGCCGATCAGGCGCTGCGCCTTCTCTGGGCTCTGCGTGATCTCGATATCCGCGGCATGGACGTGGTCGAGGTCTCGCCGCCCTACGACCATGCCGACATCACGGCAATCGCCGCCTCGACCATCGTCCAGCATCACATCCAGGGGCTGGCGTTAAAGCGGGGACGTTGAATCGATCTGTGAGGGAGCGGAATCAACTTGCGAAGTTTCCTTCCGAAGTCTTTTGTTTGATTCCGTTTCTGGTCTGGTGGCCGACAGAAAGGGCCTGCGATGACGGCAGCCTCCGCCGAAAGCTTCCCCGCCGCGCTGGCTGCGCTGCGCCGCGCCCTGGCCGATGTCGCCCAGGGCGATGTGCGGGCGATCAAGGCGCTCTATTCGCATAGCGAGGAAGCGACGAGCTTCTATGGCTGGGGCGGCTATGAGAAGGGCTGGGAAGCGGTCTCCCGGCGTTGGGACTGGGCGGCCGAGCAGTTCAAAGGCGGCACCGTTTCGCACGAGAACGTCACCACCGTTGTCGGCGATCCCATCACGCTGGTCACCGATATCGAGACCTTCGAGGTCGCGATGGCGCCGGGCGCCGCACCGACGCGCTGGACCAATCGCGTCACCCATGTCTTCCGCTTCGAGGGCGGCGGCTGGCGTCTGCTGCACCGGCATGCCAACCGGCTGGAGGGGCGTTACGAGCCGGCGGCCAGGCTTCCGGCAGCGGATGCGGTTGCGCGAGATTGACAGCCGCTCGCCTTGCGAACATATACGGGTCATGATGACGAGCTTCATCCGACGTCGCCCTGTCCAGGCCGCCCCGGCGCGCCCGCGATGACGCTCGGCTGACGTCCGAACGCCCGCGACCGCGCCATCGAGCGCGGTTTTTTTATGCCTTTAGCCAACTCGCCTGCCCAGCCACCGGGGGTCCCGATGAGCCAGAACCTGAAAACCATCTTCATCGACGGCGAAGCCGGCACGACCGGCCTCGGCATCCGCGAGCGCCTGGCGGCGGTGCCGGAGGTCGCGGTCAAGAGCATCGACCCCGACAAGCGCAAGGACCCAGCTGCCCGTAAGGACATGATGGCGATCGTCGATCTCGTCGTGCTCTGCCTGCCCGACGAGGCCGCCAAGGAATCGGTCGCGCTGGCCGATCAGCTCGGCTCTGACGCGCCCAAGATCGTCGATGCCGCGACCGCCCATCGCGTCGCGCCGGGCTGGGTCTATGGCTTTGCCGAGCTGGAGCCCGGCCATGCCGAGAAGATCGCCGGCGCGAACCGTGTCGCCAATCCTGGTTGCTATCCGACGGGCGCGATCGCGCTGCTGCGGCCGCTCGTCGATGCCGGGCTGATGGCGCAGGACCACCCCGTCACGGTCAATGCCGTCTCCGGCTATTCCGGCGGCGGCAAGTCGATGATCGAGGATTTCGAGACCGGCGTCGCGCCGGCCTTCGAGCTTTACGGCCTTGGGCTGCGTCACAAGCACCTGCCCGAATTGCAGGCCTATGCCCGGCTGACCCGGCGGCCGATCTTCGTACCCTCCGTCGGCAATTTCCGGCAGGGCATGCTGGTATCGGTGCCGCTGCATCTCGACACGCTGCCGGGGCGCCCGAGCGTCGCCGATCTCCATCACGCGCTGGCCGAGCGCTATGCCGGCTCGACCTATGTCAGCGTGCTTCCGCAGGACGGCCGGAACGGCAAGATCGAGCCGGAGGCGCTGAACGACACCAACAAGCTGGAGCTCACCGTGTTCGGGCAGGACGATCTCGGCCAGGCGGTTCTGGTCGCGCGGCTCGACAATCTCGGCAAGGGAGCGTCCGGCGCCGCCGTGCAGAACATCCGCCTCATGCTTGGCCTGCCGGAAGGCTGAACCTTCCGGCCGCGAACGCGTTGCGGCATCAATCAGGGCCTGTCTTTTGACGAGACATTTTCGCGTCGTGCGGGATAGGTTGGTTGTTCTGCGAGAGAGAGCGACGTGACGGGCAGCGAGTTCGAGAACGCGTTGATCGACGGCATCTACGAGGCCGCGATCGTCCCCGAGGCCTGGCCTGCCGTGCTCCGCGACACGGCCCGCATCGCCAGTTGCCGCGAGGCTTTGCTCGGAACCGTGCTGCACGACGAAGCGCGGCTGGTCGGCTCTTCGCCCGAATTCACCGAGGGCTACGAGGAGGTGCTGCGCCGGATCCCGTTCGCGGTCAACGAGCGGGCGCAGCGCCTGCTCGCGCATGGCCGGCTCGGCTTCATCACAGACGACGATGTCTTCAGCCGTGACGAGATCGCGCGGGAGCCGGTCTATCAGGATATCCTCATCCCGGCCGGATATGGTTCGGGCGTCGCGACGGTGATGACCGCACCGACCGGCGACACCACGATCGTCCATTGCGAGCGTTCATTTGCGGAAGGAACCGTGGATGGGCAGGCCATCGCTGCTCTCGATCGCCTGCGGCCGCATTTCGCCCGCGCCGGGTTGCTCGGGCGCCGCCTGGCGATGGAGCGCGCGCGGGCCGCATCTCAGGCGCTCGAACTGATGGGGCTGCCGGCCGCGGTTCTCGGCCTGCGCGGCCATGTGCTCGACGCCAACGCCCTGTTCCAGGACCTGATGCCCGGTGTCTTCCTCGATCGCGCAGCACGCCTCGCTTTGGCCTATGCGCCGGCCGACGACATGCTGGCCAATGTGATCGCCGGATTCTCGCGGGCTGACCTGCCTCAGCCCGTCCGCTCCGTCCCGATCCCGGCCTGGCGCGGCGCCAGCCCCATGGTCGTGCATGTCGCGCCGGTGCGTGGCCGGGCTCGCGATATCTTCTCCTTTGCCGGTGCCATCATCGTCGCCACGCCGATCACGGCGGGCGCGGGGCCGGATGCCGGCCTGATCGCCGGCCTGTTCGACCTGACCCCGGCCGAGGCACGGCTGGCCGCGGTCATCGCCGGCGGCCACCCGCCGCGCGATGCGGCGTTGCGTCTCGGCGTGACCGAGGCCACGGCGCGCACGACCCTGAAACGCATTCTCGCCAAGACCGGCACGCGCCGGCAGGCCGATCTGGTGGGGCTGCTGAAGAGCGCCGCCGGGCCCCGCTGAGGCTGGGCGGCGGCGCGTTGTCCCTGCCGGCGCTTTCGCGCAGCCGTAGGAACCTCCCATTTGGGGGATGCCGAAATTTGGCGGGGAGGCCAGAGTGGGAAAACGCCAGAGGGCTTCAAGGCCACAGGCGTGTATCGGCTTGCACTGCCGAAGCCAGGTCAAGCAGCTTCGGCAGTGCTTTTTTTCCTGTTTCGTCGAGAGCCGGCAGCCGGATGCTTGGAGCCTGCTGATTTGGCCCTGAATCAAGCCGCCCTTCCGGGTCTGCGCCGCTTCGCGACTTGCCGGGAATGACGCCTGGTTCCATTGAAACCAAGCAGCTCTAAAGGCCGATCGTATTCGGCCGATAAGAAAAGGGGCGCCGAAGCGCCCCTTCCGGATCAGCCCTTGTAGGGCACGAAATTCTGTTTCTGCTCGCCGAGGCCCTCGATGCCGAGGGTGACGACCTCGCCGCCCTTCAGGAAGCGCGGCGGCTTGAAGCCGAGGCCGACGCCGGGCGGCGTGCCGGTGGTGATGACGTCGCCCGGATCGAGGCGCATGAACTGGCTGATGTAATGGACCAGATAGGCGGCGCCGAAGATCATCGTCTTGGTCGAGCCGTTCTGCACGCGCTCGCCATCGACCTCGAGCCACATGCCGAGATTCTGGATGTCCTTGATCTCGTCGGTGGTGACGAGCCAGGGACCGAGCGGGCCGAAGGTCGGGCAGCCCTTGCCCTTGGCCCACTGGCCGCCGCGCTCCTGCTGGAAGGCGCGCTCGGAGACGTCGTTGCAGACGCAGAAGCCGGCGATCGCCGCCATCGCATCCTTCTCCTCGATATAGGAGCCGCCGTCGCCGATCACGATCGCGAGCTCGACCTCCCAGTCGGTCTTCTGCGAACCCTTGGGGATGATCACGTCGTCATTCGGGCCCACGATGCAGTTCGGGGCCTTGTTGAACAGGATCGGCTCCTTCGGGATCTCGGCGCCGGTCTCCGCCGCATGGTCGGCGAAGTTCAGGCCGACGGCGATGAAGTTGCGGACGTCGGCGACGCAGGCGCCGATGCGGGGCGAACCGGAGACCAGAGGCAGCGATTCCGGCGAGAGCGCCTTGATCTTGGCGAGCGAGGCCGAAGTCAGCGCCTTGCCGGCAAGGTCTGGAATGACGCCGGACAGGTCGCGCAACCCGCCCTTGGCATCGAGAAGGGCCGGCTTCTCCTGGCCGGACGCGCCGTAGCGGAGCAGTTTCAAGGTGTTTCCCCCGTTTTCAAACGATCTAAATGGGTGACGGGATTCTGATCGGATGCCGGCGGGAAACACAAGCCCGTCATCGCGCATGGGGCATCCGCAAAGCGCGGGCCGTCGGATTGTTGCCCGAATGCAACGCCGCTTTCCAAAGCGACGGCTCCGGCAAACCAAATCGGGGAAGGCCGGCAGGTTCGAAAGGGCTCAAAACCGGCAATAGTTCTTATATAAACGATATCTTTCTGAACAATCTCGTCGGCGCATGCTCGAAAATGGTCGCTTTTGGGCAATTTTCCGAGTTTCTGAGGCGAATTGGGGAGCCGCTGCGGCGATTTCAAGGCGCGCCGAGCAGGATTGCGGCGGGAAACGGCTCGCGTCATGCTTCGAATCAAGCGGGGTGTCTGACCTCGAAGAACCTAGAACCGGGATGGATTCGATGAATGGCCTTGTTCGTACCGCCGCAGCCGCCACCGTCTCGCTCGCCGCCCTGCTCGCGGCTGGAGCGGCCTCGGCGAGCTCCTTCGCCATCCGCAGCGGCCAGAGCGCCGAGGGTCTCGGCATGGCCTATGCCGGCGCCGCTTCGGGTGGCATCGGCATGGGTTCGATGGCCTGGAACCCGGCGACCATCACCATGTTCCCCGGCCGCAACAGCCAGTGGAACTTCACCTATCTGCTGCCGCAGGGCGAATATACGCCGACGACAGGAACGCGCGTGGTCGTCGCTCCGGGCGTCACCGTTCCGAATACCGCGCTGGGCGGCAGCCCGCTCGGCACCGGCCAGCTTGGCGGCGACGGCGCCTTCATCCCGGCCTCCTATTCGGCCTGGCAGCTCAATGACCGGCTCTGGATCGGTATGACGACCGGCGCGCCGTTCGGCTTGCGCTCGAAGGCCGACAATACCTTCAACGCCGCCCAGACCTATGGCCGCTCGGCGAAGGTCCGCTCGATCAACGTTTCGCCGACCATCGGTTACAAGGTGAACGACTGGCTCTCGATCGGTGCGGCGCTCCAGGTCCAGTACTTCAAGGCCAATCTGAAGCAGGCGACCGGCCTCACCGCTGCCGCCGGCAATGCGATCCTCGACGGCGACACTATCGATTTCGGCTATCGCTTCGGTGTGAACCTCACCCCCTGGCAGGGCACCAATATCGGCATCGCCTATCGCTCCTCGATCCGGCAGACGCTCGAAGGCAAGTTCTGGCTCCCCGGCGCCGTGATCCCGATCAAGGCCAATCTGAATCTGCCCGATTCGGTCGTCTTCGGTGTCTCGCAGCAGATCAATGATCAGTGGCAGGCCCATCTCGGCGTCGAATGGACGAACTGGAGCCGCTTCCGGCGCATTCCGATCGTCAGCCAGCTCAATGGCCTGCCGGTCACCAGCCTGAACTTCGTCTATGACGACTCGTGGTATTTCGCCGCAGGTCTCGAATACAAGTACAACCGCGACCTGACGCTGCGCGCCGGCGTCGGCTACGAGCTCTCGGCGGTCAACGACACCAACCGCACGATCTACATCTCCGACAACGACCGCCTCTGGCTTTCGGCTGGTCTGAGCTACAAGTTCTCGGAAAAGGTCAATCTCGACCTCGGTTACACCTATATCCACGTCAACAAGGCCCGTGTGAACTACGGCCCCACGCATCCGCAGTTCAGCCCCGCGGCGCCGGTTCTCTATGCGGCGGAGGCCAAGCCGCAGGTCCACATCGTGTCGGCGGCGCTGACCTATCGCTGGGACAACCCGGCGGAGACGATCCCGGTCCAGCCGGTGGTCCGCAAGTACTGAGCGGCACGGCCCGAAACGGACTCAAAGAGAAGCCTGCCGCGATGGAGCGGCGGGCTTTTTCATGTGCGGAAAGCTGACCGGTCGGGAAGCGGCGCGCCGCCGTTCCACTCACGATTGCGCGTGCAAGCAGCGGGATGACGGGTGCTCCCGAGCGAAATCAGCCCGCCGCGGACCGCCGGCCCGAAACTGGAACGCGGCTTTCAGGAGACGCCGATGCGGAATCGCGAAACCCGGGTATCGGGCTGAAAGCGATAATCAGTCCGATACACCAGCGTCTTCAAGCGAAGCGAGTCCCGGTTTGCAAAAAGCGTCAAATCAAAGACATGGAGCTGTTCCGCCATTGAGGCAATCGCGGAACAGTTCTAGAGCATCGGACTGAATATCATATTCAGCCCGATGCTCTAGTTATTTGATTTTGCATCGGCTTTTTCCGAGAACCGCGTGCCACTTTTCGGGCCGATGCTCTAGAAGGCCACTTTATCCGCGCCCTTGAGCTGCAGGGCCTGACGGGCCTCGGCCGGGGTTGCGATTTCCAGCCCGAGTCCCTCGACGATCTGCCGGGCGGCGCGAACCTGATCGGCGTTCGATCGAGCTAGCTGGCCAGGGCCGAGCCAGAGCGAATCCTCCAGCCCGACGCGCAGATTGCCGCCCATCGACACCGCCATCGCGGCGATGGCGAGCTGGTGGCGCCCGGCGCCCAGCACCGACCAGTGATAGTCGTCGCCGAAGAGCCGGTCGGCCGTGCGCTTCATATGCGCGACATCTTCCGGATGGGGGCCGATGCCGCCCAGGATGCCGAACACCGACTGCACGAAGAAGGGCGGCTTCACCAGGCCGCGATCGGCGAAATGCGCCAGCGTGTAGAGATGCCCGATATCGTAGCATTCGATCTCGAAGCGGGTGCCGTTCTCGGCGCAGGTCGTCAGGATGTTCTCGATGTCCTGGAAGGTGTTCTTGAAGATCCGGTCTTTCGAACCTTCGAGATAGGGCCGCTCCCAGTCATGTTTGAAGTCCTTGAACCGGCCGAGCATCGGGTAGAGGCCGAAATTCATCGAACCCATGTTCAGCGAGGCGACCTCCGGCTTGAAATGGGCGCAGGGCTGGAGACGCTCTTCGACGCCCATGGTCGGCGCGCCGCCCGTGGTGATGTTGATGACGGCGTCGCAGCGCTGCTTGATCACTTTCAGGAAGGGCTCGAAGGCTTCCGGAGACTGGTCCGGCTGGCCGGTCTGCGGATTGCGCGCGTGGACATGGACCAGCGCCGCGCCGGCCTCGGCCGCCCCCACCGCCGCATCGATGATCTCGTCCGGCGTCACCGGCAGGTGAGGGGACATCGACGGAGTGTGGATCGCGCCGGTCACCGCGCAGGTGATCATGACTTTGCGAGTCTTGGCCATGGTTCGGTTACTCTTCCTTCTCGCACCGTTGGCGATTTCAATCGGGTTTACGCGCAGCCGCCCGCTTATGGGCTCGCAGGGCGGCGAGGCGTGCGTCGCGCCAGTCGCTCAGGCGTTTGACACGCTCGGCCGATTGCGTGCCGCGCCATTCCCGCATCACCGCGGCGACGGTCTCCTCCTCGAACGGATTGCCCAGCCCTTCCGAGGATTTGACCATGCGGTCGAGCGAAGCGGCATAACGCGAACAGTAGTCGGGAATACCGCCGGGCGCATTGAGTTCGATTGTCTCGAAGGGCCCCATGAACGCCCAGCGCAGGCCGAGCCCGTCGCGGATCGTCTTGTCGACGTCCTCAGCGCTTGCGACGCCTTCGCCGACGAGGCGGAACGCTTCGGCCAGCAGCACCGCCTGCAGGCGGTTGAGGACGAAGCCGGCCTTCTCCTTGCGCAGGGTGATCGGCACCTGGCCCGCCTTTTCGTAGATCGCCTTGGCGCGCTCGACGACGGCCGGATCGGTCCAGGGGGCCGGCGCGATCTCGACGATCGGCACCAGATGCGGCGGGTTCACCGGATGGCCGACGAGGCAGCGGGCGCGGCCCTTCAGCCCCTCGCTGAAGACCGAGGCCATGATGAAGGAGGTCGATGAGGACAGAATGGCGTCGGGAGCGGCGAGCGCATCCATTTCGGCGAAGAGCGCACGCTTCGCCGCAACGGTCTCCGGCCCGTTCTCCTGGACGAAGCCGGCGTCCGACAGGGCGTCGGCGAGACCGGACGCGACCCGGATGCGGGCGAGCGACCCCTTCGGATCCTCGACCAGTCCGTGCCCGGCGAGTTCGTCGAGATTGGTCGCGATATGGCTCCGCGCGGCGTCGGCGGCTCCGGCGACGACGTCATGCAGCGCCACGTCGAAGCCGTGGCTGGCGAAGACGGTCGCCCAGGCACGGCCGATGAGGCCGGAGCCGACGATGGCGATCTTGGTCATCGGAAAACATCCTTGCTCAGACATGCGGGGACCACAGCGTGTTCATAGCCACAGCACCTGCCGGCGCAGGGCCAGGTCCTGGCTGAGAGCCCGCGACGGGCCGACATGCGTGACCTGCCCGCGCTCCAGGACAACCGTCCGGTCCGAAAGAGCGAGCGCCAGATCGAGATGATGATCGACGATCACGATCGCGATCTCCCGGCGGAGCTTGTCGAAGGCCTCGAACAGCTCCTCGACCACGGCCGGCGCCAGCCCCTCGAAAGGCTCGTCCAGCAGCAGCACGCGGGTATCGCCGGAAAGCGCACGGGCCACCGCCACCATTTGCTGCTCGCCGCCGGAGAGATAGTCGGCCGGCGAATTCCAGCGTTCGCGGATGCGCGGGAAGAAGGAGAAGATCTTCTCGTCGTCCCAATGCGTGCCGTTGCCGGTGAGCCGCCGCAGCCGCCCGAGCTCCATGTTGTCCTTGACGCTCATGCCGGCGAACAGGCCACGCCCCTGCGGCACATAGGCGACGCCGGCCCGGGCGATCACCGCCGGCGCCTGGCGCGCGATCTCCGCGCCGGCGAGGCGAATGCTGCCTTGCGCCGGTGGCGCGATGCCGGTGACGGTCTTCAGCAGGGTCGACTTGCCGGCACCGTTGCGGCCGAGCAGCGCCACGATCTCATTGTCATGCACGTCGAACGAAACGTCGCGCAGGATGTGGCTCTTGCCATAGAACGTGTCGACATCCTTCAGGCCGAGCAGCACGCCTTCGCCCGCCGCGCTTTCGCGCGGCTTCGCCGCGAGCGCGTGCGCGCCCGAGCCGATATAGATCTCCTGCACCCGGGCAGAGGAGCGTGCATCCTCGACCGTGCCGTCGACGAGCACGCTGCCCTCGTTCATCACCGTGACATGGTCGGCGATGGCGAAGACGCGGTCGATATCGTGCTCGACCAGCAGGACCGGCAGGTCGGTCGAGATCGACTTGATCAGGTTGCCGACGCGCTCGCGCTCCGCTGCGGCCAGCCCTGCGAGCGGCTCGTCGAGCAGGAGGACACGCGGGCTGGTCGCCAGCGCCAGCGACATGTCGAGCAGGCGCTGGCCGCCATAGCTCAGTGACCCGGCCTCCGCGCGCTCGATGCCCGACAGGCCCATCGTCGCGACGACCTGCCGCGTTTCGTCGTTGACCTTCTCCAGCCCCGTCGCCGGGCGCCAGAAGCCGAAGCGCTCCGGCGCCCGTGCCTGCACCGCGAGCCGCACGTTCTCGGCGACCGAGAGGGCGGGGAAGAGATTGGTGATCTGGAAGGCGCGGCCGATGCCGGCGCGCGTGATCGCATCGGGGTCGAGGCCCGCGATGTCGTGCTCGCGCAGGCGCACGGTGCCGCGATCGGGCGTGAACATGCCGGAAATCAGGTTGAAGGCCGTGGTCTTGCCGGCGCCGTTCGGGCCGATCAGCGCATGCAGCTTCCGGTCGCGCATCGCGAAGCTGACATCCTCGACCGCCTTGATGCCGCCGAAGCTCTTGGCGAGCCCGCCCGCGGTCAGGATCGTGCCGTCGCCGGCGTCGTCCGGCTTCATGAAGGCCGGCAGTTCGACGGCGCCCGCCTTGCGGGCGGACATCGCCGCATCCTCCGCCGGCTGCTTCCGGAACGGCTTGAGCAGGCGCTGGCCGACACCGACCAGCCCGTCGGGCGAGAAGACGATGAAGGCGACGAAAAGCAGGCCGAACCAGAGCAGCCAGTTCTCGCTCGCGCTCGAGAGATAGTCGCGGAAGACGACGAAGAAGAGGGCCCCCAGCGCCGGCCCGAGGAAGGACCGCATCCCGCCGATCACGACCATGGCCAGCAGCTCGCCCGAGAAGGCGACCGAGATCGGATCGGCCGAGGTCATCCGGTTGTTGAACAGCAGAAGCGCGCCGGCGAGCCCGGTCAGCGCGGCGGAGACCGTGAAGGCGACGAGCTTGTAGCGGGTGGTGGGATAGCCGAGGAAGCGGGCGCGTTGCTCGTTCTCCCGGATGGCGACGAGCACCGTGCCGACCGGCGAACGCTGGAAGCGCCAGAGCAGACAGACGACGCCGAACCCTATCGACGCCACCAGCGCGTAGAAGGGCAGGGCGGTCTCGAAGTCGATGCCGGCAAAGAGCGGGCGCGTGATGCCGCCCAGCCCGTCCTCGCCGCCGGTCACCGCGGTCCAGCGGAATGCGACAGAGTAGATCATGGCTGCCAGCGCCAGGGTCAGCAGCGAGAAATAGACGCCACGCCGCCGCAGGATCAGCGCGCCGAAGGCAAAAGCGATCACGGCGACGACGGCGACCGCCAGCAGGATCGGAAGTACGAACTGGCCGGGGAACCAGTTGCGCTGCATCAGCCCCGCGGCATAGGCGGCGATGCCGAACCAGGTGCCGTGTCCGAACGAGACGAGGCCGGTGGTGCCGACGAGGATGTTGAGCGCCATGCAGGCGATGGCGAAGACCACGACCTCGGTGGCCGATGTGGTGCCGAGCCCGATCAGATGCATCAGGGACGGCAGCGCGATCAGAGCGATCGCGGCTGCGCCGAGCGGAAGATAGTCGCGGGTGGATGGGCTCATCGCGACCTCACTCGAAGCGCTGGATGCGCTCGCCGAACAGGCCGCGCGGACGGAAGAGCAGGACGAGCAGCATCATCAGGTAGATCACGGCCGTCGACCACTGCGTGTAGCCGAGCCCGATGGTGATGCCCTTGACCAGGCCGACCAGCAGCGCGGCGACGACGACGCCCCAGAAGGAACCGAGGCCGCCGATGACGACCACCACGAAGGCCGGGGTGATGATTTCCTGCCCCATTGCGGGGTGGATCGAGTAGATCGGCGCGAGCAGCACGCCGGCGAGCCCGGCCAGGCCGATGCCGATGCCGGCCACCGCCATCATGTAGGGCTGCAGCGAGATGCCGAGCGCGCCGACCATGTCGGGGTTCTGGACGCCAGCACGCACGACCCGGCCGAAGGCGGTTCGCTGCAGCAGGAACCAGAGGCCGAGGACGCAGGCGGCTGCGATCAGCAGCAGCAGCGCGCGATAGCGCGAATAGATGAAGTCCCCGATGAAGATCTGCCCGCGCAGCGCCGTCGGGATCGAGAAGGAGAGGGGCGGCGCGCCGAAGATCATGCGCAGCATCTGCTCCGCGACCATGGCGAGGCCGAAGGTCAGCAGCAGCGACAGGATCGGATCGCGCCGATAGAAATGTCTGAACAGGCCGCGCTCGATGACGATGCCGATCAGCGCGACGAGCACCGGCGAGGCGATGATCGCGCCCCCAAAGCCGATATGCGGCGCCAGCACGATCGTGAGATAGGCGCCGATCGCATAGAAGGCGCCATGCGCCAGGTTGACGATGCCGCCGAGCGAGAAGATCAGCGACAGGCCGAGTGCGATCAGGAGGTAGTAGACCCCGTCGAGCAGCCCGTTCAGCACCTGCTGGATGAAGAGGGTGAGCAAGGATTGACCTTCTGTCCGGGATTGCACGATGGGATGACGTGCCAAGCCGTCATGCTCGGGCTTGACCCGAGCATCTCAGGCCGAAGGAGGCGCCAGCCGGCGCCTTCCAGTCATGAGATTCTCGGGTTTGCGCTTCGCTTCGCCCGAGAATGACGCTGAGCCCTCAGCTCATTTTGCAGACGGCCTCGTCGCCCTGCGTCGCGATGACCTCCATGTCCTCGTTCGGGCCGGGCACCGGCGGCGAGGAGGTGAAGAGATCCCACTGGTTCTTGACCTGGGCCGCTGGCAGCGCCGTGATCGTGTACATCTCGCTGATCAGCTGATGATCGGACGCGCGGAAATAGCCCTGGCGCGGCTTCATCACGTCGAACTTCGCGCCCTTTTCCAAATGCTCCAGGACCTTGGCGGTATCCGTGCTCTTCAGCTCGTTCATCGACTGCGCCATGATCTTGACGGCTACATAGTCCCCCCAGGCCTGGTTCTCGGGCGGCTTGCCGTATTTCTTGGTGAAGGCGGCGACGAAGGCCTTGCTCGACGGCGTGTCGATCAGATGGTGCCAGACGCAGGGCCAGGTGCCGCCGAAATTGTCCTTGCCGGCCGCCCAGGCGAGGGCGGTGTCGAAGCCGAAGCCGGCGACCGGGAAGGTCAGGCCGAACTCCGAATACTGCTTGAGGAAATTGGTGATCTGGTTGCCGGCGAGGTTGGAGATGACGAGATCCGGCTTCGCCGCGCGGATCTCGAGCAGCAGCGCCGAGAAGTCGGTGGCGTCGGTCGGCACGAGCTTGTCGGCGGCGAACTGGCCGCCATTGGCCTCCATGAAGCGCTTGGCGACCTTGCTGAGATCATGCCCGAAGGCGTAGTCGGCCGTGAGCGAGAACCACTTCTTGCCCTTGACCAGCCCCTGCGCCAGCAGCGAGCGCCCGGCGCTCTTCACATACATCGAGTTCTGATGCTCGACATGGAACATGTAGCGGTTGCAGCTTTCGCCGCGCAACGCGTCCGAATTGCCGCCGGTGTTGACGAAGAGCTTCTTGTTGCGGGCCGCGACCTGCGAGATCGTCAGGCAGGAGGCCGAGGAGATCTCGCCGATGATGCAGGCGACCTGATCGCGCTCGAACATGCGCTCGGCCTTGGTGGAAGCGGTCTGGGGATTGACCGAATCCTCCTTCAGCGCTTCGAGCTTGCGCCCGTTGATGCCGCCCGCCGCATTGATCTCCTCGACCGCGAGGTCGACGGCCATCACGGCATATTCGCCGAGCGGGCCGAGAAAGCCGGTGCGCGGCGTCAGATGGCCGAAGCGAATGGCCTCGGATGTCTGTGCAAGAATGACGGACGGGCTTGCGATAAGACCGCCCGCGGCGGCGGCCGTGCCCGCAAGTACCTGACGGCGTGAAAGGCCCTTGATGATCCCAGTCATGCGTCCCTCCCAGAACGGTCGCGCCTCGGCGCTTTTTCAATCTCGTGGCGGCCTCTGTGAACCGCTTGTCGTGATCTGTGATCACAGTTAGGTTGGCAGACATGATCGCCCGAGTCCAGCCCCCCGCCCTGCATGAAGGCGGGTCAGACCAACCCGCTGCGCGGCGGGCGCAGGATGCGTCTGCTCTCGACGAAGTCGGCTCGCTCGCGCACGAGACGCTCGGTGAGCGCGTGACCGGCGAATTGCGTGAACTGCTGATAGCCGGTCGGCTTGCGCCGGGCGAGAAGCTCTCGCTCAGGCGCGCGGCAGAGGCGCTGGGCGTCTCGATGATGCCGGTGCGCGAAGCGGTCAGCCGGCTTGCCGCCGACAAGGCGCTCGAAGTGCTCCCGGGCCGGGCGGTCCGCGTGCCCGTTCTCACCCTGGCCCAGTTCCGCGAGCTGACCCGCATCCGCCTGGTCGTCGAGGGCTTTGCCGTGGAAGAGGCGGCCAAGGTCATCACCGCGGAGCAGATCGACACGATCCAGCGGCATGAAGTCGCCTTCCGCGACGCGGCGCGCGCCGATCCGCCTGACAGCGCCGGGGCCGTTCTTGCCAATCGCCACCTGCATTTCGCGCTCTATGAGGCGGCGGGCATGCCGTCGCTCATCGAGATGATCGGGCGTCTCTGGCTCAAGGCGGGGCCGATCCTCAATCTCGACATGCGCCACGAGCCACGCCGCCTCGACGGCGGCAGCGCCGTCATTGCTCATGCGGCCCTCGTCGCGGCGCTGCGCCGGCATGACCCGGCCGCAGCCCGCGCCGCGCTGGAAGAGGACATTCGCGCCGCTGCGGATCACATCGAGCGCACGGCGCGGCTGCCGGAATGACGATCGACACGCGATGAGAAGGGTCTGAGGTCATGGATTTGAAGATCGACGGTTTGCGGGTGCTGGTGACCGCCGGCGCCAACGGAATCGGCCTCGCCACGGCGCGCGCCTTCGCGGCGGAAGGGGCGAAGGTGCATGTCTGCGACGTCGACGAAGCCGCGCTCGCTGCTTTGGCCGAGAGCGAACCGGCGATCACCCGCTCGATTTGCGACGTTTCCGATCGAAAGGCGGTCGCGCGGTTGTTCGACGAAGCGCTCGCCGCGTTGGGCGGGCTGGACTGCCTCGTCAACAACGCCGGCATCGCGGGGCCGACCGGCCGCGTCGACGAGATCGCGCCGGAAGACTGGGATTCCTGCGTCGCGATCGACCTGACCGGCCAGTTCAACTGCACGCGGCTGGCTGTCGCGCATCTCAAGCAGTCCGGAAATGCCTCGATCGTCAACCTGTCCAGCCAGGCCGGGAAGCATGGCTTCCCGCTGCGCTCGCCCTATGCCGCGGCGAAATGGGGCGTCATCGGCTTCACCAAGGCGCTCTCGGCCGAGCTCGGCGAATTCGGTATCCGCGCCAACGCCATCTGCCCGGGACTCGTCGAAGGCCCGCGCATCCAGAGCGTCATCGCCAACAAGGCGCGCAGTTTCAATGTCTCGCATGAGGAGATGACGGCCCGCCTTTTTGCCGGAGTGTCGATCAAGCGCTTCGTCGATCCCGCCGATATCGCACGCCAGATCGTCTTCCTGGCCTCGCCTTTCGGCAAGACGATCTCCGGCCAGGAAATCTCGGTTTGTGGTGACACCAGAATGCTGGCCTGAATGCGATGCGCCGGTGCCCGCATGGAACGGCGGGCACCGGGCGCTCGATTCTGGTCCCCTTCGACCTGGGCCGCCTCACAACCCGTAACTTTCCCGCAGGGATTGCGGATCGGCCGTCAGCGCGAAGCGCGGGGAGCTCTGGGACAGGTTGGAATTGTAGAAGGGATCGCGCCCCACGATATCCGCCCATTGGCGGTTGAACCGAGCGAGGTCGCCGCGCTCCGGCTCCGGCCGGCTGACGGATTCGTGGTGCTCCAGGCAGGCCAGGGGCGTGTACGCGAAATGCCCGCCGGTATGCGCGTTCAGCCGCAGGCAGAAGTCGATATCGTTGTAGTTGATCCGATAGGACGGATCGAAGCCGCCGACGGCCAGGAAATCCGCGCGCCGGACCATCATGCAGGCGCCGGTCACCGCGCTGTAGTCGCGCGGAACGACGGCCGAGCAGACCTGTCCGATCTCCGAGGCAGGATGCAGATAGTAGGGATGCGACGGCCCCTGGCCGAGCAGCAATACGCCGGCATGCTGGATCCGTCCGTCGGGAAAGAACAGCTTTGCGCCGACGCCGGAGATGCCGTCCTGCTGGCACCACATGAGCATCTCCTCGATCCAGCCGCGCGAGATGACGCGCATGTCGTCGTTGAGCAGGAGCAGAAAATCGCCCCGCGCCGCCTCGGCCAGGCGGTTGATCTTGTCCGAGAGGTTGAAGACCGGGCTTTCATAGCGGACCGATCGGGCCCCGAGTTCGCGCAGCGCCTGCTCCAGCGCCGGGGCAAGGTCGCCGTTCTCGGCCACGACGATCTCGATATTGCCGTATGTCGTCAGCGCGCGGATCGACCTGACGAGATCGAGCACATACCAGCTCCGGCCGTTGTCGCTGCCGTATCCGGCCGTTGGGATCGCGATCGAGACGAGCGGCTCGCCGACGATGTCGAAGCGGACGCGATGCGTGCCGGGCAGCGGGCCGGGCTCGACGCGACCGTGATGGCGGCCGGTCGTGACGAAATCCTGCAGAGCTCGCCGGGCCGCGAGTTCCGCCTGAGGTTTGGCCTCGCCGCCCGACGCCGTCGATTGCGGCAGCATGCGCCAGTGGTAGAGAATGTCGGGGATATGGACGATCTGCTTCGTCGCCGCCGCGAAGCGCAAGGCCAGATCGTAGTCCTGCGCGAAATCGAACTCCGGGCGGAAGCCGCCGAGGCGCCGTGCCAGGCTCGTCCGATAGACGCCGAGATGGCAAGTATACATGCAGGAGAGGAAATACGCGGGCGACCAGTCCGGCTTGAAGAACGGGGCCGAGCGGCGACCCGCCTCGTCGATCTTGTCCTCGTCCGAGTAGAGCCAGTCGGCCTGCGGATGCCTGCTGATCGCGTCGGCGAAGGCGTGGAGAGCGTGCGGAGCCAGCATGTCGTCATGGTCGAGCAGGGCGATGTAGTCTCCGCTCGCCTGGGCCAGCGCGACATTGCTGGCCTGCGCAATGCCGCCATTCGCGGGCAGGAAAGTCGGGCGGATGCGCGGATCGCGCGCAGCGACCTCGTTGAGGACGCGGTGGGTCGCCGGATCGGTCGAGCCGTCATCGACGACAAGCAGCTCCCAGTCCGGATAGGTCTGCGCCAGTACGGAGCCGATCGCCTGCTCGAGATAGACGGGCGGCGAATTGAAGGTGGGCATGATGATCGAGAAGCGCGGCCTGATCGGGAATTCCGCAGCTTTCGCGATGAAGCGCTGGCGCAATTCATCGGTCATGGTTCGCTTGCGCTGCCAGAGGCCATAGGCGGCCGCTTCCCCTGATGCGCCGGAAGCGATCCGTTGGCGCAGCGCCCGCCACTCGCCGCGCATCAGCATGCCGCCCGCCCGCATCACTTTGCGCGCGAGCACGCCGCGTCGATGCAAATCCCGCAACTGACCGAGCAGTGCGAACGAGCGCGGCTGCGGCACGGCGAGTGGAGACAGCGCCAGATCATGCAGCGCGAAACGGCAAGGCATCTCGCTGGGATCGATGCGAAAGGCGCGGGCCGGAGCCGGCAGGTCGATGATCGTCGCGATCTCGATCCTGCCGGCGCAGGTCGGGATGGCGACGCTGTCCTCCTGGCGGAAACCGTCCCCGATATCGAAGTAGAGGCGCCACCAATCCCGGTGCTGCTCGTCGGCATCCGGCAAGGTCGCGACGAAGCGGACCGAGAGAAGGCCGGCGGGTGCGCGCTGCGGCACATAGAAATAGCAATCGAAGCCGTCGCTGCGCCAATGGCCCGCCATCGTATCGGGGCGCAGGTTGCCACCCGGGTGGAAAGGCTGACCGGCCTGCCGCTTCAGAAGCGCCCGCAGCCAACCCGATGGGCCATGCCCGCCGGTCTCGGCGCCGTCGCCATCGGCCGCCATGGTCTCGATATCCATCATGTCTTGATCCGTGTTCCGGAAGGGAGGTCAGGCGCGGCGGTCGGGCCAGGCCGCGTCGCGTGCATTGAGGCGCGGCACCGGGTTCGGCCAGTCGATGCCGAAGGCAGGGTCGTTCCAGCGCAGGCCACGCGAAAGATCGGCGCGATAGGGCGCGCCCATCATGTAGAAGACCTCGCTATCGGGCCTGAGCGTCTGGAAGCCGTGGGCGCAGCCCTCCGGCACGAAGAGCGCCCGCCCGCTTGCCGCATCGAGTTCGACACCGACCCATTCGCCGCGGGTCGGCGAAGCGTCGCGAAGATCGACCGCGACATCGAAGATCGCACCGCGCGAGCAGCGCACGAGTTTTGCGTCCGGCACCGGCTCCGCCTGGTAGTGCAGGCCGCGCAGCGTGCCGGGGTGTGGATTGAAGGACAGGTTGCACTGGAGCGGCGAAAAGCGGATCCCGTGCCGGGCGAAGACATCGGCGCAGTAGCAGCGTGCGAAATGTCCCCGTTCATCCGCGAATGGCGCGAGGTCGACGATGAAGACGCCGGGGATGCGGGTTTCGCTGAGGATCACGCGAGCACCTCGACCTCCGGGATCGGGACGACGAAGCGCCCGCCCCAGTCGCGCAGCGCCGCCATCTGCTGCATCACTTCGCCCCTGAGATTCCAGGGCAGGATCAGCAGGTAATCCGGCTTTTCCTTGAGGATGACATCAGGCGCCTTCACCGGGATGCGGGTGCCCGGCAGGAGCCTGCCCTGCTTGTGCGGGCTGCGATCGACGGTGAAGGCGACGAGTTCCGGCCCGACGCCGCAATAGTTGAGCAGCGTGTTGCCCTTGGCCGGCGCGCCATAGGCCGCGACGCGCTTGCCGTCACGCCGCGCCGCGATCAGGAAATCTAGCAGGGCGCATTTCGTGCGGGCGATCCGCTCGGCGAAGCCGGCATAGGTAGCGATCCTGTCGAGGCCGAAGGCCTCTTCTTCCTGCCGCAGTGTCAGCACGGCGGCGGAAGGCTCACGTCCGCCGGCCGCGTGACCGGCATAGACGCGCAGCGAGCCGCCATGCGTCGGCAGCCGGTTGATGTCGAAGACCGCAAGCCCATGCGCCGCGAGCACGCGCTCGATCGCGAGGAGGGAGAAATACGAGAAGTGCTCGTGATAGATCGTGTCGAACTGGTTCTCGATCAGCATCCGCAGCAGATGCGGGAATTCCAGCGTCAGCACGCCCTCCGGCTTCAGCAGCAATTCGAACCCGGCCACGAAGTCGTTGAGGTCGGGGACATGGGCGATGACGTTGTTCGCCGCGATGAGATCGGCCTGATGGCCCTGCGCCGCGAGATCGCGTGCCGTCCTGCGGCCGAAAAAGCGCACCTGCGTCGGGATGCCCCGACGCTGCGCGACCGCCGCGACATTGGCCGCCGGCTCGATGCCGAGGATCGGCACGCCCGCCTGCTGGAAATACTGCAGCAGGTACCCGTCATTGCTGGCGACCTCGACGACCTTGCTGGCGTCCGAGAGACCGAAACGCTGGATCATCGCGTGGGCATAGCGCTCGCTATGGTCAAGCCAGCTCTGCGAGAAGCCGGAGAAATAGGCATAGTCGCTGAAGATCGCGCCGGGCGTCTCGACATCGCGCGCCTGCACCAGCTTGCAGGCATCGCAGACATAGACCTGCAACGGAAAAAAGGCTTCGGGCTCGGATGCGTCGTCCGGTGCCACGAAAGCATTCGCCAGCGGCGTCATGCCGAGATCGGCGAAGACCGTGGTCAGGGGCGCGCTGCAGAAGCGGCATTTGCAGGGGTTCATGAGCGAGTGGCTCCGCTTTCATAGGATTCGAGATCGGCGGCGATGAGTTCGGCGGCCGGCGTGCCCAGGCGATGGCGCCGGTACCAGCGGGCCGTCAGGGCGAGAGCCGCCTCGAAATCGAGGCGCGGGCGCCAGCCGAGATGCTGGCGCGCCCTGCCGGAATCGAGGGCGAGCCGGCTCGCCTCATGCGGGCCGAATGCCGCGTCACCCGTCCACGAGGCGCCGTCGCCCCAGAGCCGGACCAGTGCGTCGAGCAGCGCCGCGACGGATCGTTCGGCTCCGCCGTCAGGCCCGAAATTCCAGGCATCCGCGAAACGGCCGTCACCGCTGTGAAGCCGCTCCGTCAGGAGCAGATAGCCGCAGAGCGCATCGAGCACGTGCTGCCACGGGCGGGTCGCCTGCGGATCGCGCAGACCGAGAGGCTGGCCGTCGGCAAAGGCCCGGACGGCATCCGGCACGAGCCGGTCCTGCGCCCAGTCGCCGCCACCGATGACGTTGCCGGCACGGGCGGTCGCGATCGCGATCGGATGGTCCAGCGAGGCTGCGAACGAATTCCGCCAGGATGCCGCGAGGATTTCGGTGCAGGCCTTGCTGGCGCTGTAGGGATCGTGCCCGCCGAGCGGATCGGTTTCGCGATAGGCCCAGGGCCATTCGCGGTTCTCGTAGCATTTGTCCGTCGTCGCGATCACGACGCTGCGCACGCTTGGCTGGAGGCGGACCGCCTCCAGCAGGTTCAGCGTGCCCATCACATTGGTCTCGAAGGTCAGGCGCGGGTCGCGATAGGACCGGCGCACCAGCGGCTGGGCCGCGAGATGCAGGACGATCTCCGGCTCAAGTCGCCCGAGGGCCGCCCGGACCGCTTGCCCGTCGCGGATATCGCAAGCAAGGCTCGGCATGACGCCGTCCAGAAAGCCGAGCCGCTCGCTTTCGGCTTCGTCCTGCGCCGGCAATGACAGGCCGAGTGGCACGGCGCCGAGCCGCGCCAGCCATAGGCACAGCCAACTTCCCTTGAAGCCGCTATGGCCGGTGACGAGCACCCGTCGCCCGCGCCAGAAGCCGGGATCGGGATTCACCAGACCCGCCATGGTGCCTCGCCGTTGTCCCAGAGTTCCTCGAGGCGGCGCTTGTCGCGCAGCGTGTCCATCGGCTGCCAGAAGCCGTCATGCGGATAGGCCATGAGCTCGCCGTCGCGGGCGAGGCCTTCCATCGGGCCGCTTTCCCAGACGATGTCGTCGCCGGCGATCCGATCGAGCGCGCGCGGCTCCAGCACGAAGAAGCCGCCATTGATGAAGCCTGAATCGCTTGCCGCTTTCTCGCGGAAACCGCTGACACCGTTGCCGTCGAGATCGAGCACGCCGAAGCGGCCGGGCGGGCGCACTGCCGTCACCGTCGCGGCGCGGCCGTGGCTTTCATGGAAGGCGACCAGCCGGTCGATCGGCACGTCCGAGACACCGTCGCCATAGGTCAGGCAGAAGCTTTCGCCGTCCAGATAGGATTTCACGCGGGCAAGGCGGCCGCCCGTCATCGTATCCTGTCCGGTATCGACCAGCGTGACCTTCCAGGGCTCGGCCCGGCCGGCATGGACCGTCATGCCGCCCTGCGTGAAGTCGAAGGTCACATCCGAGGAGTGGAGCAGGTAGTTCCCGAAATACTCTTTCAGGAAATAGCCCTTGTAACCCAGGCACACGACGAACTCGTTGATGCCGTAGCACGAATACAGCTTCATGATGTGCCAGATGATCGGTCTCCCGCCGATCTCGATCATCGGCTTCGGGCGATATTCCGATTCTTCCATGATCCGTGTGCCGCGCCCGCCGGCGAGGATCACTGCCTTCCTGATCTTCATCGCTCGTTCCGTAATCCCGCCCGAAGCGTCTCTGGTGATGTGAGAATAATTCCCACTCCATGTTGACGTGGGAATTATTCCCACTTATCCAGGCTGTCAACCCGCTGCCACCGGTTTTCTGCGGTTCACGGCAGGCGGGAGGTCCTTTCGAGGAGATCGGCTGGTGTCAGCCCCTGCTATGCTTGTTCACGATGCGCGCCTGCGCGGTCGCCACCCCTGGCGCAGCGCGATCACCGATGCCGCCGGAGCCTTTGCTATGGCCGAGCTCTGGCTCACGATGGGCTGGTACGACATCCGCCAGCGCTACAGTCGCTCGGTCTTCGGCCCCTTCTGGGTGACGATCAGCCTGGCCGTCTTCGTCGCCGGGCTCGGCGTCACCTATGCCGCGCTCTTCCGCGTGCCGGTCGGTACCTATCTGCCCTATGTCACGGTAGGCATGGTGCTGTGGTCGCTGATCACGGCGCTGCTTAACGAAGGCGTGGCGACCTTCACCGCCGCGACGGCCGCGATCAAGCAGATGCCGGCGCCGATCGGCATCCATGTCCTGCGCGTCGTCTGGCGCAACCTGATCATCCTCGCCCATAACGCGGCGATCGTCCTCGTCGTGCTCGCCGCATGCGGCGTCCAGCCGGGCTGGGCGGGGCTCGTCGCGCTGCCGGGCCTCGCCCTTCTTCTTCTTAACGGTATCGGCTGGAGCGTGACGCTCGGCCTCGTCGGCGCGCGCTTTCGCGACATGATGCCACTCGTCGCCAACGCAACGCAGATGCTGCTCTTCGTGACGCCGGTGCTCTGGCGTGCCGACGACCTGGGAACGCGACGCCTCCTCGCGGAGCTGAACCCGCTGTTCCACCTGATCGAAATCGTGCGTGCGCCGCTCCTGGGAGCCGGCGTCCCGGTGGAGAGCTTCGTGGTTGCAGTCAGTGTGACGCTGCTCAATCTCGGCCTTGCCTTCGCTCTCTATGCAAGGCTGCGCTGGCGCGTCGCCTACTGGCTGTGAGGCGGCGATGAGCTCGATCCGTCTCGACCGTGTCAGCGTGCAGTTCCCGCTCTATGGCGGCAGTGCCCGCTCCCTGCGCAACCGTATCGTCAGCAGCGCCACCGGCGGCCGCATCGGCTCCGACGCGAGGGCGCGGACCTGCGTCGAGGCCCTTGGCGGCATCGACCTCTCGGTCGCCCATGGCGAGCGTGTGGCCCTCGTCGGCCATAACGGCGCCGGCAAGACGACGCTGCTGCGCGTGCTCGCGGGCATCTATGCGCCACAGCGGGGGCGCGTCGCCGTCCACGGCAAGATCGCGCCGCTCTTCGACATCGGGCTGGGCATGGATGGCGAGGCCAGCGGCTACGACAATATCCGGCTGCGCGGGCTGTATCTGGGCCTGAGCCGGCGCCAGATCGAGAGCCGGATCGACGAGATCGCCGACTTCACCGAGCTCGGCGGCTTTCTCGACATGCCGATCCGCACCTATTCGGCGGGCATGCAGACGCGTCTGTCCTTCGCGATCTGCACCAGCGTCGATCCCGAGGTACTGCTCCTCGACGAAGGCATCCTCGCAGGCGACGCCGCCTTCATGGCCAAGGCGCAGTCGCGTCTGGAGGCTTTCGTCGCCCGCGCCGGCATTCTCGTCCTCGCCTCCCATAGCGACAGCCTGCTCGCCAGCCTCTGCACCCGCGCGCTGCGGCTGGAGCACGGCCGGCTCGTCGCCGACGGGCCGCTGCAGGACGTGCTCGCGCTACCCCAACCACCATCCCTCAGGAGGATTACGGCATGACCGATACTGCCGCAGCCCGGGCGCGTTGCGTCGCCGGCATCGTGATCTACCATCCGCAGTTCACGGCCTTGCAGCGCCTCGTCGCTTCGCTCGCGGATGACGTCCCGACCATCGCCATCTACGCGAATTCTCCTGTCAGCGGAGCGGAGCAGCTGGCTCTCGCAGCCGCTGCCGGCCGGGTCGAACTCGTCGTGTTGCGGCCGGGGCTGAATCGGGGGCTCGGCGTCGCCTACAACGCCCTGCGCCAGCTCGCCGAAGCCTGCGGCAGCGAATTCCTGTTTCTTCTCGACCAGGACAGTGAGCCCCGGCCGGGGCTGGTCGGCGCTCTCGCTGCGACCCATCGCGCTCTCGCCGCGCGAGGCGAGCGTGCGGCCGTCGTCGGCCCGCAGCCGGTCGATGCCGCAGGCGAGGCCATGCGCCTCTCGACGACCGGGGGGCTCCCGTCCGAGGAGGCCGCGCCGCGGCGCACCCGCTTCGTCATTTCGTCGGGCTCGCTGATCCGGCTTGATTCACTGGCCACCATCGGCGATTTCCGCAGCGACTACTTCATCGACGCGATCGATGTCGAATGGTGCCTGCGTGCCGGCGCGGCCGGCTATTCGATCTGGGTCGATCCGGCGGTTGCGATGCCGCATCAGCTTGGCCGCGGTGTCATACGCCTGCCGCTTGGCCTTCTCCTGACCGATCAGCCGGCCCGCCGGCTCTACACTTATATCCGCAACCAGCTCGCCATGCTGCGCCTGCGGCACGTGCCCCCTTCGCACAAGGCGAAGTTCCTGGTCTCGCTGCCGGTCAGGCTGGCGGTCCACCTCGTTCACCACCGCTTTTCCCGCGATTGCGTGATCGCGCTGCTCAATGGGCTGGCCGACGGGATGCGCAATCGGTTGGGGCCGCCGGACCGGGCATTCATCCCGTGGTGGCGCAGCAGCCCGCGCCTTCGGCTGGCGACCCCTGCGGCAATTTCGGATTCCGCCTCGGGCGGTGAGCGCCCGGCATGAGCCGGCCGGACATTCTGGTCCTGGGGCGCTCCGGCCAATTGGCCACGGCACTGGCCGAGCGCGGCGGAAGCGCTGTCCTGACCGTCGGTCGCCCTGCCTTCGATCTGGCTGAACCCGATGCGATCGAGCGGCTCATCGATCGTCACCGGCCGGCCATCGTCATCAATGCCGCCGCCTACACGGCCGTCGACCGGGCGGAAAGCGAACCGGGCCTAGCTTTTGCCGTCAACCGGGACGGGCCGGCCGCCCTTGCCAGGGCCTGCGCCCGATCAGGGCTGGCACTCATCCATGTCTCGACCGACAGCGTTTTCGACGGAGAGCTGGATCGCGCCTATCGCGAAAGCGATCAGCCGCGGCCGATCAATGTCTATGGCGCCTCGAAATATGCCGGCGAATGTGCCGTGCTCGACGCGCTGCCCTCGGCGCTGGTGGTGAGGACGTCCTGGATCTTCGGAGGTCACGGCGAAAGCTTCGTCAGCCGCCTGTTGAGCTGGGCCGAAGGGCGGGAGCGGCTGACGGTCGTTGGCGATCAATATGGCAGGCCGACCTATGCCCCGGCGCTCGCCGAAGCCCTGCTCAAGCTGTCATCGCGGCTGCGCGGCGGAGCGGTGAGGGGAGGGGTTATGCATGTCGCGGGCGCAAGCGTGCTGAGCCGGGCGGAGCAGGCCCGGCTCATCCTGCATTCAGCGGTGCGGCGGCGCGGCCGGGCCATGGCCGAAATCGTGCCGGTCCCATCGAGCGCTCACCGCACGGCGGCGAAGCGCCCGCTCAATGCGGTCCTCGATTGCATCCTGGCGGCGCGGCACGGCATCGCGCTCGGCCCGTTCGAAGCCGACCTCGAAACCACGCTGGACAACTTGCTCGGATCAGCCGGGCCGGAGCGAGCAGCTTCCTAGCCGCGCCAGACGGCTCAGCGGCCCGGGCCATCCCCACCGGGACCGCCTCCGCCGGGGCCGCCGCCGGGTCCTCCGGTGCCACCTGGCGCCCCGCGACCGCCTGGTCCTGCGCCGCCGGGATTGACCGGTCCCCCAGGCCCTCCCGGCGCTCCACCAAACACTCCCGGACCAAATCCGTTCGGTCCGGCGAATTGCGGTCCAGCCGGGCTGCCGGCATTCCCCGCGCCTTCGCTATTCGTCAGCGCGAAGCGCAGGTTGTCGATGCTGGGCATTCCATCGGGGCCGATGCGGCCGTCCAGAACGGCCCGAACATCCCGCCAGGGCGAGACCGCGTAGCCGAAGGCCTCGCTGCGAACGGCAAGGCCGGAGCCGAGCAGAAGCCGACCTTCGACACCGCGTACATAGCTTTCGACCGAGAAGGCGCTGCCCGCCGGTAGAGGCGAGGCCGGCGCGGCCTCGTCAACGCGCAATCCGCCACGCGCGATCCGGCCCGATACGGCGATCCGACTCCCGACGAGAGCCGGATCGGTATCGAGCAGCTTGAGGCCGCCGATCCAGAGTCCATCGTCATCTTGCTCCACGACGCCGACGACGCGCATGGCTTGCTGGGCGGAAGGCTCGACCAGACTGGCGACGATCGTCCCGTCCAGCCGGCGCAGGCCGCTGACGGCGACATGCTCGCCTTTGCGCCAGCGCTTCGAGGGCTCGCCTGACCGCATCTGGACGGCCTGTCCGAGCACGTCGAAACCATCGCGATAGACCGCGGTAACCGGCCCGACGACCTCCCGCTCGACGGCGATGGTATTCGTGACGAGGCCACCCGCGTCCGGCCGCGCGACGACGCGCACGACATGACCGATGCGCAGGTCGCGGGCACTGCGGACGAGACCGTCGATGGTGACCGGCACATCCTGCGCATAGGCGATGCGGCTGTCGTTGACGATGATGCTGCCGAAGCGCTGGATCGTGCCGACGAAGCCGGTGCCGCCGATGCCGCGATCGGAGCCGGCGCTCCCTTCCGGCGCGAAGCCCGTGCCGCCGATCCCGACATCGCGGGGTCGCTCCGGCGCGGCGATGGCCGGGCGCCAGGCCGCCGCGCTGCCGAGAAAGGCCAGCAGCGCCCGGCGCGTCAATGCGAGGCGGCCGCTCATCCCTGGTTGCCCTCGGCCGGGGCTGCGTCGGGGACCTCCTCGCGGAAGACATAGACACCGCAGTTCCAGCGATGATCGCCGCCGGCATCGCGTTCGCAGGCGGCGTTGGCCTCGCGGTTGAGCTGTTGCAGCATCTCCAGCGCGAGTTCGCGTGAGCGGGCTTCTAGACGCTCGGCCAGCTCGGCCGAAAGTCCGTCGTAATGCACCGAGCGCTCGACGAAAGGCGGCTTGGCGGCAAGCACATTGGCAGCCGAGGCAGCGAGATGATCGTGCAGGTTTCTGCCGAAATAGTACAACTTGTCGTCGTCGCCGTGCTGGGGAATGAAGGCTGCTTCGGCCAATGCGATCCGGTCCTCGGCGTCGATTGTGACGATTCGGCGGTCGACCCATTCGTCGAGAACGGCACGCGGGCGCAGGTCCCGCGTCACCGAGGCCACGAGTTCCTCAAAGGAGGGCTTGCCGGCATCAGCCGTGCGCGGCAGCGGGGAGGGCGTCCCGGCGGCGTCGCAATAGCGCGGCGAGGCCAGCCAGCGCGCGATGATCGCGCCCGTGCGTGAAACCGACGCCGGCACCGCATTGACCGGCGCCCCTGCACCGCGCAGGCGGCTGACCTCCTTGCGGTGAATTCCGGTCAGCAGGCTGACGCGGCTGTCCGTCTGCTCCTTGCCCGGCAGGGCGAAATCGTACTCCGCCACGTTGACGTAGAGCTCGCGGAGCAAATGGCACAGCGCCGGAAAGGTCATCCCGGCGCGGATGCAAAGCCGCACCAGCGGGCGCAGCAGCCGTGCCAGCGGCGGATAGAGCTTATCGGCGGTGGGGTCCTGAGCTGCGTCCGACATGTGGCGACATTTAGACTCTTCCAATGTGGGATACAATCCCACAAATTTCAGCGACCCTCTTGACGTGACAAGCGGCGAGATCTATGTGGGAATAATTCCCACTAATATCGATGCTTCCTCCATGACGCTCTCATCCGCCCGTTCTCGGCGATCACGCCGCATCATCGCATTGCGCCGCTCCGACCTCGTTGTCGCGACAGGCCGGGCCTTGTGCTGCGTGCTGGCGATCTCCGTGCCCTACTTCTTGTTCGTCATCGAGAAAGCGCTGCATTCATGAGCGCTATGGCGGCCCACCCGAACGGCGCGGAAGAACGCGGGGTGCAGCGGGCGCGGAGGGGGCATGCCGCTTCGTCCATTCTGCACGGTGTCTGGGTCTCGTTGTTGATCGCTACGGCACTCATGATCGCCTGCCTGCTCGTCGCCGCGGAAGCGACGCGCGAGCGCGAGGCAGGTTGCCATCAACGCAGCTATCGCGACCCGGTGACAGGGCGGCAGATGGAGCGATCCTGCCGCGTGACCTGACCGCGACGAGCAACTCGTCGCAGCCGACAGGTGGCCGTGAAGGCTGACGCTGACGTTCAAGCCAATCGATCTGGCCAGGGCAGGGGTGGTCAGGCCTGATTGCTCTGGAATTTACAAGGAAGCGACTTCCCTCGGTTTCCTCGCGAACCAGCAGCTACCAGTCCCATTGACAGTCTTCGATTTCATATTTTATAAAATATGAAAATTGAGGAAGCATTGATGAGATTGGTCGGCGTCCGCGCCCATGTGCTGCATGCATCCTTTGCCGCGATCTATGGCGGCATCGAGCATGTGCCGCCGAGCCTGCGGCGGCCTGCCGCCCATTTCCAGCGCATCGAGCGCAGCGGCCAGTACTCGACGCTCGTCGAGGCCATCGGTGAAAACGGTGAAAGCGGCTGGGGTGAAGCCTTCGGGCTGCCTCATCCCGGTATGGCTTCGTCGCTGATCGAGGCGGTGATCGCGCCGGCTCTCGCCGACATCGAACTCGACGAGCCGGCTGCCGCGCTTCGCGACCTCAAGACCTATTTTTTTGCGCTCGGCCAGACGCGAGGCCCTGCCATGGAAGCGCTGAGCGGCGTCGATATCGCCTTGTGGGATCTCAAGGCGCGCGTGGCCGGCCAGCCATTGTGCCGCATGCTCGGCGCAGAGCCGGGCTCGGTGACGGCTTATGTCGGCTCCGTTCCCTTCCTGCCGACGCCGGCCGAATCCGCCGAGCGCGCGGTGGCCTTTGCCGAGCAGGGCTATGACGGCGTCAAGCTCAAGGTCGGTCGCGGCGCGCAGGCCGATGCGGCCCATGTCGCCGCGCTCAGGCAGGCGCTCGGCGGCGACATGCCGATCATGCTGGATGCCAACGCCGCCTATGGCGTCGACGAGGCCATCGAGGTCGCGCGAGCGGTCGCCCCGCATGGCGTGGCCTGGCTGGAAGAGCCGATCGCGCCCGATGACCCTCATGCGTTGGCCAAGGTGCGCAAGGCCTCGCCGGTGCCGATCGCGGCCGGCGAGAACGAGTTCGACATTGCCCAGTTCACTCGCTTCGTCGAAGCCGGCGCCCTCGACATCGTGCAGCCCAATATCACGCGGGCGGGCGGGGTCACCGGCTTGCTGGCCGTCGATGCGCTCTGCACCAAGCATGGGCTCGCATTGGCGCCCCATGGCGTCGGATCGGCCGTCGGCGTCTCGGCGGCTTTGCATGCCTGCCGCGCCGCCAGGAGTTTCACGCGCTACGAGGCGAACCGTTTGCTCAACCCGCTGCGGGACGAGCTGACGCAGGAGCCGCTGCTTTATGCGGACGGCGTCTTCACGGCGCAGGATCTGCCCGGCCACGGCGCCGTGCCGAAGCCCGACCAGCTCGAAGCCTATGCGCTCGGACCGGCCGCAAGGGGAGCGCGTCATGCAGCCGAGTGACAGCAGCATCTTCCTCGTCGATCCGCCGGAAGGCCCGGGCGAGACCGTCGCGGACGGCATCTACCGGCGCCTGATCGAGGCCATCCTGTTCGGCGATCTTGCCGCCAGCCGCCGGCTGATCCTGCAGGAGCTGGCCGATCGCTTCGAGGTCAGCCTGACGCCCGTCCGCGAGGCCTTGCAGCGGCTCGCCGCCGAAGGGTTCATCGAGGCGACGCCCCGCCGCGGCTATCGGATCCGGACGCCCTCGCCGCGGCATGTCGCCGAGCTCTGGCAGGTCCGGCTCGGGCTCGAACTCAACGCCGGGGAGCTCGCGATCGCGGTGGTGACGCGCGGGGAGGGCGGCGCGCTCCTGCGCCGGCTGGAGGAGATCCAGCACGCGCTCGACGCGCCGGGCGAGCTGACGCATCGTCGGCATATCGAGCTCAACGCCCTTTTTCACCAGACGCTGGTAGAGGCCTCGGGCAATCGCCTGCTCGCAACGATCTATCACGGCATCCAGATGCAGCTTCTCGGCGCCTGGGTGCAGCGCGGCCTCGACGGCTGGCGGGCCCGCCTCGCCAGCGAACGCGCCGAGCACGCCGCTATCATCAATGCCCTGACCGGTCGCGACGCCGCGGCGCTCGCAACAGCGATCAGGCTGCACCTCGGCCGCTCGCTGGACGGAGCGCTGCGGGACATCGCAGCCCAGGGCGAAGCAGTCGCCGAAGCCGACAGAACATAAGAATCATCAGGGGAGAACGACCATGGGACGCCGTTGGACGAGGCGCATGACGCTGCTGGGAGGCCTTGCGCTGGCCTCTCTCACGGCCGGGATCGCCGGCGCACAGGCGCAGACGATCCGGATGTGGACCTTCCTCAACCCTACCGGCAACGCGCCGCGCGAGAAGGCGCTGGCCGAGATCATCTCGGCCTTCGAGGCCGCCAATCCCGGCGCCAAGGTCGTGGTCGAGACGCAGGTCTGGGACCAGATGACGCCGAAATTCATGGCGGCCGCGCAGCAGGGCACCGCGCCGGACATCGTCTGGGTGATCACGGACCTGCTTGGCGAGGCGATCAAGTCGGGCGCGCTGGCCGATCTCAAGCCGCTCTTCGTCGACAAATGGTCGCCCGAGCAACTCAAGGACAATGCCGGCCCTTACTGGGACCTCTGCAATGTCGGCGGCAAGCAGTACTGCCTGTTCACCTCGCGGAACTATATCGGGCTCTATTACCGTCGCGACCTGTTCAAGGAAGCCGGCATCGATGCCGCCAGCCTGACGACCTGGCCCGCCTTCACCGAGGCAGCGAAGAAGCTCACCGTCAAGGATGCGAGTGGCGCCGTCACGCGCTACGGCTTCGGCCAGGGCTGGAGCGAGAGCCAGCCGGACCCGCAGATCGTCACGTCATATCTGCTCGCCAGGCAGGGGACGCTCTTCGACGAGAAGGGGCGCGCCCGTTTCGCTACGCCGGCGGGCATCGAGGGGCTGACCATCCAGACCGAACTGGTGATGAAGCACGAGGTTACATCGAAACAGGCGACGACCTGGACCAGCGACGACGTCTACGAGCAGTTCAGCGCCGGCCGGGCCGCGATGATCACCGGCGCGAGCGTCCGCTTCTCGACGCTGCAGGCGCGCCTTGGCGCCGACAAGATCGGCTTCATGCTGGTTCCAGGCGTCGACGGCAAACCGCACTCGCCGGCCGTGATGGCAGGCTGGGCCGTGGGTGCGTGGTCCAAGGGCAAGAACATCGATCTCGCCGGCAAGTTCATGGATTTCATGAACGGCCCCCAGGCCGACAAGCTCTGGGTCGAGAAGGGCGGCCAGACGCCGGCGCTCGCCTCGACGCCGAAGGCACTCGCGAGCTTCTTCGCCGATCCTGCGAACGAATATCTCGCCATCGCCGGCCGGGGCTCCGCGACCGCCGGCTGGCTGGCGCCCATCGATTTCGGCGTCGGCGGCTATCGGCAGGCGCTGAACAAGGCCGCGCAGGAGGTCGTCACCAACGGCGCGACGCCGCAGGCCGCGCTGGAGCGTGCCGAGCGCGACTTCAACCGCCGCAACGGCCGCTAGCCGGCCGCTCGGGGGCGGCGCAGGCCGCCGCTCCCGCAGGCCCGTATCAATTTGACCGGGGCGAGATGCGCAGTTCCCTCAACAGCTATGGCTATATCGCGCCGGCCTTCGCGCTGCTCGGCCTCGTCCTGTTCGCGCCGGTCTTCTACGGCGGCTGGTTCAGCATGCAGCGGATCCAGTACGGCGCCCCGACGGGTTTCTCCGGCTTCGACAACTACACGAAGCTCTTCGAAGAGCCGGAACTGCTGGCGACGCTCGGCCGGACCTTCGTCCATACCGGCGCATCGGTCGCCGTCACGATCGTCATCGCGCTGGCGCTGTCGGTCTGGATCAACCGGCTCGCACCGCGCTTCGCCTTCGTCGCGCAGATGATCGTCATCATCCCCTGGATCATCTCGACCGTGGTCGCGGCGCTGCTTTTCCGCTGGGTTTTCCTCAACGATATCGGCCTTGCCGCCTGGGCGCTGAAGGCCGTCGGCGTCAACGAATTCCAGCCGCTGACGACATCGACCGGCGCCATGGCGCTGTTGGTCGCGATCTCGGTCTGGAAGCGCATCGGCTACGCCGTCATCATCCTGCTCGCCGGCCTCAAAGGTATTCCCGACGACTATACCGAAGCCGCCCGCATCGACGGCGCCAATGGCTGGCAGATCTTCCGCCGCATCACGCTGCCGCTTTTGAAGACGCCCTTGCTGCTCGTCGCGATCGTGCTGACGCTTTCCAATATCAACACCGTCGAGACGCCGCTCGTCACCACCGGCGGCGGGCCGGGAGACGCGACACGGGTGCTGGCGATCGAGGTCTATGAGCGCGCCTTCGTCAATTTCGACCTCGGTGGCGCCACCGCGCTGGCGCTGCTGATGTTCGCCGGCAATATCGCGCTGGTCATCGCCTATGTCCGCTTCACCAAGTGGAAGGCGTGATGAGCACTCTCGCCATCCCCGCAGCAACACGGCGAGACGTGAGCGCGCCGGGCCGGCCACCGATCGATCGGGTCTGGGCGCTGCTGGTGCTGCTCCCTGTCGCGGCGCTGATGCTGCTCAACCTGTTGCCGCTGGTCTGGGGCGTGCTGACCTCGATCAAGCCGGAAGCCGTCATCTTCGCGACGCCGCCGCAATTCGCCGGCTTCTCGCCGACGAGCGCGCATTACGAACGCGTCTTTGCCGCCGGATTCGTCCAGAGCTTCGCGATCAGCCTCGCATATGCCGGCGCCGCGGTGGTGATGGCGCTCGCGCTGGCCCTGCCGGCGGCCTATGCCTTCGACCGTTTCGAGTTCCCGTTCCGGCAGAGCCTGTTCCTGCTCGTCGTCGCCAGCATCCCGCTGTCGCTCGGCGCCGCGGCCCTGCTCATCCCGAACTATGTCTATTTCGTCCGGCTCGGGCTGGTGAACACGCCTTTCGCGCTGCCGCTGATCTATGCCGCCCACCAGTTGCCGATGGCGATCTGGGTGGTGAAGGGCACCATCGAAGGCATACCGCGCGAACTCGACGAAGCCGCGGTCATCGACGGCGCCAGCCGCTTCGGCATCCTGCGCCATGTCATGCTGCCGCTGGCCCGGCCGGCACTCGGCGCGGCCGGCACGCTCGCCTTCGTCGGCTCCTGGAACGAGTTCGTCGCCGGCTCGGTGATGGTCGATGCGCCCTGGCTCAGGCCGATCCAGCCATTGATCTACGGCTTCATCGGCTTCTTCGGTCGCGAATGGGGGCCGCTCACGGCTGCCGCCACCCTTGCCATCATCCCCATCCTCGTCGTCTTCGCCCTGCTCGGCCGTCTGATCGTCTCCGGCCTGACCAAGGGCTCCGTAAAAGGCTGAGCCGCATGTCGGAATCCTCGATAACGAGCCCGCTCGCCGGGCGCGTCGCCCTCGTCACCGGTGCCGGGCGCGGCATCGGCGGCGCCATCGCCGATGCGCTGGCCGCGCGCGGTGCCGCTGTCATTGTGAACGACATCGATGAAGGTCTCGCGCGGCAGCGCGCAGCGGCGCTGGGCGAGCGTGCGCTGGCCGCGCCGGGCGATGCATCCGCCGCTGCCGATGTCCGCCGCGTCGTCGAAGCGGGCATCGCCGCCTTCGGGCGGATCGACATCCTCGTCAACAATGCCGGGCAGGATCGCGCTGTCCCGATCCTCGAGCTGGAGGAAGAGGAGTGGGACCGCTTCATGGTGGTGAACCTGAAGAGCGCCTTCCTGTTCTCGAAGGCCGTGCTGCCGGGCATGATCGAGCGAGGGCAGGGCCGCATCGTCTGCATGTCGTCGATCGTCGCCCATCAGGGCGCGATGAACGGCGGCATCCATTACGCCACGACCAAGGCCGGCATGCTCGGCTTCGCGCGCACGCTCGCCCGCCAGATGGCGAGGACCGGCGTCACCGTGAATGCGATCGCGCCGGGCGTCGTCGATACCGACCTCATCCGGACGCATATGAAGCCGGAGATGCGCGAGAAGGTGACGCAGGCGATCCCGATGGGTCGACTCGCCGACCCCGCCGAGATCGGCCGCGCCGTCGCCTTCCTGGTCTCGGACGACGCGTCCTACCTCACCGGGGCAACCCTCGACGTCAATGGCGGCTTCTGGATCGGCTGAGATGAACCTGACCCGGCATATCGGCGCTGAGGAAGCGCAAATCCTGATCGAGTCTGCGGCCCGCAAGGCGGAGGCGATGGGCGTGCCGCAGAACATCGCGGTCGTGGACGGCGCCGGTCATCTCGTCGCCTTCCGGCGGATGGACGGCGCCAAGTTCATGGCGATCGAGATCGCGATCAACAAGGCGTTCACCGCGGCCGGCGCCCGCCGCCCGACGGCCGCCATGGGGGAGGCGGCGCAGCCCGGTTCGCCGGGGTTCGGCGTCAACACCCAGCATTACGGCCGTGTCACGATTCTGGCTGGCGGCCTGCCGCTTACCCTCCCGGAGAGCGGAGAAGTGGTCGGCGGGATCGGCATCAGCTCCGGCTCGACGGCACAGGATGCGGAGGTGGCCGAGGCAGGTCTCGCCGCTTTTCTGGCGCACGTCGCCGGGCTTCCCGGGCGATGAGCTTCGACTTCGCCATCGTCGGCGCCGGCAGCGCCGGATGCGTGCTGGCGAGCAGGCTCTCGGAAGATCCGGCGACGAAGGTCCTGCTTGTCGAGGCGGGGCCGGATCTCGAGCCCGGTAAGGAGCCGGCGCCGATCCTCGACATGTATCCGGGCCTTGCCGCCTTCGATCCGCGCAACCATTGGCCCGCTTTGATGGCCCGCACCCGGCCGCTCAGCCATAATGCGGCCGAAACCTGGCCGGCGCCGCGCCTCTACGAACAGGCCCGCATCATGGGCGGCGGGTCGAGCATCAACGGCCAGGTCGCCAATCGCGGCACGCCGGACGACTATGACGAATGGGCGGCGCTCGGCGCGGCCGGCTGGGGCTGGGACGATGTGCTGCCCTATTTCCGCAAGCTCGAACGCGATCTCGATTGCGCGGGCCCGCTGCATGGGCAGGACGGCCCGATCCCCATCCACCGCATTCCCCGCCCGCTTTGGCCCGGCTTTTCGACCGCGACGGAGGAAGCGATCCTGGCGCTCGGCTATCCCCGCCTGATCGATCAGAACGGCGAGTTCGGCGACGGCGTCTTTCCGATGACGCTTTCGAACGACGGCCGGCACCGGGTGTCTTCGGCGCGCGGCTATCTCACGGCAGAGGTCCGGCGCCGCCCCAACCTGACGATCATGACCGAAGCCGAGGTCGTCGGCCTGCGCTGGAATGCCAACACGATCGCGGGCCTGCGCCTGAGACGCGGTCCGGAGATGCAGAATATCGCGGCTCGACAGGTGATCCTGAGCGCCGGGGCGCTACAATCGCCCGCCATTCTGCTGCGGGAGGGCATCGGGGATGCGGCCGAGCTACACGCGCTCGGCATCGCGCCGCGTCACAACCTGCCCGGCGTCGGGCTGAACCTGCAGGAACATCCCGGCATTTCGGTTTCCGCCATGCTGAAACCCGGGGCGCGACTCAAGAACACGACGCGCCGCCATATCCATCTCGGCCTGCGCTATTCGTCAGGCGTCGGCGCGCAGATGTCGGACATGTTCATGATGGCGGCCGCCAAATCCGCCTGGCACCCGCTCGGCGAGCGCATCGCGACCTTCATCGCCTGGATCAACAAGCCGGCCTCGCGCGGGCGCGTCATGCTGGAGAGAACCGGTGGCGGGATCATTCCCGTCGCGAATTTCAACTTTCTGGCCGAAGCCTCGGATCGGGTACGCTTGGCCGCGGCCGTGCAGATGATGGCGCGGCTTGCGGGGACCGCGCCGCTGTCCGCGCAGCTCACGGCCGCGGTGCCTTCGAGCTATGGTGGCTGGGCCAAGCGGCTCGGGCAGCGCAATCTCGGCAATTACGCGCTGACGGCCGGCGCGAGCGCGTTGCTCGATACCTTGCCGTTCCTGCGCAAGCCGTTTGCGCACCGGATGATCGGCGGCGGACAATCGCTTGAGGCGCTCGTGCGGGATCGCGCCGCGCTCGACGATCATCTGGTCGCGAAAGCCTTCGGGCAATGGCATCCCAGCGGCACCTGCCGGATGGGCGCGTCTCATGACGTGGAGGCCGTAACCGATCCACGTGATGCCTCCGTGCATGGCATCCAGGGGCTGCATGTCGTCGATGCCTCGATCATGCCGACGATCCCGCGCGCCAACCTCAACATTCCCACTATCATGCTGGCCGAGAAGATCGCGGACGGCATGCGGGCCCGCCTCGTTCGCTAATGCCGGATCTGCGCCTGAAGCCGGCGTGATCCTGCGCGCGGCTTTGGCAAGCTGGTCGTCGGTTCCGATGCGGCATCGATCAGGTCGACCGCCGCGATCGCGCCCGGTCGGACATGCGATGCTTCAGGGTGTCGGCAGCGGGACCGCCTTCTCCGGCTCCTCGCGGACGGTGCGCAGCTCGTACCAGAGCGCGTTCAGGATGCCGACGGAGGCTGCGAGGCCGAGGCCCAGTATCCAGGCGAAATACCACATGGCGCGTATCCGGTCCTGTGCTGTTCAATAGGCGGATTGGCCGGCGTCCTCGACGCCCTTCTCGGTGACCTTGCCCCAGAGCACGCGATAGACCCAGGCCGTGTAGGCGAGGATCAGCGGCATGAAGATCACCGTCGCGATCAGCATGTTCCGCAGGGTCGCACGGCTCGAAGAGGCGTCGAAGACCGTCAGGGAGTGGCCGGGATTGCTGCTCGAGGGCAGCAGGATCGGGAACATCGCGACGCCGACGGTCGCGACGATCATGGCGACGCCGAGCTTGGAGGCGAGGAAGGTCAGGCCTTCCCACCGCGCTCCGAAGCCGATGGCGGCCAGCAGCGGCGTGGCGATCCCGAGCGTCGGAACGGCCCACAGGGCGGGGTAGGTCCGGAAATTGGCGAGCCATGCCGCTGGATCGGCGACGACGGCCTTGAGCAGCGGGTTCGACGGCCCGTCCCAAACGATCGGCGACGTCACGCGATAGCCGCCGAGCAGGCCGAGCCAGACCAGCACGCCGCCGCCGGCGAAGAGCAGGGCGGTGACCACCGCGGCGACCGCGCCGAGCCGCCGCGCGCGGTCGGCGACGACGCCTTCGGCCTTGAAGGCCAGCCAGGCCGCGCCGTGCATGGTCAGCATCGCCAGCGAGACCAGGCCGCAATAGAGTGCGAGCGGGTTGAGCAGGCCGAAGAGATTGCCTTCGTAGATCGGCCTCAGATCCGGGGTGAAGTGGAAGGGCACGCCCTGCAGCGTGTTGCCGATGGCGACGCCGAAGATGAGCGCCGGCACGGCCCCGCCGATGAACAGCGCCCAGTCCCAGCGCTCGCGCCAGGCCGGATCGGGCTTCTTCGAGCGATACTTGAAGCCGACCGGCCTCAGGATCAGGGCGCTGAGCACGAGGAACATCGCCAGGTAGAAGCCGGAAAAGCTCAGCGCATAGAGCGCCGGCCAGGCTGCGAAGATCGCGCCGCCGCCCAGGATCAGCCAGACCTGGTTGCCTTCCCAGACGGGTCCGACGGTGTTGATCGCGACGCGCCGCTCGATATCTTCGCGCGCGACGAAGGGCAGGAGCGTGCCGACGCCGAGATCGAAACCGTCCATCACGGCGAAGCCGATGAGCAGGACGCCGAGCAGCACCCACCAGGCCAGCCGCAGCGTTTCGTAGGAGAACAGGAAATCGATCATCGTCGTGTTCCTTGCCGGCGTGCGGTTACTCGGCGGGATAGGGGGCCATCGGCCGCTGGCCGGGTCGGAAGCCCTCGATCACATCGGCGATGTCGGGTCCCTTGCGGATCGCGGCCAGCATCAGCCTGACCTCGATGACGGCAAGCGTGCCGTAGAGCAGGGTGAAGCCGGCGATGGTCAGGACGAGGTTGTAGACGCCGAGCTGCGACGTCGCGAGGAAGGTCGGCAGCACGCCCTCGATGATCCAGGGCTGCCGTCCGAATTCGGCGACGAACCAGCCGACCTCGATGGCGATCCAGGGTAGCGGCATGGCCAGCAGCGCCATGCGGAACAGCCAGCGCGGGGCCTCGGATTCGCGGATCGTGTGCCAGAGCGAAACCGCGAAGACGCCGAGCAGCACGAAGGCGCAGGCCACCATCAGGCGGAAGCCGAAGAACAGCCACGGCACGCCCGGCACGGTCGACCAGGCGGCGTCCTTGATCTGCTGCTCCGTAGCCTGGCGCGGATCGGCGACGAACTGCTTGAGCAGCAGTGCGTAGCCGAGATCCTTGGACAACACGTTGAACGCGGCGCGGGCCACGCCGTCGTCGCGGTTCGCCTTGAGCTTCTCGAGCGCGTCATAGGCGATCAGCCCGTCGCGGATGCGGGCTTCGGCCCGCTGCACCAGCTCGTTGATTCCGGGAATCGGGGTGTCGACCGAGCGCGTGCCGATCAGCCCCATCACCCAGGGGATGTGGATGGCGAAATGGGTCTTGCGGTCGGCCAGGCTCGGGATGCCGATGGCGGTGAAGGAAGCCGGTGGCGGCTCCGTCTCCCACATCGCCTCGATCGCGGCGAGCTTCATCTTCTGGTTGTCGGTAAGGGCGTAACCGCTCTCGTCGCCGAGGACGATGACCGACAGCGCCGAGGCCAGGCCGAAGGCCGACGCGATGACGAAGGAGCGCTTGGCGAGCTGCACATGCCGCCCCTTCAGCAGGTACCAGCCGGAGACGCCGAGAACGAAGGTGGCGGCGCAGACATAGCCGGCCGAGACCGTATGCACGAACTTGGCCTGCGCCACGGGGTTGAAGATCACCGCCATGAAATCGGTGACCTCCATGCGCATCGTGTCGGGATTGAACACGGCACCCACCGGATTCTGCATCCAGCCATTGGCCACCAGGATCCACAGCGCGGAGAAATTCGTGCCCAGCGCCATCAGCCAGGTGACGACGAGATGCGCACGCGACGACAGCCGGTCCCAGCCGAAGAAGAACAGGCCGACGAAGGTCGCCTCCAGGAAGAAGGCCATCAGGCCCTCGATCGCCAGCGGCGCGCCGAACACGTCGCCGACATAATGCGAGTAATAGGCCCAGTTCATCCCGAACTGGAATTCCATGGTGATGCCGGTCGCGACGCCAAGCGCGAAGTTGATCCCGAACAGCACGCCCCAGAACTTGGTCATGTCGCGCCAGATCGTCCGGCGGGTCATGACAAAGACCGTCTCCATCATCGCGATCAGGATCGAGAGGCCCAGCGTCAGCGGGACGAACAGGAAATGGTAGAGAGCCGTCAGCGCGAATTGCAGGCGGGAGAGGTCGACGAGCAGCGGATCAACCATGGAATGCGTCCCTTTCGGATGCATCAGTCTAGATTTGCTTTATCTCCAGCGTGCTGATCTGGATCAACCACAACTTCGCGTCCTGACGATGCAGCACGAATGACAGACAGCCTTCTTTCCGGCGGCGCACCGGCGCCGGAACCGCCGAAACCGGCGTTTTCAACGCTTCGCAATGCCCGTTTCGCGGCCACGGGCGGGTTGCGGCTGCTGATCGCCTGGCTGCTTCTGCGCGCCGCCCTGCGCCTCTGTGCCGCGGCGTGCATGGCGCTCGTCGTCGGGATGCTGGTGATGGGGGCGGATCCGGCCTTGTGGTCGATCGTCGCATTGCCGCCGCTGATCGTCGCAGGCGCTCTCGCCGGATACGCGGCGGAACGCTGCCAGGCGAGTTCGGAAGCGCGGGTGTCGATCGGTCTGCGCGCGCTGTCCGCCGAAAGGCTGCAGGCGATGCCGGCGACGTCGCTGCGATCGTTGCCCGCCGGCGCCCTGACCATCGCGCTGCACCGCCATCCGCAGGCCGTTGCGCGTCTCGTGGTGGGCCACCGCGCCGCCGTCGTGATGACGGCGGGTGGACCGCTCCTCGCCGTCGCGGCGCTGGCGAGCGTATCCTGGCCCTCGGCTCTGCTCGTGCTGCTGCTGACGCCGGTCATGATCGTGTTCTTCGCATTGGTCGGCGGTGCGATGCAGGCGCGCGCGGCCGAGCAGGAGCGCTCCTTTCGGCAGCTCGCCGGCCAGTTCGCCGATCGCATCCGGACGCTTCCGACCATTATGGCGAATGATGCTCTCGCCGTGGAAGCCGACAAGCTGTCCCTCCGGCTGGATATCTATGCCGAGCTCACGATGGCGGTGCTGCGCCTCGCCTTCGTCAATGCCGGACTGATCGATTTCTTCGCGTCGCTGTCGATCGCGATGCTGGCCGTGTTCCTCGGGCTCGGGCATCTCGGCCTTGCGACCCTGCCGGGCTTCGCGAGGCTCGAACTGTGGCAGAGCCTCTTCATCCTGATGATCGCGCCCGAGTTCTTCGCGCCCTTCCGGCGCCTGTCCGAGCAGTATCACGCCAAGGCCGAAGGAGCCGCCGCCGCAGCAGCGCTCGATCGCCTGCTCGATCCCGAACGCCCGGTCTCCGGACCGGTCGCGGCGGAGATCGCGGCCTGTGCGGGCCTGCCCCTGCCTTCGCGTGGCCTCGTGGTCGTCGCCGGCCCGAGCGGAGCCGGAAAATCGACCCTGCTGCGCCGGCTCGCGGGCCTGGACGGCGCGCCCGGCCGGACGGCTGATTGCGTCTGGGTCGCGATGGACTGTTTCGTCGCGGGGGCGACGCTGGCGGAGGCGATCTGCGCGGATATTCCGCCGCCGGCTCCCGAGCGGCTGCATGCGACCGCGGAGCAGCTCGGCCTGCTCGACGATGCGCTGCTGCCCGGCGGGCTCGAGGCTCGGATTGCGTCAGGCGGCTCGAATCTTTCGGGAGGCCAGAGATTACGCGTTGCGGTGGCGCGGGCTCTCCTGAGCGACCGGGCGATCATCGCGGACGAGCCGACCGCCAAGCTCGACGCGGTCGCCGCGCGGACCATCCGTCTCGCCCTGCGCGAGGCGGCGCAGCATCGCCTCGTTCTCGTTGCGAGCCATGATCCGGAGCTGATCGCGCTCGCGGATCGACGGATCGATCTGCCGAGGGCGCGCGATCGGGAGGTGACGACATGAGTACCGATGAGGCGGCTCGAGAGCGGGCATCGTCGCGGCTCTGGCGTCATGCCGGTGCTCTCGCGCTGGCTGCGCTCCTTTGCGGGCTCCTGCTGGGCGGCCTGTCCGCCTGGTTCCTGGGTTCGGTTGCGCTGGCCGGGCTGTCCGCTGCCGCCTACACGTTCAACTATCATGTGCCCGGCGCGCTGGTCCGGCTCTTCGCGATCGGCCGGACGGCGGCGCGCTATGGCGAGCGGCTGATCGGTCACAAGGCGGCCTTGGCCGATCAGACCCGCCACCGTATCGCATTGTTCGACGCCATGGCCGCGGCGCCGCCCATCCGCGCCGCCGGCTGGCAGCTCGCCGATCAGGCCCGCCTCGCCGACTATCTCGACGACGTCGAAGACATCGACTTCGCCCGGCTGCGGAGCGGCTTTCCCGCCGGGCTGCTGTTGGTCGGCTTCGTCGGCATGTCGCTGGCAACGCTGCTCGTCGCTCCGCTGGCGCTGGTCCCGATCGCCGCGCTCGTGGCGCTTGCCGCAGCCGCGACCTGGAGCTTCGCGCGCCAAGGGGCAGGCCTGCTGTCGCAGATCCGCGCCGAAGACGGTGCCGCGGCTGGCGCGCTCGGCGCGATTCTCGATTCGGCCGTTCCCTTGCGGGCGGAGGGGCGGTGGGGTCCACTCTGCACGGATGCTCTGCACGGGTTTTCGCGCGCCGACCTTCGCCTGAAGCGCCTGCGGCATGGTCAGGCGTTGCCTGACGCGCTGTCCGCGATGCCGGGGCCCGTCGCTGCGGCAGGGACCGTCGCCGCGGCATGGCTCGACGGGGCCAGGGCCGGCGACCTGCTGATCCCGGTTTTCGTCGCGTTCTCGTGGCTGGCGCTCGGCGAGACGGCGCAAGGCGTCTCGCGGATCGCTGTCGCAGCCCTGCGGGCGCGCGCAGCACGAGGCGCGATCGCACGCTGGACGGGACGGCCGTCTTCTCATGGCGGGGCCGATGCGGCTCCGGTCAAGCCGCTGCGCCTCAGCTGCAGCGCTCTTCAGAGAACGGCTCCAGACGGCCGGCCGCTGGAGCAGCCGCTCGCCCTCGATTTTCAGGCCGGACGCCCCACGATCCTGGTCGGGTCGAGCGGCGCCGGGAAGACCAGTCTGCTGAAGCAGGTCGCGGGATGGATCGGAGACGATACGCTGCAAGGCGACGGTGCCGCGCTGACGGCGTCGGTCCGGCGCTCCCTCGCCATGCTCTGCCTTCACGATGCGGCGATCATCGCAGACACGGTCAGAGCCAATCTGTTCGCCCCTTCCGCCACCGATGCGGAGGTCTGGGCGGCGCTTGACGCGATGGAACTCGGTGCAAGGACGCGCGAGGCGGGCGGAGTGGACGGCTGGGTCGCACAGGACATGCTGTCTCTAGGGGAATCGCAGCGCGTGAACCTGGCGCGCGCCTGGCTTTCGACCAGGCCGTTGATTCTTCTCGACGAGCCGACGGAGCACCTCGACGCAGAGCAGGCGTCTCGGCTCATCGGCCGGTTGCTCGATCGGCTGAGCGGGAAGGTCGTGGTCATCTCAAGCCATCGGCCCATCGATGTGGAGGGCTGTATCGAGCTGTCGCTTGATTGAGCTTGCCCCGGGGAGCGCGCTATCCGACGACCTGCTGAAACAGGGCGAGAAACCCGTCCTGCGCGGGAAGCGCCTCCATACGGGCCACCTCGCGGTCGCGGGGTGGCCGCGCGGCGAGATCGTCGGCCTGCCTGGGGAAAAACTGAATGGCCGGTGTGCCGATGATCCCGTAATGCGCGGCAAGGCGCTTCTCGGTGAGGCGCGACCCGCCGAAATCGGTGACCTCGCGCGATCCGAGAATGTTCAGGTGCAGAACGGCGAAATGGTCGCGGATATAGGCCTCGACCTTGGGATCGGCCATGTAGACCTCGTGCATCCGCCGGCAGGCGGGGCAATTCCGCAGTCCCCAGAGAATGGCGAAGCGCTTGCCGTCACGGGTCGCTGCGGCAAGGTCGTCGGCGAGGTCCAGGAAGCTCTCGACATACCAGTCGAACTGGTAAAGTCCGTCTTCGCCCAGCCGCGCCTTGCCGAAAGCCGCCGGTATGCTCGATGCGGCGATGACCGCGCCCAGCGCCGGCGCGAGTAATTGTCTTCTGGTCACCATGGCAGCCTCCCGCAGGATGCTTGGATGTGGCTGGTATAAACATATGAATATGACTATGTTGTCGGCATGATTGCAAGACGGGCACATGGGATGGGGCGCGCCGCGGCAGCCGCGTTGCTGCTCGCGTTATCTGCCTTGGCTGCCCCGGCCGCGGAACTCGTCATGTACCGGCGTGACGGTTGTCCCTACTGCGTCCGCTTCGAACGGGAAGTGGCGCCGATCTATCCGAAGACGCGGGAAGGGGCCCTTGCCCCGCTCAGGCTCGTCCAGCTGCCGTCCGGAGGCGTGCGCGACGGCGGGCTGAAGGAGCCCGTCATCGCCACGCCGACCTTCGTGCTGGTCGAGGGCGGCCGCGAGATCGGGCGCATCACCGGCTATCTGAACGACGATATGTTTTGGGGTTTGCTTGGTCAGCTTCTGGCTGGCATGAACAGGCCCGTTGAAGCACGGAAGCCCTGAGTTGGAGACAGTATGACCGCGATCGTCTCGAAGGCGCTCGAAACCGAGCTGCGCGACGGCGCCGAGTTCTCTCCCGAGCTCGACCAGCTCATGCGCAAGGCGCGCAAGGCGAGCGATTTCCTGAAAGCTCTCTCGCATGAGAACCGCCTGCTGCTGCTCTGCCTGCTGGCCGAGCGGGAGCGGACCGTCACGGAGCTCGAAGGTCTCTTGTCCCTGCGCCAGCCGATGGTGTCGCAGCAACTGGCGCGGCTGCGGCTGGACCAGCTCGTCACCACACGCCGCGATGGCAAGGCGATGTATTACAGCCTCGCCAATGACGACGTCCGCCGCGTGATCGCGGTGATCTACGATATCTTCTGCGGCACGGGCGCAACCGAGACGGCGAAGCCGTGAGCCCAGGCAGGCCGCCGCGGCTGTTCCGCCGATGATCGTTCTTTCCGCCTGGGCGGCGACGCTCGTCGGCGTTGCGACCGGAGCGGTCTGCGGCTTCACGGTCCGGCGTGCCCGCCTCTGCTCGTTCGGCGCGATCGAGGATGCCTGGATGGGCCACGATACGCGCCGCCTGCGCATCTTCGGCCTGGCTCTCGCCGTCGCCCTTGCGGGCGCTCAGTCCCTGGTCGGCCTCGGCTGGCTCGACCCTTCCAGCTCCACATACGTGCAGCCGGCACTTCCCTGGCTGTCGATCGTCGTCGGCAGCACGATGTTCGGTCTCGGCATGGCTCTGGTCGGAACCTGCAGCTTCGGATCGCTGGTGCGGCTCGGGGCGGGCGACCTGCGCAGCCTCATCGTGATGATGGTCTTTGGTTCGGTCTCCTATGCGACGCTGCGCGGGATGCTGGCGCCGATCCGCATCGACTTCATCGAGCAGGTCGCATGGCCGCTGCCGGGCCAGCTCAAGGGCAATCTCGACAGCCTGCTCACCTATCTCGGCATGCCGCAGGCGCGGCTGGTCCTGACGCTGGTCGGCGTCGCCGGCCTGTGCGTCGCGGTCTGGGCCGACGCACGGCTGCGTCGCTCGCCGCGCCTGCTGATCGCGGGCATGGCGCTCGGGCTGGGCGTGGTCGCCGGCTGGTGGGTGACGGGCGTCGCGGTCGACGCTTTCGAACATGTTCCGCGCGCCCAGAGCCTGACCTTCGTCTCACCCGTCGGCCGTGCGCTTTATGCCGTGCTGACATCGCCGGCGGCGCTGCTCGAATTCGGCATCGGGACGCTCGTCGGCGTCACGCTGGGTTCCTTCCTCTCCGCGCTTTACGATCGGGAGTTCCGCTGGGAGGCCTTCGACGACGATCGCGAGATGCGCCGCCACCTTCTCGGCGCCGTGCTGATGGGCGGCGGAGGGGTCCTGGCCGGAGGCTGCACGATCGGGCAGGGGATCTCGGCCGGCTCGATGATGGCGCTATCCTGGCCGCTGGCGATCGCGGGAATGATGATCGGTGCGCGGATCGGGATCGCTTTCCTGATGGAAGGGTCGCTCCAAGGGCTCCTGCAGAGACGCTGAAGCGGCAGGTCGCTCGCAGTAGAGGCGGTGAAGCGTTTCCAGGATGGCGGCCGCCTCGGCGCTTGCCAGCGTGAACAGCACCGAAACCCCGCGGCGGCGGGATGCGATCAAGCCGAGCCGGCGAAGCTGTGAGAGATGGGACGCGACGCCGGCTGGGCTCAGGCCGGTGACCCGGCCCAGCTCCGAGGCTGCAGCCTCGCCCTCCACGAGCCGGCACAGGATGGCCAGGCGCCGCGGACTGGCCATCGCCGCGAGCAGGGCGGCCGCCTCCTCGACCGGCGGCGGCGCCAAGGCGGCATCGATCTGCATGATGATTGACATATTCAATATTCTATATATATCAAGTTTATTATGTATTGTGCCCCAAGGAGGTAGCCATGGTCAATATCGGTTCGATCGATCGCGTGTTTCGCTTCACCGCCGGCGCCGTTCTCGTTGCTGCTGCCTTCGTGCCGCCGCTCTCCGAATGGGTCGTGCCGCTCGGGGCCTGGAAATACGCATTGACGGCATGGGGGGCCATGATGGTCCTGACCGCGTCCCTCCGTTATTGTCCCGCCTACAGCCTGTTGGGCATCACCACCTGCAGGGCAGGGCGCTCGTCATGATCGCAGACAGCTTCACGCCGATCGCCTCGCTGGGGGGAGGAGCGCTGATCGGCCTCGCGGCCGTGATGCTGATGCTCTTTCAGGGACGTATCGCGGGCATCAGCGGTATCGTTTCGCGCCTGTTGCCCCCGGAGAGCGACGGGCAGACGGCCGGACGGGTCGCGATGATCGCGGGACTCGGCGTCGCGCCGATCGTCTACGCGGCCATCACCGGAATCTGGCCGGTGCCGCAGATCGGCGCGGGCGCACCGGTTCTGGTCGCTGCGGGACTGCTCGTCGGTTTCGGCTCGGTCTGGGGTAATGGCTGTACCTCCGGGCACGGCATCTGCGGGCTGTCGCGGCTTTCGTTGCGCTCCCTCGTTGCGGTCGGAACGTTCATGGCGACGGCGATCGCGACCGTGTTCGTCGTCCGGCATCTGCTCTGAGGCCGTCATGTCGATCCTGATTCAGTTCCTGGTCGGTCTTCTCTTCGGGCTCGGCCTGATCGTCGCCGGCATGTCGGACCCGGCCAAGGTTCTGGGCTTTCTCGACCTCGGGGCCATTCCGCAAGGGACCTGGGACCCGAGCCTCGTCTTCGTGATGGCCGGGGGGATCGGCGTGACGCTGATCGGCTATCGCCTCGTGCTCGGGCGCGGCCGACCGCTGCTGGCCGCGCGCTTTGCGCTGCCTTCCGCGAATCGCCCGGATCTCCGGCTCGTCACGGGGGCGGCACTGTTCGGCCTCGGCTGGGGGCTTGCGGGCTTCTGCCCCGGCCCGGCACTCGTCTCGGTGCTTACGGGCGGCCCGCTTGCGCTGGTCTTCCTCGCGGCGATGCTCGTCGGCATGGCGCTCGCCCGGCGGCTCGCAGCCACTCCTGAATTACCGCCGGTCGCTCCGGCGCACCGCAACTGAGGGGGCAATCCCATGCAAGGTATTCCGCACGCCGTCGATCTCGCCAGCAAACCCGAAGTGACCGCCTTCTTCGACAAGGCGACGAACACCGTCAGCTATGTGGTCAAGGATCCGGGATCGCAGGCCTGCGCGGTCATCGATTCGGTGATGGACATCGACTACGCGGCCGGCCGCATCGCCTATCAATCGGCGGATGAGATCATCGCCTTCATTCGCGAGCGCGGGCTTGCGCTCGAATGGCTGATCGAGACCCATGTCCATGCCGACCACCTCTCGGGCGCGCCCTATATCCAGGGCAAGCTCGGCGGCAGGATCGGCATCGGCGACCGCATCACCGTCGTCCAGGAAACATTCGGCAAGATCTTCAACGAAGGCACCGAGTTCCAGCGCGACGGCAGCCAGTTCGACCGGCTCTTTGCCGATGGCGATACCTACGCGATCGGCGGGATGACGGTCTTCACCATGCATACGCCGGGCCATACCCCGGCCTGCATGACGCATGTCATCGGTGACGCCGCCTTCGTCGGCGACACGCTGTTCATGCCGGACGGCGGCTCCGCGCGAGCCGACTTTCCAGGCGGGGACGCCCGCACGCTCTACCGGTCGATCAGGCGCGTCTTGTCGCTGCCGCCGTCGACGCGGCTGTTCATGTGCCACGATTACGGACCGAACGGCCGCGAAATCCGCTGGGAAACCACGGTCGCGGAGCAGCGCGCCCATAACATCCATGTGCGCGACGGCATCGGCGAGGACGAGTTCGTCGAAAAGCGAGAGGCACGCGACCGTACGCTCGCCATGCCGAAGCTCATCATCCCTTCGCTGCAGGTCAACATGAAAGCCGGCGAATTGCCCCGGCCCGATGAGACCGGAAAGCGCTTTCTCAAGGTGCCCCTGAATACGCTTTGAGCCGACGGGCGACGACGCTGCCCGCAGATGCCACCTCGGTCGAAACTGCCATGGCGTCTGGGTCTGGGCCGGAATGCCGGCCGGGTTTCGCATCCGGTCGGCGGGCTTCAGATCCCGGCAAATCGGTAGGCCGAACCGCTTTTCTCGACGCGTCCCGCTGCGCCGGGGAGATGATAGCCGATCACCGTCGACCGCTCGGAACTCAGCCTGTCGATCAGGGAGCGACGCGTCGCCACCGCCGCGTCCGGGTCGTGATCCGAGACCGGCCGCCAATCGGGATGGGCGAACGAAATGCGGGGGTGGGTGAGCGCATCCCCCAGGACCATCACCTGCTGCCCGGCCAGGTCCAGGGCGAAGGAGACATGTCCGGGCGTGTGTCCGGCGGTCTCGACGGCGGCGATGCCGGGGAGCCATTCACGGCCCGCTTCCTGACGCTCCAGCTTGTCGCCGAGCCCCTTCGCGATGCGCTGCGCACCGGCTGCAAAGGCATGCCGATCGGCCGGCAGGCGACCATAGACGTTGGGGGCGGTCCAGAAATCGATCTCGCGGGACGCGACCAGCCAGCGGGCGTTCGGGAAGAGGGGGCTGTCGAACTCATCGAGCGATCCCCAGAAATGGTCGGGGTGCAGATGGGTGAAAAGCACATGCGTGACCGCGTCCGGGGCGATGCCGGCCGCCTGCAGGCTCTCCTGCAGGCGGCCCGACCCCGGCAGGAAATGCGCGCCTGCCCCGCAATCGAACAGGATGAGCTCGGCGCCACGACGCAGGCAGGTGACGTTGAGAACGGTCCGATAGGGCTCGGTGGCACCGCTCTCGGCCGCGATCAGACCGGCGGGCACGTCGCGCGCCAGCATCGCTAGCGGCATCTCGAAGCTGCCGTCGCTCAGGATGGTGAGCCGCGCGGCTTCGGGGCCGAGCGCGGTCACGACTTGCGCCGCCGCGGGGGCCGCGAAGCTCGCGGCGCCGGCAGCCAGCAGAAGACGGCGGGTCAGCATGGCCGCGCCTATTTGTTGACCGGCGATTCGGGGTCGAACAGATAGGCCATCACATCCTTGATCTGCGCCTCGGTGAGGACCTTGTTGACGCCGAACCGGGGCATGTTGGAGCAGGGCACCACCGCCATCGAATTATAGATTTTGGTATAGGCGTCCTTGATGCTCTCGGCGTCGTATTTGCGGTCCTTGCCATAGGCCGCCAGGCTCGGCCCCAGCGTGCCGTAGCTCACCTCCTTGGGATCGAGCTGGTGGCATGCGAAGCAGTTGCCGCCTGCGATCGTGCCGGGAGGGTCGGAGAACTGGCCGCCGCGGCCGTTATTGGCGACGGTGTAACCCTTCTTCCAGTCGCCCAGGAATTTCCCGTCGGCCGGGTAGCTCACGCGCGCGGCCTCCCGCTTCAGGATCTCGTCGGATTGGGCCGAGGACGGGTTGTTGCGAGTCGTGTTGCAGATCGAGAGCGTGTCGTCGGGCTTGATCCTTGCCTGCCATTCCGGCGAAGCCTTGCCGAAGGTCGACTTGATATAGGCGTCGATCACGGCCTGGCTCGGGCGCTCCTGGGCATGGAGCGGGCCGGCGGCGAGGATGCCGGCGGCGAGGGCGACAGTCAGTTTCAGCATCGTCAGGTCCTCACCGCTTGATCGACGGAACGTTGATCTCGCCGCCTTCCGCCCGGGTCTCCAGGAAAAGGGTCAGCGCGGTCAGGGCGTCGGAGCCATATTCAGGGACGGGCCAGCGCTGCTGGCGATAGCAGTCCCACAGCCTGTGCTGCATCGTGCGCAGCGCGCTCTGCGAGACGCGATACGTCGGCCATGACGCCATCGTCTCCTGTGCCGGCTTGCCCTTGACCGAAAGGTTCGGCAGGCCCTGCAGACGGATGCGCTTGCCGTCCTCCGCGTGACAGGTGGCGCAGGAGAAGTCGTTGACGCCGCCGCGCGTGTAGAACAGCGCCTCGCCGACGGCGGCGGCCTCCCGCTCCTTGGGATGGGACAATTGCGGCTCGATCTTCATGCCGCTGGACTTGTTGGCGATGAAGGCGACGAGGTCTTCCATGTCGGAAGCCCTGCCGGGACCGGAGAAGCGGCGGGCGACGACGTCCTTGGTATCCAGCCCCTGGACCTTGTCCATGCACCAGAGCAGGCGCTGCTCGAGGTCCATCACCTTGTCCGCATCGGCGAAGTGGCGGGGCAGCTTCGCATAGGCGCCCTCGAGCTTGCCGGGCCCCTCGCCGAGATCGCAGCTTTCGAGAGACGCCTTCTTCGTGCCGCGCGCCTCGCTCCACAGGGCCTCGCCGCGGTCGACCGCGAGGAAGCCGGGATTTGAGAACGGATCCGACAGCATCTGCCGGTAGCGCTCGATTTCCTTCTCGCTCTCGTCCTGTGGCGACTGCGCCGACACGAAGCCGGCGGCAAATGTCAGAGCCGCCGCGCAGGCGGCTGCCGCGATCACCGGAATCTTCATCCCTAGCCCTTTCGTTTCCTCATGGGCCGCTTATGCTGCGGCTGCCGTCAGCCCTTCGAGGGGCTTTACATTCAAAAAAATCGATATAACGATACGTGCAAATGATGTGCGGCGTTTCGACGCCCCGTCAAGCCTTAAAATGAGACCAGTTCCAGGGAGGAACACGCATGGAAACGAGCCTGAAAAGGCTGTCGCGCCGTGATGCCGTCAAGGCCGCGGCCATGGCTTTCGCGGCGGCGGCGATCGCTCCGCGCCTGGCCTTCGCCGACGAGAAGGCGGTCGCGGCGGAGATCAAGAAGCTCTACGGCGACAAGACGATGGCGCAGGGCAAGATCAAGCTCGACGTGCCGGAGATCGCCGAGAACGGCCTCGTCGTGCCGGTCAATGTCGAGGTCGAGAGCCCGATGACCGAGGCCGATTACGTCAAGGCGGTCCATGTCTTCGCCGACGGCAATCCGCAGCCGGGCATCGTCAGCTATCAGTTCACGCCGGCCTGCGGAAAGGCGTCCGCCGCGACGCGCATGCGGCTGGCCCAGACCCAGGACATCATCTGCATCGCGGAGATGTCGAACGGCGATCTCTATTCCGCCAGGGCGAACGTCAAGGTCACGATCGGCGGCTGCGGCGGCTGAGCTGCTCCTCCATCGACAAGAACGAAACAAGGCGAGGAAACCATGAGCACGAAGCCCACGCCGCGCGTACGCGTTCCGGCCAAGGCCGCCGCCGGCGAAATGATCGAGATCAAGACGCTGATCTCGCACGAAATGGAATCGGGGCAGCGCAAGGACGCCAAGGGCGAGACCATCCCGCGCAAGATCATCAACAAGTTCACGGCGAGCTTCAACGGCAAGCCGGTTTTCGTCGCTGACTGGAATCCGGCGATTTCCGCCAATCCCTATCAATCCTTCTTCTACAAGGCGGCGGAGAGCGGCGAGTTCACCTTCGTCTGGAAGGATGACGACGGCTCCGAATACACGGCCAAGAGCAAGCTGACGGTCGGCTGAGACGACATTTGCCGGCCGGCGCGCAGGCGTCGCCGGCCGCGATCCGACAATCGATCACTTCCCGGGGCGCGACATGCGCGTCTCCGAAGGATGAATCATGATCTCCAGACGCGAATTCCTTCAGGCGACGGCGGCGGCTGCGGCGATCACGAGTACTTCGGGGCTCGGCCCCCTCGGGCGCGCCGCGGCCCAGCAGAAGCTCTCGCAGGCCGACATCCTGCGCTTCGATCCGCTGGGCACGGTTACGATCCTCTATCTGGCCGACATCCATGCGCAGCTCATGCCGCTGCATTTTCGCGAGCCCTCCGTCAATTTCGGGGTGGGGGAGGTCAAAGGCCTGCCGCCGCATCTGACCGACGCCGCTTTCCGCGACCATTTCAGGATCGCCGCCGGAACGCCGGAGGCTTTTGCGCTGACATCGGACGATTTCGTCCAGCTCGCGCGCAATTACGGCCGGATGGGCGGCCTCGACCGGATCGCGACGCTGGTGAAGGCCGTCCGTGCCGAGCGCGGCGACGACAAGGTGCTGCTGCTCGACGGCGGCGACACCTGGCAGGGGAGCTGGAGCGCCCTGCAGACCAAGGGGCAGGACATGGTCGATGCCATGTCGGCGCTCAAGGTCGATGCGATGACCTCGCATTGGGAATTCACGCTCGGCGCCGAGCGCGTCAAGGAGATCGTCGAGGCGGCGCCCTTCGCCTTCCTTGCCCAGAACATTCGCGACAAGGAATGGAACGAACCGGTCTTCCCGCCGCGCAAGGTCTTCGAGAAGGGCGGTGCGAAGATCGCCGTGATCGGCCAGGCCCTGCCGCGCACCGCGATCGCCAATCCGCGCTGGATGTTCCCGGACTGGGAGTTCGGCATCCGCGAGGAGGAGTTGCAGAAGCAGGTCGAGGAAGCCCGCGGCGAGGGGGCATCCGTCGTCGTCCTGCTCTCGCATGACGGTTTCGACGTCGACCGCAAGCTCGCTTCGCGGGTGAAGGGCATCGACGTCATCCTGACGGCCCATACCCATGATGCGATGCCCGGCCTGATCCGCGTCGGCGAGACCGTGCTCGTCGCCACGGGGTCGCATGGCAAGTTCCTGTCGCGCCTGGACCTGTCGGTGAAGGACGGCAAGCTCGCCGATATCCGCTTCAAGCTGATGCCGGTCTTCGCCGATGCGATCGCGCCGGACGCCGACATGGCGGAGCTGATCAGGACGATTCGCCAGCCCTTCGCCGCCGACCTCGCCAGGGAGATCGGCCGGACCGACGCGCTGCTCTACCGGCGCGGCAATTTCAACGGCACCTTCGACGACCTGATCTGCGATGCGATGATGCAGCAGCGCGATGCCGAGATCACGCTGTCGCCCGGCTTCCGCTGGGGCGGCTCGCTGCTGCCGGGCGATGCGATCACCTGGGAGGCGATCACCAACGCCACCGCGATCACCTATCCGAGCTGCTACCGGATGGAGATGACCGGTCAGCAACTGAAGGACGTCCTGGAAGACGTCGCCGACAACATCTTTCATCCCGACCCGTATTTCCAGGGTGGCGGCGACATGGTCCGAGTCGGTGGCATGGGCTACGCCATCGATGTCGGCAAGCCGATGGGCAGCCGTATCTCGGATCTCACCCATCTGAAGTCAGGACAGCCGATCGAAGCCGGCAAGCGCTACGTCGTTTCCGGCTGGGCGAGCGTCAACGAGGGCACGCAGGGGCCGCCGATCTGGGACGTGGTCCGGGAGCATGTCGCGGCAGCCGGGACGATCGCATTGAAACCCAACACGGCCGTGAAGGTGAGCGGAGCATGAAGGCCCGGACCATCCGCCAGCGAATTTCATCGGAGGGCAGGAGAGGATGACCTCGCACGCTGACAATCCGGCGCCGAGTCGCCGTCGTTTCCTCGGTGGCGCCGCGCTGGCCGGTGCCGGCCTCGTGGCGGCCGGTACCGCCCGCGGGCAGGCGCCCAAGCCCGATCCGCTGATCACCGACGTGCAGGACTGGAACCGCTATCTGGGTGAGGGGGTCGACAAGCATCCTTACGGATCGCCCTCGCGCTTCGAGAAGAATGTCGTTCGCCGCGACGTACCCTGGCTGACCGCCTCGCCGGAATCCTCGGTGAACTTCACGCCGCTGCACGATCTCGACGGCATCATCACGCCCTCGGGCCTGTGCTTCGAGCGTCATCACGCCGGCATCGCCGATATCGACCCGGCCAGTCATCGGCTGATGATCCACGGCCTCGTCGATAAGCCGCTCGTCTTCACGATGGAGGACATCAGGCGGATGCCGCGCGAGAACCGCGTGTACTTCCTCGAATGCGCCGCCAATTCCGGCATGGAATGGCGCGGGGCGCAACTCAACGGCTGCCAGTTCACCCACGGCATGGTCCATAACGTCATGTACACGGGGGTGCCGCTCGGGGCGATCCTGGCCGAGGCCGGGCTGAAGCCGCAGGCGAAATGGCTGATGCTGGAGGGGGCCGATGCAGCCGGCATGAACCGTTCCCTGCCGCTCGAGAAGGCGCTCGACGACGTGCTCATCGCCTTCGCCATGAACGGCGAGGCGCTGCGGCCCGAGCAGGGCTATCCCCTGCGTGCGGTGATCCCCGGCTGGGAAGGCAATCTCTGGGTCAAGTGGCTACGCCGGATCGAGGTCGGCGACATGCCCTGGATGGCGCGCGAGGAGACCTCGAAATACACCGACCTTCTGGCCGATGGGCGCTCGCGTCGCTTCACTTTCATCATGGACGCGAAATCGGTCGTCACCAACCCGTCGCCTCAGGCTCCGCTGAAGGCCAGGGGGCGCAACGTGCTCTCGGGCCTCGCCTGGTCCGGCCGCGGCACGATCAAGCGCGTCGACGTCACGCTCGACGGCGGCAGGAACTGGCAGGAGGCGCGCATCGACGGGCCGGTCCTCGACAAGTCGCTCACCCGATTCTACGTCGATTTCGACTGGAACGGCGGCGAATTGCTGGTGCAGTCCCGTGCCATGGATTCGACGGGCTACGTCCAGCCGACGAAGGAGGAGCTGCGCAAGGTTCGCGGCGCCAATTCGATCTATCACAACAACGGCATTCAGACCTGGCATGTGAAGCCGAACGGGGAGACCGAGAATGTCGAAATCTCCTAGGATCGCGCTGCTCGCCGCTGCCGCAGGCCTGGTCGTCGTCGTGGCCGGTCCCCTGTTCGCGCAGTCCGCTACGAAGCCCCAGGCGCCGCCGAAACCGCCCCATGCGGGGCAGGCGCAGGCGCCTGCCGCTTCGCCCCGGCTCGGGCTGGGCCGCGAGGCCTTGCCGGAGGAAATCAAGGCCTGGTCGATCGAGGTCCGGCCGGACGGCAAGGGCCTGCCACCCGGCAGGGGCACGGTGAGGCAGGGCGACGAACTGTTCCAGGCTCAATGCGCCAGCTGCCATGGCGAGTTCGGGCAGGGCAATGGCCGCTGGCCGGTTCTGGCCGGCGGGCAGGGTTCGCTGAAGGACGATCGGCCCGAGAAGACCATTGGCTCGTTCTGGCCCGATCTCTCGACGGTCTACGACTACATTCACCGTGCCATGCCTTTCGGCAACGCGCAGTCGCTGCAGCCCGACGAGGTCTATGCTCTGACCGCCTATCTGCTCTACCTGAACGATATCGTGAAGGACGAGGATTTCGAGCTGTCGGACAAGAACTTCACCTCGGTGAAGCTGCCGAACGCGTCGGCCTTCTATGACGACGACCGCGAGAGCACGGAGAAATCGTTCTGGGGGCGCCAGCCCTGCATGAAGGACTGCAAGAGCGAGGTGAAGATCACTGGTCGCGCCACGGTGCTCGACGTGACGCCGGACTCCAAAACGGCGCCGAAGGTCGACTGATGGCCGGCGCGCAGGCCGGGGCGGGCTGGATGAGCTTCGCTGCCGTGGCGGCAGGTCTGGCCGCCGCTCCGGCGCAGGCGGCTGGAGACCGGGCGCTCGGAGAATATCTCTCGTCGGAATGTGCTGCCTGCCATCGGGCCGCAGCGTCGAAGGAGGGAGGCATCCCGGCGCTTGCGGGAATGCCCGCCGATCAGTTCACCGCTTTGATGAACGCCTACCGGCAGGGAGACCGGGACAATGCCGCTATGGGCAACGTCGCACGGCAACTCTCGGCAGAGGATGTCGCGGCTCTGGCCGCCTATTACGAGGGGCTGAAAACGGCCCCCTGACCGTCGATATGCGGCGGCCAACAGGGAGGAAGACGGATGACGGATCATGCTGGAATACCGTCGCGCAGAGGCCTGCTCGCCGCGGCAGCCTCCGGCTTTGCCGCTGCCGCGACGGCCTCCGCCGCTGCGGCTGCCGCGCCCCAGGTCAGCCTGGCGGACCTGAAGAAGGAGGCCGACGTCGCCTGCGTCTATCACTGCGATTTCGGCGATCCGCCGCGCTTCGTGCAGATGCTGACGAACATCTCCAATCACTACTCGGCCTATGGCGCAGACCCGTTCGCCCTTCAGATCGTCATCGTCGCCCATGGCGCCGGCATCAAGTTCTTCCTGAGCTCGCTGGAGGGAACGAGCTGGGCCGATGAGGCGATGGTGCCGAAGATCTTCGAGCGGGTCGAGGACGTCGCCAAGAACGGCCTCAAGGTCCATCTCTGCGAGATCACCTTCCAGCGCAACAGGATCGACAAGGCGCGGGCGCGGGAAGCTTCCTTCATCAGCTTCGTGCCCTCGGGAGTGGCGGCCGTCGCGGCGCTGCAGTCCAAGGGCTTCTCCTACATGAAGATCGGGTGAGCGCCATGCGGATCGGCAGACGCGAATTCATCCGCACCGGTGCGGCGGCCATGGCCACGCTGGCGGCGCCCGCCGTGCTTGGGCAAGGCAGGCCGCGTGTCGTGGTGATCGGCGCCGGCGCGGGCGGCGCCACGGCCGCGCGCTACATGGCGAAGGACTCCAACGGCGCGCTTGCCGTGACGCTCGTCGAGGAAAACGAACTCTACCACACCTGCTTCCACTCGAATCTCTATCTTGGCGGCTTCAAGAGCTACGAGGAGATCACGCATCGCTACGACGCGCTGACAAGCAGATACGGCATCGAGCTGGTGCGTGCTCGCGCCACCCACATCGATCGGGACAAGCGCGAGGTCGTCCTCGGTGACGGCCGCAGGCTGCCATATGACCGCCTCGTCGTCTCTCCGGGTATCGATCTCAAATACGATTCGGTTCCGGGCTGGTCGAAAGCCGCCGAGGAAACCATGCCTCATGGCTGGAAGCCCGGAGCCCAGACGCAACTCATCAAGCGCAAGCTCGATGCGGTGCCGAATGGCGGGACCATCGTCATGATCGCGCCGCCGAACCCCTATCGCTGCCCGCCCGGGCCCTATGAGCGCGTCTCGATGTTCGCCCATGTGCTGAAGAGTAGCGGCCGGGGCGACGCCCGCATCGTCATCCTCGACCCCAAGGAAAACTTCTCCAAGCAGGGTGTCTTCCAGGAGGGCTGGGAGCGGCATTACGGCCGCATGGTCGAATGGCTCGGGCCGAAGGTGCATGACGGCATCAAATCGGTCGATCCGGCGACGAACACGGTGGTGACCGGTTTCGAGACCTATCGCGACTGCGCGCTCGTCAACGTCATTCCCGCGCAGATGGCGGGCGAGATCGCGCGCAGCGCCGGGCTTGCCCCGGCCGGCGGCTACTGCGCGATCGACCCCGCGACGATGAAGTCGACCGCCGATGCGAACATCCATGTGCTGGGCGATGCCAGCATTGCCGGCGACATGCCCAAATCGGCCTTCGCCGCCAATAGTCAGGCCAAGGTCGTGGCGATGGTCGTCCGGGCGGAGCTCGCCGGTGCGCGCAGCTTCCCGCCGCGCTACCTGAATACCTGCTGGTCGCTGATCGAAACCGACGACGCCATCAAGGTCGGCGGACGCTACGAGCCTCGCGGCGGTCGCATCGCCGCCGTGGAGACCTTCGTTTCGCAGAACGGCGAGACGCCCGATCTGCGCAAGCAGAACGGGGCCGAGAATCTCGGCTGGTATGCCGCCATCACCGCCGACATGTTCGCCTAGAGCATCGGCCCGAAAAGTGGAACGCGGCTTTCGGAAAAAGCCGATGCAAAATCAAAGAGCTAGAGCATCTGACTGAACATGATATTCAATCCGATGCTCTAGGAACAGGTCACCCCGATATTTGACGAAAGCTCGAAGGATTACGCATGAGGATTTTCAGCGCTGTTGCTCTCCTGGCCTCGTTGACGGCACTCCATTCGGCGAGCGCGCAGGATATCGGCGCCGGAGAGCGCTCCTTCAACAAGTGCCGCGCCTGCCACCAGGTCGGTGAGACCGCGAAGAACGGCGTCGGTCCCCACTTGAACGGGTTGTTCGGGCGCCATACCGGGGCTGTCGAGGGCTACAGCTATTCTCCCGCGAACAAGGCGGCCAATCTCGATTGGGACGAAGCGATCTTCGCCACGTACATCAAAGATCCGAAGGCGAAGATTCCGGGAACGAAGATGATCTTTGCCGGCATCAAGAACGACAAGGAAATCGCCGACCTCACCGCCTTCCTCAAGCAGTTCGGCAAGGACGGCAAGAAGATGTGACGGCCGGGAGGCGAGGCCGATGGGCGGCCGTTGATCCAGGCGACATGAAGCCCGATGATCTGGGGCATTCCGGGCCCCCGGGTTCCTGAGCGGCTATCCGAGCCGTGGAATTGGTACCGTGACCATCGCGCGAGCGTTGCTTGCGCGGCCTTGCTCGGGGGACCGGCGCCGGGACCGCGCTCGGCGACGCCATCCTTGGCCCGTGAACCGTCGTTCGGGTCGTACACCCGATTCAGCGGATGTGGCTTGCCTTCGGGCGATTATGTCGATAAGTCTCGACATATGGAAAATGAACCTATCATTCTCGCCTTGGCGGCGCTGGCGCAGAGCACCCGCCTCGACGTCTTCCGCCTGCTGGTGAGCGCGGAGCCGGAAGGGCTGCCTGCCGGCGAGGTCGCCCGTCGTCTCGACGTTCCCCACAACACCATGTCGTCCCATCTGAGCATCCTCAGCCGGGCCGGGCTCGTTCGTTCGGAGCGCATCAGCCGCTCGATCGTATATCGCGCTGACCTCGACGCGCTTCGATCGACCATCGCCTTCCTGCTCAAGGATTGCTGCGGCGGCCGTCCGGAGATCTGCGGGCCCCTGCTGGTTGAGCTCACGCCCTGTTGCCCACCGAAGGTCACGACCGATGCCTGACCGCATCCACAACGTGCTGTTCCTCTGCACCCATAATTCCGCTCGCTCGATCATGGCCGAGGCCTTGCTCAACCATCTCGGGGAAGGGCGCTTTCGGGCCTTCTCCGCTGGCAGCGAGGGCGGTCCCGGGCCGAAGCCGATGGCGCTCAAGGTGCTGGATGCCGAAGGCATCCCGACCGAGGGCCTCTCGTCGAAGACCTGGGAGATCTTCGCGGAACCGGGCGCTCCTGTCATGGATCTCGTGATCACCGTCTGCGACCAGGCGGCGGGCGAGGCCTGCCTGCTTTGGCCGGGCCAGCCGATCACGGCGCACTGGGGCATCGAGGACCCCTCCAACGTCCAGGGCAGCGAGATCGAGCGCGAGCGGGCCTTCGTGACGGCGCTGCGCTATCTCAGGAACCGGATCAATGTTCTCCTGTCGCTGCCCGTGGCCAGCCTCGACGAGATGGCCTTGGCGCAGCAGGTCCGGCGGATCGGTGCGCTCGAAGGGGCGAGCGGTCACCGCCCGAAGGTGGCGTGATGGACGTCGTCATCTATCACAACCCGACCTGCGGGACGTCCCGGAACACGCTTGGCCTGATCCGCAACGCCGGCGTCGAGCCGCATATCATCGAATACCTGAAGACACCGCCGAGCCGGGCGCTGCTGAAACAGCTTCTGGAGCGCGCCGGGCTGACCGCCCGGGACATCCTGCGCGCGAAGGGCACGCCCTTCGCCGAACTCGGCCTCGGCGACCCGGGCCTTTCCGACGATGCCCTGCTCGATGCGATCGAGGCTCACCCCGTGCTGATGAACCGGCCGCTGGTCGTTTCACCCAAGGGCGTGAAGCTGTGCCGGCCGTCAGAGGCCGTTCTTCCCCTGCTGCCGCCGCAGCACGGCGAATTCCGCAAGGAGGATGGCGAGCTCGTCGTCGATGCCTCCGGTCGCCCCGTCGCACTCGGCTGAGGTCACCATGTCCACCTTCGAACGCTACCTCAGTGTCTGGGTCGCGCTGTGCATCGTGGTCGGGATTGCTCTCGGCCATGTCATGCCGGGCGCCTTCCAGGCTGTCGGCTCGGCCGAGATCGCCAAGGTCAATCTTCCCGTCGCGGTCCTGATCTGGCTGATGGTCATCCCGATGCTGCTGAAGATCGACTTCGCGGCGCTCGGTCAGGTCGGCAGGTATTGTCGCGGGATCGGCGTCACCCTTTTCATCAACTGGGCGGTGAAGCCGTTCTCGATGGCGGCGCTGGGCTGGCTCTTCATCGCCTGGCTGTTCCGGCCCTGGCTCCCGGCCGACCAGATCAACAGCTACATTGCCGGGCTCATCATCCTGGCGGCGGCGCCCTGCACGGCGATGGTCTTCGTCTGGTCGAACCTGACGAAGGGCGAGCCGCATTTCACGCTCAGCCAGGTCGCGCTGAACGACGCGATCATGGTCGTCGCCTTCGCCCCGATTGTCGGCCTGCTGCTCGGCCTGTCCGCGATCACCGTGCCGTGGGGCACGCTGGTCCTCTCGGTCGTCCTCTACATCGTCATTCCCGTGATCGTCGCGCAGCTCGTCCGCGGCAGCGTTCTGGCGAAAGGCGGACCGGCTGCGCTCGACAGGCTGCTTGGTCGCCTGGGGCCGGTTTCGCTCGTGTCCCTGCTCGCCACCCTCGTCCTGCTCTTCGGCTTCCAGGGCGAGCAGATCCTGGCCCAGCCGATGGTGATCGCGCTCTTGGCAGTGCCGATCCTGATCCAGGTCTACCTCAACGCCGGACTGGCCTACCTGCTGAACCGGGTCGCCGGCGAGCAGCATTGCGTCGCGGGGCCGTCCGCCCTGATCGGCGCCTCGAACTTCTTCGAGCTCGCCGTCGCCGCGGCGATCAGCCTGTTCGGCTTCAACTCCGGAGCCGCGCTTGCCACGGTCGTCGGCGTCCTCATCGAGGTTCCGGTCATGCTGACTGTGGTCTGGATCGTGAACCGATCGAAGGGTTGGTACGAGCGCGGCGACAGCGTGCGGAAGGTACAGGCAGCGGAGTAATTCGACAATCATGGAAGTAGAGCTTGACGGAGCAATCCCGTCCGTGCCTACTTATTTCCATGAATGTCGAAGAAGCAGCGAAGCAGCTCGAAGCGCTCGGTAATCCGACGCGCCTCCAGCTCTATCGAACACTGGTTCGCGCGGGTCATGGTGGCCTCCCTGTCAATCAGGTGCAGGAACGCTTGGGGATCCCGGCCTCGACCCTGTCTCACCACCTTCAGCGGCTGATCCGGAACGGTCTCGTTACGCAGGAGCGACAGGCCACCACCCTGATCTGCCGCGCGGTCTATCCGGCCATGGATGCCCTTCTCGGCTTCCTCGCCGACGAATGCTGCATCGAGGAAGGCTGCTCGGAGGCTTCCGGTAAGGCCGCCTGAGCGGCTTTTCATTTGCCGCTTAATTCCATGTTTCTAGCAGGATTGGAGGATATCCGGATGAAGGAGCTTCCCGTCGTCGTCATCGGGGCCGGACCGATCGGACTCGCGGCCGCAGCGAATCTCGTCACGCGAGGTATCCCGGTGAAGGTACTCGAGGCGGGTGACGCGGCCGGCGCCAACATCCGGGAATGGGGGCACGTCCGACTGTTCTCGCCGTGGGAGTTCAATGTCGACCCGGCCAGCCGGGCCTTGCTTGAGGCGGCCGGTTGGCAGGAGCCCGAAGCCGGGAGCTATCCCACCGGTAACGAGCTTGTCGAAGCATACCTGGCGCCCTTGGCTGTAACGAAGGAACTAGCCTCCGTCATTGAATACGGGGTCCGCGTTGCCGCGATCAGCCGCCATGGCATCGACAAGGTGGTGAGCAGGGACCGCGAGCTGCGCCCGTTCCAGTTGACCGTCGTCGGTCGCGACCGCGCGGTGAGCCGCGTCCAGGCCCGGGCGGTGATCGACGCTTCCGGAACATGGAGGACCCCGAACCCGGTGAGCGCCAGCGGCGTGCGTGCGGACGGCGAGGAAACGCTGACCGATCGGATCGCTTATGGCATCCCCGATGTCCTCGGCCGTGACCGAGCCAACTATCTCGGCCGGACGACGCTGGTGGTCGGTGCCGGGCATTCCGCCGCGAACGTGCTGCTCGATCTCGATGAGCTTTCGGCTCGGGACGGCGCGACCAAGGCGATCTGGGTCACGCGCGGCCGGGATCTCTCCCGTGTCTATGGCGGGGGCTCGAACGACCAGCTCGCCGCCCGAGGAGACCTCGGGCAGCGCCTGCGCCGTCTCGTCGCGGAAGGTCGCGTCGAATTGGTCTCCGGCTTCGCCATCACGGGTCTTCGCCAGGAAGGGGCGTGCATCGTCGCACATGGCGAGGTCGACGGTGTCGGCAGAACCATCGGACCGATCGATCGCGTCGTCGCCTGCACGGGACAGCGGCCCGATCTTTCATTAACCCGGGAACTGCGCGTCGAATTCGATCCTTGGCTGGAAAGCGCGCGGGCGCTCGGGCCCATGATCGATCCGAACCTCCATTCCTGCGGATCCGTTCCGCCGCACGGGCACCGCGAACTCTCCCATCCGGAACCAGGGTTCTACATCGTCGGGATCAAGAGCTACGGGCGCGCACCCACCTTCCTGATGATGACGGGCTTCGAGCAGGTCCGGTCGGTCGTGGCGGCGATCGCCGGCGATCTGGCAGAGGCTGACGATGTCAGGCTCGTCTTGCCGGAAACGGGCGTATGCACCGCAGCGCCGGCGGCAGCCGGAGGATGCTGCGGAGGTCCCGCACCGGCTGAAGTGGATGCCTGTTGCGCCGATGACGCCGCGGCGAAGGCCGACGGCAAGGCCGGGTGCGGCTGTGGTCCCGCCAAGGCACCCGAACCCGCGCAGGCGAGTTCAGGCACTCGCTGTCGTGATGTCGTTGTAGAGCGCGCGGGGTAGTCCCTGAGTGCGTCGAATTTCTTGACGCCATCGGGTGGATTGATCTGCTGCAAGGCTTGCAGGACTGCCGACTTCCCGGCCTCGTTTGGGCCGACCATGATGGTCTTGCCAGGCTCGACCTTGAAGAAGCCAGTGTCGCGCACGCTGCGATAATTCTGAACGCGGGCTCTAACGAGATGCATCGGCAAGCCTTCTCTTTGGCCTGCTGCCGGTTTCGTGGACACCGAGATTGGGTGTTTCATGAACCGGGAGGTGGGGTATGCGGCGACGACAGTTTGGGCGTGAGTTCAAGATCGAGGCGGTCCGCCTGATCAAGGAGCGCGGAGTGAGCGTGGCGCAGGCGTCTCGGGATTTGGATGTCCACGAGAACCAGTTGCGCAAATGGGTGAAGCTCTTTTCGGCCGATCCTGCGCAGGCCTTTCCCGGCCACGGTCAGATGAAGCCGGAGCAGCTTGAGATCGAGAAGCTGCGGCGGGAGGTGGCCAGGCTCAAGGCGGAGCGCGACATCCTAAAAAAGGCCGCAGCCTACTTCGCGAAGGACGTGACATGAGGTTCACGTTCATTGCGAAGCACCGGGGGATCTGGCCGGTGGCTTGGCTTTGCGAAGCGCTGGATGTGTCGCGCTCGGGCTTCCATGCCTGGCTCAACCGGTCGCCGAGCCGGCGGGCACGCGACGATGAGGAGATCGGCAACAGGGTCCGGGCAAGCTTCCTTGGTTCGGATCGGACCTATGGTGCGAGGCGTGTCTGGCGGGACGTCCTGGCGGAAGGTGTGAGATCGCCTGCAATGTTGGCCCCGTGAGGGGCGGTTATCGCTTTGAAGGTTAGCCCCCCTGTTATCGGCTGCGGCTGATCCTTCCGTCTTTTCGGAAGGGTCCGGGGATGACGGGTGTGGAGACGATCGGTCGGATCCGGTTCGAGCATTTCCAGAACGGCAAGGGGATCAAGCGGATCGCGCGGGAACTCGGCCTCGCGCGCGACACGGTTCGCAAAGTGCTCCGCTCCGGCGCGACCGAGTTCATCTACAAGCGCGAGGTCCAGCCGCGGCGGAAGCTTGGAGCCTGGGTCGATACGCTGACGGCGATCCTCGAGGCCGAAGACCGGCTGCCGCGGCGCGAGCGACGCTCAACGATCCGGCTGTTCGAGGAGCTGCGCGGGCGCGGCTACGACGGAGCCCATGACAGCGTCCATCGGTTCGTGAAGGCCTGGCGTGCCGATCGCGCCCGGCTGCCGGCGCAGGCCTTCATTCCGCTGCGCTTCGATCCCGGCGAGGCCTATCAGTTTGACTGGAGCCACGAGGCGATCGAACTCCACGGGCTGCCCGTGGTGGTGAAGGTCGCCCAGATGCGACTGGCCTATAGCCGGATGCCGATCGTGCGCGCCTATTTCCGCGAGACGCAGGAGATGGTCTTCGACGCGCATGACAAGGCCTTCGCCTTCTATGGCGGGGTCTGTCGGCGCGGCATCTACGACAACATGAAGACCGCGGTGGAGACCGTCTTCGTCGGCCGCGCCCGGGAGTACAACCGGCGCTTCCTTCAGCTCTGCTCGCATCACCTCGTCGAGCCGGTGGCCTGCACGCCGGCGGCCGGCTGGGAGAAGGGCCAGGTCGAGAACCAGGTCGGCACGATCCGCGATTTGCTGTTCCGCCCGCGACCGAAGGTGAAGACGCTCGACGAGTTGAACGCCTGGCTCGCCGACCAATGTGTCGCCTACGCTCGGCGGGCCAAGCATCCCGAGTTCCGCGATCGGTCTGTCATTGAGGTCTTCGAGGAGGAGAAGGCGCGGCTGATGCCGTATCTGGGCCCCTTCGCCGGCTTCGTCGAGAAGCCGATGCGGGCGACCACGACCTGCCTGATCACGCATGATCGCAACAAGTACAGCGTCGATGCCCGAGCCGCCGGCCGCGCCGTGCTAGTGCGCGCCTATGCCGACCGGATCGTTGTGTTGCTCGATGGCGAGACGGTCGCCGACCATCCCCGCAGCTTCAAGCGCGATCAGGTCGTCTATGATCCCTGGCACTATCTGCCGGTGCTGATGCGCAAGCCGGGTGCTCTACGCAATGGCGCGCCGTTCAAGGACTGGGATTTGCCGGCGCCGCTCACCGTGGTGCGTGAGAAGCTGCGGCGTCATGTCGATGGTGACCGTCAGTTTGTGAAGATCCTCGGCCGCGTCCCCGAGGACGGCATTGCCGCTGTGGCGGAGGCCTGCACCGAGGCGCTCGCGGCCGGCATCGCCAGCGGCGACGTCGTCATCGCGATCCTGGCGCGCCGTCGCCAGCCGCCTGTTCCAGCCAGCATCACCACACCCAACGCCCTCAGGCTCAAGACCGAGCCGGTCGCCGACTGCGCCCGATACGACAACCTGCGCAAGAGAAGGGAAGCCTCGCCATGGAACGCCACCAACTGATCGAGGCGATGACCAGCCTCAAGCTCTACGGCATGCGCGCCAGCTTCGACGAGATCGCCGGCAAAGGCCTGAACCGCCGCGAGGAGATCTATCCCCTGCTGGCGAGCCTGATCCGCGCGGAGCTGACCCATCGCCAGTCGCGTTCAATCAACTATCGCATCAGCGGCGCCAGATTCCCGGTTCTGAAGGATCTCGATGCCTTCATCTTCGACGACACGCCGGTGGACGAGGGACACATCCGCGAGCTCGCCACCGGCGAGTTCATCGACGCCAGGCGCAATCTCATCCTGATCGGCGGCACCGGAACGGGAAAGACCCATCTCGCCATCGCGATCGCCGCCGCCGTCATCCGGGCGCGCGCCCGCGGCCGCTTCTTCAACCTCGTCGACCTGGTCAATCAGCTCGAACAGGAGAAGGCCGCCGGCAAGAGCGGACGCATCGTCGAAGCCCTGCTGCGCCAGGATCTCGTCGTCATCGACGAGCTCGGCTATCTGCCCTTCAGTCAGGCCGGCGCGCAGTTGCTCTTCCACCTGATCAGCAAGCTCTACGAGAACACCTCGATCATCATCACCACCAATCTCGCCTTCGCCGACTGGCCCCAGATTTTCACCGACGCCAAGATGACGACTGCGATGTTGGATCGGCTCACGCATCACTGCGACATCATTGAGACCGGCAACGAGAGTTGGCGCTTCAAGAACCGCGCCTGAACGCTCCCGAGACCTTCGCGAGCTGGACGCCGAAATCGCCCCGGCCCAGCAACCCTGACCAGCTCAGCCGGGGCGATCCCGGCACGTCCGACCAGGCTTGCAGGGGGGCTAGCCTTCAATGCGATAAGGGGGCTGCCCTTCAACGCGATTTGACACGTACGCCCCCCTCGAGGAATTGAGGGAGCTCCTGACGCGTCTCGTGAACGTCGAGGAGGCGATGGACGAAGCGCTTTTCGAACTTGGCCTCGACGCTCTTCGTGCTGGCATGGAGGCAACGACTCCGGAAGCCGCCCTATCGGCATTTCGTCAGGCGCAACTCTTCTTCGAGCGCGCGGAACAGGCGTCCGAGAGCCGCATCGATGCCAAGCTCTACAGAAGCTGCCTCGACGTGCTGGTCGATTTCCACACTGGTCAGGATGGCGATCTGGCCACCTACGTCGATGCGATCCAGCATGCCGCGTTCGAGTACACGGCCCATCTGATGCGATCAGATCGCGATGCGGAGACGGGCTCATGGCTGTCGATCAAGGACAGTGAGCGCGTCCACTGGTCGTCGCTCGCGCTGCGGCTTGAAAGCTTGGTGAGCAAGCTGTCCCGCTCCGCCTGGATCAGCATTGCTGCCACCTTGGAGGACGAGCTCCTTTCGATCTACACCGCCAGTCGGAGCATGTTTCGACGGAACACCGCTGGCGGCCTCGAGGAGTTGCTACGGCCGCGGATCCTCGGCAGCATGCAGAAGGAGCTCCGCTCTCTCGATATTCTGGAACTATGGATCGCCGAGAATTGGTCGTCTGACTTGCTGCCGGATGCAGACGCGCTCCGAGAGCTGGTCACTCGCGCCCGAGAAGACCTCGTTTCACACCGCCCTTCGGGGGCGGTGGTCGGCAGCTCACCGACCGCCGCCATCATTGAGCGCCTTCCGGCGAGCGAGCAGGCGACGATCGTTGCGCGGATCGAGGCGGACGCCCTATCGATCTTGAATGAGACAGCATCCCGGAGCTGCATTGAGGTTCTGGAGGCCGCAACCGCCGGGCTCATGGAGAATGGCGACTACGCAAAGCACGAGGACGCTCGGAGATTCTTTGACGTAGTCCTACTGCATACGACCCGCTTCCTCGTCGCGCGTCACGATTTAAGTGTCGCGACCTTTCCCTTGGTTGCCTACCTGTTCAACCGCAGCACAGATAACCCTCCGCTGGAAGCGGATCTCCAGCACGACTTCATCAATTTCCTCATGGGCTCGGCGCTTGCGCAGATCTGCATCCCAGAAGCGAGGGATTTGGGCGGAGGGCGGGTCGATGTCCTGTTCACGTTCCGGTGGATGAAAACCACGGCCGAGCTCAAACGATCGTTCTCCAAACGGTCATCGGATCAGCTCGTCGACGAGTACGGACCCCAAGCGATCGCTTATCAGAGCACCAATGTCAGCTTTGCCATTCTGATGGTGCTCGAACTTTTCGACAGGAAGGGCGCCCAGCCCGACATCCGGGATCAGATCTCAGTTCACCATCGAACCGTGGCGGACAGTTCGATCGAGAAGACGGTCGTGCTGTTCCGCGTCCAGGGCAAGCGTCACACGCCGTCCGACCTGGGCAAGTCGGCTTTGACGGCGCCCAGATCGAGAAGCGCTTAACCAAAAGCGGTTCTGGAGCAGCTTGTCGCGCGACGAGCACGAACGTGGGCATTTTGCCAGTGCGGCAGCCCAATAGCCTTTTCACCTTCGACTCGAATCTCGCCCCGAGGTGACGGCCTATAGCCGGATGCTGTCGGCGTCGGTGGGGTCCTGCTCGCACCCGGAATCGCAGAACAGAATGAAGGAGGAAATGATCTTCTGCAAAATCTCTGTAAGCGATGCCCCGCTACTCCCAAGGCAAGGAGCGATAAAACGCTTGCACAATGGCATACATCTTATCGAAATCCGGCAATCTGCCGATTTCAACCTCCAACGTATGCCAATTTGCTTGCGCCAGCCGCTTGATCTCTGGGTTTTCGAAGGTGTCCCGGTCAACGACTACATCGCGGGCTTTGGCCTTCTCCATCAAGGCATCCAGCACTCGCGTCCTGGCTGCATCATCAAGCGAGACGTGCTCGATCAGCCAAGCGATATCGTAGACGTCCTGACGTCGCTGGCGTTTCCGGATCACCTGTTGGACCAGGGCCCGCAGCTTCTCCGCGATCAGCTCCTCAAGGCTGTAGGCGTGCACGGTCCCCTCGGTGTGCCCCACTTCCAGGACTTGCACATTGATCACCGGCTCCTTGAAGGAGATATCGATCCCTAGGACCTCCGTCGCCTGGCCCTTGTCGAACCATTTTTCGGTGCCGGTGCCCTTCTCCGCGATGCCGACGGTCATTTGCAGGGCTGAGCCTCGGGCGGTCTCAAAGGTCTTGCCCGGTTCGCGCGAGATCCTCTGAACCCGCATGAGCAAGTCGAGGTAGCCGAGATCCACTGCGGCCGACGCCATCGCCTGGTCGAGCTTATCCCGGATCTCGGTCGCAAAGGGTTCGGGCGCGACCCCGGCCGTGAAATCGACGTCGCCGGTCTGGCGGCTGCTGCCATAGACCGCGGACATCAGGATGCCGCCCTTTAGATAGAGGGCATCGCGCAGCTCCGGCGTGCGGGAGACCGCGTGCAGGAGGATATGAGTCACCTGACGCTGGCGATGTCGCACGGGATCGGCCGAGACGGCATCGACCCAGGCATCAAGATCAACGGGTGCTGGGGAGGAATTCGGATTCGACATTCACGGAGAGCATCCACTTCTCCGAGAAGATTGCCAAGTAGGGGGCGCTGGAATCGAGTTTGCGGGAGCCCCCTCGTTGGGCAAATTTTTGCCAGGCGTCGATCCGGGGATCGCTGGCGCCCGCCAGGGCTTCCAAGAGATACCCCGCTCGCACCTTGATGATGCTCTGGTCGTGGCCGTCGACCGCCTTGATGACCTCGTTCAGATAGGTCTTGGCTTCGGCAGCCCACACCTCAAGGACATGATTGATGCCGCCGCAAAGCTCTGGCCGGTCGATCATCTGGACGAACACCTCGCCGATCGCAGGTATCCGGGCGAAGGACCCTCGGATCGGCCTCAGCTCGGTCGGATGCTTGGTCGTGTGTCGGTCGACCGGCCGCCCGCGCAGTTGTTCGGGCAGCTCGATCTTCTCCAGCGGAATGCGGGTCGGTGCGCCCCCTAAATAACCGTCATCGACCTTCGACCCCGCGTAGTCCGTCGCGATTTTCGCATCGCGAAGCTCGCGCCACAACTTCACCTCCGGGCTCGAAATGACCAACCCAGCGGGGCTGCGATTGGTCAATCCGTATCGCTGCATGGCGGAGAGATGGGATAGGTAGCAGAAGGGATCGACCAGTGCGCTGATCTCCTCCGCACTGGCATCCGGCACATCGGCGATACGCAGCACCTTATAATGCTGACCACCCGCGCTGGGATCGCGCGGCTCTCCGTCGTTGACGCCTGGATAGAAGTCTTCGTCGGGCCGGGCGTACCGGTTTTTCAGCAGGGAGCGGATGCGGCCCCGCAGTACGTCTCTGTTCGCTGTGGTGGAGCTTTTCGTAGCCCGGATCGGCACATTGCCAAGGGCTCTATCTTGCACCAACTGCCGCAACATTAGGAATAAGGCATATTCCGTGACAACGGGCCGCCGCTCTGCGACAAGCATCTTCCTCAGTGCAGCATCAATTCCAATCACGTGTGCCTACCGGTAATGTCCTAAGGACATTACCGGTAGGCACACTGGATGTCAATTTTCATTCTGCCGATCAAATGTCTCTGAAATTACGATAGAATCTGATTTTCTTCACTCGCCAATATGAAATGTCCTAAGGACATTTCATATTGGCGAGTTGGCTTTAAGAAAGTAGCGTCGTCAAGCCTCCATGTCAAGAGCATAAATGATTGGGGGCATCAGTTCCGAGGCAGCAAGCGACCGATCATGGAGCTAAGCTTAGGGATATTTGATTCATCCGGGCAGATCTTATAACCGGCAGGAAAATGAAGGGACTTCCACCGGACGGCCTGAAACCGGACGCCGCGGATGTCGGGAATGGGCCAACTCTGGCTGGTCGGCACCGAGGGGTTGTGGTCGCTGGATCCCCGGGATCGGAAAATCCATCCAATCTTAGACTTGGCAGTTGCCATTCTAGCGGTGTGACCGCGACGGCGCTCAAATGAAGTGCCGGTAGTCGCTCTGTACGTCGAAGCCCTGCGGAATGTGCTTCAGAATGCGCCCCACTCGCCGTGCAGCCTGCAGCGTGATCGGCGACGCGCCGTCAAACTGGGTCGAATTCCAGTTCATCTTCGTGAGAGCCAGCGTCTCTGCGGCGATATCACGGTTAGTCGAATCTTGGCGGTGCGGGCGGATTATCAGCGGCCGCGGCACGCGCATGCCCGGATAGGTTTTGAAGAAGGGCACGCTCCCCCGGGTGTACAACATGCTCTCCCGGCCGAGATCGACGAGGCTGCCCCGAAGCGGTGGATAGTCCCCCTCACGCATGATCATCAGCGGCGAGTTCTCGTAAATCCAGACGAAGTCTCGCATGTCGATGCTGGCCTCCTCGATGGCCGCTTCGAAACCATCGACCTCTTCGGCATGGAAGCGAGCGGTCTTGAAAAGGATGAGCCGCGCCGGGAAATGGCGGTGGTGCCGACGGTAAGCGTCCAGCGCGCGACGGAGGAGATCGTAGGCGTCCGCTCGGGTCAGATAGGGATGACGCTCGTTGCGCTCGGTGCGGGCCCGCCCGCCCTTGAGGATCAGTCCCTTGCCGCGCTCGTCGAACATTTGCGCGGAACTGGTCAGGAGGTGCTGACCAGTCTCGTCGCGATAGAAGCTGATCCCGCAATAGCTCGTCTTCAGGCTGTCCTCAGGCGTCGCCAAGCGCCAGGGCACGCGGCCGGCCTTGTAGAAGAGGGCGTTGAACAGGTTCCACGCTCGCGTCGCCGGATCCTGATTGCGGCGGACACGGCCATTAAGCTTGCGGTTGATCTTCTGATTGTCGTCCCAAGTTGTCGGCCAAATGATCTGGGTCGGGCTGCGCAAGTGGACGGTGCGTGCCTTGAGCAAGTCGCGAAAGTCGAGGGGCTGGCCGGCGGGGACGTTCTCGGGCAGCGGCTCGTCGTCGCCGTCCGACATGACGGTGTCGTTGACGACGCGCTCGATCAGCTCGGTCGGCAAGGCGCAGACCACGGCGTCGGGACGGGCCGAGCTCTCGTGGATCGCAACCGCATGTTCTACGAACAACTCAACCGCGGCCCGCACCGCCGCGTTATCATCGCGCTCCTTGAGAACTCGCTCAATGTCGCGACGGGGCAGAACCGCTCTGCCGCCCGCCTCGACCTCGAAAGTGCATTGGAACGGGTTGGCATTCCCGAGACCCGGGAAATGGGGCCGAAGGTTAGCGAGCCGCCCTGCCGGCGCCTCGATCCCTGCGCGGCACCGCTCCGCGAAACGTTCGAAGCCGTCCACCGTCTCGGCTGTGCCGATCACGGCGAGCCGGACGTTGTCGCCGGTGCCGGGCTGGAGCGGTCCGAATTCCATAAGACCCATGCGTGGGTCGATGGCGCGGCCGCCGCCGCCGAACTCCAGCATCGGCTCATCGAACACATCCAAGGGGAAGGTCACACCGAAAGCTCCTCCTGGTCGGTCGAGGCTGAGGCCGGGTCACGGACGCGCCACTGCCGTTCGGGCACGCTTCGCGGGGATTGGATCGCATCGACTGGGCAGAGGCGGATCGAACCCTGTTCCGAGGGCAGGGGCGTCCCGAAGAGGTCGATGGCGGGCTCGATGCTTTCCCCGCAGAGGAAGCGACGCCACATCACGAACTGGCCCAGGATCGCCTGATTCTTTTCGAGCTTCTTCTTCTTGGTCAGTCGGTCGGCCGCGTATCGATCCGGACGCACGCCGTCGCGTGTGAACACGAAGGTCGGCGTGACCGAGAGATACCAGTTGTCGCCCAGGCGCCAAAAGCGAGGCACGAAGGCGTGATGGCGGACGTAGTTGATCTTGGTGTCGTCCTTGGTGTTCTTGTAGACCTTGACCACCTCCGCCGAGGTCGCCTGCTTCAGGCTGCGATATGCGTAGGTGACGCCGATGCCTTCGGGCGCCGCTGGGAAGTGATAGGCGCCTTGGTCTTTGTCGAAGACAAGGCTGCTATCGAGCTGCGTCCGGAGGGCCCGTCCCAGCAGGCCGATGAACTGATGCTCGTCCGCCTCGTCATCCGGGAAAGCGATGGCGTCTATACGCTCCTCTTCGACGGTGTCGATGTCGACGATGTTCTTGAGCACCGTGGCGCGCGGATCGGCGAAGGAGATAAGGGTCCCGCACGCAGCACCCATTCATCCGGAGGGTTCGGGTGATGCCTGAGCAGTTCCGCGCGCGCCTCCCGCCCGCTCCGAACCGTGGAGGCGGCCGTGTAGATCGTACTCGGCAAGTCGATACGGAGCAGGTTCACGTGCAACGGCTCGCCACTCTTGAGCGGCGGCATCCAGACGCCGAACCGGTCGGTGTCGACTGCAAGGGCGGCTAGATCCCCGACCGCGGACGAGTCGAAAACGTCTGCGGACTTGTCGATGCGGAGCCGGCGCCCGTCTGGTGCTTCCCCGTCCCGTGTAGCCTTCCAGAACATGCTATCGTCGCTAAGACGGACGAGCACAACGATCACCGGTATCGTCCACTCGCGCCAGTAGACGACATCCTCGGGGTCGCAGAGATATTCGAGGCTCGACCCGGTTTCGCGCGTGTAGTCGCCGGATTGGGTAGTTTTGATCTGGACCGCGATGAGCTTGCCGGTGGCGGCCTTGGAGACTGGGTCCCGAATCTCCAAGGTGCCATCGACACCGGCCTCCATGGTGTCGGACGGGTTGAAGGCGAAGCCCATCGCATGGAGGCGCGCCTTGACCAAGGCTTCGCCTTGACGGCCGATCAGTTGCTGGTCGCTGTAGAGCTTCCTGGCCATCAACGTCTCCCAGAGTTTGCCTCAGCGCTCCTTGCGCACGCCCTTAAAGGGGGTGCCGTCCTTCTTGCCGTCCATGAAGCGACCTGTGTCGCTGTCCCGCTTGGTCCACGTCTCGGTCTTGGGGTTGAAGACCTGCGAGCGATCCCGAACGGCGCCATTGCGGTGTCCGTCTCCAGAGGGGGGATTGGTGGCCATCGTTATCTCCTGTGTGGGGAGGTTTCGGGGTGCTGAAACTCGTTCGGATCTACACCGCTCAACTACCGCCTCATCTCGGGCTGTGACCTGACGAGGCGGCGGACTGTCATCGAGGAGACTTGGTTGCCCATCGCCCCTCTGGCGGGGCGGCGGCCGCGAGTTCGGTCGCCTTTAACCCAGTGCCCCTTGGTAGGCGGGGTCACTGACAAACTATGGCCCTAGTGACCATGATCCGAGGCGGATACGGACAAGCGGTGGTCGAAGCACATGCCGAGTTTTCCCAGCCATCGTTCCTCCTTGGGGCAGGAGATCTCGATCGAGCGTTCATTCTATGTTCTGCCTGCGATCTGGCGGCGAGGAACAGTTGCCTCGCCGCCAGATCAAAATCTTGGCCACCCCATCCATTGGCAATCGTGACAGATCGAACTGGTGATTTCGCAGTCCGGGAAATCGCCTAAGTGATTCCTGTCACTACACTATTTGTCGAATCTCCGTGCGGTTCATGACAATCCATTCGGGGTTTCGCACCTACAGTTAACCCGGAATAATCATGAGCACCCGGTTGTCGAACCGCAGGTGTTGCACTTCAGGCAGGTGCCGTTGCGGACCAGCGTGAAGTTGCCGCATTCGCCGCATGAGTCGCCGACATAGCCCTTCATGATCGCCTCGGCCCGGCGTTCCGACTGGCTCGGCTGGGCGGCTGGCGCCGCGAAGCCGAGCTTGGCCATCTCCGCTTCGCCATAGGCCTCGGGCTCCTCCTTCAGCGCGGTGGCGCCGGCGGTGGCAAGGCCGATCGCCGAGGTCGCCGAACGGGCAACCGCGTCGTTCGCCGCGCCGCCGCCCTGGATGGCCAGCAGGTTGATCGGCTTGCCGCGGCGGAAGCCGGTGGAGGCCAGCGGAGTGGTCGCGACCGGGGTCGCATCCGGCGCCTTGTCCTGGCCGACGCCGCTGCCCATCACGTCGTGGCCGATCTCGCTCGGGTCGACATGGGCGAGGTCGTTGCGGCCGAGATAGGAGATCGCCAGCTCGCGGAAGACGTAGTCGAGGATCGAGGTCGCATTCTTGATCGACTGGTTGCCGGCGACGAAGCCCGAGGGCTCGAAGCGGGTGAAGGTGAAGGCCTCGACATACTCCTCCAGCGGCACGCCGTATTGCAGGCCGAGCGAGACCGCGATGGCGAAATTGTTCATCATCGCCCGGAAGGCCGCGCCCTCCTTGTGCATGTCGATGAAGATCTCGCCGAGGCGCCCGTCCGAATATTCGCCGGTATGGACATAGACCTTGTGGCCGCCGACGGTGGCCTTCTGGATATAGCCCGTGCGGCGATCCGGCATCTTCTCGCGCTCGCGCTTGCGTTCGATGCGCTCGACGATGCGCTCGACGATCTTTTCCGAGATCTGGGTGGCACGCGCCGCCATCGGCTGCGCGACCAGCGTCTCGACCGCGTCGTCCCCCTCGTCGTCATCATCCGAGATTAGGGCCGCGTTCAGCGGCTGCGAGAGCTTGGAGCCGTCGCGGTAGAGGGCGTTCGCTTTCAGCGCCAGCTTCCAGGAGAGCATATAGGCGCTCTTGCAGTCCTCGACCGTCGCCTCGTTCGGCATGTTGATGGTCTTGGAGATAGCGCCCGAGATGAAGGGCTGGGCTGCCGCCATCATGCGGATATGGCTCTCGACCGAGAGATAGCGCTTGCCGATGCGGCCGCAGGGGTTGGCGCAATCGAAGACGTTGTAGTGCTCGGTCTTCAGGTGGGGGGCGCCTTCCAGGGTCATCGCGCCGCAGACATGGACATTGGCGGCCTCGATCTCGGCCTTGCTGAAGCCGAGGAAGGGCAGGAGCTCGAACGACATGTCGTTGAGCTTCTCGGCCGGGACCTTGAGCGTGCCGGTGAGGAAATCCTCGCCCAGCGTCCACTTGTTGAAGACGAACTTGATGTCGAAGGCGCTCTTCAGCCCCTTCTCGACCGCCTCGATCTTCTCGTCGGTGAAGCCCTTGGCCCGCAGTGTCGACGGGTTGATGCCCGGCGCCTGCTTCATCGAGCCGTGGCCGACGGCATAGGCCTCGATCTCGGCGATATCCGCCTCGCGATAGCCCAGCGCGCGGAGCGCATCCGGAACGGCGCGGTTGATGATCTTGAAGTAGCCGCCGCCGGCGAGCTTCTTGAACTTCACCAGCGCGAAATCGGGCTCGATGCCGGTGGTGTCGCAATCCATGACGAGGCCGATCGTGCCGGTCGGCGCGATCACGGTCGCCTGGGCGTTGCGGTAGCCGTAGCGCTTGCCCTGCTCGAGAGCCTCGTCCCAGACGATGCGCGAGCGCTCCGCCATGGTGACGGCCGAGCCGCCGAGGCGGGCCAGCGTCGCGTGGTCGAGCGGTACCGGGGTGACGCTCAGGCCCTCGTAGCCGTCGGCGAGGCCATGGGCCGCGGTGCGGTGGTTGCGGATGACGCGCAGCATGTGGCTGGCGTTCTTCTTGTAGCCGGGGAAGGGGCCGAGCTCGCCCGCCATCTCGGCCGAGGTCGCATAGGCCACGCCGGTCATGATCGCGGTCAGCGCACCGGCGAGAGCGCGGCCCTCGTCGGAATCGTAGCCGAGGCCCATGGTCATCAGCAGGCCGCCGATATTGGCGTAGCCGAGGCCGAGCGTGCGGTACTCGTAGGAGAGCTCGGCGATCTCGCGACTCGGGAACTGCGCCATCGTCACCGAGATTTCGAGCACGACGGTCCAGAGCCGGCAGAGATGCTCATAGGCCGCGACGTCGAAGGACTTGGTTTCGGTGTCGTAGAACTGCAGCAGGTTGGCCGAGGCCAGGTTGCAGGCGGTATCGTCGAGGAACATGTACTCGGAGCACGGGTTGGACGCCCGGATCCGGCCGGAAGCCGGGCAGGTGTGCCAGTCGTTCATCGTCGAGTTGAAATGCAGGCCGGGATCGGCCGAAGCCCAGGCGGCGTAGCCGATCTTCTCCCAGAGGTCGCGGGCCTTCAGCGTCTTGACGACCTTGCCGGTGGTGCGGCCGGTGAGGTTCCAGTCGTTGTCGTTCTCGACGGCGCGCAGGAAATCGTTGGTCAGCGAGACCGAGTTGTTGGAGTTCTGGCCGGAGACGGTGAGATAGGCGTCGGAATCCCAGTCGGTGTCATAGGTGTCGAAGGAGATATCCTTGTAGCCCTGCCTGGCGAACTGGATGACGCGCTTGATGTAGTTGTCCGGCACCAGCGCCTTGCGGGCGAGCTTGATCTCGCGCTTCAGGGCCGGGTTCTTCTCGGGATCGAAGCAGGAATCGGCGTCGCCTTCGCAGTTCACGCAGGCCTTGAGCACGGCCTTCATGTGCTTCTTGACGGTCTTGGAACCGGTGACGAGGGCGGCGACCTTCTGCTCCTCCTTCACCTTCCAGTCGATATACGCCTCGATATCCGGGTGGTCGGCATCGACCACGACCATCTTGGCGGCGCGTCGCGTCGTGCCGCCCGACTTGATGGCGCCGGCGGCGCGGTCGCCGATCTTGAGGAAGGACATCAGGCCCGAGGACTTGCCCCCGCCCGCGAGCTTCTCGCCTTCGCCGCGCAGCATCGAGAAGTTCGAGCCGGTGCCGGAGCCGTATTTGAACAGGCGGGCCTCACGGACCCAGAGGTCCATGATGCCGCCCTCGTTGACGAGGTCGTCCTGCACGCCCTGGATGAAGCAGGCATGCGGCTGCGGGTGCTCGTAGCTCGACTTCGACTTCACCAGCTTGCCGGTCTTGAAGTCGACGTAGAAATGGCCCTGGCTGGGACCGTCGATGCCATAGGCCCAGTGCAGGCCGGTGTTGAACCATTGCGGCGAGTTCGGCGCGACGCGCTGGGTCGCGAGCATGAAACGCAACTCGTCATGGAAGGCCGCGGCATCCTCCTCGGAGGAGAAATAGCCGCCCTTCCAGCCCCAATAGGTCCAGCAGCCGGCGAGGCGGTCGAAGACCTGCTTCGACGAGATCTCGGAGCCGTAGCGCTCGCCCTCGGGCAGTTCGGCGAGAGCGGCCTCGTCGGCGACCGAACGCCAGAGGAAGGAGGGAACGTCGTTCTCCTCGATCGTCTTCAGGCGGGCCGGCACGCCGGCCTTGCGGAAATACTTCTGCGCGAGCACGTCGCTGGCGACCTGCGACCAGGTCTCGGGAACCTCGATGCCTTCGAGCCGGAAGACGACGGAGCCGTCCGGGTTCTTGATCTCGCTGACGGCCGATCGGAACGGGATCGCGGCATAGGGCGACTGTCCGGCGGTGGTGTAGCGGCGCTCGATGCGCATGATCTTTGTCCCTTGATCTGCCGCGGGCCCGCTCTGCGAAGCCACGCGCGGCCGGTTGATCACCGGCTCCTGATGTCAGCCCAACTCGGTTTGATGCCCTGTGGGATCTCCGCGGTGTGGCCCCGCCGATGGTCCCGGACGCGCCCAAAATGCCCGCGCAAATCCGTTCGCTTCCGCTGTTGACGGCGGATGCGGCGGCAGGCCCGGAACACACTGGAAAACTAGGGTTACGCAGTCATCCAGAGGGGGTGCCGCCGGCCGTCATGCGATGGTCAAAATCTAGTGCAGATGCTGGTCGGGCGTCAAGGAATAGTGCCCTGCGATCCCTGTGGACACGACATCTGGTAGGGATATGTGGGTTATGGGGATAAGTTGCAAGGCCCCGGCTAAGCCCCGGAAATCGCCGGGGAATCGGAGGCGCCTCGGCAAGATTGCCACAGTGCCGGAGGAAGCGCAGTCCCTAAAATCCCCGCTATTCATGGTTGATGGAGTGTGAATTCCGGATGACGTCCGCACGTTTGCAGACGGCGGATGCGGGGACCGCCGCAAGTGCTTGAAGTCGGTACGCTTCGCTGGGGAATCATGGCGCTGGCCGAGCCGAATCGCGGCGAAATTCTGGCGGAGCGCCGCCGAGAATCAGCGGTCGACCACGGTCGGGAATCGAGCCGGGAGCCATTTGGGCGACATGGTGACGGCCGGGCTCTGTGGACATTTGGCCGTACCAGCCTCGTCCTCCACCGCCGTCATTCCGGGGCAGGTCGAAGGCCTGCCCCGGAATGACGGCGGGGTTCTGCACGGACTTGCAGCGAAAACTGTCGACAGCCTCTGACCATTATTGCCATCGCGATTGTGGACATTGCCGGGGGAGCAGCCGTGCCCGCGCAACCTGACGACCGCGCTGCCACCTTCCGGGCTGGACATGGCAGGGTCCTGCCGCCATAAGTCGGGCCAAGACGCGCCGTCCTCTCCGCATGGCGCTGCAAGCGCATGGACTTGAGGCAATGAAGGACTGGCTGCTGCAGATCTTCACCTGGTGGAACGGCCAGACGATCGGCACCCGCTTCCACACCTGGCGCTTCGGCGAGAAGGTGGGTGAGGACGAGTTCGGCAATGTCTATTACCGCACCAAGGGTGGGGTGAAGGACAAGGCGCTCGGCTTCCAGCGCCGCTGGGTGATCTACAAGGGCGAGGCCGAGGCTTCCAAGGTGCCGCCCGGCTGGAACGGCTGGCTGCATCACACCGTCGATGTCGCGCCTTCCGAGGAAAGCTATCAGCCGCGCGAGTGGCAGCAGCCGCATCAGCAGAACTGGACCGGCACCGCTCTGGCCTATCGTCCGCAGGGCTCGACGCTGGCCGAGGGCGAGCGTCCGGCGGCGACCGGCGACTATCAGGCCTGGACGCCGGGCCGCTGAGGCTCCCGGCGGAGCGCATCCATGCGCATCGCCATCCAGACATTCGGCACGCGCGGTGATGTCCAGCCTTATCTCGCGCTGGCCCGCGGCCTGATTGCGCGCGGTCACGATGTCCAATTGGCCGCACCCGAACAGTTCTCCGATCTGGCCTCACGCCTGAAAGTTCCCTTTGCGCCGCTGCCCGGCACGCTGCTCGACCTGCTCGACAGCGACGCGGGAAAGGCCGCGGTCGCCGCAGGCCGCGGTTTCTCGGCAGGCCTGGCCCTGCTCGGCAGGATCAAGCCGGCGATGACCCGGCTGATGGATGCGGAATGGGAGGCCCTGCGGGGTTTCCGGCCGGATCTGATCCTGCATCATCCCAAGTCGCTGGCGAGCCCGGCCATCGCTGCCAGGCTCCGCGCGAAAACGATGCTCGCCTCGCCCTTGCCGGGGTTCACGCCGACCTCCGCCTTTGCCAGCCCCATCCTGCCGATCAGGTTGCCCGGGTTTCTGAACAAGCCCAGCCACGCCGTGATGCGCCTGGCACCGAGAATGCTGTTCGGGCGTCTGCTGGCGCGATGGCGGCGGGAGAGGCTCGGGCGGAATGGCGGCCCGCCGGACACCTCGATCGGCGTGCTCTATGCCTATAGCCGCCATGTGCTGCCGGTTCCGCCCGACTGGGATCGCGAACGCGTCCATGTCTGCGGCTACTGGTTCCTTGACGAGCCCGGGAGCGCGCTGTCGCCGGCGCTGGCTGGCTTCCTCGCGGGCGGAGCGCCTCCTGTCTATGTCGGCTTCGGGAGCATGCCCGGAGACCGGCCACGCGAGTTGACCGCCGCCATCGTCGCCGGGCTCCGGCAGGCGGGCCTGCGCGGCATTCTCGCCAGCGGCGGCGGGGCGCTGGAGTTCGCCGGGCCCGGAGACGACATGCTCGCGATCGATGCGGCGCCGCATGACCGGCTGTTCCCGCATGTCGCCGCGACGCTGCATCATGGCGGTGCCGGAACGACGGGTGCGAGTCTGCGCGCTGGCGTGCCCACCGCAATCCGGCCGTTCTTCGGCGACCAGCCTTTCTGGGCCGAGCGGATCAGGGCGCTCGGAGTGGGGCCGGGAGCCTTGCCACGTCAACTCACCCCCGACATCGTGGCCGCGGCGGCCCACGCGCTGCAGGCGCCGGACAGGCGAAGGCGCGCGGCAGCGCTGGGGGAGGCGATCCGGGCCGAACGGGGCATCGAGGCCGCGATCCTCGACATCGAGGAGCGGATGCGAGCGTGAGCGCCTCTCAGGGGGCGGGCGCCCTTTTTCCGCTGCCTTTGCCGTGTTACTGCGCGTCGTCGCGTATCGCGCGCGACCTCGGAGAGATTCGCGCCAGCATGCCGTCGTTCTTTCGTTTTCCCATCCTGGCAGGCCTCGCCACGAGCGCGCTGGCGCTGCTGTCGGCCGCCGGGCCCGCACAGGCGGACCGCATCCGCAATCCGACCGCCGTCTTCGCCGGGCTCGACAAGATCACCGGGCGCATCATCTCCTTCGAGGTGGCGATCGACGAGACCGTGCAGTTCGGCGCCCTCCAGTTGACGCCGCGCGTCTGCTGGACGCGGCCGCCCACCGAGGCGCCGCAGACCGACGCCTTCGTCGAGGTCGACGAGGTCACGGTCAAGAACGAGTACCGGCGCATCTTCACCGGCTGGATGTATGCGGCGAGCCCCGGCCTGCACGGCGTCGAGCATGCGATCTACGACGCCTGGCTGACCGATTGCAAAGGCGGGACCGAACTCGTCGTCGATCCCAAGGAGCCGGAAGCGCCGCCAGCCGAGGATCCGCGTCGGCCGCGCACGCCGCCGCGCGATGCTAGCCAGCCCCTGCCCGGGCAGCAGCCCGCGCAGCCGTCGCCGGGCGGGCGCATCGATGTCGAGCCGCCGCGCGGCGTGCCGGTGCAGCCGCAACGGCCGAGCCAGCGCTTCTTCCCGACCAATCCCGCTCCGGGCCGCGATCCCTATATGGGCGGCAACTGACCCGGCCGGCCTGCGGACCGGCGCTCAGATCCAGGTGAGCGCCTCGCGGCCACAGATCGGCTTGGCCGTCGATGCGGTCCTCCAGTCGCCCGGATGCCGGAGCGCCTCGTCGAGCAGGCCGCGATAGCTTTCGCGGGGGATTTCGATCGTGCCGAACTGGGCGAGATGGCCGGTCTGGAACTGGGTGTCCAGCAGCCGATAGCCGCCGCGCCGCAGACGGGCGACGAGATGGACGAGCGCGACCTTCGAGGCGTCGGTTTCGCGGTGGAACATGCTCTCGCCGAAAAAGGCGCCGCCGAGCGAAAGCCCGTAGAGGCCGCCGACGAGCCGGCCCTCGCGCCAGCATTCGACCGTATGGACATGGCCGAGCGCGAAGAGCTCGCCGAAGATCTCGCGGATGCGCCGGTTGATCCAGGTTTCGGTCCGATCCGGCTTGGCCTCGGCGCAGGCCGCGATCACGGCGTCGAAGGCGGTATCGATCCTGATCTCGAACCGGTCCGAGCGTACGGTGCGGGCAAGCCGCGACGAGAGATGGAAGCTGTCGAGCGGGATGATGCCGCGCAATTCCGGCTCGACCCAGAACAGGCCGGGATCGTCGGCGCTCTCCGCCATCGGGAAGATGCCGGCCGCATAGGCGCGCAGCATGATCTCCGGCGTGATCGCGGGGGTGCGGACGGGCACGGAACGAGCCTTCATGACCGGATGGGAGCGCGGGGCACGGCTTCTGTCAAACGAAGGCTATGGGATCGACGGGTCTCGTCATGCTCGGGCTTGACCCGAGCATCTCGTGACGGAGAGGCGCCTTCTTCCGGCAAGAGATTCTCGGGTCTGCGCTTCGCGCTGCCCGAGAATGACGTTCGTGCCACTTCACATGAGCCTTCCGGCCATGACTTCAGACATCACCTGAAGTCATGACCGCAAGAGGCTGCCAGATCAGCCTTCCGTCGGCTCGGCGCCTGGCACCTCGTCGGCCGCTTCGCCGTCCTCGCCGCCTTCGCCGTCGTCGTTGATGCATTCGACCGAGACGACCTTCTCATCCTTGGCGGTGTTGAAGACCGTCACGCCCTGCGTCGAGCGCCCGGCGATGCGGATGCGGTTATCCGGGCCGGCATCGACCGGCACGCGGATGAGCTGGCCGCCATCCGTGACCAGCATGAGCTGGTCGCTGTCGAGGGCCGGGAAGGAGGCGACGAGCTTGCCGTTGCGGTCGTTGACGACCATGGCGACGATGCCCTTGCCGCCGCGCCCGGTGACCCGGTACTCGAAGGACGAAGTGCGCTTGCCGTAGCCACGCTCCGATATGGTCAGGATGAACTGCTCGGCCGCGCCCATGGCGGCGTATTTCTCCTGGCCCAGCTCGATATCGCCGGCGCTCTCCTCGGCATCGGCTTCCACCGACGCCGCGACCTCGGCTCCTTCCTCGGCCTCGCCGGTCAGCGCCCTACGGGCGGCCGCTGCGCGCTTCAGATAGGCGGCGCGCTCGTCCGGCGTGGCGTCGAGATGCGTCAGGATCGCGAGCGAGATCACCTCGTCGCCCTTGGCGAGGTTGATGCCGCGCACGCCGGTCGAGTCGCGGCCCTTGAACACGCGCACTTCCGGCACCGCGAAGCGGATGCACTGGCCGTCGGCCGTGGTCAGCAGCACGTCGTCGTTCTCGGTACAGATCTGCACGTCGACGATATGGTCGCCCTCGTCGAGCTTCATCGCGATCTTGCCGGCGCGGTTGACGTTGACGAAGTCGGAGAGCTTGTTGCGGCGCACCCCGCCCGAGGCGGTGGCGAACATCACGTCGAGCGTCTCCCAGCTCGCCTCGTCCTCCGGCAGCGGCATGATCGTGGTGATGCGCTCGCCGGCCTCGATCGGCAGCATGTTGACCAGCGCCTTGCCGCGCGCGTTCGGCGCCGAAAGCGGCAGGCGCCAGACCTTCTCCTTGTAGACTTGGCCTTCCGAGGAGAAGAACAGCACCGGCGTGTGCGTCGAGGCGACAAACAGCCGCGCGACGAAATCCTCGTCCTTGGTCGCCATGCCGGAGCGGCCCTTGCCGCCGCGGCGCTGCGCCCGATAGGTCGAGAGCGGCACGCGCTTGATGTAGCCGCCATGGCTGACGGTGACGACCATGTCCTCGCGGGCGATCAGGTCCTCGTCGTCGAGATCGGAGCCCCAGTCCTGGATCTCGGTGCGGCGCGGCGTGGCGAAGGCGTTCCTGACCTCGGCGAGCTCGGCCTTGACGATCGACTGGATGCGGGCGCGCGAGCGCAGGATGTCGAGATAATCCGCGATCTCCTTCGCGAGCTTCTCCAGCTCGTCGCCGATCTCGTCGCGGCCCAGGGCGGTGAGGCGCGACAGGCGCAGTTCGAGGATCGCCTTGGCCTGCGCGTCCGAGAGCCGGTAGGTGCCGTCCGGGTTCATCGGGTGGCGCGGGTCGTCGACCAGCGCGATCAGCGGGGCGATGTCGTCGGCCGGCCAGTCGCGCGCCATCAGCGATTCATGCGCGGCGGCCGGCGTCGGCGCCGTGCGGATCAGGCGGATGACCTCGTCGATATTGGCGACGGCGGTGGCGAGGCCGCAGAGCACATGGGCGCGCTCACGGGCCTTGTTCAGGAGGTAGCGCGTGCGCCGCGACACGACGAGCTCACGGAACTCGACGAAGGCGGTGATGAAGTCCTTGAGGTTCAGGACTTCCGGGCGGCCGCCGTTCAGCGCCACCATGTTGGCGCCGAAGGAGGTCTGCAGCGGGGTAAAGCGGTAGAGCTGGTTCAGCACGACATCGGCGACGGCGTCGCGCTTGATCTCGATGACGACGCGCACGCCCTCGCGGCTGGATTCGTCGCGCAGGTCGGAGATGCCCTCGATGCGCTTCTCGCGGACAAGATCGGCGATCTTCTCGACCATCGTCGCCTTGTTCACTTGATAGGGAATCTCGGTGACGACGATCGCCTCGCGCTCCTTGCGCATCTCCTCGATATGCGTCTTCGAACGCATCACGATCGAGCCGCGCCCGGTGTGATAGGCCGAATGGATGCCGCTGCGGCCCATGATCGAGGCGCCGGTCGGGAAATCCGGGCCGGGGACGATCTCGATCAGGTCGTCGATCGAGATCTCGGGATCGTCGATATAGGCGACGCAGGCGTCGATGACCTCACCGAGATTATGCGGCGGGATGTTGGTGGCCATGCCGACCGCGATGCCGCCGGCGCCGTTGACCAGCAGGTTCGGGTAGCGCGCCGGCAGGACCGTCGGCTCATGCTCCTTGCCGTCGTAGTTCGGCTGGAAATCGACCGTGTCGAGGTCGAGATCCTCGAGCAGCGGCATCGCCGCCTTGTCGAGGCGCGCCTCGGTATAACGGTCGGCGGCGGGTGAATCGCCGTCCATCGAGCCGAAATTGCCCTGGCCGTCGATCAGGGGCAGGCGCAGCGAGAAGTCCTGCGCCATGCGCACCAGCGCGTCATAGACCGCGAGATTGCCGTGCGGATGGTACTTACCCATCGTGTCGCCGACGATGCGGGCGCATTTGGTATAGGGCCGCTCGGGCAGGTTCTTGTTCTCGTGCATCGAGAACAGGATGCGGCGGTGGACCGGCTTCAGGCCGTCGCGGACATCGGGCAGAGCGCGGCTCACGATCACGCTCATGGCGTAATCGAGATAGCTCTTCTTCATCTCGTCGGTGATCGCGATCGGCTTGATGTCGCCGCCGAAGTCCGGGGCTCCGTCGCGCTTGTCGTCGGTATCGTCGCTCAAGGGGAAATGTCCCGATTCCTGCTGGTTTTTCAGCCTTCTGGCTATCCGATTCCGGCGGGAGAAGCCAGCGAAAGCGGGCTCTGTCCAAGCAAAAATTCCCTGAGCGAATTCAGCATCTTACGGGCTGTTTTCAGACGTCTTCCGACACGCTGCCATATTCCGGCCTTTCTTGGCGCGTGACGGCGGGCCTTGGGCATGCTGATGTGGCGCCATGTTCGTCGAATTCGCCACCGCCGCGCTCGTCACCATGCTGGTGACGCTCGATCCGCCGGGCCTCGCGCCGATCTTCCTGTCGCTCACGCGCGGGATGTCGGAGGGCGAGCGCAAGCAGGTCGCGATCCGCGCCTCGATCATCGCCTTCTGCATCATGGCCTTCTTCGCCGTCGCGGGCGACATCGTGCTGAAGGCGCTCGGCGTCTCGCTGCCGGCCTTCCGCATCGCGGGCGGGCTCCTGCTGTTCTGGATCGCCTTCGAGATGGTGTTCGAGCGCCGCACCGAGCGCAAGCAGCAGACGGCCGAGACCGCGATCACGCAGGATCATATCCGCAATGTCGCGGCTTTCCCGCTGGCGATCCCGCTGATGGCGGGGCCGGGGGCGCTCACCGCAATGATCCTGCTCGCCGGCCGGGCCCATGGCGATCCGCTGCTGCTGGCGACGCTTGCGGCGATTTGCGGGCTGGTGGTGTTCTCCTGCCTCCTCGTGTTCCTGACGGCGACGCCGATCGCGAAGCTGCTCGGCGTCACCGGCAATATCGTGCTGACGCGCCTGCTGGGCGTGATCCTGGCGGCGCTCGCCGTACAGTTCGTGATCGACGGGATCAAGGCCGCGGCACAGGCGGGGTAGGGCGCCGCGGGAAGGCAGCTGCGCAGCAGCGCCGATCCGGGACCCATCGCGTAGAGTTCCGGAGCCCTCCGATGGATCCCAGGGCAAGCCCGGGATGACGGCGCAGTTCGGGAAGCGAGCGAAGGGCGCTGTTGCAGGGCTGATGACCTCCGAAACAGCCTCTTGCGATTAACATAAGTCAATGCTTATGTGTCGCCATGATCGAGAACGAAATCTTCAAGGCGCTGGCCGATCCGACGCGGCGCGCCATCCTCGACAAGCTGACGGCGGGCAGCCTGAACGCCAGCGCGCTGCGCGAGGGCATGGCGATCAGCCAGCCGGCGATGTCGCAGCATCTCGCGATCCTGCGTGGCGCAGGCCTCGTCAGCGAGGAGCGGCAGGGGCGCTTCGTGAACTACCGGGTCGATCCGGAGGGGCTCGCGCTGGTCGCTCGATGGCTGACGAAATACCGTGCCTTCTGGCCGGCGCGGATCGACGATCTCAGGACCTTGCTCAAGGAGATGGATCAATGAGCGGTGACGACGGTCAAGCGGCGATCGATCCTCTCGTCTTCGAATTCCAGTTCGACGAGCCGCCCGAGAAGCTCTGGCGCGCGCTCAGCACGCCGGGCCTGCGCGAACATTGGCTGCCCGAGGCGGAGCTGGCCGATCCCGAGCCGAGCGTCGTCACGCCGGGGGAGGCGCTGCGCTACCGGATGCGCGACAGCGAGCCGCCCTTTCTCGAAAGCGTGGTCACCTTCCGGGTCGGAGCCGGTGACAGCGGCGGGTCCAGCCTGCATGTGATCCATGAATTGACCGATACCCGTGTCGGGCGACCATTGACCCCTGCGAACGGCAATGCGCCGCCGGTGATGCGCGCCGCCGCCTGAGGCGGCGCGAAACCACCATCCATCCACATCCTAAACTCTGGAGTTCGCCGATGCGCGAAGCGATGCAACTCGTCCCTATGGTCGTCGAGCAGTCGAGCCGTGGGGAGCGCTCGTTCGACATCTACTCGCGGCTGCTGCGCGAGCGGATTATCTTCCTGAATGGCGAGGTCAACGACGCGATGAGCGCGCTGGTCTGCGCGCAGCTTCTCTTCCTCGAGGCGGAGAACCCGAAGAAGCCGATCCATCTCTACATCAACTCGCCGGGCGGCGTCGTGACGAGCGGCTTCGCCATGTACGACACGATGCGCTACATCCGCTCGCCCGTGCATACGCTGTGCATGGGCACGGCGCGCTCGATGGGCTCGTTCCTGCTGATGGCTGGCGAGCCCGGCGAGCGCGGGGCGCTGCCCAATGCCAGCCTGCATGTCCACCAGCCGCTCGGCGGCTTCCAGGGGCAGGCCTCCGATATTTTCATCCACGCCGAGGAGATGCGGCAGACCAAGCATCGCCTGACCCAGCTCTATGCCGAGCATTGCGGGCGCAGCTACGAGGAGGTCGAGCGCACGCTCGACCGCGACCGCTTCATGACGGCGGAAGAGGCGCTGGAATGGGGCCTGATCGACCGGATCGTCCACCGGATGGAGGAGCCGGCAGCGGCTTAAGTGGCCACTGGTCGTCATTCTCGGGCGGAGCGCAGCGGAGACCCGAGAATCTCATTCCGAAGGAGGCTCCCGCGTGCCTCCTTCACGAGATGCTCGGGTCAAGCCCGAGCATGACGGTCGGAGACCGTCACTTCTCCAGGAAGTCCCGGATCGCGCCCTCGGCCTGCTTCATCGACATCACGCCGTCGAGATGGCCGCGTGAGCCGTCGATGGTGGCATGGGTGATGTCGCGTCCGGCCGCCTTAGCCGCCTTCACCGTGGTCGCGACCATGTCGGGGGTGAAGACGAGGTCCTTCGGCTGGGTGATCAGCAGCATCGGGGCCTTGATCTTCGCCATGCCGTCGGCCAGCGAGGTGCCGCCGGCGGCGAAGAGCTGGTTCGCCTTGACGAGATAGAGGAAGTGATTGGCGTCTGAGAGCTTCGCGCGGGCCATGCCGGCATTGTCGAGCACGCTCTGGACCTGGAACTTGTTGGCGAGGGCCTTGCCGGGCTCCTCGCCCTCCTTGGCCGGGCGGCGGCCGAAGGTGGCGTTGGCCCAGTCCTGATGATTGGCCTGCAGCGTCACCGCCGTCAGCGCCTTGGCGAGGCCGGCGAGCGGCGGTGCCTTGCCGTAATAATCGCCATTATTCCAGTTGGGATCGACGAGAATGGGCGCGGCCCAGACGTCGAGCCAGGCGATCAGCATCGCGTCGGCTTCGCCGGCGCCGATCACCGGCATGGCCTTGGCGACCATCTCGGGATGGCTCGCCGCCCATTCGAAGGTCTGGAGCGAGCCCATCGAGGGGCCGGCGACCAGTGCGAGCTTCTTGATCCCGAGGCTTTCGACCAGCGCCTTCTGGACCTCGACGAAGTCGCGGATCGTGACGATGGGGAAGTCGAGCCCGTAGGGCTTGCCGGTATCGGGATTGGTCGAGGCCGGGCCGGTCGTCGTGGTCTTGGGGTCGCCGGTGTTGAGGTTCACCAGCGTGTCGGAGGACAGGACGAAGTATTTTTCGGTGTCGATCGCCTTGCCCGGGCCGATGATCGCGTCCCAGTAGCCCGGCGCCGGGTCGCTGGCCGCATATTTGCCGGCGGCGTGCGAATTGCCCGAGAAGAAATGGCAGATCAGCACGGCGTTGGATTTGTCGGCGTTGAGCGTGCCGTAGCTCTCCCAGCCGACGCGGACGTTCTTCAGCGTGCGCCCGCTCTGGGTCGTGAAGCTCGGGATCTCGAAGACCTTCTTCTCGACCGCCAGATCCTGCGCCTCGGCCATGCCTGCCGTCATCCATCCTGCCAGGGCGAGAGCGCCCATGATCCACGTCTTCATCGCGATATCCCTCCCGCCGCCGCAACAAGGTCCACCCGCATCAGAGCGGATTTCGGGGAAACGCGAAAGCGGGAAGCGTCAGCGCGTCAGCAGGGTCGGCACGAGGGCGGCGCCGGCCGGGCTCAGGAAGGCCTCGGTCTCGATCTCGAAGGCCGGCGCATCGACCGGGCCCTTGAGGACGAACGGCAGCTTCGTCGCGCCGTTCGGAGAGGCGAGCAGCGCGGTCATGTCGAGCGTGCGGGGGCGCAGCGCGGCGCTGCCGGCGATGCTGAAGCGGTAGTTCTGGCCGGTCATCTGCGCCTCGGTCAGGGCGAGAATGCCGCCGGCGATCCCGGCATTGGCGCTGATGCTCTCATAGGGCGTCTTGCCTTGCCGCCAGTCGCGCAGGGCCTGGATCGGGCTGCGCTCGGCGCGGCGGAGCAACTCGCCGAAGGCGACGCCGCCGATCTCGCCCTGCCGGGCCGCCAGATTGATGCGGCCGGTGAACGAGCCCAGCAACTCGTCGAAGGTATTGCCGACACCATCGAGGACGAGCTGGGCGTTGCCGGTGCCGCTGAGGCGCCCGAGCTGCGGCAGGTCGGATGCCGCCTGGCCGATATTCACCTTGTCGAGCCCGGCCTGAAGCTTGATGTCGATGCCGGCCGGTGCGGCAGTTGCAAGCAGGCGCCCCTTGACGCTGCCGCCATAGGCGCCGGCACGGACCAGACCGGTCTCGAAGCGCCCCTTCCTGACGAGCACATAGGTCGCGACGTCGTTGAGCCTGGCGCCTTTCAGGCGGGCAGCGTCGACGGAGATTCGCAGGTCGATATCGCGCGCGGTCCAGGCGCCGAGATCGAAAGGGACGGTGTCCGCGACATCGAACACCGGGACCGGAAGGCGGTCGAGAATGCGGCCGAGATCGAGCGTCGCGCCCGCCAGCGTGCCGGACAGCGCGAAGCGTCCCCCGCTTTCCGCGAGCTTCATCGCGCCGTCGAGGCGCTCGCCGTCGAGATTGACGACGGCGCTGTTGAACGAGACCTCGCGCGGCTTCACCTGGATATCGGCGGAGACGGCGGCGGCGCCGAGGGCCGAACCAAGGCGCGATTCCTCGCCGAACCAGCCCAGCAGCTTCGGCAGCGACGGCGTCGACAGGACGAGCGGACCGCTGATCACGGGCTCGCCGGGGCCGGACCGGGTGCCGTCGAAGCGCAGCTTCAGCAGGGAGGAGGTCGCCGACAGGGACGCCTTGGCGCTGCCGCCGGCCATCGGCCAGAGCAGGCTCAGGTCCGTCGGGACGCCGCGCCAGTTCAGCGAGCCCGACAGGGCGAGAGGCTGATTTCCGCTGCGCTCGTCGATGACGAGATCGATATCGCGCACGACGCTCTGGATCGCGCCATCGGCGCGCAGGAAGACGGAGCCTGCGCTGACGACGATCTTGCTCTGGCGTTGCAACTGCTCGAATTCGGCAAGCGCGGGGCTGAGCCACTCGGTGATGCCGTCGCTCCCGGCGGGGACGGCAATGTCGATCCGGGGCGCGACCAGGTCCACCCGGTCGAAGCTGATCCGTCCGCTGAACAGCGGCAGCAGGCGCAGATGCGCCTTGACCCGCACGGCCTCGCCGGCAAGGACGCCGTCACGCTGGATGAAGCTGACCTGGGACAGGCTGATGCGGGGGAGGGGCAGGAACGCGATCTCGGCCCGTTCGATCGCCTTGACGACGAAGCCGGTCCGCTCCTCGATCGCCTGGATCGCGCCGCGCTGGACGCGGCCGAGCGCGACGTCCCAGGACTGCATGCCGAGCAGGCCGATGGCGACGACGAGACTGAAGGCGATGATCGCGGCGCGTCTGGTCATGGACTTCCGAATCGGCACCGGGCCGAAAGTCAGCCAGCCCCCTGGCGGGACAGGGTTTAGGCCGACGAAGAAGGCTTGTCGAGGCGGGAAAGCCGGCTATCCCGCGCGATCTGTTCCGGTTTTCGCGAGGATGAAGGCCGGATAGAGGCCGGCGAGGATGATCAGCACCGCCGCCAGCGCGCCATCCTCGAAGACGCCGCGCGACGCGTGGCCGTAGACCACGGTCGCCAGCGTGTCGATGTTCAGGGGGCGCAGCAGCAACGTCGCCGGCAATTCCTTGAGGCAGTCGACGAAGACGAGCAACGCCGCCGCCGCGATGGCTGGGCGCGCCAGCGGCCAATGGATTCGCCTGAGCACCTCCGGGCCGGCGGCACCGAGGGCGCGCGCGGCATCGTCGATCCGCGGCGAGACGCGCGACAATCCGCTCTCCACGCCGGAAACGCCGATGGCGAGGAAGCGTACGGTATAGGCGATGACCAGCGCCGCGCCGGAACCGATCAGGATCAGGCCGGGCTTGAGGCCGAACAGGGCGGATGCGGCATCGGCGAGCAGGTTGTCGAAGGCGGCGATCGGGATGAGCAGGCCGAGCGCCAGTACGGTGCCGGGCACGGCGTAGCCGAGGCTGGCGATGCGGGCGAGCGGCTTCAGCCAGGTCTCGCGGCCGGTGCGGCCGGCGGTCGCGATCGCGAGCCCCAGCGCCACCACCAGCACCGCGGCGAGGCCGGACAGCAGGAGCGCATTGCCGAGCAGGCGCAGCAGTGCCGTGTCGACCTGCGCCAACAGGCCCCGCCGCAGGATCTCGGTGACGAGGTAGCCGATCGGCAGGGCGGCACCGAAGAGTACGGGCAGCGCGCAGGCGAGGGCGGCCAGGACGGCGCTGCGCCCCTGCAGCGGCCGGCGCGTCACCGGCCGCGGCTGGCGCACCGGCAGGGCGAAGCGCCTCTGCCCGCGCAGCTTCCTTTCGACGAGGATCAGGGCGAAGACGATCAGCAGCATGACGCAGGCGATCTGGGCCGCGCCAGGTAGCGAGCCGCGATTGACCCAGGTCGTGTAGATCGAGAGCGTCAGGGATCTCACGCCGAGATATTCGGTGGCACCGATATCGTTGAGCGTCTCCAGCAGGACGAGCGTCAGGCCGGCGGCGAGAGCCGGGCGCGCGAGCGGCAGGCCGATGTACCAGAACAGCCGGCCGGGAGCGGCGCCGAGATTGCGCGCGGCTTCGACGATACTGGCGCCCTGCACGCTGAAGAGCGCGCGGGTGCTGAGATAGACGTAAGGATAGAGCACGATCGCCATGATCGCGATCGCGCCCGGCAGGTTGCGCGGATCGGGAAACCAGTAGTCGCGCAGCGAGCGCCAGCCGGTCGCGGCGCGCAACGCGCTCTGGAGCGGCCCCTGAAAGCCGAGGAACTCGACATAGATATAGGCGGTCAGATAGGTCGGCAGCGCCAGTGGCAGCACGAGCAGCCATTCCAGCGAGCGCCGCCCGGGGAAATCATATTGCGTCACCAGCCAGGCGGTGCCGACGCCGATGACGGCGCAGGCGATGCCGACGCCGGCGAGCAGCAGGCTCGTCTGGGCGAGGGCCGTCGGCAGGACGTTCGCCGCGAGATGCGGCCAGATCTCGGCGGCCTGCCGCGAGGAGAAGGCCGTCGCGACGAGCGCAAGCAGCGGCAGCAGCACGAGCGCCGCGCCGGCCATGGCGGCATAGGCGAAACGCGTCGACGGCCGCCACGCGAATGGCGACCGTCGTGCAGTGCCGAGCTGGTGACTCAGGCTCAATTGTCGAAGCCGACCTTGTCGACGAGGTTGGCCGCGGCCTTGCGCTGCTTGGCGACTTCGGACAGCGTCAGCTTGTCCGGCGTGACCGCGCCGAGCAGCTTGACGGCGGCGGAGTCGGTCACCGTGGCGTTGACGGGGAACTCGAAATTGCCGTTCGCGTAGAGCGCCTGGGCCTTGTCGCCGAGCATGTACTCGACCAGCTTGACGGCGTTCGCCTTGTTCGGGGCGTTCTTGGCGAGCGCCGCGGCCGAAACGTTCACATGGGTGCCGCCGCCGGCGAAGGTGGTCTTGAGCGGCTTGATCGCGTCGAACCAGCCCTTCTGCTCGTTCTTCGCCTGGCTCATCAGCCCGATATAGTAGGTGTTGATGATGGCGATGTCGCAGAGCCCGGACTGGATGTCGCGGGCGACGTCGCGGTCGCCGCCGCCGGGCTTGCGGGCCGCATTGGCGCGCAGGGCCTTGAGCCAGGCCTCGGTCTTCTCGGCGCCGTGATGGGCGAGATAGGCCGCGAACAGCGCGTTGTTGTACGGGTGCTGGCCGGCGCGGATGCAGAACTTGCCCTTCCACTTGGGATCGGCGAGGTCCTCATAGCTGATCGCGTCCTGCTTGATGCGCTCCTTGGAGACGACGACGACGCGGGCGCGCTTGGTCAGGGTGACCCAGTTGTTGTCGGGGCGAAGCTGCGCCGGGACGGTCTTGTCGACGACGTCCGACTTGATCGGCTGGGTGATGCCGGCATCGACCGCGGCGTTGATCTCGCCGACATCGACCATCAGCATGATGTCGGCCGGGCTGTTGGCGCCCTCGGCCTTGATGCGCTCCTGCAGGCCGTCCTTCAGGAAGACCGCGTTGACCTTGATGCCGGTGTCCTTGGTGAAGGCTTCCAGTACCGGGTTGAGCAGCGCCGGCTCGCGGGTGGTGTAGAGGTTCACATCCTGCGCGAAGGCCGGGGCGGCCAGAAGGCAGGAGGACAGCGCCAGGGCGTGGAGATGGGTCTTTGCGATCATTCTTCTGCTCCGTCGTGGGCGCGATCAGCGCGATGGGCGAGCGATAGAACGCCGTCTGCGGAGCGTCAATGAAGTATTCCTTTGATATCAATGTCTTATAGGAATTCTAGTTTTCCTCTTATTTCGACGAGTTCTAATAAACCGGACATTGCCTTGGAAAGACGAAGGGATTTCGGACACGCCCCGGTCGTACGTCTTTCTGATGGGACGACCTGTCGCGGGCGAAGCCGGAGGTTTCCCGTCAATCACGGGGGCTATGCCAGCGCCCACGATGTCTCGGACGCGAACCCGGGAGCCATGAACACGACGCTTCCCGTCATGGTCGGGCCTGTCCCGACCATCCACGTCTTCGCTGGTCGGGCTCGGGGTTCAAGACATGGATGCTCGCCACAAGGGCGAGCATGACGGGCAGGATCGGCCCGAGTAGATACCGAGAGCGGCCTACCGTGAGGGCAATGTGAGCGGGATTAGGCGCACCGGCTCGCGCGTGGTCGGCTCGACCGTTCCGCGCAGCACGGCGTCGCTGGCGACGGTATCGTCCCGGAGCTGAGCTTCGCGGACCCGCATCTGGCGCCGGACGCTGCGGGCCTGGGCTTCCATACGGGAAATGCCGACCTGCTGATCGATCTGCCGGCGCTGCGCCTTGCTGAGCTCCGACGCCGTGCGGAAATCGCGGAAGTCGCGCCGGCTATAGGGCCAGCTCGTGCTGCCGGCGAAGGTCGAGACCTTGCCGTCGAGCACGACGCTGTCGCCCGGCCGCAAGGTGATGTCGCGCAGCAGGGAGACCCGCCGCTCGCCAGCCTGGACGATGGCCGGGCGACAGGCCGGATCGGCCGCCGTCTCGTGGCTGAAGGCCATCGGCAGGGCGCCATAGCGCTTGCCGTCGGCGGCGACGGCATCGGCGATGCTGGTCGCGCCGGCGGCCATCCTGAAGACCTTGACCGGAACGCCCGGGTTCATCGCCGTGCAGAGTGCTTCATGGGCCTTCATGTCACTGGACGAGCGGACATAGCCGATCGGGGCGTGGAAGCCGTCGCAGAGACGTACGCAGAAGGTCTGGGCGCGGTCCGCGGCGCCGGTGACCGCATCGAGCGAGGCAGCGGCCGTGCCGGCAGGCCTGCGCTTCCGGTCGGCGCTCTTGTGAGGCGATTTCCGAAAGGGGTTGAGCTCGATCGGCGGGTGGGCGATGCGACCGTCCGGCCGGACCTGCATCAGCGGCAGGCGCCAGCCATTGCCGGCCGGAGCATAGGCATTGGCCTGCGGGGCATGACGGGCCGAGCTATAGGTCGGGTTCTGCACGCGCGTCCGTTCGCGGCGCGCGGCTTCCTGGATCAGGAACTCGCGCGCACTGCCCTCGCTCTCGGCCTGGACCATCGACGCTGTCAGAACCATGCCGCCGGAGCCGAGTGCGACCCCGAGCGCGGCAAGCGCCAGCAGGCGCGCCCTCGGGTTGCGCCGCATCATCTTCGCCTTGCCGGGAACGGCAGCCACACCATCGCCGTCGCGGGCGAAAACCCGCGCCGGGACTTCACGGACACGCAACATCGCGTCACTCCAAACTACGCTTGTCCACCGTCCGCCGCCATTCGGGGTGTAGTTTACTTTTCGTTAAGCTTCAACGCCTCCGGGCGCTGTCCCCCCCGGAAACGGAAGGCATGCTTAACGGCAGCGAGGACCGCAGATTCGGTTCAGAGGACGGAGATCAGGACGCCGAGCCACATGCAGAACAGCGCGATGATGCCGATGCCGTAGACCGCGCCGCGCAACGGCAATGCGTTGGGGCCGACATGGATGAAGGTGTGGATGACGCGGGTGGCGACATAGAGCCAGGCGAGGAGCGCCATGGCGTAGCCGGTCGCGCCCGTCTCCATCGCGATCATCACGACCGCGAAGAAGATCACCGGCGTTTCGAACTGATTGGTGAAGTTCGCGGCGGCCAGCCGTGCCGGAACCGGATAGCGCTCGGTCGAGACCGCCACCTCGTCCGGACGAACGGCGCCGCTGGTGAAGGCGGCCTTGCGGCGCAGGGCCATGATGACGCCGACCACGAAGATCCAGAAGATCATCGCCAGCGTCGGATAGATCAGCTTGAGAGTCATGGTTGCGCGTCGCCTCGTGTCGCACCGGCCCGGATGAGCCGGGCCAGTGCTGCACAATGCTCGCGCCGACTCAAGAGCGGGTCGGGTAGTTCGGGCTCTCGCGCACGATGGTCACGTCATGGACATGGCTCTCGCGCAGGCCGGCGCTGGTGATGCGGATGAAGCGGGCCTTGTTGCGGTAGTCCTCGAGGTCCTTGCCGCCGACATAGCCCATCGCGGCGCGCAGGCCACCGGCGAGCTGGTGCAGCACGTTCGAGACCGGGCCCTTGTAGGCGACCTGGCCCTCGATGCCCTCCGGTACGAGCTTCAGCGAATCCTTGATGTCCTGCTGGAAATAGCGATCGGCCGAGCCGCGCGCCATCGCGCCGACCGAGCCCATGCCGCGATAGGCCTTGTAGGAGCGGCCCTGGTACAGGAAGGTCTCGCCGGGGGTCTCGTCGGTGCCGGCCAGCAGCGAGCCGACCATGGCGCAGGAGGCGCCGGCGGCGAGTGCCTTGGCGAGATCGCCCGAATACTTGATGCCGCCATCGGCGATGACCGGCACGCCGGCCTTCCTGCCGGCCGAGGCCGCATCCATGATCGCGGTGAGCTGCGGCACGCCGACGCCCGCGACGATGCGGGTGGTGCAGATCGAACCCGGGCCGATACCGACCTTGATGGCGTCGGCGCCGGCATCGATCAGGGCCTGCGCGCCGCCGGCGGTGGCGATGTTGCCGGCGATGACCTGGACCGAATTGGACAGCTTCTTCACCCGGCTGACCGCATCCAGCACCTTGGCCGAGTGGCCGTGAGCGGTGTCGACGACGATCAGGTCGACGCCGGCATCGATCAGCATTTCCGAACGCTCGAAGCCCTGGTCGCCGGTCGTGGTCGCAGCCGCGGCGAGAAGGCGGCCATGCGCGTCCTTGGCGGCGTTCGGGTGGGCGACCTGCTTCTCCATGTCCTTGACGGTGATCAGGCCGATGCAGCGATAGTGATCGTCGACGACGAGCAGCTTCTCGATGCGGAACTGGTGGAGCAGGCGGCGCGCTTCGTCGGGGCTGACACCCTCGCGCACCGTGATCAGGCGCTCCTTGGTCATCAGCTCCGAGACGGGTTGCGCCGGATTGGCGGCGAAGCGCACGTCGCGATTGGTCAGGATGCCGACGAGCTTGCCGTTATGGCCCTGCGGGCCGCGCTCCACGACCGGGATGCCGGAAATGCCGTTGTTCTTCATCAGCGCCAGCGCGTCGGCCAGCGTCTCGTCCGGATGGATGGTAATCGGGTTGGCGATCATCCCCGATTCGAATTTCTTGACGAGGCGGACCTGGGCGGCCTGCTGGTCGGCATCGAGATTGCGGTGGATGACGCCGAGGCCGCCGGACTGCGCCATCGCGATCGCCATGCGCGCTTCGGTCACCGTATCCATCGCCGAGGCGATGATCGGCAGGTTCAGCGAGATCGTCCTGGTGAGCCTGGTGCGGATGTCGACATCCGCCGGCATGACCTCGGACGGGCCGGGCTCGAGCAGCACGTCGTCGAAGGTGAAACCGTCGCGAATCAGACCGTCGAGGGAAAGCGTCATCGTCAACTCCGACGCCGGACAAGGCCGGCTTTTCAAAGAGGGCAGGGCGACAGGCCCGGTGCCGAGTTGACGAGGCCCGTTAGCATGGGCGCGGCGGCACCGCTAGTGCTCGGGGAGGGATTCTTTTGCAGTGCGGAAACGGCGCCCGCGCATGGCGATGCCGTTTCCACAGCATCGTCGGCGTCAGCGGGTGCTGCGAGCCGCAGCCGGCGCGTTCGGCGTAAAGCCGAAGCAGGCGATCCGGGCGATGTTCCGGTCGCCGGCATCGGCCATGCGCTGGCACGTCTGCAGGCGCTGGCACATATCGTAGCGCATGGCCTCGCCGGCGCTTTGCGGTATCGACTTGAACTGGCAGCCGGCCTGCCAGCTCATCATGTCGGCTGCGCTGGCGGCGGGAGCCCAGCTCAGGCTGGCCGCAAGGGCGAGGCCTGCCACGGTGAGGCCCGGCGAGAGGCGGCGGGTGGCTTCGAAAACAGGTGAAATATCGATCATGGCGCTTCTCCGAAGAGTGAACGGCGCGCGCCCCTCGCGACGGCCCGGTGCGACCGGACACTGCAGAAATGGGGAGCTGTCGCGGCCAAAGGAGTGAGGTCAGCGCATGGCGGCCTTGTGCCTGCTGCCGGGGCATAATCCAGGTGCATGGCGGAAGCGCGCCGGCAGCGTGCGGGAGCCGGGTTTTCACTCTCGTCACTCGCTTCACATCGCATTAATAGCCGAGCTTATGATTTCAGCCGCGCCTAATTCGACGGGCGCGGAAGGTCCGCAGTCTCAGGATCCCAGGACTTGCAGCGCTCCAAACTCCTTCCCTTGATCGTCGCCTGCGCGCTGTTCATGGAGAACACCGACTCGACGGTGATCGCGACCTCGCTGCCGGTGATCGCGAAATCGCTGGGCGAGGACCCGATCGCGCTGAAGCTGGCGCTGACCTCCTATCTCGTCAGCCTCGCCGTCTTCATCCCGATTTCCGGCTGGATGGCCGACCGCTTCGGGGCGCGCACGATCTTCCGCTCGGCGCTCTGCGTCTTCATGCTGGGCTCGCTGCTCTGCGCGGTATCGAATTCGCTCGGTGCCTTCGTCGGCGCGCGCTTCGTCCAGGGCATGGGCGGGGCGATGATGGTGCCGGTCGGGCGCCTCGTCATCCTGCGCAGCGTCAGCAAGTCCGAGATCGTCGGCGCGCTCGCCTATCTGACGATCCCCGCACTGGTCGGGCCTGTGGTCGGGCCGCCGCTCGGCGGCTTCATCACCACGTATTTCGACTGGCGCTGGATCTTCCTGATCAACATCCCGATCGGCCTGGTCGGTATAGTGCTGGCGAGCCTGTTCTTCGAGGATATCCGCGAGGAGGATGTGCCGCCCCTCGACATCCGCGGCTTCCTGCTCTCCGCCTTCGGTTTCGCCAGCCTGATGCTCGGGCTCAATACGGGCGGGCGGCATCTCGTGCCGGAGGCGGTCTCCTATGCCTGCGTGCTGGGTGGAGCGGCGGCGCTTGTCGCCTACTGGTTCCATGCCCGGCGCGTGCCCTATCCCGTGCTCAACCTGTCGCTGTTCCGCATCCCGACCTTCCGGATCGGCGTCATCGGCGGCTCGATCTTCCGGACCGGCATCGGCGCGATTCCCTTCCTCTTGCCCTTGATGCTCCAGCTCGGCTTCGGGCTCGATGCGCTGCAATCCGGCCTGATCACCTTCGTCTCGGCGGCGGGCGCGCTGCTGATGAAGACGCTGGCGAAGACGATCCTGGCGCGCTTCGGCTTCCGACGGGTTCTCGTCGTCAACTCGGTGGTCGGTGCGGCCTTCCTGGCGGCTTCCGGCCTGTTCACACCGACGACGCCGCACGCGATCATGCTGTCGGTGCTCCTGGTCGGCGGCTGCTTCCGCTCGCTGCAATTCACCGGCATCAATGCGCTGAGCTATGCCGATGTCTCCAATCGCGAGATGTCGAGCGCGACCTCGATGTCCAGCGTCGCCCAGCAGCTCTCGCTCAGCATGGGCGTGACGATCGGCGCTTTCGCATTGGAAGGCGCCAATCTGCTGCATGGCGGCAAGACATTGGGCGCCGGTGATTTCTGGCCGGCCTTCCTGATCGTCGGGCTGATCTCGGCCTCGTCCTCGCTGTGGATGATGCGGTTGGCACCGGATGCCGGCGCCGAGGTCTCCGGCCATGTCCCGATCAGCGCGCGCAAGGTCACTGCCGAGGCGATCGCCGAGCAGAAGCCGCTCGACTAGCTTGCCAGGAAGCGCGAGTTGCCGCAGGGTCAGGTGATGCAAGCCGAGCCCGCGCCCTCGCACGAGACGCGCTACACGCTCTGCGTCGGCAACGGCGTGGGCAGGCTGAAGCTGGCCGAGGTCGAGTTGACGCTCGGTGACGAAGGGATCGCCTACGAGCTCGACGGCCGCTCGGGCCTCAGGCCCTTCGCGAATCTCGCGAGCGTGAGGCTGCAGGCGGTCCATGGCGGGCCGCGATCTCCTTGGGAGGCGCTGGCCGAACTGGCATTCTCATCCGGCCGGCCGCTCTTCGTCCATTCCAGCAGCCCCTGGGGTGCGGACGATCCGGAGCGTGACACGGTCTTCATCGCCTTCATCGAGGATCTGCATCGCCGGCTCGTCGCGGGTGGGCACGACCATGTCGCCTTCCGGCGCGGCATTCCGGAGAGGCGCTATCGCTTCCTGATCGCGGTGGCGCTGATTGCTGCCGTGGTCTTCGGCGGCGCCGGATTGCTCGTGCTCTACATCGCGCTCAGCGGAAAGGCCGGGTTCTTCGAAGTGGCCGGGCCGCTGATCGGGGTCTGCGGCTTCGGCCTCTGGATCTGGAACTCCGTCACCCGGAGCAGGCCGGGAACCTATGACCCGCGCCATCTGCCGCGCGACGTCTTTCCGGAGTGACGGCGACCTAGAACCCGCAGGCGAGGCATTCGCTGCCATCGACCGTGCGATACTCCGCCTTCCAGTAATGCGGGTCGTTCAGCGCGGCGTAGGTGACGCCAGGCGGGGCCGGATAGCGCTTCCTGAAAGGACGGGCGAGCTGAACGAAGAGCCGGCAACCCGGCGGCCAGTCGCCGACGCTCAGGATGGGATTCCCCCGCGCGATCTCGGCGTCGAGGATCGCCTGGAGCGCCGGGACCATGCGCGGAACGGGCTGCGTCATGGCCTCTCGGGCGCCGCTCAGGCGGCGTCGCTTTCCGGCCGCTGCTGCCGGCGATAGCCGGTCGCCAGCACGTAAAGCTCGGAGGAATCGGCGCGGCTCGCCGCCGGCTTGACGTTGCGCACCGTGGTGAAATCGCGCTTCAGCCCGGTCAGGAGCTCGGCGCTGTCGCCGCCCTGGAACAGTTTTGCGAGGAAGAAGCCGCCCGGCGCCAGCACGCTATGGGCGAATTCGACCGCGGCTTCGGCCAGCGCGATGATCTTGAGATGGTCGGTCTTCTTGTGGCCGGTGGTGTTGGCGGCCATGTCCGACATCACGCCGTCGGCGCGGCCGCCGAGACGCTCGGTCAGCAGGGCCGGCGCCTCCTCGGCCATGAAGTCGAGCTGGATCAGGTCGACGCCGGGGATCGGGTCCACGGCCAGCAGGTCGATGCCGACGATATGGCCCTTGCCCTGCTCCAGCCCGATGCGCTTGGCGGCGATCTGGCACCAGCCGCCCGGCGCACAGCCGAGATCGACCAGGCGCTGCCCGGGTTTCAGAAACTTGTAGCGGTCGTCCATCTCCTCGAGCTTGAAGGCCGCTCGTGAGCGATAGCCCATCTCCCGGGCCCGCTTCACATAGGGGTCGTTGAGCTGGCGCTCGAGCCAGAGCTGCGAGGAGTGCTTGAGCTTGCCGGCCTTTTTGACCTTGACGCGCATGTCGCGCGCACCGGCAGGCTTGCCGCCGCCGCCTGCTTTGCCGCCGGATTGTCCGCTGCTCATCGCCTCAAAAGCCTATTTCCGCCGCCACCAGGCGCGGTCCTCATGCATCATGCGCAGCAGGATGCCCTCGCGCAGGCCGCGATCGGCGATGCGGACGCGCTCGCTCGGGAACGCGCGGCGGATCGCCTCGAAGATCGCGCAGCCGGCCAGCACCAGATCGGCGCGTTCGCGGCCGATGCAGGCATTCGCCGCCCGGGCGGCATAGTCCATCTCGATCAGGCGGTCGATCACCGCGAGGATATCGCGCTGATGCATCCACAGCCCGTCGACCTCGCGCCGGTCATAGCGCGGCAGGTCGAGATGGATGCCGGCGACCGTCGTCACCGTGCCCGAAGTTCCGAGCAGGTGGAAGCTGCGGGCGCTGTTGGCCCCCGCGGCCTTCCTGGCGAAGGGGGCGAGCGCCTGCGCGCAATCCTCGACCATCTTCTCGAACAGCTCGCGGCTCACCTCGATGCCGCCATAGCGTTCCGCGACCGTGACGACGCCGATCGGCAGCGAGGCCCATTCGCGGATGCGGGCGGCGGGATCCCGCGCCTCGCTGCGGCCGCCGAGCCAGACGATCTCGGTCGAACCGCCGCCGATATCGAAGACGATGACGCTTTCCGCCGCCGGATCGGCCAGCGCCGCGCAGCCGGAGACCGCGAGGGCCGCCTCGGTGCGCTGGTCGATGACCTCCAGCGAGAGCTCCGCCTCGGCCGCGACGCGGCGGATGAAGTCGAGCCCGTTGGTGGCGGCGCGACAGGCTTCGGTCGTGACGAGGCGGGCGCGGGTGACGCCGCGATTCGCCATTTTGCCGCGACAGATCTTCAGCGCCTCGACGGCGCGGTCCATCGCGGCCTCTCCGAGGCGGCTGCTCGCGCCCAGGCCCTCGCCGAGGCGCACGATGCGGGAGAAGGCGTCGACGACGCGAAAGCCGTGCTGCGCCGGACGGGCGATCAGCAGGCGGCAGTTATTGGTGCCGAGATCGAGAGCGGCGTAGGTCGCGGGGGGCGGCCGGTTGGCGGCAGGCTGCGCGAAGCTCTTGAAGGACGTACCAACCGGAATGGCGCCGTTCCGTTGCGGATCGGCGTCATGTCTCTGCGGTCGCGCTGCAGGCGCGACTTCCCGTTGTTGCCGGTCCTCGACCGCCACCGATCCAATCCCTTGACCTGTCCGATCGCTTGGGCCGGACAGGGGCCGCGACATAGCGGCTCTGCTTCGTGATGAAGCTAACTACAGGGCGCGCGACATGCCAAGCAGAACCTTGCCGGGCCGGAAACTTGGCGGGCATCCGCACGAGACGCGCTTGCGCGGGGACCGGCTGATCGGCCAGTCTCCGCCGAACCAAGGGACCGGGGCAGGAAACCGACATGGCCGCCAGACATATCCTCGCCATCGACCAGGGTACGACCTCCTCGCGGGCGATTCTGTTCGATGCGTCGCTCGGCGTCGTGGCCAGCGCCCAGCGCGAGTTTCCGCAGCATTTCCCGGCCTCGGGCTGGGTCGAGCACGAGCCGGAGGATATCTGGGACAGCGTGCTCGCGACCGCACGCGAGGCCATCGCCGAGGGCGGCCTGACCGCTTCGGACATCGCCGGCATCGGCATCACCAACCAGCGCGAGACGACGCTGATCTGGGATCGCCGGACCGGTCGCGCGATCCACCGCGCCATCGTCTGGCAGGACCGGCGCACGGCGAAGGCCTGTGCGAATCTCGTCGCGGCCGGCCATGAGGAGCTTGTCGCGGAGCGGACCGGCCTGCGCATCGATCCCTATTTCTCGGCCACCAAGATCGCCTGGCTGCTCGACAACGTGCCGGGAGCGCGACGCCGGGCGGAAGCGGGCGAACTCGCCTTCGGCACGATCGACTGTTTCCTGCTCTGGCGCCTGACCGGCGGGGCCGTGCACGCGACCGACGCGACCAATGCCGCGCGCACCATGCTGTTCGATATCGGCCGCGGCGTCTGGGATTCCGACCTGCTCGACCTGTTCGGCATCCCGGCCGCGCTGCTTCCGCAGGTTCGCGACTGCGCGGCGCATTTCGGCGATACCATACCGGAGCTGCTCGGCGCGGCGATCCCGGTGCGCGGCATCGCAGGCGACCAACAGGCGGCGACGATCGGGCAGGCCTGCTTCTCGCCGGGCATGGTGAAATCGACCTATGGAACCGGCTGCTTCGCTTTGCTCAATACCGGCGACACGCCGGTGCGCTCGAAGCATCGCCTGCTCAGCACGGTCGCCTATCAGCTCGGCGGCAAGCGCACATATGCGCTGGAGGGCTCGATCTTCATCGCGGGCGCGGCGGTGCAATGGCTCCGCGACGGGCTCGGCATCATCGAAAAGGCGAGCGAGACCGGGCCGCTGGCGGAGGCCGCCGACCCCGAGCAGGACGTTTATCTGGTGCCGGCCTTCGTGGGCCTGGGCGCGCCGCATTGGGACGCCCATGCGCGCGGGGCCCTGTTCGGCCTGACCCGCAATTCCGGGCCGCGCGAATTCGCACGCGCCGCGCTGGAAAGCGTCTGCTACCAGACGCTCGATCTCGTCGAGGCGATGCGGGCCGACTGGCCGGAAGCCGGGGCGGGCAAGCAGTCGGTGCTGCGGGTCGATGGCGGCATGGTCGCCTCCGACTGGACGATGCAGCGCCTCGCCGACATTCTCGACCTGCCAGTCGACCGGCCGACCGTGCTGGAGACGACGGCGCTCGGCGCCGCCTATCTCGCCGGGCTCGATGCCGGCCTGCTGCCGGAGCCCGATCGCTTTGCCGATCTCTGGCGGCTGGAGCGGCGCTTCTCGCCGGCCATGGCGGCGAGCGAGCGTCGACGCAAGGTCGCGGGCTGGCGCGACAGCGTAAAGCGGACGCTGAGCGTAAAATGAGATGACACTGCGCCCTTGATCTCGGCACGGAGCGCCGGCCGTCAGCCCGGATGCACCGAAGCGGTCGCCTGCAATGGCGAGCCGGAATCCATGCGTCAGCCGCCGCCTTCGCCTCGCGCGAGCCGGCAGGGAGGATCGTGTCGACCGCGGCGGCAAGCGTCGATCTGCACAAAACCTGCACGAAAATCCTGAGTTTCTGCCGATCCCGGCGATCCCCGCTGCAAACGGCCGGCGCATCGATGATGCATGGCGGACATCATCGCTCCAGCACTCTTCTCGTCGAGACTGCCGCGCCGGCTCATGCGTGACGGCTGGTGGTTGGACGCGACGATGGCGCCCGCCTGTGCCGAAATCCTCGCCTTCCCGATACGGCCTCCGGCCGCGGCCGAAGGCGTCGCCAGCCGAGACGAGCGCCCATGTCAGCCTATGCATCGGACAACCCTGCCGCCCTCCATCCCGGAAAGCGGCCACCGCTAGGATCGCTTGCCCTTCAACTGACAGGCGCTGCTGCGCTCGTCGCGCTCGCCGATTTCCTGCTCTATGACCGCGCGGTGGGTCTGTCGCTGGCGCTGTTCCTGCTGGCGCTCGCCGCGGCTTCCGCCTGCCTCAACCGGGTGCGCGCCGGCTCGATACGGCGCATGGGCGCCTTCCTGCTGCTCGGGGCCGGGCTGCTCCCGATCCTCGAGGATGTCGGCCCGCTTTCGATCCTGATCGCGCTGACGGCGACGGCCGTCTTCGCGAGGATGCTGAGCGACGCGAGGGCGCTCTCATGGCAGGAGCATCTGCGCGCCGCGCTGGGCCTTCCCCTGTCCGGCCCTTTCAAGCTGCTCGGCGATCTCGTTCGTGCGCAGTGCGCCTCGCTGCGCGGTAGAAAGGGGGAGGGCATCATCGGGCTCGCATTGGGCTGGACTATTCCGCTCGGTCTCTGCGGCGTCTTCGCCGCCCTGTTCGTCTCGGCCAATCCGCTGCTGGAACGCTGGCTGAACCGCCTCGATCCCCTCGTGATGCTGGAGCAGCTCCTCTCCTGGCGCGCCATGTTCTGGGCCGCGATCCTCTGCCTGATCTGGCCGCTTGTCCGCATGCGCTCATTGCGCCGCAAGCGCCGCGCGGCGGCCGGGAGCGGGGCGCCGCTCGGCCCGCAGGAACTGCTCGGCGATCGCACGGTGCGCCGCTCGCTGATCCTGTTCAACGGCCTCTTCGCCATCCAGACGGCGATGGACATCGCCTATCTCTGGGGCGGCGCGGCCCTGCCGGCCGGGATGAGCCATGCGGCTTACGCCCATCGCGGCGCCTATCCGCTGATCGTGACCGCGCTTCTCGCGGCCGCCTTCGTGATCATGGCGGTGCGCCCGGACGGCGCGGCGGCGCGCGACAGGCTGGTCCGGCCGCTGGTCCTCGCCTGGGTCGGCCAGAACGTCATGCTGGTCATGTCGGCGCTGCTGCGGCTCGATCTCTATGTCGCGGCCTATTCGCTGACCTCGCTCAGGCTCGCCGCCTTCGTCTGGATGCTGCTGGTCGCGATCGGCCTCGTCCTGATACTCGTGCAGATCCTGACGCGGCGGAGCGTCGGCTGGCTCGTTTCGGCGAATGCCCTGGCGCTCGCGCTGACGCTCTATGGCTACAGCTTCGTCGACACCGCCGTCGTGATCGCCAACTACAATATCCGGCACTCTTTCCAGATGCGTGGTGTGGGCCAGTCGCTCGATGCCGAATATCTGTTCCGCCTCGGGCCTGGCGTGATTCCAGCCATCGATCGCTACGCGCCACGGATCGCGGCTGCTGGCCATGTCTCGCCGCATTCATCCTGGGCGAGCGCTTCGACCTGGGCGACGTTTCGGCGCGAGCGCATGGCAGCGAAGCATCATCGGATTCATGCCGACTGGCGCGCCTGGAGCTTTCGCGGATGGCGGCTGTCGCGATATTTGGCTAACACGGCTGAAGCGCCATTCAAGGCGAATCCGGCCGCGCCGGCGGGCAATTCCTGAGGCAGACGGCATGGCGCCCCGCATTCTCGTGGTCGATGACGACAGCCACATCCGGGACGTGATCTGCTTCGCGCTCGAAAAGGCGGGGATGAGCACGGTCACGGCGCGCGACGGCGTGCAGGCGCTCGACGCCTTCCGGCGCCAGCCGGCGGAACTGGTCATCCTCGATATCGGCATGCCGGAAATGGATGGGCTGGAGGTCTGCCGGCAGATCAGGCGCTCCTCCGAGGTGCCAATCCTGTTCCTTTCGGCGCGCGACGACGAGATCGACCGGGTGCTCGGGCTGGAGATCGGTGGCGACGACTATGTCACCAAGCCCTTCAGCCCGCGCGAGCTGGTCGCGCGCGTCAACGTCATCCTCAAGCGTGTCCGGCAAGGTCAGTGCAGGGAGAGCGAGGTGGAGGCGCTGCTGTCCTGGGGCGACCTCAGTCTCGATACCGGCGCCCATGCCGCCCGCTTCACGGCGCAGGAGCTTTCGCTGACCGCGATCGAGTTCGCGATCCTGCGTGCGCTGATCGCGAGGCCGCGGCAGGTCTTCAGCCGCGAGCAGATCCTCGACCATGCCTATGGCGGGGCGGTCCATGTCGCGGACCGGACGATCGATAGCCATATCCGCAACATCCGCGCGAAGCTCGCCAAAGCCGGCTGCGACAGCGCGATCGAGACGGTGCATGGCGTGGGCTTCCGGCTGGGGCGATGCGAGGCTCCGGCGTGACCGCGCAGGACGCGGCACCTGTCCGGGTCAAGGCCAAATGGCGGCCGAGCCTGAGCCTGATGGTCTTCATGATGCTGACGGCGGTGCTGGCGCTGCCCTTCGTCGGCCTGTTCTTCTTCCGGATCTACGAGAACCAGCTCGTGCATCAGGCGGAATCGGAGCTGATCGCGCAGAGCGCGGCCCTGGCCGCTACGATCCAGCAGGATATGCGAACCCATCTGCCGGAGCGGACGTCGCTGGGCATGCAGGTTCCGCCGGAAACCGGGCGGTATGGCAGCGAAGAACTCACTCCGCTGCTGCCATCGCTCGATCTGGCGCGGGACCGGCTGCTGCCGCGCCGTCCGGAGGCACAGGCCGCAACCGTTCCGGCGAGCGAGGCCTATCGCGCCGCCGGCGCGCGGATCGAGCCGCTTCTCGTCGCGACGCAGAAGGTGACGCTGGCCGGCTTCCGCCTGCTCGATCCGCAGGGCGTCGTCATCGCCGGGCGCGGCGAGCTCGGCCAGTCGCTCGCCCATGTCGAGGAGGTGGCTGAGGCACTGAAGGGGCGCTTCGCCGCGATGCTGCGCCTGCGCGTCTCCAAGAACGAGCCGCCGCCGATCTACTCGCTGAGCCGCGGCACCGGCGTGCGGGTGTTCACGGCAATGCCGGTCGTGCTCTATGGGCGCGTCGCCGCCGTGCTCTATGCCTCGCGCACGCCGAGCAACGTCTTCCGCCATCTCTACGAGGAGAAGGGCAAGGTCGCTGCTGCCGGTCTCTCCGTCGCGGTGCTGACCCTGCTGATCGGGCTCGCTTTCCACCGCACGATCACGCGGCCGGTCAAGGAGTTGATCGCCCGCACGGATGCGATCGGGAAGGGCGATCGCAAAGCGTTACGGCCGCTCGACCACCACGGCACCGCCGAATTCGCGATGCTCTCGCAGAGTTTCCTCGACATGGCCGCTGCCCTCGCCAACCGCTCCGATTTCGTCGCGACCTTCGCCGCCCATGTCTCGCACGAACTGAAATCGCCGCTGACCTCGATCGAGGGCGCCGCCGAGCTGTTGCGCGACGATGTCGACAGCCGTGCGATGACCGATGCCGAGCGCCGACGCTTCCTCGACAACATCGCCGCCGACGCCAAACGACTGACCGTGATCACCAACCGCCTGCGCGAGCTTGCACGCGCCGAAGGGCCGCCGACCGGTGGCGATATTGCCGTTGGGTCGGCCATCGAGGCGTTGCGGTCGGTCGTCTCCGGGCTTGCGATCGAGGCTCGCGGTGAGCTGGGGAGCCCGGTCGCGATCTCGCTGGAGAACCTGCGGATCGTGCTGGCGCATCTGGCGGATAATGCGCTTCAGAATGGGGCCGGCCGGCTCGCGATCGACGTGTCACGGGAAGGCGGAGCGCTCCGCCTCGACATCCGCGATGACGGGCCGGGCATATCGCCAAACAATCGGGCGCAGGTTTTCGACAGCTTCTTCACGACGCGGCGCGACAGTGGTGGTACCGGCATGGGGCTCGCCATCGTGCAGGCGATGCTGACCGCGCATGGCGGTTCGATCACGCTGGTCGAGAGCGAGCGCGGCGCGCATTTCGCGGTGTTGCTGCCGCTGGCTTAGAGCATCGGCCCGAAAAGTGAAACGCGGTTTTCGGACAAAGCCGATGCAAAATCAAAGGCCTGGAGCATCAGGACAGGCGCCGGTCGAGCGTATCAGCGATCCGCTCTACGAGCGCGGCATGGTCCGCCAGCAGATCCTGAAGCGGCCCTATTGGGCGGAAGGCGCGCGAATCCTGCGCTTCCTCGCCCTCGGTCTCCCAGGCCGCGATCGCCGCGTCGGCGGCCATCAACCAGGCTTCGAGGGATGCGCCATCGGCAGCCGCGCCCGCTTCCAGCGCCAGCCGCTCCGCGATCCGGCGGCGAACGTTGTCGCGGGCCGCGCGAAGCCCATCGAGTTCATCGGTGTAGCGCATGGCAGTGTGCCGGCGGCTCAGTGCACGGTGGCGAGGTCGTCGTCGTCCGGGTCGATCAGCCGGTCTAGGCCGAGTTGCTCGACGCCGTCGGTGAATTCGGCGAAGGCGTCGGCATCGGTGGCGAAGGCGTCCTGCCAGACGGTCGAGCCGCCTTCCTCGTCGATGAGCTCGAGCGTCCAGCCGTCGGTACCTTCGATCTTGTAGATCTCGACCCGCACGGTCAGGCCGTCATGGGTGAAGCTCTGCGACAGGGGGGAGCGGATGATGTCGGGGAAATCGGTCATCGCCGCACTCTAGCAGCTTCATCGCGAGGGCGCAGCCGTTGCCGGCCGCGCCCCTGTCATTCACTCGGGGGCGGTTGCCGGGGCCGGTTCCGCCGGGCGCAGGCGCCGGACGAGGCGCACGACGCCGACATAGAGCAGCGGCACGAAGAACACGCCGATCACGGTCGCGGCGATCATGCCGCCCATGACGCCGATGCCGATCGCGTTCTGGCTGCCCGAGCCCGCGCCGGTCGCAACCGCGAGCGGCGTCACGCCGAGCACGAAGGCAAGCGAGGTCATCAGGATCGGCCGCAGGCGCTGTCGCGCCGCTTCCAGCGTCGCTTCGACCAGGCCCTTGCCCTGGGCTTCCTGCTCGATCGCGAACTCGACGATCAGGATCGCGTTCTTGGCTGCCAGGCCGATCGTCGTCAGCAGGCCGACCTTGAAATAGACGTCGTTGGTCTGGCCGAAGATGGTCGCTGCGAGCAGGGCGCCGAAGATGCCGATCGGCACCGAGAGCATGACCGCGAAGGGAATCGCCCAGCTCTCGTAGAGCGCCGCGAGGCAGAGGAAGACGACCAGCATCGAGAGGGCGTAGAGCGCCACCGCCTGGCTGCCGGACAGGCGCTCCTGGAAGGAGAGGCCGGTCCATTCGTGGCCGAATCCGGTCGGCAACTGCCCCACCAGCCGGTCGATCTCCTCCATCGCCGCACCGGAGCTGACGCCTGCCGCCGCGGCGCCCTGCATCTGGACAGCCGCCGCGCCGTTATAGCGCTCCAGCCGCGGCGAGCCGTAGGTCCAGCGACCCGAGGAGAAGGCCGAGAACGGCACCATCTCGCCGCCCTGGTTGCGGACATACCAGCGCCCGATATCGCCGGGCTGCATGCGGAAGGGCGCATCGGCCTGAACATAGACCGATTTCACCCGGCCGCGGTCGATGAAGTCATTGACATAGGCCGAGCCCCAGGCGGTCGACAGCGTGTTGTTGATCGCCGCCAGCGGCAGGGTCAGGGCGCTCGCCTTCTCCTGGTCGATCTCGACCGCGTATTGCGGCGTATCTTCCTGCCCGTTCGGGCGCGTGCCGGTGAGCTGCCTGCTCTGCGCGGCGAGGCCGAGGAGCTGGTTGCGGACCTCCATCAGGCGGGAATGGCCGGCGCCGGCGATGTCCTGCAGGTAGAAATCGAAGCCCGCCGTGTTGCCGAAGCCCTGGATCGCCGGCGGGGCCAGCGCGTAGACCGTGCCGTCCTTGATCGAGCGGAAGGCGCCCATGGCACGTCCGGCGATGGCCTGGGCCGTCGCCTGCTTGCCGTTGCGCTCGGCGAAGGGCTTCAGGCGCACGAAGGCGAGGCCGACATTCTGGCCCTGGCCGCCGAAGCCGAAGCCGGCGACGGTCAGCACGCCCTCGACGAGGTCCTTCTCCTTTTCGAGATAGTGCTTCTGCACCTGGTCGAGGACGCGCAGCGTCCGGTCCTGCGTGGCACCGACGGGCAACTGCACGCTGGTCAGCAGGATGCCCTGGTCCTCGTCGGGCAGGAAGGAGGAGGGCATGCGGGCGAAGAGCCAGGCCATGCCGCCGCTGATCAGCAGGAAGACGAGCAGGAAGCGCAGCGGACGCGCGACCATCGCCGCGACGCCGGAGCGGTAGCCGTTGGTGGTGCGCTCGAAATTGCGGTTGAACCAGCCGAAGAAGCCCTTGCGCTCGCCGTGGTGAGCCACCGGCTTCAGCAGTGTCGCGCAAAGGGCCGGCGTCAGCACCAGCGCGACGACCACCGAAAGCGCCATCGCGGTCACGATCGTCACCGAGAACTGCCGGTAGATCACGCCGACCGAACCGCCGAAGAAGGCCATCGGCACGAACACGGCCGAGAGCACGGTGGCGATGCCGACCAGCGCGCCGGTGATCTCATTCATCGACTTGATCGTGGCTTCTTTGGGCGAGAGCTTCTCCTCCTGCATGACGCGCTCGACATTCTCGACCACGACGATGGCGTCGTCGACGAGCAGGCCGATGGCGAGCACCATCGCGAACATCGTCAGCGTGTTGATCGAATAGCCGGCGAGCGCCAGCACCCCGAAGGTGCCGAGCAGCACGACCGGCACGGCCAGCATCGGGATGAAGGTCGCGCGCAGGTTCTGCAGGAAGACGTACATCACGATGAAGACGAGGATGATCGCCTCGAACAGCGTGTGCACGACCTTCTCGATCGAGAGCGTCACGAAGGGCGTGGTGTCGTAGGGGTAGGTGACCTCGACGCCCTCGGGCAGCGTCTGCTTCAGGCGCTCGATCGTGGCGGTCACCGCCTTGGCGGTGTCGATCGCGTTGGCGCCGGTCGCGAGGCTGATGGCGAGGCCGGTCGTCGGCTGGCCGTTATAGCGCGAGACCGTGTCGTAGCTCTTGGCGCCGAGCTCGACGCGCGCGACGTCGTTCAGCCGGACGATCGAGCCCGAGGAGCCGCTCTTGAGGATGATGTTCTCGAATTGCGAGACGGTCTGCAGGCGCGAGAGCGCGGTCACGGTGGCGTTGAGCTGCTGGCCGGAGACCTGCGGCAGGCCGCCGAGCTGGCCGGCCGAGACTTGCGTGTTCTGCGCCTCGATCGCCGCGGCGATGTCGGCGGGCATCAACGCGTATTTGCGCAGCTTGTCCGGGTCGAGCCAGATCCGCATGGCGTAGCCGGCGCCGAAGAGCTGGGTCGTGCCGACGCCCTCGACGCGCTTCAGCGTGTCGTTGAGGGTCGAATCGACATAGTCGGCAAGGTCGGTGGTCGACATCCGCCCGTCCTTCGAGACGAAGGCGACGACCATCAGGAAGCCGGTGGAGGCCTTGGCGACCGAGATGCCGGTGCTCTGCACCACCGAGGGCAATTGCCGGGTGACGAGCTGCAGCTTGTTCTGCACCTGCATCTGGGCGACGTCGGGATCGGCCTGGCTGTTGAAGGTCAGGGTGATCTGGGCGTTGCCGGTCGAGGTCGAGGTCGCCGTCATATACTGCAGGTTGTCGAGGCCGGTCATGCCCTGCTCGATGACCTTGGTCACTGAGTTCTCGACGGTCTGCGCGTCGGCACCGGGATAATTGGCGCTGATCTGCACGGTCGTCGGCGCGATCTGCGGATATTGCGAGATCGGCAGCGTGCGGAGCGCCAGCAGGCCGGCCAGCATGATGACGATGGCGACGACCCAGGCGAAGATCGGCCGTTCGATGAAGAAGCGCGACATGGCTTAGAGGCTGATATGAGCTATGGAAGTGGTTTGACGCTGGCGATTTTGCGCGAATGCAAGGAGTTCGAGGACGCAAGCCTTCCGGCTTGCTACGAAGAACGACACGGCAGTCGCGCAAAAGCGCCGCGCCCTTCGGGTGAGGTGAAAACGCCGGAGCTGCAGCGTCGCATCGCTTGCCGATACCGACGTATCGGCGGCGCTACGCTCCTCCCATCTCCGGCGTTTTGACCTCATCAAATCGCTTCCATAGCTCATATCAGCCTCTAGTTCTTCGCCGTGTTGCCATCAGCCGGAAGCTCGGCCCGGCGATTGGCTGATTTCAGCTCGCCGGTCGCCTCGTCGACGCTGACCTCGTTGACGGTCACGGTCTGGCCGGGGCGGACGAGCTGGCCGCCCTCGACGATGATGCGCTCGCCGTCCTTGACGCCGCTGTCGACCAGCCAGTTGTTGCCGATGTTGCGGCGGGTCACCAGCACGCGCTCCTCGACCTTGCCCTCGGCCGAGACGAACTTGGCGGTCGCCTCGCCCTTCGTGTTGCGGCCGACGGCGCGCTGCGGCAGCAGGAAATTGTTCTCGGCGATGCCTTCCTGGATCTCGGCGCGGACGAACATGCCCGGCAGCAGCAGCCGCTCCGGATTGGGGAACTCGGCGCGGACGCTGAAAGTGCCGGTGGTCTCGTTGATGTTCGCCTCGGCGAATTCGAGCTTGCCGGACTGGGCATAGGCGTCGCCGGTGTCGAGCTTGAGCTTCACCGCGACATTGGGGCCGGTGAACTTCAGCCGCCCCGAGGCGATGTCGCTGCGGAATCGCAGCAGGTTGGTGCTCGACTGGGTGACGTCGACATTGATCGGGTCGAGCTTGCGGATCGTGGTCAGCACCGCCGCCTGATTGGCGGTGACGAGGGCGCCTTGCGTCAGCGCCGACTTGTCGATGCGCCCGTCGATCGGCGCGGTGACCTTCGTATAGGCAAGGTTGATCCTGGCCGCCTCGACATTGGCCTTGGCGGCCGCGACATCGGCCTGGGCCTGGCCCAGGGTCGCTGCGGCGTCGTCGGCATCCTGCTTGCTGCCGGCATTGCGCTGGAGCAATTCGCGGTAGCGGTCGGCACGCACCTGCGCGTTGGCGACGGCGGCCTCGGCCTTGTGCTGGGCGGCGACGGCGCTGTCGAGCGCGGCCTGATAGGGGGCGGGGTCGATCTCGTAGAGCACGTCCCCGGCCTTGACCTCGCTGCCCTCGCGGAACAGCCGCGACTTGATGATGCCGTTCACCTGCGGCCTGATCTCGGCGATCAGGCTGGCCGAAACGCGGCCCGGCAGCTCCGCCGTGATCGCCACGGGCTGCGGATGCAGCGTGACGACGCTGACCTGGAGCTGGGGCTGCTGTGGCGGAGCAGCCGCCTTCTCGGAATTGCAGGCGGCCAGCAGCGCTGCGAGCAGCAGCGCGCCTGGCAGGGCGTGGTGGGAAGAGGAGGGGGCGCGCTTAGCCGGCATGCGGGCTCTCTTTTTGGAAACTATCGGGTTTCTTATCTCTTGATTTCCCAGACTGTCAAACTCAAGAATGCGGCGCGATGACGGACGCGCGTGTGACAGATGACAAAAACGGCTGATACAGCGGCACAGCCCCGGGGGCGCGGGCGGCCCAAGACGCGTTCCGACGAGACGGAGCGGCAGCGGATCGTGCAATCCGCGCGGGACCTGTTCCTCGATGTCGGCTATGGCGGCACGACGATGGATGCGGTCGCGGCACGCTGCGGCGTCTCGAAGCGCACGCTCTACCAATTGTTCCCGGCCAAGACCGACCTGTTCCGGGTGATGATGGCCGATCACCGGCGTTCGATGCTGGCGCTGCCGCGACCTGACGGCGAGGATCTGCCGTTGCTGGAAGCGCTCGCCGCAATCTTCCGGCTCGATATCGACGAGATCGACAATCGTGATCGGCTGGCCTTCGTCAGGCTCGTCCTCGCCGATTCGGACCGCTTCAGCGAGATCGGCGAGATGATCGAGCAGGAGGGGGCAGAGCCGGCGCGACGCCTTCTCGAAGATTGGCTCGCCGCCCGGCAGGCACGCGGCGAGCTTCGCGCCTTTCCGGCTGATGCTTTGGCCCGCATGCTGATGGACATGATCTTCTCGGTACTGATCAAGCGCTTTCCCGGCGACCGGCTGCTGACGGTCGAAGACCGTGCCCGGCACGCGCGGCTCTGCCTAGGCGTGTTCCTGCAGGGAGCGGCGATGAAGGCGGGATGACCGACGCGGCTGCCGTGCTGGCCCTCGCGTTGCTGACGTAAGGCGATCGCGCTGCGGCGCGCCCGACATTCCCGGCCTCTGCCGACTTGCCCGCCGCCGCGCGTCGCCTCTACAAATGCGTCACGCTGCAGCGCCGTTGCCGCGGTCGAGGGGAGAGTGCTTGTGAAGATCGGAACACCCAGGGAAATCTTCGCCGGCGAGGCGCGGGTGGCGATGACGCCCGACAGCGCGCTCCAGCTCCAGAAACTCGGCTATGATTGCCTGATCGAAGCCGGCGCGGGCCTGGCGGCCGGCTTCACGGACGACGCCTATCGTGCTGCCGGCGTGACGGTCGTCGAGACCGCGGCAGCGCTCTGGGACGAAGCCGACGTTATCGCCAAGGTGCGCCCGCCGGAGACGGCCGAGGCCGAGCGCCTCAAGGCCGGCAAGACCCTGATCTCGTTCTTCTATCCGGCGCAGAACAAGGAGCTGCTGGAGCTCTGCAAGGACAAGGGCGCCGACGTCATCGCCATGGACATGGTGCCGCGCATCTCGCGCGCCCAGAAGATGGACGCCCTGTCGTCGATGGCGAACATCGCCGGTTATCGCGCGGTGATCGAGGCCGGCAACAATTTCGGCCGCTTCTTCACCGGCCAGATCACGGCGGCAGGCAAGGTGCCGCCGGCCAAGGTGCTGGTGGTCGGCGCCGGCGTCGCCGGTCTCGCGGCGATCGGCACGGCGACTTCGCTCGGCGCCATCACCTATGCCTTCGACGTGCGCCCGGAGGTCTCCGAGCAGATCGAATCGATGGGCGCGCAGTTCGTCTTCCTCGACTTCAAGGGCCAGCAGCAGGACGGCGCTACGACCGGCGGCTATGCCGCCCCGTCCAGCCCCGAGTTCCGTGAGGCGCAGCTCAAGAAGTTCCGCGAGCTCGCCCCCGAGATCGACATCGTCATCACCACCGCGCTGATCCCCGGCCGCGACGCGCCGGTGCTCTGGACCGCGGACATGGTCGAGGCGATGAAGCCGGGCTCGGTGATCGTCGACCTCGCCGCCGAGCGCGGCGGCAATTGCGAACTGACCAAGGCCGACCAGAAGATCGTCACGCCGAACGGCGTCACCATCGTCGGCTATACCGACTTCCCGAGCCGGATGGCGGCCCAGTCCTCGACGCTCTACGCCACCAATATCCGCCATATGATGACGGACCTGACGCCGGCCAAGGACGGCAAGCTCGTCCACAACATGGAGGATGACGTCATCCGCGGCGCGACGGTGACCTTCCAGGGCGCCGTCACCTTCCCGCCGCCGCCGCCGAAGGTGGCCGCGATCGCGGCGCAGAAGCCGAAGGAGAAGGCCAAGGAACTAACCCGCGAGGAGAAGCTCGCTCTGGAGGCGGCCGCCTTCAAGGAGCAGACCCGCTCGCAGCTCACGCTGCTCACCGTCGGCACGGTGGTGATGCTGATCATCGGCGCCTACGCGCCGGCGAGTTTCATGAGCCATTTCATCGTCTTCGCGCTCGCCTGCTTCGTCGGCTTCCAGGTGATCTGGAACGTGTCGCATTCGTTGCACACGCCGCTGATGGCGGTCACCAACGCGATCTCCGGCATCATCGTGCTGGGCGCGCTGCTGCAGATCGGCTCCTCGGGCTGGATCGTCACCATCCTGGCGATGATCTCGGTCTTGATCGCATCCATCAACATCGTAGGCGGCTTCCTGGTCACGCGCCGGATGCTCGCCATGTTCCAGAAGTCCTGAGGGGGGCTCGGACGTGAGCATCGGTATCGTTTCCGCGGCCTATATCTCCGCCGCCATCCTGTTCATCCTGTCGCTCGGCGGCCTCTCCAACCAGGAAAGCGCCAAGCGCGCGGTCTGGTACGGCATCGTCGGTATGGCGCTCGCCGTCTTCGCCACGGTCTTCGGCCCGGGCAGCGGCAAGCTCTGGCTCGTCCTCGTCATGTTCGCCATCGCGGCCGCCATCGGCTGGCAGGTGGCGATGAAGGTGCAGATGACCGAGATGCCGCAGCTCGTCGCGGCGCTGCACTCCTTCGTCGGCCTCGCTGCCGTGCTGATCGGCTTCAACGCGCATATCGAGCTCGGTACCGTCCAGGCGCTCGAACCCGCCGCACGCGCGGCGCTGACCGGCTTCGCCGGGGTGCTGGCGCACAAGACCGGCGTCGAGATCTCGATCCTGAAGGTCGAGGTCTTCCTCGGCGTCTTCATCGGCGCGGTCACCTTCACCGGCTCGATCATCGCCTTCGGCAAACTCGCTGGAAAGGTCGACGGCAAGGCGAAGAAGCTGCCCGGCGGTCATATGCTCAATGCCGGCGCCGCCGCGCTCTCGCTGCTGCTGCTGATCGTCTACGTGCAGGGGGCGGGCTTCTGGGCGCTCTTCCTGATGACGCTCTTGGCCTTCTTCATCGGCTACCACTTGATCATGGGCATCGGCGGCGCCGACATGCCGGTCGTGGTCTCGATGCTGAACAGCTATTCGGGCTGGGCGGCCGCCGCCATCGGCTTCACGCTCGGCAACGACCTCCTGATCGTCGTCGGCGCGCTGGTCGGCTCGTCGGGCGCGATCCTCAGCTACATCATGTGCAAGGCGATGAACCGCTCCTTCATCTCGGTCATCCTCGGCGGCTTCGGCAACACCACCGGACCGGCGCAGGCGATCGAGGGCGAGCAGATCGCGATCGATGTCGACGGCGTCGCAGCCGCTCTCAACGAGGCCGACAGCGTCATCATCGTGCCCGGCTACGGCATGGCGGTGGCGCAGGCGCAGCAGTCCGTGTCGGAGCTGACGCGCAAGCTGCGCGCCGCCGGCAAGGAGGTTCGCTTCGCGATCCATCCGGTCGCCGGCCGCCTGCCGGGCCATATGAACGTGCTGCTCGCCGAGGCGAAGGTGCCCTACGACATCGTCATGGAGATGGACGAGATCAACGAGGACTTCCCCGAGACGGATGTCGCGATCGTCATCGGCTCCAACGACATCGTCAATCCGGCGGCGCAGGAGGATCCGAACTCGCCGATCGCGGGCATGCCGGTGCTGGAGGTCTGGAAGGCGAAGCAGGTCTTCGTCTCCAAGCGCGGCCAGGGCACGGGCTATTCCGGCATCGAGAACCCGCTCTTCTATAAGGAGAACACGCGGATGTTCTACGGTGACGCGAAGAAGAGCCTCGACGAGCTCCTGCCGAAGATCGCCTGAGATAGGGCTGAAGCGGAATCGCGGCCTGCAAAGAGCGGGCCGCGGTTCGCCGCGAGACGACGGCGATTGGGCTGCTTCCGGAGGCAGCGCAGCGGGCGTGATTCGACGGTTTGCCAGGGCCGTCAACCGTTCGCGACGGCGCCGGCCACTCCCGGCGTTTGCCTCTCCGAAACGACTGGCGGGCCATGATGGCGGCCTGCTCTCCGGAGGTGGATGTGGAAACGTCGCTCTATCTGCCCGTCAAGCGCTTTCTCGAAGGGCTCGGCTATGCCGTGAAGGGCGAGATCGGGCCTTGCGATCTCGTTGGGCTTCGCGATGGCGACCCATCGGTCGTCGTGATCGGCGAATTGAAGCTGAGCTTCAATCTCGAACTCATCCTCCAAGGCGTGGACCGCCTCAGTCTCGGCGACGAGATCTGGCTCGCCGCCCAGCTTTCCGCCCGGGGCAAGGGGCGCGAAAGCGATCCGCGCTATCGCAATCTCTGTCGGCGTCTCGGCTTCGGCCTGCTCGGCGTCTCCAGGGCCGGCGATGTCGTCATCCTCGTATCGCCGGCGGCGCCGACACCGCGCAAGGACCCGCGCCGGCGCTCACGGCTGGTGGAGGAGCACAAGCGCCGGCAGGGCGACCCGGCCATGGGCGGCGGCACGCGCAAGCCGATCATGACGGCCTATCGCCAGCAGGCGCTGGCCTGCGCGGCCGCGATGGCGCTGGAGCCGAAGCGGCCGCGCGACCTCAAGCCGTCCTGCCCGGATGCCCAGAAGATCCTGCACCGCAATGTCTATGGCTGGTTCGAGCGCGCCGGGCGCGGTGTCTACGTGCTGACCGAGGCCGGCCGCGAGGCGCTCGCGACATGGCAGCCCCAGCTCCCGGCGATATCGGAGGTGGCGGGGATCGCGGCCTGAGCTCAGTCATCCCCTTGCCATGGCTGCGCCTCATCGCGATCGTACAGCCTCCGGCGATCCTTCGGATGGACTGAAAAGGGGTGATGGATGACGGCGCGGAAATTTCTGGCGGCGGGTGCCCTGTCGCTGGTTGCTCTGTCGCTGGCAGCCTGCCAGAGCGACGCGCAGCAAGCGCCGGTCACGGCCGCGCCAGGCTTGCCCGGAATGTGCCGCGAGGACGCGGCCGAGGCGTTGGCGGGTAAGGCTCGCGTCAGCGATTCCCAGGCGCAGCAGCTCACCGGCGCGACCATCGTCCGACAGATTCGGCCGGGGCAGGGCGTGACGATGGATTATCGCCGGGAGCGCGTGACCATCGAGACCGACGCGAAGACCGGCAGGATCGTCCGGGCGTATTGCGGATAGATGGCGGCAAAGTCCGATGCCGTAGCCGTCATGCTCGGGCTCGACCCGAGCATCCCTGGACGGAAAGGCGCCCCTTCCTGCGGGAGATTCTCGGGTCAAGCCTGGGAATGACGTTCCATCCTTGCAGGGCGAAAGGCTAAGACAGGGGCGCTTCCGTCCGGAAGGCAGGCGATCTGGCCGGTGCCGAAGCTCAAGATGTCCCAAACGAAAAAACCGCCCTGACGGGCGGCTTTTCAAAGCGAAATCAGATCGGGAGGCCAGGCCTCACTTGATCTTTGTTTCCTTGAACTCGACGTGCTTGCGCGCGACGGGGTCGTACTTCTTCTTCGACATCTTCTCGGTCATCGTGCGCGAGTTCTTCTTCGTCACGTAGAAGAAGCCGGTGTCGGCGGTCGAAAGCAGCTTGATCTTGATCGTCACGGCCTTGGCCATGGGTCTATCCTCGAACCATGCGGGCCGATGGCCCTCGGAAAAGAAAATGGCCGGGCGAGCCCGGCAAACCGTCAGCGCGGGAAATGCCGCAAAGGGCAGGCGAAGTCAAGGAGGAATAGCTTGGCGGCGCCCGGGCTTCGAGAAGAGGCCATTCTTCATGAAACGTCATCCCTGGCGACCGCAGGGAGACCCGGGTTCCATTCCGGAACCTTTATCGGAAATGCTCCGGAATGGATCCCGGATCTTCGCTTCGCTGTGTCCGGAATGACCCTGGTTTGGGGCTCGGCCTGCTTCCCGGCGGCCTTCTCAAAGCTCCTCGCGCACGAAGCTGCCGCGCTTCTCCCAATAGAAAGGGACCGGCAGATAGGGCGCGAAACCGCCTTCGATCCGGGCCTCGACCTCCTGGATGATCACCTTGGTGATCGTCGGAAGGTCGAGCTCCTTGGCCTCGTCGAAATCGACCCAGACCAGATCGACCAGTTCCGAATCGGGGCCGATGATGCCGTCGATCCGCTTGGCGACGGCGGAGGCGTCGATCGCGAAGAAGCGGGTGTCGAATCGCTTCGGCCGGCGTGGCGGCGTGATCGCGCGGGCGACGAAGGTCACCGCCGAGAGATCGGGATAGACGCCTTGCGCAGCGAACTCGCTCCAGCTCCCGGACGGCGCGACATCCGGCGTGCCGAATTCGTCGGAGCCGAAGAGCAGCCCGGTTTCCTCGAAGGTCTCGCGGATCGCGGCCATCGCCAGAGCGCGCGCCTTGCCGGCGCCGGGGCGCAGGCAGCGCTTGCCGAGCCGGTCCTCGCAGATCTGCGGCACGGCGCCGGTCGCGACCATCTGCCGGTCTCCGGCATCGACGCGCCCGCCGGGGAAGACGTATTTGCCCGGCATGAACTTGTGGCTCGCATGGCGCTTGCCCATCAGCACCTTGGGTCGCGCGAGGCTACGATCCAGGATCATCATGGTCGCCGCGTCCTTGGGACGCTGGTTGGCGGTGGTGCGTGCGCGCTCGGCCTGGGTGAGGGTGACGGTGTGGTCGGTCATCAGCATGAATCCGAAGGAGGTAAAGGCTGGCGCTCGGGCTTGTCGGGCTCGCCGCCGAAGCCATGCATGCGCACGGCCCATTGCAGGCCGACGACGCCGCCCTTCACGGGCTGCATCAGCGCGAAGGACAGGATGATGGTGAGAAGCGGCCAGACCGTCATGTGCAGCCACATCGGCCAATCGGCGAATTTCTCGGCCAGCAGCAGGCCGCCGACGATGATATGGCCGACGATCGTGATCACGATATAGGGCGGCAGGTCGTCGGCGCGCTGGTGGTGCAGGTCCTCGCCGCAGACCTCGCATCGATCGACGGGTTTCAGAAAGGCGCGGAACAGCCGGCCCTGGCCGCAATGCGGGCAGCGGCCGCGCAGACCGCGCGCCACCGCCTGGCGCCAGTCTCGTGCGTCGAGATGCCCATCCGCGCTGTGGATCCGGACGCCCATCACCGCCTCTTGCCGGGCTTGCTCTTGCCGCTTTTGGCCCGGCCTGGCTTGCCCTTCTTGCCGAAGCTCGCCGCCGGCCGGCTCGTTCCGAAGGGCGCTCCGCCGCCGCGCCGCCTGCCGGCGCCGCTTGCCGTCATCTTCCGTCCGGCCGAGAGGATTTCGAAGCGCAGGGCGCCCGCGACCGGCGCCGCCTCGACCAGCTTGACATGGACGCGGTCGCCGAGGCGCCAGCTCTCCCCGGTGCGCTCGCCGATCAGGGCATGGGCCGCCTCGTCATAGCGATAGTAGTCGCCGCCCAGCGTCGAGGCCGGGACGAAGCCGTCGGCGCCGGTGCCGTCGAGCTTCACGAAGAGCCCGGCCCGGGTGACGCCGCCGATGCGCCCGTCGAAGCTCGCGCCGATCTGGTCGGCGAGGAAATGCGCGATCAGGCGGTCGGTGGTCTCGCGCTCGGCCGCCATGGCGCGCCGTTCGGCCGCCGAGATGCGGGTCGCGACCTCGCGTAATTCCGCGAGCGTCGTGCTCTTCGGCAGGCCGTCATCGCCGAGCTTCAGCGCCGTGATCAGGGCGCGATGCACGATCAGGTCGGCATAGCGCCGGATCGGCGAGGTGAAATGGGCATAGCGGCGCAGGTTCAGGCCGAAATGCCCGTAATTCTCGGCGACGTATTCGGCCTGGGCCTGCGTGCGCAGCACGACCTCGTTGATCAGCGTCTCGTTCTCGGAGCCCTTGATCATCGCCAGGATGCGGTTGAACAGCACGGGCCTCAGCGCCCCGTCCTGCGGCAGCTTGATGCCGATCGAGGCCAGCACCTCGCCGAGCGCCCGCATCTTCTCCAGCGAGGGCTCGTCATGGCAGCGATAGATCAGGAGGCTGCCCGCCTTTTCCAAAGTCTCGGCCGCCGCGACATTGGCGAGGATCATGAATTCCTCGATCAGCCGATGAGCCGCGAGCCGGTCCGGCACGATGACGCGGTCGACCGAGCCGTCGGGCTTCAGGATCAGCTTGCGCTCGGGGAGATCGAGCTCGAGTGGCTGGCGCTGGTCGCGGGCACGCGCCGCGATGCCATAGGCCGCCCAGAGCGGCATCAGCACGCTCTCGCGGATCGGCGCGGTCTTCTCGTCGGTCTGCCCGTCGATGGCGGCCTGTGCCTGTTGGTAGGAGAGCTTCGCCGCCGAGCGCATCAGCACGCGGTGGAACGAATGGCTCTTCTTCGAGCCGTCCGCCTTGAGCACGAGCCTCACGGCGAGCGCCGGCCGGTCCTCATGCTCCCGCAGGGAACAGAGATCGTTCGAAATCCGCTCCGGCAGCATCGGCACGACGCGGTCGGGGAAATAGACCGAGTTGCCACGCTCCAGCGCCTCGCGGTCGAGCGCAGAGTGCGGCGTCACATAGGCCGCGACATCGGCGATGGCGACGGTGACGACGAAGCCGCCGGGATTGTACGGGCTGTCGTCCGGCACGGCGTGGACCGCGTCGTCATGGTCCTTGGCATCGGCCGGATCGATGGTGACGAGCGGCAATTCGCGCCAGTCCTCGCGGCCCTTCAGGCTGGCAAGCGGCGCGTTCGCTGCTTCCTGAAGCGCGGCCGGCGGGAATTCATGCGGAATACCGTGGGCATGGATCGCGATCAGGCTGACCGCGCGCTCCGACTTGATGGAGCCCAGCCGCTCGCGGACATGCGCCTCCGGCGGGCCGAAGCGGCTCTCGCGGCGTAACGAGACCGAGACGAGATCTCCGTCCTGCGCCTCGGCCGTGCGGCCCTTCGGGATGATCGCCTCGCGGCCTAGCGCCTTCTTATCGATCGGCACGAGCCGGCCGGAGCCGTCGGGCAGGGCGCGGAAGATGCCGAGCACGGCGGCCCGGGCCTTGCCCATCACCTTGAGAACGCGCCCGGAATAGCCGAAGCCTTCGACGCCGCGCAGCCGCGTCAGCTTGAGGATGACATGGTCGCCGACGCCCGGCGCCGGCGCGGCCGACTTGTCCTTGCGCCGGCCCTCGCGGGAGCGTTCGATCAGGATTTGCGGCGGGGCGCCGTTCTCCGCCTCGTCCCATTCCAGCGGCTGGGCGACGAGATCGCCCTCGCGGTCGCGGCGCTTGATCTCGGAGAGCAGCACGGGCGGCAGCGCGCCGCGCGGATGGACCGGGCGCTCCTTGCCGTCGCCGCCGATCTCGCCGTCCTCGGCCAGTTCCTTGAGCAGGCGCTTCAGCCAGATCTTGCCGCCGCCATCGAGGCCGAAGGCCTTGGCGATCTCGCGCCGGCCGACCTCGCGGCCGGCGGCGCGCTCTTCCTCGATGAAGTCGAGAACGGCCTCGCGGCTCGGATCAGGAACGGACACGGCCGGTACTCGGGGCATTGGGCAGGGAAAAGCGTGACACGCCGCCTGTCTGCCACGGCTCGCGGCCATGCGCCAGCATTAGCCGCCCGAAAGCAAGAAGGGCAGCCCTTGCGAGCTGCCCTTCCATTGCCGAACCGCGACCCGGCGAACCGGATCTGAAGGTGCGAAAACTCACGCGGAATAGAAACCCCAGCAAGAAGAGGTCCAGGTCCGCCCGCCTTGCACCAGCGGTTGATGACAATGAGACACTGGATCACCTCCTTTCAGTTGTTACCGACAAGAAAGAGGCTAAGGCGATTCTGCGGGACTCGTAAATGCCAAAAAATGCGCTGGACGAGCCCGACCAAAGTCGCGTTCGGGGTTGGAAACCGGTGAGCCGGCTCTTCCATTGCACAGCAATGAGGCAGGGATGTCTGCGGTGAAGGCACGATCACCAAGGCGCTATCCGTGCAGCTTCAGCCCTTTGGTGATCTTGTCGATCTCCTTGCGCTCGCCATGGAGGCCGAGGCCGACGAGATCGAGCGCATCCGTCGCCACCGCAGCGACAGCGGCACGGTTGTCGCTGTCGTTGCCGGTCGCGAACAGCTCTTTCGTATAGAGATGCGGCCGGACGCCGCGTTGCTGCGCCCGTTGCAGCACATTCGTAAGCTCGCCGCCGCTCGCGGCGAAGATCAGGACGGGCTGGCGGATCAATGGCCCGTAGAAGCGGCCGGACGCATCCTGATAGGGTTCGCCCGCGAGTTCCGGGGCGGTTCCGACAAGGCCGCCGGCCAGGAAGCTGGCGACGTTGAGTTTTTGCCAGGTTGCGAGATCATCGCGAACCACGATGGCGATCTTGGTATCGTAACGCATGGACATATCGCTAACCGAGGCCGGCAAGGCCCGTCTTGAACGATCGTGCGGGCCGGAGCGGGACTGGGTCCGGCTCGGCACCGGCACTGACGGCATCGAGCGCATGGAGGCGTTTTTCCGCGGCTATGCCTATGATCCGCACCGCCACGACACCTATGCCTTCGGGCTGACGCTCTCGGGCGTGCAGTCCTTCGACTATCGCGGCGCCAGGTGCGACAGCCTCGGCGGCCAGGCCATCGTCCTGCATCCCGACGAGGTCCATAACGGCCGCTCCGGCATCGAGAGCGGCTTCCGCTACCGCATGCTCTATGTCGAGCCGCGCCTGATCCGGCAGGCGATGGGCGAGGGCGGCCATGCCTTGCCCTTCATATCCACAGCCGTTTCGCAGGAGCCTCGGCTCGTCGCGGCGATCGCCCGCGCGCTGCGCGATCTCGACCAGCCGTTCGATCCGCTGGCGGCCGACGATGTGGTCGAACGGCTCGCCCAGGCCTTGCTCGCGCTCGATCCCGCTGCCGGGAGCGCCGGTTCATCCCGGCTCGATGCAACGATGCTGGAGCGGGCACGCGACTATCTCGATATCCATGCGGCCGAGGCCGTCGATTCAAGTCGGCTGGAGACCCTGACCGGGCTCGACCGCTTCGCCCTGGCGCGCCAGTTCCGCGCCGCCTTCGGCACCAGCCCCTATAACTACCTCGTGATGCGCCGCCTCGAACGCGCCCGCCGGATGATAGCGGAAGGCGCCGCTCTGGCTGACGCGGCCTTCGCCTGCGGCTTCGCCGACCAGAGCCATTTCACCCGCCAGTTCCGCCGCGCCTATGGCGTCACGCCGGGTCGTTGGCGGGCTCTGCAACGGCAGATCCGGGCCTGAGACCTGCGCCCCGCCCGCTTGCCCCGCCCGCCGCCTCCATGCTTGAAGCAGCGGAAGCCGGCTTTGCGGAGTGTCTGAGATGCAGCTTGGAGTGATCGGCCTCGGCCGTATGGGGGGCAATATCGTGCGCCGGCTGATGCGCGCCGGCCATGAATGCGTAGTCTATGATCGCGATCCGAAGCCGGGTCAGGCGCTCGCCACGGACGGCGCAACGCTGGCCAGCGACCTCAAGGACATGGTCGCCAAGCTCAAGGCGCCGCGCGCCATCTGGGTGATGCTGCCGGCCGGCAAGATCACCGAGGCGACGCTGGCCGAGCTCGCCGGTCTCGTCTCTTCAGGCGATACGCTGATCGACGGCGGCAACGCCTTCTGGAAGGACGACGTCCGCCGCGGTAAGGAGCTCGCGGTCAAGGGCATCCACTACATGGATATCGGCACCTCCGGCGGCGTCCACGGCCTCGATCGCGGCTATTGCCTGATGATCGGCGGCGACAAGGCGGCCTTCGACCGGCTGGAGCCGATCTTCGCCACGCTGGCGCCCGGCAAGGGCGAGATCGAGCCGACAAAGCATCGCGAGGGCCGCAACCCGACGAGCGAGCAGGGCTATCTCCATTGCGGCCCGACCGGCTCCGGCCATTTCGTCAAGATGATCCATAACGGCATCGAATACGGCATGATGCAGGCCTTCGCGGAGGGTTTCGACCTCTTGCGCAACGCCTCGGCCAAGGAAGGCCTGCCGGCCGAATACGGCTTCGATTTCGACGTGGCGGAGATCGCCGAGGTTTGGCGTCGCGGCTCTGTCGTCACCTCCTGGCTGCTTGATCTCACCGCCGAGGCTCTGGCCGCCGACGAGGAACTCTCCTCCTATACCGGCAATGTCTCGGATTCCGGCGAGGGCCGCTGGACGGTCGATGCCGCCGTCGAGACCGCGACCCCGGCGGAGGTACTGACCTCGGCGCTGTTCGCGCGCTTCCGCTCGCGCGTGGACCACACCTTCGGCGAGAAGATCCTCTCGGCGATGCGCGCCGGCTTCGGCGGCCATGTCGAGCCCAAGAAGCAGGGCTGAGACGGTGATGGAGGCAGCAAGCGGCGGTCGTCCGGCCGTCATCGTCGTCATGGGCGTCGCGAGCTCGGGCAAGACCTCGCTCGGCGAGCGGCTGGCGGAGCGCCTCGGCTGGCCCTTCCGCGACGCCGATTCCTTCCATCCGCCCGAGAACGTGGCCAAGATGGCCGGCGGCACGCCGCTCGACGACGACGACCGCAAGCCCTGGCTCGCGGCGATCGCCGCCTGGATCGACGATCTGCGGGCCGAGGGCGGGCACGGCATCGTCACCTGCTCGGCGCTGAAGCGCGCCTATCGGCAGGTGATCGTCGGCGATCGGCCGGATGTGCGCCTGGTCTATCTCAAGGGCTCGCGCGAGCTGATCGGCCGGCGCATGGCCGCCCGCCAGCACCATTTCATGCCGCCGGCCCTGCTCGACAGCCAGTTCGCCGCGCTGGAGGAGCCGGGCGAGGACGAGAAGCCGCTCGTCGTCTCGGTCGAGGATAGCAAGGATGCGATCGTGCAGGACGTGGTCGAGCGGCTGGGGTTGTAGACGGCTGAACCATTGCCGTCATTCCGGGGCTTTGCGCAGCGAAGAGCCCGGAACCCATGAACACGGCGCTATTCAAGCTTTCGTCATGCTCGCCCTTGTGGCGAGCATCCACGTCTTGAACACCGCCCTCGATCGGCGAAGGCGTGGATGGTCGGGACAAGCCCGACCATGACGGGAGCGCTGTGTTCATGGGTTCCAGGCTCAGGCTTTCGGCCTGCCCGGGAATGACGGAGGAGGAATCCTCACGTCACCTCGAACCAGCTCCACAGCCCGAGGTCGAAGCGCTCCAGCACCGTCGACGAAATGAGCCAACGGCCGGGATTGTCGGCGATGAAGGCGATGTGCAGCTTTCTGCGCTCGGGGATCTGCACGGTGTCGAGGAAATAGTTCTCCCAGCCGTCGTCGAGCGGGTGCAGCAGCCGGAAGCTGTGGCCGTGGACGTGGAACGGCTGGACGAAGGCGGTGCGGTTGTCGATCGCCATGACGATCGGCGTGCCGCGCTTGACGCTGAACAGCGGCTTGCCCTCGAACGAGCCTGTGCCGCCATTGACCCGCCAGGGGCTGGCGAGATCGAGCCCGGTGAAGTCGAGCTTCTGGTCCTCGGTCAGCCTGGCGCCGCCCTCGACGACGAGTTCGGGCCGCAGCGCATCCTGCATCCGCACGCCGAGCGGCAGGGCCGGGTTGAGCTTGAGGGCCGGTGTGGCCGCCGGGGGCACCTGCGGCTGGCCCGCCGTCACGATCCTCACCAGCGGCAGCCCGCCGCCGATCAGCGCGCTGACATTGACGGCGGCGCCGACCTCGATCGGCAGGTCGAGGATGACGTCGTAGCGCGTGCCTGGCGCGAAGGGCAGTTGCGAGCGCACCGGCTCGAAACTCTCGGTGGGCTGGCTGTCGACCGCGATCACGGTCGTCTTGCCGCCGTCGAAGCGCAATCGCATGATCCGGGCATTGCAGGCATTGGCGAGCCTGAGGCGGACACGCGCGCCGGGCCGGGCCGTGACCGGCTGCGGCGGCGAGCGGCCGTTGACGGTCAGCCAACTGCCGAGGCGCCCGGCCGAGGCCGAGGCATTGCCCTGCAGCACGAAAGGCTGGAGCGCCTGGTCGTCGCCGATCAGCCAGTCGGTGATGAGGACGGGCAGGTCGAGATCGACCGAAAGCGGCTCCTTCTCTTCGACGATGACGAGCCCGCTCAAGCCGCGGCCGGCCGGTTCGGATGAGATGCCGGCCCGAAGCGGGCGATAGAGCAGGGTGCCCGAATCCGGCGGCGTGATCCGGAACTCGCCGGTATCGCCTGGCGCGATCGGCGGGCGCGTGAAGCTGGCGCCGCCGTCGCGCTCGGCCTCGCCGCGCAAGCCGTACCAATGCAGGTCGAGCGGCGCCGTCGTCTTGTTCTCGAGCCTCAGCGCCAGCGTCTCGCCCTGCTTGATTCGCAAGGGCGGGGCGGGCGTTGCGCCGTCGAGGGCCCAGATTTCGGTATCGACCGGCGGCGAGGGGCGCAGCCGGGCCTTCGCCGGGGCGGCGACAAGCGTCTGCCGCCGCAGCTCGCTGGCCGGCTTGGCGGCCGGGGCGGGAGCTTGCGCGAATCCCGCCGATGGCGCGATCAGGCAGGTGCCACCGAGCCCCGCCAGCAGATGGCGGCGCGTGAATGAGGGGCGGGGGGCGGCGGGTGGCTTCGTCATCGCCTATCGCATAATCCGGCCGGCCGGTTCTGGCGAGAGCCGGGCCGGGCCCGGCTCCGAAAAGCGCTGTGGGCGGCCTGTTTTGCAGAACCGTCATTTTTTTGCTGCATGGCCCGGCCGAAATGCGTATAGGCCTGCGGCTTGACGATGGCCGCGCTGCGTTTGCTCGCGCGTAAGCGCTATCGGACCGGCGGGCGTGGCGGAATTGGTAGACGCACTGGTTTTAGGTACCAGCGGCGAAAGTCGTGGGGGTTCGAGTCCCTCCGCCCGCACCATCGGTCTCGATCATCGCGTGCCCCTCAGGGCGCGAAAACGATGATCGATTTGAAGAGTTTTTCGCGAGCGCGGCGGCGGTCGGACCGGCGTCGCGCTTTGGACATTGAGACGTAAACGAGCTGTTGGCGGTACAAAAATGAACGTGACCGAAACCCTGTCCCAGGGCCTCAAGCGCGAATTCCAGGTGGTGCTGAACGCCGCCGACCTGAAGACCAGGCTCGATGGCAGCCTCCAGGACCTGCAGGGCAAGGCGCGGATCAACGGCTTCCGCCCGGGCAAGGTGCCGGTCGCGCATCTGCGCCGCCTCTATGGCCGTTCGGTGATGTCCGACGTGCTGCAGAACGCCGTCAACGAGGCGAACCAGAAGATCGTCGCCGACAACAACCTGAAGCTCGCCTTCGAGCCGCAGATCCGCTTCCCCGAGAACAAGGAAGAGATCGAGGCCGCGATGGAGGCCAAGGGCGACCTCGCCTTCACCGTCGCGCTTGAGGTTCTCCCGAAGATCGAGCTCGCCGACCTCTCCGACGTTTCGCTGGTGAAGCCGGTCGCCGAGGTTCCGGACGCCGATGTCGACGCCGCGCTGCTGCGCATGGCCTCCGGCAACCGCAGCTACACCTCGAAGGGCGAGAAGGCGAAGGCCGAGAAGGGCGACCGCCTGATCATCTCCTTCGTCGGCACGCTCGACGGCGAGAAGTTCGACGGCGGTACGGGCGAAGGCATCCCGCTCGATCTCGGTGCCGGCCAGTTCATCCCGGGCTTCGAGGAGCAGCTCGAAGGCGCCAAGACCGGCGAGACCCGTACCGTCAAGGTGACCTTCCCCGAGAACTACGCGGCCGAGAACCTCGCCGGCAAGCCGGCCGAGTTCGAGGTCACCGTCACCGACGTGCAGGGCCCGGACGCCATCGAGATCAATGACGAGCTGGCCAAGGCCTTCGGCATGGAGTCGCTCGACAAGCTCAAGGAAGCGGTGAGCGAGCAGATCGGCCGTGACTTCACCGCCCAGTCGCGCCGCAAGCTCAAGAAGGGCCTGCTCGACGCGCTCGACGGCAAGTACACCTTCGAACTGCCCCCGACCCTGGTCGAGCAGGAGTTCGCCAGCGTCTGGAGCCAGGTCGAGGCCGACATGAAACAGGCCAACAAGACCTTCGCCGACGAGGACACCACCGAGGACGCCGCCCGCGCCGACTACCGCAAGATCGCCGAGCGCCGCGTGCGCCTGGGCCTCGTGCTGGCCGAGATCGGCGAGCAGGCCAAGGTCCAGATCTCCGATGACGAGGTCACCCAGGCCCTGATCGAGCGCGCCCGCCAGTTCCCGGGCCAGGAGAAGGAAGTCTGGGACTTCTATCGCAAGAACCCGCAGGCTCTGGCCGAGATTCGCGCCCCGATCTTCGAGGAGAAGGTCGTCGACCACCTGCTCGGCCAGGTGAAGGTCGAGGACCAGACGGTTTCGCGCGAGGCGCTCTATGCCGACGACGACGCCGAGGAAGCCGCCGAGGCCAAGCCGAAGAAGGCCGCTGCCAAGAAGACGAAGAAGGCCGAAGCCAAGGCCGACGACGCGTCTGCCTGAGCTTCGCGGCAACCTTAACGACAGCTATCGCGCCGCCGGCCTTCGCGACCGGCGGCGCTTCCCTTTTCAGCCGCGATGGCCGTGCTTATGTGGGTGGCTGCCTTGAGGCTGTTATGAACCATGGAAGGGGATTTGACGCAGGCGATTTTGCGCGAATGCAAGGAGTTCGAGGACGCAAGCCTTCCGGCTTGCTACGAAGGACGACACGGCAGTCGCGCAAAATCGCCGCGCCCTGCGGGTGAGGTGAAAACGATGGAGCTGCAGCGTCGCACCGCTTGCCGATACGGACGTATCGGCGGCGCGATGCTCCTCCCATCTCCATCTTTTTCACCTCATCAAATCCCCTTCCATGGTTCATAACAGCCTCTTACGCTGCCGATTCGACATTGCGCGGGTTTCCCGGCGCCTTCATCTCAAGGACAGATCCATGCTTCGCGATCCGATCGAGACCTATAACAATCTCGTCCCGATGGTGGTCGAGCAGTCGAGCCGCGGCGAGCGCGCCTTCGACATCTATTCGCGCCTGCTGCGCGAGCGCATCATCTTCCTGACCGGCCCGGTCGAGGATTACTCCGCCTCGCTGATCGTGGCGCAGCTCCTGTTCCTCGAGGCCGAGAACCCCAAGAAGGAAATCTCCTTCTACATCAATTCGCCGGGCGGCGTGGTCACCTCCGGCCTCTCGATCTACGATACCATGCAGTTCATCCGCTGCCCGGTGACGACGCTCTGTGTCGGCCAGGCCGCCTCGATGGGCTCGCTCCTGCTGACGGCCGGCGCCAAGGACATGCGCTTCGCCCTGCCGAACGCGCGCATCATGGTTCACCAGCCCTCCGGCGGCTATCAGGGCCAGGTCACCGACATCCTGATCCACGCCAAGGAGGTCGAGAGCCTGAAGAAGCGGCTCAATGAAATTTACGTGAAGCACACCGGCCGTCCCTACGAGGACATCCACAACGCGCTGGAGCGCGACAACTTCATGACAGCCGAGCAGGCCAGGGAATTCGGGCTGATCGACCAGGTCATCGAGAAGCGGCCGGAAGAGGCGGCCTGAGGCGCCTGATCCACGGTCTCGAAGCTGTGGGTTGGCGTGCCGGCCCGCAGAGGCCATATTGAACAGGGATCGGCCCCGTGGTTGCATGGGGTCGGGGGTGAGCGGACATGCGCTCCACTATGATCCGGTTTGGATCGACCCGGCGTATCCGAATGTACCGGAACGGGTCGTTAACCTAATCATCGTGATCTGAGCGCTTATGTATGACGGAGAGACGACGGTTGCATCTGCCGCGGCGGGTGTGGTCCCGGTCTCCGGAACTGGAGATGGACAATGGCTAACAAGCCCGGCGGCGACTCGAAGAGCACCCTCTACTGCTCTTTCTGCGGCAAGAGCCAACATGAGGTTCGCAAGCTCATCGCGGGCCCGACCGTGTTCATCTGTGATGAATGCGTCGAGCTCTGCATGGACATCATCCGCGAGGAATCGAAATCCGCGCTGGTGAAGTCGAAGGATGGCGTGCCGACCCCCAAGGAGATCCGCAAGGTCCTCGACGATTACGTCATCGGCCAGGAGCACGCCAAGAAGGTGCTCTCGGTGGCGGTGCACAACCACTACAAGCGCCTCTCGCACGCGACGAAGCAGAACGATGTCGAGCTCGCCAAGTCGAACATCCTGCTGATCGGGCCGACCGGCTCGGGCAAGACGCTGCTGGCGCAGACGCTCGCCCGTATCCTCGACGTGCCCTTCACCATGGCCGATGCGACGACGCTGACCGAGGCCGGCTATGTCGGCGAGGACGTCGAGAACATCATCCTCAAGCTGCTCCAGGCCTCCGACTACAATGTCGAGCGGGCGCAGCGCGGCATCGTTTATATCGACGAGATCGACAAGATCAGCCGCAAGTCGGACAATCCCTCGATCACCCGCGACGTCTCGGGCGAGGGCGTCCAGCAGGCGCTGCTCAAGATCATGGAAGGCACCGTCGCCTCCGTCCCGCCGCAGGGCGGGCGCAAGCATCCGCAGCAGGAGTTCCTGCAGGTCGACACCACGAACATCCTGTTCATCTGCGGCGGCGCCTTCGCCGGCCTCGACAAGATCATCTCGGGCCGCGGCAAGGGCACCTCGATCGGTTTCGGCGCCAAGGTTCAGGCTCCCGATGATCGCCGCACCGGCGCGATCTTCCGCGAGGTCGAGCCCGAGGATCTCCTGAAGTTCGGTCTGATCCCGGAATTTGTCGGCCGCCTGCCGGTCCTGGCGACGCTGGAGGATCTCGACGAGGCGGCGCTGAAGACCATCCTGACCGAGCCGAAGAACGCGCTGGTTAAGCAGTATCAGCGCCTGTTCGAGATGGAGGACACCCAGCTCACCTTCACCGACGAGGCCGTCAGCCTGATCGCCCGCAAGGCGATCGAGCGGAAGACCGGCGCCCGCGGCCTGCGCTCGATCATGGAAGGCATCCTCCTGGAGACGATGTATGAACTGCCTGGCCTCGAAGGGGTCGAGCAGGTCGTGATCGGGCCCGAGGCAGTGGAAAGCAAGGCCCGCCCGCTCTTCATCTATGCGGAGCGCGAGGACGAGACGAAGGCTGCCTCGGCCTCCTGATTCTCACTGATCGCGACAACGCGACGCGCGCCATTGGCGCGCGTTTTGCGTTTGAGATGGGATGAGGTTCGAAATGGAACCTCGCCGTCATTCCGGGGCATTGCGCAGCAACGAGCCCGGAACCCATGCACATGACGGCTCTCGCGAAGGCGCGGGCAGTCTGCGCGGCAGGGGCGTGTGCATGTGTTCCGGGCTCGGCCCTGCGGGCCGCCCCGGAATGACGGTGGTGGACGACTTTCCTGCAACGCAACGCTGCGGTGCATGGGCCGGATACCTCGCTTGAAAGCCGGCGAGGAAGTCTCCACTTTAGGTGCACTTGCGAGAGTCGCATGCCTTATGGGGTGCGAAGCGCGAGGGCGGAGAGGCGAATGGTCGCCTTGGCCGCACACGTCCGATCGCTCCGCCCATCTCGGGGGTCCGCCGGGCGCAACTGCAAAGGAACTGCCATGACTGGCTCGACGCCCCGCGCTCCTTTCGTCACAGGCGAGACCGGCACCTATCCGGTTCTGCCTTTGCGCGACATCGTCGTTTTTCCCCATATGATCGTCCCGCTCTTCGTCGGCCGCGAGAAGTCCATCCGCGCGCTCGAGGAAGTCGTGAAGACGGACGGGCTCATCCTGCTGGCGACCCAGAAGAACGCCGGCGACGATGACCCGCAGCCCAACGAGATCTACGAGATCGGCACGCTCGCCCGCGTGCTCCAGCTTCTGAAGCTGCCCGACTCCACCGTGAAGGTGCTGGTCGAGGGTGTCGGCCGCGCCAGGGCCTCGTCCTATTCGGCGAGCGAATCCTTCTACGAGGCCGAGGCCACCGGTCTGGCCGAGGAAGAGGGCAAGAAGGTCGAGGTCGAGGCGCTGGCCCGTTCGGTCGTCAGCGAGTTCGAGAGCTATGTGAAGCTCAACAAGAAGATCTCGGGCGAGATTGTCGCTGCGGTCACGCAGATCGACGAGCCAGCCAAGCTCGCCGATACCGTCGCCTCGCATCTGGCGGTCAAGATCGCCGATCGTCAGGGCGTGCTGGAGATCACCAACGTCGCCCACCGCCTGGAGAAGGTCCTGTCGCTCATGGAGAGCGAGATGTCCGTCCTGCAGGTCGAGAAGCGCATCCGCTCGCGCGTCAAGCGCCAGATGGAGAAGACCCAGCGCGAGTATTATCTCAACGAGCAGATGAAGGCGATCCAGAAGGAGCTCGGCGACGGCGAGGAAGGCCGCGACGAACTTGCCGAGCTGGAAGAGCGCATCGCCCAGACCAAGCTGACCAAGGAAGCCCGCGACAAGGCGACGGCCGAGCTGAAGAAGCTGCGCCAGATGTCGCCGATGTCTGCGGAAGCGACCGTCGTGCGCAACTATCTCGACTGGATGCTCGGCATTCCGTGGGGCAAGCGCTCGAAGATCAAGAAGGACCTCAACGCCGCCCAGCTCGTGCTCGACGACGATCATTTCGGCCTCGACAAGGTCAAGGACCGCATCGTCGAATATCTCGCCGTGCAGCAGCGCGCCAACAAGCTCGCCGGTCCTATCCTGTGCCTCGTCGGCCCTCCGGGCGTCGGCAAGACCTCGCTCGGCAAGTCGATCGCCAAGGCGACCGGCCGCGAGTTCGTGCGCATGTCGCTCGGCGGCGTGCGTGACGAGGCCGAGATCCGTGGTCACCGCCGCACCTATATCGGCTCGATGCCCGGCAAGATCATCCAGTCGATGAAGAAGGCCAAGACCTCGAACCCGCTCATCCTGCTCGACGAGATCGACAAGATGGGCCAGGACTTCCGCGGCGACCCCTCGGCGGCCCTGCTGGAGGTGCTCGATCCCGAGCAGAACGCGACCTTCAACGACCATTACCTCGAGGTCGATTACGACCTGTCGAACGTGATGTTTGTGACGACGGCGAACACGCTGAACATCCCGCCGGCCCTTCTGGACCGCATGGAGGTGATCCGCATCGCCGGCTACACGGAGGAAGAGAAGACCGAGATCTCGCGCAAGCATCTGATCCCGAATGCGATCAAGAAGCACGGGCTCGACGGCAAGGAGTGGTCGATCACCGACGAGGCCCTGCAGACCCTGGTCCGGCGCTACACGCGTGAAGCGGGCGTCCGCAATCTCGAGCGTGAGCTCTCCAACACGGTCCGCAAGGGCGTGAAGGACATCGTGCTCGGCAAGAAGGCCAAGGTCGTGGTCAACGAGCCGCTGCTGGAGGAGTATCTCGGCCCGCCGCGCTATCGCTACGGCATGGCGGAGACGGAGGATCAGGTCGGTGTCGTCACCGGTCTGGCCTGGACCGAGGTCGGCGGCGAACTGCTGACGATCGAGGGCGTCATGGTGCCCGGCAAGGGTCGCATGACCGTCACCGGCAACCTCAAGGACGTGATGAAGGAATCGATCTCGGCGGCGGCCTCCTATGTCCGCTCGCGGGCCGTCGATTTCGGCATCGAGCCTCCGCTCTTCGACCGGCGCGACATCCATGTCCACGTTCCCGAGGGGGCGACCCCCAAGGACGGCCCGTCGGCCGGCATCGCGATGGCGACCACCATCGTCTCGATCCTGACCGGCATCCCGACCAATCGCGACGTTGCCATGACCGGCGAGGTCACGCTGCGGGGCAGGGTGCTGCCGATCGGCGGCTTGAAGGAGAAGCTCCTGGCGGCTTTGCGCGGCGGCATCAAGAAGGTGCTGATCCCCGAGGAGAACGCCAAGGACCTGATCGACCTGCCGAAGTCGGTTCGTGACGGGCTGGAGATCGTTCCGGTCGCGCGCATGGAGCAGGTGCTCGAGCATGCGCTGACCCGCCAGCCGGTTCCGATCGTCTGGGAGGAGGATCTCAAGGCCCCGCTGCCCAAGGGCGGGGACGATGATGCAGCGGGTGTCGTCGCCCACTGACCTCCGGTCTTCAAGGAACCAGCCGCCGGCGCGCAAGCGCCGGCGGTTTCGTTTGAGTGGCCCGTCGTGATTGCGGCACGGCCTGCTCAGGCCCATCTTGAACCTGTCTCGCCAGGCCGGAGAGCCATGAAGCTGCGTCGTCGTTCGAAATCGAGGCCGAAGCCGGATCGCTGGGCGGCGTTCGACAGCCTGCCGGCGCCGGTGCGGCACGCTCTCGCGCAAGCGGCTTATCCGCTGGACCCCTGCAAGCTCATCGGTCGTGGCGATACCGAAGCCGCGATGCGCCGGCTTGCCCGGCTCGAAGCCGCGGCGAGGCGCGCGGGTCGCTCCGCGTATTAGGGATCAGCGACGGACCGCATGATGGTGGGCGGTGACGGGCTCGAACCGCCGACCCTCTCGGTGTAAACGAGATGCTCTACCAACTGAGCTAACCGCCCTCGGCGTCGCGTTTAAGGCTTAGGCGGTCGCATCGCAAGCGTTGTCGGGCAGGGCGCCTCGCCAATATCGGCCAGAGGCCGAATTTCGCCATCTTCATCATCATCCTGCCGGTGCCATGGAAACGCGCAGCCGGACCCGCCTCCGCCACGCTCTGGGCCATGATGGCCCTATCATCGCCTGCCTGGGCCTCGCCCTCGCGGCAGGGCAGGCCTCCGCGCAGACGCTCCTGCCCGATTCCTTCTTCGCCGATCGGCCGGCTTTCTCGCAGCCGGAGCAACTCGGCAGGCCGGCAAGCTGCGAATCGATCGCGGCACAATTGCCCGATTCGATTCCTGCCGACACACGGGTCGACATGGCGATCGCAGGGACGGTGAGCCTGGTGCGGACCGACGGCGCGCTCTGGTATGTCGCGGTCTGCGCGGAGCCGGGCGTCCGGGTCCTCTGCGTGACTTATGGCGCCGGCGACCTGAAACCGGGCGACAAGGCCGTCCTGCGCGGCGGATATAACCGCCAGGACAAGCGTCACGTCTTGCTCGATCCCTGCCTCGCGTCGCCGGAAAGCGGGGCGGGCGCGAGCGATCCGTAAGTCGAGCGAGGATATTTTTCCCCAGGCGTGAATTTGCCGGCGACACTCGCTTGACACTTCAGGCCGGGGGCAATACTCACCACGTCGCTGACGGCGAAAGCCTCAGCCGCCCAGCGCGGGCGTAGCTCAGTTGGTTAGAGTGCCGGCCTGTCACGCCGGAGGTCGCGGGTTCGAGCCCCGTCGCCCGCGCCATTTTGTTCAAAGACTTAGCATACGTTTATCAGAATCCGCTGGAAGCGGATGATCCGGTGCGTTTGAGATTTGAGCGCACTTCGTTATCGGGCGGCTCGCTTTTGATGGACATGCTGAGCGAGCTCTTCCGTACTATCGTTCCGGCCCGCCTGCAGGCCGCTTCCATGCCTGCTCGCGCTCGGTCGCCATCCGACAGGGGCTTCGGATACCGCTCGCATCACCGCCGAAGAATGGACCGCGCGGCGTATGATCCATGCCGGCGAGGGCACTTGCGTCGCTACCTGTGATCGCGGCGAAGAGTTCCGTGGAGAAGGGCTGGGTAAGCCGCTCGCCGCGCTGAGTGGCGCACCTGACGCTCGGCGCCTGGCTGTCCTGCGCGCCGCTGCCTTCCGGGATGGCGATCGGGTGCGGAATTGCGCACTGCGTCTGCGCCGGACCACCCGCATCTGTGATCAAGTTTTGTCACGGGGGAGGCCAACAGCCGCTCATGCAAAAGGTCCCTGACGCAGCGCGCCGCGGACCTTCCCATGGTCGGAGACCTACTTCCCGTCGCGCGCCTTCACGGCCTGATCCGGGAAGTCCGAGAATAGCCCGTCGAGCCCGAGGGCGAAGAAGGCCTTGTACTCGGCGCCGGCATCGCCCTTGAAATCGGAGGCCAGCCGTTTGGCCTCGCTGCGGAAGGTCCAGCTATGGACCAGGAGCCCGGCCGCATGGGCATCCTTCACCACGTCGGTCGGAGCGATCAGCGTCCGGTCGCGCTCGTCGATCGCGCCGTCGCCATTGAGGTCCTGCGGCTTGCCGTCGGCGCCGATCGTCTGCATGGCGCCGATCAGATAGGGCTTCCACGGTCCGACACCGTCGGCATAGGTCGCGATCTCCTTGAGGCCCTCGGCCGAGAGCATGTCCTGGAAGGTCCGCTTGTCGCCGAGCACGGCGAAGTCATAGGGCCGGTCGAAAGGTGCGGCAAGCGTGACCTTGCCGTCCTTGCCGACGCCGTCGCCGTCGACGAGCTGGACCAGGCGCAACTGCGTCTTCGGGCGCAGGTATTTCAGGTTCGCGGTCTCGAAGCTCTGGATGAAGACCGGAGCGGTCTTGTCGGTCCAGCCGGCGGCCTTGAGCATGTCCAAGAGCTTGTCCTCGAAGGCGAGGCCGAGCGCGGCGTGATAGGTCGGGTGCTTGGTCTCGGGATAGATGCCGATGGTGCGACCGGTGCGGGCGCCCTCCGCCTTGGCGAGGTCGATCACCTCCTGGAAGGTCGGGATCTGGTATTTGCCGTTATGCGATTGGTCGCGATCGGCGAAGGCCTGCCTGGCCCTGAGCGTCTTGATTTCGGCGGCGGTGAAGTCGTTGGCGAACCAGTCGGTGGTATCGACGCCGTCGACCCTGCGGGTGGTCTTGCGACTGGCGAATTCCGGGCGCTCGGCGACATCGGTCGTGCCTGATAGCATCGGCTCGTGGCGGACGATCAGCACGCCGTCCCTGGTCGAGACGAGGTCCGGCTCGATGAAATCCGCGCCCTGCTGGATCGCGAGCTTGTAACCCTCGATCGTATGCTCCGGCAGATAGCCGCTGGCGCCGCGATGGGCGATGACGAGCGGCCTCTGGCCCGACAGCGTCGGAGCCGCCTGCGCGAATGCTGCCGGGGCCTGCAAGGTCAAAGCGGCAAGAAGCGTCGTCGAGAGAAGGACATGCTTTGTCATGATCGGGCCTGGTCCAGCGGAAATGCGCGGGACCTTAGGGCGCTCGATATGACACGGCCATGAAGGCCTGCGATTAGATTTGAAGCGCGTTCGTGGCTGCACCAAACCGACGAGCCCGCCTCGGCAGGCCGAAGCGGGCTTTCTTCGAGCGCCGGCGCGGGCAGGGGCTGCCTGGTGCCGCCCTCCCGATCCGCGCAAATCTCAGCGGCGGTTCTCGAGCGTGGTCTTGGCGTCGAGGCGCTTGGAGGCCGGCGGGGTATAATCCGGCTGCTGGGTGGCGCAGGCGGCGAGGCCGAGCGCGACGAGGCTCAGGATCAGGATGCGGCTGGCGCTTTTCATGTGTGGATATCCCGTTGGCCGCGACATGCGGTTGCATCGTCTTTCCGCTTGTGAAACGACCGCGTCAAGAGCGTGGCGCCGGGTCCTTCATGTCCCGGCGTCATGTTTGAATCGGTCGAAAGCAATTCGGCCTCGTTTGGCGGCATTCCGGAGCGCGTCCGGCCGTGCCAGGATTGAAGCGTCATGACCCCAGCCGCCCGGATCAGCGCCGCCATCGAGGTGCTGCAGGATATCGTCGAGCGCCGCCGTCCGGCCGCCGACTCGCTCAAGGACTGGGGCCTGTCGCGCCGCTTCGCCGGCTCGAAGGACCGGGCCGCGATCGCCTCGCTGGTCTATGACGCGCTCAGGCGCAAGGCTTCGTCGAGCTATGCGATGGCCTCCGAGACGCCGCGCGCGCTCGTTCTCGGCATGCTCGCCGGCTTGCGCGGGATGGGCGTCGCCGAGATCGCGGAACTCTGCTCCGGCGAGAACCACGCACCGCAGCCGCTGAGCGACGACGAGACCGCGCTGCTCACCGCCTTCTCGGTCGAAGGCGCGCCGGATTGGGTGCAGGCCGACGTGCCGGAATGGCTCTGGCCCTCCTTCCGCGCCGGCTTGGGCGAGGCGGCCATTGCCGAGGGCGAGGCGCTGGCTGCCCGCGCGCCGATCGACCTGCGCGTCAATCGCCTCAAGGCGGGCCGCGACGCCGTGCTCAGGGATCTCGCCCATCTCCAGCCGGAGCCCGCGCCCTGGTCGCCGGACGCGTTGCGCTTCCAGCCCGGGCATGACGGCCGCGGCCCCTCGCTCCAGACCGAGCCAGGCTTCTTCGCCGGCGCCTTCGAGGTCCAGGACGAAGGCTCGCAGCTCGTGACCTTGCTGGCCGGCGCAAAGCCCGGTCAGACCGTGATCGATCTCTGCGCCGGGGCAGGGGGCAAGACGCTGGCGCTGGCCGCGCTCATGGCCGATCGCGGCAGCCTCTACGCCACCGACCTCGACAGCCGCCGCCTCGCGCCGCTGCACGACCGGCTGGCGCGCTCGGGCGCCGGTATCGTCGAGGTCCGCATTCCCCGTTCGCGCGGCCATGAGCCTTTCGCCGATATCGCCGGCCAGGTCGATCTCGTGCTGGTCGATGCGCCCTGCACCGGCTCCGGCACCTGGCGGCGCAATCCGGATGCCAAATGGCGCGTGCGCCCCGGTGCGCTGGCCGAGCGCATCAAGGATCAGGCGGAGGTGCTGGCGCGGGCCGGCAGGCTGGTGAAGCCGGGCGGCCGCATCGCCTACATCACCTGTTCGGTGCTGCCGGAGGAGAATGACGAGGCGATCAGCGCCTTCCTCGGCAAGCATCCGGGCTTCTCTGTCCTGGCGCCCATCGACGTGCTCAAGGGCGCCGAGAGCGATTTCTCCCTGCTCGCCCGCTTCGGCACGGCTCATGGCCTGCAGCTCTCGCCGCGCCGCACCGGCACGGACGGGTTCTATCTGGCCTGCCTCCGGCGCGGGACTAAGAGCCTCTAACAAAATCCGGAGGGGTCTCGATGGGCTTTGGAGGAGACGGATGCCAGGAGGAGACGGATGCCAGGAGGAGCGCGCAGCCGATATCTTTCGATATCGGCAAGTCGTTCCGACGCCGCAGGCGGCCCTCCAATGCCCACCTTCGGCGCCGGGAATTCGGCCGCCCGCGGCGTCGCGGCGCTTGCCGATACCAACGGTATCGGCTTCACCCCGCTCCTGGCGGAGCGGACGAATTGCCGGCGTCGAGACCCCTCCGGATTTTGTTAGAGGCTCTTAGTCGGTCGCCGCCGTTGCGTCGCCTCGCGCGATCCATTAACGGAGCGCGATGACGAGCGCTCAGCCCCATCACGACTCCATCCTCATCATCGATTTCGGCTCGCAGGTGACGCAGCTCATCGCGCGTCGCATCCGCGAGATCGGCGTTTATTGCGAGATCGCCCCGTTCCAGTCCGCTTCCGAGGCTTTCGCCCGCATGAAGCCGAAGGGCGTGATCTTCTCGGGCGGCCCGGCCTCGGTGCCGGACGAGGGCAGCCCGCGCGCTCCCGAGGCGGTCTTCTCGGCCAATATCCCGCTGATGGGCATCTGCTATGGCCAGCAGACCATGGCCCATCAGCTCGGTGGCAAGGTCGAGGGCGGGCACGCTGCCGAATTCGGTCGCGCCGATGTCGAGATCGTTACCCCCTCGGCGCTGTTCGAGGGCGTCTGGGAGGAGGGCGGCCGTTATCCGGTCTGGATGAGCCATGGCGACCGGGTCACGCAGCTCCCGGCCGGCTTCACCGTCAAGGCGACCTCGGAGAACGCCCCTTATGCCGTGGCGAGCGACGAGGAGCGGCGCTTCTATACGACGATGTTCCACCCAGAGGTGGTCCACACTCCCGACGGCGGCAAGCTCCTGCGCAACTTCGTCGTCGCGATCTGCGGCTGCAAGCCGGACTGGAGCATGTCGGCCTATCGGTCCGAGATGCAGAAGAAGATCCGCGAGCAGGTCGGCGCCGGCCGCGTCATCTGCGGGCTGTCCGGCGGCGTCGACTCGGCGGTGGCGGCCGTGCTGATCCATGAGGCGATCGGCGACCAGCTCACCTGCGTCTTCGTCGATCACGGCCTGATGCGGATGAACGAGGCCGAAGAGGTCGTCCGCCTGTTCAGGGATCACTACAACATCCCCCTGGTCCATGTTGAGGCCGAAGAGCTTTTCCTCTCCGAGCTCGCCAAGTGCGGCGCCGATCCGGAGGCCAAGCGCAAGACCATCGGCCGGCTCTTCATCGACGTTTTCGATGCCGAGGCCGCCAAGCTCGGCGGCGCCGATTTCCTGGCCCAGGGCACGCTCTATCCCGACGTGATCGAGAGCGTCTCCTTCTCCGGTGGACCTTCGGTGACGATCAAGAGCCACCACAATGTCGGCGGCCTGCCAGAGCGCATGAAGATGAAGCTCGTCGAGCCGCTGCGCGAGCTCTTCAAGGACGAGGTTCGCGTGCTCGGCCGCGAGCTCGGCCTGCCCGAGGCCTTCGTCGGCCGCCATCCTTTCCCGGGGCCGGGCCTCGCCATCCGCTGCCCCGGCGAGATCACCAAGGAGAAGCTCGACATCCTGCGCAAGGCGGATGCGATCTATCTCGACGAGATCCGCAAGGCCGGCCTTTACGATGTGATCTGGCAGGCCTTCGCCGTGCTGCTGCCGGTGCGCACCGTCGGCGTGATGGGTGACTACCGGACCTACGACCATGTCTGCGCGCTCCGCGCCGTGACTTCGGTCGACGGCATGACGGCGGATTTCTATCCCTTCGACATGAACTTCCTCGGCCGCGCCGCGACCCGCATCATCAACGAGGTCAAGGGCATCAACCGCGTCGTCTACGACGTGACGTCCAAGCCTCCCGGCACGATCGAGTGGGAATGATTCAGGCCCTGCCGGAGCCGGCCTAAGGTCGTCGAGGTTTGTAGCCCGCCAGCGGGCGGTCTCGGCGTTTCATTGTTCGGGTAGAGCCGTTCTGCCGCCGAGCATGGAGAGTGTCAGGCATCTCCGCCCGGCGCGTAGCAGCAACAATTGCGGAGCTTTCGCCTCCAAGCTTACCCAGCCTGACAGCGCGCCCGGCACCAGGCGCGAGGCGCGTGCGAGCATGCGAATCTCCCCTCGGTGCCGACGGCGAGCGGAGTGCACCCGATACAGGATTTATTTTACTTGAGCGTCAGCCACACGCGAGTGGCTGGGGGACTAGGATTCGAACCTAGACAACCAGAGTCAGAGTCTGGGGTCCTACCGTTAGACGATCCCCCAACGACGGGGCGCTGTGTGCTGCGCCGCGTTGGTGAGCCGGGGTCTAATCAATGCGATCCGGCTTGGCAAGAGCAGAATTCGCTTGCAGTGCAAAACGCTTCACAGAAACGTCGGCAACCACGTTTCGCGTCCTGTTCTCCCGCATATCGTCGCGCCTTTCGCGATCGATCGATGCAAGAAGGCAGGCGGCGAGCGGCGGGAAATGCCGTTGTTCGGGCTCGAACAGGAGGGCGGACGGCGATGCGACCCGATGCTTCATGCTCGCGCGACAGTCTGCTCGGCCGCGAGACGGGAGGGCGGCCCCGGCCTGTGCGTCACGCATGGGTGCAGCCTTGCGTGCCAGGGGCTTCTTCGAAGAACATCGCGCCATGAATCAGCAAGAAGCCGCCGCCGCGCTCTCCGTCTGGGTCGCGCTCGAAAGTCCGACCAGCCATCCCGCCGGCCTTAACGGCATGATGGACCTCGTCCAGAAGGACGTCGCGGGGCTGCCGATCGCGGTCGAGCGCATTCCTGGCCGCGATGGGCTGGGCGACACGGTCGTGCTGCGCGCAGGCCTCGACAATGGCCAGCCCGGCGTCGCCGTGATGTCACATCTCGACACGGTCCATCCGGTCGGCACCAGCGCGAAGGAGCTACCGGTCAGGATCGACGGCGACAGGCTCTACGGCCCCGGCGTCTACGACATGAAGGGCGGCGCCTGGCTCGCCCTGCAGGCCTTCAAGCAGGTCGCGGCCGCAGGCTCGGCCAGGCGGCCGATGGTCTTCCTGTTCACGCCGGACGAGGAGATCGGCTCGCCGACCAGCCGCGCGTTGATCGAGGAGATCGGGAGGGGCTCCAAGGCCGTGCTCGTCACCGAGCCGGCGCGGCAGGGCGGCAGGATCGTCACGGCCCGCAAGGGCGTCGGCCGCTTCGACGTCAGGCTGGAGGGGCGCCCGGCCCATGCCGGCTCGAAACATGCCGACGGGCGCAGTGCCATCCGCGAGGCGGCGCACCAGATCCTCGCGATCGAGGGCATGACCGATTATGCGCGCGGCATCACCACCAGCGTCGCGCTGGTCGGCGGCGGCACGGCGGCGAACGTCATCCCGCAGCATGCCTGGTTCAGCGTCGATTGCCGCGTCACCACGCTCGCCGACGGCACGATGATGGAGAACCGCATCCTCAGCCTGAAGCCGCATGATCCCGATGTCGCGCTGCGCATCACCGGCGGCATGAACCGGCCGCCCTACGAGAAGTCGGCGGAGGTCGCGGATCTGTTCGAGCTGGCGCGCAAGGTTGCCGCCGATGTCGGCTTCGATCTGCAGGATTGCCCGATGACGGGCGGCGGCTCGGACGGCAACTTCACCGCCGCGCTCGGCGTGCCGACCCTCGACGGACTCGGCATCGACGGTGACGGCGCCCATACGCTGCAGGAATACGGGCTGATCTCCTCGATCGTGCCGCGTCAGGCGCTGATGAAGGGCCTTCTGGAGGCGATCTGAGACGCCGCGTTGCGCTCTCGGCTTTCAAAGGAAACGCGTGTCATCCCGGGCGACCATAGGGAGACCCGGGATCCATTCCTGAACCTCTATCGGAAGCGCTCTGGCATGGATCCCGGGTCTGCGCTTTGCTCCACCCGGGATGACCCGCGGTTTTGAGTAGAGGGCATTGACAAGAAAAAAGCCCCTCGCAGCGCGAGGGGCTTTCTCGGTTCAGGAATTGCCCGAAGCTTCAGGCTTCCGGCTCGCCCATGCCGCCGGCGGCGAGGAATTTCTCGAGCCAGTGGATGTTGTAATCGCCGTTGAGGATGTCCGGGTTGCGCACCAGCGTGCGGAACAGCGGCAGCGTCGTGTCGACGCCGTCGACGACGAACTCGTCGAGCGAGCGGCGCAGGCGCATCAGGCACTCGTCGCGGTTGCGGCCATGGACGATCAGCTTGCCGACCAGCGAATCGTAATGCGGCGGGATCGTGTAGCCCTGATAGGCCGCCGAATCGACGCGCACGCCGAGGCCGCCCGGCGTGTGGAACGAGGCGATCTTGCCGGGCGAGGGGCGGAAGGTCGCGTGATGCTCGGCATTGACCCGGCACTCGATGGCATGGCCCTCGATGACGATGTCGGACTGCTTGAGCGAGAGCGGCGCGCCCGCGGCGATGCGGATCTGCTCGTTGACGAGGTCGATCCCGGTGATCATCTCGGTCACGGGATGCTCGACCTGGATGCGGGTGTTCATCTCGATGAAGTAGAACTCGCCGTCCTCGTAGAGGAACTCGATCGTGCCGGCGCCGCGATATTGCAGCTCGCGCATCGCCTTGGCGCAGATCTCGCCGATCCGGTCGCGCTCGCCGGCGTTCAGCGCGGGCGAGGGGCCTTCTTCCCAGACCTTCTGGTGGCGGCGTTGCAGAGAGCAGTCGCGCTCGCCGAGATGGATGGCGTTGCCGCGGCCGTCGCCGAGCACCTGAATCTCGATATGGCGCGGCTTCTCGAGATATTTCTCGATATAGACCGCGTCGTCGCCGAAATTGGCCTTGGCCTCGCTGCGGGCGGTGGCGAGCAGGACGGCGATCTCGTCCTCGGTGCGAACCACCTTCATGCCCTTGCCGCCGCCGCCGGAGGCGGCCTTGATGATGACGGGCAGGCCGATCTCGCGGATGATGCGCGTGGCCTCGACCTCGTCGGCGACGCCGCCCTCGGAGCCCGGCACGCAGGGGATGCCGAGGCGCTTGGCGGTGCGCTTGGCCTCGATCTTGTCGCCCATCGAGCGGATATGCTCGGCCTTGGGGCCGATGAAGGTGATGTTGTGCCGGTCGAGGATATCGGCGAAGCGGGCGTTCTCGGAGAGGAAGCCGTAGCCGGGATGGACCGCGTCGGCGCCGGTGATCTCGCAGGCCGCGATCAGGGCGGGGATGTTGAGATAGCTCTCGCGGGCCGGCGGCGGGCCGATGCAGACGCTCTCGTCGGCGAGGCGCACATGCATGGCGTTGGCATCGGCCGTGGAATGCACCGCGACGGTCGCGATGCCGAGTTCCTTGGCCGCGCGCAGCACGCGCAGCGCGATCTCTCCACGATTGGCGATCAGGATCTTGTCGAACATCTTGAAACCCGAAACGGACCCGGCGGCGCGAGGCGCCGCGCTCACTCGATCACCAGCAGCGGCTCGCCGTACTCCACCGGCTGGCCGTCTTCGACCAGAATGGCCGTGACCTTGCCGGCGCGGGGCGCGACGATGTCGTTGAAGGTCTTCATCGCCTCGACGAGCAGGATGCGCTCACCCTGCTTCACGACGCTGCCGATCTCGACGAAGGGCTTGGCATCGGGCGAGGGGCGGCGATAGGCGGTGCCGACCATCGGGGAGGGCACGGCGCCGGGATGGGCGGCGGTCGGCTTGGCTTCGACGGGCGCCGCAGCGGCGGCAGCCACCGGGGCCGGCATCGCCATCATCGGCGCGGCGGCGGGCACCTGCACGGTCGTCGAGATGTTGCGGGCGACGCGGACGCGCAGATCGCCCTTCTCGACCTCGATCTCGGTGAGATCGGTCTGGTTCAGCAGCTCGGCGAGCTCGCGGACAAGTTCGGGGTCGATCGGGCTCTTGGTCGCCATGGCGGGTGTCACCGTCTTCTTCGGATATTCGGATGGAGGCGACGCTCGAGCCGCGCTCCCGTTCAAAAATGGCTCAGGCGGCTTGCGCCGCCCGCTTTTCCAATAGCGGCACGATCGCGTCGAGAGCGAGGTCATAGCTCGCGACGCCGAAGCCGCAGATCACGCCGACGCAGACCGGTGCCATATAGGAGTGGTGCCGGAATTCCTCGCGCGCATGCACGTTGGAGATATGGACTTCGATCGCCAGCGCATCGACGCCCTTGATCGCGTCGCGCAGGGCGACCGACGTATGGGTATAGGCGCCCGCGTTGATGATGACGCCGGCACCGGCCAGGCCCGCCTGCTGGATGAAGGTGACCAGCTCGCCCTCGGAATTGGTCTGGCGGAAGGTGAGTTCTACGCCCGCCGCCTCGGCCTTGCGGCGCAGGCGTTCCTCGACGCCGGCCAGCGTGACCGCGCCATAGGTTCCGGGCTCGCGGGTTCCGAGCAGGTTGAGATTGGGTCCGTTCAGGACGTGGACGGCGACCATAGGGGGCGTTGATTCCGGCACCGCGCGCGGGCGGCAGGAGCCGCCCTCATAAACGTTGCGGGCCGGCAGGGGAAGTCTTAGAGGCTCCAAGTGCCCTGCCGGTCCATCGAATGATGTTGGAACGATCGATCAGCCGGCGCAGTCGGTCTTGCCGCAGCGGCGGACGGAATCGATCTTCGCCTTGAGGGCGGCCTGGCCGACCGCGCCGAAGACGATCTCGTCGCCTATGATGAAGGCCGGCGTACCGGTCAGGCCGAGGCGATCGCCGAGCGCGACGGTGTCCGAGATCGCTGCCTTCGTTGCTGGCGCCTCCATATCCTTCTTCAACTGGGCGACGTCGGCGCCGGCTTCCTTGGCGACCTCGAGGGCCTTGGCGGCGTTCACCTTGCCCTTCACGGCCATCAGCTTGTTGTGGAACTCGAAATATTTCGCGCCCTGGAGCTGGTTCTTGGCGGCGACGGCGACGCGGCTGGCCTCGACCGAATCAGGCCCGAGGATCGGGAAGTCCTTGAGCACGACGCGCAGTTCCGGATCGGCCTTGGAGAGTGCAGTAACGTCCTCCATCGCCCTTTTGCAGAAGCCGCAATTGTAGTCCATGAACTCGACGAGGGTGATGTCGCCCTGCGGGTTGCCGATGATGACCGAGGTCGCGGGGTCGGTGATGCGGGCCTTCTCGGCGGCGACGGCATTGCGCTGGGCCTCGGCCTGGGCGACCGTGTTGCGGCGCTCCAGCTCGATCAGGGCGTCCTGGATGATCTCGGGGTTCTTCAGCAGCGTCTCGCGGACAAGGTCGGTCACCGCCTTGCGCTGCTCGGGCGAGAGCGGCTGGCCCTGCGCCATGGCCGGCGCGGCGGAGACCGCAAGCCAAAGGCTCAGCGCGATCGCGGCAGGCCGCAGGCAGGCGCGCGCCAGGCTGGTCAGGGTCGGGAAAGCCATCTCGTCATCCTTTTCATAGCCGCCGGGCGGCAAACCGCGGCGCAAGCAGCGCTTCCAGCCGCGAGCTTGTGGGTGTTCGGCGGGTGAAGGTCAAATCACAGCTCTGCCAGCGGATGCGGCCGATGGTTGCAGGCGAGGGCGGGGTCGGCTACGCGAGCGGGCCTCCTCGCGAAACCGGACGAGCCGATGTCGAAGCCCCTGATTGCGCCTGCCGCCTTGCCCGCTCTCGCCGAGCGGGCCGAGCGCGTCGCGCCCTTCATCGTCATGGACGTGATGAACCAGGCGACGGCGATCGAGCGTCGCGGCGGTTCGGTCGTACACATGGAGGTCGGCCAGCCCTCGGCGCCGACGCCGGCCTCGATCCGCGCCGCGGCAGCCAGGGCGCTGGAGCATGGCCGGATCGGATATACGCAGGCGCTCGGCACGGATTCGCTGAGGGGTCGCATCGCGCGGCATTATCGAGACGCTTATGGCGTCCAGGTGGCGGCCGAGCGCATCGTGGTCACGACGGGCTCGTCCGGCGGCTTCATCCTCGCCTTCCTCGCCTGTTTCCAGCCCGGCTCGCGCATCGCGATCACGGCGCCGGGCTATCCGGCCTATCGCAACATCCTGATCGCGCTCGGGCTGGAGCCGGTGGCGATCGAGGTCGGCCCCGAGACCCGCTTCGCGCTGACGCCGGACCTGATCGAGCGCGCCCATCGCGAGAAGCCGCTCGCCGGCGTGCTGACCATGAGCCCGGCCAACCCGACCGGCGTGGTGATGGCGCCGGAGGCCATCGCCGATGTCGCCGCCTGCTGCCGCAAGCTCGGGCTCTGGTACATTTCGGACGAGATCTATCACGGCCTGACCTACGAGACCGCGGCGACGACGGCGCTCGCCGCCGATCCCGATGCGATCATCGTCAACTCCTTCTCCAAATACTATTGCATGACCGGCTGGCGCGTCGGCTGGCTCGTCGTGCCGCAGCGGCTGGTGCGCACGATCGAGCGCCTGCAGCAGAATTTCTCGATCTCGGTTCCCTATCTCAGCCAGGTCGCGGGCGAGGCGGCCTTCGACGCGACCGAAGAATGCGAGGCGATCAAGGCGGGTTATGCGCAGAACCGCGCCTTCCTGCTGAAGGCATTGCCTGAGATCGGGCTCGGCGATTTCCTGCCGGTGGACGGGGCCTTCTACATCTATCTCGATATCGGCCGGTACTCGAACGATTCGATGGCCTTCTGCCGCAGCGTGCTCGAGGAAGCCGGGGTCGCGATCACGCCCGGGCTCGATTTCGACGAGGCGCGCGGAGCCCGTACGATCCGGCTCTCCTTCGCCGGTTCGCTCGGCGAATGCGAGGAAGCGGTGACGCGCATCGGCACCTGGATGAAGAAGCGCTGACCGGCAGCCTTTTAGCCTGCGTGGACTGCTTGCCAGACTTCGCGGAATCCCAGCATTCTGTCCTTGTGGGATAGCGCGGAGACCTGCCAATGAACGTCGTAGTATCGGCGGCATCCGTTCCGCGGCGCAGCGTTGCCCGGCTGGCGGCGTTTGCCGGTTGTCTGGTGCTCGCTCTCGCCGCGATGATCTCGGTCCCACCGGCCAAGGCTCAAAGCCAATCCTCCGTCGTCCTCAACCTGCGCGGCGATGAGACGCCCGAGACGATCCGCAAGATGGTCGATGCCCTGTCCGCCCCGGGGCGGCAGGTCGAGATCAGGGTCGGGGGCGTCGCGACGCCTGCACCCGCCGCTGCCGCCGCGCCCAAGCCGGACGCGCCCAAGCCGTCGATGGCGGACGAAGACGGCATCCAGGTCCAGATCAACGCGCTGATCGACCAGTTCGTCGAGGGGCTCGACCAGGGCGGCACCGCGATTCCCAGCATCGTCCAGTTGCCCGCTGACTGGGAGCAGGCCTGGCAGCGCAACCTGAACGGGCGCAGCGGTTTATCGGCCGGCTGGCGCACCCTTGGCATCCTCTGCCTCGCGCTGGCGATCGCCTTTGCCTTCCGGCTGGCCGGCGAGCGTTGGTTCGCCCGGCGGCGGCAGCCGAGAGGGCCGGAATTCACCCCGCGCCTGATCGCATCCGGCTGGGGGCTGCTGCAGGACGTCCTGACGATCCTCGTGGCCCTGATCGCGGTGCGCGTCGCGCGCAATGCGTGGCTGCCGGAGAACGACCTCGCGATGTTCGCGCTGACGACGGGCGCCAATGGTGCCGCGATCGGAGCTCTCTATATCGCGACCGGTCGATTCCTGCTCGCTCCGGGCGCGCCCGAGCGGCGGATCATGCCGCTGCCGCGGGCCGAGCGGCACTACCGGGCTCTCGCCATCTATGCCGTGGCGACGCCGCTGGCCGTGATCAGCATCCTGCTGGCGCACCGCGTCGGTTCCGGCCCCCTGCCGGCAACCGGCCTGATCGTGCTGAGCAGCACGGCGCTGACGCTGTTCAAGCTGTGGTTCTTCAACGACGTACGCCGCGATCTCGCCGCGCTGATATTCGCCGGCTCCGCGCATCCCGGCGCGATGCGCCGCCTGATCGCGGGGGGCTCCGCCTGGTTCTACATGGGGGTGATGGTGATCCTCTGGATGGTCACCTGCGCTGCGGCGATGATGCGCAATGGCGGGCGCTGGGCGGAGGCCGCGGCTCTGACGGAGGTCGCGATCGTGGTGATCCCGATCCTGGTCGTCGGCGTGGCGAGCCTGCTGAACTGCCATGCGTCGCGGCGCGAAGCCATCGAAGGCGCAACGCCTCTGACATTGGCGGGCGGCGCCGCCTTGCGGGCCGCGGCGGTCGGCGTGATCTGGGCGGCCGGGTTCTTCGTGCTGTCCCGAATCTGGGCGGGCCTCCTGCTCGGCGTCACGTCCAGCCAGTTCGCCATGGTGATGCGGCAGACGGCGGGCGTCGCCGTCTTCGCCTTCGCCGGCTGGGTCGCGCTCGTCTTCCTGCACGCCTTCTTCGACGGCTATACGCCCAAGCGCGCCACCATCGGCCCCGCCGACGAGGATGCCGCCCATGAGGCGAGCGTCCCGACGCGCCTGGCGACGGTGCTGCCGGTCCTGCGCGGCGTCGTTCTGGGCGCCGTGCTCGGCCTCACCATCCTCATCGTGCTGTCGCGTCTGGGTGTCGATATCGGACCGCTGCTCGCCGGCTTCGGCATTCTCGGCCTCGCGCTGTCCTTCGGCTCGCAGGCGCTGGTGCGCGACATCGTCTCCGGCCTCTTCTTCATGATCGAGGATGCCTTCCGCGTCGGCGAGTATGTCGATACCGGCCGGCTCAAGGGCACCGTCGAGAAGATTTCGCTGCGCTCGATGCAGTTGCGCCACCAGAGCGGCCAGATCCACACCGTGCCCTTCGGCCAGGTCCAGTCCCTGACCAATGCCAGCCGCGACTGGGCGACGGTGAAGTTCAATGTCCGCCTCGACCATTCCGCCGATATCGAGCAGGCGCGCAAGGCGATCAAGAAGACCGGCATCGCGCTGATGGAGGACCCCGAGTTCGGGCCGCATTTCATCGCCCCGCTCAAGATGCAGGGCGTCGCCGACATTACCGACCAAGCCATCGTCGTCAGGCTCAAATTCACCGGCAAGCCGAACCAGGCCTCGATGCTGCAGCGCGAGTCGCTGAAGCGGGTCTACCGGGCTTTCAATGAGGCTCGCGTGCCCTTCGCCTCGAATGCCGTCACGGTGCGTGGCGGCGAGGGCGGCACGCAGAACCAGGCGGCAGCCGCGATCTCGGCCGTGCCGCCCCCGACGCCGCTGGCACCGGCGGCGGGCTGAAACGGGCCGGTGCCGCCAGCGGTGGACCCCTCAAGCCGTTCCCACCCTGTCAGGGCCTGCCTTTCTGGAAGGTGTCCCAGATGAGGCTGCCGAACAGATACAGGAGCGCTGGCGGATCGGAGTGCCCCCATCCGAGGAAGACCAGCCCGAAGCTGCTGATGGCAAGTAGGGCGCCGGCATAGGCGAACAGGCCGGTCGACGCGGTAAATGATGCGACCTCGGCGCGCCTGCCTGCACGCTCGGCGCGATTCTGTGCGCGCTCGGCATGGAATTGATCGGCGTAGAGCGTGGGCGTCGTCTGCGTTCCGACCGGACGATCACCCTCAAGCTCGACCCTGAGCGCGACGAACAGCACCAGCAGCCCGAGCATGCCCACGCCGAACCAGCCGATCGCGCTCCAGGCGAGATAAGCGAGGCCCGTCAAGCCGATGGCGGCCAGCGCGATCATGACCATGCGCTCGCGGTTACGTGGCGGCGGCATCGGCTCCTGCCTCGGGTGGCATGCTCTCCGGACGATGATCCTGCCCGCTTTGCTGGACCGTGAAAAGAAAAAGCCCGCTGCGGATCGCAGCGGGCTTCGTCATTCAGCGGATGTGGTCAGCGCGATCAGGAGCGGCCGGCGAGCCGGTTCCACCAGCCGCCGCGCTTGGGCCGGTTCGGGTCCGGCTCGGTCAGCACGACCGCGACGGGTTCTTCCACCGGGGCCTTGGCCGGGGCGGGCTCAGGCGCCGGAGCGGGCTCGACCGGAGCCGGAGCGGCCTCGGGAGCCGCAGCCGGGGCCTCGGCCTTCGTCTCGGCGGGGGCCGGAGCGGCTTCCGCGGCGGCTTCGCTGCCCTCGGTGATCGGCACGACCTTCTTGCGCGAGCGGCTGCGCTTGGGCTTCTCGGCCTCGGCGGGAGCGGTTTCGGCCGCGGCGGTCTCGACCTTGGCCTCGGTCTCCTTGGCGGCCTCGGCCTTCGGCTTGCGGGCGCGGCTGCGCTTCGGCTTGGCTGCGGGCTCCTCGGCGACCGGCTCCGGGGCGACCTCGGCCACGGCTTCGGCAACCGGCTCGGCAGCGGCCGGGGTCACGGCCCCGTCGCCGTCATCCTCGCCCTCGTCGCCTTCGTCATCGCCCTGCGCGCCGTCGAGCTGCTGGCCCTGCTCGTCGCGCTCGCCGCCACGCCGGCGCCGACGGCGACGGCGGCGGCGACGGCCGTTCTCACCCTCGCCACGCTCGGACTGGCCCTGTGCTTCGGCCGCGACGGCTTCGGTGCCGTCGGTCTCGGCGTCGAGGGCAGCCGCTTCAGCGGCGGCGTCGAGCGCCTCATCGTCGACATCCGACGCGATCGCCTCGGCCTTGAAGCTGGTCGGGACGACCCGGCCCTCGTTGCCGACGAACTCGCCGCGCTCGACCTCGAAATAGCGCGTGCCCAGCAGGTTCGCGTCGGTCGAGACGGTGATGGCGATGGCGAAGCGGGTCTCGAGATCGGCGAGATGGGCGCGCTTCTGGTTGAGGACGTAGAGCGCGACCTCCGGCCTGGTGCGGACGGTGAGGTTGTGCGAGGCGCTCTTGATCAGCGTCTCCTCCAGCGCGCGCAGGATTTGCAGCGCGACCGACGGAGTCGAGCGGATCATGCCGGCGCCGGCGCAATGCGGGCAGGGCACCGAGGAGGATTCGAGCACGCCGGTGCGGATGCGCTGGCGCGACATCTCCAGCAGGCCGAAGGCCGAGATGCGGCCGACCTGGATGCGGGCGCGGTCGTCCTTCAGGCACTCCTTCAGCTTCTTCTCGACGGCGCGGTTGTTCCGGTTCTCCTCCATGTCGATGAAATCGATCACGATGAGGCCGGCGAGGTCGCGCAGGCGGAGCTGGCGGGAGATTTCCTCCGCCGCTTCGAGATTGGTCTTGAGGGCGGTGTCCTCGATATTGTGCTCGCGGGTCGAGCGGCCCGAGTTGATGTCGATCGCGACCAGCGCTTCCGTCTGGTTGATGACGAGATAGCCGCCGGACTTCAGCGTGACCGTGTTCGAGAACATCGCGTCGAGCTGGCTTTCGACGCCGAAGCTCGCGAAGAGCGGGGTCTGCTCGCGATAAGGCTTCACGCTCTTGGCATGGCTCGGCATGAGCATGCGCATGAAGTCCTTGGCCTCGCGATAGGCGCTCTCGCCGGCGACGTGAACCTCGTCGATATCCTTGTTGTAGAGGTCGCGGATCGAGCGCTTGACGAGGTTGCCCTCCTCATAGACGAGCGACGGGGCGACGGAGGCCAGCGTCAGCTCGCGCACGCTCTCCCACATCCGCATCAGGTATTCGTAGTCGCGCCGGATCTCGACCTTGGTGCGCGAGGCGCCGGCCGTGCGCAGGATCAGGCCCATCCCCTCCGGGACCTCCAGCTCCTGCGCGATCTCCTTCAGGCGCTTGCGGTCTTCCGTATTGGTGATCTTGCGCGAGATGCCGCCGCCCTTGCCGGTATTCGGCATCAGCACGGAATAGCGGCCGGCGAGCGAGAGATAGGTGGTCAGCGCCGCGCCCTTGTTGCCACGCTCTTCCTTGACGACCTGGACCAGGATGATCTGGCGACGCTTGATCACCTCCTGGATCTTGTACTGGCGGCGGTGGCTGCGCTGGCGCCGCTCCGGCATGTCGTCGAGGGCGTCGCCGCCGCCGAGTTGCTCGGGAGCCTCCTCGGCATCGTCATCGCCGTTCTCGTCGTCGCTTTCGTCCTCGGACGGCTTGCGCGCCTCGGTCTCCGGGCTCTCCGGCGCCTCGGCCGAAACGACGGTCTCCTCGGCCGGGACGGTGGCCTCGACGGTTTCGAAGGTCAGCGGCGCGGCGTTCGGGGCGGCATCCTCAGTGGTCGATTCGGCGACGTCGGGGGCGAAGGTTTCGCCGAAGGCAGGGCCGCCCTCGTTGACCATCGCGGCTTCCTTGCCGTCGGTCTCGACGCGCTCCTCGCCGGTCTCGGCGGTCGCCTCGACCTCGGCCGAGACGGTCTCGTCGGCAGCGGCCTTCTTGGCGCGGCTGTCGCGGTCGCCGCGACGGCCACGGTCGCGGCGGCCGCGCTTCTCGCGGCGCTCCTCGTCGCGCTCCTCGTCACGCTCGGCGCGGGCCTCGTCGTCGAGCAGGGCCTGCCGGTCGGCGACCGGGATCTGATAGTAGTCCGGATGAATCTCGGAGAAGGCGAGGAAGCCGTGACGGTTGCCGCCATATTCCACGAAGGCCGCCTGGAGCGAGGGCTCCACGCGGGTCACCTTGGCGAGATAGATATTGCCGCGGAGCGGCTTGCGACTGGCGGATTCGAAATCAAACTCTTCGACGCGGGACCCGCGGACCACCACGACCCGGGTCTCCTCCGGGTGGGTGGCATCGATAAGCATCTTGTTGGCCATAAGTCATTTCCATTGGCGCGGCCGCCGACCGGGGCCGCACGGCTACGGATATCGATCCGCCGCCGCGGGCAGGGGCGCCGCGAGAAGGCCGGAGCAAGCCGGCATGTTGCAGGAGGGAGAAGGAAGCGGTCGAGACAGGAAGGCGGCTCGGAACAGCAGCCCGGGCGCAAAGCCCCGCGCGGTTCCGCAGGTTCGGACGGTTCACCGATGGTGCTAGCGGCGTCTTATGCCCCGTCATCTGTCCTGACCTGCGATGCTCCGGCCGGGCGGCCAGGCACATCGCGTTTGCACGCTCGCAAGACAGGGCAGGGCGCAGAAAACACGCAATCCCGATGCCAACCGTCTGCGGACGATCCGTTGCGGTCGTCTTGTTGCCGCCGCTCCGCTGGGAAGAGACGGCCCAACCTGCTTCGGACGCCGACGGATCGCACGATCCGGATGTGTCCCTCGGGCAGGCTGACAAGCAACCTGCTCCATTACAGACAGGTGATGGTGATTTGCAAGTCACATGACGGCCGCATTTCAGCCGGGGCGCATAACGGGCGGTTCCCGGCTTCCGGGAGAGATGGTAACGGGCTGTTAGGATTTCAGCCCCGTTATGGTTAAACCCTCGTAACAATCTGCGGGATCTTTCAACTGTTATCGTGCATCCGCCGCGCCGATCCGAGCCGTTGCGATGCGCCGTGGCGATTTCGGGCGCTGCGGTGCGTGCTTGCCGTCGCATGCCTGCTGGCGAGCGTTTCCCTGGCGGGCGTTGCGCAGGCCCAGCCCAAGGCTGAGCCGCGGCCGCAGAACGAGTATCCGGTCGCGACCGATGCCCGAATCGAGCAGAGCGGCGAGACCGTGCGGCTCACGATGATGCTGTCCGCGTCGGTCGCGGTCGATGCGTGGGTGCAGGCCGCGCCGGATCGGGTGATCGTCGAATTGCCCTCGACCAATTTCCAGATTCAGCCCTCGGCAAGGCGCAGCGCCGGTTTCGTCAGCGGCTATCGCTATGGCCTGTTCACGGCCGACAAGGCCCGAATCATCATCGACTTGTCCCATCCCGCCAGCATCGCAAAAGCCGTGGTGAAGACGGTGCGTGGCGGCTTCGGCGAGCTGACTATCGAATTGAAGAAGACTGCGCGGGCGGACTTCCTGGCCGAGGCCGGCAAGATGCTGAAGCCTTCATCGACCATCCCGGCTCCGGCGCCAGCGGCCAAGACCGCCGGCGAGACCCGGCACACCATCGTCATCGACCCCGGCCATGGCGGCATCGATCCCGGTGCGACGGTTGCCGCGATCGCAGAGAAGGTCGTGGTCCTTGCCTTCGGCAAGGCGCTCAAGGAACAGCTCGAAGCCAATGGCCGCTACCGTGTCGTCATGACCCGCGACGACGACCGTTTCGTCTCGCTCGGTGATCGCGTGCAGATCGGGCGCGGCGAGCAGGCCGACCTGTTCATCTCGATCCATGCCGATTCGCTGACACAGGCGCAGGAGGTGCGCGGCGCCACCGTCTATACCCGCTCCGAGCGCGCGACCGACGCCGAGGCTGCCCGGCTCGCGGCCAAGGAGAACGAGGCCGATGCCGTCGCCGGCCTGGAAAGCAGCGAGGAACTGCAGGATGTCGCCGGCATCCTGATGGACCTCGCCCGGCGCGAGACGCGGACCTTCACCGGGGTCTTCGCGCGCAATCTGGTCGAGAAGCTCGGCGGCTCGATCAAGATGCACAAGATCCCGCTGCGCTCGGCTCGCTTCTGGGTGTTGAGCGCACCGGACGTGCCCTCGGTGCTGATCGAACTGGGCTACATGTCCAGCCCCAAGGATGCCGAACTGCTGAACTCGCCGGAATGGCGCGGCAAGGCGGTGACGGCCGTATCGGCCGCGATCGAGGACTATTTCGCCCGCGAGCGGGCCTCGGTCGGCAAGGCGGCCGAGAACCGGAACTAGGACGTGCTGACGCGCTGTCATCCCGTGCGCGCTGCGGCGCATAGCGCCGCTGCGCAGACACGGGACCGTCAACCGGAAGGGGCGCCTTTTCGGGTGGCGAGGAGGGTGGAACACGAAGCGGCGCGCGGTCCCGTGTCTGCGCAGCGGCATTCCATGCCGCAGCGCGCACGGGATGACAGCGTAGTCTCGCCGGATGATGCGGATTGTGGTCGGCAGGCCACGGTTCCGCCATCTGCGTCATGTTATAGCTATGATTTGCGACGCGCCCTGATTTGGGGGCAGCCGATGGCAGTTACGGGATCCAGGGCCTGAGATGCGGTTTGTTCTGCGAATCTTCGGATGGTTGTTCGCCGCCGGTGCGATCGCTTTCGTGATCGGCGCTGCCGTTGCCGGCGGCTTGATCTGGCATTATTCGCGCGACCTGCCCGATTATGCGCAGCTCCGGAATTACGAGCCGCCGGTTATGACCCGCGTGCATGCCGGCGACGGCAGCCTGATTGCGGAGTACGCGCGTGAACGACGCCTCTACCTGCCGATCCAGGCCGTGCCGAAGCTCGTCATCGACGCCTATCTCTCGGCCGAAGACAAGAATTTCTACAAGCATGTCGGCGTCGATCCCGAAGGTCTCGTCCGCGCCGCGATCTCGAACTTCCGCAACCGCGGCGCCAATCGCCGGCCGCAGGGCGCCTCGACGATCACTCAGCAGGTCGCGAAGAACTTCTTCCTGAGCCCGGAGCAGTCCATCGAACGCAAGATTCGCGAGGCGCTCGTCGCGTTGAAGCTCGAATCGACCTATTCGAAGGACAAGATCCTCGAACTCTACCTCAACGAGATCTATCTCGGCGCGCCGGCCCCGGGGCAGGGCAGCTACGGCATCGCCGCTGCGGCGCTGAACTATTTCGGCAAGTCGGTGCACGAGCTGAACCTGCAGGAAGCCGCCTATCTGGCCGCCCTGCCGAAGGCACCCTCGGATCTGCATCCCTTCCGCAACCGCGATCGCGCGATCGAGCGCCGCAACTACGTCATCGATCGCATGGTCGAGAACGGCTACGTCAAGCGCGAGGCGGGCGAGATCGCCAAGAAGCAGCCTCTCGGCGTCAATCCGCGCACCGTTTCGCCGAATCAGATCGCCGCCGGCTATTTCGCCGAGGAGATCCGGCGCGAGCTGCAGGACCGCTACGGCGAGAAGAAGCTGCTCGAAGGCGGCCTTTCGGTTCGGGCCACGGTCGACCCCAAGACCCAGTTGATGGCGCGCAAGGCGCTGGTCGATGGTCTGGTGCGTTTCGACGAGGCACGCGGCTGGCGCGGCGCGATCCAGAAGATCGATCTCGGCGGCAAGGAATGGGGTGCCGTCGTCGGTGAGTTGCCGGTGCTCGGCGACGTCGCGCCGTGGCGGCTTGCCGTCGTGCTCGATGTGAATGGCGACAGCGCCAAGCTGGGCCTGCATCCGCTGCGCGACAATGCCGGCCATCTCAACAAGGAGCGGCAGATCCTGACGCTCGCGGCCGACGGCATCAAATGGACCCGCCGTGCCCGCGTCTCGCAGGCCGTCTCGGTCGGCGATATCGTCTATGTCGAGCCGATGGACAGCCGGCCGGGTTTCGCCCGCCTGCGGCAATTGCCGGAGGTCAACGGCGCCATCGTCGCGATGGACCCGTTCTCGGGCCGCGTGCTGGCGATGGTCGGCGGCTTCAGCCACGATCAGTCGGAATTCAACCGCGCGACGCAGGCGCTGCGCCAGCCCGGCTCCTCGTTCAAGCCCTTCGTCTACGCGACCGCGCTCGACAACGGCTATACGCCGTCCAGCATCATCCTGGACGCACCGATCGAGATCGATCAGGGTCCCGGCCTCGGCATGTGGCGGCCGGAGAACTACGACGGCAAGTCGACCGGGCCGCGCACGCTGCGCTACGGCATCCAGTTCTCCAAGAACCTGATGACGGTGCGGCTTGCCAAGGATGTCGGCATGCCGCTGATCGCCGAGTATTCGCGCCGCTTCGGCATCTATGACGATCTTCAGCCCGTGCTGTCGATGTCGCTCGGCGCCGGCGAGACGACGGTGATGCGGATGACCGCGGCCTATTCGATGCTGGTCAATGGCGGCAAGCGCATCCGGCCGACGCTGATCGACCGTATCCAGGACCGTTCGGGCTCGACGATCTTCCGCCACGACCAGCGCGTCTGCGAGGGCTGCAACGCCGAGAAATGGGCGAACCAGCCGGAGCCGCGCCTGATCGACAATCGCGAGCAGGTGCTCGACCCGCTGACCGCCTATCAGATGGTCTCGATCCTCGAGGGCGTGGTCAACGCCGGTACGGCGACGGTGGTCAAGTCCGTCGGCAAGCCGCTCGCCGGCAAGACCGGCACGACCAACGACGCCAAGGATGTCTGGTTCGTCGGCTTCTCGCCCGATCTCGCCGTCGGCGTCTATATGGGTTTCGACAAGCCGAAATCGCTCGGCACCTCGGCGACCGCCGGCCAGTATGCCGCACCGATCTTCCGCGACTTCATGAGCGTCGCGCTGAAGGACAAACCGGCGACGCCGTTCCGCGTTCCGGCCGGCATCAAGCTCATCCGCGTCGACCCCCGCACCGGCATGCGCGCCGGCGGCGAGGGCGGCATCCTGGAGGCCTTCAAGCCGGGCACGGCGCCGCCGGACAGCTATTCGGTGATCGGCGCCGCCGGCGACGGCAGCGCGCCGCTCGGTGTCGGTGGGGGCGGCCGTGCCGTCGGTTCGGGCACCGGCGGGCTTTACTGAGCCAATAGCAAGTGTTTTTTGCGGCGCCCGGAGATCATCTCCGGGCGTTGCTCTTTTCGGACCGGCCAGTCCATGGCCGCCCCGATGGGCAGGGGATATAGTCTCGGGCGTTTACAGCCGGGCCTTTCGCCCCTATCTCAGCCTCCAAGCACAGCCCACAAGGACGTCCAGACGGAATCATGCGCCCCGAAATCCAGACGCAGCTCGATAACGCCAAGCAGTCGATCGGACTGCTGAGGAGGCATCTTTGACTGGGATCAAGCCCAGCGCCGCCTAGCGGAACTGAACGCCCTCTCCGAGGGACCCGATTTCTGGAACGATGCCGAAGCCGCGCAGAAGCTGATGCGCGAGCGCACCTCGCTGGAGACCCAGATCGAGGGCATCACCAAGCTCGAGCGCGAGCTCGACGACGCGTTGACGCTGATCGAACTCGGCGAGATGGAAGGCGACGACGCCACCGTCACCGAGGGCGAGCAGGCGATCAAGGCCGTGCAGGACGAGGCGGCTCGGTTGCAGGTCGAGACCTTGCTTTCGGGCGAGGCCGACATGCTCGACACCTATGTCGAGATCCATCCCGGCGCGGGCGGCACCGAGAGCCAGGACTGGGCCGAGATGCTGCTGCGCATGTACCGGCGCTGGGGCGAACGGCGGAAGTTCAAGGTCGAGACGCTCGAATATCAGGACGGCGACACGGCCGGCATCAAGTCGGCGACGCTGCAGTTCAAGGGCCACAACGCCTATGGCTGGCTGAAGACCGAATCGGGCGTGCATCGCCTCGTGCGCATCTCGCCTTTCGATTCGAATGCCAGGCGGCAGACCTCCTTTGCGTCGATCTGGGTCTATCCCGTCGTCGATGACCGCATCGTCATCGACGTCAAGGAATCGGACTGCCGCATCGACACCTATCGCGCCCAGGGCGCCGGCGGTCAGCACATCAACACGACGGATTCGGCGGTGCGCATCACGCATATCCCGTCCGGCATCGCGGTGGCCTGCCAGCAGGAGCGCTCCCAGCACAAGAACCGGGCCAAGGCCTGGGACATGCTGCGCGCCCGCCTCTATGAGGTCGAGCTGAAGAAGCGCGAGGAGAAGGCCAATGCCGAGCAGGCCTCCAAGACCGATATCGGATGGGGCCACCAGATCCGCTCCTATGTGCTGCAGCCCTACCAGCTGGTGAAGGACCTGCGCACGGGCGTGAGTTCGACGGCACCCTCCGAGGTGCTCGACGGCGATCTCGATCCCTTCATGGAGGCATCGCTGGCGCAGCGCGTCTATGGCACGACGGTCGAAGTCGAGGATATCGACTAGGAGATGTCACGCTCGGCCATGGCGGTTTCGAGCGCCGACGCTGTCAATTCCGGGGCGTGCCGCAGGCACGAGCCCGGAACCCACGACGGGGTGAGGAATTTTATGCCGCATTGCAGTTGGCCCGCCCAGTCGTGGGTTCCGGGTTCTTCGCTCCGCGAAGCCCCGGAATGACAACGGGGGCAGGCCATGAACGATCCCGCGATTGGTCGAACCGCAAAAAATAAGGCCGCGCTCCAGGGCGCGGCCTTCTTCGTTTCGGAGGACCCTGTCAGAGGGCGTTCGCGAGCAGCTTGCTGCCGGCACGCAGGAAGCGCGTGGGGTCGACAGGGTCGTCGTTGATGCGGGTCTCGTAATGCAGATGCGGGCCGGTGGAGCGGCCGGTCGAGCCGACGCGGCCGACGACGGTGCCCGTCTTGACCATCTGTCCGGTGGTGACCGAGATCGCCGACATATGAGCATAGCGCGTGGTCAGCCCGTTAGCGTGCTCGATCTCGACCATGTTGCCGTAGCCGCCATTGTACTCGGCGACCACGACCTTGCCCGGCGCGGTCGCCATGATCGAGGAACCGGTCTCGGCCCGGAAATCGACGCCGGTATGCATGGCGAGGCCGCGCGTGAACGGATCGGTGCGATAGCCGTAATTCGACGTGAAATCGTGGTCGCCCGCCATCGGCCGTGCGAGCGGCAACTGGTCGATGACGCCGCGCAGGCGCATGACCGCCGCCAGGCGCGGCTGGAGGGTGCTGAGGGTCGCGGCGAAGGGGCCTGCCGACGGGTCGACCTTCACCGGCACGAAGGGGCCGCCCATGCCGCCGGCCGCCGAGGCCGGCGCGGCGAGACGCTCGGGATCGAGACCGGTTTCGGCGAGCGCGCTGCGCAGGCGCTTCTGGGCTGCGGCGACGCGCTCGTCCATGTCCTTCAGGGCCGAGAGCTGCGCGTCCGAGCTTCGCGCCATGGCGCCGTCGAGTTTGGTCAACGCCGCATCGACGCGCTTGGCCGGCGGTTCGGCGGGTGTCTCGCCGGATTGCCAGCCGCCCGCTGCACTGCCGTCGGCCCCGCGTAGCGAGGGCGTCTCAGGTGCCGGCATCGGCTTGCCCGGCAGGATCGGGGCGAAGCTGGTGACGCCGGAGGCGCGGATCGGCTCGCCCGGCTTGATGACCTGGGAGCGCAGCGGCAGCTTCGCCGCCGGGATCAGTCCGCTGGATTGAAGCGTGTCGGCGAGCGCCGCGACCAGCGACTGGCGCGATTCGAGTTCTGCCTGGCGGCTGGCGAGTTCGTCGACACGCGACTCGACGCCGTCCTGGTCGAGGAGGGCGCGGCTGGCATAGCGGTCGATATCGGCCCGCAGCGCCGAGATCCGATCCTCATAGGCGTATTGGCGCGATGTCTCGCGGGCGATCATCCGGGCGGCGAGGTCGTCGCGGCTGAGGATGTACCAGCCGGCACCGCCGCTGCAGGCCGTGCTCAGGGCCAGCCAGGCCAGTCCTGCGAGCATGGTGGAGCGGCGCACCGTATAGGTCTTGTGGGAGACGAGACCGACGGTCGAGAGAGCGGGGGCGGGTTGGGACTGATGATGCATACGCGGAACCGGTAATCACGCTGCCGATTCCGTCATCAGACATTGTTAGGGTTAATCTTTCGCAAATTCCGGCCCGTGCAATGCCTCTGCAAGGCGCTCGAGACGTCAAAGCGCCTGTGCCGCCGCGAGAACCTCCTCGGCATGGCCGGCGACCTTCACCTTGCGCCAGATCCGCGCCAGGCGGCCCTCGGCGTCGATCAGGAAAGTCGCGCGCTCGACCCCCATATAGGTGCGGCCGTACATGCTCTTCTCGACCCAGATGCCATAGGCGTTCACCAGGACCTGCGCCTCGTCGGCGAGGAGAGGGAAGTCGAGTTCGTATTTCCGCTTGAAATTGTCGTGCTTCTTGGCCGAATCCGGTGAAACGCCGATGATTTCGGTGTTGCAGGCCGCGAAGTCCCGGCGCAGGCGGTTGAAGGCGATCGCCTCCTCGGTGCAGGACGGGGTGTTGTCCTTGGGATAGGCGTAGAGCACGATCTTTCGGCCGCGCAGCGCGTCGAGGCTGATCTCGCCTCCGCCGTCGCGGGGCAGGTTGAAATCCGGTGCCGGATCACCTTCCTGTAATGCCATGGCCGTTGCCTTCCTTTCGTCGCCTTCTCGATTCATGGAGCGCTTGATCCGGCATGACGGGCCGGCTCGCGGCAGGAACCCGGAAACTCATCGAACGTTTCCGGATTGCCGAATCGCTTCGTCTGACCGCATCGACATGGATGCCGCCTTCCGGGATTGCGGCAAGGGGCGATCGGCTGCACCCTGACACGAGCCGGCGCAGGCGCCGAAGAGGATCACGCGGATTTTGTCGGATCACGGAGCAAAGACCGCGGCTGCCGGGCAGGATGATTCATCGCCCGCGGGCGAAGCCTGCGACGTCGTTGCCGTGAAGCGGCGCGCCAAGGCCGGACTCGCGATGATCTGCGTCGTCGTCACCGTCTCGCTCGTGGTGCTCGCCGGTGCTGCGGCGACGCTGCTCGTGACCGGGATCGTGCCGCTCTCGGGCTTCGAAGGACGCATTGCCGCCGCCATCGAGGAGCGGCTCGGCCCGGACTGGAAGGTCACCGCCGCTTCCGCCGAACTCGGCCGCATCGATGGCCGCTCCCAGCTCCGCGTGCGGCAGGTCTCGTTCCAGCATGCCAGCGGCGCCGTGATCCGGGCGCCCGAGGCCGTGCTCGGCTATGCGCCGATGGCGCTGCTCACGGGCGATATCCGCCTCGTCTCGGTCGATCTGCGCGGCGTCAATGTCCGGCTCGGCGTCACCAAGGACGGCGCGCTGGTGGTCAATGCCGATTCGGCACCCGCGGAGGCGCCGCCGCAGCCGAGCGTGCCTGATGCGGCGCAATGGAACGCCTTCACCGGCATCATGAGCGCGATCACGACACTGGCGCGCGGCGACGGGCTGCTTGGCGCGCTCGAGGAAGCCGGCATCAACGGCGCCCGGCTGTCGCTGGTCGATCCGGACGGGCGCCAGAAGGCCGGGCTCGAGGATGTCGAGATCAAGCTGACCCGCATCGCCGACCGCGGCACGCGCATGACGATGAAAGGGCGGACCGGCCAACGCTGGAAGGAGCTGGCCGCCGATCTCTCGACCGAGGCCGACGGCACGCAGCGCGCCGATATCGACATCCTGCGCTTCGAGCCGGCCGAGGTCGTCGCGCTCGCCTTCGGCACGGGCAGCATTCTCGTCGACGGCCTGCCGATGCAGGGGCGCGCGACGTTGAAGCAGGCTCCCGACGGCAGGAAGTCCATAACGGCCCGGATCGGGATCCGATCCGGCACTCTGCGTTTTCCGGACAGTCCGGTCGCGCCCTTCGCGGTCGATTCGGCGGAGTTCGAGCTCGCGAGCGGCGCCGATCTCTCCGAGCTCAACATCACCCGCGGCGAGATCAAGGCCGGGGCCACGCAGTTCGCGGCGACGGGCTCTCTACGCGAGGACAATGGCGGTTGGCGCGTCGCGCTCGACGCCAAGGGCCAGCTCGCCGGGGTCGATTCCGACCCGCCGGTCCAGATCGACAGCCTCAAGGCGGGCGTCTGGCTCGACCCGGCCAATAATGCCGTGACCATCGAAGCGCTATCCTTGCGCGGGCCGTTCGTGTCGGTCGACATGACCGCGCTGGTCCAGCGCGTGAACGGTTCGCCGCTGCAACGCTTCGCGATCAAGGCGACGAATTCCGATGCCCGCTCGCTTCTTGCGATCTGGCCCGGCTTCACCTCCCCGGAGGTGCACGGCACGCTGCGGCGCCAGCTCGCGTTCGGGCGGCTCAAGTCGCTGTCGGTCGATCTCGATCTGGCACCGGAGGATCACGCCCGCCTGGTCAGGGGCGAGGGTATGCCGGATAGCTCGCTCTCGGTGATGATCGATGCCGATGGCGTACGCTACCTGCCCGATCCCGGCTTGCCGCCACTCACCGACGCCACCGTGACCGGGCGCGTCGGGGGGCGCACCGCTCAGCTCGCCATCGGCAAGGCCACGGCCGAGCTCGGCGGCGGCCGCCAGCTTCAGCTGAGCGAGGGCAGCTTCGCCATGCCCGACTATCATCAGCACCGCGCGCAGGCCCGGATCGGCTTTCGTTCGCTCGGCTCGATGGATGCCTTGGCGGCCCTGTTCGCCTTTCCGTCGCTGAAGGACTTCACGCCCGGCAAGATCGATCCGGCGGCGATCAAGGGCACGAGCGACCTGAAGGTCGGTATCACCTTGCCGCTCGCCGACGACCTGAAGCCGGACGAAGTCGTCGTGACCGGCATGGGCACGCTCGCGAATGTCGCATCCGACACGCTTCTGGGCACGGAGAAGCTCGAGGCAGGCAGCTTTGCCGTCAATGTCGATGGAAAAGGCCTGTCGGTGCGCGGCGATGCCCGCGTCGGCGGCGACAAGGCGCAGGTCGAGCTGAAGCAGAACGGCAAGGGTCAGGGCGAGGCGACCCTGCAGCTCGCGCTGGATGCGGCCGGGCGGCAGCGGCGCGGCTTCGGCAGCGATACCGGGATCACCGGGACATTGCCGGTGCGCGTGGTGAAGCCGCTCGGCAAGGGGCCGGAGCAGCCGCCACGGGTCGAGGTCGATCTTGCCAAGGTGGCCCTGGACGGTGTGATCCCCGGCTTGAACAAGCCCTCCGGTCGGCCCGGAAAGGTCAGTTTCGCCTATGTTGCCGATCCGGACGGGCCCGATCTCGAGGATTTCTCGCTCGAGGCCGGCACGGCCCTGATCAAGGGGCGGATCGAGCTGAACAAGCAGAACGGCCTGGACAGCGCGAGCTTCTCGCAATTCCGGCTCTCGCCCGGCGACAACCTGAAGATCGATGCCCGGCGCGACGGCAATCTCGTCAAGCTGACGGTGCGCGGCGCGGTCGCGGATCTGCGCCCCTTCATCAAGGACCTGCAAAGCCCCGGCTCGGCCGGCAAGGGCAGCAAGACCAGATCCAAAGGCGGGGGCGACTACGACGTCGATCTCGACGTGCCGATCCTGACGGGTTTCAACAACGAGGCGATCACCAGCGCTACGCTGAAATTCGCCAAGCGCGGCGGCGAAATCCGCTCGGCCAATTTCCAGGGGCGGATCGGGAGGGCCGATGTCTCCGTCCGGCAAGGCCGTGACGGCGAAGGTGGGAAGCTGATCGTGCAGTCGGAGAATGGCGGATCGCTGCTGCGCTTCCTCGACCTCTACAACAAGGCCCATGGCGGCGATCTCGTGTTGACGCTGGGGCCGGGCGAGAGCCAGAGCGGCGACCTGCTGTTCCGCAATTTCCTCGTGCGGGACGAGCCTGCGCTGCGCCGCGTGGTCAGCTCGCAGCCGGCCAGCGCCTTCTCGGGCGACAGCGCGGCCGAGCCGCGCATCGATGTCAGCGAAGTCGCCTTCACCAAGCTCAAGGCCGAGTTCACGCGCTCCGCCAGCCGGCTCGACGTCTCGGAGATGGTGATCTGGGGCCAGCAGATCGGCTTCACGCTGCAGGGCCATGTCGATTACGGCCGCGATCGCGTCGATATCGGCGGGACCTTCGTGCCCGGCTACGCCTTCAACAACGCCTTCGCGCAGGTGCCCGTGGTCGGCGCGCTGCTCGGCGGCGGCAGCCAGTATGGCGGGCTCTTTGCGGTGAATTTCCGGATTTCCGGCGCCGCCAGCGCGCCGACCATGTCGATCAACCCGCTTTCCGCTTTGGCGCCCGGCATCCTGCGCCGTTTCGTCGATCCGCTCGGCGGCGCTCCGGCGCAAAGGCCTCGGCAGGCGCCGCCGCGCTGAAGACCGCTGTCATCCCCGCACGCGCTGCGGCACGCAGTGCTGCTGCGCAGACACGGGACCGCCCTCGGAAAGGCGCCTTCTCGTCGCACGGTCCCGTGTCTGCGGCGCACCGCTTCGCGCTGCACCGCGCACGGGATGACAGGCGGAAGGCTTACTCCGGCCGCAGCAGGATATGCTTCTTCTTGCCGAAGGAGAGCTTGATCACGCCTTCCGAGGTGATGTCGCCGAGGCGGAGCGCGGCGCGCTCGTCGGTGACCACCACATCATTGACGCGCAGGCCCCCGGCCTTGACCTGACGGCGCGCCTCGCCGGTCGAGGGCACCAGGCCCGCCTTGACGAAGGCGGTCAGCACGCCGATGCCGGGCTCGATCTCGGCGCGCGCTATCGCGACGCTCGGCAGGTCGGCGGCGAGACCGCCTTCCTCGAAGGTCTTGCGCGCCGTCTCGGCGGCCGCCTCGGCCGCCTTGCGGCCGTGGACGATGGCCGTGATCTCGGTGGCGAGGACCTTCTTCGCCTCATTCAACTCGGCGCCGCCGAGCGCCGCGAGACGGGCGATCTCGTCCATCGGCAGGCGCGTGAACACCTTGAGGAAGCGGCCGACATCGGCGTCCTCGGTATTGCGGAAATATTGCCAGAAATCATAGGGGCTGAAGACGTCGGCATTGAGCCAGACCGCGCCATTGGCGGTCTTGCCCATCTTGGCGCCGGAGGCGGTCGTCAGCAGCGGCGTGGTCAGGCAGTAGAGCTGCGGGCCGCCCATCCGGTGCGAGAGGTCGACGCCGTTGATGATGTTGCCCCACTGGTCCGAGCCACCCATCTGCAGACGGCAGCCATAGCGGCGGTTGAGCTCCGTGAAGTCGTAACCCTGCATGATCATGTAGTTGAATTCGAGGAAGGACAGCGACTGCTCACGGTCGAGCCTCAGCTTCACCGAATCGAAGGACAGCATGCGGTTGACCGAGAAATGCCGCCCGACATCGCGCAGGAACTCGACATAGTTCAGTTTCAGCAGCCAGTCGGCATTATTGGCCATCATCGCGTCGGTCGGCCCGTCGCCATAGCGCAGGATGCGGCCGAAGACGCGCTTGATGCTCTCGATATTGGTGGCAATCTCCTCGACGGTCAGCAGCTTGCGCTGGTCGTCGCGGAAGGAGGGGTCGCCGACCATGGAGGTGCCGCCGCCCATCAGCGTGATGGGCTTATGCCCGGTCTCCTGGAACCAGTAGAGCATGGTCAGCGAGATCAGGTTGCCGATATGGATCGAGGTCGCCGTCGCATCATAGCCGACATAGGCCGTCTGGGTTCCCTGCCGGCACAGAGCATCGAGGCCCTCCGCGTCGGAGACCTGATGGATGAGGCCGCGCTCGTCGAGCACGCGCAGGAAATCGGACTTGTAGGTGGTCATGGCGAGGCTCAATGGTTTGACGGGTTTCGCGTCATGATCGGGCCTGTCCCGACCACCCACGTCTTCTCTGGTCGAAGGTCGTGTTCAAGACGTGGATGCTCGCCACAGGGGAGAGCATGACGCGGTTGTCATTCGTAAAGGCAGCTTTCAGGCCTGTTCCTGCTCGGTCTTGAGGATCTCGGGGCCGACCTTGGCGTCGAGATAGGCGCCGACCTGGCTCATCAGCACATCGACCTTGCCGTCGAAGAAGTGGTTGGCGCCGTCCACGACCGTATGCTCGATCTGGATGCCCTTCTGCGTTTTAACCTTCTCGATCACCGCCATGACCTCCTTGACCGGGGCGACGCGATCCTCGGAGCCATGGACGAACAGGCCCGAGGACGGGCAGGGCGCCAGGAACGAGAAGTCGTAGCGGTTGGCCATCGCCGCGATCGAGAGGAAGCCCTCGATCTCCGGGCGGCGCATCAGGAGCTGCATGCCGATCCAGGCGCCGAAGGAGACGCCGGAGATCCAGCAGCTCTTGGCCTCTGGGTTGAGCGCCTGCATCCAGTCGAGCGCTGCGGCGGCGTCCGAAAGCTCGCCGGCGCCATGGTCGAAATGGCCCTGGCTGCGGCCGACGCCGCGGAAATTGAAGCGCAGCGCCGAGAAGCCGCGGTTCACGAAAGTGTAGAACAGATTGTAGACGATCTGGTTGTTCATCGTCCCGCCGAATTGCGGGTGCGGGTGCAGGATGATCGCAAGCGGCGCGCCGCGCTTCTTGGCGGGCTGGTAGCGGCCCTCGATCCGGCCCGCGGGCCCGTTGAAAATCACCTCTGGCATCGTCTCACCGCTTCTTGCGGCAGTGCCGGCGCGGGCGGGCAGAAAGCGGGCGCATGCCTGCTCGAAACCCGGCCGCCCTTGACGGCGCCACCAAGCGCGCCCTAGATGAAGAGCGCTTAGAATAGTTCTAACAGCCGTGAACAAGTCGAGAACAAAACGGTGGGTCGCTTGAGCGAACCGCGTTTCGACCGTTCCGGCCGGTTCGGATGGGCGGCTATAGCACGGCGCACAGGTGCGATTTCAAGCATTTCGTATCGGTGTGTCGGCAATGACGAGGATGGAGCAGGCAGGATCGTGACGGCGGGACGCGCCTATCTCGACCACAACGCCACGACCCCGGTGCGCCCGGAGGTGATGGAAGCGGTCGCTCGTGCGCTGACGCTGCCGGGCAATCCGTCCTCCGTCCATGGCGAAGGACGTGCCGCACGGGCCGCGATGGAGCGGGCGCGCGAGCAGGTCGCCAGGCTCGTCGGCGCCAAGGCCTCCAATGTCGTTTTCTCCAGTGGTGGCACCGAAGCGAATACCGCGGTGCTCTCGCCCGGCCTGATGGATTGCGACGGCAGGCGCGACTGCGTGCGGATACCCGCGACGCTTCTCCTTCACAGCGCGACCGAGCATGCCTGCGTGCGCGAGGGGCATCGTTTCCCGGCTGGCGCCGTCGAGGCGATCCCGGTCAACGGCGACGGCTTGGTCGATCTCGCCTGGCTCGATGAGCGGTTGACCCGCTTCGTCGCCGGGAATCCCGGCGCGCGGGCGCTCGTCTCGATCCATCTCGCCAATAACGAGACCGGCGTGATCCAGCCGATTGCTGAGGCGGCTGAAATCGTGCACCGCCGTGGTGGTCTGCTGCATAGCGATGCCGTGCAAGCGGCGGGCAAGATCGCCATCGATACCATGGCGCTCGGCGCCGACGTGCTGACCCTGTCGGCGCACAAGATCGGCGGCCCGAAGGGCATCGGCGCGATTGTCTTCCGTACGGGCGCGCTCGAATTGGCCGACAAGCCGATGCGCGGCGGCGGGCAGGAGCGCGGTTGGCGTGCCGGAACCGAAAACCTGCCGGGGATCATCGGCTTCGGCGCGGCGGCCGAGATCGCCGGCAAGATTCTGGACGAAGAAGCAGCGCGGCTTTCCGGCTTGCGCGACCGCCTTGAGGCGGGACTTGCAGCGCTCTCGCCGGCGACGGCGATCTTCGCTAAGGCCGCGCCGCGCCTGCCCAATACCAGCGCCTTCGCGACGCCCGGCCTCAAGGCCGAGACCGTTCTGATCAAGCTCGACCTCGCCGGGGCGGCTTTGTCCTCCGGCTCGGCCTGCTCCTCGGGCAAGGTCAAGCGCTCGCATGTGCTCGATGCGATGAAAATCGACCCCGCCATGAGCGCAGGGGCCTTGCGGGCCTCGCTCGGATGGACCACCTGCGAGGCGGATATCGATCTCTTTCTCGCGGCCTATGAAAAGCTCGTGGCCGCGCAACCCGATCGGAGCGCCAGGGCTGCCGCCTGACGCGTTCCGCAACACGAAGACCAAACCGGCGGGCCTTGAACCCGCGACTGGAGACTGAACATGGCAGCGGTCCAGGAGACCATCGATCAGGTCAAGTCGATCGACGTGACCGAATACAAATACGGCTTCGTCACGGAGCTGGAGGTCGAGAAGCCGGCCAAGGGCCTCACCGAGGACACGGTCCGCTATATCTCGGCGCGCAAGAACGAGCCGGAATGGATGCTGGAATGGCGACTCGACGCCTTCCGCCGCTGGAAGACCATGACCGAGCCGACCTGGTCGCGCGTGAACTATCCGCCGATCGACTATCAGGATCTCTACTATTACGCCGCGCCGAAGAAGGGCGCCTCGCCGCAATCGCTCGACGAGGTCGATCCGGCGATTCTGGAGACCTACAAGAAGCTCGGTATCCCCCTGCGCGAGCAGGAGATTCTCGCCGGTGTCGCGCCGGAGAATCGGGTCGCGGTCGATGCCGTCTTCGACTCCGTCTCGGTCGTCACGACCTTCAAGAAGGAGCTGGCGGCTGCCGGCGTCATCTTCTGCTCGATCTCCGAGGCGATCCAGGAGCATCCCGAGCTGGTGAAGAAGTACCTCGCCAGCGTCGTGCCGGTGACGGACAACTACTTCGCGACGCTCAACAGCGCGGTCTTCACCGACGGCTCCTTCGTCTATGTGCCGAAGGGCGTGCGCTGCCCGATGGAACTCTCGACCTATTTCCGCATCAACGAGCAGAATACCGGCCAGTTCGAGCGCACGCTGATCATCGCCGACGAGGGCGCCTATGTCAGCTATCTCGAAGGCTGCACGGCGCCGAAGCGCGACGAGAACCAGCTTCACGCCGCGGTGGTCGAGCTGATCGCGCTCGACGATGCCGAGATCAAGTACTCGACCGTACAGAACTGGTTCCCCGGCGATGCCGAGGGCAAGGGCGGCATCTACAACTTCGTGACCAAGCGCGGCGATTGCCGCGGCAAGAATTCGAAGATCTCGTGGACGCAGGTCGAGACCGGCTCGGCGATCACCTGGAAATACCCGTCCTGCATCCTGCGCGGCGACGGCTCGCGCGGCGAGTTCTACTCGATCGCGGTGTCGAACGGCATGCAGCAGGTCGATAGCGGCACCAAGATGCTGCATCTCGGCAAGAACACGACCTCGAAGATCATCGCCAAGGGCATCGCCGCCGGAAAGTCGGACTCGACCTATCGCGGCATCGTCTCGGCCCATCGCAAGGCGACGGGCGCGCGCAACTTCACCAATTGCGACTCGCTCCTGATCGGCGATCAGTGCGGCGCGCACACCATCCCCTATATCGAGGCCAAGACCGCGACGGCGATCTTCGAGCATGAGGCGACCACGTCGAAGATCGGCGAGGACCAGATGTTCTACTGCCAGCAGCGCGGCCTCTCCGAGGAGGAGGCGGTGGCGCTGATCGTCAACGGCTTCGTCAAGGAGGTGCTGCAGCAGCTCCCGATGGAATTCGCCGTCGAGGCGCAGAAGCTGATCACCATCTCGCTCGAAGGCTCGGTTGGATAAGAGCGGTCTTCCCGCACGCGCCGCGGCACATGGTGCCGCTGCGCAGATGCGGGACCGTTTGCAGAACTATCACTGGACATAACGGTCCCGTGTCTGCGGCGCAGCACTACGTGCCGCACTGCGCACGGGATGACACAGGAACGAAACGATGCTCGAAATTCGCAACCTAGTCGTCAAGATCGCCGACGAGGACAAGCAGATCCTCAACGGCCTGAACCTCACCGTGAACGACGGCGAGGTCGCCGCGATCATGGGGCCGAACGGCTCCGGCAAGTCGACGCTGAGCTATGTCATCGCCGGCAAGGAGGACTACGAGGTCCTCGACGGCGAGATCCTGCTCAACGGCGAGAACGTGCTGGAGATGGAGGCCGATGCCCGCGCCGCGGCCGGCATCTTCCTCGCCTTCCAGTACCCGCTGGAGATTCCTGGCGTCGCCACCATGACCTTCCTGAAGGCGGCCATGAACGCGCAGCGCAAGGCGCGCGGGCAGGACGAATTGCTGACGCCGGATTTCATCAAGCAGGTCAACGCCGCCGCCGACAAGCTCGGCATCGCCAAGGACATGCTGCGCCGACCGCTCAATGTCGGCTTCTCCGGTGGTGAGAAGAAGCGCATGGAAATCCTTCAGATGGCTCTGCTTTCGCCGTCCATGTGCATCCTCGACGAGACCGATTCCGGCCTCGATATCGACGCGCTGCGCATCGTTGCCGAGGGCGTCAACGCGCTCCGCGACAAGAACCGCGGCTTCCTCGTCATCACCCACTACCAGCGCCTGCTCGACCATATCGTCCCGGACACCGTCCACGTCATGTCGAAGGGCAGGATCGTGAAGACCGGCGGCAAGGAGCTGGCGCTGGAGCTCGAGAAGTCGGGCTACGCGGCCTATGGGGAGGCCGCCTGATGGCCATCGTCACCCCGCTGAAGACGGCTGCCGAACAGCAGCTCGTCCAGCAATATGCCGACAGTAAGGCCGAGCTGCCGGGCGGCCCGGCCGTGCGCAAGCTGCGCGAGGACGCCTTCGCCGGATTCGAGGCCAAGGGCCTGCCGCATCGCCGGCTCGAATCCTGGCGCTATACCGATCTGCGCACGCTGCTGCGGGAGGCGCGCCCGCTTGCAGGCGGCGCTGCCGTCAGCGCGGCGGTCAAGGCTCGCCTTGCCGCGCTGAAGCTCGACGGCCTGCGCCTCGTGCTGGTCGACGGCCTCTTCGCGCCGAAACTCTCGACGCTCGATGCGATCCCCGAGGGCGTCTCGGTGCAGTCGCTCGCCGAGGCGCTGGTCTCGCCCCGCGAGGACCTGACCCGCATCCTGGCCGGGCCTTCGGTCGGCCATGACGACATGGGCCTCGCGCTCAATACCGCGCTGATGCGCGACGGCGTGTTCGTCGAGATCGCCGATGGCGTCGAGCTGGAGCAGCGCATCGTGATCGTCGCGCTTGCTTCCGGCGAGGAAGAGCGGGCGGTGTTCCATCGTTCGGTCGTTCTGGCCGGCAAGGGCGTCAAGGGCACGATCGTCGAGGTCAGCGAAGCGGCGGGCGCCGCAGCCCAGCAGATCAACGGCGCGATCGTCTTCGAGACCGGCGACGAGAGCGAGATCCAGCATGTCCGCATCGTCACCCGCCAGCAGGCGGCGACGGTCGAGGTGCAGAGCCTGCTCGCCACGATCGGTGCTCACGCGAAGTTCGATTCCTTCGCGCTGATCTGCAATGCCGGCACGGTGCGCCAGCAGCATTTCGTCCGCTATGCCGGCGAGCACACCGAGATCGGCCTGCGCGGCGTCAACCTGATCAACAAGGCGCAGCATTCCGATGTCACGCTGATCGTCGATCACGAGGTGCCGCACGGCACCAGCCGTGAGTTGTTCAAGACGATCGCAGGCGGCGAGGCGACCGGCGTGTTCCAGGGCAAGGTCATCGTGCGCAAATACGCGCAGAAGACCGATGGCGGCATGAAGAGCAACGCGCTGCTGCTCAACGACGGCGCCTCGATGTACAACAAGCCCGAGCTTGAGATCTTCGCCGACGACGTGGTCTGCGGCCATGGCGCGACGGTTGCGCAGATCGACGGCGACCAGCTCTTCTATCTGATGGCGCGCGGCCTGCCGCGTCCGCAGGCCGAGGCGCTGGTGCTGCAGGCCTTCGCCGGCGAGGCGGTCGAGTTCATCGCCGACGAGGATGTGCGCGACCTTGTCATGGCCGAGGTCGAGGCCTGGCTGAAGGCCCGCGAGGCCGCTTCCGAGGTGAGCACGGTCTGATGCCCTATATCAATCTCCAGATCACCAAGGGCGCGTCGCGCCAGCAGAAGGCGCAGATCGTGAAGGAATTCACGGAGACTTTGGTCAAGGTGCTCGGCAAGAACCCGCAGAACACCCATATCGTGATCCAGGAGATCGAGCGCGAGGATTGGGGCCATGGCGGCGAGCTCGTCGCCAATAAGGCGCCCGCCACGCCCGGAAAGGCCTGATCCATGAACGCGCTGGCGAAGCCCTACGATGTCTTGGGCGTCCGCAAGGATTTCCCGATCCTGAGCAGGGAAGTCTATGGCAAGCCGCTGGTCTATCTCGACAACGCCGCTTCGGCCCAGAAGCCGGAAGCGGTGATCGAGGCGATGACGCGGCTGATGCGCGAGGACTACGCCAATGTCCATCGCGGCCTGCACTATCTCGCCAACGCGTCGACGGAAGCCTATGAAGCGGCTCGCGAAAGCGCGCGCCGCTTCCTGAACGCGGCGCATCTGGAGGAGATCGTGTTCACGCGCTCCTCCACCGGCGCGCTCAACACGGTGGCCTCCTCGCTCGGGCGCTACCTCAAGATCCAGGAAGGCGACGAGATCATCCTCTCGATCCTGGAGCATCATTCCAACATCGTGCCCTGGCACTACTGGCGCGAGCGCCATGGCGCCGTGATCAAATGGGCGCCGATCGACGAGGACGGCAATTTCCTCATCGATGAATTCGAGAAGCTGATCTCGCCGCGCACCAAGGTGGTGTCGCTGACCCAGATGTCGAACGCGATCGGCACGATCATCCCGATCGCCGAGGTCGCCGCGATCTGCCGCTCGTATGGCATTCCGCTGGTGGTCGACGGCAGCCAGGGGGCCGTCCACCTGCCGGTCGACGTGCAGGCGCTGGGCTGCGATTTCTACGCCTTCACCGGCCACAAGACCTATGGGCCGACCGGCTCGGGTATCCTCTGGGGCAAGAAGGAATGGCTCGACAAGCTGCCGCCTTACGAGGGCGGCGGCGAGATGATCGTCACGGTCAGCGAAGACACTGTCACCTATAACGACCCGCCGCATCGCTTCGAATCCGGCACGCCGGCGATCGTCGAGGCGGTGGGGTTGGGTGCCGCGCTCGACTACATGATGGCGCTCGGCCGCGAGAACATCGCGGCCCATGAAGCCAAGCTCGGCGCCTATGCCATGGAGCGGCTCGGCGAGATGAACTCGATCCGCATCTTCGGCAAGGCCAAGGAGAAGGGCGCGATCGTCGCCTTCGAGATGAAGGGCGCCCATGCCCATGACGTCGCGACCGTGATCGACCGCGCCGGTGTCGCCGTCAGGGCCGGCACCCATTGCGCCATGCCGCTTTTGGCACGATATGGGGTGACATCGACCTGCCGTGCCTCCTTCGGGCTCTACAACACGCTCGAAGAGGTGGACAAGCTGGTGGATGCCCTGCGGAAGGCCGAGAGCCTGTTCGCCTGACCGGGATTTGAAGAGATGACCGACAGCGTCACTGAGGACATCAAGCCGAACGCCCCCGCCATGGGCACGGGCACCGCGCTGCCGCCGGAAGAGATCGACCGGCTGACCGACGATATCGTGGCCGCGCTGAAGACGGTCTACGACCCCGAGATCCCCTCCGACATCTACGAGCTCGGGCTGATCTACCGCGTCGACATCGCCGACGACCGGCAGATCACGATCGACATGACGCTGACGGCGCCGGGCTGCCCGGTGGCCGGCGAGATGCCGGGCTGGGTCGAGAACGCGGTCGGCGCTGTGCCGGGCGTCGCCGGGGTCACCGTCAACATGACCTTCGATCCGCCCTGGGACCAGTCGCGGATGTCCGACGAGGCCCGCGTCGCGCTCGACATGTGGTGAGCGCGACGCGCTCGCGTTGATGGATCGCATCTCATCGCTTCATTGGTGCTGAGGCCACGCCGCTGGCAGGAATAGGCGCGTGATCCGCTGCCGGAGCCTGCCATGCCCAGCTTTCCCTACGAGACCGTCGACGTCTTCACCGATCGCCCGTTTGGCGGCAACCAGCTCGCCGTCTTTACCGATGCGCGCGGGCTCACCGACGCTCAGATGCAGTCGCTCGCGGCGGAGATGAACTATAGCGAGACGACCTTCGTCCTGCCGCCGGACGATCCCGCCAATGACGCGCGGGTCCGCATCTTCCATCGCACCGCAGAGATGCCTTTCGCCGGCCATCCCAATGTCGGCACGGCCTGCGTGCTGGCCCGCCATGGCCGTGATCGCGACGGCGTGCTGCGCTTCGAGCAGATGGCCGGGCTGGTCGAGATCGCGGTCGAGCGTGATGCGGCGGGTGCCGTGACGGGCGCCGTCATCGCCGCGCCGCAGGCACTCTCGCTCGGCATCGAGCTGCCGGTCGACGGCATCGCCGCCTGTGCCGGTGTGGCGGCTTCCGACATCGTCACCAGCGGTCACAAGCCGGTGCAGGCCTCGCTTGGCGTGAAATTCGTGCTGGTCCAGGTTGCGCCGGCCGCGCTTGCCGGTGCGACGCCCGACATCGCCGCCTTCCGCAAGCTCGAAAGCCGGAACCCGGAATTGCAGGGACGGCTGTCGCTCTTCCTCTATGCCCGCGACGGCAACGCCATCCGGGCACGGATGTTCGCGCCGCTGGCCGGCACCTGGGAAGACCCCGCCACCGGCAGCGCCAGTGCGACGCTCGGCGCGCTGCTCCTGTCGCTCGATGGCGGCAACGAGGCAACCTACAGCATCACGCAAGGCGTCGAGATGGGGCGCCCGAGCCGGCTGAACGTCACGGCCCGACGCGCTGCGGACGGTTTCCGCTCGCGTGTCGGCGGTGGCTGCGTGCCGATGTTCCGGGGCGAGGCGCTGCTATAAGAGCGTGTTTCTTGTTGCAGGGGCGGAACCACGCTGTCATTCCGGGGCGAGCGCGGAGCGCTTGAGCCCGGAATCCAGAACCGATGCGGCGGATCGAAGGGGGCCACGACGGGCCATCGTCTATCCTTTCAAGGACATTGGTTCTGGATTCCAGGCTCTTCGCTGCGCGAAGCCCCGGAATGACGGCGTGATTCTACCGAGTCCGGCGGGCTCTAACCCAGCCCCAGCTCCGCCCGCACACGCTTCGTCAGCCCGGCGGCGACGAGGCGGTGGCTCTCGGCGAGATAATCGCGCAGGGCATCGTCCGGCATGCTCTCGCCTGTGAGCCACTGGATCCATTTCATGCCGCGCGAGGCGAGATAAGGCGCGGGCCTGAGGCCGGGCTGCTCGCCGAGTATGTCGAAACCCATCGGCGAGCATTTGAAGGAGACGGCCATCTCGCCGCCTTCCTGCTGCCGGCCGATGGCGAAGACCTTGCCGCCGACCTTCCAGACATCGGCGCCGCCCCATTGCACGACATGGCTGGTCGCCGGAAGGCTCGCGCAGAAGGCGTTGTAGGCCTCGGGCGACATTGTGTCGGTAACTCCTGGCTCAGTAGCTCTCGGCGTCGAGGCCGTGCCGCCTGGCGGCGGCCACGATCTGCGACCAGGTCTCGTCGTCGAGCGGGATGCCGGCCGCCTGCCGCTCGATCCTGACCTTGCGCTCCTTGTCGCCGGGCGCGAGCACGGGATTGGCCGGGTCCATCGGCTTCGCGGCGCGCACGAAGGCGAGATAGCTCTCGGTGCGGCTGCGGCGCAGCTCCGCGTCCGGTTCCAGCCGGGCCGGGTCGATGATGATGCCGAAGAGCGAGTTGATCACCCAGGTCCTCTGCGGCTTCTGGTCGATGCGCGCGGCGCCCATCAGGCCTGCCGAGAGCAGCTCCGCGATCAGCGAGAGCCCGGCGCCCTTGTGGTCGCCGAAGGGCAGCAGCGCGCCGAGCGGATGGTCGGGGCTGGCGAAGACATGGGCCGGATCTGTGGTCGGGCGGCCCTCGCCGTCGATGATGTAGCCGGGCGGGACCTGCTCACCCTTGTTGAGGGCGACGCGGGCCTTGCCATGGGCCATGCGGCTGGTGGCGAAGTCGAGGATCAGCGGGTCGCCGCCGGGCACGGGGATGCCGATCGCATGAGGATTTGTGCCGAAGCGGGCTTCCTTCGCCGCATAGGGCGCGACGATCGGCGGCCGGCCGGCGACATTGACCCAGAAGAACGAGATCAGCCCGGCCTCGGCCGCGACCTCGGCATAATGACCGATGCGGCCGATATGATGGGAATCAAGCAGGTTGACGATGGCGACGCCGCCGCTCTGCGCCATCGTGACCGCCCGGTCGACGGCGTTGCGGGCGTTCGGCTGGCCAAGCGCGACCTTGCCGTCGATGATCAGGAAGGGCGCGGCATCGACACGGGTCTCCGGGCGCGCCTGCGGGTCGAGATTGCCGTCGGCCAGAGACTGGAAATAGAGCGGCAGCATGCCGATGCCATGGCTGTCATGCCCGCTGAGATTGGCGAGGACGAGATGATCGGCCGTTTCCTTCGCCTCGGCCTGCGTCCAGCCGGCCTTCACGACCATGTCACGGACGAGGGCGTGCAGCGATTCAGGACGATGCAGACGATGCGACATGAGTTTCCTGCCGTTTGGAAAAGTCTTCTCGGGAGAGGTCCTGGGGCCTCGGGGTTCTGGACCGCCAGAGTGCATGAGCGGAGCTGTTCCGCAATGCGCGGAGCGGGCAGGGGGCGGATCAAAGGCGCATGGCGCGCCGCTGCCATCTCGACGAAAGCCCGGCTCATCCCTATGTTGCAAGGAACAATCTTGCTTCACCGGGCCTTGAACCCGGTCGAGGAGTGACAACGATGTTTTCGATACCCGGCCTCAAGGTCATTTCGCTGACCGATGCCGCGGCGGACCGCATCCGCGAGATCACGGCGCAATCGGCCGGTGGGGACGCTCCGGCGCTCGGCCTTCGGGTCGGGGTCAAGAAGGGCGGCTGTGCCGGCATGGAATACACCTTCGAGATCGCGCGTGCGGTCGACAAGGGCGACGAGGTCGTGACCGAGAAGGACGCGACCGTGGTCGTCGACGCCAAGGCGGTGCTGTTCCTGCTGGGCACCGAGCTCGACTTCAAGACGGATCGGTTCTCCTCGACCTTCGTCTTCAATAATCCCAATCAGGTCTCGGCCTGCGGCTGCGGCGAATCCGTCGAGATCAAGCCGCGCAGCGAGAGCGCGCTGACGGCGCCCTGAACCGTGGATGCGCGGCAGCTTGAAGCCTTCTTCGCGCCGGTTCTCCCAGTCCGCACGCATCGCATGTTCGGCGGAATCGGCATCTACGACGGCGATGCCATGTTCGCGCTGTCGATCGGTGATCGCGTCTACCTGAAGACGGACGACATCACGCGCCCGCTTCATGCCGAGGCAGGCGGCGAGCCCTTCCGGATCAGGATGCGCGGTGTCCTGCGCGAGACGAGCTACTGGAGCTTCCCGGACGGCGCGCTGACGGATGCCGGAGCTTTCGCGGGATGGATTGCGCTGGCGCGCGAAGCCTCCGGGCGTGCCGCTGCGCGCAAGCTCAGGCCACGCGCGTCGCCGTCTCCAGCACATCCTCGGTGACGGTGCGATTGCGGCCGTCGCGCTTGGCCTGCATCAGCGCCTGGTCTGCCCGGTCCACCAGGGAGCCCGCCGTATCGCCGCGGCGATAGCTGGAAACGCCGAGCGAGATGGTGATGCGGCCGAGATTCTCATTGGTCGAGCGCTTGATCAACTCGCGGGTCAGCAGCGCCTGTCGGACCGTCTCGGCGCCGAACTTGCCGGCAATCAGGTCGGCTTCCGGCAGGATGATGGCGAATTCCTCGCCGCCGAAGCGGGTGATGATCGCCTTGTCCTTGAACTTGTCCTTCATCGTCCGTGCGACGAGGCGCAGCACCTGGTCGCCCGTGAGATGGCCATGGGCGTCGTTGAAGCGCTTGAAGAAGTCGATATCGGCCATGACCAGCGCGAAGGGTTCGCGGCGCAGGGTCGCCTGATCGATCGATTTCTGCAGCATCTCCTCGAAATGCCGGCGATTGGCGAGGCCGGTCAGCGGGTCGGTCAGGGCCTCGGCGCGGGTCGATTCCAACGCTTCGCGCAGGTTGCGGATCTCGTTGGAGCTGTTGCGCAGTTCCGCCTCGAGCTGCGCCTTGCGCGTGACCTCCTCGCGGGTCGACATCACCAGCGCCTCGACCCATTCGCGCAGCTTGTGCCGGTCGGTCGCCGGCGGCACGTCCTCGGACATGGCGCAGAGACGGCCGTGATAGAGCTCGCTGGAGCCGAGCGCCTTGTCGACGAGCCCCATCATGGCGTCGATCTCGCTCAGCACCTGCAGGCTGGTGCGCTCGGCCTGGCGCGAGAAGCGCTCGGTACTGATGAAGCGCTCGTAAAGGCTGTCGATATCGGCGGCGCTGACCTGGCCGTCGCTCCCGGCAAGGATGGCGCTCATCGCCGTGCTGACGGCGGGCATCTCGCCGCTGAGATGGGCGTACCAGACCTCGAAGGCGCGGGGATAGCTCGGCGAGCCATGCTGGCGCATCGCCGCGACGACGCGCTCGGCGAGATCATCAGTGCGGGCGGGAACCGAATCCAGGTCGTCCATGCCTTCGCCATCCGGTATGAAGCCGGGTCGCGGCCTTCGGCCACGTCAGCTTCGATCGACACAATCGAAGCGGGACATCCTGTCCGTATCTACGGCGGCATGCGCCCGTCCGCCGCGAAGGTCGTCCCATCACGGCGAAAGGCAGCCTAGGTCGATGTCGTTAAAAACGGGTTGATGCCGTAACGTTATCCGACGCGGGCCGGACGCAGCAGGAAGGCCGGGACGTGATCGCCCAGGCCCTTCACCTGCGGGCCGTCATCATCGTCGCGGCCACGGGAGCCGCGTCCGCGCCGGACTCCATCCTGACTGGGGGCAGCGGATGGCGGTGCTGAAAGCTCGGAATCGGGTCGGATCGGTACGCGGCGCGGCTTGCGCTGGGTGTCGGCCACACTCTCGTCCGCATCCGGCCGCGAGGTGCCGGAATCCGAGCGCGCCCCGCGCTCGGGGCGGCCGCGGCCGCCACGCGACGAGGACCGCTTGTCGTCCCGGCGGCCGCCGCGACGCTCGTCGCGCGGCTCGCCCGGCGGCAGGGCGTCGAGGCCGGGACCTTCGAAGGCGATGGTCTGCCCGGTCAGCTTCTCGACGGCCGAGACGAGCTTGTCGTCATGGCGCGTGACGATGGTGAAGGCGGTGCCGAGCCGGCCGGCGCGGCCGGTGCGGCCGATGCGGTGGACATAGTCCTCGGCATGGGTCGGCACGTCGAAATTGAAGACATGGCTGACGGCGGGGATGTCGAGGCCGCGCGCGGCGACGTCCGAAGCCACGAGGATCGGGTTCTCGCCGGTGCGGAACGATTCCAGCGCCGCCATGCGGGCGTACTGGTCCATGTCGCCATGCAGCGCGACCGCCGGAAAGCCGTGGCGCTGCAGCGACTTGTGCAGCGTCGCGACATCGCGCTTGCGGTTGCAGAAAACGATCGCGTTCTGGAGATCGGTCGCGCCCTTGATCAGCTTGCGCAGCGTCTCGCGCTTCTCGAAATCCTGGGCATTCGAGGCGATCAGGCGCTGGGTGATCGTCGCGGCGGCGGTCGCCGGGCGGGAAACCTCGACGCGGACCGGGTTGTGCAGGAACTGCTCGGAGATGCGGGTGATCTCCGGCGGCATGGTCGCGGTGAAGAACAAGGTCTGCCGTGTGAAGGGGACGAGCTTGCAGATCCGTTCGATATCCGGGATGAAGCCCATGTCGAGCATGCGATCGGCTTCGTCGATGACGAGCAGCTCGACGCCGGTGAGCAGCAGCTTGCCGCGTTCGACATGGTCGAGCAGGCGGCCGGGCGTGGCGATCAGCACGTCGACGCCGCGGGTGATCTTGGCGTCCTGGTCGCCGAAGGAGACGCCGCCGATCAGCAGCGCGACCGAAAGCTTCTGGTTCACGCCGTAGCGGACGAAATTCTCCTCGACCTGCGCCGCAAGCTCGCGCGTCGGTTCCAGGATCAGGGTGCGCGGCATCCGGGCCCGGGCGCGGCCGGTTTCCAGGATGGTGAGCATGGGCAGCGTGAAGGCGGCCGTCTTGCCCGTGCCGGTCTGGGCGATGCCCAGAACGTCCTTGCGGGCGAGGACATGCGGAATGGCCTGGGCCTGGATGGGGGTCGGCGTGCTATAGCCCGCGGCCGTGACAGCCGTCAGAACCTTTTCACTCAAGCCGAGTTCGGCAAATGACATCGCGTATGCTGCTTCTTCTGGGTCGGTGAAACGCGGCGGGATGACCTGCTCAACCACCACGTTGGCGCGACGACAGTTCCTGCGCGCCTTCGGACCCGTGTGGAATGCAAAGAAAACGCGGCAAAGTCAATCATCTAGCCTTGGAAGGACTGCTTTTACCTCATGAAGGAGCCGCTCGTTCTCGTTCCCGGCCTGAGCTGCAACGCCGCGCTCTATGCCCCGCAATGGCCTGCGCTGGCTGACGGCCGATCGATTCTCGTCGCCGACCACGCCCACGACGACACGCTGTCCGGCGTCGTCCAGCGCCTCCTGGCGGCCGCCCCGCCGCGCTTCGCGCTCTGCGGCCTGTCGATGGGCGGCTATATCGCTTTCGAAGTGCTGCGGCAGGCGCCGGAGCGCGTGACCCGCCTCGCCCTGCTCGACACGAGCGCCAAGCCGGCGACGCCCGAGACCACTGCGCCACGCGAGCAGATGATCGCGCTGGCCGAGAAAGGCGCCTTCGACAATGTCACGACGCTGCTCTGGCAGAGATTGGTGGCTCCCGCGCGCCTGACCGACGAGCCTTTGCGCCTGCTGGTACGCGAGATGGCCGATGCAGTCGGCGCAGACGGCTTCGTGCGCCAGCAGAGGGCGATCATGAAGCGGCCGGATTCACGGCCGGTTCTGGAGCGACTGTCGATGCCGGTGCTGGTGCTGGTCGGGGAGGAGGACGTCATCACGCCTGTCGCCGAGGCGCAGGAGATCGCCAGCCTTGTCGGCGGAACGGCACGGCTAGCGGTCGTTCCGGGCTGCGGACACCTGTCGACGCTGGAAGCACCTGACGCGGTGGCGGCAGAGTTGCTGCGCTGGCTCGGCTGATCAGATTGTCCTTCCGGGGCGCGCCGCAGGCGCGAACTTGGAAACCACGACTAGGCGATCGGCATACAGCCGGGCATTGGAAGTCTCACCCGGTCGTGGGTTCCGGGTTCTTCGCTAACGCGAAGCCCCGGAATGACAAGGGTGGTTCTGCTCAGCGCGGCAGAGCGCAGGGGTCGAGCTTCGTCGTGTTCGCCGCTTGCGTGATCGAGCCGGTCACCATCGGATCGACCGATTGGCGCTTCGAGGCGGCGAGGCTGACCGCCGCCATGCGGTCCTTGTCGAGCGAGGCGGTCTGGCTCGACAGGAAATTCGCCGCGATCACCGACAGGAAGGCGATGGCGGCGCCGGCCTTGGCGATGTCCGCGGCGATGGTGCCGCGATCGTTCTTCCAGAACATTTCGATCAGGCGCATGGCGCAGTCTCCACGGCCCGTGACGTCACGAGCTTTGCGTCAGCATGCGCCGCGAGCAGTAAAAGGATGGTTAGCCAAGTCTTCCCGTTCGCTCGGCGAATTTAAGGATTACCGCTTGTCTCGACGCTCCGGCCCGCCAGGAGCGCCTGCCGTTCCTTGAACAGCCTGCGCAGGGCGGTGAGCACGGCGACGACGCCGGGCCTGCGGCGCGAGATCTCGTGCGAGACGAGAAAGATGTCGTCGCCGGTCTGCTCGGGCGGCGGTTGCAGGCGGCGCAGGCCCGGATCGGCATCGCCCATGAAGCACGGCGCCATCGAGAGCGCACCGGCCGAGCGGATGCTTTCGTAGCGGGCGGCGGAATCGCCGACGCGGGCTGCGATCGGCCGCCCCGCCGCATAGGCCATGATGTGGTCGTCGATCCGCGACGAGGTCTCGCGGTTGACCGAGATGATCGGCGCGGTCGCCGGATCGATGTCGCGGCGGACATAGAGCGCTTGCATCAGGCGCCCGACCTTCTGGGCGTAATGGCCGGGCTCGCCGGGGACCCGGGTCATCCGCAGCGCGATATCGGCCTCGCCGCGCGCCAAGTCGAGCCGGTTGCGCGTGCTGATGATGACGATCTCGACCCCGCCCGCCGCCTGCGAAATCGCCGTCGCGTTCATCGTCAGCAACAGGCTGATCGAGGTCGTGGCGGTGATGCGGACCGGCGCGTCGGCACGCGGGCGAGCGGCATCGGCACGGATGGCAAAGCGCCTGGCGGCAGACTCGACGAGGCCGGCCTCGGCCGAAAGCTCCATGCCGATCGCGGTCGGCACGAGCCGGTTGGCCTCGCGGGTGAAGAGCTGCAGCCCGAGTTCGGTCTCGAAGCCCTTGAGCCGGCGCGCGACGGTGGCTTCGCTCAGGCCGAGCTGTTCCGCCGCCATGGCCATCGACCCGCCGACGGCGACGGCGTTGAAGATCCGGATATCGTCCCAGGACGCCCGTCCGGCCGGCGATGCCAGCTCACCGTCGCGTCGAGATGGAGGGGAAGCAGGCTCGCCCATGCCGTCAGCGGCCAGTCCCAGGTCGTATGGCTTCGGCGGTCATGGCGGTCCGGGAGGCGAGGAGGGTGCGACATGCGCGAACCCTGCCGGGAGAGGTTGCGCCGGGCAGCCCGCCGGGCTTGCGCCCCAGCCCTGCAGAGATGCAGGGCTCAAGCCTCACAGGTCGATCAGTTCGCCGGCGAAGGCGGCCCTCTCCTGGATGAAGACGAAGCGCGCCTCCGGCTTGTTGCCCATCAGCCGCTCGACCGTGTCGGAGGTTTCCTCCTTGGCCTCGTGATCGACCATGACCTTGAGCAGGATGCGCTTGCTCGGGTCCATGGTGGTTTCCTTGAGCTGCGCCGGCATCATTTCGCCGAGGCCCTTGAAGCGCGAGATTTCCGGCTTCTTGCCCTTGAAGACGGTCTCGATCAGCTCGTCCTTATGGGCGTCGTTGCGGGCATAGATGCTCTTGCCGCCGTGCTGGAGCCGGTAGAGCGGCGGCACGGCGAGGTAGAGATGACCCTTCTCGATGAGGCGCGGCATCTGGCGCCAGAAGAAGGTGACGAGCAGCGAAGCGATGTGGGCGCCATCGACATCGGCGTCGGTCATCACGATGACCTTCTCGTAACGCAGGTCGTCCTCGCGGAACTGGGTGCCGATGCCGCAGCCAAGAGCCAGGATGAGATCGGCGAGCTGCTGGTTCTGGTTCAGCTTCTCGCGCGTCGCATTGGCGACGTTGAGGATCTTGCCGCGCAGCGGCAGGATCGCCTGGTTGGCGCGGTTGCGCGCCTGCTTGGCCGAGCCGCCGGCCGAGTCGCCCTCGACGATGAAGAGTTCGGAGCCGGCCGCGCCCGCGCTCGAGCAGTCGGCGAGCTTGCCGGGCAGCCGCAGCTTGCGCGTCGCGGTCTTGCGCGAGACCTCCTTTTCGAGGCGTCGGCGCAGGCGCTCCTCGGCCCGGTCGACCGACCAGTCGAGCAGCCGCAAGGCCTGCTGCGGCGCCGCCGCCAGCCAATGGTCGAAGGCATCGCGCACGGCGCTCTCTACGATGCGATGGGCTTCCTGAGTTGCGAGCTTGTCCTTGGTCTGGCCCTGGAATTCCGGCTCGCGGATGAAGACCGAGAGCATGGCGGCGCAGGTCGCCATCACGTCGTCGGACGTGACCTGCGCCATGCGCTTGGACTGGCCGATGCGCTCCGCGTGGTCGCGCAAGCCGCGCAGCAGGGCGATGCGTAGCCCCTGCTCATGGGTGCCGCCCTCGGGCGTCGGGATCGTGTTGCAATAGGAGGAGGAGAAGCCGTCCTCGCCTGTCGCTAGCCAGGCCACCGCCCATTCGAGCGAGCCGTGGCTGCCTTCCCTGGTGATCTTGCCGGAGAAGATCGGTTCGGCGACAAGGTCCTTGCCCTCGATCTCGCGGCCGAGATAGTCGCGCAAGCCCCCCGGGAAGCGGAACACGGCTTCCGCCGCGACATCGCCCTCGGGCTTCAGCAGGGCCGGCGCGCAAGTCCAGCGGATCTCGACGCCGCCGAAGAGATAGGCCTTGGAGCGCGCCATGCGGAACAGGCGGGCCGGCGAGAAATGCGCGCCCTCGCCGAAGATCTGAGCATCCGGATGGAAGCGCACGCGGGTGCCGCGCCGGTTGGCGACGGCGCCGACCGTCTCCAGTGGGCCCTGCGGCAGGCCGCGCGAAAAGACCTGGCGATAGAGCGTCCTGCCGCGCGCGACCTCGACTTCGAGCCGGTCCGACAACGCGTTGACGACGGAAACGCCGACGCCATGCAGGCCGCCCGAAGTCTCATAGGCCTTGGAATCGAACTTTCCGCCGGCATGCAGCGTCGTCATGATGACTTCGAGCGCCGACTTCCCGGGAAATTTCGGGTGCGGGTCGACCGGGATGCCACGGCCATTGTCGGTCACCGCGAGCGAGCCGTCCTCGAACAGTTCGACATCGATGAAGGTAGCGTGGCCCGCCACCGCCTCGTCCATGGCGTTGTCGATCACCTCGGCGAAGAGATGGTGCAGGGCGCGCTCGTCGGTGCCGCCGATATACATGCCCGGCCGGCGGCGCACCGGTTCGAGCCCTTCCAGAACCTCGATCGCCGAGGCGTCGTAGCCGGCCTCGGACAGTGTGCCGTTGCGGGCGGGCGCGGCCGGTGCCGCCGGCGCCGCCTTCGGAGTTGCGGCGGGCGGGCGCGTTTCCGGCCGTGGGCTCGCCGCGTCCGGCCGCCCCGGTTCTCCGCCGAAAAGATCGCCGTTATCCGCCATCGCCACCCAATGCTTCCCCATTCGCGCAAATGCCTGCTGATTCGCGACTTCGAACTCTAGCGCATCCCGGGCCGTCACGCCCTGTCAGGGGCAGCTTATAGACACCTCGTCGGTGGATCGAAACCGCTTCCTTGCCGGCGATCGCGGGGCTGTCACATCCCTGTCGCCGGCCTGGTCGAGAGCGAGGCGGAACAGAGCCGTTCAGGCTGCGTTAACCATCGGCGCCGAGGATGGTCGGCACGATCCGGCCTATGCGGATTTCCGCAATGCGCTATGATCGGCGGCAAGGGGGAGAAGGCCGTGGCGTCGCGTCAGTCAGTGCCGGTTGCGGGTATCGCGGGTTTGCAGCGTGCTGCACGCCTCGCCGGCGAATCCTTCGGTCATGAGGATGTCATCGGCACGCCATTGGCGACGAACGATCCGCATGGCTCGCGCTGGCTCTGGTGGCTGGTCGCGGTTACGGCCTCGGCCGGGCTCGCCGTTCTGCATTTCTCCTGAAGACACCGCCAGCGCGGCGCGGAAATATCAACCTTTCTGCCTTAAGGCCTGCGGCTGGAGGGCAATGGGATGAGCCGTATCATCATCAGGAGTTCCGGTTTGGCCGATTGCCGGACAAGGCTGCATGTCGCGCCCTCCGGCGCGTTTGTCGCGGCCTGAACGGAGCGTCGCGACGGTGGGTCAGATCGCCGCTCTCGGAGCCTATGTCTACCAGGCAGCGTTGGCGCTGGGATTGCTGCTGCTGGTCTCGCGCCTCCTGCCGGCCCAGGACTTCGCGCATTACTCGCTCTTCGTCACGATCAGCCAGTTCGGCAGCATCGCGGCCTTCGAATGGCTGCGCTTCTCCTGCAGCCGCTTCTACCCTGGCGCTGACGAGGCGGCGCAGCGCTCGGTGATCCTGTATTCCTTCATGACATGCGCGGCGATCTGTCTGCTGGTCGGTGCTGGTGCTCTTGCAACCGGTATGGTTTCGACTGGGATCGCGATCGGCGGAGCGCTCGCCGCGATCTTTCAGGGTGGCTCGGAACTGCACCTGACGATGCTACGCTTCCGGCAGGATTTTCGGCTGTTCTCGCTGCTGCAGGGCGCCCGCGCCTCGCTCCTGGCCGCCGGGACGCTCGGTGGAGCCATTCTCGATTCCTCTCTCGACGGCGCGGTCTTCGGCCTGCTCGCCGGCTACATCGTCTACGGTGCCGTGGCGCGCCTCGCCGGGGGCTCGCTCGCATCCGGCCTGGAGAAGCCGCGGCGCTACCTGCTGATGAAGCACCTCACCTATGGCGGCGTCTCGGCCGGCGCATCCGTCGCCGGCATCCTTGCTCCGCTCGGCCTCAAGGCCTTCCTGACCGCCTTGGTCGGGGCACAGGGGGCCGCCGGCGCCCTGCTCGCACTCGACCTGCTGCAGAGGCCCTTCGTCATGGTGGTCTCGGCGCTCCAGGCCATCCGCTATCCCGACATCGTCGCCAGCTTCGACCGCGAACCTGCTTCGCCGGCTTTTCGCGAAAAGCTCGGTGGTTATTACGGGCAACTGGCGGGTTGCTCGCTCGCGACCGGGGCGGTGATCCTGTGCCTGCTGGCGCCTGCCGCGTTCTGGCTGGTCAAGCCCGAACTGCGCGAGAGCTTCCTGCTTGCGGCCCCGGCGGTGACGATTCTCGCCCTGCTACGGGCTTTGGTGCAGACCCTGCTGCCGACACCGGCCCACCTTATGCAACGCCTTCGCCCGATCATCGGACTCGCCGTCGCCGATGCCGCCCTGCTCAATCTCGGCGCGCTCGCCGGCTGGACCCTGGCGGGCGGCTCGCTGGCCGGGCTGCTCTACGGCGGAGCGGCCGGAGCGGCTGCCGCCGTGATCGTTGGTCTCCCACTGTTCCTGTCGATGCCGTCTCACTGGCGCAGGCTTCCGCTGGCAAGCGCCTCGGCGGCGCTTGCCATTGCCATGCTCGCCAATGGCGGGGTGCCGCAGACATCGCTCCTGGCATCGCTCGGCGTCTTCCTGCTCTGCATTCCGCCGGCTGTCGCCACCGTTCGTTCGCTGCTGGAGCGCCGCAGCGCTGCGCCGGAGGCCTCATGAAGATCGCCATCGGCATCGCAACCGCCGGCCGGCGCGCCGTGCTGTCGGAGACGCTCGCGCATCTTGCGGAGCAGAGCCGCCTGCCCGATGCGGTCTTCGTCTGTCCGGCCACGCCGGCTGATCTCGACGAGGCGGCAGCGGGGTGTCTGCCCATCCCCGTTCGGTGCGTCGAGGGGCGGCGCGGCAGCTGCGGCCAGCGCAACGCGATCCTCGATGCTGCCAATGATGCCGACATCGTCGTCTTCCTCGACGACGACTACATGCCGGCGCAGGCCTTCCTGGCCGAGGCGGAGGCCTTGTTCGGAGCCAGACCGGATGTCGTCGCCGCGACCGGGACGGTCCTCGCCGACGGCATCCACGGCCCGGGGATCGGTCGCGATGAGGCGATCCGGATCCTGGCCTCCGATCCGGGCGAGGCGAGGGCGACCTGGCCGGTCTACAATGCCTATGGCTGCAACATGCTGGTGCGGATGGCGGCTGTGCGGACGGCGGCGGCGCGCTTCGACGAGAACCTGCCGCTCTATGGCTGGCAGGAGGATGTCGATTTCTGCCGCCAGCTCGCGCCCATGGGCCAGATCGTCCATTGCACGGCGCTCCGGGGCGTCCATCTCGGCAGCAAGCGCGGGCGGACATCGGGGTTGCATTTCGGCTATTCGCAGATCGCCAACCCGATCTATCTCTGGCGCAAGGGCACGATGACGTCCGGCAAGGCGCTGCGCCTGATGGCCGGAAACGTCGCGGCCAATTTCCTTGGCAGCCTGCGCGAGCAGCCTTATGTCGACCGCCGCGGCCGGCTGAAGGGCAACGGCATCGCGCTGCTTGACCTGATGCGGGCCCGATTGAACCCGCAGCGCATCCTCACATTCAAATAGGGCGTCAGCCCTTCCTCAATCTTTCGTGGCGAGAATGCCCGCGGGAGAACGTCGTGCGCGCGGTCATCATCAGTGATTTCGGTTCGGTCAATGGCGGGGCCGCGAAGGTTGCGATCGAAAGCGCCCGCGGGCTGGCGGAAGCCGGCGTCCAAATCGTCTTCGCCTGCGCCATCGGCCCCGTCTCCGAGCGGCTCGACCATCCGTTGATCCATGTCGAGCGCTTCCCCGGCGAGGAGATCTGGCAGGTCGGCAGCAAGCTCGCGGCAGCCCGGCAGGGCATCTGGAACGCGCAGGCCCACGCGTTCCTGCGCAAGCTGCTCGCTGGCCAGCCACGCGGCGAAACGCTGGTGCATCTCCATCAATGGACCAAGGCGTTCAGTCCGGCGGCCATCGCGGCGGCCGGTGACAGCGGCCTGCCCGTTGCGGTCACCATGCACGACTACTTCTCGTTCTGTCCGGTCGGCGGCTATTTCGACTTCAGGGCCAATGCGGTCTGCCGGCGCCGGCCGATGTCGCCCGGCTGCATGACCAGCAATTGCGACCGCGCTTCCTATCTGCACAAGCTCGTCCGTGTCGCCCGACAATTCGGCTCGGACAGGGCGATGCGCCGCCTCGAAGCGCCGCTCTTCATCCATGTCAGCGATTTCGCGCGCCAGTTCGCCGAGCCTTTCCTGCCGCCGCAGGCGCGCCATGTCGTGGTCGAGAACATGATGGAGGCGCAGCGCCGGCCGGCCGTCGATGCGGCGCGCAACCGGCATGCCCTGTTCCTCGGACGGTTCACCCAGGAGAAGGCCGCCGATGTGCTGGCGATGGCGGCGCGTGATGCCGATGCGCCCGTGCGCTTCGTCGGCGAAGGCCCGCTGGCCAGCGAGATCGCACGGCTCAACCCGCAAGCCGAGATTCGCGGCTGGGTGCCAGCCGGGCAGGTCTTCGCCGAGATCGCGCAGGCGCGCTGCCTGGTGCTGCCTTCGATCTGGTACGAGCCCGGGCCGCTGGTGATTGCGGAGGCGCGGTCGCTCGGCGTGCCGGTCGTTCTGGCACGGACCACGGGGCCCGCGAGCTGGGTGATCGACGCAGAGGACGGCATCCTCGTCGATGGCGGGGATGTCGCGGGTCTTTCGGCCGCGCTCGTCCGGCTGAAGGATGACGACTGCGCGGGCGCGATGGGGGCGGCGGCCTATCGTCGCTACTGGGCCGATCCGCTGACGATGGAGCGGCACGTCCGGCGCACGATCGAGAGCTATCGTGGCCTCGTCGGCCTCGGCGGCTGAGGCCGCCGCGCCGATAGCGGTGCGACATCACCGCGAAGAAAAGAGCCGGGGCATCGCTGCCCCGGCCCGGATTGTTCTGGACATGCCGGCGGCTGCCTGCGCGGCCGCCGGAACAACCTCAGTACGAGTAGTACATCGCGAACTCGACCGGGTGCGGCGTCATCTCGAAACGCGCCACGTCCTGCATCTTGAGCTCGATATAGCTCTCGATGAAGTCGTCGTTGAAGACGCCGCCGGCCTTGAGATAGGCGTTGTCCTTCTTGAGCGCTTCCAGAGCCTCGCGCAGCGAGCCGCAGACCGTCGGGATCTTCTTCAGCTCGCGCGGCGGCAGGTCATAGAGATCCTTGTCCATCGCCGGGCCGGGATCGATCTTGTTCACGATGCCGTCGAGGCCGGCCATAAGCATGGCGGCGAAGGCGAGATAGGGGTTCGCCATCGGATCGGGGAAGCGGACCTCGACGCGCTTGGCCTTCGGCGAGGTCGTCCACGGAATACGGCAGGAGGCCGAGCGGTTGCGCGCCGAATAGGCGAGCAGCACCGGGGCCTCATAGCCCGGAACGAGGCGCTTGTAGGAGTTGGTCGACGGGTTGGTGAAGGCGTTCAGCGACTTGGCGTGCTTGATGATGCCGCCGATGTACCAGAGGCACTCCTGCGACAGGTCGGCATATTTGTTGCCGGCGAAGACCGGCTTGCCGCCCTTCCAGATCGACTGATGGACATGCATGCCCGAGCCGTTGTCGCCATAGACCGGCTTCGGCATGAAGGTCGCGGTCTTGCCGTAGCTCTGGGCCACGTTGTGGATCGCGTACTTGTAGACCTGCATCATGTCGGCGGTGTGCACGAGCGTGTCGAACTTCATGCCGAGCTCGTGCTGGGCCGAGGCGACCTCGTGATGGTGCTTCTCGACATGGACGCCCATGGACTGCATCGCGGCCAGCATCTCGCCGCGCATGTCCTGCGCCGAATCCTGCGGCGGGACGGGGAAGTAGCCGCCCTTGGTGGCGATGCGGTGGCCGAGATTGCCGCCTTCGTAATCGGCATAGCCGTTGGTCGGCAGCTCGACGTTATCGAGCTTGAAGCCGGTGTGGTACGGGTCCGCGGCGATCTTGACGTCGTCGAAGACGAAGAACTCGGCCTCGGGGCCGACATAGACGGTATCGCCGATACCGGTCGACTTCAGGTAGGCCTCGGCCTTCTTGGCGATGCCGCGCGGATCGCGGCCATAGGGTTCGCCGGTGCCGGGCTCGAGCACGTCGCAGCTGATGACCATGGTCGGAGCCGAGAAGAACGGGTCCATCGTGGCGGTCGTCGGATCCGGCATCAGCAGCATGTCGGACTCGTTGATGGCCTTCCAGCCGGCGATCGAGGAGCCGTCGAACATCGTGCCCTCGGCGAAGATGTCCTCGTCGATCATGCCGACGTCGAAGGTCACGTGCTGCCACTTGCCGCGCGGGTCGGTGAAGCGGAAGTCGACATACTTGACGTCGTTGTCCTTGATCGCCTTGAGGACATCCTTGGCGCTTTTCATTTCAGCATTCCTCTTGCCAGCAGTTATTCAATGTCACGCTGCCGCACCCGGCTCCAATCCGGCTTGCGGCTCGTTGTCCCATGATCGGGGGAGAAGTCCTCAGATCGCGTCCGCGCCGGTCTCGCCGGTGCGGATGCGGATCACCCCCTCGATGCTCGATACAAAAATCTTGCCATCTCCGATCCGGCCGGTCTGGGCAGCCTTCATGATCGCCTCGATGGCGCGATCCAGCATATCGTCGGCGAGCACGATCTCGATCTTCACCTTCGGCAGGAAGTCGACGACATACTCGGCGCCGCGATAAAGCTCGGTATGGCCCTTCTGGCGACCGAAGCCCTTGGCTTCCAGGACCGTGATGCCCTGCAGCCCGACCTCCTGGAGCGCCTCCTTCACCTCGTCCAGCTTGAAGGGCTTGATGATCGCTTCGATCTTCTTCATGCGCCGACCGGCCTCCTGTGCATCCCGGGCTCCGGCTCGGGCCGGATCGTGGCTGGCAACGCGGTCCGGAGCGGGGGTGAACCCGTGCGGTCGAACGGTTGCAGCCTTCCTTCTGCTCATAGCATTGGCGCCCGCGCCCCGCCACGTGGCAGCTTCCGTGAACGCGCCTCGGAGAGAGGCAATAAACAGCATAAAAAATATGCAATTGCATAGTCGTTCATCACGGGCGGCATTCGGCCGCAACTTGCGGCCCGCTGGGCGCAGCCCGAAGATGCGGCATGGACGACATGGGCATCGACAGGACGGGCAGGGCGGAACTCGCCCTGCTGACCACGCGGCAGATGGCACTGGCCGACCGTGTCGCGATCGCGGCGGGTACGCCCGGCATCGAACTGATGGAGCGTGCTGGCCGCGCGGTGGCGGAAGCCGTACTCGGGCGGGTCGGCCGAGCAGGGCGCGTCACGCTGTTCTGCGGGCCGGGCAACAATGGCGGCGACGGCTTCGTCGCGGCGCGCCTGCTGCGCGAACGGGGGCTCGCGGTTCGCGTCGTCCTGCCGGGTGATACGCATGACATCAAGGGCGACGCCGCCGTTGCGCTCGACCGCTGGGCCGGCCCGGTCGAGCCGTTGAGCGGGTTCGATGCTAAGCAGAGCGATGTCTTCGTCGATGCGTTGTTCGGGGCCGGCTTGACGCGCCCGCTCGCCGGGGTCTTCGCCGAAGCGGCCGCCTGTCTCAACGGCGCGGGGCGCCCGGTCATCGCAGTCGACATCCCGAGCGGCGTGTCCGGCGATACCGGCAGGGCGGATGGCGTCGCAGTCAGGGCGAGCGAGACCGTCACCTTCTTCAGGCTGAAGCCGGGGCACCTGCTCCAGCCGGGTCGGTCACTCTGCGGGCCGGTCACGATCGCCGATATCGGCATCCCCGCCCGGGCGGCGCTGGATGCGGCCGGCGCGACGGCTTTCCGCAACGACCTTGCGCTCTGGCTGCAGGCCTGGCCGAGGCACGCGGTCGACACGCATAAGTTCCGGCGCGGAGCGGTCGCCGTCCTGGCCGGCGGGATCGCCGGCGTCGGCGCGCCGCGGCTGAGCGCGCGCGCGGCGCTGCGGATCGGAGCCGGACTGGCGACAGTTCTCTGCGAGCCCGAAGCCCTGCCGGTTCACGCGGCGCGAGGGCCGGATGCGCTGATGCAGCGAGCGGTGGCCGATCGCGCGGCGCTGGAGGCCTTCCTCGGGGATCGTCGGATTTCGGCGATCCTCGCGGGGCCAGCGCTCGGCCTCGACCGGCGGGCACAGGACCTGGTGCGCGTCGCGATCGAGAGTGATCGGCCGGCGGTGCTCGATGCCGATGCCCTGACGGCGCTGGCGGGATTTTCCGGCGGTGGCGCGCGCCTGCTCGCAGCCCGCGCCGCCGAGACCGTGCTGACGCCGCATGAGGGCGAGTTCCAGCGCCTGTTCGGCAGAGAGGCGGCGATCGACGCGGAACCGTCCAAGCTCGAAAGGGCGCGGAAGGCGGCGGCATTATCCGGGGCGGTCACGATCTACAAGGGGGCCGATACGGTGATCGCCGCGCCGGACGGGCGTGCCGCCATCAACGCGACCGGATCGCCGGCACTGGCGACGGCAGGGTCGGGCGACGTGCTGGCCGGGCTGATCGCCGGACTCCTGGCACAGGGCATGCCGGCATTCGATGCCGGTTGCGCCGCCGTATGGCTGCACGGACTTGCCGGGGAGCGGCTGGGCATGGGGCTGATCGCCGACGATCTGCCGGAAGCGATTACGGCGCTCCTGCGCGACGTTCTGCCTGCCTGAAACATTTAGACAGAAGGAGACCCGCCCCACTTTCGCGGGGCGGGCCTGGATGACGATCCATCCGCTGCGCGGATCGGCCGTCAGGTACCAGAATAGGTCACGCTCGGCGCGCTTTTGAGTTGGTCCTTGGTCATGGTGATCTTGCCGTGGTCCGGGTACATAGCCGGCGCCTTCGGTGCCGCGGCGGTCGCCGGCGGGGAGGCCATGCCGCCACCGGTGCTGCTGGCACTGCCGGCCGGGGCAGGCGCCGGAGCCGGCGCGGCCATCGGCTGATCGCTCCAGTTCACCTGATCGAACGGAACGGCGACGTCCTTCGCTCCGATACCCAGGAAGCCGCCGACGCCGATCGTGACCATGTCGACCTTGCCGGTCTTGTCGACGATGACCTCGGTGATGTCGCCGACCTTCTTGTCGTCGGGGCCGTAGATATCGACGCCGATCAGCTTGCTGGTGCGCCACTTGCCCTGGCCCGCCAGATTGGTCTCGGCCTTGGTGTCGGCCGGAGCACTGGCGCTCGGCTGGGTCGCCGTTGGCGCGGCGGGCGTCGAGGAGGGCGGCGTCGGCGCGCTGGTCTGGGCCATGGCCGCCGTGGCGAGCATCGCGACACCAACGGTGGACAACATGAAGTGATGATGCCTGATCATATCTTCCTCCGGAATGTTTCCGCTTCGAAGCGGGTCACTTCGTCAACAAGCGGGAGACGAGTTTGTTCGATCTCGTGCCCGGATATTTTTGATTATCGACCGAATTCTTTCGTCGGCAGCCTGCCGAAGCGCATGATCTGCCACTCCGGCAGATGGATATTGTTCTGCCGAGGTTTGAGTGCAGGCCGGAGCTGTGCTCCAATGTCGCATTCGCCGAAACGTTTTAGCCGCGGATGCTGTTCCACAATGAGCTTTACGAGGTGCTCCGATGCCGGCAATCCCTGTCACGCTCGCGCTCGACGAGCTCACGCTGGCCGTGCTCGACCGCCATATCGAAATTCACGGGCAAGGGCGCTCCCGCGACCAGGTCATCGCTGAGATTCTCGTCCTGTGGGCGGCGAGCCCGGAACGCGCCGCGGTGCCGGATGAGGGCCTGCGTCCCGAAGAACTCAATGCCAGCAACGATTCCTGAAGCCGGAACAGGCTCTTGGCCTCAATCGTCGGCGTCGTCGCGCCGCAGCTCGAAGGCGAGCATGGCTTCGGCGAGTGCCTGCAGTTCGCGCTCCTTCTCGGCACCATCCGGCATTGCGTTCAGCTCCGCCACGCGCTGCTGCGCGCGATCGTAGTCTTCCTCGGTGTGGATCACGATGGGCAGCTTCACGGGACGGGGTCTCCTGAGTGGCGGCACGGGGACTGGGATGCTGGCCGATGTCTCGCGACGGTCATCGCGCCGACGTCGAACCGAACGCCGGCCGGCGCACCGGGTTCCGCGCCTCGCCAGGCGACACGTGATCGGCCATCGAGCCGCGAGATCGTCGGTTTAAGCCTTCGGCAAGGGCGAAGCGGGCAGAATGCGCGTTCTCCAGCGGGATTCAAGATGCCGAAAGGGCAGGCCATGCGTGGTGTTCTGATTCCGGCCTGCCTGGCGGCTGCGACGATTGCAGCCGCGTGCGGGCCGGCATCCGCCTTCTGGCAGCGTTCGCAGGTTTCAGCCTGCTCGGACGCGACCACCGATAGCGAGCGTCAGCGCCTGCGCTGCTGGGAGCTCAATGCCTATGCCGATCCGGGCTGGCCCGCGCTCGGCGGTGCCGGCGGCGCCTATCTCATGCCCGCGCCGGCGATCCGCCCGGGGCATGGACACAAGGGCGGCGCGACCCGGCGGCTGGGATGAGATGACGGGGAGGGCGCCGGCCGCGCGGCCGCTCGGGCATCCGGCGCTGGATGCAATGGGCGGCGGGAAGCGGCTCGCGGCCATGTGAGCCGGAGCCATCGCGCCGCGTCCGGCGGCAGGCGACAGAAGCGTTCCGGTCCTCCGTGAACAGACGATCCTTCCGGTCGGATCGCCGCTCTCGCCGTGGCCGGCGGTTCCGTCAGGCCTTGATCTTCACATAGGTGCCGGGCGCGTCGGCGAGCGGCTCGAGCTTGCCGCCGCCCGGTTCGCGGGCCGGAACCTTCTTCGGCGCCTGCGCCTCCAGCCAGCCGAACCAGTGCGGCCACCACGAGCCCGGATGCTCGTCGGCCTTGGCCAGCCAGTCGGCATAGCGGCCCTTGGCCGGGCCGCCGGTCCAGTACTGGTACTTCACCTTGGCCGGCGGGTTGACGACGCCGGCGATATGGCCGGAGCCGGCGACGACATGCTCGACCGGGCCGCCGAAGCATTGCGAGCCGTTGAAGACCGATTGCGCCGGTGCGATATGGTCCTCGCGCGCCGCGAGATTGTAGATCGGGATCGTGATCTGCCTGAGGTCGAGCGTCTTGCCGCCGATCCGCATCTCGCCCTTGGAGAGCTTGTTGTCGAGATAGCAGTTGCGCAGGTAGAACGAGTGGTTCGCCGCCGGCATCCGCGTCGAATCCGAGTTCCAGTAGAGCAGGTCGAACGGCGTCGGCGCCTTGCCCTTCAGATAGTTGTTGACCGCGTAGGACCAGATCAGGTCGTTCGGGCGCAGCATGTTGAAGGCGCCCGCCATCCGCGCGCCGTCGAGATAGCCGGTGCGGGCCATCTGCTCCTCGATTGCGCGGATCTGCTCTTCGTCGACGAAAACCGAGAGCTCGCCGGCCTGCGCGAAATCGACCTGCGTGGTGAAGAAGGTCGCGCTCTCGATACGCTTGTCGCGCGTGGCCGCCATATAGGCCAGCGTCACGCCGAGCAGCGTGCCGCCGACGCAATAGCCGATCGCCGAAACCTTCTTCTCGCCGGTCGCCTGCTCGACCGCGTCGAGCGCGGCGAAGATGCCCTCGCGCATGTAGCTCTCGAAATCCTTCGCGGCGTGGCGCGCGTCCGGATTGACCCAGGAGATGCAGAAGACCGTCAGCCCCTGCGCGACGCACCAGCGGATGAAGCTCTTCTCCGGGTTGAGATCGAGGATGTAGAACTTGTTGATCCAGGGCGGCACGATCAGCAGCGGCCGCTTCAGCACCTGCGGCGTCGCCGGCGCGTACTGAATCAGTTCGATGATCTCGTTGCGGAAGACGACCTTGCCGGGCGTCGTCGCGATATTGACGCCGACCTCGAAGGAACCGGCGTCGGACTGGCGGATCTTCAGCTCGCCGCCGCCGGCCTCGACATCCTCGGCATACATCTTCATGCCGCGCACGAGATTCTCGCCGTTCTGCTGCAGCGTCTCGCGCAGCAGTTCGGGATTGGTCGCGACGAAATTGGTGGGCGAGAGGGCGCCCGCGATCTGCTTGATGTAGAAGCGGGCCTTCTCGCGCGTATGGGGATCGAGGTCGTCCGCCTTGTCGACCATCGTCTCGGCCCAGCGCGAGCCGATCAGATAGGCCTGCTTGATGAAGTCGAAGGTCGGGTGATTGGTCCAGTCCGGATCCTTGAAGCGGCCGTCGCGCTTGTCCGGCTCGGCGACGGGAGCGACCGCCTCGCCGCCGGCCCGTTTCAGCGCCGTGCTCCAGAGGTTCATGAAGTCCCCGGTCAGGGACGCCTGCGCCTCGATGATCCTGGAGGGATCGTTGACCCAGCGTTCGGCCACGCGTCCCAGCGTCTTGACCATGTCGCTGGCTTCGTCGGCTTGGCCCGTCTTGGCCTCGCCGCGTTCGAGCGGTTTCAGGTAGGCGGCGGTGACCTTGCCGTATTCCTCGACGAGGCGGCCCATATTCTGCGCGAACTGGTCGAAGTCGGGAACGGCGGCCTCGGCCGGGCCGGTGGTATCCTTCGCCCTGTCGCTCTTTCCGCTCATGTGCAGCCCTTTCCCCCCTGTGGTTATAGGATAGCGCATGGCGCTCCATTTTGGTCCTATTAAGGACGCAGCCTGTGTGCTTTACCAAGCTAAATCGACAACCGCTGGACGCAACGATGCCGACTGAGATCTCCGCGAAGAAGCTGCTCCTGATTCCGGCGCTGGTCGTGGCCGGTGCGGCACTTGCCGGTTGCGGCAGCGACGAGGGCTTCAAGGGCGTTGCCGAGGCTGCGGGCCTGGCGACAACCCCGCAGGAATCGAAGGCTTTCGTCCGGGAGGCCCGCCCGGCCGAGCTCGAATACGTTCCTGTCGGGTCGAGTGTGACACGCGCCGCGCCGCGCAAGCCGGTCGAGGACTATAAGAAGATCGAGGCTGCGCTGGATGCCAAGCAGAAGGCCAATGAGGCCGCCGGCACCACCGCCAAGGCGCTCGGCGCGACGCCGCCGCCGGAACCGGCGAAGATTCCGCAGAACTGAGCAAGGACCCGCTGCCGGCAGGGTGGCGCCCCCGCGGATCGATAGGCCTGCTCTGCGAATCGCAAAATATTGCGTCATTGTCTCTGTCATGACGAAAGATGCGATGCTAAGCACCCTCGACGCAAGGATGTGATCCCGGCGAAAACATGACACCGCCCGTGGGCGGCCGAGGACCTGTTCGAGATGACCGATTTTCACCGTATCAAGCGCCTGCCTCCCTACGTTTTCGAACAGGTCAACAAGATCAAGGCCGCCGAGCGCGCCAAGGGCGTCGACATCATCGATCTCGGCATGGGCAATCCCGACCTGCCGGCACCCAGGCATGTCGTCGAGAAACTTGTCGAAACCGCCGGCAAGCCGCGCACCGACCGCTACTCCGCCTCCAAGGGCATCGGGGGCCTGCGTCGCGCCCAGGCGAATTATTACGAGCGCCGCTTCGGCGTGAAGCTGAACCCCGACACGCAGGTGGTCGCGACGCTGGGCTCGAAGGAGGGCTTCGCCAACATGGCGCAGGCCATCACCGGGCCGGGCGACGTCGTGCTGGTGCCGAATCCGAGCTACCCGATCCACGCCTTCGGCTTCCTGATGGCGGGCGGCGTGATTCGCTCCGTCCCGGCCGAGCCGACGCCGGCGATGTTCCCGGCGCTGGAGCGGGCGATGACCCACTCGGTGCCGAAGCCGATCGCGCTCGTGACCTGCTACCCGGCCAATCCGACGGCCTATGTCGCCTCGCTCGATTTCTACCGGGATCTCGTCGCCTTCGCGAAGAAGCACGATCTGATCCTGCTCTCGGACCTCGCCTATGCCGAGGTCTATTTCGACGAGAGGAATCCGCCGCCCTCGATGCTGCAGGTGCCGGGCGCGATCGATGTCGCGGTCGAGTTCACCTCGATGTCGAAGACCTTCTCGATGGCCGGCTGGCGCATGGGCTTCGCCGTCGGCAACGAGCGCCTGCTGGCGGCGCTGGCGCGGGTGAAATCCTATCTCGACTACGGCGCCTTCACGCCGATCCAGGTCGCAGCCAGCGCGGCGCTGAATGGCCCCGACGACTGCATCCGCGAGATGCGCGAGACCTACCGCAAGCGCCGCGACGCGCTGGTCGAGAGCTTCGGCAAGGCCGGCTGGGAGTTTCCGGCACCGGAGGCCTCGATGTTCGCCTGGGTCGCGATACCCGAGAAGTTCCGCCATCTCGGCTCGCTGGAATTCTCGAAGCTGCTGATCGAGAAGGCCGAGGTCGCGGTCGCGCCGGGCATCGGCTTCGGCGAGCATGGCGACGACTTCGTCCGCATCGCCATCGTCGAGAACGAGCAGCGCATCCGCCAGGCCGCGCGCAATATCGGCCGTTTCCTCAAGGGCGCCGAAACCACGCTGCACAACGTCATCCAGATGCCGAAGGCGGGGTAGGGCGGCCTTTAGCCTCCAGATAATAGGCGGCGGTCATCCCGGGCGGAGCGAAGCGTAGACCCGGGATGACGGCGTGAGCTGATCAGGGGCAGCGACATCCTTGGCTCTGGACCGCGCCCGCAAAACATGGGAACCGATGCGATGCGGACGGATCGCTCCGCATCGCGCCCGAGGCTCGCTCCCATGTCCCGAAAAGGCCGCCTGCTCGGCGTCGCTTTCGCCGTCTTCGCGCTGATCTGCCTCGTCGCGACCTACGACTATTCGAAGGGGCGCATCCCGCAGACGCGCTCGGCCCTGGTCTCGGACGTTCTGGCCGTCACCAATGGCCGCGAATGCGCCCGCGACGCGACGGACATCGTTCTGCGCTACATCCCGGTCGGAACCGGCCGGGCCGATGCCGAGCGCATCCTCTCGGAAGTCACGATCGATCCGCCCAGACCCTGGTTCTGGACCCCTGCCGTCGAGAACAGCACCGTTTCGCAAGGAACGACGATCGAGGCCCTGCACACCATCAAGGCGACCGCCTTCGGCACCAATCTGCTGCGCATCTATCTCGGCTTCGAGGATGACAAGGTGAAGCGCGTCGCAGCCGAGGTCGTCTGCCATTTCGGCTGAGGCCGGCGACGCGCTCCGATGCGGTCGATCAGACCGGGCCGGTATATTCGCCGCGCGCCGGGTAATCGTTCTTGATCGCGAAATCGAGCGCCTGCAGCAACTCGGAAAAGGCCGGTCGCGCGAAGGGCATCGACTGGACCGACGCGTAGTAGATCGTGCCGTCGGTACGTATGAGGAAGACGCCCGGCTCCGAGAACAGGGCGGGCTCCTCGATGCCGATCGACGTCTTGCCGCGTGATGCGGAGACGTACAGCCCCCATTCGCGCGCGCTGGCGAGGTCGAGCCCATAGCCGATGCGCAGGCCGGAAGCGTCGATCTTGTCGGCCATCTGCCGGGCGCGATCCGCCGCGTCGCTGCTGACGGCGATCGTCTCGACCCCGCGCCGGGCGAAATCGGGCACGAGACGTTCCAGCTCCTTCAGATAGGTCGCGCAGATCGGGCAATGCAGGCCGCGATAATAGCAGACCAGCGTGAACCGCTCGGGCTTCTCGGCCGCGAGATCGAACGGACCATGCGCGACCGTGTCGACACGGAGCGTGGGGGCGGCTTGGCGGGGATAAAGCATGGCGAACTCCTCTTGCCTGGTGCAGCGGAGATTGTCAGATTTGGGATCATGGATGGTCCGGAAAACATGATTGAAAGTTCAGCATCGTCGCGCGACCGGCTGTCCGTCTTCTTTCGCTTGTTCTCGCTTTCGGTCGTTCCGCTGCGCCCCGCGGGGGACGAGCCCGCCAACATGGTGATCGGTCTCGCCGCCGACGGTGTGCCCGCCATCGCACTCGGCGCCCGTGCCCGCGACGTGGTTTCCGTCGTCAGCGCCGCGGCGCGGATCGATTTCGAGGGCAGCGCCAATCCCCTGATGCGGGCCATGCCCGATCCGCTGGTGGTGCCGCTGGCCGCGGGAACGGCGCTGTCCGCGGTTGCCGAGAATTTCATGGCCGAACTGGAGACCGGCCGCTGCGGCGCGCCGCTGGCCATCGACTATCTCGGCCGCCTCATCCTGCTCATGGTTCTGCGGCATGCGATCGAGGCAGGCGCGGCCGATGCCGGTCTGCTCGCCGGTCTCGCGCATCCCAACATCTATCCCGCTCTCGTCGCGATCCATGAGCAGCCGCAGCGAAACTGGCAGGCCGGCGATCTCGCGGCGCTGGCCGGCCTGTCCCGCACGCGCTTCATGACGCTGTTCGCCGGGACCGTCGGCACGCCCCCGATTGCCTATCTAAACGGCTGGCGCCTGGCCCTTGGACGCCGGGCGCTTGCCCGGGGCGGGATGATCAAGACGGTTGCGCGCCAGGTCGGGTACGGCAGCGCCGCGGCCTTCTCACGCGCCTATGCGCGCCATTTCGGCAGCGCTCCGGCGGCCGCACGGGCATCCGTCGGGCGCGGCGCGGCTTCCTCGTTGACTCGCATCGCGCCGCGTGCGACCCCGCGCCCATGACCAGCGCTGCCCTCCCGAATGCCTCCCAGCCCCTGCGCATCGGCCTTGCCGGCCTCGGCACGGTCGGCGCCTCCACCTTGCGCATCCTGCGCCGGCAGGAGAATGCGCTGGCGGCGCGCTGCGGCCGTACGATCCGCGTCACCGCGGTCTCGGCGCGCGACCGCAATCGCGATCGCGGCATCGATGTTGGCGGGCTCTCCTGGTTCGACGATCCCGTCGCGCTGGCGAAATCGGACGAGATCGACTGCTTCGTCGAACTGATCGGCGGCTCGGACGGCCCCGCCAAGGCGGCCGTCGAGGCCGCCCTGTCGGCCGGCAAGCATGTCGTCACCGCCAACAAGGCGCTGCTTGCGGCCCATGGCGTGGCGCTCGCCGATCTCGCCGAGAGCAAGGGCGTGGCGCTCGCCTTCGAGGCCTCTTCGGCCGGCGGCATCCCCGTGGTGAAGACGCTGCGCGAGGCGCTGGCCGGCAACAATGTCGGCCGCATCTCCGGCATCCTCAACGGCACCTGCAACTACATCCTCTCGCGGATGGAGCAGGAGGGCCTGACCTTCGAGGCCTGCCTGAAGGACGCCCAGCGCCTCGGCTATGCCGAAGCGGACCCGACCTTCGACGTCGAGGGCTTCGACACCGCCCATAAGCTCGCGATCCTGACGAGCCTCGCCTTCGGTACGAAGATCGACGCCGAAGCGATTCATGTCGAAGGCATTTCGACGATCACGCCGCTCGACCTGAAGATGGCTGACGATCTCGGCTACCGCATCAAGCTGCTCGGCGTGGCCGAGCGCACCAAGACCGGCATCGAGCAGCGCGTGCACCCGACCATGGTGCCGAAATCCTCCGCGATCGCGCAGGTGATGGGCGTGCTCAACGCCGTTTCGGTCGATGCGGACGCGGTCCGCGAGATCACGCTGGTCGGCCCGGGCGCCGGCGGCGACCCCACGGCCTCGGCCGTCGTCGCCGACATCGCCGATGTCGCGCGCGGCACGGCCGGCCTGCCCTTCGGCCTGCCGGTCGCGCGCCTGGAAGAGCCCAAGCGCGCCCCGATGCAGCGCCACGAGGGCGGCTACTATGTCCGCCTCGCCGTTGCCGACCGTCCGGGTGCCGCCGCGGCGATCGCGACCCGCATGGCGGAGGCCGACATCTCGCTGGAGAGCATAGTCCAGCGCCGCTCGCCCGAGGCCGCTATCCGCGATCCCGGCGGCCGCTCGGGCGCGCCGGTCCCGGTCGTGCTCATCACCTATGCCACCAGCGAGAGCGCCATCCGCGCCGCGCTCGAAAAGGTCACCGCCGACGGCCATGTCGCGGAACCGCCGCAAGTCATCCGCATAGAGCGGGAACAGGCCTGACCGGCCATACCTGCCAAACTCATTGCAAGGGGACTCTTTTCATGTCCGTCGATCTCCGCATCTCCCCCGACCAGATCATCGAGCGCTATCTCTCGATGGAGCTCGTGCGCGTCACCGAGCGCGCGGCCGTCTCCGCCGCCCGCTGGCGCGGCCACGGCAACGAGAAGGCGGCCGACCAGGCCGCGGTCGACGCGATGCGCCGTGAACTGAACCGCCTGCCGATCGACGGCGAGATCGTCATCGGCGAGGGCGAGCGCGACGAGGCGCCGATGCTCTTCATCGGCGAGAAGGTCGGCAACAAGCAGGGGCCGAAGGTGCATATCGCGGTCGATCCGCTCGAGGGCACCACGCTTTGCGCCAAGGACATGCCGGGGTCGATCGCCGTGATGGCGATGGCCGGCGCCGGCAGCCTGCTCTATGCCCCCGACGTCTACATGGACAAGATCGCGATCGGCCCCGGCTATCCGCAGGGCATCATCGATCTCGACGCCTCGCCGGCCGACAACATCGCCGCACTCGCGAAGGCCAAGGGCGTGAAGCCGAGCGAGATCTCGACGCTGATCATGGACCGCCCGCGCCATGCCAAGCTGATCGAGGAGGTCCGCAAGACCGGCTGCTCGATCCGCCTGATCACCGACGGCGATGTCGCCGGCGTGATCTTCTGCACCCAGCCCGAGAAGACCGGCATCGACCTCTATCTCGGCATCGGCGGTGCGCCGGAAGGCGTTCTCGCGGCTGCCGCTCTGCGCTGCGTCGGCGGCCAGATGCAGGGCCGCCTCATCCTCGACACCGAGGAGAAGCGCGTGCGTGCGGCCGGCATGGGCGTCAAGGACCCCAACAAGAAATACGACATGTCGGAAATGGCCTCCGGCGACGTCATCGTCTGCGCCACCGGCGTCACCGATGGCGGCATGCTCTCGGGCGTGCGCTTCGGCAAGGACGTGATCGAGACCGAGACGCTGGTCTATCGCTCGATCACCGGCACGGTCCGCCGCATCTACGGCGAGCACCGCGAACTCTCGAAGTTCCAGCTCGACTGAGCAGAGCCCGCTGTCCAGCCGTCATTCTCGGGCTTGACCCGAGAATCTCAGGCCGGAAGAGGCGCCGCAGCCTCCATCGTCACGAGATGCTCGGGTCAAGCCCGAGCATGACGGCGTTACAACGGCTTGCCTATCCGACCGCGCCCACGCTGCAAGTGCGACGCTTGTTGACCTTGCGCCCGCTATGGGCGACGCCGTTGGCACGATGAGTCTGGTGCAGCAGTCCCGTGTTTTCCTCGGCGTGAGCCGTTCGGCCCTCGGCCGTCCCTGGCGCGATCGCCTCGATACGGCAGGCCTCGGCCGGGCCGAGGCACTTTCCCAGCGCGAGGGGCTCTCCGACATCCTCTCGCGCCTGCTCGCCTCGCGCGGCGTCGAGCCCGCGGAGGCCGCGCTCTTCCTCGAACCGAAGCTGCGCGACCTGCTGCCCGACCCCGCCGTCCTCACCGACATGGAAGCCGCCGCCGCCCGCCTGGCACAGGCCGGCATCAAAGGCGAGCGCGTCGCCATTTTCGGCGACTACGACGTCGACGGCGCCTGCTCCTCGGCTCTGCTGGCCGGATTCCTGACCCAGGCCGGTGCCCGCCCGCGCATCCATATCCCCGATCGCCTGATCGAGGGCTACGGCCCCAATAGCGAGGCGATCCGCATGCTGGCGGGCGAGGGCGCGACCCTGCTCGTCACCGTCGATTGCGGCACGACCAGCGAGGAACCTTTGGCGGAGGCGCGCCGGCTCGGCCTGGATGTCGTGGTGCTCGACCACCATCAGGCGCCGGAGCGGCTGCCGGCGGTCGAGGCGTTGGTCAACCCGAACCGGCAGGACGATCTCTCGGGCCTCGGCCATCTCTGCGCCGCTGGCGTCGTTTTCCTTGCGCTGGTCGCGACCAGCCGGACGCTGCGCCGGCAGGGCCATTGGGTCGCGCGCGGCAGCGAGCCTGACCTGCTGGCGATGCTTGATGTCGTCGCCCTGGCGACGGTGGCCGATGTCGTGCCCTTGCAGGGGCTCAACCGTGCCTTCGTCCGGCAGGGGTTGGCGATGATGCGCAGCCGCGCCCGGCCCGGCCTTGCCGCGCTGATGGACGTCTCCGGTCTCGACGGGCCGATCCAGCCCTGGCATCTCGGCTTCCTGCTCGGCCCGCGCATCAATGCCGGGGGGCGCATCGGCGATGCCGCGCTCGGCGCGCGCCTGCTCCTGACCGATGACGAGGTCGAGGCGCGCAGCATCGCGGCCGAGCTCAACCGCCTCAATCAGGAGCGGCAGGAGATCGAGCGTCTCGCGGTGCTGGAGGCGGTCTCGCAGGCCGAGCATGAGCTCGCCGGCATGGCCGAGCTGCCGGTCCTGCTCGCCGGCAGCGCCGACTGGCACCCCGGCATCGTCGGGCTGGTCGCGGCCCGGTTGAAGGAGCGTTTCCGCCGCCCGGCTTTCGCGCTGGCGCTGAACGGGGAGGGCGGCGCGACCGGCTCCGGCCGCTCGATCGCAGGCGTCGATCTCGGCCGCGCCGTGCGCGCCGCCGTCGAGGCCGGCCATGCGGTCAAGGGCGGGGGACATGCGATGGCGGCCGGCGTGACGCTCGCGGCCGGCCAAGCCGACGCTTTCCATGCCTTTCTCAACACGCATTTGCAGCGCGAGGTCGATGCGGCCGGCGATGCCGAGGCGCTGCTCGTCGATGCCGCGCTGAGCGCCGGTGGTGCCACGCCGCGTCTCCTCGCCGAGATCGACAAGGCCGGTCCTTTCGGTTCGGGCAGTCCCGAGCCGGTCTTCGTCTTCCCGGCGCATCGCCTGACCGATGCGATCGAGATCGGCTCCGGCGGCCATGTCCGCATCAAGCTGCGCTCGGGCGACGGCGCCAGCATCGGGGGAATCGCTTTCCGGGCGGCGCAGGAGCCGCTCGGCCAGGCCCTGTTCGCCGCGCGCGGCGAGATGGTGCATCTCGCGGCGACGCTCTCGCTGAATCGCTGGGGCGGCCGGGAGACGGCGGAATTGCGCATCCTCGATCTCGCCCGGCCGGTCTGACGCGCCGCCGGCTATTTTCTTGTGAACGGGTGCTTGCGGAGCGGCAGGCCTGCCACTATACCTCGCCCCGCTTCGGCACGAACCGCACCGGTTCGCGGCAAAGCGGTCTTCGTCTATCGGTTAGGACACCAGCCTTTCACGCTGGGAAGACGGGTTCGATTCCCGTAGACCGCGCCACCACAGCATTTAAGCGCTTGATCTGAAAGAAGTTATTGGTCTCCAATGGCTTCCGCTCGCCCTTCCGCTACAAAGGGCGCTACAAATGGCTGTTGCGATGACTTCCCTAACCCGCGCTAAAAACGGCGATTGGTTCGCCCGCAAAGGTATCCCTGAGTCGGTAAGAGCGGCCTACAAGGCAGCGTTCGGCGTCTCCCAAGAGGAGCGCTTTAGGCGGCCCGCATCTCTGCCTATGGGGCAGGCTAAGATTGAGCTGCGCGATTGGGACGCTGAAATCACGTCGCGTATCGAACGCCTCATGGCGCAGGCGACAGGCGGCGGCGTCTCGTTGTCCTTCCGCGAAGCCCACGGATTGGCAGGTCAGTGGTACGGCTGGTTCATCTCCCGGCACGAAGAGGAGCCGGGGAGGGCTGACGATTGGGACATTGAGCATAGCCAATGGGAGGACGCCCGGACGCGCTTTGCCGGGGCCGAGGAAGCGGGTGAGGAGTCTTTGCAGGACCATCCTAACGTCCGCCGTCACTTGCGGAGCGTGCTGATGGAGCTGGCGCGGGTGTCCACGTTCCTCGCCGCGAAGAACCTTGCGCTCAACGCGGAGGGAATGGAGCGCTTCCTTGGTGCGCTAGAGCCGGAATACAGTGCTGCCCTTGCTGCCCTGCGTCGCCGCAGCCAGGGCGATTATTCGCCCAGCAAACGAGAAGCGAAGTTCCCAGAGTTCAAGTCCCGCGCCTCGGCCGGCATGACATGCTGGACGGTCTTTGAGGCATGGGTGAAGGAGCGGAGGCCGGCGGCATCGACGGTCAACCGCTGGCGGGCGGTCTTCAAAGCATTGGATGCCCGCTTCACGGGGCGTGATATCGCGGAGATCAGCGCTGAGGACGTGCTTGATTGGAAGGGAACGCTTGTGACCCCCGAGCGGTCGGCTGTCGTCGTCAACGGCATCTGGCTACGGTCGGCGCGTGTCGTATTCGGTTGGGCGCTGGATAACAAAAAGATCGCCGCAAACCCATTTGATGGCGTCCGTGTCGCTGTCCCGAAGGCTGCCCCAAAAGTTCGTGAGAGGGAGTTCACGGAAGAGGAGTGGAAGACCATTCTCCGGGGCACCTTGGCCAAGCCTCCCGCTCAGATGGCGCACTACAACGCTGCCGCTCGGCGGTGGGTCCCGTGGCTCTGCGCCTATACAGGCAGCCGCCCCGGCGAGATGACGCAACTTCGAGGGGGCGACCTGACGCGGCACAAGGATGGGTATTGGCTCGTCAAGATCACGCCCGAGGCCGGCGCCGTGAAGGGCGGCAAGGCCCGCACCGTCCCGCTGCATGAGCATCTGATTGAGCAGGGCTTCGTTGACTTCGTCAGGAAAGCCGGCAGCGGCCCTCTGTTCTACGATCCGGCCGCTCAGCGGGCGAAGACGGTAGACGTTACGGACCCCAAAAAGGCCCCTTGGGTGAAATCCCGAGAGAAGCTGGCAGATTGGGTCCGCGACCTTGGAGTCAATGACCCCGGTATCTCCCCGAACCACGCTTGGCGGCACACGTTCAAGCGGCAGGCGGCGCGGGCGAAGATAGAGAGGCGCATCCGGTTCGGCATGTGCGGGCACTCATCGAGTGACGTTGGGGACGACTACGAGACGCCGACAGTTGAGGACTTGGCTGCGGAGATGAAGCGGTTTCCCCGGTATTCGCTGGAGAAGACAGCGAAGCCGGTGTAGCCGCAAGAGCGCCCCTCCTGCCTTGGGTTCGATGCCGGCACTCAAACTATGCCTTATCGCGCTCGGGCTTAGTCCGGGTCGGACGCGCTAGGTGTGGCGCAGCCTCCGGTGCCTCGGGGAGGGCGGTAACAGCCATCTTCAGCTCCTGCTCACCCCAAAGGACCTTCGCCGCCCCTTCAAGAACCATGTTTTGCAGGCGTTCACGGTGCCAATGGCCGGTCGGATGATAGGCGCCTTTGGAAAGCTGGGCTCTGTCGAAATGAAAGCCGAGGTTCAATGAAATCTTGTGAAGCAAATCATAGAAAAGATCATTGCATCGATCGCGCCAAGAGACGAACTCAGCTTCAGTTATATTTGTTGTGTCCTTATTGAGCGTTTGCGAATAAAGCGCCCAGGCCGAGGTTACGGCTTTGTCTTTATTGTATTGCCATGGCGCCAACCAAAAAGGGGCGGGCAAAAACTCAAGATCTATCTGGTTTAATGCGTGGACATGCTCAGGAGCGAGCTGTGTCGCTCGATTGGCCATAAGCACATAGAAAATGCGGAGTTTCGCCTCTCTACGCGACCTCCATCGCTCGATGGCTTTTTGTGCCTGTACTGCAAGGATCGGCCCCAAGATCGTCGCGGAGATCATGAGCCAGTCTTTGACTTCGATGGTGGACAGGAACTGCATGTGCCGAAGCTACGGCACCTTTGTCGTGAGTTCATCAGCACCGCTTTGCGGTGTGCACAGGAACTTTGAAATGGCGCCGCTGATCCGGATATCCGGCGCTAAAATCCGAGAGGGTTCTCACGGGGAGGCTGGCCCGAAAATCCCCCCATGCCCCGGTTGGGCCTCCAGTGTTGGCCGGCTAGGGAAACGTTAAGGGGCTCCGGTGAAGGGCACGGCGACGTCTCACAGGGCAGGCCCGTGCGAGGCGTCTCATGCGACTCCCTCAGTAGTCTCATACAAATGGCGCTTGATTTTTGAGACATCCTTTGCTCAACATTAATGAGCCTATTGAGACAATGGAGGTGCAGGTGCTTGTCGGCTACGCGAGAACGTCAACGGCAGAACAAACCGCAGGCTTGGCCGATCAGGTGGCCGAGCTGTCGCGTCTCGGCTGCGAGCGCATCTTTGAGGAGCATGGATCAGGCGTTGATAACGAGCGGCCCAAGCTCCGCGAGGCTATCGACTTTGTCCGGCCGGGCGATGTGCTCGTTGTGACCAAGCCGGATCGCATAGCACGCTCTGCCATCGACCTGCTTTCGACCGTAAAGTCTGTGCAGGCGAAGGGCTGCGAAGTCCGCATTGTCTCGCTCGGCATCGACACGACGGCCCCAACCGGGAAGCTCACGCTCACGGTGCTGGCCGGCATGGCAGAGTTTGAGCGCGACCTGATGTTGGAACGCCAGCGAGCCGGGATCGCGGCGGCGAAGGCTGCCGGCAAATATAAGGGCCGGGCGCCGACTGCCCGCGCGAAGGCTTCCGATGTGGCTGAGCTTCACTATCAGGGGATGGGTGCGACTGAGATCGCGGGGCGCCTCGGCATAGGTCGGGCAAGCGTCTATCGCATCCTATCAACATTGACGGGGCGGTCGCCTGCCGAGCTGGACGCAATCCAGCCTCTGCGCGGTTGAGCCCGCCTGGACATTATCTGCCACCGTAAGAGAGAGGGCCGCCGGGGCATTCATGTGCCTTTGAGCGGCCCTTTCCCGTGGCGGGGTGTCCACCCTACAGGCCCGTTACGTCTCCCCCCGCTACTACCCTAGCTGCCCGCCACTGGCGGCGCTCGGCAGCGTGTCCCGCAATGGAGATATTCTCCATAAGACAACCCATCAGCGCCATGACTCGATCCGGCCAAATCGAGTCAAAAGTGTCATTGGACGGCCCAGACTCCGCCAAGGCATGACATCCGCAGGCCGCTTCATTCGCCGGGCGAAATCATCTGCCCGCCGGCCTCCGGGGATACCTCATGACCACCCGCCTTTCCCGCTTCGGCGCCATCTCGCTTCCTCTGCTCGGCGGCGCCACTGCCGGCCGCTGGACGACCAATCACGGCGTCGGCGCCGATGTAGACGGATTGGGAGCGACGGCTTGGCTCGGCCGGTGGGAGCTGGTTGCGGATCGCGCCATTGCACTTCCGATCCTCGCGCCGCTCGCCATGCTGGCATCATTCCTCCCGCGATCTTTGCGGGCGGGATGAACAGTGCGCCAGCCACACCCCTAGCATCGTCACCGGGAGCCCCTTGCGGGCTCCTTTTTGTTTTTACCGGCGTGCTTCGCTTGGTGCAGTGAGACTGCACCGCAGCGGGCCGCCTAACTTCGTTATAGGCAACATGCAGCAATCAACATCCATCACCAAGGCCGTGCGCCTTGTCCGCGAACTGCGGCAACTCACCCCGGAGATGTCGCTTCTAGAGGCGCACGTGCTCCTGACGGTTGCCCGGCATCCCGGCATCAACCAGAGCGCCGTGTGCGTTGAGACCGGGCTGAGCAAATCGTGCATCTCCCGCCATGTGGACTCGCTGGGAGAACGCAAGGGGCGGGGCCTCGTCCGCGCAAGCACGATGCTGCAAGACCGAAGGCTGAGCGAGCTGCACCTCACGGCAGCCGGAAAGGCTTTCGTGGAGGAGATAACCGGGTTTCTTTGAGGCTGAGCGGGTGCAGTGAGACTGCACTTATTTACCCGCCACCTTAAGGAGAGACCCCAATCCCTATGCCCCGGATCATGTATCTAGGGTTATATTAAGGGGAACTATGAGGTTTCACTCTAGTGTTCCCCTAACTCTCCCACATCACATACATCCCCATTCAACATCTCACTTAGGTTTTGATGTGGCGGCCGGATGTTGGAAGCCCGACGACGGGTCGACGGACGTCCCATCCCCATTACCCGCCACCTTAACTCCAGAGGACAGCCGAGCCAGCGATGACCGCTGATGCGGGGTGTCTGCCTTTTACCATCTGTCCTTCATCAGTGAGATAAAGAGAAAGCCAAGTAACCCCTCATGCCCACTCCTACCCCTGATCGTACACCCCTTCCGGGGACCGATGACAGGGGCCGTTACGTCTATCGCGTACCGCTCCCGAATGTCGGCGTCTCCGTCATGATCTATGCCGAGGACTATGACAGCCTGATTGCCCGTGGGATTTCAGGCTCATGGTGCTGGAATGGGCGGTCTGTTGTCGTCGGCTCCCGCAGTGGCAGCACACGGACAGTCGCTCGCCTCCTGCTTAACTCCCCTGCCGGGCACCGGGTCCATACCCGCAACGGCAACAATCTCGACCTTCGCCGGGACAACCTGATCGCCAAGCCGATCCGGCGCTATCCCCGACACACCTTCACGGGCCGTCACAGGCCCCTTTAGCAGCTACCATCATGACAGCTACACACTACTCTCAGTTCGCGATCGAACCGTCGCCCATTATCCCACAGGGTCAGTCCGTCGCCGCAACAACCACCATCGGCGGCGGTGCGGTCCATTCCGGCACCTTTGTTGACCCCTCTGTCGGCTCGCCTATCGAGACGCTTCAGACCCGTTCAGGGCGTCCCGTTGACCCCTTCAATGCTGGGCCGGGCGACATCGTCACCGTCATGGGAGTCCAGACCACCGTGGCCAACGCTATCCAGCTTGGCATTCTACATCGCCACCCCGCTACAGGGGCCTTGGTCGAACGGGGCGCCGAGACCGGGAAGACGCAGGAACAGTTCCTCGGGATCAATCCGGGCGCAACGAAGGCACATGCCGCGCCGGTGGACGATCCCGGTGTTGCTCCGGCGCCTCTGGCCCGCTCCGCCTTCACCTTCCAATCTGTCCTTCGGGACCGCGTGCCGGGTACAGAACTGGCGGGCGCGTATTCCGATTATCTTGAACGGGGGACCCTGACTGATGCGGCGGTCAATCGGATCGCCAGTCACCTCATGATCACGCCCGATCAGGCCCGAGACAATCTCGCCGCCTACGCCGATGCCCTGGACGACCAGCGAATGAAGAGTGTCGCTCGCTTCGGTATCGATGACATCGACGGTTTCGACGCTTGGGCCAAGCAGGCCAAGCCCGAGGCCCTCAAGAAGGCCCGCGCTCAGCATCTCACCCATGGCAGCGTGGAAGGTTATCGTGGTTTGGCCCAGATGTATTTCGAGACCCTCGATACCATCGACCCCGAGCGCATCCTCACGGCCAACTTCGGTTCCAACATCACGGCCCGCCTGTCGGGCGGTAGGGTTCTGCTGAAGGTCCCCGGCATGGGCGAGATGCCGTGGCGCATGGCGGTGTCTCAAGGCATCGTGAGGCTTCGCTGATGAATGCCAAGCATGTCGGTGGAGTGACTGCACCTCTACGCGTTCCCCTCCCGCCGCTGCCTCCATATCGACCCCATCCGCTGTCCCGCGTGCAGTCGGCAGGCGCTCCGGCGAGGACATTGGAAAGGACATTCTGGGACATTAGCGACCACGCCGAGAAGAGGCCATTTGGTTTCGATAGGGTGATGTTGTCGCTTGGTCAGGCGCGGCGGCGCGGCCTAGTCGTTTGGGATACGACGCATCAGGCATACGTTCACGTTAGCCGGACGACAGAAGAGGAGGAGCGGCGCCTTCGGTCTCACGAAAAGCGGGCTGAGCGTAACCGGCTCGCGAGCATGCGTGAGTCTACCAAAACGCAGCCTCTCGCCGCAGCGCTACGCAATATCTGCCGTTCACTTGAGGGGGACCGCTAATGTGCGTAGCCGCAGCCGCTGCGATCATCTCGACCGGCGCGAGCATCGCTGGACAGGTGATCGGCTTCGGCGCCCAGAACAAGCAGGCGTGGGAGCAGCGAGCTTACAACGCCAAGGTTGAGGCCCAGCAGGAGAAGTACCGGGCCGAGCTGATCCAGTATCAGAACGTTGTCTACCAGCAGGAGGTGGACCACGGGCACAAGCAGCTCGAATATCAGCGTAGCGAGTTCCAGCGACAGGACCGCGTCGTCACGAAGGCGTCCGAGTCCATCCAGAAGAACCTCTTCGCGCAGTACGCGACCCTGCTTCAGCGGGCCGTCGAAGAGAACATGGCCACCACCTTTCAGTCGGTCTCTAACGAGAAATCCGTCGTCGCCGCACAGGCGAAGGCGCGTGTCTCCGCAGATGCCCGAGGGGTGGAAGGCTCCAGCGTAGAGCAGCTCCTCAATGACATCTCCCGAGAGGGAGGCGACAACGAGACGATCCTCCAACTCAACCGCTCCGCCACCGCGCGGCAGCTCAATCTTGAAGCTCTCGGGCTGAAGGCGAGCGCGGACCAGCAGCTCTACAATCTGCCGATCCAGACGTTCCAGCCAATGGCCCCGATCCAGCCGCCTTCACCTGTTTCTCCGGTCCAGCCAGCGGCTCCCGTAGCGGGCCCGAATAGGGGCGCGATGGTGGCGAACGTCGTCGGAGCCGTCACCACGGGTATGTCCAACTATGCTTCGTGGTCGGGCCAGAGCGTCAAACAAGCATTCACATTCAAATGATGCCGCCGGTGCAGTCACTGCACTCGCGGTCAGCATCCATCAAACAGGAAAAACAATGTACAACCACCTCATCGCAGTCAGTGGGGCGCCCGACGCATCCGCCAGTTCCGAAGACGGCAAGATAGTAACCGTTGAACGACTTCAGACCGGCGTTCATTGCGTCAAGGTCAACGGTAAGGTTGTCGCTAAAGACCCCAGCGGAACCGTACTCCGCCCGCTGATGCAGGCGCTATCTTCGCAATAGCGACTGCACCCATTGCCCGCCCCGCTAAGCACCCGCTTGGCGGGGTTTTTCATTTCCCCAACCAAGGCAATCAACAATGGCAGATTTGACGCCGGAAGAACTTCAGCAAGCGGAGGCGCTCCGGCAGAGTTTCCTTGCGATGGAAGAGACGGACCCCTCGTGGCTGGAGCGTGCCTCCTCCACGGTGGGGGCGGTCGCATCCGATGTCGGAACGGGCGCGACGGAGGCGGTCCCTCAAGTCCTTCGTGGCGCCCAGCAGGGCATCAACGCCATGTCCGATACCACGTTCGACATCGCGAGCTGGCTGAACAAGAACGTCATCGATCTCGACAAGCTCATTCTCGGCCGCGAGGCGCCCCAGACCAACGCCCTGAAGTTCTCTGAAGGGTGGATGCCGGACAAGCCGCAGTCCGTGACGGGAACCCTCGTAGGCGGCGTGTCGCAGTTCCTTACCGGCTTCGTCGTCGGCGGCAAGGCGCTGGAGGCTGTGGGCGTGGCGAAGGCCGCAACCATGGGCGGCGCAGTTGTGCAGGGCGCTATCAAGGGCGCGATTGCCGACGCGACCGCGTTCGATCCCCACGAGGAGCGGTTCTCGAACCTGATCGAGCAGTTCCCGACCCTTCAGAACCCCGTGACGGAATACCTCTCGGCCAGCCCGGAAGACGGGAAGGCGGAGGGCCGGCTGAAGAACGCCCTTGAGGGCCTCGCTCTCGGCGGCCTCGTGGACAGCATGTTGCACGGTATCCGTGCCATCAAGCTCAAGCGGGCAGGGGACATGGATGGCGCCTTGAAGGCCCTCAACGATGCCGAGAAGGCGGGCGTGAAGGTTGACGATGCGCCGATCCGCGACATGCCCGAGGCGGAGGCCAAGGCTGAAGCCAAGGCGGCCGAGGGCGAAGGTGCAGCGACTGCACCGAAGGAGCCCGAGCAGGCGAGCCTCAATCTGGAGGGCGGCGGGCCCCGGCCGGACAGCCCGAGGGAAACCTTCGGGGATGCCCACGGGGACGTGAAGCCGGGTGACATGGCGGCGGACATTCCGCCTAAGAAGCCCACGGCCGACAACGCCGAGTTCAAGCCGGCGAAGAAGCTGGTGGAGGTGGGCGACGACGAGCTGCGGCAGATTGCCGAGGCGTCCATCAACGAGAAGACGTGGGGGCAGGGGCGTAACATCTCCGGCATCCGAACGGACCTGATGGAGAGCGCCGAGGACATCAACGCCACGATGTCAGCCTTGCGCGTGGTCTACCGGGAGCAGGCGGCCAAGGCCGTGGGCGGTAACGCCGAGGGCGTCCGCTCGTGGGCCAACGTCGAGCGCAACGCCGACGCGCTGGCGGACCTGATCGGGGATGACCCGCGCCTCCTCGTTCAGCGTATGCAGGCGATCCACAAGGAGACCTTCCACGCGGACGCCGAGCTGAAGCTCTACCGGGACATGCTCGTGACCGTGAATGACCGCCTCGTGCAGATCAGCAATGTCGTTGCCAACCCTTTCGGGGGCATCGGGAAGTACGGTTCGCGGGCCGAAGCCTACGCCGACTTCGCCAAGCACTACGAGCTGATGGCCAACATGCAGCTCATGTACAAGGGCATCCAGACCAACTTCGCCCGCACCATGAACGCCATGAAGCTGACGGCGGATGTCCGCAAGGGCGTCCTCCCCACCAACGTGGACGACATCTTCGCGGGCGGCGAGCGGGCGATGCAGAAGGTGGCCCGGCGCATCGCGACCAACGCGGAGAACGTGAAGGGCAACCTTCAGGAAACCCGAGGCGGCCTCCTCAACAAGGTGCTCGGGTCCGTCAACGAATACTGGATCAACTCCATTCTGTCGGGCCCCAAGACGCACCTCGTCAACATCCTCTCGAATGCCGTCAACGCGGCCTTCATCCCGAGCGAGCGCATCATCGCCGGAGCACTGCACTTCGACAGCCCGCAGGGCAGGGCGGAGTTCATGGAGGGTGCCCTGACGTTCGCGGGCTACGCGGCCGAGTTCAAGGACGCGGTCTCCCTCGCTTACAAGGCGTTCAAGAAGGGCGACCCGATCCTAGATCCCGGCAGGGGCACCGTGGAGCACCGTGCGGAAATCTCCGCGCTCAACTACGGCATCTCCGATCCTGTCATCGGCATGACCGTGAACGGGCTCGGGAATGTGGCTCGGCTGCCGTCCCGCCTCCTCACCGCCGAAGACGAGTTCTTCAAGCAGCTCACCTACCGCTCGGCAGTCCGGGCGCAGGCGTGGCGCGAGGTGGCCACTGAGGGGATGTGGCGTGATCCGAAGGCGGCTGCGGCGCACGTCGCCAAGCGCCTGGACGACTCCATTGACCTGAACGGCAGCGCGAAGAATGTCGAGGCCCTCTCGCTCGCGCGGGAAACGACCTTCACGCAAGACCTGTCTGCCCAAACAAAGAGCGGCAACAGGACCATAGGCGAAACCATGCAAGGCGCGACGGCGGCTCATCCCGGATTGCGCCTTATTATGCCGTTCGTCCGCACCCCCACCAACATCATGCGTCAGGTTTGGAACCATACACCCGGCCTCAACATGCTCCGGCAGCAGTACGCCAACGACATCATGGGCAGGAACGGCCAGCAGGCCCAGATGCGGGCGCAGGCCCAGCTCCTGACGGGCGGTGTCCTGTGGGGCGCTGCGGCCTCCCACGCGATGGAGGGCACCATCACCGGCGGAGGCCCTGTGGACCCCACGGTTCGCAAGGCGCTGGAGCAGACCGGCTGGCGGCCCTATTCGATCCGGCACACGGCCGAGGACGGCACCGTCACGTACACCTCCTACAACCGCTTCGACCCGTTCGGGATGTTCTTCGGCCTTGCCGCCGATTACGTCGAGACAATCGGGGCTTGGCCTGAAAAGGATGGAGAGGAGCGGGCGACGATGGTTGTCACGGCCCTCGCTAAGAACCTGAACAACAAGTCCTACCTGTCCGGTCTCGTGTCCGCTCTTGGCGCCCTTACGGAGCCGGAGAGGAAGTCGAAGCAGTTTCTCAAACAGCTTGCCGCCGGCTTCGTGCCGTCCGCCATTCAGCAGATCGGAAGCGATCCGCAGATGCGCGAAGCGCGTTCCGTCGTGGACGCCATGCGGCGCAAGATGCCCGGTTATTCCGAGACGCTGGACCCCCAGCGCAACATCTTCGGAGAGCCGCAGTACATCCCGCCCGCACTCGGCCCCGACTGGATCAGCCCGGTTACGCAGACGGTCCATCCCGGCGGCGCTCAGCCGTTGACGGAGGAGTGGAAGCGGACCCCGCAGCGGGACGTTTACGACGAGCTGGCCCGGCAGATGATGCTCCACAACTCGGGCATCAAGATCAGCCCCGACAAGCTCGACGGCGTGGACCTGACGGCGCCCGACTACCGCAGCCCTGTCACGGGGCGCACCGCCAGCGACCGCTACCGGGAACTGACGGGGACCGTTCAGGTGAATGGCAAGACGCTCAAGGAGTTCCTCTCCGAGTTCGTCCAGTCGGACACCTACCGGAACGGCCTGTCGGACGGCGACTACGACCGCAACGGCTCCCGCATCGACTCCATCCGCACCATCGTGCAGGCGTACCGCGACCGGGCAAAGGCCGAGCTTCGGCAGGAAGTCCCGGCGCTGCACTTCGCGTTTGATGAAGCGAGGCGCAAGGGCGCTCAAATCAAGCTGCCGGAATATCGCCGGCAGTAAGGTGCAGTCGCTGCACCATCTCAACACTCACCACGGTGCAGTCGCACTGCACCTTCACGGCCCCGCTGAGCATTCGCTTGGCGGGGCTTTTTTTCATTCAAGGGTAAGAATGCGTCCCGACACCATACACATCACGATCAAGCCGAAAGGGCAGCTCTACGAGGCCCGCCTTGGCGAAGAAGTTCTCACGACCTCACGAACCCCGTTCCTCTCCGCCGCTCGTGTCCTTACGGAACGCGGTCATGAAGCCGATGCGATCCTCACTATGAGCCATATCCGCGAGGCGGGCATCGCATTACGTTCCACGATCAAGGCAGCCGCCCAGCTCACCGTGATCGAGAATGACGTTGCCGGCCCTAGGTTCGGTAACTATCGGCCCCCTCCAGCCGAGATGCCCGTTCCTCGGGTGAGGGGTACGGCCAAAACGGCCGGAACGAAGGGCGAGGCTAGGGCAGTATCCGAAGTGGTCGGAGGCGCCCTATGACTGGCGACCTCAAGATACCAGAGGCCGAGGACGATCCGGCCACTATTGCTCATATTCAGGCGCAGCTCACAGCTCTTCGCGCGGCCAGGCTGCTGTCACCGGAAGGGTGCCGGCTATTGGCCCAAGCAGAGGCCGTAGAGGCCGCGAACAGGGAGATGGCAGGCATACGGCGGCGTTTGCAGAAGAGGCTTGAGGAGATTGACGACGAAGCGGAGCAAGCAAGGCGAATGATGCAGTAGCGCTCGCCGTTGTCTTTCGCTGTCAAACTAGGGCGCGACAAGTTCAGCGAGCTTGGCCGCTACGTTCGCCATCGGCCCTTCCGCAGTGCTCAGGCCGCTTCGCGAGGCGAGCATAGGGCTGACTTCGCGCAGGGCATCGTACGTCGTGTTGTGTACGATAGGAACCAGTAGGTCACGCGCTAGAAGAACCGAAAGCTCCTTGTCAGCGATACCCTCCTGCTGGAGCCTTCTAAGCAGTGCAGGCGTGACCAAAACGATGCCAACGCGTGATTTCGCAAGCCCCTTGTCGATCTCACGAAGCAGCGAAGAACCCAGGACAACGTCCTTCTCGCTAAACCAGACTTTGACGCCGCGTGCTTCTAGCAGGTCATGTAGGTCTTTCGCGGCTCCTCCTCTGTCGTCCCAAGCGTGACAAAGAAATATGTCCCTAAGATCGGGAAGGGGCGGGCGCTTCTCGATGCTTTCGCGAAAAGGAGTGAGCGTTCGCACCTCGGCCGGCGTGTAAATGACCGACGAACCAGCTCGCGACCAGCGCGGCCTTGTGCTCCCTCCGGACCCGCCGCCGCCGCTCGGCCGACTAATCCCACTGCTCCCAGACCCGCCCTAGTCGGATCGCGATGGGTAAGACCCGTAGCTGCCGTAGCTTCGGAAGCGTCCGTAGCGGCCACCACACGCGGGACAATCCGCTGCGGCTGCCGCTGATCGATGACCGTTCACTGGTGCTGTGCATCTTGCCATGGGGCGATGATACCGCGCGTCTTGCTAATCACAAGTGCTGACGCAGGGAAACTCTCTCCTCGGTTGTAGTCCGGCTACGGGGCCGAAGAGGGAGGGGTGAAAAGGGGATGGAGGTTCATTTGCGGCGAGACAGGAGTTGCGGTTAACGCATCATCGCAGGTTCGTCGCCAGCCAGCCGGCAGAAGCGAGAAAGGCGGTCAGTGATAGCCATCCACAGAGATGCGCTAAGCGAAACGTGCGATTGACCGATCGGCCTAGCTTGGCAACCTCCACAGCGAGTTAGCCCTGCACCTTTGCCCTCTCGTCCTTATCCTGCCCTACCACTCCGAGCACGATACCGACGCCGTACTTATCCTGCTCACCTTGAAATCGAGCAAGTTCCGCGTGTGTTTGAAAGTTAAAGTATACGAAGAGCGAGCAGAGGGCCGCTAGAACAAGTCCAAGTATGAAGCCCGAAACCGTCCATCCGAGGATAAACATACGTTCGTTCCTAGCCAGAGCGTTCACGCCGAGAAACGCCGACAGCGCCGGTAGCGAGATTAGCCCGCCCGCGTTCAGCACATAGAGGTTCGTTACAAGGAGCTTAGAATACTCGACCGCAAACTTCTGATACTCTAACGCGGATTTCTCCCACGGCTCCGCAGCCGCGCGTGTTTCTTTGAGATAGCGTGTCCATTTGTCAAAATGTTCCGCCTGCGATCCGTCGGACATAATAGCTCCCTAGCTTCCGCGAGATCTATTCTAGAAGCGCCGGGCCGTAGGGGAAAGAGGAGGCTTGCCAGTCGCTACAAAGACATCTACAAAGGAGCGGTCCAGCGAGTGAAAAAGACAAGCGATTTCAATGCTTAGCGAGCGCATCTCCGGTTTCCCGTAGACCGCGCCATTGCGCCTCCAAGCACCTGCAAAGCTGGAACTCTTGCTCTTTCATAAGTTTAGAGTCGACGCATTTCTGCTTTTGCTTGCGCCGAGCAGCTTGGGAGAATCCGCATCCTGCGCCGGAGCTGTTTGCGCCCATCTTTCGGTGCTGTATCGCGGAGGGGTCCCGGAACCGCGAAGGCTTCGCAGTCGACGAAAGGATCTGCGGGGCAGGCACGAAGGGCAGGGCTGATGACAGCACAAGCCGAGCGCTCGCCGTTGGCGTCCCCGCCGACGCCGCGCCAGAATCTCCTGGCCGGCGGCCTGATCGCGCTGCTGATCGGCGTGCTGGTGGTGACCATACCCTATGCGCGTCAACCCACGATCGGCACCGAGCCTTTCGTCGCCGCCTACGCCGCGGCGATCTTCATCATCGAGCTGATCGCGGCGGCACTGCTCTTCGCGCAGTTCGCCGTCCAGCGCTCCCGGGCGATCCTGCTTCTCGCGGCCGGCTTCCTGTTCTCGGCCCTGCTCGCGATTCCCTGGGCGCTGACCTTTCCCGGCGTCTTCACGGCGCTCGCGCCGGAGCCGAACCTGCAGGCCACCGCAACGATCGCCGCCCTGCGCCGCCTGAGCTTCCCGCTCTTCGTCATCGCCTACGCGCTGCTCGGCCGGCGCCCCTGGCCCGGCGCCACCGCGCGCGTCCTCGTCGGTACCATCTTCGGCACCCTCATCGCAGCCCTTGCCTGCAGCCTGCTGATCGTGACCAATGCTGCGAAGCTGCCTCCCTTCATGGCCGATGCGCGCAGCGTGGCCCGACTCTGGACCTATGTGCCCGCTGCCGCGATCGTACTCTATCTCGCCGGCCTGGCCGCGCTTGCGGCGCGGAGGCGCACGACCCTCGACCTTTGGCTGATGGTCCTGCTCGTGACGCTGCTAAGCGAGATCATCCTCATCTCCTATTTCGGCGCGGCGATCAGGCTGAGCGTCGGCTGGTGGGCGGGACGGATCTATGGCCTCATCTCGGCCGGTGTCGTGCTGTTGGTCCTGCTCTCCGAGGCGACGACGGTCCACGCCCGGCTTGCCCGCGCCGAGATCGCGGAACGCCGGGCCCGTCAGAACCGCCTGACCGCGATCGAAGCGCTCTCGGCCTCGATCGCCCATGAGGTCAACCAGCCGCTGGCCAGCATGGTGACCAATGCCTCGGCAGGATTGCGCTGGCTCGACCGCGAGAGGCCCGAAATCGTGGAAATACGTGCGGCGCTGGAGCGCATCGTCGCGGACGGTCACCGCGCCAACCGGATCGTCGCCGGCATACGCGCGATGTTCGTCCAGCCGACGCAGGAGCGGGCGCCGCTCGATCTCAACCGGATGGTGGCCGCAACGCTTCGACAGCTCGCCGGCGATGTCCGGCTCGCCCGCGTCGAGGTGAAGACGGCATTCGAGGACGCGTTGCCGGCCGTCATCGGCAACGCCCTCCAGATCGAACAGGTCCTCTGCAACCTGATCGACAATGCTGTGGATGCGATGTGCGCCACGTCGGGGCAGCGCCTGCTGCTGCTGAGTTCCCGCAGGCAGCCCTATGGCGAGGTTCTCGTCGCCATCGCCGACAATGGGAGCGGTTTGGCAGAGGCCGAACGCGACCGTATATTCGAGCCCTTCTTCACGACGAAACCGAACGGCATGGGGATGGGCCTGATGTTCTGCCGCACTGTGATCGAGGCTCATGGCGGGCGGCTCTGGGCCTCGGACAACCGGCCGCGGGGCGCTGTCTTCCAGTTCACCCTGCCTGCGGCTGCCGGCCTGCGGACCGACGGGAGTCCCTCGCCATGACGGAAAGCGGTTCGACCGTTTATGTGGTCGATGACGATCCGGCGATGCGCGCCTCGCTGGAGAGCCTGTTGCGCTCGGTCGGCCATGAGGTTCTCTGCTTCGAGACCGCGCCGGCCTTCGCGGCCGCGACCCGCCCCGACCGGCCGGGCTGCCTCGTGCTCGATGTCCGCCTGCCGGGCCTGAGCGGCCTGGAGTTCCAGCGCGAGCTCTGTCGCTCGGCGAAGCCGCTGCCGATCGTGTTCATCACCGGTCACGGCGATGTGCCGATGTCGGTCGCGGCGATGAAGGCCGGTGCCGTCGAGTTCCTGACCAAGCCCTTCCGCGACCAGGACCTGCTGGACGGCGTCCACCGCGCCATCGCACAGAACCGGCAGGAGCGCGCCAGGGCGGCCGCTCTCGCCGAACTGCAGGGCCGCGTCGCCACGATGACGCCGCGGGAGCGGGAAATCATGCCGCTCGTCGCTGCCGGCCAGATGAACAAGCAGATCGCACAGGCGCTGGGGCTGAGCGAGGTCACGATCAAGGTTCACCGGGCGCAGGTCATGCACAAGCTGCGCGCGACCTCTCTCGCCGATCTCGTGCGGATCGCCGACCGGCTGGCTCTCGATGGCTCGGTGAACAGGCAGGGCGATACCGGGGTATAATTGCCCCCGCGCCGCATCGAAAGCAGGATGGCCGGACCAGATGCCCCAAGGGGTCGGTTCGGATGGCCGGGCTTCCGCTGATCGCCATTGTCGACGACGATGCCTCCGCCCGCGCCGCCATGGTGGCTTTGGTCGAGGCGATGGGTTTCGGGGCCCGCGCCTTCGCCATCGGTGCCGATCTCCTGGCTTCGGGCGCGCTCCGGACCGCTTTCGCCGTCATCGCCGATCATCGCATGCCGGGCATGGGCGGGCTCGAACTCTGCCTCGAAGCGAAGGCGCGCTCGGCTGCCCTGCGAACCATCCTGATCACGGCCTATCCCGACCAGACCACGGAGCGCCACGCCCGCCGCAGCGGCATCGACGGCTATCTGGCCAAGCCTTGCGATCCCGAGGCTCTGCTCGCCTGCCTCGGGATCGGACCTGCCGATCTCCCCGCGGGCGACGCTCGTCGACGTCACCCTATCCCTGGGCAGGAGCTGCCCGACACCTCCGGATAATTGCTCCGACAGGAGCGCATTGCGTACCACTTCGCGTCACGGGGCTTCGGATCGCGACATCACTCTCGAAGGGTCCGGGGATCCGACCGGCCGAGCCCTCTCCGAACCGTTCGCATCTGGGGGATATGACATGCCGACCGCCAAGGCCGCTCCAGGCAAGCTCCTGCTGACGCCGCAGGACCACACGCTGATCATGATCGATTTCCAGTCGCAGATGGCTTTCGCGACCAAGTCGATCGATGCCGTGCAGCTCCGCAACAATGCGGCGTTGGTCGCCCATGCGGCGGCCGGCTTCGGCGCCTCGACCATCCTGACCACCGTGGCCGAGAAGAGCTTCTCCGGCCCGATGTTCGAGGAGATCGGCCGTGCCTTCCCCGGCCAGAAGATGCTCGACCGCACCTCGATGAACACCTGGGAGGACGCGGCCGTCATCGCCCGCGTCAACGAGATCGGCAAGGGCCGCGTCGTGCTCGCGGGTTTGTGGACCAGCGTCTGCATCGTCGGCCCGGCGCTTTCGGCGATCGACCAGGGTTTTGAAGTCTACGTTATTGCCGATGCCTGCGGCGACGTCTCCGACGAGGCGCATCAGCGCGCCATGGAACGCATGATCCAGGCCGGTGCGCGGCCGATGACTTCGTTGCAGTATCTGCTCGAGCTCCAGCGCGACTGGGCTCGCACCGCAACCTACGACCTGACCACGGGAATCGCGAAGAATTTCGGCGGCGCCTACGGGCTCGGCATCATCTACGCGAAGACCATGTTCGGCGCTCAGGAAGGACACTGACCATGCCATTCGTCACGACGAAAGACGGCGTCGAGATCTTCTACAAGGACTGGGGGCCGAAGGACGCCCAGCCGATCATGTTCCATCACGGCTGGCCGCTGAGCAGCGACGACTGGGACGCCCAGATGCTGTTCTTCCTGCACAAGGGCTATCGCGTCGTCGCCAGCGACCGGCGCGGCCATGGCCGCTCGGCCCAGGTGTGGGACGGGCACGACATGGACCATTACGCCGCCGACGCCTCGGCCGTGGTCGAGCATCTCGACCTCAGGAACGCGGTCCATATCGGCCATTCGACCGGGGGTGGTCAGGTCGCGCGCTATGTCGCGAGGCACGGCGAGCCGCAGGGGCGCGTCGCCAAGGCGGTGCTGGTCTCGGCCGTGCCGCCATTAATGGTCAAGACCGCGGGCAATCCCGATGGCCTGCCGATCGAGGTCTTCGACGGTTTCCGCAAGGCGCTCGCCGACAACCGGGCGCAGTTCTTCCTCGATGTCCCGACCGGTCCGTTCTACGGCTACAACCGGCCGGGTGCGAAGATCGACGAGGGCGTGATCCGGAACTGGTGGCGCCAGGGCATGATGGGCAGCGCCAAGGCCCATTACGACGGCATCAAGGCCTTCTCCGAGACCGACCAGACCGGCGACCTCAAGGCGATCGCTGTGCCGACGCTCGTCGCTCATGGCGATGACGACCAGATCGTGCCGATCGGCGCCTCCGCGCATGAATCGATCAAGCACCTGAAGAACGGCACGCTCAAGGTCTATTCGGGCTATCCGCACGGCATGCTGACCACCCATGCCGAAGTCCTCAACGCCGATCTGCTCGCCTTCGTGAAGGCTTGAGCCCGGCCGATAGCCGCTCCGGGGCGGTCCCGTCGCCCCGGTCGCAGCCGTGGGGAATGCGATGAAGCTCTATCTGTTGTCGCTTGGCGCCGGGCTGGTGGTCGGTGTCCTCTACAGCCTCATGAACGTGCGCTCGCCGGCTCCGCCGGTGATCGCGCTGGTCGGCCTGCTCGGCATCCTCGCCGGCGAGCAGATCGTGCCGATCGCCAAGAGGCTGGTTTCGGGCCAGAGCCTCAGCCTCGGCTGGCTGCAGCGCGAATGCGGCGAGCATGTCTTCGGCGCGCTGCCGGCACGCCAGCCCACCGACGATAAGAACAAGGAACAGGCCTGATGAGCCCGACGCGCCGCCAGACCACCTTCGGCGCCGCAGCCGGCGCTCTGACAGGCCTGCTCGGCAGCGCCGACGCCCAAGCGCCCGGCCAGCAAACGACCGGTCAAGGAGTCCGCCAAATGATCGCCGATCTCATTCTCCGCAACGGCCGCTTCACGACGCTCGACCGCTCGAACCCGACCGCGAGCGCGGTTGCGGTGGCGGACGGCATCTTCCTGGCCGTCGGCAGCGAGGCCGAGGCGATGACCCATGCCGGCCCGGACACCAAGGTGATCGACCTCAAGGGCCGCAGCGCGCTGCCGGGCCTGATCGACAACCATCTCCACATCATCCGCGGCGGGCTGAACTTCAACATGGAGCTGCGCTGGGACGGCGTGCGCTCGCTCACCGATGCGATGAATATGCTCAAGCGCCAGGTCGCGGTGACGCCGCCGCCGCAATGGGTGCGCGTCGTCGGCGGCTTCACCGAGCACCAGTTCGCCGAGAAGCGCCTGCCGACGATAGACGAGCTCAACGCCGTCGCGCCCGACACCCCGGTCTTCATCCTGCATCTCTACGACCGTGCCCTGCTCAACGCCGCGGCGTTGCGCGCCGTCGGCTATACGAAGGACACGCCGCAGCCGCCCGGCGGCGAGATCACCCGCGACGCCAACGGCAATCCGACCGGTCTCCTGCTGGCGCGGCCGAACGCCAATATTCTCTATGCGACGCTGGCCAAGGGGCCGAAGCTCCCCTTCGATTATCAGGTCAACTCGACCCGGCACTTCATGCGCGAGCTCAACCGGCTCGGCGTCACCGGCGCGATCGATGCCGGCGGCGGCTTCCAGAACTACCCGGACGACTACGCCGTCATCCAGAAGCTCGCCGACGACAATCAGCTCACTATCCGCCTCGCCTACAACCTGTTCACGCAGAAGCCGAAGCAGGAGAAGGACGACTTCCTCAACTGGACGAAGACCTCCAGGTACAAGCAGGGCAGCGATTATTTCCGCCATAACGGCGCGGGCGAGATGCTGGTCTTCTCCGCCGCCGATTTCGAGGATTTCCGCGAGCCGCGGCCCGACATGCCCCCTGAGATGGAGGGCGATCTCGAGGGCGTCGTGCGCATCCTCGCCGAGAACCGCTGGCCGTGGCGCCTGCACGCGACCTATGACGAGACGATCTCGCGGGCGCTCGACGTCTTCGAGACCATCGACAAGGATATTCCCCTCAAGGGCCTGAACTGGTTCTTCGACCATGCCGAGACGATCTCGGAACGCTCGATCGACCGCATTGCCGCGCTCGGCGGCGGCGTCGCCGTGCAGCACCGCATGGCCTATCAGGGCGAATATTTCGTCGAGCGCTATGGCGCGGCCGCCGCCGAGGCGACGCCGCCGGTGGCGCGGATGCTGGAGAAGGGCGTCAGGACCTCGGCCGGAACCGACGCCACCCGCGTCGCCTCCTACAATCCCTGGGTCTCGCTGTCGTGGCTCGTCACCGGCAAGACCGTCGGCGGCCTGCGCATCACGCCGCAGCGCAACTGCCTCGACCGCGAGACCGCTTTGCGGATGTGGACGGAGAACGTCACCTGGTTCTCGAACGAGGAGGGCAAGAAGGGCCGGATCGCGGTCGGCCAGTTCGCTGATCTGATTGTCCCGGACCGCGATTACTTCGCCTGCCCGGAGGACGAGATCTCGTTCATCAGTGCCGACCTCACCATCGTCGGCGGCAAGGTCGTCTATGGCGCCCGCGATTTCGCCAGCTCCGACGAAAGCGCGCCGCCGCCGGCGATGCCCGATTGGTCGCCAGTGCGGACTTTCAAGGGCTATGGCGCCTGGGGCGAGCCGGACGGCGCCGGCAAGAACGCGCTGCGCCGCGCGGCGCTGAACAATTGCGGCTGCGCCAGTTCCTGCAACGTCCACGGCCACGACCATGCCGGCGCCTGGTCGAGCAAGCTGCCGGTCGCCGACCTGCGCAGCTTCTGGGGCGCACTCGGCTGCGCCTGCTGGGCGGTCTGAGCATGGCGGGCGACGGCCATCTCTCCACGCCGAAGACAGGCCCTCTGCGCTGGTTCGCGCTGCTCCTGCTCTGCGCCGCCTACATCCAGGGGCCGCTGACCAAGATCTTCGACTTCCCCGGTGCGCTCGCCGAGATGAGCCATTTCGGCCTGACGCCGGCGCCGCTCTTCGCGGTCGGCGTGATCATCTTCGAACTCACCGCCGCCGCGATGATCCTGACCGGCCGCTGGCGATGGCTTGCAGCGCTGGCGCTCGCCGGATTCACGCTGGCCGCGACGCTCGTCGCCATCCGCTTCTGGGAGCTTCCGGCCGGGCAGGGGAGGACCATGGCGATGAACGGGTTCTTCGAGCATCTCGGCCTGGTCGGCGGCTTCATCCTGGTCGCGCTCGATGATCTGTCGCGGCGCAAGGGAGACGCGTGATGAGCGCCGTCACGCCGCCGGCGCCATCCTCCGGCTTCGCGCCACTGCGCCAGAAGCTCTTCGCCGTGCTCTGGGCGGCGACGATCATCGGCAATATCGGCTCGTTCATGCGCGATGTCGCCAGCGCCTGGCTGGTCGCGGACCTCTCCGGCGCGCCGGCCGCCGTCGCTCTGGTACAGGCGGCGGCGACGCTGCCGATCTTCCTGCTGGCGATTCCCGCCGGCGTGCTCTCCGACATCCTCGACCGCCGCCGCTTCCTGATCGCCATCCAGATCCTGCTCGGCTGCGTCAGTCTCTCGCTGATGGCGCTGGCGAGCCTCGGCCAGCTCAGCGTGCCTGCGCTCGTCGGCCTCACCTTCCTCGGCGGTGTCGGCGCAGCGCTGATGGCGCCGACCTGGCAGGCGATCGTGCCCGAGCTCGTCGGCAAGGCCGACCTCAAGAGCGCCGTCGCATTGAACTCGCTCGGCATCAACATCTCGCGCGCCATCGGCCCGGCCCTGGGCGGGCTGATCCTTGCCGCCTTCGGCGCCGGCTTAACCTATGGCGCCGATGTCGCGAGCTACGTCATCGTCATCGCCGCCCTGCTCTGGTGGCGCCGCCCGCCCGGTGCCGACGATGCGCTGAGCGAGCGCTTCGCCGGGGCTTTCCGTGCCGGCCTGCGTTACGCAAAGGCCAGCCGCGAATTGCATGTCGTTCTGCTGCGCGCCGCGATCTTCTTCGCCTGCGCCAGCGCGGTCTGGGCCCTGCTGCCGCTGGTGGCACGCAACCTGCTCGGCGGCAGCGCCAGCTTCTACGGCGTCCTGCTCGGCGCTGTCGGCGCGGGTGCGATCGGCGGCGCCGTGCTGCTGCCACGCCTGCGCATCCGGCTCGACTCCGACGGGTTGCTGCTGCTTGCGGCCGTGGTCGCTGCCGCCGTGATGGCGGCGCTGACGCTGGCGCCGCCGCAATGGCTGGCGATCGTCATCCTGCTGCTGCTCGGCGCGGCCTGGATCGTCGCGCTGACGACACTCAACGGCGTGGCGCAGGCGATCTTGCCGAACTGGGTGCGCGGGCGGGCGCTGGCCGTCTATCTCACCGTGTTCAACGGCGCGATGACCGCCGGCAGTCTCGGTTGGGGAACGGTCGCGGAAGCGGTCGGCATCCGCGGCACCCTCCTGATCGGCGCGGCCGCGCTGCTGGTTGCCGGTCTCGTCATGCATCGGGTCAAGCTCCCTGCCGGCGAGGCCGATCTCGCGCCCTCCAACCATTGGCCGGAGCCGCTCGTCGCGGCTGAGATCGCCCATGACCGCGGCCCGGTCCTGGTCCTGATCGAGTACAACGTCCCGCAGGCCGATCGCGAGGCCTTCCTGCGCGCGATCAACGCGCTCTCGGTCGAGCGCCGCCGCGACGGCGCCTATGGCTGGGGCATCACCGAGGACACCGCCGATCCGGACAAGCTGGTCGAATGGTTCATGGTCTCGTCCTGGGCCGAGCATCTGCGCCAGCATCGCCGCGTATCGAAGGCCGATGCCGACCTTCAGGATAGCGTGCGGCGGTTTCATGCCGGGGCGGAAGGGCCGGTCGTACGGCATTTCCTGCATGTCGATGCGCCGGGGAGGCTCGGCGATTCCGGCGAAGCAACGAAGCGCTGAGGCGGATGCGCAGGATCGCGCTGGCCGGAACATACCGGCCAGCGCGCGGGACCGATCGTGTCGATCCCGCATGGGGCTCCCATAAGGCCTTCAGTCGACCCATTGGCCGTTGCGGGCGACGATGCGGCCGTTCTTCACCACCAGCGCGCGTTGGGGCCGGTCGACCACGATCTGGGCCAGGTTTTCGCCGGCGATGAGGACGAGGCTGCCCTCGCAGCCGATCTCCAGGCCATGGCCCTGCAGGTCGAGCAGCTCGGCGCCGCGGCTGGTGCCCATGCCCAGGCATTCGATCAGCCTGTCGTCGGTCCGGCTGCCGGTCCGGTAGGCCAGCAGCCAGCAGCGCTCCAGCATGTCGCCATTGCCGTGCGGGTTCCAGGTGTCGCGCAGCGAATCCGAGGCGACGGCGCATTTCACGCCGCGCCGTGCCAGCTCGAACATCGGCGGAAACACGTTCGCGCCGGGAACCGACGAGATGATGCCGATGCGCGCCTCGACCACGCCGTCGATCATGCGCTCGACCTTGTCGCGCTGGGGATCGCCCAGGCAGAACGCGTGGCTGACGACGACGCGACCCTGCATGCCGAGCGCCCTGGTCCGCTCGACGATCAGGCCCATCTCGAACAGGCCGAGGTCGCCAGCCTCGTGCAGGTGGATATCGATCTTGGCGCCCTTGCGGCTGGCGATGTCGAAGATCGTGTCGAGATGGCCCTTCGGATCGCCGTCGATGCCGCCCGGATCGATGCCGCCGATCACCGAGGCGCCCTCGCCGAGCGCCGCTTCCATCAGATCGGCCGTGCCGGGATCGATCATCATGCCGGTCTGCGGGAAGGCGACGAGCTCCAGCCCGACGGCATGCTTCGTCTTCTCCCAGGCCTTCAGGACCCCGTGCAGATTGTCCAGCTTGTACGCGGTCGAGATGTCGACATGGCTGCGGATATGCGTCGAGCCCATCGCGATGCATTGGCGCATCAGATTGCCGGCGCGCTCCAGCACTCCCCACGGCAGGGTCCTGCGGATCTCGACCTCGTTGTCGATCATCTCCCGCAGGGTGCGGGGGACGCTGATGCCGTGCCAGGGCAGGCCCCAGAGGATCTTGTCGAGATGCACATGCGGCTCGACGAAGGGGGCGATGGCGATCGCGCCGCCGCCGTCATGGACCGGCAGTCCGGGTTTGCGCGGCAGGTTCGGCGCGACCGCGGCGATCCTGCCGTTACGGATCAGGATGTCGGACGTGGTCTTCGCGTCGGGGCGGACATTGGTGACGAGCAGGTCGGACATCGAGGTTCCTGATTGACCGGGCGGGCGGCCGTGGTTGCGGATGCTGCGGCACGCACTTTATCCACTGCAGGCGGCCGAGGGGCGCTCCAAATCGATCAATGTCCTTTTCTTCGCGCGCAATGGCGGTCTCCGTTTTCCCGTTCAAGGTCGACCTGGCATGGATGAGCCCGCGCGCGGCCGGTTGCCTTGGGGCCAGCTACGAATGCGCCGGTCGTGCCCCGGCATTGCGCTCGGCAGTGGCTGCGTTCTCCCGGGAGACCTGCTAGGGGAAGGATATTCTCCGTGTTAGCCGGCAGGGTCCCATGCAACTTTCTACCAATTTCGACGAGCGGATCGATCGCCGCGGCACCCATTCGGCCAAATGGGACAAGATGGAGACCGTCTATGGCGTGCCGGCCGATGGCGGCATCGCGATGTGGGTGGCGGATATGGATTTCCGCCCGCCTTCCTGCGTGCAGAACGCTCTCGAAGCCATGACCGCCCATGGCATCTACGGCTATTTCGGCGATGATCGTGCCTATCTCGCCGCGATCCGCTGGTGGATGGCGAACCGGCACGGCTGGGAGGTCGAGCCGGCCTCGGTCTTCACCACCCATGGCCTGGTGAACGGTACTGCGCTCTGCGTCGAGGCCTATACCAGACCCGGTGACGGCGTCGTGCTGATGACGCCGGTCTATCATGCCTTCGCGCGCATCGTCGCGGCGTCCGGCCGGCATGTCGTCGAATGCCCGCTGGCGCGCGAGGAGGGCCGCTACGTGCTCGACATCCCCGCCTGGGATGCCGCGATGACCGGCAAGGAGCGCATGTTCATCCTCTGCTCGCCGCATAATCCCGGCGGGCGGGTCTGGACGCGCGACGAATTGCGGGCGATCGCCGATTTCTGCAAGCGCCACGACCTCATCCTGGTCTCGGACGAGATCCATCACGACCTCGTCATGCCCGGCCACAAGCACATGGTGATGCCGGTCGCGGCGCCCGAGATCATGGACCGTCTGGTGATGATGACGGCGACGACGAAGACCTTCAACATCGCCGGCGCCCATATCGGCAACGTCATCATTCCCGACGAGCGGCTGCGGGCGCTGTTCCGCGGGCGCATGGAGGCGCTCGGCATCTCCCCGAATTCCTTCGGCATGGCGATGGCGACGGCCGCCTACAGCCCCGAGGGCGCGGCCTGGGTCGATGCGCTCAACCTCTATCTCGACGGCAACCGCCGCATCTTCGATGCCGGCATCGATTCCATTCCGGGCGTGCGCTCGATGCCGCTGGAATCGACCTATCTCGCCTGGGCGGATTTCTCGGGGACGGGGATGGACCCGGCCGAGTTCACCGCGCGCGTCGAGAAGCAGGCGAGGATCGCCGTCAATCACGGCCCGACCTTCGGCAAGGGTGGCGAGAGCTTCCTGCGCTTCAATCTGGCGACGCCGCGCGATGTCGTCTCGGAGGCGGTGGAACGCCTGAAGCGCGCCTTCGCCGACCTGCAATAGGCGGCGACGGCGACCTTTGGGAAGGACAGGCTCGTGCTGCCGATTGACGGGAGCCGGGCCGCGTGGAACATCGTGAGCACTACTGTCACCTGGGGATGAAACAATGAAGTTGACCTTGGCGCTTGCCGCTGCCGCCGTTTGCGCCGTTTCGGTGTCGGCCGAAGCGCAGACCCTGAAGACGATCCAGTCGCGCGGTGTCCTGAACTGCGGCACCGGTGCCAATCTGGCCGGATTCGCCGTGCCCGACGCCAACGGCGTGCTGACCGGCATCAATGCCGATTATTGCCGGGCGCTGGCTGCGGCCGTCTTCGGCGACAAGTCCAAGGTGAAGTTCGTCCAACTGCTGTCGAAGGACAGGATCACGGCGCTCCAGGCGGGCGAGACCGATCTCATCGTCGCCACCACGACCTGGACCATGAGCCGCGACACGACGCTCGGCCAGAACTTCCGGCCGATCTACTACTATGACGGCCAGGGCTTCATGGTGAAGAAGTCGCTCGGCATCAAGTCGGCGAAGGAGCTCAGCGGCGCCTCGATCTGCATCCAGCAGGGCACTACGACCGAGCTCAACACCGCGGATTATTTCCGCAAGAACAACATGAAGTTCGAGCCGGTGACCTTCGCCACCAACAACGAGGCGACCGAGGCCTATCAGAGCGGCCGCTGCGACGCCTTCACCACGGACGCGTCGGGCCTCTATTCCGAGCGCATGCGCTTCAAGGCCCCGGACGAGCACATCGTCCTGCCCGAGACGATCTCGAAGGAGCCGCTCGGCTACGTCACCCGCCATGGCGACGACCAGTGGTTTGATATCGTCACCTGGGTCCATTTCGCGCAGATCACGGCTGAGGAGCTTGGCGTGACCCAGGCGAATGTCGACGAGATGCGCGAGAAGTCGGACAATCCCGAGATCAAGCGCCTGCTCGGCAAGGAAGGCACCTTCGGCGAGGCGCTCGGCCTCAAGAACGACTGGGCCTATAACGCCATCAAGGCCACCGGTAACTACGGCGAGATGTTCGAGCGCAACCTCGGCGAGAAGTCGCTGCTCAAGATCGCGCGCGGCCAGAATGCTCTCTGGACCAATGGCGGCCTGCAATACGCTCCACCGATCCGCTGATCGCCGCTCGCCCGTTCTGACGGGATAGGGAAGGGCCCGGCTGCGGAGAGCGGCCGGGCCCTTCTGCATGCGGCCAAGCGTGCGGCGCTTGTCCGCATTCCGCGAAAACCCCTTGCGATCGGCAGCGGACAAGCGGAATGAGGAAGGGCTGTTCAAGTCAGAAAGGTGAAGGTGATGGCGTCTCCAGTCGTTCCGGCAAGCGGTGCTGTGACCGAAAGCGAGGCGTTCCGCCCGCATACCTCGCATTGGGGCGTGTTCTCGGCCCGTATGAAGGAAGGCCAGCTTGAGGTCCGTCCGCATGAGGGCGACCCCGATCCCAACGAGATCATTCAGAATTTCCCGGCGGCCCTGCGCCATCGCGCCCGCATAGTTCAGCCCATGGTCCGGCGCGGCTGGTTGGAGAACGGTCCCGGCCCTGACGACCGCCGCGGCCGTGACGAATACGTGCCGATGTCCTGGTCGGCGGTGCTCGACAGGCTCGCCGGCGAACTGCGCCGCGTGCGCGATGGCTTCGGCCCCGGCGCGATCTTCGGCGGCTCCTATGGCTGGGCCAGCGCCGGGCGCTTCCACCACGCGCAGAGCCAGATCCACCGCTTCCTCAACACCTCGACCGGCGGCTATGTGAAGTCGGTCAACAGCTATTCCTCGGGGGCCTCCTCCGTCCTCGTGCCGCATATCATCGGCGACTACGAGGATCTGGTGAAACGCAACGTCTCCTGGGAGCAGATCGCCGATCACAGCGAGATCGTGCTCGCCTTCGGCGGCATGGCCTTGAAGAACAGCATGGTCGCCGGCGGCGGCACCAGCCGCCATGTCGAGCGCGGCGCGATGGAGCGGGCGCAGGCGCGCGGCTGCGAATTCGTGCTGGCGAGCCCGCTGCGCAGCGACCTGCCGGCCGGAGCCCGTGCCGACTGGATCGCCAACAAACCGGGCAGCGACACCGCGCTGATGATGGCTCTGGTCCATACCCTCGTCGTCAACGGTTTGCACGACCGCGCCTTCCTCGACCGCTACACGGTCGGCTGGCCGGTCTTCGAGCGCTATCTGCTTGGCGAGACCGATGGCCAATCCAAGGACGCGGCCTGGGCCGCCCCGATTGCCGGCCTGTCGGCGCAGGAGATCGTCGCGCTGGCGAAGCGCCTGCACGGCAAGCGCGCGCTCATCGTCGTGGCACACGCCCTGCAGCGCGCCACCCATGGCGAGCAGCCGGTCTGGATGGGCATGGTGCTCGCAGCCGCGCTCGGCCAGATCGGCCTGCCCGGCGGCGGCTATGGCTACGGCCTTGGCGCCATCGCCTATTACGGCCGGCGCTACAATGCCGTGCCGATGCCGACCTTCTCGCAGGGCAGGAACCCGATCAGCGATTACATCCCGGTCGCGCGCATCGCCGACATGCTGCTGAATCCGGGCACGACCTATCGTTATAACGGCCAGACCCGGATCTATCCCGAGATCAAGCTGGTCTACTGGGCCGGCGGCAATCCGTTCCACCACCATCAGGACCTGAACCGCCTGCGCCAGGCCTTTGCCCGCATCGACACGCTGGTCGTGCATGAGCTCGCCTGGACCGCGACGGCCCGCCACGCCGATATCGTGCTGCCCTGCACGATGACCCTGGAGCGCGAGGATATCGGCGGCAATCCCAACGACCCGCTGCTGGTGCCGATGCATCCGGTGGTCGCACCCTATGGCGAGGCCCGCGACGATTACGCGATCTTCGCCGATCTGGCCGAGCGCCTCGGCACGGGCGCGGCCTTCACCGAGGGCCGCACCGCCCGGCAATGGCTGGAGCATCTCTACGAGCCGACCCGCACGGCGCTGGCCGCGAAAGGCCTGCCGGCACCGAGCTTCGCCGAGTTCTGGGCGGGCGAGGGCTTCGACCTGCCGCAGCAGCCGGACGATGGCGGCAAGCTGCGCGCCTTCCGCGCCGATCCCGATGGCGCGCCCCTGCCGACGCCATCCGGCAAGCTCGAAATCTTCTCGGAGACCATCGCCGGCTTCGGCGAGGCGGACTGCCCCGGCCACCCGACCTGGCTCGGCGCCAGCAACGTGCCGGACGAGACCAATCCTTATGTGCTCGTGGCCAACCAGCCCCGCACCCGGCTGCACAGCCAGTTCGATTTCGGCGGCCATAGCAGCGACGCCAAGCATCGCGGGCGCGAGGTCGCGCATATGCACCCGGACGATGCGGCGCTGCGCGGCATCGCCGATGGCGACATCATCCGGCTTTCGAACGAGCGCGGCGCCTGCCTCGCGGCCGTGCATGTCACCGACGGCATCCGCAAGGGCGTGATCCAGTTGCCCACCGGCGCCTGGTACGATCCCGCCGATCCGAGCGAGGACAAACCGCTCTGCGTGCACGGCAATCCGAACGTGCTGACGCGGGATATCGGCACCTCGGCGCTGGCGCAGGGCTGCACCGGCCAGCTCACGACGGTGCAGGTCGCGCGCTTCGACGGCAACCTGCCGCCGATCCAGGCCTTCGATCCGCCGGGTTCGCGCTCCGCCCAAGCCGCTGAGTAAGCTTGAACATTCGTGATCCGCTGCCGAGGAAACCGGCGGTGGATCGCGCGAGCCGACAACGAACCCCCGCCGCCTGCCTTCGCGAGACCGCATGTCCTCCTATATCGACACCTATTACCGCCGCACGCTCGCGACGCAGGAGAGCTATCCGCAGGCCGAGGGCACGCTGAAGACGGATATCTGCATCGTCGGCGGCGGCCTCGCCGGCCTGACCGCCGCGCTCGATCTCGCCCGCGCCGGCCGCTCCGTGCTGCTATTGGAGGCGCAGCGCGTCGCCTGGGGCGCATCCGGCCGCAATGGCGGCTTCGTCAGCCCGGGCTACGCGACCTCGCTCGCCGCGATCGAGCGTCAGACCGGCCGCGAGCAGGCCGACGAACTCTATCGCCTGACGATGGAAGGCGTCGAGATCGTCCGCGGTAATATCGATAGCCTCGCCATCACCGAGGCCGCGCCGTCGCCGGGCATCATGAAGGTCGTGCGTTATGACGGCGGCTCCGGGCTGCAGGCTGTGCGCGACACGCAGGAGAAGCGCTTCGGCCGCAAGCTCCGCTATCTCGGCCGCGATGAGACCCGCGCGCTGCTCAATTCGCCGAAATACCACGCCTCGCTGACCGCCGACGATTCCTTCCATTTCCATCCGCTGAACTATGCCCGCGCGCTCGCCCGCGAGATCGTCAGGCTCGGCGGCAGGATTCACGAGGGTTCGCCGGTCACCTCCTGCGAACTCGACGGCGCGGTGAAGCGGCTCAAGACGGCCAAGGCGACGATCGAGGCCGATCAGGTGCTGTTCACCACCGGCGGCTATACCGGCGATGTGCTGCCGGCGCTGCGGCGCGCCTATATCCCGATCGCGACCTATGTCCTGCTGACCGAGGCCGCGCCGGACCTGATCCGCCAGGCCATCCGCATCGGCACCGGTGTCGGCGACGACCGGCGCGCGGGCGACTATTACCGCACGGTCGAGGGCGGCTCGCGCATCCTCTGGGGCGGGCGCATCACCACGCGCACGACGGAGCCCAGCGACGTCGCCGCGATCCTGCGCCACGAGATGGTCACGACCTATCCGCAGCTCGCCGAGCTCAAGGTCGAGGCCGCCTGGTCCGGCCTGATGTCCTATGCGCGCCATCTCATGCCGCAGATCGGCCAGTACCGGCCGGGGGTCTGGTACTGCACCGCCTTCGGCGGCCACGGCATGAACACGACTGCGATCGGCGGCACGGTCATCGCCGAGGCGATCCATGGCGCCAGCGACCGCTACAAGCTGTTCGCGCCGTTCGGGCTGGTCTGGAACGGCGGCCCCTTCGGCACGGCGGCCGTCCAGTTGACCTATTGGAGCTATCAGGCGGCCGACCTGATCCGCGGGCGGTAGGCTGCCGTGCGTGGAGTCACGCCGTCGCTCCGGCTCTGAGATGGAAGCCATCTCAGAGCGCGAACCGTCTGGCCGGCACCGCATCGTCGCTCTCGCCTCCGGCTGAAAACGCCACGACCGGTCGTGCAAGCGCGATCATCCGGAGCGAGCCGAGGCCCTGCGGCGCGCGATGCGCGATCAGGACCAGCGTGCTGGCCGGCAACGACCGGCGCAGGGCCGAAAGCAATTGCGCCTCGGCTTCGATATCGAGCGCGCTCGTCGCCTCGTCGAGCACCAGCCAGTCCGGCGCCTGCAATAGCGCGCGCGCCAGCGCGAAGCGCTGCTGCTCGCCGCCTGAGAGGCCGCGCCGCCTGTCGGTCCAGCCGTCCTCGTCGAGCGACCAGAGTTCTTCCAGCCCGATGGTGGCGAGAGCCTCGCGCAAGGTCGCGTCGTCGACGGCTTCCGGCGATTGCGGGTAGGCCAGCGCAGTGCGCAAGCTCCCGAGCGGCAGGTAGGGCTGCTGCGGCAGGACGAGGATGCGCCCCTCGGGTCGTTCGATCCGGCCCCCGCCATGCGTCCAGAGCCCTGCGATCGCCTTCGCCAGCATGCTCTTGCCATGGCCGGATGGCGCTGCGAGCCAATAGCTGCCGCCGGCTTCCAGCTTCAGGTCCGGGACGGGCGGGAGGCGGCGCCCCGCAGGCGTCGCGAGGACGAGGTCGCGCAGCCGCAGCTCCGCATGGCCGGCCTTGTGCAGGGCAGGGCCGCTGGCCGGTGTTGCCGCGCCCTCGGCTGCCCGCATGAAATGCGACAGCCGGCTCGCCGCCGCGGCGAGTTCGGTCAAGTCGCGATAGGAGAACACGAACCAGGACAGGGTCGTCACCACGTTCTGGAAGGCGGAGCCGATCTGCATCAGCCCTCCGAAGGTGACGCGCCCGGCAAGATAGGCCGGCAGCGCCAGGAAGAGCGGGATGCGCAGCACGGTCTGGAAATAGGGGCGGGTAAAGAAGCCGAGGATCAGTTCGCGATTGGCGAGCCTCTGCCAATTCCCGGCAATGGCACCGAAGCGCTCGCGGAAGAGCCGCCGTTCCGCCTGTTCGCCATCGGCCAGTGCGACCGCTTCGACATGCTCGCGCAGCCTGAGCAGCGAAAACCGGAAATCGGCCTCGCGCTTCTGCTGCTCGACCGTCAGCGCCTTCAGCGGGCGGCCGAGCCCATGCGTGATGAAGGTTGCGATCGCCACGTAAAGCGGCGCGGCCCAGACCATGTAGCGCGGAATCTCGATGGCATGGCCGAACAGGCTGAACGACAGCGCGAAGGTCGAAAGCGACCACAGGATCGAGACATAGGTCACCAGCGCAACGATATTCGTGGCCAGTTCGAGCCCTTCGATCGTGAGTTTCTCGACGAAGATGCGGCAATCCTCGGCGATGCGCTGGTCGGGATTGTCGAGCCCGTGATCGGTGCGCTCGCGCATGTGCCAATAGGCCTTGCCCGCCAGCCAGCGGTCCAGCGCGGCCTCTGTCAGTGCGCGCCGCCAGCGGATCTGCAGCATCTTGCGCAGATAGGCGCTGGCGAGGTGAACGCAGACGCTGATCGCGATCAGCCCGAGGAAGATCGCGATCTGCCTGAGCGCGCCGTCGACATCGAGCTTCTGCAGGGCGTTGTAGAAGTCCGCAGTCCAGGCGATCAGGCGCACGCCGACCTGCACCCCGGCGAGGCCGAGCCCGAAGATCATCAGGAAAGAGAGCGCGCCGATCTTGCCGCCCGGCCCGGCGATGCAGAGCCGGGTCAGCCCGATGATCTGGGTGAGCACGGGCCTCATGACGCCGCTCGCGGCGTCCGTCGCGATTGCGGCGGTTCGGGCGTGTCGAGCCGGAACAGCGCGTCGGCGATGCCCGCGAGCGGTCCCGCTTCGGGCGTGGCGTCGGTTGCCGGCAGCAGCACCGCGACAGCCTCGATGCCGAGATCGCGGAGCTGGAACGGCGTGCCATGGCCGTATTCGAGATGGCCGCGCCCGATGATGCCGACGATGAGCGGATCGTCGGTCGCTTCGGCGAGATGATCGGCGATGCGGCAGGCGAAGGAGCGATCCCAGCATTGCTGCGCCCGCACGAAGCGGTCGAAGCGCTCCGGCGCCATCGCATCCGGCCTGGCCGATCCGCTGAACCGGCCGGTGATCGCGGCGAGATAGGCGCGGTAGGCTGCCGTTGCCGGCGCAGCCGGCGTGACGCCATCGCGCTCCTCGACCGGGATCGCCTCCCAGCCGACCTGTCCGACCCGCGTGACCAGCGGCCGATGGCAGTTCAGCGCCAGCATCTTCACCCGCTGCTGCCGGCAGAAATGGAACAGCGGCAGGTAGAACTCCGGATCGAAGCCCCAGACCTGTGCCCAATCGCTGCGTTCGATGAAATTCGCGGTGTCCATCTCGCCCGCAACCCAGGCGTCGAGCACCGGCTGGATGCGCAGCGGGAACATCTCGAAGCCCACCGCCATCTGCGGTCGCAGCAGTTGCAGGCAGGTCGTGACATGCAACTGCCAGCGATGGATCTCGGCGACGTCATGCGTCTCGCCCAGCAAGACGACGCGCTTGCGCGCCGTCGCCCGCATCAAATCGCCCTGTGCCAGCAGTCGGCCCGTGTCCGGGCACAGCCATGTCGCACGCGGATGGGCGAAGGTCGCGCCTGCCGGTGCCGGTTCAGCCGCTGACGACATCGACGTCCGGGACCTCTGCGAAGGCGGCCGCCGGGCCGCGCAGGATGAGGCCGAAACCCTTGCCCTCGCTGTCGCGGGCTTCGAGCGCCACGATCCCCGCGCTGTCCGTCTGGGCCCAGCCGGAGACCGCGCCGGCCTTGAGATGCAGGTGGAAATCGCCCTGCATGATGTTGACGAATCCCATGGCCGGCTTCGGCTCGGGCAGGACGCCCTGCCAGTGCTGGAACAGCCCGGCGCGCTTGACATCGATCGCGATCGCCTCGCCGGAGGCCAGGATCGCCGCGAAGCTGCGGGCGCCGAGATCGTCTTCCGGCACATCGGCCGAGCCGCTATTGCCAGACGCCTCGCGCTGGACCGGCTCCAGCTTCTCGCCGGCACCGAAGGGCTCCAGCGCCTTGTCGAAGGGCTCCAGCCCGTCGAGACCGATCAGGCTGAACAGGGTTTCGCCGGATGCGTCCTGGCATTCAAGGCGCGGCAGCACGCGCTCGCGCATCTTGCTGGTCCGGTCGGCGACGATGCTGACGACCGTGGCGAGGTCGATGCGGCTGTCATGGAAGGCGCCGGAGAGGCGGGCTTCGGTGCCGGAAATCGTCACGGTCTCGACCGCGCCCATCCGTTCATGGGTCGCGCCGCCGGAGCGGGTGCTCAGCATGACGCGGCCCATGGCGGGCAGGCTCGTGAGGATTTCAGCCGGCGCTTGCGCGAGCTTTTCGCGCGGGTTGGTCTCGTTGTTCATTAGGGTCTCCGGAAAGGGTTGCGACGCCCCGGGTCTCGGCCGGGGCGCCGCTGATCCGCCGGCCTCGCGGCACGGCGTCTCGAACGGGATCAGAACTCGACGGACGCGGACAGCTTGAAGGTGCGCCCCGGCGCCGTCTGCAGTTCCAGCGGGTTGGCGGCCGTGACCGATGCCAGCGGCACCTTCTCATAGGTCGTCCCGCCGACGAGATTGGCGAAGTAGCGCTTGTCGAAGATGTTATCGACGCCGCCGCGCACGGTGATCGCCGAGGTCGGCTTCCAGCTCAGATAGGCGTCGAAGACCGAGTAGCCGCCCTGCTTGAAGAGAGTAGGCGAGCTGGCTCGGGTCGCGCCGCCGGCGAAGGTGCCGATGATCTCGGCCTCGAGCCCGTATTCCGGCATCAGATACTTCAGGCCGGTGACGGCCTTGAACGGATTGACGTCGAAGGGCGTGACCGGCAGGCCGGCCTCGACGCGCTGCTTGCCGTACTGGTAGCTGAGCGTCGCGCTCGCCAGCCAGCGTTCATGGAAGCGCCATTCGGCCGAGGCCTCGATGCCGGAGATCTGCACCTGCGACAGGTTGCGGTAGGTGTAGTCGTTCGTACCGGGAGGATTGTAGAAGGACTGGATGAAGTCCTTGTAGCGCGCGTGGAAGACGCCGACCGAGAACCAGCCGTCGGCGAACCTGCCGCGGAAGCCGGCCTCGTAGGAGCGCACGCTTTCCGGCTTCAGGTCCGGGTTCGGGATCAGGTTGAAGGTCGTCGACGGCAGCGAGGTGTAAAGCTGCTCCGCCGTCGGCATCTTGAAGCCCTCGGCATAGCGGCCATAGACCGAATAGGTCTCGTCCAGCTTGAAGATCGTGCCGATCTGCGGGACCAGCCTGTGCGAGGTGAGCTCGCGCGGCTCCTTGCCCGGGACGATCTTGTAGCCTGCCCCCGGCTTGGGATCGATATTGTAGTTGGCGTAGCGCAGGCCGGGCGTGATCGTCCAGCGGCCCGACAGAAGCTCGATCTCGTCCTGGATGTAGAAATCGTAGCGGTTCGTCGTCGAATTCGCGAAGTTGAAGCCGCCCGCGATCGTCGTCGTGGTCACGCCGGTAGTGAGGTTGCGCACGTCGTCGCGGCGCTCATAGTTCGTCTTGGTGATGTCGCCTTGAAAGCCGTAGGTCAGGCGGTGGAAGCTCGGCCCCAGCGCGAAGCTCGACTTCGCCTGGATGTCGAGCTGCGAGAACTGCTCGGAATAGTCGTGCAGGCCGCGTGTCAGGCGCTGTTGGCCATTGGCGAGCGTCTGCAGGTTGTTGGTGACGAAGGTCCGTTCCTGCGGCGAGAACGACGCCTGCCAGCGCACGGAATCGAGGAAGCTCAAGCCTGCCTGCCATTCGTGCTCGAATGCGACCCGCTTGCGGCTCTTGACCTGGTTGCGGATATTCGGCCCGTTTCGGATGCCCGAGCTCACGACATTGTAGTTGTAGAGCTGGTTCACCGTCGAATCGCTGTCGTAATATTCGCCGGTCAGCTTGAAGGTATGGTCGGCCGTCGGCTTGAAGACGAGCTTGGCGAAGCTGTTCCAGACGGTGACGTCGAGCGGGTTCAGCTTGTCGCAGGTCAGGAAGCGCAGGGTCGGCACCGGGCAGCCCCAGCGGCCGCCATCGGCGCGCGCCTTTGTCAGCTTCGCTTCCTCGGCGCTCTTGTGGCTGATGCCGATGATGCCTTCCAGCATCGGCGAGAAGCGGAAAGCCGCGATCCCGGTTTTCACGAAGGAGCGGTCGAGGCTGTCATAGCTCGTGCTCAATCGGGCCGCATAGGGCTTGTCCTTGCCCTTCAGCAGATCCTCGGGGTCGAGCGTGCGATAAGCGACGATGCCGCCGAGCGCATCCGCGCCCCACAGCACCGAGCCGGGACCCCGCACGATCTCGACATTCTTGAGGAAGGGCAGGTCGACGAAGTCGCGATTGCCGTCGGTGACGCGCTCGATCACGCGCGAACCGTCGACCTGCATCTGCACGCGGTTGCCGCCGACGCCGCGGATGGTGAATCCGCCATAGTTGCCGAACGGGTCCGTGGCGCTGGTGATGCGGTTGACGCTGACGCCCGGCTGGTAACGCACCAGGTCCTGCGTGTCGCGCGTGATCCGCTCGTCGAGCTCCTGTCGCGTGATCACACTGACGGTGCCGGGCACGTCAAGAACCTGCTTTTCGCCGCGCGACGCCGTGACCGTGATCTGGTCGAGCGAAATCGTCTGTTCGTTATTGCGGGCATTGGCCGGCGGCGCCTGCGTCTGCGCCTCTGCCAAGGAAAGGGCCGTCGTCGACAGCAATGCTGCCAGGAAAGCCAGTCTAGAATTATTATTCATTACGTAACCCCAGTCCCATGTCCGGGGCGTGTAATCGTATCGTGAAAGGATTAGCAAGTTGATTCTTGATAAATTGACAATATAATAATTGATATAATTCAAAAATTAGGGATGTCTAAAATAGGATTATTGTTAGATTCGGCTTTGCAAAGCCATTTATGAGCGTTATCTGTCTTTTATTGTTTGATATAGATGCGCTGCTTGCGCGGCGATTACCGAGGTTTGATGCCGGGAGAGGCGCTCAGATCAGCGCCGACAAATGCGGCCCGGGAAGCAGCCGGCGCCACCTGCGATCAGCGGCAGCGGGGTGACCGGCCGCATGCCCTTTCGATCAAGGCATCCGGCATCTGATTCGGCGTCCCGAGACGGCTGACGCGACCAGAAAGCAGGCTTAGCCGGGATCGGCTAGCGCCGGATGCGTGTATTCAGCGGGTCGGCGTGTCCGGTCGCCGCAAGGTGCGTTTGACGGCGCGCTTCAACTGGTCGCCGGCCTTGCGCACGAGCTCGCGGTTGCTGTCGCCGCGGCCTTTGCCGGATGCTGGAGCGGCAAGCGGCGGGGGCGCTTCCTTGTCCCGCGGTGCCGCCGTTGCGGGAGATGCGGGTTCGGCCGGCACGAGCACGAGCTCGGGCGCGCTGACGGGCAGCGCCGCCATGGTCGGATCGACGAAGGCCTTGATCGGCAGATGGTCGGAAGCGACACGCGCCAATGGCGTATCGTGGACCGCCACCTCCGACAGGATTTCCGGGCGGTTGGCGATGATCCGGTCGAGCGCCAGCAGAGGCAGTCCGGCCGGGAAGCTCGGCACCGGCACCGGCATCGCGCCGAAGGCGGCATCGAGCGCGCTCAGCGCCGAGCGGCCGCCGAGGCGCCATTCGTTGAGGTCGCCGAGCAGCAGGGTGGGGCGCTCGTCCCGGCTGCGCATCAGGTCGATGATCATGCGGGCCTGCTGCGAGCGCGAGCGCCTGAGCAGGCCGAGATGCGCCGCGACGATCCTGAGCGCCGCGCCGCTCTCCAGATCGATATCGACGACCAGCGCACCGCGCGGCTCCAGTCCCGGCAGCGAGACCTGATGGACGTCGCGCACCAGGCCCTGCCGGAACAGCACGACATTGCCGTGCCAGCCATGGGCCGCGGCATTGGCGCTTTCCACGGGAACCGGGACGAGCCCGGTCTCCTCCTTCAGCCGGGCGAGGTCGAGCAGGCCGTGGCGGGCGCCGAAGCGCTTGTCCGCCTCCTGCAGGGCGATGACATCGGGCGCGATCTCGCGGATGACCTGTCCGATCCGGCCGGGATCGAAGCGACCGTCGATCCCGACGCATTTATGGACATTGTAGGACGCGACCAGCGTGCCGCCGGAGCGCTCGTCTTCGCTGCCCGCCGGCGTGGTGCCGGAGCGGTTCTTGCGCTGGCGCAGCGAGGCGATGATGCTGGCGGGCAGGCTCTGATTCTTCTTCTGCATCGCTCCGCCGGCTCGTGCTCCGGACCCGCCCTGAGGGGACGGGTAACGGCTTAGATATCCATGGCGTCAGGGAGATGACTGGCTTGGCTCACAGATAGGGCGAGCCGAGCCAGATCAGCCTGTCGATCAGACGCATGACATAGGGCCGGGCGCGCAGGCCGGCAAGCGTGACCGGGGTCGCGCTCGCCATCACCGTCTCGATCCGCCGCTCGATCGCGCGGGCGAAGCCGTGGTCGAGGACCTCGAGATCGATCTCGAAGTTCAGGCGCAGCGAGCGCGGGTCGAGATTGGAGGAGCCGACATAGGCCCAGCTCCCGTCGATGGCGAGCAGCTTGGAATGGTCGAAAGCGCCGGTCGAGCGCCAGATCCGGCAGTAGTTCTTCAGGATCTGGTCGAATTGCGCGGTCATGGCGCGGTCGACCAGCACGAGATTGTTGACCGAGGGCACGACGATATCGATGTCGACGCCACGCCGCGCCGCGGTGACGAGCGCGCTGATCAGTTCCTGGTCCGGCAGGAAATAGGGCGACATGATCTTGACCGACTGGCGCGCCACCGAGAGCGCCCCGGTCAACAGCTTGTGATTGGTCTCCAGATAGGCGTCCGGGCCGGACGGCACTGCGCGTGCCAGCACGGGCATGCCGACGCGCTCCAGCGCGGGAATCTCCCAGGCGGGACCCGCGAGCGCCTCGCCGGTGGCGAAGCACCAGTCCTCGGCTGCCACCGCGAAGAGATCGGCCACTACCGGGCCTTCGACCTTGAAATGCGTGTCATGGGCGAAGGCCTCGCCGGCGAATTCGCGGGTGAAGCCCTCGCGGATATTCATGCCGCCCATGAATCCGGCTACGCCGTCGATGACGATGATCTTCCGGTGCGTCCGGAGATTGGCATAGGGCAGCCTGAGGCCCATGATGATGTTGCCGTTGAAGACATCGACCGCGACCCCGCCCTCGCGCAGATGCCCGGCGATGCTCGGCACCGAATAGCGCGCGCCGACCGCGTCGATCAGCACCCGGACCGCGATTCCACGTTGATGCGCGGCGATCAGCGCATCGGCGATGCGCAGGCCGAGCGGATCGCGGTCGAAGATATAGCTCTCCAGGATGATGCTGCGCTCCGCCGCCGCGATCGCCGTGAGCATCGCGGCATAGGCTTCGTCGCCGGTCTCCAGCGTCTCGATGCGGTTGCCGGTGGTCAGCGGATGGCGGGCGACGCGGTCGCCCAGTGTCTTGAGCGCCAGGAAGCGCCGGCCGAACTGCGTCGCGACCGCTTCGTCCTCGACATGGAAATCGGCCGACGCCATGCCGTGGCCCGGCCGCTGGGCCAGGATCGAGGCTCGCCGGATGCGGTTGACCCCGGCGATGGCGTAGAGCAGCGGCCCGACGATCGGCGAGAGGATGATGACGCCGACCCAGCCGATGGCGGCGCGCACCTCGTCCTTCGTCATCACCGCATGGGCGCCGGCGACCGTCGACATGGCGATGGTGATGACCGCGAGGATATGCGGCCAGTAGTCTTGGAGAATCCCCCACATGCTCCGACGCTAACCTGCGGCGAGGCGTTCCGCCATGCTCGGCCCGCCGGAGACGCCTTCTTGTCAGGCCCATGCATGATCGTCGCCTGTGCGGGCTGCCTCAGGATGAGGGCTGGAGTTTCCAGCCAGGCATTTTGCGCCACGCCCTGGCAGGGGCATGGGGACGGCCGGAAGACTCGACTCGCCTTCCGGAAAGGGGCGTTCTATAAAAGAACAAAGAGAGAACAATTGCCGTGCCCCTCATACCGGAAACCGCGCCGACCCTGTCCGACCTTCGCCGCAGCCTCACTGAGGCCGCCCTGCGGAGCGGTCCGGCTGCGACCGGGCGGATCGATCTGGGCGTGTCCGCTCTGGACGAAGTCCTGAATGGCGGGCTCGCGCGGGCGGCGTTGCATGAGGTCTATGCCGCCGAGGTGGCCGATCTCGCCGCCGCGACCGGCTTCGCGCTCGGCCTCGCATTGCGGGCGGGGCAGGCGGAAGAGAAGGCCAGCGACCGCACCATTCTCTGGGCGCGGCAGGATTTCGTCGATGCCGAGGCCGGGCGGCTCCATGCGCCGGGGTTGAACGAACTCGGCCTCGATCCGGCGCGCCTGCTGCTGGTGCGGGCGCGCGACGGCGAGGGCGTGTTGCGGGCTGGGGCCGAGGCGGCGCGCTGCCCTGCGCTGGGTGCCGTGCTGATCGAGCCCTGGGGCGAGCCGCGCCCTTTCGACCTGACGGCAAGCCGCCGCCTGGCTTTGGCGGCGGAGGCTTCGGGCGTGCCGGTGCTGCTGCTGCGCGTCGCGGCGGCCGAGGCGCCGAGCGCGGCGCGCACCCGCTGGCAGGTGAGGGCGCTCGCCTCGCGGGCGCTGGAGGCGAATGCGCCGGGGGCGCCGGCCTTCGCCCTGAGATTGCTGCGCCAGCGCGGCGGCGCGGCCGGGCGTGAGTGGCGTGTGGAGTGGGACCGTGACCGACATTGCTTTGCGGAACGCAGCCTTTTCGATCGAGCCTCCCGGACTGACCATGCCGCGCCGCTATCTCGCCCTCTGGTTCCCCTATCTGGCGACGGACAGGTTGCGGCGGACGGGCGCGATTCCGGCCTCCGGCGCGCCGGCTGAGAAGCCGCATGTCCTGACCGGGATACAGGGCAATGCCTTGCGCATCGTCGATTGCGACCGGCGCGCCGTCGAACTCGGCCTGACGCGGGATATGACGCTCGCCGATGCCCGCGCCCGCATTCCCGATCTCGTCGCGCTGGAGACGCAAGCCCAGGCCGATCACGAATTCCTCGAAGCGCTCGCCGGTTTCTGCGACCGCTTCACCCCGCTGGTCGCGCTCGACGAGCCGCATGGCCTGATGCTCGACATCACCGGCTGCGCCCATCTCTTCGGCGGCGAGGCCGGGCTCGGCAATCTGGCTGCGCGCGCCATGCAGCGCGGCGGCCTTCAGCTCAAGGCTGCCATCGCCGGAACGCCCGACGCGGCCCGTGCCTGCGCCCGCCATGGCCGCGGCGGCATCGTCCCGCCCGGCCAGGAGGAGGCGTGGCTCCGCCCGCTACCGACCGCCGCGCTCGATACCGACGCCGAGACCGTGATCGCGCTCTCCCGCGCCGGCCTCAAGACGCTCGACCATCTCGCGGAGCGGCCGTCTGAGACGCTCTCCGCCCGCTTCGGCGAGGGGCTGGCGGTCAAGCTCCGGCGTATCCTCGGCCATGAGGATCGCCGCATCACGCCGTTGCGCCCGCCGCCCGATTGCGTGGTCGAGCGCCATTTCGCCGAGCCCTTCGCCGATACTGCGAGCCTGGAAGCCGTGGTCGTCAGGCTGATCGGGGAGGCCGCCCGCGTGCTGGAAGCCCGCGGCGAGGGCGGGCGCGTCTTCGAACTCGGTTTCTTCCGCAGCGACGGCGCGGTGCGCCGCCTCGCCATCGAGACCGGCCGCCCGTCGCGCGACGCCAAGGCGCTGCTCCGGCTCTATCGCGAGCGCGTCGAGACCCTGTCCGATCCGCTCGATCCCGGTTTCGGATTCGATGCGATCAAGCTCGCCGTGCCGCTCTGCGAACCGCTCGACACGCCCCAGCACAGCCTCGACGGTCGTGCGGTCGAGGAGGAGGCGGTGGCCGATCTCGTCGACCGGCTCGTCACCCGCTTCGGCCGCGACCGTGTCTTGCGCTTCGTAGCACAGGACACGCACCATCCCGTTCGCGCCGCGAAAGCACTATCGGCCGCCGCGCCGCTGCTGGAGGCCGAATGGTCTACACCCGAGGCGCAGGCCCCCCCGGCCCGCCCGCTCCAGCTCTTCGAGCCGCCTCAGCCCGTCGAGGCCATCGCGGAGGTGCCGGACGGTCCGCCGATCCGCTTCCGCTGGCGCCGCCTCACCCATGACGTCGCCCGCGCCGAAGGCCCCGAGCGCATCGCGCCGGAATGGTGGCGCGACGGCTCGGACGAGCCGATGCGCGACTATTACCGCGTCGAGGATGCGCAAGGTCGCCGCTTCTGGCTCTACCGCATCGGCTTCTACGAGGCCGATGCCGCCCCGCCGCGCTGGTTCCTGCACGGGCTCTTCGCATGATGTGCCAAGCTCGCCAGCCAATCTTTGCCTCAGCCCTCATCCTGAGGAGCCGCGAAGCGGCGTCTCGAAGGATGGTCCAGATGGTTCCGGAGCCTCCTGAAGCACCCTTCGAGACGCGAGCGTTGCCCACTCCTCAGGATGAGGGCTGTGGGGGGCAGGGAGCACATATGCCATGAGCCCCTTCGCCGAACCCGTTGCCGCCACGCATTTTTCCTTCCTGCGCGGCGCCTCGCCCGGGCCGCATATGGTGCTGACGGCGCTGCTGCTCGGCTATTCCGGCATCGGCATCGCCGATCGCAACACGGTGGCGGGCGTCGTGCGGGCCTGGGCAGCGCTGAAGCAGTTGCGCGAGGACGGCCTGCCGGCGCCCGACAAGGTCCGAGAAGGCGGCAGCCCCGGCGAATACTACTGGGCCGAGAACCCCGAATTCGCCGCCCTGCCTTTCACGCCCGAGCAGATGAAGGCGAAGGCGGAGCGCTTCAAGCTCGCGACCGGTACCCGGCTCGTCTTCGCCGACGGCACGCCCGATATCGTCGTCTACCCAGCCAATCGCGCCGGCTGGGGCAGGCTCTGCCGCCTGCTCAGCCATGGCAACCTGAAGGACGGCGTGAGAAAGGGCGAATGCCGGCTCGTCCTCGACGACCTCCTCAACGATGCCCGCGACCTGCTGCTGATCCTGATGCCCGCGCGCAGCCTCGATGGCCTGCCCGCGCTCTTCGCCCGGCTCGACGAGGCCGCGCCCGGCGCGGTCTGGCTCGGCGCCAGCATGCACCGGCGCGGCGACGACCGCCGCCGCCTTGCGCGCCTCAAGAATATCGCTGCGGCGACCCGCACGCCGCTGATCGCGACCAATGACCCGCTCTACGATTCCATCGCCCAGCGCGACCTGCAGGACGTGCTGACCTGCATTCGCGAGGGTACCACGATCGAGCGGGCCGGGCGCCTGCTCGAATCCAATGCCGAGCGCCATCTCAAGCTGCCGCAGGAAATGGCCCGCCTCTTCAGGGATGCGCCCGAGGCGATCGCCGAGACGCAAGCCCTGTTCTCCCGCATCGAGTTCGATCTCGGCCAGCTCAAATACGAATATCCCGACGAACCGATCCCGCCCGGCTGGAAGGATCAGGACTGGCTCGTGGAACTGGTCCGGCGCTGCTGCCTGATCCGCTATCCTCACGGCGTACCGGAAAAGGTCGAGAAGCTGCTGGCCAAGGAACTCGATCTGATCGGAAAGCTCGAATATGCCCGCTATTTCCTCACCATCCGCCAGATCGTCGAATTCGCGAACAGCAAGGGCATTCTCTGCCAGGGCCGCGGTTCGGCCGCCAATTCCGCCGTCTGCTACGTGCTCGGCATCACCGCCGTCGACCCGGCCGAGAACGACGTGCTGTTCGAGCGCTTCATCTCGACCGAGCGCAAGGAGCCGCCCGATATCGACGTCGATTTCGAGCATGAGCGGCGCGAGGAGGTGATCCAGTGGATCTACAAGTTCTATGGCCGTGAGCGCGCCGGCATCGCCGCGACGGTGATCCATTACCGGCCGCGCAGCGCCATCCGCGAGGTCGGCAAGGTGCTGGGCCTGACCGAGGACGTCACCGCCCGCATCGCCGATACCAATTGGGGGAGTTGGGGCAGCGATATCGGCGATGCCCGCGTCCGCCAGGCCGGTCTCGATCCGACCAATCCGACGATCCGCCGCGCCGTCGATTTCGCCACCCGGCTCTTGGGCTATCCCCGCCATCTCTCGCAGCATGTCGGCGGCTTCGTCCTGTCGCGCGGGCGCCTCGACGAGACCGTGCCGATCGGCAACGCCGCGATGGAGGACCGCACCTTCATCGAATGGGACCGCGACGACATCGACGAACTCGGGCTGATGAAGGTCGATGTGCTGGCGCTGGGAATGCTGACCTGCATCCGCAAGGCCTTCGACCTGATCAGGGAGAACGGAGGACAGGATTACGCGCTCGCCGACCTCAAGGATGGCGACGAAGCGACCTACGACATGCTCTGCGAAGGCAAGTCGCTTGGCGTCTTCCAGGTCGAGAGCCGCGCCCAGATGAACATGCTTCCGCGATTGAGGCCGCGGAAATTCTACGACCTCGTCATCCAGGTCGCGATCGTCCGGCCCGGCCCGATCCAGGGCAACATGGTCCATCCCTATCTGAAGCGGCGGGCAGGGATCGAAGACGTGACCTATCCGGCTCCTTCGCCGGATCATGGACGGCCGGACGAGCTCTTCGAAGTCCTGAGCAAGACCGAGGGCGTCCCGCTCTTTCAGGAGCAGGCGATGCGGCTTGCCATGGTCGCCGCCAAATTCTCCGACATCGAAGCCAATGGCTTGCGCAAGGCGATGGCGACATTTCGGAATGCGGGAACGATCGGCAATTACGAGACGATGATGGTCGAGCGCATGGTCGCGCGCGGCTACGAGCGCGACTTCGCCCAGCGCTGCTTCGAGCAGATCAAGGGCTTCGGCAGCTACGGCTTTCCGGAGAGTCACGCTGCTTCCTTCGCCAAGCTGGTCTACATCTCCTCCTTTCTGAAGAAGCATTATCCGGCCGCTTTCGCCGCTGCATTGCTGAATTCCCAGCCGATGGGCTTCTATGCCCCGGCCCAGATCGTGCGGGAGGCGGAGGAAAACGGTGGCGTCGAGGCTCGGCCGGTCGATGTGAATCTGAGTGAGTGGGATAATGGGCTGGAGAACATGGCCGGCCACGCCGCCGTCATCCCGGGCGACCGCAGGGAGACCCGCGATCCATTCCGGAGCACTTCCGATAAAGGCGCGGGGAACCCTCTCCCGGAGGGAGAGGGCAGGGTGAGGGGTAGGCCATTGGACGAGGTGGCGAGGCCTCACCGTCGCGCCGCCGAAATGAGCCTCTCAACTGGTCCAGCGGCCGACACCTCACCCCTACCCCTCTCCTTACAGGAGAGGGGTTCCCCCGGTTCCCGCACTCAAAATGCGGCAGCCGGGTCGGTGAAAAAGCACCCCTTCGCCCTGCGTCTCGGCTTCCGCCAGATCGACGGCTTCAAGGAGGATTGGGGCCTTGCCATAGCGGAGGAGCGGGAAGCGGGCGGCCCCTATCGCGATGTCGAGGAGCTGATGCGCCGTGCGGATCTTCCAGCCCGCGCCATGCGCCTGCTCGCCGATGCCGATGCCTTGCGCTCGCTCGGGCTGGATCGCCGCGAGGCGCTCTGGGCTATCAGGCGCCTGCCGGACGATTCCGCGCTACCGCTCTTCCAGGCCGCGCAGGCGCGCGAGCTGGGCTCGGAACGCAGCATGGCGCTACCGGTCATGCCGCTGGCCGAACATATCGTCGCCGATTACCAGACCGTTCGCCTTTCGCTGAAGGGGCATCCGATGCAGCTTCTGCGTCCACGCTTCCGGCGTGAGGGCGTGCTGAGCTGCGCCGAGACCGAGGCGAAGCCCGATGCCGCCTTCGTCCGCACCGCCGGAATCGTGCTGGTGCGCCAGCGGCCGGGCAAGGGCAACGCCATCTTCGTCACGCTGGAGGACGAGACCGGCATCACCAATGTCGTGATCTGGGCGCGCCTGTTCGAGCGCTTCCGTCGCGAGGTCATGGGCGCGCGGTTGATGCTGGTCGAGGGCCGGGTGCAGAAGAGCGTCGAGGGCGTCACCCATCTTATGGCGCAGCGCATCGCCGACCGTTCGATCGACCTGCTCTCGCTCTCGGACACGCATCGCGCCGAGGTGCCGATGCCCATCGACGAACTCAAGAACCCGCCGCTGCCGCGCCATCGCCACCCGCGCAATGTGCGCATCCTGCCGAAATCGCGGGATTTCCATTGAATGGCGGAGATCTTGCCTCGTCCTTTCCACCCCCGCGGGTCATCCTGGGCGAGCGCAGCGAGACCCGGGATCCATGCCGGAACCTGGATCGGAAGCGCTCCGGCATGGGGTCGGATCGGCGCCGCGTCGCGGCTTGTCCGGGATGACGGCGAGGAGGGGGCTAGGGCGGAGCCTCCCTCTAAGGGAGGGGCATCATCGTCCGCCAAAACAAACTTCTCCAATGGAAGTGAAATAAGAAAAAACACGCTACATGCTGTAAATTGAACCTTGGCCGCCATGGGTATAAGTGGTTCGTTCGATTTACCGAACAGGCGGCCAGGACCATGGCGAACGGCTTCGGCGCGGACGACCCCACTACGAAGACACCGCCAGAGGCGCTGCTGGCGCAACGTGCGGCCGCGCTCGATGCGTCCTTCGGCAAGGCGGACGTTCCCGCGCGCCTTGCCGGCATCGTCGCGGAAGCGAACGGGCGGGTGGTCTTCACCACCTCTTTCGGCCTCGAAGACCAGGTCCTCACCCATTTCATCGCGGCGGCGAAGCTGCCGGTCACCTTCGCCACGCTCGATACCGGCCGGCTTTTCTCCGAGGTCTACGCGCTCTGGCAGGAGACCGAGGAGCGTTACGGCATCCTGATCCGCCCGTACTACCCGCGCCATGACACGCTCGAGCTTCATGTCCGCCAGAACGGCATCAACGGCTTCTATGCCTCGCGTGACGCCCGCAAATCCTGCTGCGACATCCGCAAGGTCGAGCCGCTCGGCCGGGCGCTTGCCGGTGCCTCGATCTGGCTGACCGGCTTGCGCGCCGACCAGTCGGCCGCGCGGGGCGGCGTGAAGCTGGCGGAAGCCGATGCGGCGCGCGGCCTCGTCAAGGCGAGCCCGCTGATCGACTGGACGCGCGAGCGCGCGCTCGCCTTCGCGCAGGAGAACGGCGTGCCGATCAACCCGCTGCACGCGCAGGGTTTCGTCTCGATCGGCTGCCAGCCCTGCACCCGCGCCATCAGCCCCGGCGAGCCCGAGCGGGCCGGACGATGGTGGTGGGAGGATGACGCGGCCAGGGAATGCGGCCTGCATGTCGGACAGGACGGCAAGCCGGCGCGCGCCCAGGCCGCGCCGGTGGAGGTGCACCAGTGATCCAGCTCAGCCATCTCCAGAAGCTCGAAGCCGAAGCGATCTTCATCATCCGCGAGGTCGTGGCGACCTGCGACAAGCCGGTGCTGCTCTATTCGATCGGCAAGGACTCCGCCGTCCTGCTGCATCTCGTGATGAAGGCCTTCTACCCGGCCAGGCCGCCTTTCCCGCTGCTCCATGTCGATACGACCTGGAAATTCCGCGAGATGATCGCCTTCCGCGACGAGACCGCGAAGCGCCTCGGGCTCGATCTCATCGTCCATATCAACCGCGAGGGCGTCGAGGCCGGGATCAATCCCTTCGCCTCCGGCTCGCGCGTCCATACCGACGTGATGAAGACGCAAGGGCTGAAACAGGCGCTCGACCTCCACAGGTTCGACGCGGCTTTCGGCGGTGCGCGGCGCGACGAGGAGAAGAGCCGGGCCAAGGAGCGAGTCTTCTCGCTGCGCTCGCCGGAGCATCGCTGGGACCCGAAGAACCAGCGCCCGGAGCCCTGGCAGCTTTTCAACACCCGCAAGCATCGCGGCGAGAGCTTTCGGGTGTTTCCACTGTCCAATTGGACCGAACGCGACGTCTGGGACTATATCGCGCTGGAGAACATCCCGGTCGTGCCGCTTTATTTCGCGGCGCCGCGCCCGGTCGTCCGGCGCGACGGTGCCTGGATCATGCGCGACGACGAGCGCATGGAACTGCACCCCGGCGAGACCGTCGAGACGCGCATGGTCCGCTTCCGCACGCTCGGCTGCTACCCGCTGACAGGAGCCGTCGAAAGCGAGGCGGCGAACCTCACCGACATCATCGCCGAGATGCGCGCGTCGCGATCCTCCGAGCGGCAGGGCCGCGTCATCGACCATGACGGCTCGGGCTCGATGGAGCATAAGAAGCAGGAAGGCTATTTCTGATGGGCTTCGCGCTCGCCAAAAAGAAGACACCGAAGCCGGTGCAGGCTCTGCTTCCGGCCAATGATACGCCGGCCGCCTCCGAAACCGGCCAGCACTCGCTGCTGCGCTTCATCACCTGCGGCTCGGTCGATGACGGCAAGTCGACCTTGATCGGCCGCATGCTCTACGAGGCCGGCGCGGTCTTCGACGACCAGCTCAGCGCGCTCGACAGCGATTCCCGCAAGTTCGGAACGCAAGGCGAGGCGCCGGATTTCGCGCTGCTGGTCGACGGTCTTTCGGCCGAGCGCGAGCAGGGCATCACCATCGACGTCGCCTATCGCTATTTCGCCACGGACAAGCGCAGCTTCATCGTCGCCGATACGCCCGGCCACGAGCAGTATACCCGCAACATGGCGACCGGCGCCTCCACCGCCGATCTCGCCATCATCCTGGTCGATGCACGCAAGGGTCTGCTGCCGCAGACGCGGCGGCACTCCTTCATCGTCTCGCTGGTCGGCGTCCGCCATGTCGTGGTCGCCATCAACAAGATGGATCTCGTCGGCTATGACGCCACCGTCTTCGAGCGGATCGCGAGCGATTACCGCGCGGCGGTGCAGAGCCTCGGCTTCGCCTCGATCCGCTTCATTCCGGTTTCGGCCCGTGACGGCGAGAACGTCATGCGGCCGTCAGCGCTGATGCCCTGGCATGACGGCCCGGCGCTGCTGCCCTATCTCGAAAGCGTCGCGATCGCACGCGCCGCATCGACCGACGAAGGCTTCGTCCTGCCGGTGCAATGGGTCAACCGGCCCGATCTCGACTTCCGCGGCTATGCAGGCACGCCCGTTGCCGGGCGCGCCCGCGTCGGCGATCCCGTGGTGGCGCTGCCCTCCGGCCGCACCAGCCGGATCGCGCGCCTGATCGGCGCTGCCGGCGACGCTAGCCAGATCGCTGCCGGCCAGGCCGCGACGGTGACGCTGGAGGACGATATCGACATCTCGCGCGGCGATGTCATCGCTGCAGCGGGCTCGGCGCTTCCGGTGAGTCGTGGTCTCAGGGCGCGCCTGCTCTGGACCGGCGAGCGCGCCCTGCGCGAAGGCGGCCAGTTCCTGGTGAAGCTCGCGACGCAGAGCGCCAATGCCACCGTCGAGGCGCTGCATCACAGCATCGACATCGAGGGCTTCCAGCCGCTCCCGGCGCAGAGCCTGGGCATGAACGGCATCGGATCGGTGACGCTGCGCCTCGATCGGCCGCTGGTCTCCTTGCCCTATGCGAGGAGCCACGAGCTCGGCGGATTCATCCTGATCGACCGCATCGGCAACGAGACGGTGGCCTTCGGCTTCGTCGAGCCGGTTGAGGGGGCTGTCCGGCAGGCCGTGGGCGAGGGTGGGACGCTTGCGTGGGCGAAGCGTGGCGCCGTTCGCATCGTCGGGCGGCCGGGTACGCCGGACCGCCGGGCCTGGCTTGCCGGCGTGAGCTGGCGCGTCGTGAGCACGGCTGGGCTCTTCGCGGCGGCCTTCGCGTTGACGGCAAACGTCCCGGCTTCGCTCGGGCTCGCCTTCGGCGACATCCTGCTGCGCCCCGGTCTGCGGGCGCTGCATATGCGACTCTGGCGCAAGGCGCCGACAGGCACCTTGCAGGATGGCGCTGGGATTTGACGGCAGTCAGCCTTTCTTCCCCTTGTCATTCCGGGGCGCGCCATAGGCGCGAACCCGGAATCCACGACTGGGTGAGACATCCGATGCCGCGTGACAGGCCATTCACCCGGTCGTGGGATCCGGGTTCTCGCTGCGCGAGCCCCGGAATGACAGCCTGGGCTCCGGGTTCAGCTCGACAACCGTGACCTAGCCCCCGACGACCGCTGTCGCCTCAATCTCCAGCAGCGCCTCCGGCTCGACCAGCGCGGTCACCGCGACCACCGCCATAGCCGGGAAATGTCGGCCGAAGACTTCTCGATAGACCGGCCCCATCTCCTTGAGGCTGGCGCGATAGGTCGCGATATCCGTGACGTACCAGGTCAGGCGCACGATATCCTCGATGCGCCCGCCACCGGCCTCGACCACGGCACGGATATTGAGGAAGGTCTGGCGCAACTGGCCGATGAAGCCCTCGGCGAAGACACCTTGCGCGTCCCAGCCGACGAGGCCGCCGGTGACCAGCACGCGGCCTTCCGCCACCATGCCGTTGGCATAGCCGCGCGGCTGCGGCCAGCCTTCGGGCAGGATGGCGCGGGATCGGGAATGATCGGACATGGCGTATCGCCTCGGTTTCGGCCGTTCAGGCTCTGTAGGAAGATGGATCAGCTCTCGCCCTGCGCGATCTGGCGCAGCGCGAAGCGTTGCAGCTTGCCGGTTGCGGTCTTCGGCAGGGCATCGACGAATTCGATGGCACGCGGGTACTTATAGGGCGCGATACCGGCCTTCACATGCTCCTGCAGCAGCTTGACCAGCGCCGTGTCGCCCGTGATGCCTTCGCGCAGCACAACATAGGCCTTCACGATCTGCCCGCGCTCGGGGCAGGGCGCGCCGACCACGCCGCATTCGGCCACGGCCTCATGCGTCAACAGGCAGGCTTCAACCTCGGGGCCGGCAATATTGTAGCCGGCCGAGACGATCATGTCGTCGGAACGGGCCTGATACCAGAAATAGCCGTCCGCATCGCGCAGATAGGTGTCGCCGGTAATGTTCCAGCCGTTCAGAACATAGACCGCCTGGCGCGGATCGGCGAGATAGCGGCAGCCCGTCGGGCCGCGTACGGCGAGGCGACCGGGCGTGCCGTCCGGCACGTCGCGCCCCTCGGAATCGACGATCTTCGCCTCGTAGCCCGGCACCGGAATCCCGGTCGAGCCCGGCCGGATCGCCTCGCGCGGCGCGCCGATGAAGATATGCAGCATCTCGGTCGCGCCGATGCCGTCGAGCAGCTTCATGCCGGTCCGCGCCTGCCAGGCGTCGAAGGTCGCCTTGGGCAGCGCCTCGCCGGCCGAGACGCAGATGCGGAGCGAGGCGATGTCGCGCCCGTCGAGCTTGTCGAGCATGGCGCGATAGGCCGTCGGCGCGGTGAAGACGACGCTGACCTTGTGGCGCTCGACCGCGTCGATCAGGTCGGCCGAGCCGGCTTTTTCGGGCAGCACCATCGCGGCGCCGATCCGCATCGGGAAGAGCACGAGCCCGCCGAGCCCGAAGGTGAAGGCGAGCGGCGGCGAGCCGGTGAAGCGGTCATCGGCTGAGGCCTTCAGCACGCGCGCGCCGTAGCAATCGCAGATCGCCAGCATGTCCTGATGGAAATGCATCGTGCCCTTGGGCTCGCCCGTGGTGCCGGAGGTGAAGGCGATCAGGCAGACATCGTCGCGCGCCGTGTCGCAGGCCTCGAAATGTGCGTAGCCCGCTTGCGCCATCAGGGCTTCCAGCTCGCTGCCGGCGCCGCCGAAGGCGACGATGCGGTCAAGCTCCGGCACCTGTCCCTTGGCGCCTTCCAGTTCGGCGGTGAGGCGGTGGTCGCAGAGCGCGAGCGCGATCCTGGCCTTGCGCAGCGGATAGGCGAGCTCGCCCGCCCGCAGCATCGGCATGGTCGCGACGGCGACGCCGCCGGCCTTGATCACGGCGAGATAGGCCGCGACCATCATCGGCGTATTGCCGGCGCGCAGCAGCACGCGGTTGCCGGCGACCATGCCGAGATCGCGCGTCAGCACATTGGCGATGCGGTTCACCTTGTCCGCGAGGTCCGCATAGCTCCAGTGCAGGTCGCTGGCGATCACAGCCGTGCGTCCGCCGCGCCCCTCGGTGATGTGCCGGTCGAGCAGCTCCGCGACGCAGTTCAGCCGCTCGGGATAGGTGAGCCCCGCCTCTTCCACTCTCAGATCGGGCCAGCTTGCGCGCGGCGGCAGATTGTCTCGCGCGAAGCTGTCCTTATGCCCCGATCTCGCGAATCCGGTTGCTGTCATTCCGTTCCCCTGCCTAGAGCCGGATCCGATCGGGCCGCTGACCCGATCGGTGAATCCGCCTCTAATTATTGATTGGAGAACGCGTTATCCGATCAGGTTGCAGTGCAACCTGATCGGCGCGTGCTCCAGCGGCATGTGCTTTCAGGAGGTCGCGCGCGATCACGACCTTCTGGACCTCGCTCGCACCCTCGTAGATGCGCAGCGCCCTGATCTCCCGGTACAATTCCTCCACCTTGACGCCCTTTGTGACACCGAGCCCGCCATGGATCTGGACGGCCCGGTCGATCACGTTCTGGGCGTTCTCGGTCGCGACGAGCTTGGCCAGCGCCGCCTCGCGGGTGACGCGAGCCGCGCCGCGATCCTTGGTCCAGGCGGCGCGATAGACCAGCAGGGCTGCGGCATCGACTTCCGCCGCGCTGTCGGCGATCGCCGCCTGCGAAAGCTGGAGGTCGCCGAGCGTGCCGCCGAAGAGCTTGCGGCCATTGGCGTGCTCAAGCGTCTCGTGCAGTGCGCGCCTTGCGAAGCCGAGCGCGGCGGCGCCGACCGTCGAGCGGAAGATGTCGAGCGTCGCCATCGCGACCTTGAACCCGTCGCCCGGCCCGCCGATACGATTCCCGAGCGGCACGCGGCAACCCTCGAAGCGCAGGGTCGCGAGCGGATGCGGCGCGATCACCTCGATCCGCTCGGCGACGGTCAGGCCCAGCGTGTCGGCCTCGACCAGGAAGGCGGAGAGCCCGCGGGCGCCAGGCGCCTCGCCGGTGCGGGCGAAGACGACGTAATGGTCTGCGATGCCGCCATTCGAGATCCAGCTCTTCTCGCCGTCGATGCGGACATGGGATGCGCCGTCCGGCGTCGCGGTCGTCGCCATCGCGGCGACGTCGGAGCCGGCCTCCTTCTCGGAGAGGGCGAAGGCGGCGATGCGCTTGCCGGCCGCGACATCCGGCAGGATGCGCCGCCTCATCGCCTCCGAACCCGCGATGCTGATCGAGCCGGTGCCGAGCCCCTGCATGGCGAAAGCGAAGTCGGCGAGCCCGTCACGCGCCGCCAGGATTTCGCGGGCGAGGCAGAGCGTGCGGACATCGAGCTTGTCGTTGAGCCCGCCATAGGCCGCCGGCACCGCGGCCTTCAGGAAGCCCGCCGCACCCAAAGCCGCGACGCGCGCCCGGCAGGCCTCGTCCACGTCGTCGTGGGGAAGGTCGGCGAGGTAGGAATCGGCCCATCCGGAAAGCTCTGCGGCGAAGGCGCGGTGCTTCTCCTCGAAGAACGGCCAGTCCAGCGTATCGCCGAGGATGTCGAGGCCGAGGGGAGAAGCGCTGCCCATCTCAGTTGCCCTCGAAGACCGGCTTCTGCTTCGCGGCGAAGGCGTGATAGGCGCGGGAAAAATCCTCGGTCTGCATGCACAAGGCCTGCGCCACGGCCTCGGCCTCGATCGCGCTCTCGACCGACATCGCCCATTCCATTTCGAGCATGCGCTTGGTCATGGCATTGGCGAAGGTGGGGCCATCGGCCAGCTCGGCGGCGAGCGCCTGCGCATCCGCCAGCACGGCTTCAGCCGTGCAAATGCGGTTGAGGAAGCCCCAGCGCTCGGCTTCTTCGCCCCTGAGCACGCGGCCGGTATAGAGCAATTCGGCGGCACGGCCCTGGCCGATGATCCGTGGCAGCATCGCGCAGGCGCCCATGTCGCAGCCGGCGAGCCCGACGCGGTTGAACAGGAAGGCGATCTTGCTGCCGGCCGTGCCGAGCCGCAGGTCGGAAGCCATGGCGACGATGGCGCCGGCCCCGGCGCAGACGCCGTCGATCGCGGCGACGATCGGCTGCGGGCAGGCCCGCATCGCCTTGACCAGATCGCCGGTCATGCGGGTGAACTTGAGCAGGTCCTTGGTCTCCATCGCGACCAGCGGGCCGATGATCTCGAACACGTCGCCGCCCGAGGAGAAATTGCCGCCGGCGCCGGTGACGACGATCGCCTTGACCTCCTCCTCCTTCTGCGCGGCGAGGAAGAAATCCGTGAGTTCGCGGTAGCTTGCGAAGGTCAGCGGATTCTTTTTCTCAGGCCGGTTTAGCGTCACCGTCGCGACCTTGCCGGAGACCGAGAGGCTGAAATGCTCCGGCGCGAAGCCCGCGAGCGGCAGGATGGTGGCATTGGCGATCTGGGCCATCAGGCATCTCCCTTGGCGGCTTGGTCGGTCCGCCCCGCGATGGCGCGATGCAGCGAGCTCTTGGTCTGCCCGAGCAGCCGGAAGAGTTGCGCGATCTCGGCCTGGTCGAGCCCGGCGAAGAGTTCGGCGATCCAGTCCTCATGGCGCTCGGCCATGGCGCGGAAGACCTTGCGGCCCTGTGCGGTCAGCGTGAGAATCTGCACGCGCCGGTCCTGCGGGGCAGAGCGTTTGTCGACGAGCCCGTCGGTGACGAGCCCGGCGACGACGGCGGTGACGTTGCCGTTCGAGACCATCAGGCGCTGCGAGACCTCGCCGACCGTCATGCCGACGGCGGTCTTGTCGAGCTGCGCCATCAGGTCGAAGCGCGGCAGCGTCGTCCTGAACTCCTCGCGCAGGCGGTTGCGAATCTCCGTCTCGATCAGGGTCGAGCAGGTCAGCATCCGCAGCCAGAGGCGCAGCTCGTCCTTGTGATCGCCGGGGCGCTCGCTCGCCTTGGTCTCGCGGTCGAGGATCAGGGAAGAGGAGGGCGTCTCCATCTCAGAACTCCCCGCCATTGACCATCAGTGACTGGCCGGTGACAGCATCGCTGCCCGGCCCGCAGAGATAGAGCACGGCGGCTGCGACCTCTTCCGGCGCGATCAGGCGGCCCTGCGGATTGTCCTTGATCATGGCCGCCAGCGCCTCTTCGCGGCTCTTGCCGGTCTTGTTGGCGACATTGTCGATGCCGGCCGTCGCCATATCGGTATCGGCATAGCCGGGACAGACCGCGTTGACGGTGACGCCGGAGCGCGCCGTCTCCAGCGCCAGCGACTTCACCAGCCCGACAACGGCATGCTTCGCCGCCGTATAGGCGCTGACATAGGGATAGCCGCGATGTCCGGCCGTGGAGGCGATGGCGATCAGGCGGCCGCGGCGATGCTCCAGCATGGCCGGCAGCGTGGCGTGGAACAGGTTCACCGTGCCGATCAGGTTGATGTCGAGCATCCGGCGGAAGCGCTCGCTGTCGCTGCGCATGAACGGGCCGGTCTCGACCGCCCCCGCATTGGCGACGGCGATGTCGAAGGCATGCTGGCGGGAGAGCTTGTCCAGAGCCGCGGAGACCGAAGCCTCGTCGCGCACGTCGCAGGCCGCGCAATCGGCTGCGACGCCGGCCGCGACGGCCTCCTTCAAGGTCGCCTCGTCGCGCCCGAGGATGCTGACCACCGCGCCGGCTTGCGTCAGCCCGGCAGCGATGGCCCGGCCGAGGCCGCGCCCGCCGCCCGTAACCAGTGCACGCTGTCCCTGCAATGTCATGGCCGCTCGACCTCCGGCGGCAAATATATTTTAAGTCTGAAGGAATTTGCAAGCGGGCCGACCGAGGCCGGGAGATGGTGCCATCTCGCAGTGCAAAATGCCATGCTGGCAGGGCATTTCGTCGTATGTGACGCCTGCGTGATCGCCAGAGACGCCGCAGAAGTCTCTTGAGTTCAAAAATATTTTAGGCTTAAAATAATTTCTCAAGCTGGGGCAGCCGGTTTCCCGATGGAGGCGTCGATGCGTATCGCGGTCGTGGGCGGAGGGCCGGCGGGGCTCTATTTCGCGCTGCTGATGAAGCGGGACTGGCCGGAGCTGACGGTCGATGTCTTCGAGCGCAACCAGCCCGACGACACCTTCGGCTTCGGCGTCGTGTTCTCGGACCAGACGCTCGACACGTTCAAGGCGGCGGATGCGCAGAGCTACGCCGCGATCCGCGACAATTTCGCCTATTGGGACGATATCGAGATCCGCTTCAAGGGCGACACCTTCCGCGTGCCCGGCAACGGCTTCTGCGGCTGCTCGCGCCGCTCGCTCCTGATGCTGGTCCAGGCGAGGGCGCGCGAGCTCGGCGTCGACCTGCATTTCGGCGAGGAGATCGCCGATATCGAAACGCTGAAGCGGGACTACGATCTCGTCGTCGGCGCCGACGGCATCAACAGCCGCGTCCGCGAGAACTGGCGCGAGCGCTTCCAGCCGCAGACCGACCTGCGCCCGAACCATTTCACCTGGATGGGCTCGACCCGGCCCTTCGACGCCTTCACCTTCTTTTTCAAGGAGACCGAGCACGGGCTCTTCATCGCCCATTGCTACCAGTACGAGGCCGGCCGCTCGACCTGGGTGCTGGAAACCGATCCCGAGACCTTCGCGAAGGCGGGCCTTGGTGCGATGGACGAGGCGCAGTCGGCTGCCTTCCTCGAAGGCGTCTTCGCCGAGGAACTGCAGGGCCACAGGCTCATCACCAACCGCTCGCACTGGCGCAATTTCCCGATGATCCGCTGCCGAAACTGGGTGGTGGAGAACGTCGTGCTGATCGGCGATGCCAAGGCGACGGCGCATTTCTCGATCGGCTCCGGCACCAAGCTCGCGATGGAGGACGCCATCGCGCTGCACAAGGCGATGGGGCAGGCCAAGCTCGACGTATCCGCCGGCCTGAAGCTGTTCGAGACGCAGCGCCGCGAGGAGGTCGAGAAGACCCAGCATGCAGCGGATGTCTCACTCGTCTGGTTCGAGGAGCTGAAGCGCTTCTGGGATTTCGAACCCCTGCGCTTCGCCTTCGGCCTGATGACCCGCTCCAAGGCGATCACCTACGACAATCTGGCGCTGCGGGCGCCGGAAATGGTCGCGGCCGTCGACGGGCTCGTCGCCGATGGCTTGGGCAATCAGGCGAAGCGGCGTAAGGACGGCTCACCCGTGCCGCCCGCCTTCCAGCCGTTCAAGCTGCGCGAGATGCGGGTCGAGAACCGCATGACGCTCTCGCCGATGTGCCAGTATTCCGCGCAGGACGGCCTGCCTGATGATTGGCACCTGATGCATTACGGCTCGCGCGCCATCGGCGGCCCCGGCCTGATCTTCACCGAGATGACCTGCGTCGCGCCCGATGCCCGCATCACCCCCGGCTGCACAGGCCTGTGGAACGATGAGCAGGAAGCCGCCTGGAAGCGGATCGTCGGCTTCGTGCATGCGAATTCCGCCGCGAAGATCTGCCTTCAGCTCGGCCATGCTGGCCGCAAGGGCGCGACCAGGCTGATGTGGGAGGGCATGGACCGGCCGCTGCCGGACGGCGCCTGGCCGATCATCTCGGCTTCGCCGCTGCCCTACTACCCGGAAAGCCAGGTGCCGCGTGAGATGACCCGCGCCGACATGGACCGGGTCAAGGCCGAGTTCGTCGCGTCGGCCGAACGGGGGATGCGCGCCGGCTTCGACATGCTGGAGCTGCATTGCGCCCATGGCTATCTGCTGGCGAGCTTCCTCTCGCCGCTGACCAACAAGCGCACGGACGAATACGGAGGCTCGGTCGAGAACCGTCTGCGCTATCCGCTGGAAGTCTTCCGGGCGCTGCGCGAGGTCTGGCCGCACGAGAAGCCGATCTCGGTGCGCATCTCCGCGACCGACTGGGTCGAAGGTGGCCTCTCGGCGGCGGATTCCGTCGCCATCGCCGAGGCCTTCGCCGCCGAGGGCTGCGACCTCGTCGACGTCTCGACCGGCCAGACCGCACGGGAATCGCGCCCGGTCTATGGCCGCATGTTCCAGACGCCGTTCTCGGACCGCATCCGCAACGAGGCGGAGGTCGCGACCATGTGTGTCGGCAACATCACCACGGCCGATCAGGTCAACACGATCATCGCCGCCGGCCGGGCCGATCTCGTCGCGCTCGGGCGCCCGCATCTGGCCGATCCGTCCTTCGTGCTGCGCGCCGCCGCCTGGTACGGCGTCGACACCGACCAGCCGGTGCAGTATGGGCCCGGCAAGGACCAGCTCATGCGCAACACCCCGCGCGAGCGGCAGGACCTGGAAGAGCTGAAGCTCAAGGCCAAGCCGACCCGGCACGCCGTGGCGAAATAAGGCCGGCTGTTTTTCTCGGGACCTCTGCCGTCATTCCGGGGCGCCCACAGGGCGAGCCCGGAATCCATAACCGCTGCAGCATACCGAAAACGGCATAAGCCTCTCCGCCTCGTCCGGCCACCGCTGTGATTATGAATTCCGGGCTCAAACGTTACGCGCTTGCCCCGGAACGACGGCAGTCATTCCCTCGCGAGATGACCGTGTTTCTCCGCCTATTTCCCCTCGGCGGGGCTCCGGCGCCCGGAGGGCGAGACGTCGGGAATGGTGGGCGGCGCCGGTTCGCGCTCGCCGAACGGATTGGCCGAGGGCGGGTTGCGCCGCAGCCGGAAGGCGAGATAGCCCGCTGCCGCAGCCGAGAGCCCGCCGAGATAGGTGAGAAGCCCGTTCGGCCCGACGGCCTGCATGAAGGCGGCGGAGACCAGGGGGCCGATCGCCGAGCCCACCGCCCAGAGGAAGAGCAGTTGCGCGGAAAGGCCGAGCGCGCGCTCACGGCCGAGCCGGAAGTAGGCATGCGCGACCGCGACCGTGTAGATCGGCATCGAGCCGGCGCCGATCAGGGCGAAAAGCCCGAACATCCAGAAGCGGGCACGCGGCAGGGCGAACCAGAACACGGCCCCGAGCGCCAGCGTGCAGAGCACGACCGAGACCGTGGCGCTGAGCATGATCTTGCGGCTCTCGACCCGGTCGGCCAGCAGGCCGAGCGGCCATTGCAGCACCAGCGCGCCGATCTGGATGCCGGCGGTGAGCAGGATCGCCCAGGCCTGGTCGAGCCCGATCAGGATGCCGTAGGCGGGGGCGACATTGGTCAGCGCGCCGCCCATCAGGCCGACATAGAGGCAGCCGATCACCGAGGCCGGCGCGTATTGCCACATCGTATTGAGGCGCACCGAGACGACTTCGCCCGATTCAGGTCCCTTGGCGCGGGTCATGCCGACCGGGATCAGCGCGATCGAGAAGGTGGCGCTCGCCAGCAGGAAGATGTCGTGCGACTGCAGTGAGACATAGCCGACGCCGATCTGCGAGCCGATCAGCGCCAGGCGGTTGAGGATCTGGTAGAAGCCGAACAGGCGACCGCGCTGGCCGGCCTTGGCCTGGCCGCTGATCCAGCTCTCGATGCAGATCGCGTGGCCGGCCCCGGCAAAGCCCATGCCGAGCCGCGAGATGCCCCAGAAATCCAGCGACGTCAGCGCGAAGCTGAGCGTGAACACGGCCTGCAGCGCTGCGAAGACCGCGAAAGCGCGGATATGCCCGACGCGGCGGATGAAGGCAGGGACCACGAAGCAGCCGGCGAGGAAGCCGACGGAATAGGCCGAGCCGACGAGGCCGATCAGCAGCGGCGCCTTCTGCTCCAGCGCCATCTTCAGCGGCACCACCGTGTTCACGATGGTCGACGCGATCTGCAGGATCAGCGCCCCGCTGACGATCGCGCCGAGCGCTGCGACGGAACTCGTCCTCGGCTCGGCTGGCTGGCTCACGGCGGTCCCGGCCTCCGGCGCAGGTGCGCCGGAATCCCGCGATTCCGGCGGCTGCAGATCCTGCGGTTGCGATGCTTGCGACATATCCGATTCGACGGCCGGTTTGGGAAAAATGGACCAGGATTGCAGCCTCGCCGGAAATGATGGGCCAATCGGGGCAGCCGGCGAAGAATCCTCGTCTTTCTTCCTCCATTCTCCGGACTCGATCGCGCCGTGTTTCGATGGTCTTGCACCCCTGCGCCGAAGCCCGCTCCGCCGCGCGCGAACCGCGAAAAATTATCGATGCGGTTCACCGGCGATTAACCAAGGCGGCGCCTTATCAGTACGGAACGGAATTTGGGTTCTCCCGGCATGCTCGGTCACCTCGCGATGCGTACCGCGCCTCCCTTGCTAGGAGCGCGTGCGGCGACGCTGTGCTCGCGGCCGCCGGGCGTGGCGTAAGCGTATCGAGAGTGCGGCGGATGACCTATGCGACCTATGTACGGGAAGGCGGCGCGCCCTATGTGCGGTCCCGCCGTCGCCGCAGGCCTTTCCTGAAGGGCTTTCTGCTCGCGCTCGCGCTCAGCGGCGGCGCGATGTCCGGCTTCTGGATGCTGGGGCAGGGCGTTCCGGGCCCGGATGCTGGCAGCGCCTCGTCGGCGAACGCCCGCAAGGCTTCGCCCACCCGCCTCGCGCAGCAGCAGGCCCCGGCCTATAGCGGCCTGCTGAATCCCGGCCTGTCGGACGGCAAGGGCTCGCGCTTCGTGCAGGGCGCTCCCGCCCGCTCGGCCTTCCAGCCGGCGGTTCCGTCGTCATCCTCCCTCGCCGCTGCCGCTCCGGCCGAGCCCGCCTTGCCGCTGCCGCCGCAGCCGCCGGTCACGCTCGCGGAAAGGGCCGCGCCCATGCCGGTGCCGCGCCCCCTCGATCTGCTGCCCAAGGCCGAACCCCAGCAGCCGCAGCAGACTCAGCCGCGCGTCGCGCAGCCGACGACGACGCGTCGCAACCGCACGGCGGCCGTCGCGCCGACGCCCGAGGACAACCGCAATTTCTTCGAGAAGCTCTTCGGCGTGCAGAAGCAGGCCGGGCCGGCCGGGACCGCGCTCGCCTATGCCGCGCCGCAGGACGACATCATCGACCGCGGCCGCATCACCCGTCTCAGCCCCTCGACCGGCACGCCGCCGCGCACCGCCGAGGCCGGCACCGCGATCTACGACATCGCCGCCAAGATGGTCTACATGCCGAACGGCGAGCGCCTGGAAGCTCATTCCGGCCTTGGCGAGATGATGGACGATGTCCGCTATGCCCATGTCCGGATGAAGGGCGTCACCCCGCCGCATACCTATACCCTGACCGAGCGCGAGGCCCTGTTCCACGGCGTGCGGGCGATCCGGCTCAACCCCGTCGGCGGCTCGGGCGCGATCCATGGCCGCGCCGGCTTGCTCGCCCATACCTATCTGCTCGGGCCGCGCGGCGACTCGAACGGCTGCATCTCGTTCAAGGAGTACGACCGCTTCCTGCAGGCCTTCCTGCGCGGCGAGGTCAAGCGGATCCGGGTGGTCGCGAGCCTCTGAGGGGAGGGGAGTGGCATTCAGAGCCTGCTGATTTTACACGGAACTACCGCCGTCATTCCGGGGCGAGCGCGTAGCGCTCGAGCCCGGAATCCAGAACCGATGCCGCTCATCGGAGGGGCAATTAAAGCGGAGAGCTTACCTGTCGCAGGGCAATGGTTCTGGATTCCGGGCTCGGACCTACGGCCCGACCCGGAATGACGGCGACGGTTCCGTCAAAACACAGCAGGTCTCATAGGCGCCGTGAGCGGCCGGCCATCCGCAGCGCCACCCCGGTCGCAGCCAGAACGCAGCCGAGCACGAAGGGCGGAACGAAGACCATGAGGGCTTCGGTATCCTCCCAGCGAAAGCGGAAGTCGGAGAAGCCGCAGCCGCCTGAATGCAGGCCGCAGGCGAAGAGGTTCAGCCCGACCCAGCCGGCGAAGGCGACGAGGCAGAGCACTGCCCCACCTCCGATCAGGAGCCAGCTCGCGAGACGCATTCAGGCCGTTCCGTAAAGTGCGGCGCCGTCAGCCGCGCGCGGCTTTCGGCGCCTTCTTCGCGGCCGGCTCGCCCTCGGTCGCCTTCTGGGCAGGCGCCTTCTTCGCAGCAGGCTTCTTCGCCGGTGCCTTGGCCTTGGCTGCACCGGCAGCGGCTTTCGGCTTCCCCTTGCCACCCTTGGCCTCGGCCTTGGCGTTCGCCAGCTCGATCGCCTGTTCGAGCGTGATGCTCTCGGCTGTCATGGTCTTCGGCAAGGTGGCGAAGACCTTGCCCCAGGCGACATAGGGTCCGTAGCGCCCGGCCTTGACCTCAAGCGCCCCGCCATCGGGGTGGTCGCCCAGCGCCCGGCCCGGCGTCGCCGCCGCGCGGCCACGACCGCCGCCGCTTTCCTTGGCGACGATCAGGTCGATGGCACGGTTGGCGCCGAGTTCGAGCACGTCGTCGTCCTTGTCGATATTGGCGTAGACCTTGCCGTGCTGGACGTAAGGCCCGAAGCGCCCGATGCCGACGAGGATCGGCTCGCCGCTCTCGGGATGCCGGGCGACCTCGCGCGGCAGCGAGAGCAGGGCGAGCGCCTTCTCCAGCGTCACGCTTGCCGGGCTCATGCCCTTGGGCAGGCTGGAGCGCTTGGGCTTCTCGCCGTCGCCGAGCTGGATATAGGGGCCGAAGCGGCCGTCGCGCAGCGTGACTTCGAGATTGGTCACCGGGTCGGTGCCGAGGATGCGCACGCCCGGCGCGCCCTGGCCGCCCTCGGCCGAAGCCTCGCCATCGGCGGCCGGGACGGAGAGGGGGCGCGTATAGCGGCATTCCGGATAGTTCGAGCAGCCGACGAAGGCGCCGAACTTGCCGAGCTTCAGCGAGAGCTGGCCGTTGCCGCAGGTCGGGCAGACCCGCGGATCCGAGCCGTCGGCCTTCTTCGGGAAGATATAGTCGCCGAGGATGCCGTTGAGCGCCTCCAGCACGTCGCCGACGCGCAGGTCCTTGGTCTCGCCGATCGAGGCCTGGAACTCGTCCCAGAAGGCACGCAGCAGCGCCTTCCAGTCGATCTCGGCATTCGAGACGCGGTCGAGATTCTCTTCGAGATTCGCGGTGAAGTCGAACTCGACATAGCGCTTGAAGAAGCTCTCCAGGAAGGCTGTGACCAGCATGCCCTTGTCCTCGGGCACGAGGCGCTTCTTCTCGACACGGACATATTCGCGGTCGCGCAAGGTCGAGAGCGTCGCGGCATAGGTCGAGGGCCGGCCGATGCCGAGTTCTTCCATGCGCTTGACCAGGCTCGCTTCCGAGAAGCGCGGCGGCGGCTCGGTGAAATGCTGGTCGGCGGCAATGGCGCGCTTCTCCAGCTTGTCGCCCGACTTCATCGCCGGCAGCTTCTTGGAATCCTCGTCCTCCTCGTCGTCGCGGCTTTCCTGATAGAGCGTCAGGAAGCCGTCGAAGAGCACGACCTGGCCCGAGGCGCGCAGTTCCAGATGGCGGGCTCCGACCCTGGCGGCGATATCGACCGTGGTGCGCTCCATCTCGGCCGATTCCATCTGGCTCGCGATAGTACGCTTCCAGATCAGTTCGTAGAGCTTGGCCTGCTCGGGCTCGAGCTGGCGGGCGACCATGGCAGGCAGGCGGCCGAGATCGGTCGGACGGATGGCCTCGTGGGCCTCCTGCGCGTTCTTGGCCTTGACCGTGTATTTGCGCGGGGCGCTCGGCACGTAGCGGTCGCCGAACTCCTTGCCGATGACGCGGCGCGCCGCCGCAATGGCCGAGCCGTCCATGTCGACGCCGTCGGTCCGCATATAGGTGATGAGGCCGACAGTCTCGCCGCCGATATCGACGCCTTCATAGAGCCGCTGCGCGAGTTGCATCGTCCGCGCCGGGGCGAGGCCGAGCTTGCGCGAGGCCTCCTGCTGCAGCGTCGAGGTCTGAAAGGGCGGCTGCGGATGGCGCTTGACCGGCTTGGCCTCGACTTCGTTGACGGTGAAGAGCGCGGTTTCCAGCGCCGCCTTGAAGGCCTTGGCCTCCTCCTCGTTGCCGATATCGAGACGGGCGATCTTCTTGCCGTCGGCGCCGACGAGCCGGGCCTCGAAGGTCTGGCCGGACGCGGTCGCGAGCGTCGCGACCAGCGACCAGTATTCACGGGCCCGGAAGGCCTCGATCTCGCGCTCGCGGTCGCAGACGAGGCGCAAAGCCACCGACTGCACGCGGCCGGCCGAGCGGGCGCCCGGCAACTTCCGCCACAGCACCGGCGAGAGCGTGAAGCCGACGAGATAATCGAGCGCGCGCCGCGCCAGATAGGCATCGACCAGCGCCTGGTCGATCGCGCGCGGATTGGCCAGCGCCTTCTGCACGGCGTCCTTGGTGACGGCGTTGAAGGTGACGCGCTCGACAGGGATGCCCTTGAGCACACGCTTCTGGTTCAGGGCCTCCAGCACATGCCAGGAGATCGCCTCGCCCTCGCGATCCGGGTCGGTGGCGAGGATCAGCTTCTCGGCGCCCTTCACGGCGCGCGCGATCTCCGCGACCTGCTTGGCGCCGCGGCCCTCGATCTCCCATTTCATGGAGAAGTCGTTGTCGGGCTCGACCGAGCCGTCCTTGGCCGGCAGGTCGCGGATATGCCCGAACGAGGCGATCACCTCGTAGTCGGAGCCCAGATATTTGTTGATCGTCTTGGCCTTGGCCGGCGACTCGACGACGAGGAGCTTCATGATGTTCGTGTCTCGATAACAGCCCTGATCAGAGCGCGGAGCCAGCCCTGATGGACGGTTCCGCGACCCGCAAGACCGCTGCGGTTCGGAAGATGCGCGCGAAAGTGGTTCAGCGCGCCGGCTCTGTCAAACCCCGAATGGATGACGACGACGATCGCCGGCCCGCTGATGCAGCGGTGAGACATGGGGTCGGTCGCCGGCTTTGCAAGGCGGGGGCCTGTTGCTCTGTCGTCATTCCGGGGCTTCGCTTTAGCGAAGAGCCCGGAACCCATGAACATGACGCTGTTCCAGTGGTCGTCATGCTCGCCCTTGTGGCGAGCATCCACGTCTTGAACACCGTCCTCGATCAACGAAGACGTGGATGGTCGGGACAAGCCCGACCATGACGCAACCGTCGTGTTCGTGGGTTCCGGGCTCGCCGCTGCGCGGCGCCCCTGAATGACGGCGAGGTTCGGGGGTAACCGCGGGCCCTCAGCCCCGCGCCGCCACCAGCCGGTCGATGAAGCCGTCGGTCTGGGCGCCGTTGATCCAGCGCAGCACGGCGACGACGTCCTGCTCGGGATCGACCCAGATCACGTTGCTGCCGGCACCGAGCGCCGAGAACGACTTGGCCGGCACGCCCGGACGTGCCGCCAGCCACCAGAGATAGCCGTAATTCGCCAGCGTCGGCGAGGGCGTCAGCATACGCCTGACCCAGTCCCGCGACAGGACCTGCCGGCCGCCCCAGTCGCCCTGCCGGCCGATCAGCAGGCCGAAGCGGGCATGGTCGCGCGCGCCGATGAAGAGCCCGCCGCCCCAATGGCCGCCGCCCGGCACCGACTGGACCCTGCGCCCGTCGATCTCGGTGAAGGAGGTGCTGTAGCCCTCCCAGCGCCAGTCCGGCGAGGCGCCGATCGGGTCCATCACCCGCTCGCGCAGGACCTCCGGCAGCGGCCGGCGAAAGCGTTCGAGCAGCGCATAGGACAGCACGTTCACGCGCACGTCGTTATATTCGTAGAAGGAGCCGGGCGTCTTGAGCTCGCGGCGCTGGCCCTTGCGGCTGTTGTCGGCGCCGGGGCCGATCTGGCGGTTATGGTCGACCTGGTCGGACTTGCCGAAGATCTCGCCTTGCCACTCGCTCGACTGCTGCAGCAGGTGGCGCCAGGTGATCTGGCCGTTATGCGCACCGGCAAAGACGGGGCCGGCGACCGTCTTGCCGACCGGCTCGTCCACGTCCTTGATCAGCCCGTCGTCGAAGGCGATGCCGGCGAGCACCGCGAGATAGCTCTTGGCGATCGAGAAGGTCATGTCGGTGCGGGCGGTGTCGCCCCATTCGACGACGATTCGCCCGCCCTTCAGGATCAGGCCGGCCGGGCCGCCGCGCTCGCTGACCGGGCCGACGATCTCGGTCCAGGGGCCGCGCTCGTTCCACTCGACATTCCCGACATAGCTGCCGTCCGGGTAGTACAGGCTGCGCGGCCAGGGGCTCTCCTGCTCGCGGGCGAAATCCACCGCCGCCTCTAGCCTTTTCGGGTCGAAGCCGGCCTCGGCGGGCGCGATCGTCTGCCAGAGGGCGCCGTCGGGGGCGGGGACGAAGGCATCGGTCGGGCTGGTCAAGGCGGCATCCTCACGCACGGCGGAAAACCCGATTGGTAGCGCCGTTTGGCCGAAAGCTCCACGACCCACAGGACATGCGCCCTCCCGGCTCCGGCCCGCTTGCGCCGCGCCCGACTCGCGCCTAAACAGCCTGCTTCAAATGACATCGCCAGCACCGCTCTATCCGCACCGCCACCTCCTCGGGATCGAGGGGCTGTCCCATCTGGACATTGAAGCGCTATTGGACCGGGCGGAGGATTATGTCGCGCTCTCCCGGCAGGTCGAGAAGAAGACGGCGGCGCTGCGCGGGCGCACCCAGATCAACCTGTTCTTCGAGCCCTCGACGCGGACGCAGGCCTCCTTCGAACTCGCCGGAAAGCGCCTTGGCGCCGACGTGATGAACATGTCCGTTGCCTTCTCCTCGGTGAAGAAGGGCGAGACGCTGATCGATACCGCCGCGACGCTGAGCGCGATGCGTCCCGACATCATCGTCGTGCGCCACCATGCGGCCGGCGCCGTCAACCTGCTCGCGCGCAAGGTCGGCTGCTCGGTGATCAATGCCGGCGACGGCGCCCACGAGCACCCGACCCAGGCCCTGCTCGACGCGCTGACGATCCGCCGCAACAAGGGCCGCATCCAGGGCCTGACGGTGGCGATCTGCGGCGACATCCTGCATTCGCGCGTCGCCCGCTCCAACATCATCCTGCTCAATGCGCTGGGCGCGAAGGTCCGCCTGATCGCGCCGACGACGCTGCTGCCGGCCGGCATCGAGCGCTTGGGCGTCGAGATCTTCACCGACATGAACAAGGGGCTGGAGGGCGCCGACATCGTGATGATGCTGCGCCTCCAGCTCGAGCGCATGAACGGCGCCTTCGTGCCGTCGGCGAAGGAGTATTTCCGCTATTACGGGCTCGACCAGGAGAAGCTGTCGCGCGCTCAAGCCGACGCGCTGGTGATGCATCCCGGCCCGATGAATCGCGGCGTCGAGATTTCCTCTGCCGTCGCCGACGGTGCGCAATCGCTGATCCGCGAGCAGGTCGAGATGGGCGTCGCCGTCCGCATGGCGGTGCTCGACGCGCTCGCCCAGCACCTGCCGAATGTCTGAGCGTAAAGAGACCGAACATGGCTGACACGCAGGACATGACGTCGAGAGATTTGGCCATCGTCGACGCGCGCCTGATCGACCCCGCGACCGGGCGAGAAGGCGTAGGCTCCGTTCTCGTCCGCGACGGCGCTATCGCCGCGGTCGAATGGCAGGGCGCGCCCGCCACGGGCGAAGGTGTGCGCCGCATCGATGCGAAGGGTCAGGTTCTGACGCCCGGCCTCGTCGACCTGCGCGCCTTCCTCGGCGAGCCCGGCGCCGAGTTCCGCGAGACGCTCGGCACCGGCTCGCAGGCCGCTGCCGCCGGCGGCGTCACCACGGTCGTCTGCCGCCCGGACACCAATCCGGTGATCGACGACCCCGCGATCATCGATTTCGTCAAGCGCCGCGCCCGCGACAAGGCCGTCGTCAACGTGCTCTCCTGCGCCGCCCTGACCAAGGGGCTGGAGGGCAGGGAGATCACCGAGTTCGGCCTCCTGCTGGAGGCCGGGGCGGTCTCCTTCTGCGACGGCGCGAAGGGCCTGCGTAATCCTCAGGTCATGCGTCGCGCCATGATCTACGCCCGCAATTTCGACGCCCTCATCATGAACCATGTCGAGGACCCCGACCTGCGCGGCTCCGGCGTGATGAACGAGGGCGAGTTCGCCAGCCGCAGGGGGCTGCCGGGCATTCCGATCGAGGCCGAGACGGTGATGCTGGAGCGCGACATCCGCCTCGCCCGCGCCAGCGGCGCCCGCTACCACGCCGCGATGATCTCCTGCGCGGAATCGGTCGAGTTGGTGCGCCGGGCCAAGCAGGACGGCGTGCGCGTCACCTGCGGCGTCTCGATCAACAACCTGACCCTCAACGAGAACGATGTCGGCGAGTACCGCACCTTCTGCAAGGTCTCTCCGCCGCTTCGCCACGAGGACGATCGCCTCGCCATGGTCGCCGCGCTGGCCGAGGGCGTGATCGACGTCGTCGTCTCCGATCACGACCCGCAGGATGTCGAGACCAAGCGCCAGCCCTTTTCCGAATGCGCGGACGGTGCGCTCGGCATCGAGACCATGCTCTCGGCTGCCCAGCGTCTGGTCCAGGCCGGGCAGATCGGCCTGCCGCAGCTTCTTGCCGCGCTTTCGGCCCGGCCTGCCGCGCTGATCGGGCTTTCCGCCGGCAGGCTTGCCGTCGGCGCGCCTGCCGATCTCGTCCTATTCGACCCCGAGGCGCCCTTCGTCGTCGACAAGCGCAAGCTCAAGTCCCGCGCCAAGAACTCGCCCTTCGACGAGGCGCGGCTGGAAGGCATCGTCGCCGCGACCTTCGTCGGCGGCCGGGTAGTCTATGAGGTCGAGCCGGGCTGAACCGGTCGCCTCAGATATTTCCACCTCGTCATCCCGGATCGGCGCCGCTCACGCGGCTTGTCCGGGATGACGGCGCGCTTCCTATTCGCGACGGCGGATTCTATATCTGACGTCGCTGGGTGGGTGCACGAGGGGTTGAATGGCTGAGACGTTGAACTGGGGCCTTTCCGGCCCCGCCACGCTGATCGCCCTCGTCGTCGGCTATCTCCTCGGCTCGATCCCCTTCGGCATCATCCTGACCAGGCTCGCCGGTGGCCCTGACCTGCGCAGCATCGGCTCGGGCAATATCGGCGCGACCAACGTCCTGCGCACCGGCAACAAGAAGCTCGCGGCGGCGACCCTCGTCGGCGATATGCTGAAGGGCACGGCCGCGGTCCTCGTTGGCGCGTGCTTCCTCGGCGGCCCGGAGGCGGCGCTGGCGGCGGGCGTCGGTGCCTTCTTCGGCCATCTCTTTCCGATCTGGCTGCGCTTCAAGGGCGGCAAGGGCGTCGCGACCTATCTGGGCGTGCTGATCGGCGTGAAGGCCTCCATCGCTTTGGTCTTCGCTGCGATCTGGCTGAGCCTGGCCTATCTCTTCCGCTATTCCTCGCTCTCGGCACTGGTCGCCAGCGCCCTGACGCCGCTCCTGCTCTGGCTCTGGGCGGGCATGCCCAAGGCCGCGCTCGTCATGGCCGGGCTCACCGTCCTGCTCTGGATCATGCACCGGGAGAACATCGCCCGGTTGCTCTCCGGGCGCGAAGGCAAGATCGGCCAGAAGGGCTGACAAGGGCATGGCTGGGATCGTCCTCTCCGATCGCCAGCGTCTCGACTGGTTGCGGTTGATCCGCAGCGAGAGCATCGGCCCGCGCAGCTTCCGCTCCCTGATGAACCGCTTCGGCGGTGCGGCCGCGGCACTCGACGCGCTGCCGGACCTCGCGCGGCAGGCGGGCCGCGATATCCGCATCTGCCCTGCAGCAGAGGCTGAGCGCGAGTTCGAAGGACTGATGCGTCTCGGCGGCCGCTTCATCGCGCTCGGCGAGGCCGAGTATCCCGTGCCGCTGCAGGCGATCGATTCGGCCCCGCCCTTGCTGGCCGTGCTCGGCCGTGCCGAGGTGCTGCAACGGCCGGGCGTCGCACTTGTGGGATCGCGCAACGCTTCGGCCGCCGGAATGAAGTTCACGGCCCGGCTCGCGCGCGAGCTCGGCGAAGCCGATTTTGCCGTGGTCTCGGGTCTCGCGCGCGGCATCGACACCGCCGCTCACGAAGCGAGTCTGGAAACCGGCACGATCGCCGTGCTCGCCGGCGGGCTCGACGAGATCTACCCGCCGCAGAACATTCCGCTTGCCCGCCGCATCCAGGAGCGCGGCGCGCTCGTCAGCGAGATGCCGCTCGGCTGGATCGCCCGGGCACGCGATTTCCCCCGCCGCAACCGGCTGGTTTCGGGGCTGTCGCTGGGGACGGTCGTGGTCGAGGCGGCGCGCCGTTCGGGCTCGCTCATCACCGCGCGTTTCGCCAACGAGCAGGGCAGGCTGGTCTTCGCCGTGCCGGGCTCGCCGCTCGATCCGCGGGCCGAGGGCGGCAACCACCTCATCCGCGAGGGCGCGACGCTCTGCGCCGAATCGGCCCATGTCATCGAGGCGCTCCAGCCCCTGCGCCAGCGCGAGCTCGATCTGTCACCGCCACCGCGCCTCATCCGTGAAACCGTCGGCGAACCGGCCTCCGAGGCGATGTGGGACGAGCTCGACCTGCCCGAGATCGAGCCTGCCCCCGGTTACGCGCGGCACGAGGACGGATTCGAGCTGGAGCCGTCCTCATCGTCGCCGATCGCGACTGCGGCCGGTTCCGGCCGCCGCGTGCTCGATCTGCTCGGGCCGTTGCCGATCGCGCTCGACGATCTCGTCCGCGCGAGCGGGCTCTCAGCGGGTGAGATCGGCCACGTCCTTGTCGAGTTGGAACTCACCGGCGCGATAAGGCGCCATCCGGGAGGGACCCTGTCGCGCCTCGCCCCCTGAACGGAACGCTACCGTTTAGTGCCGGTCCCGGCTCGGCGATGCCAGTCGCTCGACTTCGGCCGAGGCCTCGATCCGAGCCATCTCCAGGAAGTAGCTGAGCGTGCTGAGCTTGGTGTTGCGGGCCATGATGCGCAGCTCGGCCGCCATACCTTCGATAAACGAGGCGGCCTCCAGCGGCGACATCGGCCGGATGGGAACGTCGTCCCCGTTCGCGATGGATTCAAGCGCGACCAGCTTGGAAACTTTATGCTTCATGGCGAATGGATTCCCTCGCATGATGGGGGATCAACTCGGCCGCGGGGCAGCGATTCCCAACGGATATGCAATTATAGATTGCAAATATGAATGAAATTCAAGCTCTAGTATATTATGTCAGAAGAAAGACGGCAGCCGGGAGCGTCGCCAGCGCGAGCAATGTCTGCAGCGTCGTGATCTCCGCCATGAGCGGCGCATCGCCCCCGAGGTCGCGCGCCAGGAAATAGGCGGCTGTCGCGGTCGGCACGGCGCCTGCGATCACCGTCATCGCCAAGGCAGGACCGGTCACGCCGAACCAGCCGGCATAGAGCCAGGCGAGCACCGGCAGAACCGCGAGCTTCAGGCCGACAGCCACCGCATGGGCCAGCCTCGGCCGCGCCAGCTTGTCGAGGTCGAGCGCCGAGCCGACCACGAGCAGGCCGATGCCGAGCGAGGCGCGCCCGAGCACGTCGAGATAGCCGGTAAAGGCGCTGGGCAGCATCCATTGAAGCTGGTTCAGCGCAAGGCCGACCGCAGAGGACCAGATGAAGGGATTGTAGAGGATCGAGCGGATCGTGGCGCCGAGGCTCATCGGCTTGCCGCTGGCGAAGCGGGCGAGCACGAACACGCACATGACGTTGAGCAGCGGGATCATCGCGGCAACCGCGATCGCCATCAGCGTCGTGCCGGTGCGGCCCTGCAGCCCGGCGGCGAGCGCGAGGCCGACGAAGGTGTTCCAGCGCACCGAGCCCTGGAAGATCGAGGTGAAGGCCGGCCCGTCGATGCCGGCGCGCGCCAGCAGCGGGCGGGCGAGCAGCAGCAGGGCCGCGACGCTGAGGATCGCGAGCACGAGGCTGGAACCCATGCCGAGGACCGGCATGCTGCGCAGATCCGCCATCGCCAGCGTATGCACGACCACCGCCGGGAACAGCACCTGGTAGGTCAGGCGCTCGACGCCGATCCAATGCGACGGCGAGACGACGCCCCGCGCCTTCAGGAACCAGCCCGTCGCGATGACGAGAAAGACGGCGATCAGGCTGTCGAGCATGGAGGGGCCAGAGACGAGGGGCAGGGGGCGTAATCGGAACAATGGCGGCCGGCGGCCGTTTCGACTGTCGAACAGACCTGTCCCTGTCACGCCCGACTGTGGCCGGCAAGGGCGCGGGAGAGGGGTAGCGATGTCTCTGCCGCAATGCTGCCGCGATCGGTTCAGGTCCCATTCAACCGGACTGCCCCATGCTGGCTTCAACATTGGGTGATCTCGCGAAAGGAGATGCCGTCATGATGTCTCTGAAGAAAAAGGCCGCTGTCGCGCTGACCGTGGCGAGTGTCGCGGCCGGCAGCCTCGCCGTCCCGGCGATGTCCGAAACCCGCGGCTTCGACGCGGCGCGCCTCGACAAGGCCCAGGCCGAATATACCCAGTATCGCTACCGTCACGGCTATCGCGGCCATTGGCGCGGTCCGTCGCGCGGCGCGGCCGTGGCAGGCGCGATCGGCCTCGGCATCCTGGGTGCGGCGGCGATCGCGGCTCAGAACCGCGCCTATGCGGCGCCGCGCTACTACTACGACGATGGATATTACGCGGCGCCGGCGCCGGTCTATGCCTATCCGCGCCGCTATTACTATCAGCAGCCCTATGACTGGCGCTATGACCGCTGATCGACCTTGAAGGTCTGCTTTGCAAGGCCCGCGCGATTCGTGCGGGCCTTCGTATGTGAGAAGTTTCTTCGGATTTCGACGTCATGCATGGCGTTGTGGATCGATGAACAAGGGGGATTGCCACGATGAAATCGCTTCGACGCGCGGGGATTGCCGGCCTCGGCCTGATCGCTTTGGCCTGGGCGTCCGCCCAGCCGGCGTCCGCCCAGTATTATGGCGGCCAGGGCTATGGCTACGAGCGCCGGTCCGGCGAAGGCTATGAACGCCGATCCCGAGACGGTTACGAGCGTCGCGATTTCGACCGTCGCGATTCCCGGCGCTATGACGATCGCGGCTCCCGCTATGGCGGAGGCGGTGGCTATGGTCGCGACGACGGCCGTGGCCGAGGCTATGGCCGCCAGCAGAACCCCATGGCCGGCATGTCGCTCGAAGAGCAGAAGCGCGCGGTCAAGAACGAGCGCGAGGCCCAGAAGAAGGCGTTCAAGCGCGGGCAGCTCTTTCGCTAGGCGACGCGGATCACTACGGGTCGTTCCCGATCGAAATTACCTTTGTCATTCCGGGGCTTCGCGGAGCGAAGAACCCGGAACCCACGACTGGGTGAGCCGCTTGTAGCCGAACCTCGGACGTTCACCCGGTCGTGGGTTCCGGGTTCGCGCCGATGGCGCGCCCCGGAATGACAACGACGTGGCTTATCTGGATCTGATAGGACGCAAGGCGGCCTTCAGTCGTACTGGTCCTCGTCCCCGGCTTCCTCCGGGCCGAGCCGGCCCAACCGGTCGAGCGCGCCCTGCAGGATATAGGCGGCGGCCATCTTGTCGACGACAGCGGCGCGCTTGGCGCGCGAGGCATCGGCATCGAGCAGGGTGCGCGTCACCGCCAGCGTCGACATCCGCTCGTCCCAGAATACGATCGGCAGGTCCGTGAGGGGCAGGAGATTGCGCACGAAGGCGCGGGTGGACTGGACGCGCGGCCCCTCGGTGCCGTCCATGTTGAGCGGCAGGCCGATGACGAGCCCCGCCACCTGATGCTTGGCGGCGATCTTCAGGAGCGCTGCCGCGTCGAGCCCGAACTTCACGCGCTGGATCGTCTCCAGCGGCGTCGCGATCTGCCGCTGCACATCGGACAGCGCGAGCCCGATCGTCTTGGTGCCGAGATCGAGCCCGAGCAGGCGTGCATGAGCTGGCAGGTCGACGAAGGCTTCGAGCGGGACGACGGCGCTGGTCATGGCATGGCGGTATCACGCGCCGGCCGGCCTCGCGAGCGATACCTGTGCGGCGATCCGGCGCGAATGACAGGTTTCCGAGCATCTGTAGCGCGGAAGTCATCGCGCGATGCCGGCTATCAAGCTATAGGCGCGATGTTGGAGAGCGGCACCGCCGCTCGAAAAGGATGCCTCCCGTGCCGGCGCGGATTTCGCTGCGAGTTCCCGACAAGACCCTGCTCGACGTCTATCAGGCGGCTCTGCGCGGCGGCTGGTCGCCGAATACGACGCGCAACGTCGCGCCCCAGCAGCTTGCCGCCATCGCCGCCGATCCCGACGCCTTCCTCGCCGAGACACGCGGCGGGCCGGGCCGCATCAAGCTGCCGGACGGCCGCGAGGTCGATCGCATTCCCGGCCCGACACGCTGGATCTTCGCCGAGGACAGGCCGGAGCGGCCCTTCATCGGCTCGATCAACCTGCGCTGGCAGGAAAAGCATGGCCGCCCGATCCTGGCCCTGCCGGAGCATGTGCTCGGCCATGTCGGCTACACCATCCTGCCGGCCTTCGAAGGCCACGGCTATGCCACCGCAGCGCTCGCTGGGATGCTCGGCGTGGCGCGCGAGGCCGGCATGCCCGAGATCACCATCACCTGCGACGCGACCAACCACGCCTCCCGCCGCATCATCGAGAAGAATGGCGGGCGCCTGATCGAGACCTTCGTCGCGCCGCTCTACGGCCCCGATCAACGCCTTCGCTTTCTTGTCAGCACAGCACCATGACCGACATCGTCATCACCGAATTCATGGACGACACCGCCATCGCCAACCTGAAGGCGCGCTTCTCGGTCCATTACGATCCCGAGCTCTATGCCGACCCGGACGAGATGGTGCGGCTTTTCGCCGATGTGCCCGCCGTGATCGTGCGCAACCAGACGCAGGTCCGCGGCAAGGTGCTGGCGGCGGCGAAGCGGCTCAAGGTCATCGGCCGCCTCGGCGTCGGTCTCGACAATCTCGACATGGAAGCCTGCGCCGCGCGCGGCATCCGCGTCTTCCCCGCGACGGGCGCCAACAGCCTCTCCGTCGTCGAATATGTCATCGGCACGACGATGGCCCTGCTGCGCGGCGCCTATTTCGCCAATGCCGCGATGGTCGCCGGCGAATTTCCCAAGACGAAGCTGATCGGCCGCGAGATCGCCGGCAAGCTGATGGGCCTTGTCGGCTTCGGCTCGATCGCCCGCGACGTCGCCCATCATGCCCGCGCCATCGGCATGGAGGTGGCGGCCTACCATCCGCGCCTGCCCGCAGACGATCCCGCCTGGAGCGGCGTGCGCCGGCTCGAACTCGACGAATTGCTGGCCGAGGCCGACGTCATCAGCCTGCATGTCCCGCTGACCGCGGAAACCCGCGGGATGATCGACGCGAAGGCCTTCGCCCGGATGAAGCCGGACGCGATCCTGATCAACACCGCGCGCGGCGGCATCATGGACGAGGCGGCGCTGGTCAAGGCGCTCAAGGCCGGCAAGCTCGGCGGCGCCGCGATCGATGTCTACGAGCAGGAGCCGCTCGGCAAGGACGCCGCCAAGGTCTTCGCGGGCGCGCCGAACCTGATCCTGACCCCGCATATCGCCGGCAATACGGTGGAGTCGAACGGGCGGGTGTCCGGGCTTGTGGCCGAGAAGGTCATGGCGGCATTGGATGAGCGGATTTAGGGTGCAAGCCAGCTCGCCGGGATCAGTTGTTTCGCGAGAGAATCCGTCTTTAGCGGCGCGCGACGCAACGGCGCTGGCGCTCCGTAGACTGGCCAAGCCGACCCCGAAGGCCCGGATTCGTGCCGCCGGTTACCTCGAGAATCTGCCCTCTGGGACATCTGCCGTCGTCGACGAGCACCTTTTGGCCGGCAATGATCTGCCCCTTGGCCGGTTCGCGGCTGTAAATCTGCTGGGCCGTCGCTGGACCGAGCAATAGGAGCGACGAAACGACAAACGCGAAGACGCTGAAGCGAGTCATGGCTACCTCATATCGTAACAAGGCTAGCTAGAGGATCCAGACGACCGATCGTCAATCCCACCTTCGGCTCAGCCCGACCCGCTTCAGATATCAGTCGATTGGCGCGCCTTATGGTCCGCCGCCTCATCGTCACACGAAGTCGAACCGGTCGACATCGACCAGCCCCTTGTCGGTGATCTTGAGATGCGGGATCACCGGCAGGGTCAGGAAGGCGACCTGCAGGAACGGCTCGGCCAGGACGACGTCCAGCGCCTTTGCCGCGGCGCGCAGCTTCTCCAGATCGTGTCGCACCACCTCGAAGGGCTGCTCGCTCATCAGCCCGGCGACCGGCAGGGCCAGCTCCGCCGTAACCGCGCGGCCATCTGCCACGGCGAAGCCGCCGCCGATCTCGATCAGTCGGTTGGCCGCCGCCGCCATCGAGGTATCGTCGACGCCCACGACGCAGAGATTATGGCTGTCATGGCCGACCGAGGAGGCGATGGCGCCGTGCTTCATGCCGAAGCCATGAACGAAGCCGGTGGCGATACCGCCGTTCCTGCCGTGCCGCTCGATCACCGTGACCTTGATCGCATCCTGCGCCAGATCGGGCAGGGCCTCGCCGTCGCGCGAGGGCAGGGCCATCGACAGGCGCTCTGTGATGATCCGCCCCGGCACCACGCCGATCACCGGCGTCTCGCCGTCGCGCGCCTTCACGGAGAAGTCGGCAGGGGAGAGTCTGCGGCTCTTCACGCTGCCGAGCCCGACCGGCGCGATCGTCGTCCGATCGGCGAACAGCGCCTCCTCGACCAGCCGGCCCCCGGTCAGGACCTGCTTCACCGAGCAGGCGGCAAGGTCTTCCACCAGCACGATATCGGCGCGCTTGCCCGGCCCGATAAAGCCACGGTCGAACAGACCGAAATTCCGCGCCGCCGAGAGCGAAGCGATGCGGTAGGTCGCGAGCACATCGGCGCCCTCGGCGATGGCGGTGCGGATCATGTAGTCGAGATGGCCTTCCTCGCCGATATCGAGCGGGTTGCGGTCATCGGTGCAGAAGGCGAGGAAGGGCGAGGCGTCGCGCGAGATCAGCGGGATCAGCTGGTGCAGGTCCTTCGAGACCGAGCCCTCGCGGATCAGGATCGCCATACCCTTGGCGAGCTTCTCGCGGGCCTCGTCGGCGGTCGTGGTCTCGTGGTCGGTGCGGATGCCGGCGGCGAGATAGGCGTTGAGGTCGATCCCGCGCACCAGCGGCGCATGGCCGTCGATATGACGGTGCGAGAAGGCCTCCAGCTTGGCGAGGCAGTCGGGGTCGCGATGGATTACTCCCGGAAAATTCATGAACTCGGCCAGGCCGATCACCTTGGGATGATCCATCATCGGGATGAGGTCACCCGCTTCCAGCGCGGCCCCTGCAGTCTCAAGATGCGTCGCCGGCACGCAGCTTGAGAGGTTGACGCGCAGATCCATCCGCATCGCCTTGGCGCAGGCGAGGAAATAGCGGATGCCCTCGACACCGAGCACGTTCGAAATCTCGTGCGGGTCGCAGATCGCGGTGGTGACGCCATGCGGCAGCACGCAGCGTTCGAATTCGAGCGGGGTCACCAGCGAGGATTCGATGTGCAGATGCGTGTCGATGAAGCCGGGCACGGCGATCAGGCCCTTGGCGTCGATGACGCGCTTGCCTTCATAGGCCCCGTAGGTCCCGACGATGGTATCGCCGCAGATCGCGATATCGCTCTCGACCAGCGCGCCGGTGACGAGGTCGAGGAGCTTCGCGCCCTTGACGACGAGATCGGCCGGCTCGTCGCCATGCCCCTGGGAGATCCGGCGGGCGAGTTCCTGGCTGGAGACCTTGGCAGCGTCGGTCATGGGGCGATTCCGTGGGTTCGTCATGGCGCCAGCCTGCCTCTCTCCATCTGCATTGTCGACTTGGTCGGCGGGCCAGATCGGCCTAGATAGGAGCCGGCATTTCGAAAGCCTGGAGCCTTCGCATGAAACTCACCTGGTACGGCCATTCCGCTTTCCGCGTCGATATTGACGGCGCCGTCATTCTTATCGACCCGTTCTTCACCGGAAATCCGGCCTTCGAGGGCGATGTCGCCGCGATCTCCAAGGGCGTCAGCCATATCGTCGTCACCCACGGCCATGGCGATCATGTCGGCGATACGCTCGACATCGCCGGGAAAACCGGCGCGACCGTCATCACGAACTATGACCTCGCGATGCATCTGGCCTCGCAGGGGCTCAAGAACTTCAGTCCGATGAACACCGGCGGCACGGTCGATCTCGGCCCGTTCAGCGTCACGCTGGTCCGCGCCGATCACTCGGCCGGCATGGGCGAGGGTGGCGTCAACGTCCCCGTCGGCAACGCCAATGGCGCGATCATCAAGGCGAAGGGCCAGAAGACGCTCTGGCATATGGGCGATACGGACATCTTCTCGGACATGGCGCTGCTCGCCGAGATCCATGGTGTCGAGGCCTGCATCTGCCCGATCGGCGATCGCTTCACCATGGGTGGCAAGGTCGCCGCGCTCGCCATGACGCGCTTCGTCAAGCCGAAACTCGCGATCCCCGCCCATTACGGCACCTTCCCGATCATCGACCAGAATGCCGACGCCTTTGTCGCCGGCATGCAGGGCAGCGGCATCGAAGTCGTGCTGCCGAAGAAGGGCGAGGCTTTCGCGGTTTGAGACCCCGCACGCTTCAAGCAATACCGCGGGGAACCCTCTCCCGGAGGGAGAGGGCAGGGTGAGGGGTAGGCCGTTGGACACCGTAGCGGTGACCTGACCGCTGCTGCAGTAAGGTGATGCGAACTGGTCCAGGGACCTACACCTCACCCCTGCCCCTCTCCTTACAGGAGAGGGGTCCCCCGCGCCTTGTCTGGTAAATGATGGGCTTCTGTTGCGGGCGCTTGCTCCTCCGCTTATAGCCCTGACAACGATTGGCGCTGTTGCGCCGCCACTTTCTCAGGAGTCCGCCATGTCGGTCGATCTCGCCACCGTCAAACGCGTCGCGCATCTCGCGCGCATCGCCGTGCCGGAGGCCGATCTGCCCAAGCTGCAAGGCGAGCTCAACGCCATTCTCGGCTTCGTCGAGCAGCTCAACGAGGTGAATGTCGACGGCGTCGAGCCGATGACCTCGGTGACGCCGATGGCGATGAAGCAGCGCGAGGACGTCGTGAACGATGGCGAGATCGCAGACGCGATCGTCGCCAACGCCCCGGCCTCCGAGGACGATTATTTCATGGTGCCGAAGGTGATCGAATAGGCGCGAGGCGCGCCTATTCGATCACCCCGGACGCGCGAAGCGCGATCCGGGGTCTTTTGACCAGATAAATTCCGGAACTCTCCCGTGACCGATCTCACCCGCCTGACGCTGACCGAGGCCCGCGACGGCCTGAAAGCCAAGACCTTCTCCGCGACCGAATTGACGAAGGCGCATATCGCCGCCGTCGAGAAGGCCCGCGCCCTGAACGCCTATGTGCTGGAAACCCCCGAGCACGCGCTCAAGCAGGCCGCGGCTTCCGACGAGAAGCTCGCCAAGGGCGCGGGCGGACCGCTTGAAGGCCTGCCGCTTGGCATCAAGGACCTGTTCGCCACCGAAGGCGTGCGCACTACGGCCTGTTCCAAGATTCTAGGCAATTTCGTGCCGGCGTATGAATCGACCGTGACGAGCCAGCTCTGGCGCGACGGCGCCGTGATGCTCGGCAAGCTCAACAACGACGAATTCGCCATGGGCTCGTCGAACGAGACCTCGGCTTTCGGTAACGTCGTGAACCCCTGGCGCCGCAAGGGTTCTAACGTGGGTGCAGGGCAGGGCGGCGCCGTCGAGGGCAACCATCTCGTGCCGGGCGGCTCATCGGGCGGCTCGGCTTCGGCCGTCGCCGCCGATCTCTGCCTCGCCGCGACCGCGACCGATACCGGCGGCTCGATCCGCCAGCCCGCCGCCTTCACCGGCACTGTCGGCATCAAGCCGACCTATGGCCGCTGCTCGCGCTGGGGCACGGTCGCTTTCGCCTCCTCGCTCGACCAGGCCGGGCCGATCGCCAAGACCGTGCGCGACGCGGCCGTGATGCTGCGCTCGATGTCCGGCCACGACCCGAAGGACACGACTTCGGTCGATAGGGCCGTGCCGGATTACGAGGCGGCTATCGGGCGCTCGGTGAAGGGCATGAAGATCGGCATTCCCCGCGAATACCGTCTCGACGGGCTGAACGCCGAGATTGACGCGCTCTGGCAGCAGGGCATCGAATGGCTGCGTGCGGCGGGCGCCGAGATCGTCGAGATCTCGCTGCCGCACACGAAATACGCCCTGCCGGCCTATTACATCGTCGCTCCCGCAGAGGCCTCCTCGAACCTCGCCCGCTATGACGGCGTCCGCTACGGCCTGCGCGAGCAGGGCAAGGATATCGTCGAGATGTACGAGAGGACCCGCGCCGCCGGCTTCGGCGCCGAGGTCAAGCGCCGCATCATGATCGGCACCTATGTCCTCTCGGCCGGTTATTACGACGCCTATTATGTCCGGGCCCAGAAGATCCGCACGCTGATCAAGCGCGATTTCGAGACGGTCTATGCCCAGGGCATCGACGCCGTGCTGACGCCGGCGACGCCGTCGGCCGCGTTCGGCATCGGCGAGAAGGGCTCGGCCGATCCGGTCGAGATGTACCTGAACGACGTCTTCACGGTGACGGTGAACATGGCGGGCCTGCCGGGCATCGCGGTTCCCGCCGGCCTCGACGCCCAGGGTCTGCCGCTGGGCCTCCAGCTCATCGGTCGCCCCTTCGACGAGGAGGCGCTGTTCTCGCTCGGCGAGGTGATCGAGCAGGCGGCGGGCCGTTTCTCCGTCTCCGAGCGCTGGTGGGGCTGAGCGGGCTCCGCCTCGAAACGGCATGCGCTCGATAGAGGCGCGCCGGCAGTCCTTGCAAAGGAGACGGCGATGATCGTCAGCCGCGCGATGGCCTATGCCTGCCTGATGGTGTTTGCCGGCATCCTCGTCCTCATCGCCGTCCTTATGATCCTGCTGACGATCGTCCAGTTGACGCGCGGCGAGACGATCCCTGATCTGGGCGCCCGAGCGATCGGGACGGCAGTCGCCGCCGGTCTTGCGCCGCTCTGCCGGGCATTGGCGCGACGTCTGGTCCAGGCCTGAGGACAGGCGACCAATCTTCTCGCAGATGGATCAGTGAACGAAAAAAGGGCCGCAGCGATGCGGCCCCTTTCCTATTCCGTTATCGTAGGCCTTCCGCGCCCTCAATGCGCCCCGGACGCCTGCGCCGCAGCCTTCCGCTTCGTTCCGCGTAGATCCGCCAGCCAGCGCACCATCACGTAGAACACCGGCGTGAAGATCAGGCCGAAGAAGGTCACGCCGAGCATGCCGGAGAACACCGCGATGCCCATCGCCTGGCGCATCTCGGCACCGGCGCCGACCGAGACGGTCAGCGGCAGCACGCCCAGGATGAAGGCCATCGAGGTCATCAGGATCGGCCGCAGGCGGGTCTTGGCGGCGGCGATCGCCGCGTCGCGGCGGTTCATGCCCTCGTCCTCGGCCTGCTTGGCGAATTCGACGATCAGGATCGCGTTCTTCGCGGCGAGGCCGACGAGCACCACCAGGCCGATATCGACCAGGATATTGCGGTCGAGCCCGGCATAGTTCACCCCGAACATCGCGGCCAGGATACACATCGGCACGATCAGGATGACCGAGAGCGGCAGGAGCCAGCTCTCGTAGAGTGCCGCCAGCAGCAGGAAGACGAAGACCACCGCGAGGCCGAAGGCGACGACCGCCGTATTGCCCGCGAGCTTCTCCTGCAGCGCGATTTCGGTCCACTCGAAGCCGAACCCGGCCGGCAGCCGCTCCGCCGCGATCTTCTCGACGGCCGCGATGCCCTGTCCGGTCGAATAGCCGTGCGCCATCGAAAGCTGCACTTCCGCCGCCGGATAGAGGTTGTAGCGCGGCACGCGATAGGCGCCGGTCGTGTCGTGGAACGACGCGATCGAGCCGATCGGCACCATCTCGCCATCCGCGTTGCGGGTCTTGAGATTGGCGACATCGCGCGTCGTCAGGCGGAACGGGTTGTCCGCCTGCGCGGTGACGCGATAGGTCCGGCCGAGCAGGTTGAAGTCGTTGATATAGGCCGAGCCCATGTAGACCGACAGCGTCTCGAAGATGCGCGTCACCGGCACGCCGAGCATCTCGGCCTTGGTGCGGTCGATATCGGCATAAATCTGCGGCGTCTTGGTCGAGAACAGCGTGAAGGGCTGCTGGATGCCCGGGACCTGCCCGGCCGATCCGGCGACAACCCAGGCCGCGCCTTCGAGGGCCGCGAGTCCGCGCCCGCCGCGATCCTGCACATAGCCCTTGAGGCCGCCGCCGGTGCCGATGCCGGGAATGGCCGGCGGCTCGATCAGGAGGCTGAACGCTTCCGGGATGCCGAAGAGCTGCTGGCGCAGATCGGCGAAAATGCCCTGCGTCGTCAGGCCCTGCTTCTCACGGTCCTTGAACGGCGACAGCGTCACGAAGGCGACGCCGGTATTCGGCGCGATGGTGAAGGTCGCGCCGTCGAGACCGGCGAAGGCGACGGTATGGGCGACCCCGGGACGCGACAGCAGGATATCGTTGGCCTTGCGCAGGACGGCATCCGTTCGCTGAAGCGAAGAGCCGGGCGGTAGCTGGATCACGGCGATGAAATAGCCCCGGTCGAGCTGCGGCACGAGGCCTGTCGGCGTCCTCTTGATGTCCCAGACCGTGGCCGCGATCAGGCCGGAATAGACGATCAGCAGGATCACCGCGATGCGGATGAGCCGCGAGGTGATGCGCCCATAGGTCCGCGACAGCCAGTCGAAGCCGGCGTTGAAATAATGGAAGAACCAGCGGATCGGCGCGCCGAGCTTGTAGAGGAAACCGTGCTGCGCGGTCTCGTCATGCTTCTTGTGGGGCTTGAGGAGCACCGCCGACATTGCCGGCGAGAGCGTCAGCGAGACGAAGCATGAGATCGCCGTTGAGGCTGCGATGGTCACTGCGAATTGCTGGTAGAAGGTGCCCTGCAGGCCGCTGATGAAGGCGGTCGGGATGAACACGGCGCAGAGCACGAGCGCGATCGCGAGCAGCGCGCCGCCGACCTCGTCCATGGTCTTGTGCGCGGCTTCCTTGGGCGTCATGCCCTCGGCCAGATAGCGCTCGACATTCTCCACGACGACGATCGCGTCGTCGACGACGATGCCGATGGCGAGCACCAGCGCCAAGAGCGAGATCGTATTGAAGGAAATGCCGACCGCGCTCATCACCAGGAAGGTGCCGACCAGCGAGACCGGGATCGCGACGATCGGGATGATCGCGGCGCGCCAGGTCTGCAGGAACAGGATCACCACGATCACGACGAGCAGGACCGCCTCGAGCAGCGTCCGCACGACCGCGTCGACGGACTCGCCGATGAACTCGGTCGGGTTGTAGATGATGCGGTGCTCCAGGCCGACCGGGAACTGCTTGGCCATCTCGGCCATCGTGGAGATCAGCTTGTCCGAGGTCGCGAGCGCGTTCGAGCCCGGACGCTGGAAGACGCCGATGGCGACGGTGTTCCGGTTATCCAGATAGGCGTTCGTGGTGTAGTCCTGCGAGCCGAGCTCGACGCGGGCGATGTCGCGCACGCGGATCGTGCCGCCATCCGCATCGGCGCGCACGACGATGTTCTCGAATTCCGAGATCTCGGTCAGGCGGCCGAGCGTGTTGACCGAGAACTGGAAGGCTTCGTCGGACTTGGCCGGCGGCTGGTTCAGCGCGCCGGCCGCGACCTGCACGTTCGCCGCACGAAGCGCGGCAACCACATCGCCTGCGGTCAGGTTGCGCGCGGCGACCTTGGCGGGGTCGAGCCAGATGCGCATCGAGAAGTCGCGGGCACCGAAGACCTGCACGTCGCCGACGCCGTCGACGCGGGTCAGCACGTCCTTCACGTAGAGCGAGGCATAGTTGGAGATATACTGCGCGTCGCGCGACCCGTCCGGCGAGATCATGTTGATGACCATCAGGAAGTCGGGCGAGGCCTTGCGGACCTGGATGCCGAGCGCGCGCACGTCCTGCGGCAGGCGCGCCTCGGCCTGCGAGACGCGGTTCTGAACCAGCACCTGCGCCTGGTCGATATCGGTGCCGCCCTTGAAAACGACGTTGATCGTCACCCGCCCGTCGCCGGTCGACTGCGAGGTGATGTAGAGCATGTCGTCGACGCCGTTCACCTCCTGCTCGATCGGCGTCGCCACCGTGGCGGCGACCGTCTCGGCCGAGGCGCCCGGATAGGTCGCGGTGATCGAGACCGTAGGCGGTGCGATTTCAGGATATTCGGCGATCGGCAGCGAACGCTGCGCTATGGCACCGGCGATCGTCAGCAGCACCGAGAGCACGGTGGCGAAAATCGGCCGGTCGATGAAGAAATGGGCGAAGCGGAACATGGGAATGTCCTGGCCGGAATAAGGCGGGCGGGCGCCCGGTGGCGTCCGTGATTCAGTCGGGGCCGGTCATGGCCCGGGAGGCGTGCGCCAGCCTTCGCGGGAGGCCGGCGCGGCAGGCACTCAGTTGGTCGTCGCGACCTTGATCTCGCCGGGCTGCGGGGTCACCGGAACGCCCGGACGGACCATCGGATTGGCGTTGCCGCCGACGATCACCTTGTCCTGCGCGGTGAGGCCGGAGCGGATCACCCTGAGGCCCTCGCTGAGCGGCCCGAGCACGACGGGCTTTGGCACGACCTTGTTCTCGGGGCCGACCGTCAGCACGATCTTGCTGGCCTGGTCCGAGGCGATGACCGTGTCCGGCACCAGAAGCGCGTCGGATTCGCCGGCGAAGAAGCGCAGGCGGCCGAACACGCCGGGCGTCAGGAACTGGTCCTTGTTCTCGAACACGGCGCGGCCGCGGATCGTCGCCGAGCGGGCGTTCAGCGCATTGTCGAGAAAGTTGACCTTGCCGCGGCGACCCCACTTGGTCTCGTCGGCAAGGCGCACCTCGACCAGCGTTCCGGCGTCCTTGCTGCCGGTGCCCTCGCGTGGATTGCTCATGCGCGAGTACCGCAGATAGTCGGCCTCCGAGACGTCGAAGGTGAAATAGATCGGGGCGACCGCGACGATGGTGGTCAGCAGCGAGGCGCCCGACTGTCCGCCGGCGATCAGGTTGCCCGGGTCGACGCGGCGGTTCGAGATCCGGCCGGCGAGCGGCGCGCGCACCTCTGTCCATTCGAGGTTGAGCTCGGCATTCTTCAGGTTCGCCTCGGCGCCCTGCAGCGACCCGACCGCGCTGTTCAGGTTGGCGCGGCGCTGGTCGACGTCGCGTGCCGTGATCGTGCGGTTCTGCGTCAGGCCTTCGGCGCGCTCGACCTCGTTCTGGGCCAGCTCGACCTGGGCCTTGGCGCGGGCGACCTCGGCGCGGGCCACGTCGACGGCCAGTTTGTAAGGTCGCTGATCGATGGTAAAGAGCAGGTCGCCCTTCTGGACGAGCGAGCCGTCGCGGAAATGCACGTTTTCGATGAAGCCGGAGACGCGGGCGCGCACGTCGACCTGTTCGCTGGCCTCGAAGCGGCCGGTGAACTCGTCCCAGTTGGTGATGCGCTTGGCGAGCGGGTTGGCGACCTGGACCGGAGGAGCCGGCGGGGCTCCCTGCGCGGCGGCGTCGAAGGCCGTGAGCACGGTCGACGTGATGGCGGCGGTGAGCACCAGACCGATGAAACGGCTGCGTGACATGACGGAACTCCGGGGTAACGAGCCGGCACAACCAATGGGGGTTTCCGGCATTTTGCGCAAGAAGGGTCGACGAGTGACGAATGTCAAGAACCATCACCCGTCAATGTGCGCGATATTGCGCCACATAAGCCACATTCCCGCCATCCGGTTGCAGGAGCGCAACGCGCAGCGGCTGGAAGACGTGTAAAATATGCGAGCCTTCATCCTGAGGAGCCGCGCGAGCGGCGTCTCGAAGGATGTTCCAGATCGCCCCGGAGGCGTCCGCTGGAGCATCCTTCGAGACGCGATCCTGCGGATCGCTCCTCAGGATGAGGGCTCGCAAGCGCGAAAGCGTGCGGTCGCTCCTCTCTTGCCGCCCGCTCGCCGACATCGTAACGCGTAGGCCACTATATCATTCGGAAGAGTCCAGATGAACGCGCATGCCCGCCCCGCCGACCCGAAGAAGCTGATCAAGGGCGCGACCGGCGATTGGGAGATCGTGGTCGGCATGGAGATCCATGCCCAGGTCACCTCCAATGCCAAGCTGTTCTCCGGCGCCTCGACCGGTTTCGGCGCCGAGCCGAACGAGCATGTCAGCCTCGTCGACGCCGCGATGCCCGGCATGCTGCCGGTGATCAATGCCGAATGCGTGAGGCAGGCGGTGCGCACGGGGCTGGGCCTCAACGCGCAGATCAACAATCGTTCGGTCTTCGACCGCAAGAACTACTTCTATCCCGACCTGCCGCAGGGCTACCAGATCAGCCAGTACAAGAGCCCGATCGTGGGCGAGGGGGAGATCGTGGTCGATCTCTCGCCGACCGAGCAGATCACCGTCGGGATCGAGCGGCTGCATCTGGAGCAGGATGCCGGCAAGTCGATCCATGATCAGCATCCGACCATGAGTTTCGTCGACCTGAACCGCTCGGGCGTCGCGCTGATGGAGATCGTCTCCAAGCCGGATCTGCGCTCGGCCGAAGAGGCGAAGGCCTATGTCTCGAAGCTGCGCACCATCTTGCGCTATCTCGGCACCTGCGACGGCGACATGGAGAAGGGCAACCTGCGCGCCGACGTGAACGTCTCCGTGCGCAAGCCCGGCGATCCCTTCGGCACGCGCTGCGAGATCAAGAACGTCAACTCGATCCGCTTCATCGGCCAGGCGGTCGAGACCGAGGCGCGCCGCCAGATCGGCATCATCGAGGACGGCGGCACGATCGACCAGGAAACCCGCCTCTACGATCCCGGCAAGGGCGAGACCCGCTCGATGCGTTCCAAGGAAGAGGCGCATGACTACCGCTACTTCCCCGATCCGGACCTGTTGCCGCTCGAGTTCGACGACGCCTTCGTCGAGAGCCTGAAGGGAGCGCTGCCGGAGCTGCCGGACGCCAAGAAGGCCCGCTTCATCGCGACTTACGGGCTCTCGCCCTATGATGCCTCGGTGCTGGTCGCCGAGCGCGAGCAGGCCGATTATTTCGAGGACGTCGCCAAGGGCCGCGACGGCAAGGCAGCGGCGAACTGGGTGATCAACGAGCTCTTCGGCCGCCTCAACAAGGAAGGCAAGGACGTCACGACCTCGCCGGTCTCGGCTGCCCAGCTCGGCGGCCTCGTCGACCTGATCGGCGAGGGCGTCATCTCTGGCAAGATCGCCAAGGACCTGTTCGAGATCGTCTGGACCGAAGGCGGCGACCCCCGCCAGATCGTCGAGGCCCGCGGCATGAAGCAGGTCACCGATACCGGCGCCATCGAGAAGGCGGTCGACGAGATCATCGCGGCGAACCCCGACAAGGTCGAGCAGGTCAAGGCCAAGCCGACCATGCTGGGCTGGTTCGTCGGCCAGGCGATGAAGGCCTCGGGCGGCAAGGCCAACCCGCAGGCGCTGAACGAGATCCTTAAAGCAAAGCTCGGCATCGAGTGATCGAACATGCTGTCATCCCGGACGCAGCGAAGCGGAGATCCGGGATCCATGCCTGAACCTTCTTCGGTTGCGTTCCGGCATGGATCCCGGGTCAAGCCCGGGATGGCGGCGCTGTTTCCTGCGCAAGCTGGACGATTGGGATGACGCCCTCCGATCTCGTCATCCGCGACGCCGAAGCCACCGATCTCCCGGCGGTCAGGGCGCTTTTGGTCGAGACCTGGCACGCCACCTATGACGGCATCTATGGCTGGCAGCGCGTCGCCGAGATCACCAATGCCTGGCACTCCCTTGAGAACCTGAAGGCGCAGCTCGGCCGCGACGAGGGCGTCTTCCTCGTCGCGCTTGTCGGCGAGGAGATCGTCGCCACGGCCTCCGCCCGGCAGGAGCGTGACCGCGCGGCCCTGCTGACGCGGCTCTACGTCCTGCCGAACCGGCAGGGCGTCGGCATCGGGCGCACCTTGCTGCAGGTCGCGCTGGCCTGCTTTCCGGACGCGCCAGTCGCGCGGCTCGAGGTCGAGAGCCAGAACGAGACGGCCATCGCCTTCTACGAGCGCATGGGCTTCTTCCTGCAGAGGCAGGCGCGCTTCGATGGGCGTGACGACACGCCCAATACGCTCCTGATGGCGAAGCGCCTCTTCGTTGCCTGAAGCAGGCGCCCAACGGACGAGACAGGACTATGACGAAAACCGACGCTTCCGAAATCCGCATGCGCGAGGCGGCGAGGGCCGATGTATCCCGCGTCGCGGAGCTCATCATGCATGGCGCCTCGGTGCAGAAGCGCACGCCGGGCGAGATCGCGGCCGAGGCGCAGGACCCGGTCTATCTCAAGGCCTTCGACGTGATCGCGGGCAATCCCTACAACACGCTCTTCGTCGCCGAGCTGGAGGGCAGGGTGGTCGGCACCTACCAGATCACCATCCTGCCGGGCATGGCCGAGCGCGGCCGCACCCGCGCCAAGATCGAGAGCGTGCATGTCGCGCCGGAATGCCGCAGTCGGGGCATCGGCGCGATCATGATGCGCCATGCGATCGCCTTCGCGGCTGAGAAGGGCGTCGGCCTCGTCGAACTGACCTCGCACAAAGCCAGGCCGGAAGCGCATCGCTTCTACGCTGGCCTCGGCTTCGTGCAGAGCCACGAGGGTTTCAAGATGGCGCTCTCGCCCTGAGCGGCGTCCGATGGCGCGGGGAGCCTAGTGTTATCCCCGGCTTGGGCTCCGCCGGAACCCGTCGAGACACTTCGTATCGTGTTGGCTATCCGATGCGACAATAAGGAGATAGGTCATCAGGGAGATAGATCATCATTGCCGCGTCCGACAGGGCGCGATCTGATCTAGGCCGCGACGCTGCCTTCGGCGTTCGCGGATAATCCACCGCCTTCGCGCTTGCAGCGCTCCCATTCCTCGCGGGCTCTCTCTTCCTCTTTCTGCCAGCGGCGGAAAAGGTCGGCGCGGCGGGCGGGGTAGCGCTCCTCCAGCGCGACGAGATCGGTGATGCGGTCCGTGCGGAAATGGCGGAAGGCCTGTCTGAGTTCGCACCAGGCGATGACGATCCGAACCCGCTCGTAGAATGTCATGCCGATCGGCCAGATCATGCGCTGAGTCGCGTGGCCGCTCTCGTCGCTGTACTGGATCGAGAGCTTGCGGCCGTTGCGGATGGCGACGCGCACGGCCGCGACATCGACCTGGTCGGCCGGCACGTCGCCGGGATGGGACGCGGCGAACAGCGCGCCGTCGAGCAGGATCGGCCGCAGATGCGGGGGCAGCACGGCCGCGACCTTGCTGACGACATCCTCCGCGGCGCGTGCCAACACAGGGTCCGCGCGCTCGCTCAGCCAGCGCATGCCGACCAGCACGGCCTCGATCTCGTCGGGCGACAGCATCAGCGGCGGCAGGTCGAAACCGGCATCGAGCACATAGCCGATGCCGGCCTCGCCGCGCACCGGAACGCCCTGGCGCACCAGCGCGCCGATGTCGCGGTAGACTGTGCGCACGGAGACATCGAGCTCGGAAGCCAGCGTCTCGGCGGTCACGGGGCGCCTGCGGCGACGCAGGCTCTGAATCATGTCGAGCAATCGTTCAGCGCGCTGCACGGCGGCGTCTCCCCCACTCGTCTCCTGGCCCAACAGCCACGCCGTTCGAGCGCGGGGACCGAACGGATCATGATGTGGACCTGCGGCAGAATGGCTCAGCCGCGCTGACAGTTTCTGTCAGCAGTCTGTCAGCAGCAAGGCGGAAAGGAGAGGGCTTCCCCGACATACGCGCGGTCATCCCGGGTTTCCCTCCGGTGCCGGGATGATCCGCGCATTCCAAGAGAGTGCGAAAGCCGGCGCGGTCGTCAGCTCAGAACGGCCGCTTCAGCTTGCACTGGTCGACGAAGCGCAAGCCCTTCTCGCGGGCCGTATCGTTGAAATAGCCGGTGTCGCGGAAGGCCTGGATCTCGTCCTTGGTCATCGCGTTGACCGTGCCCTTGGCGTAGCAGCTGCAAGGGGTGTGGACAGCCTCGCGCGTCGTGCCCATGAGCTGCGACTGCGTTATCAGGCAGGCGTCGAAGGCGCGCAGCTGGATCATGTAGGGCGTCAGGTTCTTCGCCGTCGGGTCCGGCGGCGGCAAGGTCGTCGAGCTGCTCGCGGCATAAGCCGAAACGCTCGCCAGAATCGACAAACCACCGGCCAGAACGACCGCACCCATCCGCCGCATCTTCATGATTCCGCCTGCCCTTCGAGAACGGAGCGCAGCGAAGACCAGGATGCCGAGCCCGTGCTTCGGCATGGCCATAGAGCGGCCGCAAGGTCAAGAGGCGGACTGCTCCGGGAATGCCGATTTCATGGGCGGTGCGACCCGTTCGACGCGCCCCCGCGGTCTTGCCGGCCGCTTCGAAGCCCTTGTGCAGTCGGTCAATGCCAGATGGCCGGTGTCCCAGTACCCGTTTGGGCCGGGCGGCTTAGTCGTTGCTGGGCAACGATCAGTCGATCTCGGGCGCGCTCTCGGCCAGTTCGAGGAACACCGCCGCGCAGAGCAGCCAGAGGATCGCCACGTTCATGATCATCGCTCCTCCTGGAGTGCTTTCGCAGAGCCACGCCGGCTCCGCGGCCCATTCTTCCCGTGATCGATTAACGACCGGTAATCGCGCTGCCGGGGCTTATGGGGAGAGATCGGCCAGCCGAAATCCGGGTGACGACGGGATCGATCTTGTTTCTTCAAGAATCGACACGGCGCGGGGCGTTGGCGGCCATCTCTCTCGGACCATGTCATATCCGGGCTCGCGGTGCCGGAAACCACAAGGATGAGCGGGCCGGTGACTGGAGGTCCCGACCCGCTCGCCAGGGCCGGCGGCGGCCCCTCGCCGTCACGGGCCGCCCGTCCGGGCGCGAAACAGCAGCCGGCAGGCGATACGGAACCGGGGCTGTCAGGATTCGTTCAGGTCCAGCGGACGATCATCGCGGCAGGAGGAAACCTCAATGCGGTTCTCAGCTATCGCACCGGTAATGCTTTTCGGAATGCTTGCGACGGCTGCCCATGCCATGCCGGTGGCGGGGCTTCCGTCGCGTACGGACATCCATCGCGTTCAGATGGTGTGCACGCCTCAAAGCTGCATCGATCAGCGCACGGGCGTCTATACGCGATCGACCTGCAACGCTTACGGCTGTCGCCAGTTGGGCGGACCGGTCGGCCGGCTGCCCGGATATGGCCGCGGCCGGGCCTATGGCTATGGTCCGGGCTATGGCCGTGCCCCGGACTATGACGGGAGAGGCTATGGCGGCCCGGGCTATGGCGGCCGGGGTTATCGAGGCGGGCAGCGCGGCCCCGCCTACTATCCTCCCACGTGCAGCGAATGCTAGAGCAGGCGCCTGCAACAAGGGAGCGTGATCGGCGCCTGCCGGACTGCGGGGCGCCCATGACGGCATGCCGACGGCCGACAAACCTCGCAACGCATGCGGCTCCGCAAGATCAACCGCTTGATAATGCTGAATATAACGAAATGGGAACCTTAACCGCCCATTAAACCTCCTCCGCCAGATTGCGGGCATCGCCTATCGGAGACGCCATGGCGTCGGAGTTGTGGATCATGCGTTGCGTTGCGTATCTGGCGGGTCTTTCGACCTGCCTCGCCCTGTCCCTTTCGGGCCAGGCTCAGGCCCAGTCACGGGACTACTCGACCCTGACCTCGCCCCAGTCGGCGCAGAACTGGTACATCACGCTGGGCGCCGGCGTGCGCTACCAGCCCGACTATACCGGCTCGGACGATTACGTCTTCCGCGCCCGCCCGATCATCTCGCTCGGCCGCGGCCTGAAGAGCACGTGGTGGAGCGCCGAGGACGATGCGATGCTCAGCATCGGCGTCTTCTCCGGCCAGGGCTGGCGCATCGGCTTCTCGGGCGACCTGCTCTGGAAGCGCTCGGCCAAGGTCAACCCGGCTCTCGTCGCCGTACCGGCCACCAAGTTCGGAGCCGAGCTCGGCGGCTTCGCCGAGTTCTATCCGACCTCCTGGCTGCGCGGCCGCGTCGACCTGCGCCGCGGCGTCGCCGCCCATGACGGCGTCGTCGCCGATTTCAAGCTCGATGCTTTCTCGACCGTCGGCACCTGGACGCTCGGCATCGGCCCGCGCATGCGGATCACCTCCGCCGACTATGTCCGGACCTATTTCGGCACCGGCGGCGCGATGCCCGGCACCGGCGGTCTGCTGCAGCGCTACAATGCCGGCGTCCACACGGTCGGCGCGCTGGCGCAGGTCACCTATCACTGGTCCGAGCAGCTCAAGACCACGGCCTATGTCGAGTACAAGCGCCTCGTCGGCGACGCCACGCGCTCCCCGATCGTCAGGCCGTTCGGCTCGCGGGATTCGCTCACCATCGGCCTGTCGGCGAGCTATTCGTTCGACACGGGATCGAACTACTCCTTCGGGCTCTGAGAAGCCGCCATGCCGGAGCGGGGCCTCGCCCCGCCGCGGTGCGCGATACGCAAAAGAAAAGGCGGGCCGGAAACCGGCGCGCCTTTCCGCTTTTCAGCAGGCGGCTGAAATCAGCCGACGATCTCGTTGCCCGAGAAGAACTGCGCGATCTCGATCGCGGCGGTCTCCGGAGCATCCGAGCCGTGCACGGTGTTCTCGCCGACCGAAAGCGCGAAGAGCTTGCGGACGGTGCCCTCGGCCGCGTTGGCCGGGTTGGTGGCTCCCATCACTTCGCGATACTTGGCGATGCCGTCCTCGCCTTCCAGGACCTGCACGACGACCGGGCCGGAGGTCATGAACTCGACGAGCTCGCCGAAGAACGGACGGGCCGAGTGGACGGCATAGAAGGTCTCGGCCTGGGCCTTGGTCATCTGGATGCGCTTCTGCGCGACGATGCGCAGGCCAGCCTTCTCGATGACCGCGTTGACCGCGCCGGTGAGATTGCGCTTCGTCGCGTCGGGCTTGAGAATGGAGAAGGTACGCTGGACAGCCATCGATCGATCCTTGGAAGGGGTACGGAAAAGGGAAATGCGGCGCGCTTATAGCTGCCGCCTTCGCACCCCACAAGGCTCGTGCGCAGGGCCGTCATGCCCGAAATCGATGAGCCGGCGGCTCAATTCGATGTTAGATTACGGCGTTGACGTCAAGGAGCCTGCCTATGCTGCTCATTGGTCTCGCCTTCGCCAGCTGCCTGGCGCTGCTTTGTGAAATCCTGTCGGTCACGCCCGATTCCATCACCCGGGATCGCAGGGGCAACCAGCCCCCGCCCTCGGGCGGCGTCGCGGCGTTCTGAACGGCGCCGCAGGGCGCCATCCTTATGGGTGCCGAACGTGGCCTCAATGCCGCGTCAGGAAGGCGCGGGCCTCGCGCAAGGCCGTTGCGATCTCGTCGCGGTTCATTTCGAGAGCCAGTTCCTGGCGATGCGCCGCGGCCCGGGCACAGCCGCGGGCAAAGGCTACATTGAACCAGGTCTGCGCCTTGACCAGATCGACGGCCCCGGCGCGCCCCGAGGCGTGCATCAGGCCGAGTTCGTAATAGGCTTCCGCCGACACCTCTGCCGGTATCACCAGCGAAGCGGGAACCGCGCTCATCTCCATGCGTGCCATGACAAACCACCCTCTTGTCGTTGTGCCGGCCACCCGTCCAAGGCCCCGGCTGATGAGGGCGAGACTGGGCCCGATCTTTAAAATGCGTCCTAAATTTCGCGATGAATCGAGTCTCAACGAGACGTCATCAAGCGGTTAAATCAACGAAGGATTCATCTCGGAATCGCGAGAAGCCGAATGAATTCAATGGCCTGATCTTGCGTCATCGCCACGCCCGTTGAGAATGGATTTACCTTGCGCAACGGAAGCAGCGGAAACCTCTTCCGCAACGACAGCTTGGAGCCCGGCGAAATCCGCGATATAGTTCATATCTGAACCATGCAGCCATAGCTGGTCGATTACGGGAGGATCGGATGCATCACGGAACCGGAGCGAAACTCGCTGCCTTCGCCGCGCTCGGCCTGCTGGCGGGTGTCTCAGGCGCCGCGGCACAAGAGGTCGTCGGCACCTGGGAGCGCGACACCGGCGCCTCGCGCGTGCGCTTCACGAAGTGCGGCGAGGCGCTCTGCGGCTCGCTCTCCTGGCTCAAGGACACGAGCGGCCCGGCTAAGGTCGGCCAGCGCATTTTCTACGACATGAAGCCGAACGGCGCGAACAAGTGGAGCGGCAGCGCCTTCAACCCGGAGGACGGCAAGACCTATTCGGGCACGATGACGCTCTCCGGCAATACGCTGACCACGGCCGGCTGCGTCATGGGCGGGCTGATCTGCCGCTCGGTGAAGTGGAATCGGATGAACTGAACTCGACGTCATGCTCGCCCTTTTGGCGACCATCCACGTCTTGAACGCGGCCTTGCATCAGCCAAAGACGTGCATGGTCGGGACAAGCCCGACCATGCCGCCTGTGCTTTCGATGACAGCCCGCGCTCACCGCGCCTTCTGGCCGAACAGGACCGCCTTCTCCTCGGGCGTGCTGATGCCGGCCGGGTTGCGCAAGTCCTCGCCGACCTTGATGCCGCGCTGCACGGCGGGCCGCGCCAGCATCGTCTCCAGCCAGTGCGCGACGTTCGGGAACTGCTTGAGGTCCTGGCCCTGCTTTTCCCACCCGCGGGCCCAGCCGATGCAGGCCATGTCGGCGATCGAATAGTCGCCACAGATATAGTCGCGGCCTTCGAGGCGCTTGTTCAGCACGCCGTAAAGGCGGTTCGCCTCGTTGGTGTAGCGGTCGATCGCATAGGGCACCGGCTCGGGCGCATAGAGGCGGAAATGATGGGTCTGGCCGAGCATCGGGCCGAAGCCGCCCATCTGCCAGAACAGCCATTCGTCGACCTCGACGCGGGCGCGCTCGTCCTGCGGATAGAACTGGCCGGTCTTGCGGCCGAGATATTGCAGGATCGCGCCGGATTCGAAGACCGAGATCGGCTTGCCGTCCGGCCCGTCGGGATCGACGATCGCCGGCATGCGGTTGTTCGGCGAGATCGCCAGGAAATCCGGCTTGAACTGGTCGCCCTTGCCGATATTCACCGGGACGATCGCGTAGGGCAGCCCGAGCTCTTCGAGCATGATGGTGATCTTGAAGCCGTTCGGCGTCGGCCAGTAATAGAGGTCGATCGGCTTGGCGGGGGCTTCGGACATCGGTCGCTTCCTTTCAGGCGGGAGGCCTCGCCTCCCAACGTAGGAAGCTTCGCACGGGCCCGGAAGGGGCTGTGGTGCGCTCCCGGCGCGACCGCGCCATGTCTGAAGTGAACCCTGAGAACCTCCAGCAAAGCCCGCGAGTCTCGATGCCGGATTTGTCAGAGACTTTAAGTCTCATTCCCCGCCGCGGACGACCGCGCCGTCTGCGAGCGTCGCGCGGCCGGAGGCGACCTCGGCCAGCGCCGCGGGATAGAGCTTGTGCTCCTCGACGAGGACTCGCGTGGACAGCGTCTCCTCGTCGTCGCCGGGGAGGACCGGCACCTTCGCCTGCAGGATCACCGGGCCGGCATCGAGCTCGGGCACGACGAAATGCACCGAGCAGCCATGTTCCGCGACGCCGGCCTCCAGAGCCTGCCGATGCGTATGCGTACCCTTGAACAAGGGCAGCAGCGAGGGGTGGATGTTGATCATCCGCCCTTCCCAGCGCGCCACGAACCAGGGCGTCAGGATGCGCATGAAGCCGGCGAGCACGATGAGGTCGATCTGGTTGATCCGCAGCACTTCATCGACCGCGCGCTCGAAGGCCTCGCGGTCCTTGCCGAAAGAGCGGTGATCGACCGTCGCGGTGGCGATGCCGAAATCGCGTGCGCGATCGAGCCCGGCGACATCGGGGATGTTCGAGATGACCAGCGCGATCTCGGCCGGATAGGCCGGCGCCTGCGCGGCCTCAGCCAGCGAGACCATGTTGGAGCCGCGCCCGGAGATCAGCACCCCGACGCGCTTGCGGGGAGGGGCGGCGCTCACAGCGAGAGCTTGCCGCGATAGCCGACCTGCTCCTCGCCGGCAACGACGGGGACGATCTCGCCGAGCTTCACCGGCGCCTCGCCGGCCGCCTTCAGCGCGGCGAGGACTTCATCCGCCTTGTTCGCCTGCGCTGCGACGATCATGCCGATGCCGCAGTTGAAGGTGCGCAGCATCTCACGCTCGGCGACACCGCCGACCCTGGCGAGCCAGCCGAAGACCGCCGGAACCGGGATCGAAACCAGGTCGAGCGCGACGCCGAGCCCCTCCGGCAGCACGCGCGGAATATTGTCGGGGAAGCCGCCGCCGGTGATATGCGCCAGGGCCTTGATGCCGTCGGTCGCTTTCAGCGCCTGCAGGAGCGGCTTCACATAGATGCGGGTCGGCTCCAGCAACGCTTCGGCAAGGCTCCTGTCCGGCGCGAAGGGGGCGGGCGCCTGCCAGCCGAGGCCGCTGAGCGCCACGATGCGGCGGACGAGCGAATAGCCGTTCGAATGGACTCCGGAGGAGGGCAGGCCGAACACCACGTCGCCCGGCTTCAGGTCCTCGCGCGGCAGGAGCGTGCCGCGCTCGGCCGCGCCGACCGCGAAGCCGGCGAGGTCGTAATCCTTCTCGGCATACATGCCGGGCATCTCGGCGGTCTCGCCGCCGATCAGGGCGCAGCCGGCCTGCCGGCAGCCATCGGCGATGCCGCGCACGATCTCGACACCGACCTTCGGATCGAGCTTGCCGGTGGCGTAATAGTCGAGGAAGAGCAGCGGCTCGGCGCCCTGCACGATCAGGTCGTTGACGCACATCGCGACGAGGTCGATGCCGATCGTCGAATGCAGCCCGCTCTCGATCGCGATCTTCACCTTTGTGCCGACGCCGTCATTGGCCGCAACCAGGATCGGGTCGCTGAAGCCGGCGGCCTTGAGGTCGAACAAGCCGCCGAACCCGCCGATCTCGGCGTCCGCGCCCGGCCGGCGCGTCGCACGCACCAGCGGCTTGATCTCGTCGACCATGGCGTTGCCGGCGTCGATATCGACGCCCGCCTGCGCATAGGTCAGTCCGTTTGCGCCGGGCTTGCTCATTGCGTGTCGCCTTCCTTCTGCTCGCGCGAGCGATAGGCAAGCGCGCCCGCGCTGGCAAGGCATATGCGGGCGCATTGTTGGTTTCTCACAGACCAACCCGCGTCATCCCGGGCGACCGGAGGGAGACCCGGGATCCATGCCGGAGCGTTTCCGATGAAGGTTCTGGCATGGATCCCGGATCGGCGCCTTATGGACGGCTTGTTCGGGGTGACCGCGCGGAAAAGTGACGTGACGCGCACGAGCCTCTGGCGTCGTATCGCGCATTGGGCAAAGCTCCCGCCATGACGATCCCCAATCTGATCACCATCGGCCGCGTTTTCCTGGTGCCGCTGGTCATCGTCATGATCGCTGGCGCGAACTGGCAGGCGGCCTTCATTCTCTTCGTCGTCGCCGGCATCTCGGATGCGGTCGACGGCTTCCTCGCCAAGCGCTGCGGCATGGCGAGCGAGCTGGGGGCCTGGCTCGATCCGGTCGCAGACAAGGCGCTGATCGTCTCGATCTACATCACGCTCGCCGTGGTCGGGGCGATCCCGGTCTGGCTCGTCGCGCTCGTGGTCGCGCGCGATCTCATGATCGTGGCGGCGGTGATCCTGTCCTGGCTGCTCGACAAGCCGCTGACGATCGCGCCCATCGTCGTCAGCAAGCTCAATACGGCGGCGCAGATCGGCTTCGCCGCGCTGGCACTGGGCTCGCGTGCCTTCGGCATCGAGCTCGGCTCGCTGGCGCTCGCCTGTGAACTCCTGGTCGCTCTGTTGACGGTCGCCTCGATGACCGCCTATCTCGCCTTCTGGCTGCGCCACATGGCAGGTTGACGGGGCTTGATCCGGCCGAACGGCTTGGAACTGCGGGCTACGATGCACATCTGACATATCCCGCTGGCCGTGATACGCGAGAGAGGCTGATCGATGACGTTGCAGCGCCAGATCGGCTTCTGGGTCGGGTCCCTTCTGATATTCGTCCTGTTTCTCGTCGTGCTGCGCGACGTGCTGCTGCCCTTCATCGCGGCGCTGGCCCTGGCCTACCTGCTCGATCCGCTGGCCGACCGGCTGGAGCGCATGGGCATGAACCGGCTGGCGGCGACGATCGTCATCCTCGTCGTGTTCCTGCTCATCTTCGTGCTGGGGCTGGTGCTGCTCGCGCCTTTGCTCGGCCAGCAGCTTGCCGGCCTCGTCGCCCGCTTGCCGGGCGATGCCGCCAAGCTGCAGGCGCTGGTGCTGGAGAAGGGGGCGCCCTGGCTCGAGCGTTTCGGCGGAACGGAGCTGACCAAGGAGGCGCAGAATTCGCTCGGCAACCTCGTCGGCGACGGCATGAAATGGATCGGCGGCCTGCTGCAATCGCTCTGGAGCGGCGGAACCGCCATCGTCGGCGTATTCTCGCTCCTGGTGCTGACGCCGGTCATCGCCTTCTACCTGCTGGTTGACTGGGACCGCATGGTCGCGACCGTCGACAGCTGGCTGCCGCTCGATCATCGCGACACGATCCGCGGCCTGCTGCACGAGATGGACATGGCGATCGCGGGCTTCCTGCGCGGGCAGGCGCTGGTCTGCGTGCTGCTCGGCGGCTTCTACGCCATCGGCCTGAGCGTGATCGGCGTCAATTTCGGCGCGCTGATCGGCATCATTTCGGGCTTCCTCTCCTTCATCCCCTATGTCGGCTCGCTCACCGGTCTGGTGCTCTCGGTCGGTGTCGCCACGGTGCAGTTCTGGCCGGACTGGACCTGGCCGCTGGCGACGCTCGGGGTCTTCCTCGCCGGGCAGTTCCTGGAGGGAAACATCTTCCAGCCCAAGTTCGTCGGCGATTCCATTGGCGTGCACCCGGTCTGGCTGATGTTCGCGCTGCTCGCCTTCGGCTCGCTGTTCGGCTTCGTCGGCCTGCTGCTGGCCGTGCCGCTCGCGGCCGTCATCGGCGTGCTCTGCCGCTTCGCCTTGCGGCAATACCTCGCCAGCAACCTCTATCACGGCGGCGATGCCACCCGCGCGGCGGCGGCGAAGGCGCGTATCGACGCCGACGCCTGAGTTCCTCATGTCCGACATTCCACCGCGCCCGCGCCAGCTTGCCTTCGACCTGCCGGTCGACAGCCGCCATGGCGTCGAGGATTTCCTGGTCGGCGCCTCCAACGAGGCGGCCTATGGCCTGATCGAGCGCTGGCCGGCCTGGCCGGAGGCTTGGCTGCGCCTGACCGGGCCGGAAGGCGCCGGCAAGACCCATCTCGCGGCGATCTGGGCGCGTGCCGCCCATGCCTGGACGATCCCCGCGAAGGAATTGAGCGAGGCACAGGTGCCGCATCTCGTTTCCGGCGGCGCATTGGTGATCGAGGATTGCGATGCCGGCGCCCTCGACGAGCGCGCGCTGTTCCACCTGATGAACGCGATCAAGGCGCGGGGCGGCTTCCTGCTGCTGACGGCGCGCAGCGCGCCCGATCTCTGGGGCCTGAGCGTGCCGGACCTGCTCTCGCGTCTCCGGCTGGCGCCGGCCGCCACGATCGAGCCGCCGGATGACGGCCTGCTGCGGGCGCTATTGGTCAAGCTCTTCATCGACCGCCAGCTCGTGGTCGACATTGCCGTGATCGACGCACTCGCCATGCGGATGGAGCGCTCCTTTGCCGCCGCGCGTCAGGTTGTCGATCGGCTCGACCGGCTCGCGCTGGAACGCGGCCGGCGGGTGACGCGGCCGCTGGTGCAGGAGGCGCTGGCGGAACTGTTTCCGGGCGAGGCGGGTTGAGCCCGGCCGTCTCTGCGCAAGCCTCATGCTTCAAATCATGTCGCTTGTCATCGAACCGTCGCACTAGAATGGCTTCAACGGCAGCATGAGCGGAAAGACGACCAGGACGCGAGCCAAGCGCATGACCCTCGACACCGTGATCGACGAGCCGGAGAAGCTGTCCAGCGAGGCCGATGCGGCGCCCCTGCGCCAGCAGCCGGAGCGCTTCATGAACCGCGAGCTCTCCTGGCTCCAGTTCAACCGGCGCGTCATGGAGGAAGCCTCGAATCGCAGCCACCCGCTGCTGGAGCAGCTCCGCTTCCTCTCGATCTCCGCCAACAATCTCGACGAGTTCTTCATGGTCCGCGTCTCCGGCCTGCGTGAGCAGCTCAAGGCCGGCGTCGTCACGCGCAGCCAGGACGGCCTGACGCCGGCCGGCCAGCTCGTCGCCATCGGCGAGGCGGTCGCGGCGCTGACCGCCGACCAGCAGGCGCGCTGGGCGGAACTTCGCCACGAGTTGCACGAGAACCGCATCCACTTGCTGCAGCCGGCCGATATCGGCCCGCAGGATCGGATCTGGCTTGAGGACTACTTCCTCAACTACATCTTTCCGGTGCTGACGCCGCTGGCGATCGACCCGGCCCATCCTTTCCCCTTCATCCCGAATCTCGGCTTCACCATCGCGCTGGCGTTGGAGCGCAAGAGCGACGGGCGCCAGCTCGACGCGCTGATCCGCGTGCCCACCAAGATCGACCGCTTCGTCGAATTGCCGGATCTGGCGCGCGAAGGGCTGCATCGCTTCATCGCGCTCGACGACGCGGTCTCGCTGTTCATCAGCAAGCTCTTCCCCGGATACGAGGTGAAAGGTGCCGGTTCATTCCGCATCATCCGCGACTCCGATCTCGATATCGAGGAGGAGGCGGAGGATCTCGTCCGCGTCTTCGAGACCATGCTCAAGCAGCGCCGGCTCGGCGTCGTCATCCGGCTCGAACTTTCGACCGGCATGCCCGACCATCTGCGCCGGATGATCGTGCGCGAGCTTAAGGTGGACAGCGACGAGGTCGTCGAGGTCAACGGCATGATCGGCCTGAACGAGCTCTCGCAGCTCGTCGGGACCGACCGGCCGGACCTCAAGTTCAAGCCCTACAACGCCCGCTTCCCCGAGCGCATCCGCGAGCATGGCGGCGACTGCTTCGCCGCAATCCGCCAGAAGGACCTGCTCGTCCATCACCCCTATGAGAGCTTCGACGTCGTCGTTCAGTTCCTGCAGCAGGCGGCACGCGACCCCAATGTCGTCGCGATCAAGCAGACGCTCTACCGCACCTCGGCCAATTCGCCGATCGTCAAGGCGTTGACCGAGGCGGCCGAGGCCGGCAAGTCGGTCACCGCGCTGGTCGAACTCAAGGCCCGCTTCGACGAAGAGGCGAATATCCGCTGGGCCAAGGAGATGGAGCGCGCCGGAGTCCAGGTCGTCTACGGCTTCATCGAGCTCAAGACCCATGCCAAGCTGTCATTGGTCGTGCGCCGCGAGGCCGGCCAGCTCGTCAGCTACTGCCATATCGCGACCGGCAACTACCACCCGATCACGGCGCGCATCTATACCGACGTCTCCTTCTTCACGGCCGATCCGGTGATCGCGCAGGATGTCGCGCGCATCTTCAACTTCATCACGGGCTATGCCGAGCCGGCCGGGCTGGAGCGCATGGCGGTCTCGCCGACCAGCCTGAAGCAGCGCCTGCTTGCCGACATCGCCGAGGAGGTCGCCCATGTGAAGGCCGGTCGCAAGGGCGCGATCTGGGGCAAGTGCAACTCGCTCGTCGACCCCGAGATCATCGATGCGCTCTATGACGCCAGCCAGGCCGGCGTCGAGATCGATTTCGTCGTGCGCGGCATCTGCTGCCTGCGTCCGGGCGTACCGGGTCTCTCGGAGAACATCCGCGTCAAGTCGATCATCGGCCGCTTCCTCGAGCATACCCGCATCTACGCCTTCGGCGCCGGCCACGGCATGCCCGGCCCCAAGGCCAAGATCTACATTTCCTCGGCTGACCTGATGCCGCGCAATCTCGACCGCCGCGTCGAGGCGTTGACCCCGATCCTGAACCCGACCGTGCATCAGCAGTTGCTGGATCAGATCATGTTGGCCAACCTGCTCGACAACGAGCAGAGCTGGACGATATTGCCCGATGGCGGCTCGCGCCGCATTGTCCCCGCGCCGAACGAAGAGCCGTTCAATGCGCATAAGTACTTCATGACGAACCCGAGTCTGTCCGGACGTGGAAAATCGCTCTCCAATTCGAGTCCCCGCTCCCTCTCGCGCCGAGGGGGACGTAAGGCCTGAGCTCCGGCATGCGCCGGGGCGGCTCGCGCTGTCCCATACCATCGCCATCGTCGATATCGGCTCGAACTCGGTCCGCCTCGTCGTCTACGAGATGCTGGCGCGCGCGCCTTCGCAGGTCTTCAACGAGAAGGAGATGGCGGGTCTCGGCCGGCAGGTCGCGTCGACCGGCCGGCTCGCCGACGATGCCATCGCCAAGGCGATCAACGCGCTGGTGCGCTTCCGCATCCTCTGCGAGGCGATGCATGTCGGCGAGGTCCGCGTCATCGCCACCGCCGCGGCACGCTATGCCAGCAATGGGCCCGAATTCATCGCCCGCGCCGAGGAGGCGATCGGCCAGCCGATCGAACTGATCTCGGGCGGGCGCGAGGCCGTGCTCTCGGGCCTCGGCGTGATCTCGGGCTTCGACAACCCCGACGGCGTGGTCGGCGACCTCGGCGGCGGCAGCCTGGAGCTGATCTCGGTCAAGGACGGCGCAGTGGGGCAGGGCGCCAGCGTCCCCCTCGGCGGCCTCGCTCTGCTCGATCGCTCGAAGGGCTCGCTCAAGGCGGCCGAGAAGATCGTCAAGGACGAGCTCGACAAGCTGCCGCAGCTTGCCGCGATGAAGGGGCGCGATTTCTATGCGGTCGGCGGCACCTGGCGCGCGCTCGCCACGCTCCACCAGCATCGCGCGGCCTATCCGCTGAACGTGATGCATGGCTATTCCGTGCCGACGCGCGACGTCGCCGATTTCGTCAAGCTGGTCGAGCGGGCCGACGTCTCGGTGCTCGACGCGATCGATTCGGTGTCTTCGGCCCGCCGCCCGCTCCTGGCCTATGGCGCGCTGGTGCTCGACGAATTGATCAAGCGCGGCAAGCCGCGCGAGATCATCATCTCGGCGCAGGGCGTGCGCGAAGGGCTGCTGCACGAGCAGCTCTCGCCGGAGGAGCAGAGCGCCGACCCGCTGATGCAGGCCGCGCGCGACTACAATCTGTTGCGCGCTCGGGACCCGCGCCACGCGGCCGAGCTGATAGGCTGGACCCGCGGCATCCTGGAGACGGCCGGCCTGCCGCAGGACGAGCCGTCCAGCCGGATGATCGAGACCGTCTGCCTGCTCTCCGACATCGGCTGGCGCGCCCATCCCGATTATCGCGGCGAGCAGAGCATGAACGTCATCGCCCATGCTTATTTCACCGGTATCGACCATGTCGGCCGCGCCTTCCTGGCCCTGACGATCTTTCACCGCTATGCCGGGATGAAGGCCAGTTCGCCGGCCGCGGCCGGGCTGAAGACGCTGCTGTCCCCGGCGGTCCTGGCGCGCGCGCAATTGATCGCGGCGATCTTCCGTGTCGCCTATCTGCTATCGGCCGGCATGGCCGGCATCCTGCCGCGCATTCCGGCTGCCTGTGTCGACAACCGCCTGCTGCTGCGCTTTCCCGACGACCTGTCGGCGCTGGCGAGCGACCGTGTCGAGGGCCGGCTCAAGCAGCTCGCGAAGCTGTTGGGGCGGGACTTCGAGATCGGCAAGATCTGAGGCGCACGGCGCGACGGCGTCGAAACACGCCCTTTGTCATTCCGGAGCGCGCCGCAGGCGCGAACCCGGAAGCCACGACCGGGGGAGATATAGGTGTTCGGTTGTGAACTTCGCGCCCGGTCGTGGTTTCCGGGTTCTTCGCTACGCGAAGCCCCGGAATGACAATGAACCGCGCCGCCTGAGGCCGTTCACCCCGCCGCGCGCAGCCTCGCGAAGCCGGCGTCGAGATCGGCCTTGATGTCCTCGATATCCTCAAGGCCGATATGGATGCGGATCGTCGGCCCCTTGAAGCCCGGCGTCGTCGCGGTGCGGTAGTCCCTGCAGTCGAAGGGCAGGACAAGGCTCTCGTAGCCGCCCCACGAGGCGCCGATGCCGAACAGCGTCAGTCCGTCCAGCATCGCGCCGACGGCCGTCATCGAAACCGGCTTCAGTTCGAAGGTGAAGAGCGAGGACGCGCCGGTGAAGTCGCGCTTCCAGATCTCGTGGCCGGGCGCGCCGGGCAGGGCCGGGTGCAGAACATCGGCGACCTCCGGCCGATCGCGCAGCCATTCGGCCATGGCGAGGCCGGCCGGCATCTGCTCCTTCAGGCGGATCGCCATCGTGCGCATCCCGCGCAGCGTCAGGAAGGCATCTTCCGGAGCGACGATCAGGCCGAGCTGGTTCCAGGCCGCGCGCAGCTTCTTGAACAGCTCCGGCGTGCGGGCCGAGACGGTGCCGATCAGCACGTCCGAATGCGCGGCGTAATATTTCGTGCCCGCCTGCACCGAGAGGTCGACGCCGAAGCCATGGGCATCGAAGAACAAGGGGGTCGCCCAAGTATTGTCCATCGCGACCAGGATGTCGCGCTGGCGCGCGGCGGCTACGATGGCCGGGATGTCCTGCATCTCGAAGGTCTGCGAGCCCGGCGCCTCGGTCCAGATCGCCTTGGTGTTCGGCTTGAACAGCGTGGCGATGTCGCCGCCGATCAGCGGGTCGTAATAGGTCGTCTCGACGCCCATCCGCTTCAGGAAGGTGTCGCAGAAGATCCGCGTCGGCCGATAGACGCTGTCCGTCACCAGAACGTGATCGCCGGCCGAGAGCAGGGTCAGGAAGGCGAGCGTGCAGGCCATCAGCCCCGACGGCGTCGCGACGACGCCGGCGCCGCCCTCGATCGTGTTGGCGGCGGCCATCAGCGCGTCGAGCGTCGGGTTGCCGTCCGTGCCGTAGGTGTAGCGCGCCTTGCGCACCAGGAAGTCTTCCGTGTTCGGATAGACGACGGTCGAGCCTCGTACGATAGGCGGATTGACAAAGCCGTAGCTATCGGCGGGGTCACGGCCTGCCAGCACGAGGCGGGTACGCTCGCCGAGGCGCGCAAATTCAGGCGAAGTCAGCTTTTTCATGGAACGGCACGGCCAGAAAGCGGGAAAAATCAGGGTCAGGCTTGACCACTCCCCACAAACTCGCATGTGATGTATGCATTGAACAAGGGGCGGCTCATGCGCATGGCGGTTGCTTGACGCTCATGGGACGCTCTGGCAATCGACGTGAGGATATGGGGACGCCGCGCGAAAGCGGGATCAACCGAGCGGCGAAAATGCCGCCGGCGGCGGGACCAGCAATATCTTCCGGCAGTTGCCGGATAACGGGGTCCAACGGGAGAGTACCGATGAAAAAGTTTGTTGCAGCCGCTCTTGCGGCGGGAATCGGCATGGCGCTGTCCGCGACCGGGGCTTCGGCCCAGGCCACGCTGGCGCAAGTCAAGCAGCGCGGCATCCTGAACTGCGGTTCGAACACCGGCCTCGCCGGCTTCGGCGTGCCGGATGCTCAGGGCAATTGGAAGGGGCTCGACGTCGACGTCTGCCGCGCGATCTCGGCCGCGATCTTCAACGACCCCAACAAGGTGAAGTTCATCCCGCTCTCGTCGAAGGACCGCTTCACGGCGCTCCAGTCGGGCGAGATCGACGTGCTCGTCCGCAATTCGACCTGGACGATGACGCGCGACGCCTCGCTCGGCCTGCTCTTCACCGGCGTGAACTACTATGACGGCCAGGGCTTCCTGGTTCGCAAGAAGCTCGGCGTGAATTCGGCGCTTCAGCTCAACGGCGCCTCGGTCTGCACCCAGCAGGGCACCACGACCGAGCTGAACCTCGCCGACTACTTCCGCTCCAACAACCTGAAATACGAGGTCGTCGCCTTCGCGACCTCGGACGAGACGATCAAGGCCTATGATGCCGGCCGCTGCGACGCCTTCACCACGGACGCCTCGGGCCTCTATGCCGAGCGCCTGAAGCTGGCGAATCCGGACGAGCATATCGTTCTGCCGGAAATCATCTCGAAGGAGCCGCTCGGCCCGTCCGTGCGCAGCAACGACTCGCAATGGTTCAACCTGGTGAAATGGGTTGGCTTCGCCATGCTGAATGCCGAGGAGCTCGGCGTCACCCAGGCGAATGTCGACCAGCAGCTCAAGTCCGAGAATCCGGAGATCAAGCGCCTGCTCGGCACCGAGGGCAAGTTCGGCGAGCAGATCGGCCTGACGCCGGACTGGGTCGTCCGCATCGTCAAGCTCGTCGGCAATTACGGCGAATCCTTCGAGCGCAACGTGGGCCAGGGCTCGCTGCTCAAGATCGCGCGCGGCCAGAACGCTCTCTGGACCAAGGGCGGTCTGCAATACGCGCCTCCGGTTCGCTGAGAAGCTTGCGGGGCGCCGGTCGAACCGGCGCCCCGATTCCGTTTCGTGCTTGCGCCTTGAGGCGGGTTCCGCCGACGGCGCACGGGATTTGAGTGTTCGATTGCCGCACGGTGCCGTTGCTGCTGTCGTCCAGGGCCTGTTCGCCATGGGAAAAGCAAGCATGCTGTCCCTCGCCGCGATGGCACTCGCCACCTTCGCGATCATTGTGCCGGCAAGCGGACGGGCTGCTCCGGAGGGCGGCTTGCTGGAGCAGGTCAGGCGTCGCGGCGCCGTGATCTGCGGCGTGGCGCCTTCGCTGGCCGGATTCTCGATTCCCGACAGGGAAGGGCGCTGGACCGGATTCGATGTCGATCTCTGCCGGGCGGTCGCCGCCGCGATCTTCGACGATCCCGAGAAGGTACGTTTCGTCCCGCTTCTGTCGAAGGACCGTTTCACGGCGCTGCAGACGGGCGAGGTGGATCTGCTGTCGCGGACATCGACCTGGTCCATGGCGCGCGACACGGCGCTCGGCCTCAACTTCACCGGCATCAATTTCTACGGCGGCGAGGGCTTCATGGTCCGGCGAAAGCTCGGTCTGAACTCGGCCCTCGAGCTTGCGGGCGCCTCGGTCTGCGTCGAGCAGGGCACCACCACGGAACTCAACGTCGCCGACTTCTTCCGCGGCCATGGCCTGAAATACGAGATCGTCGCCTTCAAGGGCAGCGAGGAGACCGTCGACGCCTATGCCAGCGGCCGTTGCGATGCATTCGCTTATGACCGTTCGGGTCTCGCGATCCAGCGGATGAAGCTTGCGACGCCGGAGGAGCACGTCATCCTGCCCGAGACGATCTCGAAGGAGCCGCTCGGCCCTGCCGTCCGTCATGGCGACGACCAATGGTTCGATCTGGTCAAATGGACGCTCTTCGCCATGCTGAACGCCGAGGAGATGGGGGTCGGCCAGAGCAATGCCGCGGCGATGCGGGCGTCGGAGCGTCCGGATGTGCGCCGGCTGCTCGGAATCGAGGGGGATTTCGGCGAGGCGCTGGGGCTCGATCGCGATTGGGCCTATCGCATCCTGCGTCATGTCGGCAATTATGGTGAATCTTTTGAGCGAAACCTCGGTCGGGACTCGCCTCTGAAGATCGAACGTGGCCAGAATGCGCTGTGGACTCGGGGCGGGCTGCAATACGCTCCGCCGATCCGCTGAACCGGACCGGATCGAAGCCGGCCGATCGAATGTAACGGAGCCTGAGGCTCCGGAAGGGACGAAGACAATGGGGCAGGATCCGGGGCGTCTGGCCCGGGACTTGCTGGCAAGCCGAGAGCGGGATCAACCCGCTCCGAACAGGGGAACGGCATGAAGATCATCGTTGCGCCGGCTTCTGCCGGCGCCGGATATCCGTCGCAGCGCGTGGCGCGGGCGGGAACCGGGGGCTGAACAAGGCGTGCGCGGCCGGCCGGTCGGGTGCGCGTCGCAAGACCAGAACAGTGGCACGGACAACAAGACGACCGCGGCGCAACCGCACCGCTGCAGGATCGCCGGCCACGACAAGCGAAGCAAAAAGGGCGTGACAGGTGTCGAGCATTCCCAGCGAACAGGTATCACCCGGCAAGGCGTCGTTGTTCTACGACCCGAAGATCCGCGGCTATGTCTATCAGATCGCTCTGGTGGCGATCGTCGCCTTCCTGATCTGGTCGGCGGCATCGAATGCGATCGAGAACCTGCGTGCGCAGAAGATCGCCTCCGGCTTCGGCTTCTGGCACAACGCCGCCGGGTTCGACGTCAACCAGAAGCTGATTCCGTTTTCGGCATCCGGTGGTTCGACCTATGGCGACGCTTTCCTCGTCGGCCTGCTCAACACGTTGCTGGTCGCGGGGCTCGGCATCGTCCTGGCGACGTTCCTCGGCTTCTTCATCGGCGTGGCCCGACTGTCGCACAACTGGGTGATCGCCAAGCTCGCGATGATCTATGTCGAGGGCATCCGCAACATCCCGCTGCTGCTCCAGCTCTTCATCTGGTACAACGCGGTGCTGAAACCGCTGCCCAACCCGCGCCAGTCGATCGCGCTGCCGGGTGGGACGCTGCTCAACAACCGCGGCCTCTACCTTCCCGATCCGCAGCTCGGTCCGGGCGGCAGCCTGATCGTCTGGGCGTTCCTGATCGGCGTCGCTGCGACCTTCGTCTTCCGCTCCTGGGCTCGCAAGCAGCAGGCGGCGACCGGCCGGCAGTACCCGATCGGATGGGTTGCGCTCGGCCTGATCGTGGTTCTGCCCCTGCTGGTCTATTTCGTCACCGGCCGGCCTGTCTCCTTCATCTATCCGGAGCTCGCCGGCTTCAACCTGCGCGGCGGCATCCAGATCTTTCCTGAATTCGTCGCGCTGCTGATCGGTCTGACCACTTATACGGCGGGCTTCATCGCCGAGGTCGTGCGCGCCGGCATCCTCGCCGTGTCGAAAGGCCAGACCGAGGCGGCCCATGCGCTGGGCCTTCGCAACGGGCCGACGCTGAAGCTCGTCGTCATCCCGCAGGCGATGCGCGTCATCATCCCGCCGCTGACCTCGAACTACCTCAACCTGACCAAGAACTCGTCGCTGGCGGTGGTGATCGGTTATCCCGATCTCGTGCAGGTCTTCACCGGCACGGTGCTGAACCAGACCGGACAGGCGGTCGAGGTCGTGGCGATCACGATGGCGGTCTATCTGACGATCTCGCTGGTGACGTCGCTGTTCATGAACATCTACAACAAGCGCATGGCGCTGGTGGAACGGTGAGGGCCGCGCGATGACTGACGCAACGACCGAAAACGCGCCCTACGCCTTCGTCCGCAAGGAGACGCTGCCGCAGGAGCCGGCGCCGCTCTCCGTCGCCGGCCCGCTGGCCTGGATCAGGGCAAACCTGTTCTCCAGCCCGCTCAACGCGATCCTGACGCTGCTCTGCGTCTGGTTCGTCATCGACACGGTCCCCGGGCTGGTCCGTTTCTACATTCTCGATGCGGTCTGGACCGGCACGAACCGCGACGCCTGCCTCGCCGACAAGGTCGGGCGGCCGGTCGGTGCCTGCTGGGCCTATGTCGCGGATCGCACCCAGTACTTCATCTACGGCTCCTACCCGGTGACCGAGCGCTGGCGCGTCAACATCGTCTTCGTGATGTTCGCGCTGGGCGTGGTCTGGCTGCTCTGGACCAGGGCTCCGCAGAAGAAGGTCGGCGCCTTCTTCTTCTTCGTCGTGATGCCGGCGAGCGCCTTCATCCTGCTGCTCGGCGGCGCATCGGCGGAGGGCTTCCTGCGCTTCCTGATCATCGTCACGGTCGCGCTGGCAGCGCTGTATCTGGTGGTCTCCTTCGCGCCCGGGCTGATGAAGTTCTGGATCGGCGAGGGACAGCTCGCGGTCGAGGAGGCGATGCCGGCCTGGCAGCGCTTCTCCGGGCCGAAGACGCTGATCCTGATGTCGCTCGTCGTCTTCGGGGTGCTCGCGATCCTTGCCGACAAGATCGGCCTGCCGCGCGTCGATACCGGCCTCTGGGGCGGCATGACCGTCACCTTCCTGATATCCGCGGTGGGCATCGTCTTCTCGCTGCCGCTCGGCGTCCTGCTCGCGCTCGGCCGCCGCTCGCGGCTGCCGGCGATCCAGCTGATCTCGGTGATCTTCATCGAGTTCGTGCGCGGCGTGCCGCTGATCACCGTTCTCTTCATGGCCAACACCATGCTTCCCCTCTTCGTGCCGCAGGAATGGTCGCCCGACCGGCTGCTGCGGCCGCTGGTTGGCGTCGCGCTCTTTGCGGCGGCCTATATGGCGGAGGTGGTGCGCGGCGGCCTGCAGGCCATGCCGAAAGGCCAGTACGAGGGTGCCATGTCGCTCGGCCTCGGCTACTGGCAGATGATGCGCCTGATCATCCTGCCGCAGGCCCTGCGTATCGTGATCCCGGGCATCGTCAACACCTTCATCGGCCTGTTCAAGGATACGACGCTGGTTGCCATCGTCGGCATCTTCGATTTCCTGCGCACCATCGAGGCGACGCTGATCGATCCGACCTGGGCGACGCCGGTGACGCGCTCGACAGGCTACGCGTTCGCCGCCATCTTCTATTTCCTGTGCTGCTGGGGCATGTCGCGCTACTCGATCGCGGTCGAGAAGCGCCTCGCCGCCGGCCAAAAACGCTGAGAGGGACGACAACCATGGCAATGGCAGAAACCAAGATGACCGATACGCGTCCCGCGGCGCTGAAGCCGACGGCTTTGAACACGGCGACGGCGGTTGAGATGATCGGCGTGAACAAGTGGTATGGCGAGTTCCACGTTCTGCGCGACATCAACCTGAAGGTCGAGCGCGGCGAGAAGCTGGTCATCTGCGGCCCGTCAGGCTCGGGCAAGTCGACGATGATCCGCTGCATCAACCGTCTCGAGGAGCACCAGAAGGGTCAGATCATCGTCGACGGGACGGAGCTGACCAACGATCTCAAGAAGATCGACGAGATCCGCCGCGATGTCGGGATGGTTTTCCAGCACTTCAACCTGTTCCCGCATCTGACGATCCTGGAGAACCTGACGCTGGCTCCGATCTGGGTGAAGAAGATGCCCAAGAAGGACGCCGAGGAGGTGGCGATGCACTATCTCAAGCGCGTCAAGATCCCCGAGCAGGCGGCGAAGTATCCGGGCCAGCTTTCGGGCGGCCAGCAGCAGCGCGTGGCGATCGCGCGCTCGCTGTGCATGAGCCCGAAGATCATGCTGTTCGACGAGCCGACCTCGGCGCTCGATCCCGAGATGGTCAAGGAGGTGCTCGACACCATGGTCTCGCTGGCCGACGAGGGCATGACCATGCTCTGCGTCACCCACGAGATGGGCTTCGCCCGCCAGGTCGCCGACCGCGTCATCTTCATGGATGCCGGCCAGATCGTCGAGATGAACACCCCCGACGAATTCTTCAAGAACCCCCAGCACGAGCGCACAAAGCTCTTCCTATCCCAGATCCTGCACTGAGCGCGCGATCTTTCGTCATCGCTTGCGAGCGCGCCGGCCCCGCCGGCGCGCTTTGCGTTTCAGGCACATCCGGAGCGCTGGGTCGCACGGGTGGGGCGCGTCGGCCGACGAAGCGTGAGAGCGAACGTCTCCCGCGAGACTGCAGGCTGTCCTGTTTCGGAACGAATCCAAGCCTGATCCGTTGCTGACGGGAACGGAGGATACGCCATGAAACGTCTTGTTCCCGCCCTGGTCGCCGGGATTCTGCTGAGCTGCGGAGCGCAGGCTCAATCGATCAATATCGGTCCGGGCGGCGTCAGCGTCGATCCGCGCTCGCCCCGTGAGAGAGCTATCGATCGCGAGATCCGCGAGGAGCGGCGCGATCGCTATGAGCGTCGTCGCGAGCGGGAGTGGCGCCGCGCGAATTCCCGCAGGGATTGTCGCACGGTGACGACCGAACGCGAAACCCGGCGCGGTGTCGTGCGACGGACGACCCGCGTCTGCGACTAACGGCACCGGGTCGCTTTGCAAACGCCCGCAGCGCCGAGCGCTGCGGGCTTTTTATCGGGTGAGCCGACGTCCTTGGAAACAAGGTGGTCTGCTCTGGTCGGGGATATGGTTTCGCATGGGGACGCTGGCGAGGCGAGGCCTGTTGTCGGGGAAAGCCCGCGATGACGGTCTCGTCCTGAGTGGAAGCGGCAAGCTCAGGGTCGTGCGATGACGAGGCGCAACGAACCGTCGAAACTCGGTTGCTGTCGCAGGAAGCCATGTCGCGCGTCCCAGGCTCCCGATTCCAGGTCCTGGCGCAGCCGCTCGATCGAGGCGGCGTTCGCGGCCTCGCCGACGAAGCTCCAGGCGGAGCAGGCTGAGCGCGCGCCCGGATCGAGGAAAAGCTCCGGACGGCCATAATAGGCCTCGTTGAAGCCGTCGCTGCAGTCGAGCGGGATCGGCACCGCGACGATCTCGACATCGCCGCCCAGCACCGTGCCGATATGGCCGAGCGAGGGATAGCGCCGCGCTTCGGTCGCCAGCACCTCCGGCGCGTAATGGTTGAGCCAGAAGGCCTGCACGAGCTCGGGATCGCAGGACAGGATCGCGATCGGCCCGCGCGTCACCCGGCGCATCTCGCGCAGGCCGGCATCGAGATCTCCCCATTGATGCACGGTGAAGGTCGCCATGCTCGCGTCGAAATGCCCGTCGGAAAAGGGCAGGGCCTCGGCGGTCGCATCGATCGCGGCGACGATATCGGCCGGGCGCTGCGCCCGCATCGAGGCGGAGGGCTCGACCGCCGTCATGTCGCGGCCGCGCGGCTCGTAGGAGCCGGCGCCCGCGCCGACATTGAGGATGCGCCGGGCCGGGCCGAGCGCCACCTCGATCAGCGCGGCGATGGCGGGCTCGGGCTGGCGATAGGAGGCATAGCCCTGGCCGATCCGGCCGTAATCGGCATCGCCGGCGCTGCCGTCGGTCCGGCGCGGGCTCGCAGTCAGGTCGTTCATCGGGATGTCTCCGTCAGCCTGGATTCGCCGGGCACCTCGCTCGAGACCGATTCCCGATCCGGTGAGGCGCGCGAGGATTGGCACGATCCGCCGGGTGCGGGGAAGGGGCCTCTTCGATGGCGCGGCCGGGAGGATGGTGGTAGGAACCGGCGCTGGATTTCGAGAGCGAACGCAAGCGAGGCGTCAGGATCATGTTCGAGGCACGCAGCATCGAAGCCGGCAGCAAGCCTGAGTTCTATCGCGAGCTCGCCGGGCAGCTCGAAGCTCTGCTCGCCGGCGAAAGCGATCCCATCGCAAACGCCGCCAACACCTCGGCCCTGCTGTTCCAGATGATGCCGGACCTGAACTGGGCCGGATTCTACATCATGCGCGGGGGCGAACTCGTGCTCGGCCCGTTCCAGGGCAAGCCGGCCTGCGTCCGCATTCCCGTCGGAAAGGGTGTTTGCGGCGCAGTCGTGGCGCAAGGGCGTACGATGCTGGTCGAGGACGTCCATGCCTTCCCCGGTCACATCGCCTGCGATGCGGCCTCGCGCTCCGAGCTCGTGGTGCCGCTGCATGGCCGCGACGGCGTCATCGGCGTAATCGATCTCGACAGCCCGTCGCCGGCGCGATTCGACGCCGATGACCAGACCGGCATCGAGCGCATCGCGGCGATCTGGCTTGCCGCTTGTGGCGAGGGCGCGCAGGCGACCCTCGCCAAAGCCTCCTGAGGCCGCGGTGCCCTCGCTGAGCCTGCGCATCCAGCTCGACCCCGAGGGCCGGATCGGCCCCGGCAAGATCGCGCTGCTCGAGAATATTGCGACGCATGGCTCGATCTCGGCTGCCGGCCGGGCGATGGAGATGTCCTATCGGCGCGCCTGGGAGCTGGTCGAGGAGCTGAACGTGCTGTTCGGCAAGCCGGTGGTCGAGCGCCAGGTCGGCGGGCGCAATGGCGGCGGGGCGCAACTGACCCCGCTCGGCGAAGTGCTCATCCTGCGTTTCCGTGCGGTCGAGCAGGCTGCGACGGAGGCTGCTGCTACGCATCTCACGGCCTTGCAGGCCGAGATCGACCGGCCCGAGCGCAACTGAACCACGGCCGCACGACCCGTAGCAGCGGCGCCTTGCATTCATCGAATAGCGGATATGTGAGGGCTGCCGGGAAGCGCGGGCTGGCCTGATTTCGCGCGGCCGAGGCCCATCGCAGCGCACGGCCGGCGAGCCGCTTTTCCTTGACATGATCGCCCGATTCGAACAGGCGTATCGCATATGCAGCATCGCTGCTGCAAGTCTTTTTTTGTAATGATTCCAATGAGGAAGCTGCCGGACCCAGGGGGCCGGAATCTGGGCTGTGGAGCCGGCGAAAGCCGGCACGGCGCTCCTCCAGAGAAGGCTGATTTGTGATGATGCGTGCGTTCCGTCTGGCCCTTGTTGCGATGAGCCTGTCCGTGGTGGCGGCCCAGGCCCAGACGCCGGGGCAAACCGCTCCTCAGGCGCCGGCCGATATGGCGCCACCGGCGGCACAGGCCCTGCCAGCCGCTCCCAGCCAGCCCGTTGCCCCGAGTCTGCCGGCAACTCCGACCAATCCCCTCCCGCCCGCTCTGCCCCAGCTCGGCATCAACCCGCCGAGCACCGCCCATCCGCCGCTGACCCCTGTCGGCCCCGCGACGCCCGTGGCCGCTCCGGCCGCGGCGGCCACCTTGCCGCATGACCTGTCACCCTGGGGCATGTTCATGGCGGCCGATATCGTCGTGAAAGGCGTGATGCTCGGGCTCGCCTTCGCCTCGCTGGTGACCTGGACGATCTGGCTCGCAAAGGCGATGGAGCTGGCCGCCGCCAAGCGATCCGCCGGCCGGGCCCTGCGCCGCATCGAGGCCGCCGACAACCTGAGCGCGGCGGCCAGTGCTGCCGCCGGCAAGAACGGCAAGCTGCGCGGCGCCGTCGGCCAGTTGCTCTCGGCAGCGCTGGCCGAGACACGCCGCTCGGCCGATCTCGGTGAGGACGGCATCAAGGAGCGCGCCGCCATCGCGCTGTCGCGGATCGAGGCGCACGCCGGCCGCTCGATGGCGCGCGGCACCGGCCTGCTCGCCACGATCGGTTCGACCGCGCCCTTCGTCGGCCTGTTCGGCACGGTCTGGGGCATCATGAATTCCTTCATCGGCATCAGCCAGGCCAAGACGACCAATCTCGCGGTGGTCGCGCCGGGCATCGCCGAGGCGCTGCTGGCGACCGCGATCGGCCTCGTCGCCGCCATCCCCGCCGTCATCATCTACAATGTCTTCGCCCGCGCGATCACCGGCTACCGCGCCACGTTGTCCGACGCTTCCGGCGAGATCCTGCGCCATCTCTCGCGCGATCTGGAGCGCCGCCAGCGCGCCGTCGCGCCGGCCCCGCGTTCGGCCTCGGTCTCCTCGGCTGCGACAGCCGTGGCGGCCGCGTCGCTCGTCCCGGCGGAGTGAGCCATGGGCGTCTCCCTCAAGGACCCGCAGGACGGCGATCTCGGCGAGGTCAGCGACATCAATGTCACGCCGTTCATCGACGTCATCCTGGTCCTGCTGATCATCTTCATGGTCGCGGCGCCGCTCTCGACGGTCGATGTCGCGGTCGACCTGCCGGTCTCGAACGCGCAGCCGCAGCCTCGGCCGGACACGCCGATGTTCCTGACTGTGAAGGGCGATCTCACGCTCGCGCTCGGCAATGACCCCGTACCGCGCGAGGCCCTGCAGGCGGCGCTCGACCAGAAGACGGGCAGCGATCGCGAGCAGCGGGTCTTCCTGCGCGCCGATGGCAGCGTCGCCTATAGCGAGCTGATGAACGTGATGAACCTGCTGCGCAATGCCGGCTATCTCAAGATCGCGCTGGTCGGACTCGAGGATACCGGGCAGGGGGCTGCTGCGGGGGCCAAGCCATGAGCATGGAACGCCCCTCGATCTCCCGCTACGCGCCGGCGGCCCTGCGCTGGAGCCTGGCCGCCTTCGTGGTCGCGAGCGCCCATGGCACGGCCGGCTGGGTCATCGCCAACTGGCAGCGCGCCGAGGCGGCGATGGGCGCGCCGCCGGCCGCCGTGATGATCGAGCTCGCGCCGCTCGCCGTCGCGCCCGAAGCGCCGCCCCAGGAGATCGCGCCCGGCCCCGAGATGGCCGAGGCCCAGCCCGAGCCCGAACCGCCGCCGCCCGAGCCGGTCGAGCCGCCCAAGGAGATCGAGCCACCGCCGGAACCGGAACCCGTCGCTATCCCCGAGCCGGAGATCAGGATTCCCGAACTGCCGCCGCTTCCGGATGCCGCGGCGATGCTGACGCCGCCGCCGAAGGAGGTGCCGAAGCCGAGGCCGCCCGAAAAGCCCAAGCCCAAGCCGAAACCCAGGATCGTCGAGAAGAAGAAGCCGATCCGCCCCGACAAGCCGAAAGCCGCGCAGACCTCCGCGCCGGTGGCGCAGGACCGTGTCGCGACGCGCGCCGCGGCCCCCAATGCGGGAGCCTCATCGCCGTCTCCGGCGGCGACGGCGAGCTGGCGCGGGTCGCTGATGGCGCATCTCAACCGCTATAAGCGCTTCCCCGGCGGCGCCAGCCCCGGCACGGTCCAGGTCGCCTTCAGCATCGACCGTGCTGGCCGCGTGCTGTCGGCGCGGCTCGTCCGTGGCTCGGGCGACGCGACGCTGGATCAGGAAGCGGTCGCGATGATCCGCCGCGCCAGCCCGGTCCCTGCCCCCCCGGATGGGCTCGGCGGCGGAGCGATCGCGCTGAGCGTGCCGATCAAGTTCTCGCGCTAGGGGCCAGGGACATTTGGTTATGGCGGGTTGCAGCTGCTCTTGTCATTCCGGGGCGCGCCGCAGGCGCGAACCCGGAACCCACGACTGGGTGGAGCATTCTGTATCGCGCCATAAGCTGCTCGCCCGGTCGTGGGTTCCGGGTTCTTCGCTACGCGAAGCCCCGGAATGACAATCAGGTGGTTCTGCCCCACGATGGCCAGGTGTCCATCCCACTCGGCTGAGTGCGGGAACCGCCAAGACAATCATGCGTAGGACAGGCATGAACGAGAGGATAGGCGAGATGACGATCGTCAAGCTTGCGGCCGGCGCGATGCTGGCCTTCGCATTGGCCGGCTGCGTCACCACCGAGGCCGAATACCGCGCCCTGGACGAGCAGCGTTGCCGTTCCTTCGGCTTCCGCGCCCCGAGCGAGGGCTTCTCGACCTGCCTGCTGCAGCTCGACCTCGATCGCGCGGCGGAACGGCGCCATCGCTTCGATCGTTTCGATGCCTCCTTCGGCGGCCCCTGGGGCTATGGCCGGCGCTGGTAGAACCGTACATCCCGACAAAAAAAGGGCCGCGCGGGAAGCGCAGCCCAAGTCTAGGGAGGAAACGCCCAAGGAGGGCGACGCAGCATCTCTGCTGCGGTGCAACTTAGATAGGACGCACGGGTTCCAGCAGCAAGGCCAAAAGGGCAGCATCGCTGACTTATTTTTGGGCGGACGATTTCTCTTTTGGAATCAATAGCTTTCCAGAATTCTGCGTGAGTCCGGACGAATGGCTGTAACGCGTCTGCCTAACTGCTGCATTGCAAGAAAGGCAGATTGACAAACAGCTCACCACAGACATTCATATGCATACAAATGAAATCCGCTCCGCCGACCCCGGTGTGAGCGGTATCGACGCGGATTGCAGCCGCAGCGGGGCGAAGGACTTGACCCTCATGAAGATCGACCGTCGCAGTTTCGTCACGGGCACGCTTGCCCTCGGCGTTCCCTCGCTGGCGCGCGCCCAGGGCGCGCTGCCGATCCGGATCGGCGAGATCAACTCCTATACCGCCCAGCCTGCCTTCCTGAAACCCTATCGGCAGGCCTGGGAGCTGGCGCAGGAGCAGATCAACGCAGCCGGCGGCGTGCTCGGCCGCAAGCTCGAGACCGTATTCCGCGACGACGCCGGCAAACCGGAGGACGCGGTGCGCCATGCCGCCGATCTTGCCACCGCCGAGAAGGTCGACATCATCGCCGGCGGCTTCCTCTCCAATGTCGGGCTGGCGCTCGCCGATTATGCCAACCAGAACAAACGGCTCTATGTCGCCTCCGAGCCGCTGGCCGACGCCCTCGTCTGGTCGAAGGGCAATCGCTACACCTTCCGCCTGCGCCCCTCGACCTACATGCAGGCCGCGATGCTGGTCGAGGAAGCGGCGAAGCTCCCGGCCAGGAAATGGGCGATCGTCGCGCCGAACTACGAATACGGCCAGTCGGCGGTGAAGTGGTTCAAGGAACTGCTGGTGAAGGCGCGCCCCGACGTCACCTTCGTCGCCGAGCAGTTCCCGGCGCTCGGCCGCATCGATGCCGGCGCCACCGTCCAGGCGCTGGAGGCGGCCAAGCCCGAGGCGATCTTCAACGTCACCTTCGCGGTCGACCTCGCCAATTTCGTCCGCGCCGGCAATACGCGCGGGCTGTTCGAGGGACGCCAGGTTGTCTCGATGCTGACCGGCGAGCCGGAATATCTCGACACGCTCGGCGCCGAGACGCCGGAAGGCTGGATCATCACCGGCTATCCCCATGCCGACCTGCAGACGCCGGAACACGTCAAGTTCCGCGATGCCTACAAGGCGAAATACAACGACTATCCGCGGCTGGGTTCGGTCGTTGGCTACGAGACGGTGCGGGCCATCGCTGCAGCGCTGGCCAAGGCCGGCTCCGCAGATAACGAGAAACTGGTCGATGCCTTCGAAGGGCTGACATTCGGTTCGGCTTTCGGGCCCGTCGAGTTCCGCAAGATCGACCACCAGTCGACGCTCGGCGCCTATATCGGCAAGAGCGCGCTGAAGAACGGCAAGGGCGTGATGGTCGACTGGAGCTATCGTGACGGCGCGAAGTACCTGCCGAGCGACGACGAGGTCCGCAAGCTGCGCCCAGTGGGCTGAGCGGGAACCACGCCGTCATTCCGGGGCATTGCGCAGCAATGAGCCCGGAGCCCATGAACACGACGCCGATCCCGTCATGGTTGGGCTTGTCCCGACCATCCACGACTTCTCGATCGAGAGCCCTAGCAAGACGTGGATGCTCGCCACAAGGGCGAGCATGACGGAACTGGATCGGCGTCGTGTTCATGGGTTCCGGGCTCGCCGCGATGCGGCGCTCCGGAATGATCGCGAGGCTCCGCATGGCGCCGATGACGCCGAATCCAGATATGCTCTAACCGCCCGCGAAGACCTCGCGCTTCACCCGAGACGATATGCTTGATCTCGTCCTCACCCAGACCCTGAACGGCCTGGCCTCTGCGTCGTCGCTCTTCCTGGTGGCGTGCGGGCTGTCGATTATCTTCGGCGTCACGCGTATCGTGAATTTTGCCCATGGTTCGCTCTACATGCTGGGCGGTTATCTGGCCTTCACGCTGGTGACCTGGTTTGGCCCGGCCGATCCGCTCGGCTTCTGGGGCGGCGTCATCCTCGCCGTGCTGCTGACCGGCCTTGCCGGCGTGCTTATCGAGACCCTGATCCTTCGGCGGATCTATCAGGCGCCGGAACTGTTCCAGCTGCTTGCGACCTTCGGCGTCGTGCTGATGCTGCAGGATATCGCGCTGGCGACCTGGGGGCCGGAGGACAAGCTCGGCCCGCGCGCGCCGGGCTTGCGCAGCTTCGTCATCCTGTTCGACAGCCGCTTCCCGAGCTACGAGCTCTTCCTGATCGCAGTCGGGCCGGTCGTGCTCGGGTTGATCTGGCTGCTCTTCCACCGGACGCGCTGGGGCGTGCTGATCCGGGCGGCGACGCAGGACCGCGAGATGGTCAGTGCGCTCGGCGTCAACCAGCGCCTGCTCTTCACCTCGGTCTTCGCCTTCGGCGCGGCCTTGGCGGGGCTCGGCGGCGCGCTCCAGCTCCCGCGCGAGGCGATCAACCTCCACATGGACCTGTCCATGATCGCCGAGGCCTTTGTGGTCGTGGTGGTCGGCGGGCTCGGCAGCGTGACGGGGGCCTATCTCGCCGCCGTGCTGATCGGCGTGCTCCATGCCTTCGGCATCCTGATCCTGCCGAAGATCACGCTGGTGCTGATCTTCCTGGTGATGGCGGCGGTGCTGATCGTTCGGCCGCACGGCCTGCTCGGCAAGGCGGCGAGCGAGCCGCACGGCCATGCCGGCCAGCTCTTCCTGCTGCGCCCGGCCGATGGCGCGGCCAAGCTGTTCGGAGCGGTGGCGCTCGGCCTGCTGGCGCTGGCGCCCTTGGTCGTGCCGGATCATGTCGTCCTGACCCTGACCGACCTCGTGATCTTCGCGGTCTTCGCGGCGTCGCTGCATCTGCTGATGGGGCCGGGCGGCATCACCTCCTTCGGCCATGCCGCCTATTTCGGGCTCGGCGCCTATGGCGCGGCGCTGGCGGTGAAATGGCTGGGCAGCCCGATGGAAGAGGCCCTGATGCTGGCGCCTCTCTTGGCCGGCGTCGCGGGCGCGATCTTCGGTTGGTTCTGCGTGCGGCTCTCGGGCGTCTATCTCGCCATGCTGACGCTGGCCTTCGCGCAGATCGCCTGGGCCACGGCCTTCCAGTGGGTCGATCTCACCGGCGGCGACAACGGCATCCTCGGTGTCTGGCCCTCGGCCTGGGCGGTGCCGAAGACGGTGTTCTACTACCTCGCGCTCGCCATCGCTGCGCTGGTCATCGTGGCGCTGCGCGTCATCATCTTCGCGCCCTTCGGCTATGCCTTGCGCGCCGGCCGCGACAGCCCCTTGCGGGCCGAGGCGATCGGGCTGGATGTCGGGCGCCTGCAATGGGCGGCCTTCACCATCGCGGCAATCGCAGCCGGCATCGCCGGCGGGCTCTTCGCCTTCTCCAAAGGCTCGGTCTTCCCGACCTATATGGCGATCCCGCGCTCGGTCGATGCGCTTCTGATGGTGCTGCTGGGCGGCGTGCAGACGGTCGCCGGGCCGGTTATCGGAGCCTTCGCCTATATGGGCCTCAACGAGCAATTGATGAAGCTGACCGCCTATTGGCGCTTCGTCCTGGGCCTCTCGATCGTGCTGCTGGTCGTGCTGTTTCCGCGCGGCCTCGTCGGCACCTGGCTGTTCTGGCGCGCAAGGCGCGAGAGCGCCACGCAAACGATGGTGGCGGCATGAGCGCGCCCGTGTTGGAAGCCCGCGACCTCACCAAATCCTTCGGCGGCGTGAAGGCGGTCGACGGCGTCTCCTTCTCGGTCGAGGCTGGCAAGCTGGTCGCGCTGATCGGCCCCAACGGCGCCGGCAAGACCACTTGCTTCAACATGCTGAACGGCCAGCTCAGGCCCGATCGTGGCGAGGTGCTGCTGGCCGGAATGCCGATCACCGGGCTCGAGCCGCGCAAGGTCTGGCGCCTTGGCGTCGGCCGCACCTTCCAGATCACCGCGACTTTCGCCTCGATGACCGTGCGCGAGAACGTCCAGATGGCGCTGATCTCGCACGCGGGGAAAAGCTGGCGGCTGTTCGGTCGCGCTGACAAGCGCCGCCTTGAGCCGGCTGATGCCTTGCTCGATCAGGTCGGGATGGCCCAGCAGGCGGAGCGCGCCTGCGGCGTGCTCGCCTATGGCGACCTGAAGCGCGTCGAACTCGCGATCGCGCTCGCCAATGCGCCGAAGCTGCTGCTGATGGACGAACCCACCGCCGGCATGGCGCCGCAGGAGCGCATCGCGCTCATGGCATTGACCGCCCGCATTGCACGGGAGCGCGGCATCGCCGTGCTCTTCACCGAGCACGACATGGACGTCGTCTTCGCCCATGCAGATCGCGTGCTGGTGCTCGATCGTGGCCGGTTGATCGCGGCGGGAACAAGTGCCGAGGTGCGCAACGACCCGCAGGTGCGCGCGGTCTATCTCGGCTCCGGCGCGACCTCGGGAGGGCATTGATGACGGCGCTCCTCGAACTCGCTGGCGTCGAGGCCTGGTATGGCCGCGCCAAGATCCTGCACGGCGTCGGCTTTTCGGTCGGGTCCGGCGAGGTCGTCGCGCTGATGGGCCGCAACGGCGCCGGCAAGTCGACGACGATGAAAACCGTGATGGGGCTGGTGCCGGAGCCGCAGGGTTCGATCCGCTTCGAGGGCAAGGAAATCGCCGGCCGCGAGCCCTTTGCCATCGCCCGGCTCGGCATCGGCTATGTCCCGGAGGACCGGCGCGTCTTCTCCGACCTGACGGTGATGGAAAACCTCGAGGTAGGCCGCCAGCCGCCCCGCAAGGGCGCGCCGCACTGGACGCCGGAGCGGCTGTTCGATCTCTTCCCTAATCTCGGGCGCATGCGCGACCGGCCGGGCGGCGCCATGTCCGGCGGCGAGCAGCAGATGCTGACCATCGCCCGCACGCTGATGGGCAATCCGCGCCTGCTGCTGCTCGACGAGCCCTCCGAAGGGCTCGCGCCGGTCATCGTCGAGGCGATGGCGCAGACCATCCGCGTGCTGAAAGGCGAGGGGCTGTCCGTGCTGCTCTCCGAGCAGAACCTGCATTTCGCCGGCAGCATCGCCGACCGCGCCGTGATCATCGAGAAGGGGCTGATCCGCTTCGACGATACGATGGCGGCGCTCAAGGCCGACGAGACGGCGCGGAGCCAGTATCTGGCGGTCTGAAGCCCGAAAGCAGGCGCCGCATCACCTCAAGCAGCGGTTCGACCTCGCGCTCCGCCATCGGGTCGAGCGCCGCGACGGTGATCGCCTTGGCGCGCTCGACATATTCAGGCAGCAGCTCCCGGCCGCGCTGGCCGAGCTGCACCAGCACGCGGCGCTTGTCGTCGGGATCGTGCAGCCGCTCGACCAGCCCGCGCTCGGCCAGCCGCGTCACCACGCCCCGAATCGTGGCCGGGTCCATCGCCGTCATGCGGCCGAGCTGGTTCTGGGAAATCCGCCCATCGACCGCGAGCCGGCAGAGCACCGCGAATTGCGGCGGCGTCGGCCCGTCCGCCCCCATCATCTCCAGGAACATCGCGACATAGCGCTGCTGCATCTGCCGCAGCAGGAAACCGAACTGCTCGTCCAGGACATAGCCGGCGAGATCGACCGGCTCGGGAACGGCGGAATCGGCCTGGCCGCTGGCCGAACGGTGATGCCGGCCGAGCCCGTCTTCCGATTCCTCTGCGCGATCCATGCTGGCTCCGGGTGGCGATTCTGCCGGCTGACGGCAAGGGCCCATTCTCCCGGATCATATGTGTTCGTTCAATCGGCAAGGCAACGCAGCCACAGCCGTCATGCTCGGGCTTGACCCGAGCATCTCAGGAAGGAGGGGCGCCTCTATCGGCACGAGATTCTCGGGTCACCGCTGCGCGGCGCCCGAGAATGACGGCAAGCGAGGGCGATCAGCCCAGCGACATCGTCAGCGGCGGCTTCACTTCGGGCGGCAGCGGCGAGGTGTAGCCTTCCTTGCCGAGGCGCGCCTTATGGTCGGCCTTGGCGGCGGCCATCAGGGCCGGGTCGCTCAGCACGGCGGCGCCGGTCGCGGCCATCGCCTTGGCGACATGGACCATCGCCTTGTGCGCGGCGGGGGACTTGCCCTGCGCCACGACCTGCCAGGTGTGGAACGGCGTGCCCATCGCGACGGTGGGCGCATGGGCCTGCACGGTCGGCACCGCCCAGCTCACATCGCCGATATCGGTCGAGCCGATCGCCGGGTTGCGCTTGGCGTCGCGCGGCACGAGGAAGTCGGCAAGCGGAGCGCCGGTATCGGGCATGCCGATCGTGCGCCAGATCGAGGCGATCTCCTGCGGCGAAAGCGTCGCGCGGATCTTCTCGGCATAGGCCTTGTCGGCATCGTCGAAATGTGGCGCGCCGAGCTCGCCCATCACCTTGTGCATGGCCTCTTCGAGCGGCGTGTTGGCGACGAGATCGGAGACGGCGCTGACGATGCGCATCTCCATCTTGGTTTCCGTCATCAGCGCCGCGCCTTCGGCGATCTTCTTCACACGCTGGACGAGCTCCAGCATGCCGCGGAGATCGCGGGCGCGGATCGAGTACCGGACGCGGGCATGGGCTTGAACGACGTTCGGCGCGATGCCGCCGGTGTCGAGCAGCGCGTAATGAACGCGCGCGTCGGAGGGCATGTGCTCGCGCATATAGTTGACGCCGACATTCATCAGCTCGACGGCATCGAGCGCCGAACGGCCGAGATGCGGCGCGGCGGCGGCATGCGAGGCGCGGCCGGTGAAGACGAAATCGGCGCGGGTATTCGCGAGCGCCAGCGCAGGAGCGACCTCCCAGAAGCTCGACGGGTGCCACGAGATCGCGACATCGGCGTCGTCGAAGGCGCCGGCGCGGACCATGAAGGCTTTTGCCGCGCCGCCTTCCTCGGCCGGGCAGCCGTAATAGCGCACGCGGCCGGGGATCTTGTTCTCGGCGAGCCAGTCCTTCATCGCCACCGCCGCGAGCATCGCGGCCGAGCCGAGCAGGTTATGGCCGCAGCCATGGCCATGGCCACCGGCCTCGATCTCCTTGTGCTCGGAGGCGCCGGCTTCCTGCGACAGGCCGGGCAAGGCGTCGTATTCGCCGAGGAAGGCGATGACCGGGCCGCCTTCGCCGGCCTCGCCGATCACCGCTGTCGGGATGTCGGCGACATTCTCGGTGATCTTGAAGCCCTGGTGCTTCAGCTCGGCGATATGCTCGGCGACGGAGCGCTTCTCTGTGTAGCACACCTCCGGCATGCCCCAGACCCGGTCGGAAAGCGCGATCAGGCGCTCCTTGTTCGCATCGACATGCCGCCAGAGATCGTTTCGATTGTCCATTGTCGTTCCGCCTGGGGACCGCACGCGCGTTCCCCGTCTTTTGTTGAGAGGCGGATTCCCCGACAGGGCCGATGCGGCCGGGCCGGACCCGCCTCTGGTGGGCGGTGGCATATGAGCAATCCCGTGCCGCCCCGTCCAGACATTCAGTGCATGGCGGAGCAGCGTCTCAGGCTTTGGCCTGCGTCGAAGGGGGAGCCGCGAAGTCCGCCAGGATCGGGCAATCCGGCCGGTGGTCGCCATGGCAATGCGTCGCCAGATGCCGCAACGTGTCGGCCATGGCCTTAAGCTCGGCCGCCTTTTCCTCGAGTTCGCGCACATGCGCCATGGCGAGGTTCTTCACATCGGCGCTGGCCCGGCTCTTGTCGCGCCAGAGCGCGAGCAGTTCGCGCGTCTCCTCCAGCGAGAAGCCGAGATCGCGCGAGCGGCGTACGAAGCGCAGCGTATGCACGTCGTCGGGGGCATAGACCCGGTATTGCGCGGCCGTGCGGGCCGGCGCGGTGATCAGGCCGATGCTCTCGTAGTAGCGGATCATCTTGGCGCTGACGCCGGAGCGGGTCGCGGCTTCGCCGATATTCATCTCAGGCCTCCCTCTGCATTGGAAAAGCCCTCGTCCTGAGGAGCCATTCCGGCAGGAATGGCGTCTCGAAGGATGATCGTAGAGGCTCCGGAACCATCTGGAGCATCCTTCGAGACGCCGCTTCGCGGCTCCTCAGGATGAGGGCTATGGAATTTCCAAGCATGCTCTCAGGCCTCCTTTCCATGTGAAGCCGGAACCTGGAAGCGCTTCAGCCGCAGTGCATTGCTGACCACGCTGACGCTCGACAGCGCCATGGCGAGCCCTGCAAAGACCGGCGAGAGCAGGATGCCGAAGGCCGGATAGAGCACGCCCGCCGCGACCGGGATCAGCAGGGCGTTGTAGCCGAAGGCCCAGGCAAGATTCTGGCGGATGTTGGAAATCACCGCCTGCGACAGCGCGATCGCGCGCGGCACGCCCATCACGTCGCCCGACATCAGCACGACATCGGCGCTCTCGATCGCGATATCCGTGCCGGTGCCGATGGCGATGCCGACATCGGCCTGGGCGAGAGCGGGCGCATCGTTGATGCCGTCGCCGACGAAGGCGACCTTGGCGCCGCGGCTTTGCAGGCGCTTCACCACCTCCGCCTTGTCGGTCGGCAGCACTTCGGCCCAGACCTCGTCGATGCCGAGCCCGCGCGCGACCGCTTCCGCCGTGCGCCGGTCGTCGCCGGTCACCATCGCGACCTTGAGGCCGAGCCTGTGCAGGGCGGCGATAGCGGTGGGCGTGGTCTCCTTCACCGCGTCGGCGACGGCAATGACGGCTGCGATCTTGCCGTCGATCGCGGCATAGAGCGGCGTCTTGCCGGCTTCGGCCAGCGCCTTGGCGCGGGCGGCGAAGGGCGCGATGTCGAGACCGGCGCCCTCCATCAGCCTGTGGCCGCCGATCGCGACCTTGCGGCCCTCGACCGTCGCGGTGACGCCGCGGCCGGGGTCGCTGGTGAAGTCGGCCGGCTCGGCGAGCGCAAGATTCCGCGCCTTGGCGGCTGCGACCAGCGCCAATGCCAACGGATGTTCCGAGCGGTTCTCGGCCGAGCCGACGAGGCGCAGCACGTCGTCGGCCGCGAAGCCATTCGCCGGCTCGACATCGGTGAGCTCGGGCTTGCCCTTGGTCAGCGTGCCCGTCTTGTCCAGCGCGACGATCTGGACGTCCTTCAGGGCCTGCAGGGCGTCGCCCTGGCGGAACAGGATACCGAGCTCGGCGCCGCGGCCGGTGCCGACCATGATCGAGGTCGGGGTGGCCAGGCCCATGGCGCAGGGGCAGGCGATGATCAGCAGGGCGACGGCATTGACCAGCGCATGGGACAGGGCCGGGCTCGGGCCGAAACTCAGCCAGACGGCGAAGGTCAGCAGCGCCAGCCCGATCACGGCCGGCACGAACCAGAGCGTGACGCGGTCGACCATGGCCTGGATCGGCAGCTTGGCGCCCTGCGCGGCCTGAACGGTCCGTACGATCTGGGCGAGCAGCGTGTCGGAGCCGACCTTTCGGGCGGTGAAGCGCAGCGCGCCCGAGCCGTTGACGGTGCCGCCGGTAACGGTGCTGCCGGCTTCCTTGCGGACGGGGGCGGGCTCGCCGGTGATCATCGATTCATCGACGAAGGAGGTGCCGTCGGTGACCTCGCCATCGACGGGGACGCGTTCGCCCGGCCTGAGGATGACGACGTCGCCGGGGCGGACGCCGTCGACGGCGACATCGCTCTCGGCGCCATCGCGCAGCACGCGCGCGGTCTTGGGCTGGAGCGCGATCAGGCTGCGGATGGCGGCGCCGGTCCGGCCCTTGGCGCGGGTCTCGAACCAGCGCCCGAGCAGGATCAGCGTCACGATCACCGCGCCGGATTCGAAATAGGTGCCCTCGGTGCCCATCGGCAGCAGGTCCGGCAGGAAGGTCGCGACGCTCGAATAGAGATAGGCCGCGCCGGTGCCGAGCATGACCAGCGAGTTCATGTCGGGCGCCAGCCGCAGCAGCGCCGGGAAACCCTTGCGCAGGAAGACGAGGCCCGGCCCGAACTGGACGATGGTCGCCAGCGCGAAGGAGAAGACGCGCAGGTTCCACTCGCCGAAGGTGCCGGCGAGCCAGTGGTGCAGGGCGGGGACCATGTGGCTGCCCATCTCGACGACGAGCAGGGGCAGCGTCAGCAGGCCGGCGAGGAGGACGGAGCGCAGCAGCTTGCCCTGTTCTTCGTCCTTGGCAACCTGCCGGCGTGTGTCGGCCTCGCCATCGACCCCTGCGATCGGACTCGCCTCGTAGCCGGCGCCGGCAACGGCCTTGACCAGGGCCGGAACGATCTCGTCGCCGGCGAGCGCCTTCACGCTGGCGCGCTCGGTCGCGAGGTTGACGGTGGCCTCGACCACGCCCGGCACGGCGCGCAGGGCCTTCTCGACATGGCCGACGCAGGAGGCGCAGGTCATGCCCGAGACCGACAATTCGATCGTGTTCTCGACCGGGGTGTAGCCGCTCTGGCGGACGGCCGCTTCGATCTGCTTCAGGTCGGTGCCGCCCTTGGCGAAGCTGACATGCGCTCGCTCGGTCGCGAGATTGACCGAGACCGCATCGACGCCCGGCACCGCCGCGATGGCGCGCTCGACATGGGCGACGCAGCTCGCGCAGGTCATGCCCTCGACGCCCAGATCGAGGGTTTCGAGGTCGTTCCTGCTCCTGTCGATGACCGTCATCGCCGTCTCCTTCATGGTGATGACAGGCGATATAGGCCTTCCCATCATGGGAAGGTCAAGGTTGGTTGCATGAGTTTTTTGCGGGGCCGTCGAGCGGCTCCGCAGGCTGCCGACCTCAAGCCCTCATCCTGAGGAGCAAGCCGGAGGCTTGCGTCTCGAAGGATGTTCCAGATGGTTCTGGAGCCTCCTGAAACATCCTTCGAGACGCCGCTGGCGCGGCTCTTCAGGATGAGGGCTCGGGGGCATATCGGTCTTCAAGGCATCTCGACGGAAACGCTCTTCACCACCGCATGGACCGGCTTGCCGGGCGCCAGCTCCAGCAGCGCCACGGATTTCGCGGTCAGGCGCGCCGCCAATCTCGCCTCGTCGCAAGCGATCAGCAGATGTACGGTGCTGCCGCCGGTACCGCTGCGCTCACCGATCTCGGCGACTGTTCCCGAGAGCACGTTAAGCGCGCTGATCTTGGCCGGCTGGCCGAGGCTGAGCATGACGTCGCTGGCCAGGATGCGGATCTTGATGCGCTGGCCCTGCCGCAGCGCGCCGCGCGCGATCGTCAAGGGACCGGCCGGCGTCGTCAGCCGTGCCAGCCCGAAGGCCTCTTCGAAGCCGTCAACCTCGGCGGAAAGCAGCGTGCTTGCCTCCGGCGCTCCCGGCCTTGCTGCCAGATCGGGACGGGAGAGGATTTCGGCCGTTGGACCGCAGGCAGCGACACGCCCATTCTCGACCATCGCGACCGTCGTGGCGAGGCGGGCGACCTCGGCCAGCGCATGCGAGACATAGACGATGGGGATGCCGGCCTCGTCGCGCAGGCGCTCGATATGCGGCAGGATCTCGGCCTTGCGGGCTTCGTCGAGCGCGGCCAGCGGTTCGTCCATCAGGAGAAGGCGGGGCTGCGCCAGCAAAGCGCGGCCGATGGCGACGCGCTGCTTCTCGCCGCCGGAGAGCGCGCCGGGGCGGCGGCGCAGCAGATGGCCGATGCCGAGCAGGTCCAGCACCTTGTCGAGCTCGGCCGGCCTGCGCTGGGCGCGCGGCACGAACCAGTGTCCGAAGAGCAGGTTCTGGCGCACGGTGAGATGCGGAAAGAGCCGCGCCTCCTGGAAGACGTAGCCGATGCGCCGTCGATGCTTCGGCAGGAAGATGCCGCGCCCGGTATCGACCAGCGTCTCGCCATCGATGCGGACATGGCCGGAATCGGGCCGGATCAATCCACCGATGACATTGACCAATGAGGTCTTGCCCGAGCCCGAGCTGCCGAACAGGGCCGTCAGGCGCCCGTCCGAGGTGAAGGCGGCGTCGAGCGTGAACTCGCCGAGCCTGTGGCGGACGGCAATGTCGAGGACATCTGTCATTCGACGGCGATCCGCCGCCCGACGATGCGGGCCATCAACTCCGAGAGGAAGAGCGCCGAGACCGAGATCACGATCGAGATCAGCGTCAGCCGCATCGCGCCGGCATCGCCGCCTGGAACCTGCGTGAAGGTATAGATCGCGGAGGGCAGGGTCTGCGTCTCGCCGGGGATGTTGGAGACGAAGGTGATCGTCGCGCCGAATTCGCCCATCGCCTTGGCGAAGCACAGGATCATGCCGGCGATGATGCCGGGCAGACAGAGCGGCAGGGTGACGGTGAGGAAGACCCAGATCGGGCTCGCGCCCAATGTGCCCGCAGCGGATTCGAGCCTGCGGTCGATGGCCTCGATCGAAAGCCGGATGGCGCGGACCATCAGCGGGAAGCCCATCACCGCGCAGGCCAGCGCCGCGCCGGTCCAGCGGAACGAGAGCACGATCCCGAACCAGTCGTAGAGGAATTGCCCGATCGGCCCGCGCCGGCCGAAGCCGACGAGCAGCAGATAACCCGTCACCACCGGCGGCAGGATCAATGGCATATGGACGATGGCGTCGAGCAGGGACTTGCCCCAGAAGCGCCCGCGCGCCAGCAGCAGGCCGACGCCGACCCCCAGCGGGAGGCTCGCGACCATCGCGGTCGTCGCGACGATGAGGCTGAGCCTCACCGCCGCCCATTCTTCAGGCGAGAGCCAGTCGATCACGAAGAGCTTGCAGCCTTGTTGAGCACCGTGAAGCCCTGCTTCTCGAAGACGGGCCGGGCCGCGGCGCTGCGCAGATAGGTCAGGAAGGCCTGCGCATCGGGATTGGCCGAATCCCTGGTGACGGCGACCGGATAGACGATCGGCGGGTGCGAATCCTCTGGGAAGGTCGCGACGACCTTGACTTGGCGGTCGGCCGCGGCGTCGGTCGCGTAGACGATGCCGAGCGGGGCCTCGCCGCGCGAGACCAGCAGCAGCGCGGCGCGGACGTTGTCGGCCTGCGCGATCTTGTCCTTGACCTTGCCCCAGGCGCCGAGCGTCTCCAGCGCCGCCTTGCCGTACTTGCCGGCCGGAACGGAATCGACATTGCCCATGGCGAGACGGCCGGCGCCGAGTGCGCCCGCGACATCGGCGCCGGGCTTCAGGTCGAGCCTGGCGGTCGAATCCTTGCCGGCGACCATCACGATCCGGTTGGCGAGCAGGCTGATGCGGCTATCCGGTTTGATGAGGTCCTTCTTGCCGAGATAGTCCATCCAGTCGAGATCGGCCGAAATGAAAAGGTCGGCTGGGGCGCCGTTTTCGATCTGCTTCGCGAGCGCGCTGCTCGCCGCATAGGAAATCTTCGGCATCGGCTTGCCGCTTTCCTTGACCCAGTTGGCGGCGGCCTCGTCCAGCGCGTTCTTCATGCTGGCCGCGGCGAAGATCACGAGGTCCTTCGTCTGCGCCTGCGCGGCGTCGAAGGCGGGAGCGAGGCTCACGGCAAGGGCCAGGCCCATGCCCAGCAGGGTGCGGCGCTTCAGCATGCTGTTCCTCGCGGCCGATATCGCTGTATCCGAATGAATATAACGATGCTTGCAGCGCCTGAACGACGTGTCAAGGAGGACGGCGGATTGGCCGACGCTTACCCGTGCGGGTGCTTGTGGATCGGATCGACCCAGTAGACTTCTTCCGGCTTCTCGACCGGGTCGACATCGGTGATGTTGACCACAACCGCCTCGTTGTCGGAGCGCACCAGCACGCATTGCAGCGGGTTGTCGGGATCGGCGTTGATCTCCTGATGCGGTACGAAGGGCGGCACATAGATGAAGTCGCCCGGCCCGGCCTCGGCGACGAATTCCAATCGCTCGCCCCAGCGCATCCGCGCCTTGCCGCTCACCACATAGATCACGCTTTCGAGCTCGCCATGATGGTGCACGCCGGTCTTTGCGTTGGGCTCTATCGCGACCGTGCCGGCCCAGATCTTCTGGGCGCCGACGCGGGCATGGTTGATCGCCGCCTGCCGGAACATGCCGGGCGTCTGCGCGGTGTTGGGGTCGAGCTTGTCGCCGGAGATGACGCGCACGCCGTCATGCTTCCAGCGCGGCTCGCCGTCATGGCCGTGATCGTGCGGATGGTCGTGATCGTGGGAATGATCGTGGTCGTGGCTCATGGCGATCTCCCGCTCAAGCCTGCTTCGCCGGGCCCGTCGCGACAGGCCGCTCGCCCATGCCCCATTCGGACCAGGAGCCGTCATAGATCGCCTTGGCTGGCTTGCCGACGGTCTCGAGCGCCGTCGACAGGATCACGGCCGAGACGCCCGAGCCGCAGGTCATGATCGAGGGCTTGTCGAGATCGACGCCGGCATCCCTGAACAGCGCGACGATCTCTTCCGGGGATTTCAGCCGGCCATCGGTGGTGAGCTGCGACGACGGCAGGTTGAGCGAACCGGGGATATGGCCGGAGGCCAGGCCCGGCCGCGGCTCCGGCGCCTCGCCACGGAAGCGGTCGGCGGCGCGGGCATCGACCACCTGGATCGCCTGCGAGGCGGTGGCGCGCGCAATATCGTCCGCGTCGGCGACGGCGCCGTTGTCGAGCCTTGCGGTGAAGCTGCGGGGCTTGCGCGCCTTCGGGCTGTCTTCCTCGACCGGGCGGCCTTCGGCCAGCCATTTCGGGAAGCCGCCATCGAGGATGACGACATCACGCGCGCCGAACACCTTGAAGGTCCAGCGCACGCGCGGCGCCGCGAAGAAGCCGAGCCCGTCATAGACGACGATGCGCATGCCGTCCCCGATGCCGAGCGCGCCGACGGCCGCCGCGAATTCCGGCGCCGAGGGCAGCATGTGGGGCAGGGACGAGGTGCTGTCCTTGATCTTGTCGATATCGAAATGGACCGCGCCCGGAATGCGGCGCGCGGCGTATTCGGCCGCGCCGTCGCGCTTCTGCGCCGGCAGGTACCAGGAGGCATCGACCACGACGATATCGGGCGCGTTCAGGCGCTCGGCCAGCCACTCGGTCGAAACGAAAACGTCTTCACGGGCCATAGGCGTATCCTCTGGGCATCAGCTTTGGTGTTCTCAGGCGAGCGCGATCCGGACGCGCCGGTTCTGCTTGCCCTTCTTCTCGATATCGGTGACCGCGACCGCGCCGATCTCGGCGGTATTGCGGACATGGGTGCCCCCGCAGGGTTGGAGATCGATATCGCCGATGGCGACGAGCCGGACGCGCCCCGAGCCGCGCGGCGGCTTCACCGACATCGTCTTGACCAGACCGGGATTGGCGTCGAGTTGCTCGTCGGTGATCCAGCGCTCGGTGACGTCGGCGTTGCGGGCGACCAACGCGTTGAGCTTCTCGGAAACCTCGGCCTTGTCGAGCCCGCCTTCGGGAATGTCGAAATCGAGCCTTCCGTCGCCATCGCCGATCGAGCCGCCGGTGACCGGGAAGGCCAGCACGACGCTGAGCAGGTGCAGCGCGGTATGGACGCGCATGCGCTTGAAGCGGCGCTCCCAGTCGAGCACGGCGGTGACCGCCTCGCCCGGCGCCGGCAGGGCCTGCCCCTCGGCCGGAACATGGATGACCCGGCTCTTGTCCTCTGGGTCGTAGATCGTGGTGGCGATCGCGATCTCGCTGCCGTCGGCGCGGCGCAGATGCCCGGCATCGCCTGGCTGGCCGCCGCCGGTCGCGTAGAAATTCGTGCGGTCGAGGATGATGCCGCCGCGCTCGTTCACCGCCTCGACCGTCGCGGGCGTTTCCTTGAGATAGGCATCGTTGCGGAAGAGCAGTTCGGTCGGCATCGTCTCGTGTCTCATGGTGGCGCGGGGACGCCTTCGCCCGGCAGACTGCACCGATTGCCGGCGAGGTGCCACCTCCTTGGCGGGATAGCGGGGATGACTTGGGGCGCATGGCTTCCGGGCGCGGGCTTTCATGCCTAGATGATGTCCCGCCAACCCGGAGCCGCCATGGTTTTGCCCCGCATGAAGCCGCAGGACGGCGTCGCCTGGATCACCGGCGCCAGTTCCGGTATCGGGGCCGCGGTCGCGCTCGAGCTGGCGCGCCGAGGCTGGACGGTTGCCGTCACGGCCCGGCGGCTGGAGGCGCTGGAGCGCCTCGCCCGCGGCGCCGAGAAACTGCCCGGCCGCATCGTCGCCCATGCCGGCGACGTCACCGATGCGCAGGGCATGCGCGACGTCACCGATGCGATCGAAAGCATCCATGGGCCGATCGCGCTCGCCTTCCTCAATGCCGGCATCGCGTCGGGCCAGGGCAGGGCGATCGATGTCGAGACGGTCGAACGGGTCGTCGGGGTCAACCTGCTCGGCGTCGCCAAGAGCTTCTTCGCCGTGCAGCCGCGGATGGTCGCGCGCGGTGCCGGGCAGATCGCGGTCAACGCCTCGCTCGTCGGCTATCGTGGCCTGCCGGGCGCGGCCGCCTATGGTGCCGCCAAGGCCGGCGCGATCTATTTCTGCGAATCGATGCGATTCGATTGCGAGGCGGCCGGCATCCGCCTGCAACTGGTCAATCCCGGCTTCATCGAGACGCCGATGACGGAAGGCCGCCGCTTCCCGATGCCGTTCCTGCAGACGGTGGAGGACGGCGCGCGGCGAATCGTCGACGGATTCGAGCGCGGCGGCTTCGAGATCACCGTACCGCGCCGCCTCGCCTGGATCCTGAAACTCGCGCGCCTGCTGCCTTACCCCGTCTATTTCGCGCTGATGCGCCGCTTCGCAGAGCGCAGCGGCTGAACCGGTCAGCCGCTGCGGATCGTGGCGAAGGCGTCGAGCGCACGCTGGCGCCCGAAGGCGAGATCGATCAGCGGGGCAGGGTAGGTCTCGCCGATTCGAATGCCTGCCTCGCGCAGCGCCTTTTCCGAAGCCTTCCAGGGCTGGTGGATATCCTTGTCGGACAGCCCGGCCAGCTCCGGCACCCACTGGCGAACGTAAGCCCCCTTGGGGTCGTGGGTTTCGCCCTGCGTCACCGGATTGAAGATGCGGAAATAGGGCGAGGCGTCGGCGCCGGAGCCCGCGACCCATTGCCAGCTCGCGGCGTTGTTGGCGGCGTCGGCATCGACCAGCGTATCCCAGAACCAGGCCTCGCCCGCCCGCCAGTCCTGCAGCAGATGCTTGATCAGGAAGGAGGCGACGACCATCCGGACGCGGTTATGCATCCAGCCGGTCGTCCAGAGTTCGCGCATGCCGGCATCGACGAGTGGGATGCCGGTCTGCCCGCGTTGCCAGCGGCGCAAGGCCTTGTGGTCGGGCTCCCAGGGAAAGGCATCGAATCGCGAATCGTAGTTGCGGGTGGCCAGTTCCGGATTGTGGAAGAGCAGGTGGTGCGAGAACTCCCGCCAGCCGATCTCGGAGAGGAATTTCTCGGCGTCGCGCTCCGAGCCTGCGGCCTCGCCGGCCGCGCGCGCATGCTGGAGCGCGTGCCAGACCTGCCGCGGGCCGATTTCGCCGAAATGCAGATGCGGCGAGAGGCGGGAGGTCGCGGCCCGGTCCGGCCGGTCGCGAGCCTCGGCATAGCCGGCGAGACCGCTACCGATGAACTCGTCGAGCCGGGTCGCGGCGCCCGCTTCTCCCGGCGCCCATGCCTCCCGCAGGCCGCCGGCCCAGTCCGGCTTGGTCGGTTCGAGGCCGAGATCGCCCAGCGACACCGCCAGCGGTTTGATCGAATCGGGCAGGGGAAGCGCGGAGATTGCCCTGGGGGCAGGGGTCGGAGCGCACGGGTCACCCTTCTGGCGGGCGGCGCGCCAATAGGGCGTGAACACCTTCATCGGTTGTCCGGTCTTGGTGGTGATCTGCCAAGGCTCGTTCAGCAGATGGCTGTTGAAGCTGCGGACCGTGATGCCGTCTGCTGTGAGCGCCTCCTTCAGCTTGCGGTCGAGCGCGATCTCCGCAGCCTCGTAGCGGCGATTCCAGGTGACCAGCTTGATCCCGGCCTCAGCCACGATCCGCGGCAGCAGGAGGGCGGGGTCGCCTGCCATCACGACCAGCCGCCCGCCCTTCCTGGCAAGGGCGTCGTCGAGTACAGCGAGCGAGCGCGACAGCCACCAGCGCGAGGCCCCGCCGATCGGCCGGCGATCCGGGCTGGTATCGAGGATGTAGAGGCAAAGGACCGGCCCGGCCTCCGTCGCTGCGGCCAAGGCCGGATTGTCGGCCAGTCTCAGGTCGTTGCGGAACCAGTGCAGGGCGCGTTCGGTCATCGTTCCTCATCCGGCCGGCGGCAGCGTGCGGGCCATTCGCTCCCGGTCAACGCAGCCGGGACGGATTCGGTCACGGGCTGAAAGAAGATTATCCTGGGAGAAGATTTGCGCAGGGCGAGGGCCTGCGCGCTTTCGCGACGGCGTCGTTCCTTGCCGAATCCGCGACCGTCTGCTCAGAGTTCCAGTGGCAGATGCAGAAAGTCGGCGACCAGCCAGGACGCGCCCGCCGTCCCGGCCATGAGGACCGCTATCACAATGGCTTCGACCATGACGCTACTCCGCCTCGAACAGGCAGGCGTCACTAGCTCAAATTTTAACGATTTGTAAACGAAATCCTTAAGGCGAATCACAGCCTGAACGATGGTTCCAGATGGGCGGCTGTTGAAAGATGGATGCATTGGCGGAAGCGGGACTCGATCTCGAGCTCGGAGAGATGGGCCGGAAGCTGGACGATCTGTTCGCTTCGCGCCGCCCGCGAACTTTCCGGAAGCCCCAGGCTCCCGGCTTCGAGGTTTCCGCGGTGGAGGCCGGAGCCGGCCGCCTGCGCGTGATGTTGGATGCCGACCTGCCGGAAGCCGTCGGCCGGACGATTCTGTCGCTGGCGATCAGGCATGGATCGGGGCTGCGGCGCGGCGCGGGCGCGCGCGACGCCTCTCCGGAATCACCCATTGCCGCCGCTCGAAAGGGCTGATGCGTTCACGAAAAGCGGCGATGGTGTCGTTGATCGCCTGAGCAGGGGAACTCCGAGGCCATTCGGGCGTCCCTTTCAGGATGATACATCGCAAAAAGCCGCCTCTGGATTTCTGGCTCTGGCTGGCCGTTATCGGCCTGACGGTGATCGTCGCCGTGACGTCGCTGACCTTCCCCGAACGCGTGATGCCGGACATGTTTCAGCGCAGCTCCGGCGCGCGCTGAAAAAGCCGGCACATAGGCGATGCAAGTAAAGGCTCGAAGCGGCGTGCGTGAAACGAGAGAGCCCCACCGGTTGCGCCGATGGGGCTCGTCTGGGCTCCATGCCCTCGCCCGCTCGACTGCCGTCGCCGGGCACCACTCGAAAATCCGCTGGGACAACATCGCGCGAGGCAAATGGTTCCGCGCTTGCGAGGCAGAGCACATCAGTTGCCCGGCAGGATCGGCGGCGATTGTTTCGGCTGGTCGGTAAAGCGCAGTGAAATCAGCGCTGTAAGATTGGAGGCCTCGCCCGGAATCGAACCGGGGTGCAAGGATTTGCAGTCCTCTGCGTAACCACTCCGCCACGAGGCCTTCCGGCGGAAACGGCTGCGGCCGCTTCAGCGAGAGCGCACTAACCACAAGCCGCGCCGCGCCGCAAGCCGGCATCGCATCTTCCACAACGACGATGACAAATCTGCTTGGTCGGCTCGCAAGGGGCTTGCGCTAACCGGATCGCGCCGCTAAGACGCCGCCACGTTGTTCCCGGATAGCTCAGCGGTAGAGCAATCGACTGTTAATCGATTGGTCGCAGGTTCGAATCCTGCTCCGGGAGCCAGCATTCCCCGCATATCGACAGAGCGAATTAACCGTGGCTGGTTTATGCCTGCGGTGAGGCGGCGCTTGCCTTTTGCGCGGGCCTCGAACAGAAAGCTGCCGAAGAACGGCGCGATTGCTGCACCGGTTCGCGGCGGCCTCCGGAGCATCGGCCGCATCTTGCAGCGTCGCCGTCGTGGACGGAGAGTTCGGTCATGGACGATTTCACCTCGCTGCGGCGCAATATGGTCGATTGCCAGCTGCGCACCTACGACATCACCGACCGGGCCGCGCTCGCCGCGGCGGATTCGGTGCCGCGCGAAGCTTTCGTTCCCGAGACCCTCTCCCATCTGGCCTATCTCGATCAGTCGATCGCGCTGCCGGGCACCGGGCGCGCGCTGATGACCCCGATGGTCGCGGTGAGGATGATCCAGGAGCTCGATCCGCAACCGGGCGAGGACGTGCTCGAATATGCCGGCGGCTCGGGCTACGGTGCAGCGCTGATGGACCATATGGGCGCCAAGGCCGTGCTCTGGGAGCCCGACGCCGCGGCGCGGGCCTTGGCCGAAGCGGCCTTGGGCAGGGCCGGCGCCGGCGGCGTCACGGTCACCGCCGCGCAGCCGGCTCCCGCCAACTTCGACGCCATCCTCGTGAGCGGCTCCTGCGAGATCGCGCCCGAGACGCTTTTCCCGCTGCTGCGGCCTGAAGGTCGGCTCATCGTCGTCGAGGGCGTCGGCCGCGCCGCGCGGGTGAAACTCTATCTGAAGTCCAGCGACGTCGTGTCGGGCCGGCCGGTCTTCGATGCGGCAGCGCCTGTCGTTGCGGAGTTTCGCCGTCCGGCGGCCTTCGTTTTCTGAGATCGGCAGTGTCGCATTTTTGCGGCACTGCGCGAGCGAAACCATTCCGACGCCGCCCCGTCCGTTGGCGGGAGGTGCCGGAGCGGGTATGAATTGCAACTCTGCCGAGGCTGGGGCGATGCCTGGGCGCGACTTTCAGTGCGCACATGAGGCGTCCAGTGCATAAACGCGACGAAAAGATTTCCGGGCTTGCTCTCTCCGCCGCCTTCGCCCTGGCGTTGGCTGGCGGCTGGGCAGGTTCGGCTTCGGCCCAGACCATGGAGGCCGCGCTCGCGCGGGCCTATTCCGCCAATCCGACACTCAATGCCCAGCGTGCATCGGTTCGCGCGACCGACGAGAACGTGCCGCAGGCGAAGGCAGGCTATCGGCCGCGCATCACCGCCTCGGCCGATATCGGCGCCAGCATCACCGAATCGGGCATTCCTGCCTTTGCCAGCAGCTCGCCGGTCCATACCAATAACGTATCGCGCCTCGGCCCGCGCGGCGTCGGCGTCCAGATCGACCAGAACATCTTCGATTCCGGCAAGACCCGCAGCGCGGTCGGACAGTCCGAATCGCAGGTGCTGGGCGCCCGCGCCACCTTGCGCAATACCGAGCAGAACGTGCTGCTCGACGCCGCGACCTCCTATATGAACGTGTTACGCGACACGGCGATCCTCAACCTCAACCGCAACAACGTCGAGGTTCTCGAGGAACAGCTGCGCCAGACGCGCGACCGCTTCCAGGTCGGCGAGGTGACGCGCACCGACGTGGCGCAGGCGGAGGCCCGCCTGTCCTCGGCACGCTCCCAGGCGATTCTCGCCGAATCGAACCTGAAGACCTCGGTGGCGCGCTTCCGCCAGAATGTCGGAACCGAACCGCGTTCGCTCGCGCCGGGCCGCCCGGTCGAGCGGCTGCTGCCGAAATCCCTGCCGACCGCGCTCAACCAGGCCCTGTCGAACCACCCGGCCATCGTTGCCTCGCTGCATGGCGTCGATGCCGCCGAGCTTCAGGTCAAGGTCACCGAGGCCGATCTCTACCCGGTCGTGGGTGTGCGCGGCGTGGTCCAGCAGCGCTATGACAGCCAGTTTTCCGGCGACAACCGCTTCTCGGCCAGCCTCGTCGGCACGCTGACCATCCCGATCTACGAGGGCGGGCAGGTTTATGCCCGCACCCGTCAGGCCAAGGAAACGGCCGGCCAGCGCCGGATCGAGGTCGACACGCAGCGCGACACGGTGCGCGCAGCGGTCGTGTCCGCCTGGGGCGGGCTGGAGGCCGCCAAGGCCCAGATCATCGCCGCCCAGGCGCAGGTCGAGGCCGCGTCCACGGCGCTGTCCGGCGTCCGCGAAGAGGCGAAGGTCGGCCAGCGCACGACACTCGACGTTCTCAACGCGCAGCAGGAACTGGTGAGCGCCCGCTCGAGCCTCGTCGTCGCGCAGCGCGATCGCGTCGTCGCCTCCTATGCCGTCCTCTCGGCGGTCGGCAAGCTCTCTGCCCAGACCCTGAGGCTCAAGGCCGAGATCTACGATGCGCGCCGGCATTACGAGCAGGTCCAGGGCAAGCTCTGGGGCACTCAGACGCCCGACGGCCGCTGAGCTTCGCACGGATCGCCGCGCGCAGCCTGCGGCGACGATCCATCGTTCTATCGTCGCAGCAGCCTTTCGCGACGGCGGAAGGCTGCCCTCCGATGCGGTGCCGTCCGGCAACAGCGCGGATTTCTCCTGTGGGAGAATGGCTTGGCGCCTTGTCTGACATCGATGCCGTGGAATACTGCGCTCTTGGAGCGGCGTTGATTCCATCGGCGCGCCCGGTGTTCAACGGTTAGACTGATCATGAGCGCGCAAGCCAAGCCCAGCGAACCGTCGATGGAGGAAATCCTCGCCTCCATCCGCCGGATCATCTCGGACGACGAGACGAAGCCGGCAGAGGAATCTGCCGCGCCGCAGGCCGAGCCTGCGCCGGAGCCCGAACCTGAGCCGGTCGCCGCCATCGATGACGACGTGCTCGACCTGGGGGCGGAGGCCGCGCTGGTAGCGGCGCCGGTTGCCGAGCCTGCTCCTGCGCCTCCCACGCCGGAAGACGCCGATATTGCCTTCCTGGAGGAGGAGCCCGCCGCGGCTCCGCTGCCGGAACCGCCAGCCCCAATTGTCGAACCTCAACCGGCGCCGGTTCAGCCGGAGCCGCAACAGCCTCAACCGCAGGCCGCCTTCACGCCCGCGCCGGACATGGCGAGCCTGCTGTCGGATCAGGCCAGCTCCGTCGTGACCAATGCCTTCGGCCAGCTGGCCTCGACCGTGCTCAGCAATAACGCGCGCACGCTGGAGGATCTGGTCAAGGACATGCTGAAGCCGATGCTCAAGACCTGGCTCGACGACAATCTCCCGACCATGGTCGAGCGGCTGGTGCGGGCGGAGATCGAACGCGTCGCGCGCGGCGGCCGCAGCTGAATTCTAAGGCTGTCCTGTGGAACCACGCCGTGATCCCGGGCTCGACCCGGGATCGATCTTAGAATGCGGCGCCTTTCGATGGATGCCGGTTCGGGGCCGTTGACGCGGCTTTTCCGGAATGATGGTGCCTCTTCGGAGGCGCGAAGCACGCCCTATTCCGTCCTGACCGTTCGTCGCCGGCGCGGCCGCGCCGGCTCGAAAGCGCCGGCCTCCTTGAGCCGCATCAGGCCGTAGCCTGCCATGGCAAAGGCTGTTGCCGGGGCACCGAGCCGTGAGACCAGCATCGTCAGGCCGACGGCGACCGGGCGGGGATAGCGGCCGGAGGCCGCCTCGACTGCGAACCAGGCCCCGAGGGCGTGGACCAAGAGCTTCATCATGGCTTCCTGCTCATAGCTTCGGGTTTCAGAGCCGAACCTTGCGGTTCTCGCCCAGATCGGGCTTAGCGCCGGTCAGGGCCGCGGCGGCCATCTTGACGCTGGTGACGATCTTGCCGGGGCTGTCCCAGAACTCCGCCATGCTGGGCCGCACGCGCAGCACTCGGATGTTGGGATCGTTTTCATCGTCCCAGAAAGCGCGGTTGCTGGCGTCCCAGAGATCGTGGACGCGCTTGCGATCGTCGAGCACGGTCGCCGTGCCCGTTACAGAAAGATAGCGCTGTCCACCGGTATCGGAGAAGGCGACGCAGACATTGTCGTTGACCTGGATCTCGTCATCCTTGTGATGGCGGCGATCGGTCAGGAAATAGATCGCGTCCTCCTCGCGCTCGCCATGGGCATGCATCGGCCTGGCGCGCAATTCGTCGCCCTGGCCGTCATGGGTCACGAGCATCGCGAACTTGATGGAATCGATCAGGTCCCAGACGCGGGTCTGGTCATCGTGGCGAGACATGTCGCTCTCCCTGCAGTCATTGGCTGTGTTGGGTGCAACGGTGCGGGGCGGATGTGGTTCCGTCGCGGGAACGGGTTATCCGGCCGGAACCGCGCGGCAGCTCGCGCGTATCAGAGAAGTGCGCCGGGTTCGTCCGGCGCCGGCGCTATGCCGTTCCGAACGTCCTTCCGATCCGAGGTTTGCCATGGCCAAGACCGCAGCCAAGACCGCGCCGCGCAGCGCACCCAAGAACTCGACCACGGCAAAGGTGGTCAAATCCAGCCGGGTCGACCTGGCCTCGAACACCAAGACCAAGGTCATCGGCCTGCTGAACGAGCGTCTTGCCGATGGCATCGACCTCGCGCTCGTCACCAAGCAGGCGCACTGGAATCTCAAGGGGCCTGGCTTCATCGGCATCCACCTGATGCTCGACGGCTTCCGCGACGAGCTCGATACCCATGTCGACACGGTCGCGGAGCGTATCGCCCAGCTCGGCGGCATCGCCTTCGGCACGACGCAGACGACGGCTCAGGCGACGTCGCTCAAGCCCTACCCGACCGAGATCGTCGCCGTTCAGGACCATCTCGCCGCGCTGATCGAGCGCTATGCCGAGACCGCGAACACGGTGCGCGAGGCGATCGACGCCTGCGACGAGGCCGGCGATGCCGACACCGCCGATATCCTGACCGCCTATTCGCGCATGCTCGACAAGTCGCTCTGGTTCCTCCAGTCGAACCTCGCCTGACGCCCGCGGAGGGCGCGCCATGTCATCGAAAACGTTGACGCACGGCCCGTGCATGGGCTCTTAAGGGCCGAGACCTTTTTGGCCCGTGATTTTCCCGGCCGGGGCAGGTTCCCCGGCCTTTCTGCGTTCGAGCGATGCGATGATGGACAAGACTTTCGAACCGGCCGCCGTCGAGGCCCGGATCAGCAAGGCCTGGGACGAGGCTGAAGCCTTCAAGGCAGGCCGGGGTGCGGTCCCCGGCGCCGAGCCCTATTGCATCGTGATCCCGCCGCCGAACGTCACCGGCTCGCTGCATATGGGCCACGCGCTCAACAACACGCTGCAGGACGTGCTCTGCCGCTTCGAGCGCCTGCGCGGCAAGGACGTGCTCTGGCAGCCCGGCACCGACCATGCCGGCATCGCGACGCAGATGGTCGTCGAGCGCAAGCTCGCCGCCGAGAACAAGACCGACCGCCGCACGATGGGCCGCGAGGCCTTCCTGGCCGAGGTCTGGAAGTGGAAGGAGGAGTCGGGCGGCACGATCGTCAACCAGCTCCGCCGCCTCGGCGCCTCCTGCGACTGGTCGCGCGAGCGCTTCACCATGGACGAGGGGCTCTCCGCCGCCGTCCTCAAGGTCTTCGTCGGCCTGCACAAGCAGGGCCTGGTCTACCGCGCCAAGCGACTGGTGAACTGGGACCCCAAGTTCCAGACCGCGATCTCGGATCTCGAGGTTCTGCAGGTCGAGAAGACCGGCACGTTCAAGTGGCAGCGCGGCGGCGAGGAGGAATTCGACGCGGCCAAGCTCGACAAGGCGCTGAGCCGCGATCCGAACGGCCATCTCTACTATTTCAAATACCCGCTCGAAGGCGCGACCTACGACGCGGACGACGCCTCGACCTATATCACCGTCGCGACGACGCGCCCCGAGACGATGCTGGGCGATACCGGCGTCGCGGTGCATCCGGAGAACGAGACGATCGGCCACCTGATCGGCCGCAAGGCCGTGCTGCCGCTGGTCGGCCGTGTCATCCCGATCTTCGGCGACGACTATGCCGATCCCGAGAAGGGCACTGGCGCGGTCAAGATCACGCCAGCGCATGATTTCAACGATTTCGAGGTCGGCAAACGTCACCAGCTCGACGTCGTCAACATCCTCGACGGCGAGGCGCGCATCCTGCTCGCCGGCAACGAGGATTTCCTCGCGGGCGCCAAGCCGGAGGCCGAGACGATGGCGCTCGACGGCGCCGATCGCTTCGTCGCGCGCCGCCGCGTCGTCGAGATGATGGCCGCGCGCGGCCTCCTCGTGAAGGTCGAGCCGAACACCCATACCGTCCCGCATGGCGACCGCTCGGACGTCGTGATCGAGCCCTGGCTGACCGACCAGTGGTATGTCGACGTCAAGCCGCTCGCACAGCGCTCGATCAAGGCGGTGCAGGACGGGCGGACCAAGTTCACACCCGAGAACTGGACCAAGGTCTATTACGACTGGCTGGAGAATATCGAGCCCTGGTGCGTCTCCCGCCAGCTCTGGTGGGGCCACCAGATCCCGGCCTGGTACGGGCCGGACGGCGAGGTCTTCGTCGCCGAGTCGGAAGCCGAGGCACAGACGCTGGCGATGGCGCATTACGGCGACACCGTCGCGCTGACGCGCGACGAGGACGTGCTCGACACCTGGTTCTCCTCGGCGCTCTGGCCGTTCTCGACCCTCGGCTGGCCCGAGCAGACGGCCGAGCTGAAGCATTATTACCCGACGGCGACGCTGGTCACCGCCTTCGACATCATCTTCTTCTGGGTCGCCCGGATGATGATGATGGGCCTCAACTTCATGGACGAGGTGCCGTTCAAGGACGTCTACATCCACGCCATCGTTCGCGACGAGAAGGGCGCGAAGATGTCGAAATCGAAGGGCAACGTCATCGATCCGCTGGTGATCGTCGACAAATACGGCGCCGATGCGTTGCGCTTCACGCTGTCGGCCATGGCGGCGCAGGGCCGAGACATCAAGCTCAGCACGCAGCGCGTCGAGGGCTATCGCAACTTCGCGACCAAGATCTGGAATGCCGCGCGCTTCGCCGAATTGAACGGCTGCGCCCGCGCGGAAGGCTTCGATCCCGCGAACGTCAAGCAGCCGCTCAACCGCTGGATCCTCAGCGAGGCGGCGCAGGCGGCAGAGGAGATCGCCGCCGGCATTCCGAGCTTCAGGTTCAACGAGGCGGCGGGCGCGGCCTATCGCTTCGTCTGGAACCAGTTCTGCGACTGGTATCTGGAGCTTGCCAAGCCCGTGCTGCAGGGCGAGGGCGTCGATGCCGCGGCCCGCGCCGAGACGCAGGCGACCGTCGCTTACATCATCGACCTGATCTGCCAGCTCCTGCACCCGTTCATGCCGTTCCTCACCGAGGAGCTCTGGGCGCAGAAGGCCGAGGCCGGCGCGCCGCGCAAGCTCGCGGAGGGCGATGCCTCCTTGGTCTGCCTGACTCGCTGGCCGGACCTGTCGGCGCTCAAGGACGCGACGGCGGAGGCGGAGATCGGTTTCGTCGTCGACCTGATCTCGGATATCCGCTCGGTGCGCTCCGAAGTGAACGTTCCGGCCGGCACGCAGGCGCCGCTCGTGCTCGTCAACGCCTCGGCCGCGACGCGGACGACGATCGAGAGCTGGCGGCCGATGATCGAGCGTCTCGCCCGCGTCTCCGACATCGGTTTCGAGACGGCGGCGCCGGCCCAGTCGGCCCAGATCATCGTGCGCGGCGAGGTCGCAGCGCTGCCGCTCGCCGGTCTGATCGATCTCGACGCCGAGCGCTCGCGCCTGACCAAGGAGCTCGCCAAGCTCGACCAGGACATCGCGGTCGTCGAGAAGAAGCTCGGCAACCCCGATTTCATGGCCCGCGCACCCGAGGAGATCGTCGAGGAGAACCGCGAGCGCAAGGCCGCGGCCGAGGCCCGCAAGCTCAAGGTCGCGGAGGCCCTGGCGCGGCTGGCGTGACCGTCGGTGATAGCTACGCCTGCGAACCTCACCGTCATGCTCGCCCTTGTGGCGAGCATCCACGTCTTGAACACAGTCCTCGATCAATGAAGACGTGGATGGTCGGGACAAGCCCGACCATGACGAGGCGAAGTTTGGTTTCCAATCACGGCTATCGCATTCCGGTCACGCCGGTGTCGTCAAATTGACGCTGATCCAAGAGAGGACTGGCATTCTTTCGCGGACCCCGCTTAGATGCGCCCGACGCAAACCCGTCATGCAGAATGCGTGGCGGCACAAGGACCGGCTGTTCAGAACCCATGCTCAAGCGAGCCTATGACTGGTGCGTTTCATACGCCTCCCATCCTGCCGCCCCATGGCTGCTCTTCGGCATTACCTTCATCGAAAGCTCGTTCAGCCCGCTGCCGCCGATTCCGCTGCTGATCCCGATGTGCATAGCCCGGCCGGACCGGGCCTGGTTCTACGCCGGCATCTGTTCGCTGGGCGCCGTGCTCGGCGGTTATCTCGGCTATGCCATCGGCGCGCTGCTCTATGAATCCGTGGGCGCCTGGCTGATCGGCATCTACGGGCTGCAGGACAAGGCTGCGAGCCTGATCGCGACCTCGCAGGATTACTGGTTCTGGGTGCTCGTCACCAAGGGCCTGACGCCGATCCCGTTCAAGATCGTCACGATCATGTCCGGCTTCCTGCATTTCGATCTGTGGAAGTTCACCATCGGCATGGTCGTCTCGCGCGCCAGCTTCTTCCTGATGATCGCGGTGGCCCTGCGCTTCTACGGCGACGACATCCGCATCTTCATCGAGAAGCACCTGCCGATGACCGCGCTCGCCCTCGTCGTGGTCATCGTCGGCGGCTTCTTCGTGCTGCCGCTGGTGCTGTAGACAGCCATCTCGATCGTCCTCAGCCCTCATCCTTCGCGGCTCCTCAGGATGAGGCTCGCATACCCAAATCGGCTGTTCGCCGACGTTACGTCATTCCGCTGCCTGAAACTTTGTGACATCGGCGCAACACTCCGGCGGGAACGGTGCCTGGCATCATCCCGGGCGCCACGATCGCCAAGAAGCCGCCACAAACGAAGCCCAGCAAAACCCTGCGTTAAGTGCCTGAGATATATCGAAATCGGGTAGAACGCGCGGAGCCGGCAGAGGTTCCGGATGTTTTTCAGGTCGCCAGGGGCACGATTGCTCCCGGCAGGCAGGGCGTGGCACATCTTCGCGCCGTGCTGATCGGGGGACAGGACGAGTGGCGATGGACGGGCGTGTGTACGACAAGTCGAGGCTGCCGAGCCGCCATGTAAGCGTCGGCCCGGCCAAGGCCCCGCACCGCTCCTATTATTACGCGATGGGCATGACCGCGAAGCAGATCGCGCAGCCCTTCGTCGGCGTCGCTTCCTGCTGGAACGAGGCCGCCCCCTGCAACATCTCGCTGATGCGCCAGGCCCAGGCCGTGAAGAAGGGCGTCGCCTCCGCCAGCGGCACGCCGCGCGAGTTCTGCACCATCACCGTCACCGACGGCATCGCCATGGGCCACCAGGGCATGAAGTCGTCGCTCGCCTCGCGCGAGGTCATCGCCGACTCGGTCGAGCTCACCATGCGCGGCCATTGCTACGATGCGCTGGTCGGCCTCGCCGGCTGCGACAAGTCTCTGCCCGGCATGATGATGGCGATGGTGCGCCTCAACGTGCCGTCGATCTTCATCTATGGCGGCTCGATCCTGCCCGGCAATTTCAAGGGCCGTCCGGTCACCGTCCAGGACGTGTTCGAGGCCGTCGGCAAGCATTCGGTCGGCGCCATGTCGGACGAGGACCTGAAGGAGCTCGAGGAGGTCGCCTGTCCGTCCTCCGGCTCCTGCGGTGCCCAGTTCACCGCCAACACCATGGCGACGGTCGCCGAGGCGATCGGCCTGGCGCTGCCCTATAGCTGCGGCGCGCCGGCGCCCTACGATGTCCGCGACACCTTCTGCTACACCGCCGGCGAGATGGTGATGGAGTTGATCGCCCGGAACATCCGCCCGCGCGACATCGTCACCCGCAAGGCGCTGGAGAATGCCGCGATGGTCGTCGCCGCGACCGGCGGCTCGACCAATGGCGCGCTGCACCTGCCGGCGATCGCGCATGAATGCGGCATCGATTTCGACCTGTTCGAGGTCGCCGAGATCTTCAAGAAGACGCCCTATATCGCCGACCTGAAGCCGGGCGGGAAATACGTCGCCAAGGACATGTTCGAGGTCGGCGGCATCCCGCTGGTGATGAAGAGCCTGCTCGATGCCGGCTACCTGCACGGCGACTGCATGACCGTCACGGGCCGTACCATCTCCGAGAACATGGCCTCGGTGAAATGGAACGACCAGCAGGATGTGGTCTACCGCGCCGACAAGCCGATCACGGTCACCGGCGGCGTTGTCGGCCTTCAGGGCAATCTCGCGCCTGAAGGCGCGATCGTGAAGATCGCCGGCATGCCCGAGGACCAGCTCGTCTTCACCGGGCCGGCCCGGTGCTTCGATCGCGAGGAGGACGCTTTCGAGGCGGTCAAGAACCGGACCTACAATGTCGGCGACGTGCTCGTCATCCGCTACGAGGGCCCCAAGGGCGGCCCCGGCATGCGCGAGATGCTTGCGACCACCGCGGCGCTCTACGGCCAGGGCATGGGCGACAAGGTGGCGCTCATCACCGATGGTCGCTTCTCGGGCGCCACCCGTGGCTTCTGCGTCGGCCATGTCGGGCCCGAGGCCGCCGTCGGCGGCCCGATCGGCCTGATCCGCGACGGCGACATCATCGAACTCGACGCCATCACAGGAAAGCTCGCAGTCCGCCTTTCTGATGCCGAACTTGAAGCGCGTCGTAAGGACTGGAAACCACGCAAGACCGACTACAATTCCGGTGCGCTGTGGAAATACGCGCAGACCGTCGGCTCCGCCAAAGGCGGCGCCGTCACCCACCCAGGAGGGGCGGCCGAAACCCATTGCTATGCGGATATCTAGCTCGACCATAGCATGCCTGTTCCTGTTGCTCGGCGGCCATCAGGCCGTCCTGGCGCAGGATATGTCAGGCACCAAGCTGCTGCCGCCGCGCGCCATTCCGGGCGCCGCGCTGCCGGAGCCGGACGATTCCGTCCCGGGACCGGGCGCCGCGGCGATCGCTCCAGCTCCCGATACCCCCACCGCCCATACGGCGCTGCCGCTCGTGCCCTTCACCAGCGCGCGCGACGCGCTCAAGGCTTGGATGCGCGACTCCACCGCCGGCAACAAGCTCGGCGCCGTCCGCGCGCTCGAATACGCGGCCTCGCAGGGCCATCTCACGGCGCAGTACAAGCTTGGCCGCATGTATGCCGGTGGCGAGGGCGTCCCGGCCAATGATCTCAAGGCCTTCGAGTATTTCTCGAAGATCGCGGACGAGAACGCGGACGCGATTCCCGGCACCGCCGACGGCCGGCTCGTCGGCAGCGCCTTCGTCGCGCTCGGCAATTATTTTTCGGACGGCATCAAGGGCAGCTATGTGAAGCCCAATCCCGACCGGGCCTTCGACATGTTCCATTACGCCGCATCCTATTTCGGCGACCCCGACGGGCAGTACAATCTCGCCCGCCTCTATATGACCGGGCAGGGCGCCAATCGCGATCGGCGCCAGGCGGCGCGCTGGATGAAGCTCGCGGCGGAGAAGGGCCACGCGCCTGCTCGCGCGGCCTTCGGCGAGATGCTGCTGCGGGGCGGCGATGGTGTGCCCCGCCAGCCGGTACTGGGCCTGATGTGGCTCGCCCTGGCGCGCGAGGGCGCCGATCCCGTCCGCGAAGCCTGGATCATCGAGCGGCACGACGTGGCTTTCGCGGCTGCTTCGGCCAATGACCGTTCGGCGGCGCTGGCCCTGATCGAGCGCCAGCATCTGGTGAGTTCGCGCAACGGCGTGCCGCAGAACTGAGGCGCCGTCATTCTCGGGTTTGACCCGAATATCTCATGGCAAGAGCGCGTGGGTTTCCGAGATGCTCGGGTTAAGCCCGAGCATGACGGTTTCCAGTCCCTCAGTGCAGGTCGATCATCACCGGGACATGGTCCGAGGGCTTGTCCCAACCGCGCACATGCTTGGCGATCTTGACGCCCGAGAGCCGGTCCGCCGCTTGCGGCGAGAGCAGCAGGTGGTCGATGCGGATACCGTTGTTCCGCTGCCAGGCGCCGGCCTGGTAGTCCCAGAAGGTGTAGAGACCCGAGGCATCGGTCGAGCTGCGCAGCGCCTCGGTCAGGCCGAGATTCGTCAGCCCTCGGAAGGCGGCGCGCGTCTGCGGCAGGAAGAGCGCGTCGCTGATCCAGGCGGCCGGATCGCGGGCGTCGCGCGGCTCGGGGATCACGTTGTAGTCGCCGGCCAGCACCAGCGGCTCCTCATGCTCCATCAGCATCCGGGCATGGGCCGTCAGGCGATGCATCCAGCCGAGCTTGTAGGGATATTTCTCGGTATTGGGCGGGTTGCCGTTCGGCAGGTAGATCGAGGCGACACGGACCATGCCGTCGCCCAGCGGCAGCACGCCTTCGAGATAGCGGGCCTGCTCGTCGCCATCGTCGCCCGGCAGGCCGCGGCGGACATCCTCCAATCGCGAGCGGCTCAGGATCGCGACGCCGTTGAAGGTCTTCTGCCCGTGGGTCTCGACCTGCCAGCCGGCGGCCTCGATCTCGGCGCGCGGGAAATCGGCATCCATGCACTTGATCTCCTGCAGGCAGAGCGCGTCGGGCTCCGCCTCCTTCAGGAAGTCGAGAAGATGGCCGAGGCGCTGCCTGACCGAATTGACGTTCCAGGTGGCGATCCGCACGCGATGCTCCGATTCAGGCTGCCGGCAGGATAAGGCGGGACGGCCGCCGCGATGACAAGCCGTTTCCGGCCGAAACGAAAAACTCCCCGCAGCGATGCGGGGAGTCCTTGTCTGCGATCGCGCTGTCGCCTGCTGTCAGGGGCAGGCGCGCTCGATGCCGCCCTTGGCGATATAGGTCCCGGTTTCGGGGTTGTAGCTCTTGAAGCGGCGCGAGCAGTAGGCAACCGCGTCGGTATCCTCGATGCTGTAGCCATAGGCGCGCGGCACGGGCGGCGCATAGACGACCGGCGGCGCGACATAGACCGGGGCCGGCTCGTAATAGACGGCCGGCGGCGGGGCGGCCAGCGCGCCGGCTGCGAGAGCTCCGCCAATGACGCCGGCCGCGATGCCGGCGCCGATCGCCGGGCCGCGGCGATAGCCGTAATAGCGCGGGCCGTAGCCGTAACGGCGCCACTGCACGGTCTGGACCAGGTCTCCGCCTGCCTGCGCGGCGGTGACGGCGGCGGTGGCGGGCGCAAGCGCGCCGGCCGAAGCGGGAAGGGCGAGGAAAGTGCTGCCGGCAAGGGCTGCTGCGACGGCGAGCGTCCTGATCATGACGAAACTCCTCTGCGGTACCAGGCGAGCGGAACTCCGCATGTTCCCCCGTTTGGATTTGAATGTAGCGGTCCGGTGACCAGAGGGGAAGTTATCAGTCAATCCGGGCATAATTGGGTCGTCACGCTCCCGTCGCTTTTGCCGCCGAAAGCACGGTCGAGCCGCTTGCGCGGGCCGGGTTTCCTCGCCATTTAGCGCTGCACCCAATGTGATCGAAGGATCGAGACCGACCATGGCGCAACCGCGCGACCCGTCCGCCCAGCCTGCCGCGCTCGGCCCCCTGAAGCCGCTGCCGGCCCTGATCTTCAGCTCCCGCTGGCTGCAACTCCCGCTCTATATCGGCCTCATCGTGGCGCAGTGCGTCTACGTCTTTCTGTTCCTCAAGGAGCTCTGGCATCTCGTCACCCATGCCTTCGACTTCAGCGAGCAGCAGATCATGCTGGTCGTGCTCGGGCTGATCGACGTGGTGATGATCTCGAACCTGCTGATCATGGTGATCGTCGGCGGCTACGAGACCTTCGTTTCGCGCCTGCGGCTGCAGGGGCATCCCGACCAGCCGGAATGGCTGAGCCACGTCAATGCGAGCATCCTCAAGATCAAGCTCGCCATGGCGATCATCGGCATCTCGTCGATCCATCTGCTCAGGACCTTCATCGAGGCCGGCAATATCGGCATCGTCGGCAAGACGGCGAGCTATACCGAAGCGGGCGTGCTGCTGCAGACGCTGATTCATGTCGTCTTCATCATTTCCGCGATCGGCATCGCCTGGGTCGACAAGATGACGGCCTCGCCCGGCAAGGGGCATTGAGGCGCGCGTCGAAACAGAAACGCCCCGCCGATCCGGCGGGGCGTTTTGCGTTTCGGGGGGCAATGACGGAGAGTACCCGGAGCTCGTTTAGAAATTTCAGCCCTCATCCTGAGGAAGCCCGAAGGGCTGTCTCAAATGATGTTCCAGATGGTTTGAGAGCCTCCTGGACCATCCTTCGAGACGCCATTCCCAAGGGAATGGCTCCTCAGGATGAGGGCTCACGGGGATAGGTTTCGGACAGGCGCCTACTGCCCGCGCCCGCCGCGGGCGGCGAAGCGGATCGCTTCCTCGGCAGCGCGGAACAGGGCCTTGGCCTTGTTGATGCACTCCTCCTGCTCGGAGGCCGGGTTCGAGTCGTAGACGATGCCGGCGCCGGCCTGGACATGCATGCGCCCGTCCTTGACCACGGCCGTGCGCAGCACGATGCAGGTATCCATCTCACCGTTGGCGCCGAAATAGCCGATGCAGCCGGCATAGGCGCCGCGCGCATCGCGCTCCAGCTCGTCGATGATCTCCATCGCCCGGACCTTCGGTGCGCCCGAGACCGTCCCGGCCGGGAAGCCGGCGATCAGGGCACCGAGCGAATCATGCTTCGGGTCGATCCTGCCCTCGACATTCGAGACGATGTGCATGACCTGGCTGTAGCGCTCGATGAAGAAGGAATCGGTGACCTTCACCGTGCCGATCTCGGCGACGCGGCCGACATCGTTGCGGCCGAGATCGAGCAGCATCAGGTGCTCGGCGCGCTCCTTCGGATCGGCGAGCAATTCCGCCGCCAAGGCGTTGTCCTCGGCCTCGGTCGCGCCGCGCCGGCGCGTCCCCGCGATCGGCCGGATCGTGACGGTGTCGTCGCGCAGGCGGACCAGGATCTCCGGGCTCGAGCAGACGATCTGGAAATCGCCGAAATCGAGATAGCACAGGAAGGGCGCCGGATTGACCCGCCGCAGCGCCCGGTAGAGCGCGAAGGGCGGCAGCGCGAAGGGCGCCTCGAAGCGCTGCGACAGCACGACCTGGAAGATGTCGCCGGCGCGGATGTACTCCTTCGCCTTGTCGACCATCTCCAGATAGTCGGCCTCGCTGGTGTTCGAGGTGGTCGCCGGGACCGGCAGGTTGGCCATGTCGATCTCCGCCTCTAAGGGGAGGGCGCCTTCCAGGGCCCGAACGACCGCCTCCAGCCGCTCCTGCGCCCGCTCATAGGCATGGCGCGCCCCGACGCCTGGCATATGCCGCACCGGCGTCACGACATGGATCTCGTCGCGCACCGCGTCGAACACCACCATCAGCGTCGGCCGCGTCAGGATCGCGTCAGGCACGCCGGTACCGGTCTCCTTCGGCTCGGGCAGGCGCTCCATCAGGCGCACCATGTCGTAGCCGAGATAGCCGAAGACGCCGGACGCCATCGGCGGCAGGCCTTCCGCTTCCGGGATGGCGCTCTCTTCCAGCAGGGCGCGCAGGCTCTCGAAGGCCGGGCGCGGATCGTCGAGGAAGCTCTCGCCCAAAGCCGTGCGGCAGAGCGAGGCCTGCCCGTGATGGCAGCGCCAGATCAGGTCCGGCTCCAGCCCGATCATCGAATAGCGGCCGCGCACGGCACCGCCCTCGACCGATTCGAGCAGGAAGGCCGGGCCGGTCGTGGCATGGCGCAGCTTCAGGAAGGCGGCGACCGGGGTTTCGCAATCGCCGACCAGCACCTGCCGCAACAATTGCGGCGCGCCGGTTTCGTAGGTCTGCGCGAAGCGCTCGAACTCCTGAAGCGGCTGCATCGTCAATTCTGCGCCCCGCCCGTCGCATTGCGGAAGGCGGCCTCGTTGATGCTGACGCCGAGCTCGGCCTGCCGCTTGGCGACATATTGCAGCATGATGTCCTCGCTCACGCTGGTCGAGAGCAGGCGCTCGAAATTGCCGGCCTCCTGCGTCGTGCGGACGTAAGGGGCGACGGTCGCCGTTTCGACCTTGAACAGGATGCGCCCGCCATCGGGGGTGGCGGCGGAACCGCTCTTGCCCGCGGCGATGCCGAAAGCCTGGGCCACGACCGTGCCCGGCAGCTCCGGGCGCTGGTCCTGCCGGCCGAGATCGGCGGCGGTCTCGATGGTCAGTCCGGCCGAGGCCGCGACCGCGTCGAAGCTCTCGCCCTTGTCGAGGCGCTCGATCAGCCCGCGCGCCTTGTCCGAGAGCTTTGTCGCGGTCTCGTCGGCACGCCACTGCTTCTCGACCTCGGCCTTGACCTCGTCGAAGCCGCGCTCGCGCGCCGGATCGATCTTGGTGACGTCGAACCAGACATAGCCGGTGTTGCGGGGCAGGCGGATCGCCTCGTTGTCGACGCCGATATCGGAGCGGAAGATCGCCTGCAGCGTCGAATCGCCACCGGGCAGCGCCTCCTCCTTCGAGCCGTCAGGACGTGCAAGGCTCGCGCTCATCGGGCCGGCGGTGCGCAGCGTCAGATTGAGCTCCTTGGCGATCTCGGCGAGCGGGCGGGCCGAAGCGCGCTGGTCCTCGATCTTGTCGTGGAGCTCGGTGACCTGGCTGGCGGCGCGGCTCGTCGCCAGCTCCTGCTTCACCTCGGCGGCCACCTCCTCGAACGGGCGCACATGGGCGCCGTCGACCTTGGTGACACGCAGCAGCACCGTGCCGAAGGCACCGGTGACCGGGGCGCTGACGACGCCTTCCTCCAGTGCGAAGGCGGCATCGCGCACGGCGGGGTCGATCATCTGCTCGCGGGTGAAGGTGCCGAGCGTCAGGTCCTTGAAAGCGACGTTCCGCTCGGTCGCGATCTCGTCGAAGGTCTCGCCGCCGTCGATCTTGGCCTTGGCGGCCTGCGCCTCCTCGGCGTTCGGGAACGGGATCTGCTGGACGGTGCGCATCTCGGCGGCGGTGAAGCGCTGGGCCTTGGTCGCCTCGTAGCGCGCCTTGGCCTCCTCGTCCGTGACCTTGGCAGGGTCGGCCAGCGTCTCGGCCGTGACCGAGAGAATGGCGGCCGTCCGGAATTCCGGGGCGCGGAAAGCGATCTTGCGATCGTTGAAGAAGGCCTTGAGCTGGTCTTCGGTCGGCGCCGCGATCTCGCCGGCGCCGCTCGCCGGCATCCGGGCGAAGGTGATCGAGCGCTTCTCGTTGCGCAGGCGGTTGCCGACCTCCTGCAGGGCGAGCGGAGCGGAAAGGCCGCCGACGACCATCTCGGAGAGCTGCTGGCGCAGGATCGTCGAGCGCTGCAGCGCGACATAGCTCTGCTCGCTGTAGCCGTTCGAGCGCAGGAGTTCGTTGAAGCGGGCGGCCGAGAACTGGCCGGAGGCGTCGCGGAAGACCTGATCGTCGAAGATCAGGTTGCGGATGGTCTCGTCCGACACCGCAAGCCGCATGCCCTGCGCCGTCTGGTCAAGCGTCGCCTCGGTGAGCAGGCGCGACAGCACCTGACGGTCGAGGCCGAGCGCGCGCGCCATCTCGGGCGAGATCTGCCGGCGCTGCTGGCGGATCAGATTCTGGATCTCGTTCTGATAGGCATTGCGCATCTGCTCGAGGCCGATCTCGGTCTTGCCGACCTTGGCCACCTCGTTGCGGCCATAGCCGCGGAAGATGTCGCCCACGCCCCAGATCGCGAAGGAGATGATGAGGAAGCTGAACATGATGGCGATCACGATCTTGCCGAAGAGACCCTGACCCGCCTTGCGGATGCCCTGCATCATCATGAAAGCTGTCTTTCTTTGAACCTGCTCGTGGCACGGGAACCGGCCCGCGCGCGTATGTGTCGGCGCTGCTTATAGGAACCGGCGGCGAAAGCCGCAATCGCCGTCACCGTCACGATGCCGCTTCGCACGCGATTGCGGTGCCGGCCGGGCGTTGCTAGAGCCGAAAGAGCTGATTTTCAGGAGGATCGACGTGACGCGCAGCATCAAGCCGCTGGTGGCCGGCAACTGGAAGATGAACGGCCTCAAGGCCGACCTCGCCATCGCGGCCGAGGTGGCCAGGGGCTACGACGCGTCGCTCAAGGCCACCGTCGATCTCGCGATCTGCCCGCCGGCCAGCCTGCTCTTCGCTGCCACGGCCGCGCTGATCGGCTCGCGCATCGCGACCGGCGGTCAGGATTGCAGCACGCAAGCCGCCGGCGCCTTCACCGGCGAGATCTCCGCCGCGATGCTGGCGGATTCCGGCGCGAGCTTCTGCATCGTCGGCCATTCCGAGCGCCGCACGCTGCATGGCGAGACCAACGCCACGGTGAAGGCCAAGGCCGAGGCCGCGCAAAAGGCGCTGCTCGTGCCGATCGTCTGCGTCGGCGAGACGAAGGACGAACGCGAGGCCGGCAAGGCGCTCGCCGTCGTCAAGAAGCAGCTCCGCGGCTCGGTGCCGGATGGCGCGACGGCCGCCACCCTCGTCGTCGCCTATGAGCCGGTCTGGGCCATCGGCACGGGGCTCACGCCGACGGCCGTCGATGTCGGCGAGATGCATGAGGCGATCCGCGCCGAGCTCGGCCGCCTGCTCGGCAAGCAGGCTGCGGCCGGAGTGCGCCTGCTCTATGGCGGCTCGGTCAAGCCTTCGAATGCTGTCGAACTGATGAATGTCGCGAATGTCGATGGCGCGCTGGTCGGTGGCGCCAGCCTCAAGGCCGAGGAATTTCTGGCGATTGCGAAGGCCTGCGCCGGCTGAACGCTCCCGCGTGAATAGGCCGGCTAGCAGGGGTGGCGCTGCCGGCCCACGCATGTTATGTGCCGCGCCGAATTCGCCTCGATCTTCGAGGAGGAGCGGGTGGCCCTTGGCGGCGGCCCGCGCCATGCCCATTTCGTGAGACCATGCAGAACGTTCTCATCGTCATCCATCTGATCATCGTCGTCGCGCTCGTCGGCGTCGTGCTGTTGCAGCGCTCCGAAGGCGGCGGCCTCGGCATGGGTTCGGGCGGCGGAGGCGGCGTCGGCGGCTTCATGACCGGCCGGGGCCAGGCCAACGCCCTGACGCGGGCGACGGCGATCCTCGCCGGTCTGTTCTTCCTGACCTCGATCGTGCTCGCGGTGATGGCCAATTCCGGTCGCACGCAGCGCTCGATCATCGACGGCGCACCTGCGACCTCGGCTCCGGCCACCCCCGGCGCGCCGGCCGGCCCGAGCGCCCCGAATGCCGGCGGCGTGCTCGACCAGCTCCGCCAGTTGCAGAACCAGAACCAGGGCGGCGCCCAGCCGCCGACGCCGCCAGCGGCGCCGCAGAATTGAGACAGGGCAGGGGCCGGGAAACCGGCCCTTCTCTTTTGAGTTTGGAGGGGCCGGGCGACCGGCCTTCTCTTTTGTGGACAAGCGCGCAGGGCAAGGCGGGACTGCTCAGAACGCGCTTAGCGAATCGAACCCGTGGCGATAGAGGTGACCTCCCATGACGCGGTATGTTTTCATCACCGGCGGCGTGGTGTCTTCGCTTGGCAAAGGCCTGGCGGCGGCGGCTCTCGCAGCTCTTCTCCAGGCACGCGGCCATACGGTCCGCCTGCGCAAGCTCGACCCCTACCTGAACGTCGATCCGGGCACGATGAGCCCGTATCAGCACGGTGAGGTCTTCGTTACCGACGACGGTGCCGAGACCGATCTCGACCTCGGCCATTACGAGCGCTTCACCGGCCGGCCCTGCAACAAGGGCGACAACATCACCACCGGCCGCATCTACATGGACATCCTGACCAAGGAGCGCCGGGGCGATTATCTTGGCGCGACCATCCAGGTCGTCCCGCATGTCACCAACGCCATCAAGGAATTCATCCTCACCGGCAACGAAAGCTATGACTTCACGCTGGTCGAGATCGGCGGCACGGTCGGCGACATCGAAAGCCTGCCGTTCCTGGAGGCCATCCGCCAGACCAACCAGCAGCTCCCGCGCGGCCAGTGCATCTTCGTGCACCTGACGCTGCTGCCCTATATCCCGACGGCGGGCGAATTGAAGACCAAGCCGACCCAGCATTCGGTCGCCGAGCTGCGCTCGATCGGCATCCAGCCCGACATCCTGCTCTGCCGTACCGACCGCGAAATTCCGCGCGAGGAGCGCCGCAAGCTCGCGCTGTTCTGCAATGTCCGCGAGACTGCCGTGATCGAGGCCCGCGACGTCGCCTCGATCTACGACGTGCCGCTCTCCTACCATGCCGAGGGGCTCGACACCGAGGTGCTCGCCGCCTTCGGCATGGACGCCAAGCCCGAGCCCGACGTCACCGGCTGGAAGCGCATCTCCGACCGGGTGAAGAACCCCGAAGGCGAGGTCACCATCGCCGTCGTCGGCAAATATACCGGTATGAAGGACGCTTATAAGTCCCTCATCGAGGCGCTGACCCATGGCGGCATCGCCAACAATGTGAAGGTCAATCTCGACTGGATCGAGTCGGAGGTCTTCGAGAAGGAGGACCCGGCGCCCTTCCTCGAGCATGTCCACGGCATCCTCGTGCCCGGCGGCTTCGGCCATCGCGGCGCCGAGGGCAAGATCAAGGCTGCGACCTTCGCGCGCAACCGCAAGGTGCCGTATTTCGGCATCTGCTTCGGCATGCAGATGGCGGTGATCGAGGCAGCGCGCTCGCTCGCCGGAATCGCGGACGCCAATTCGACCGAGTTCGGCCCGACGCAGGAGCCGGTCGTCGGCCTGATGACCGAGTGGATGCGCGGCAACGAGCTCGAACAGCGTGCGGCCGGCGGCAATCTCGGCGGCACGATGCGGCTCGGCGCCTATGCGTCGACGTTGGCGGCCGGCTCGAAGATCGCCGAAATCTACGGTTCGACCGAAATCTCCGAGCGGCATCGCCACCGCTACGAAGTGAACATGGGTTATCGCGAGAAGCTGGAGGCGAAGGGCATGCGCTTCGCCGGTCTCTCACCCGACGGCCTGCTGCCCGAGACGGTCGAATATCCCGACCATCCCTGGTTCATCGGCGTGCAGTACCATCCCGAGCTGAAGTCGCGCCCCTTCGAGCCGCATCCGCTCTTCGCCAGCTTCATCGAGGCGGCGAAGGCACAGAGCCGCCTCGTCTGATTCAGGGCGCTGCGAGCCGTACCGCCGCCCAGGGCAGGCGGTGCTGCTCGAACACCGCCTTGCCCGGCCCGGGGAAATCCGGGTCGGCGAAGGCGCCGATCGCGACCGCGACCATCTCCGGCTTGCGCGACGGCTCCCAGAACACCGTGCTGCCGCAAGCCGGGCAGAAATGGTGCAGCACGCGATAGCCGCTATCGGCCGGCCGCTCGTAATCGTTGAACTGTCCGGACACGACAACGTTGCCGCGCGCGAAGAAGGCCGCCACGCCATAGGCGCTGCCGGTGCGCCGCTGGCAGTCCCGGCAATGGCAGAGCGAAACGCTGGCGGGCTCGCCGGAACAGGCGATGCGCAATTGCCCGCAGGCGCAGCGGGCTTCCCGGGTCGTCATGCGGCGCATCCTCCTTTTAGATGACGGCTTGTGCAGTTTTCGCGTTAGCCTGACTATGTGGCATCGTTGACTGAGAGTCTTCGCATCGGCACGGGGGCAGGGCGCATGACGATCTCGATGGCGGGGCTGCCCGCATTCCTTCTCTATTTCGTCGTCGGCGTCGCGCTGATCGCCGCCTTTGCTGCGATCTACGTCCGCCTGACCGCGCATGACGAGATCGCGTTGATCCGGGGCGGCAACCTGTCGGCGGCGATCGCCTTCGGCGGCAATCTCGTCGGCTTCGCCGTGCCGCTGGAGAAGGCGATCTCCCAGGCCAGCAGCATTCCGGATTGCGTGCTCTGGGCGCTCGCCGCCATGATCATCCAGATCGCTGCCTATGGCGTCGCCAGGATCGCGATTCCCGAGCTGTCGCGCAAGATCGAGCAGGACAGCCTGCCGGCCGGTGCGATGATGGCGGTGATCGCGGTGATTTCGGGCACGCTGGCCGCAGCCAGCATGACGGCATGAGGCGGCCATGAAGCGCTCCTCGCAGATCGGACTCGCGGCGGCCGGTGTCCTCCTCGTCGCCACCGTCTGGTCGATGACGGCAGATGATTCGCAGGAGAACCTCGTCTATAACAGCCTGAACGATTGCCGGGCGAGCGGGCAGCTCTCCGCGCAGCAATGCGAGACGGCCTTCGCCGAAGCGACCGCTGCCCGGCTCAAGGACGCGCCGAAATTCCAGAGCCAGACCGCCTGCGAGACGCAGTATGGCGCCAATGGCTGCAGCTCGGCCACGATCGGCGGCGCGCAGTACTTCATCCCGGCTCTGGCCGGCTTCATGCTGGCGCGCGGGCTCTCCGGCGGACCAGCGCAACCCTTGATGCCGCCGACCGCCGCCACCTGTCCACCGCGCTCCACGCTGCCGGAATGCCAGCAGGCGCGCACGTCTTCGAGCTCGTCCAGCGGCGGCTATTATGGCAGCGGCCGCTCGCGCGCCTATTCGACGACGAGCGGACGCGCCATCACCGCAGCCTTCTCGTCGGGCTCCCGCAGCGGCAGCACCGCGACCAGCACCGCCTCGCGCGGCGGCTTCGGATCGATCGCGCGCTCCTTTTCCTCGCATTCCTCGTCCTGAGATGCGCCGCGTCTCGCTTCCGCCGCGCCCGGACTGGGTCGAGCAGGTCGAGCGGCTCGGCTTCGCCTTCCACACCATCGACGGCGAGACCTATTGGGACGAGAGCGCCGCTTTCGCCTTCACGCTGGAAGAGATCGAGCGCGATATCGAGGCGCCGACTGAGGCGATCGAGCAGATCTGCTTCGCCTTCATCGAGAAGGCGCTCGGCAGCGAAGAGATCCTGACGAAGCTCGCGATCCCCGCCGAGCACTGGGATTATATCCGGGCGAGCTGGCAGCGCGGCGAGCGCAATCTCTACGGCCGGCTCGACCTCGCCTATGACGGACGCGGCCCGGCGAAGCTGCTCGAATACAATGCCGACACGCCGACCGCCCTGTTCGAATCGAGCGTCGTGCAATGGGACTGGCTGGAACAGGCGATGGCGCGCGGCGCGATTCCCAAGGGCAGCGACCAGTTCAACTCGCTGCATGAACGCCTGATCGCGGCCTTCCAGGGCTTGCGCGAGCCGTCGCCTTACCGCCTGCACCTGACCTGTGTGCAGGGCAGCCCCGAGGACAGGGGTACGGTCGACTATCTCGCCGATTGCGCGGTGCAGGCCGGGCTCGACGCCCGCTTCACCTATATCGAGGAGCTCGGCCTGCTCACCGACGGGCGCTTCTGCGACGGCGCCAACCAGCCGATCGAGACACTGTTCAAGCTCTATCCCTGGGAGTGGATGTTCCGCGAGAGCTACGGCAAGGCGCTTAGCCGTTCCGGCTGCCAGTTCGTCGAGCCGCCCTGGAAGGCGGTCCTGTCGAACAAGGGGCTGCTCGCCTGCCTCTGGGAGATGGAGCCCGGCCATCCCAACCTGCTGCCGGCCTTCTTCGAAGGCGATCCGCGCTGCGCGACGCTCTCGGCCCGCCATGTGCGCAAGCCGCTCTATTCGCGCGAGGGCGCCAATGTCACGCTGATCGAGCGTGGCCGCGTGCTCGACAGCGACGACGGCCCCTATGGCGCCGAGGGCCATGTCCTGCAGGATGCCGCGACCAACCTGTTCTCGGCTGACGGCAAATACGCGGTGCTCGGCTCCTGGCTCGTCGCTTCGCAGGCCTGCGGGCTCTGTGTCCGCGAGGATGCCTCGCCGATCACCAAGAACACCTCGCGCTTCCTGCCGCATTATATCGAGCCCTGATCGCGGCGCGACATGACCACGCCTTGATCTGTGCTAGCCTTGGGCTCCGATACGCCTGTCGACGGAGCCTGCAATGCCTGCAAACGCCTCAACGCCCCGCGGTCTCGACCATCTCGTCATCGGCGTCCGCGATCTCGATGCCGCCTGGCATTTCTACGAGAAGCTCGGCTTCCGCGTCGGTGCCCGCAACCGCCACCCCTGGGGCACCGAGAACCGGATCGTGCAGTTTCCCGGCTCCTTCCTCGAATTGGTGACGATCGCCGACGATGCGGCGATCCCACCCCATGGCGAGCGCCGCTTCTCCTTCGGCGCCTTCGTGCGCGAGGCGCTGGCCGGGCAGGGCGAGGGGCTCTCCATGCTGGTCCTGGAGAGCAAGGACGCCAAGGCCGATGCCGCCGCCTTCAAGGCTCAGGGCATCGGCGATTTCGAGCCCTTCTTCTTCGAGCGGCGGGCACGGCGCCCCGATGGCAGCGATGTCCGCGTCGCCTTCGAGCTGGCCTTCGCCGCCGATGCACGCGCGCCGGAATGCGGCTTCTTCGTCTGCCAGCAATTCGAGCCGCAGAATTTCTGGAACCCGGACTTCCAGCATCACCCGAACGGCGCCACCGCGCTCTCGGCCGTGGTGATGCTGGCGGAGGAGCCGGGCCTCCACCGCGCGTTCCTCTCGGCCTTCAGCGGCGGCGCCGAGGTTCTGGAGGGCAACGAGGACTATGTGCTCGCCCTGCCGCGCGGACGCATCGACGTGCTCGATCCCGAAGCCGCGCAGGGTGCCTATCATGTCGAGCCGGACACGACCCCGGCTCGCTTCCTCGGCTTCTGCGTCTCGGTGCCCGATCTTGAAGCCGTGGCGGAGCGGCTGACCGAGAATGACGTGTCGTTCCAGCGCGGCGAGGAGCGGCTCTTCGTGCCGGCCGAGGAGGCGTTCGGCTGCATGGTGGCGTTCGAGCAGGGGTAGAGAGCGGAAGACAGGGCTGGGACGGAACCGCGCCGTCATTCCGGGGCTTCGCGTCAGCGAAGAGCCCGGAACCCAGAACCGATGCCGCCAAAGGTTTAATCCATGACCTGCCCGCGCTTCCTTTCGAGAAGACATCGGTTCTGGGTTCCGGGCTCGGGCCTGCGGCCCGCCCCGGAATGACCGCGCGGTTCTATCGTTGTGTCAACCCTTCGCCTCGACGGGCGGCAGCGAAGCTAGGAGCCCGATCAGCGCGCGGTCGTGCAGCACGACCATGCGTTCCTTCGGCTTCAGCCAGATCGCCGCGTCATCGACCGTCTCGGCATCGACGAGCTTGGCCTGCGCCACGGCGCGGTCCGGCTCGATCTCGCCGCGCCGGCGCGACTGGCCATAGGGCAGCATCAATTCATGGGCGTGGCGCAACTCCGCGTCGCCATGGAGCGCCTTGATCGCGTCCGCATCGTCGTAGCCGGCCTTCTCGAACTCGGCCTGCAGCTCGTTGGCGCGAGTCGCGATCGCGGGCGGGGCGCCTTCCTCCGGCGTCAGCAGCAGCTTGTGGCGCTTGAGCCAGAGGCCGATGGCGAGCTGGCCCGAGGCCCATGACAGCGGGATCGCCAGCACGAGGCCGACGATCGTCGGCGACATCCAGGCGAAGAGCGAGGTCGCGATCATGAAGGCCGAGAGGCCGGTGACGACACCGAGCACGGTATGGGTCCGATGCCGGCGGATGATGTCCTTGAGCGGGATCGAGCCGTCGTCGCGCCGCTGCGGGTTCCAGCCGGTGTCGCGGCCGAGCAGGATCTGGAAGACCGAGCCGGACTGGATCAGCATCATGATCGGCGCGAAGAAGGCCGAGAACAGCACCTCGATCAGGGCCGAGACGATGAGGCGGAGCGCGCCGCCGCCGGCCTGCCTGAGCTTGCTGTTGAACAGCGTCAGCAGGAGGCCGAACAGCTTCGGCGCCAGCAGGATCGCCATCGTGATCGCGAACAGGCGCAAGGCGCGCTCGGGGTCGAAGCGCGGCCAGACCGGGAAGAGCGTGAACTCCTGCGTGAAATATTCAGGGCGCGCGTAGTTGACCTGCAGCACGATCAGGATGCCGACCACGAGCTGCATCAACCAGAGCGGGGAGGCGAGATAGCCCATGATGCCGGTGGCGAAATGCTGGCGCGTCGGCATCACGAAGCCCTTGGCGCCCATGATCCGCGAATGCTGGAGATTGCCCTGGCACCAGCGCCGGTCGCGCACGGAGATGTCGATCAGCGAAGGCGGGCTCTCCTCGTAGGAGCCCGTCAGGTCCGGCAGCATGTAGACCGACCAGCCGGCGCGGCGGATCAGCGCCGCCTCGACGAAGTCATGGCTCAGCACATGGCCGCCGAAGGGCGGCTTGCCCTTCAGGTCCGGCAGGCCGCAATGGTCGGCGAAGGCCTGCGTCCTGATGATCGCGTTATGGCCCCAGTAATTGCCGTCGCGGCCGGACCACATGGCGAGGCCGGTCGCGATCACCGGGCCATAGACCCGTGCCGCGAATTGCTGGAGCCGGGCGAAGAAGGTGTTGCGGTTGATGATCAGCGGCAGCGACTGGATGATGCCGGCATCGGGATCGTTCTCCATCGCGGCGGCGAGGCGCACGATGCAGGTGCCCGTCATCAGGCTGTCGGCATCAAGCACGACCATGTGCTCGTAGAGCCCGCCCCAGCGCGTCACGAAATCGGCGATGTTGCCGGCCTTGCGATGATGATTCTTCGGCCGGTGGCGGTAATAGACCCGGCTGTTCGGCCCGAGCCGCTCGCGCAGCGCCAGGAAGGCGCGCTCTTCCGCCACCCAGACATCCGGGTTGGTGGTGTCGGAGACGATGAAATAATCGAAATGGTCGCCGAGCCCCGTCGCTTCGACCGATTCCCGGATCGCGGCCACGGCCGCGAAGATGCGCGCCGAGGATTCGTTGTAGATCGGCATCACCACGACGGTGCGGTGCTTCAGGCTCTCCGCCCGGTCCGCCCGGCCGGCGCCGAACAGCACGCCGAAAAAGCCGAGCAATGCGCTGGTGAAGGCGAGGGCGATCCACGAGAAGTTGATCGTGAACAGCACGAGCAGGGCGTACTGCAGCGAGGTCGTGCGGCTGACCGACACGACATTGTACATTTCCCAGGCGCCGTAGGCGGTGAGCGCGAGCCCGCCGCCGAAGACGAAGAGGCGCTTCAGCCAGGGCGTCTTCCAGTTGCGGGGATCGGCGGGCGCGCGGCGTTCCGAAGCGTTCCAGCGCCGGAAGGACTGCACCGGCATGACGAGCGGCTCTTCCGGCGGCGTTGCCGGTTCACGGGCCGCGCTATAGCTGCGCTGTTCCGCTTCCATGGTGTCGCGGCGGGCTGCCGTTACCAGGTCCATCGATTCAACCAGGTCTCAGAGACGGGCTGGCCGCCCGATTGCAGAACGAGCCGGAGCTCGGACAGATTGTCGTTGCCGGGATCGACCTCGAAGCCGACGCGCATCAGCTTGCGCTCCGGATAGGGCCAGAGGCGGATATTGTGCACCGCGCCGGGCTGGGCCGTGATCGTCGCCCGCGTCGAGGCGACGAGGGCGGCGTCGGCAAGCTTGTCGCCGGAGAACTCGACGATGAAGCGCCGCCGGCGCCCCTGCGAGCCTTTGCCCTGCCGCGAGCGGGTGGCGAGCACCAGAGGCGGCCGCTCCGGCGGCTGCCAGCACCAGGCCTGGCGGTAGCTCAGCGAGGTCTCGCTGCCGGCCGCCAGCGGCTGCTTCGGCCGCCAGTACATGATGATGTTCTTGTTCGGCTCTGAATCGTTGGGGATTTCGATGAGCTGCACGGAGCCCGCGCCCCAGTCGCCCAGCGGCTCCATCCAGACGCTTGGGCGAAGCTCGAAGCGCTGGTCGTCGTCCTGGAAGGCGGCGGGGTCGCGCTCGCGCTGGACGAGGCCGAAACCCTTGGGATTCTCGTCGACGAACGAGGAGACCTGCAGGGTCGCGGGGTTGTTGACCGGGCGGTAGATCCATTCGCCGGTGCCGGACTGCATCTGGACGCCCGAAACCTCGCCGATCGAGGGGCGGATGTCGTCGAAGACGCGCCGGCTCTGCGGGCCGGAGAGGAAGGTCGCGCTGGTGCAGCCGAAGCCGACATGGTCCAGCGCCTGGCGCGCGAACAGCGTCATCTCGACATCGACGAAGGTGACATCGCCCGGGCGTAGCGTCATCCGCACCGCGCCGGCGACGCTCTCCGAATCGAGCAGGCCGTGAATCACCAGCGAGCCCACGGCCGGGCTCGGCCGCTCGATCCAGAAGGCCCGGAAGAACGGCAGTTCCTCGCCGCGGGTCTCGCCCGGGCGCAGGATCAGCGCGCGGGCGATGGCGCCGAAATTCTGGCCCCGTGCTAGAGCACGGAAGAAGGTGCCGCCCTGGAAGACCGCGACCTCGAAGGGGCGCTCCAGCCCGGCCGCGATCCGCATCCCGGAGAACTGCAGGTCGGCATTGGCCGGCGGCGGCGCGACGCGGCCATAGTCGAACTTGCTACGATCGAAGCCGATGCGGCGGATCGTCCCGTCCTCGATCGTGAACAGGCTGACCGGATTCGAGAAAACATAGCCGCGATGCAGCGGCTCGACGGTAAAGCCGCGATTCTCGCCGGCCCAGACCGTACCGCCGGGCTGCATGCGGATGCCCGCATACTGGTCCGCGGGGAGGGTGGTGTAGCCCTCCGGCAGGTCGTTGGCGGCCAGCGGAATCAACGGGCGCTGGGCCAGCGCCCTCGCGGCATCGACCACGAGAGCCGGGTCGAAACGCTGTCCGTCCACGAGTGAGGGGATATTGAAGGAAGCCGCGCCCGTCGGGGCCTGCGCCGCGGCCGGGCCGGCCAGCGAGAGCAGCGCTGCGCCGCCAGCGGCGCCTTCCAGAAACTGCCTACGATTCAAGGGTTTCGACATGGGATCCAAACTACGCGGACGACGCCCTCGCCCTTCGCGCTTCTAGAGCATTTCCAGTTCGCCTGAAAAGCCTTTCCGATCGGGATGATGCACGCCTTTCGGATGGTGCGGCCTTTCGAAATCCAGCCGGCCCGACGGCGCTCCGCGAAAGGCATTGCTCGCCGCGATTGAACTTTGGCAAAAGGCGAGCGGATCGGCTATCCACGGCGCCTGCAACGCCAGCATGCGTGAATTCGACCGTGATGTGCGGGCGGTGGTTCGACCATGCCTGCAAGGGAAACGAGAAACATGACCGAAATGCAGCCGGCCCGATCCTGCCTCGCGATCGTCCTGGCCGCCGGAGAGGGCACCCGCATGAAATCGCGCGGGCCGAAGGTGCTCCATGCGGTGGCCGGCCGGTCGTTGCTTGGGCATGCGCTGGCAGCGGTTTCGGAAGCCGGCGCGGATGCCGTCGCCGTCGTGATCTCGTCGGAACGCCCGGAAGTCGGCGAGGCCGCGCGCGATCAGCTTCCGCATGCGCAGATCGCGATCCAGCATGAACGCAGGGGCACCGCCCATGCCGCGCTTGCGGCGAAGGCCGCCATCGCCGCCGGCCATGACGACGTCATCATCGCCTTCGGCGACACGCCGCTGGTGCGTCCGGAGACCTTCGCGGCCCTGCGCCGTGGCCTGAGCGAAGGCGCGGCCGTCGTTGCGCTCGGCTTCGAGGCCAGGGACCCGACGGGCTATGGTCGCTTCGTCGAGAAGGACGGCCGGCTCGAGGCGATTGTCGAGCACAAGGACGCCACCCCGGCGCAGCGCGCGATCACGCTCTGCAATGCCGGGCTGATGGCGCTCTCCGGTGAGCATGCGCTTTCGATCCTGGAGGCGATCGGCAGCGACAACGCTCAGGGCGAGTTCTACCTCACCGACGCGGTCGAGGTGGCCCGCAAGCGCGGGCTCGACGCCATCGCCTTGAAGGCGCCCGAAAGCGAGGTTCAGGGCGTTAACGACCGGGCTCAGCTCGCCGCGGTGGAAGCGGATTTCCAGCGGCGCAAGCGTCTCGCCGTGATGCTCGGCGGCGCGACGCTGGTGGCGCCCGAGACGGTCTTCTTCAGCTACGACACCGAGATCGGCCGCGATGTCGTGATCGAGCCGAACGTCGTGTTCGGCCCCGGCGTGCGCGTCGATGACGGCGCGGTGATCCATGCCTTCTCGCATCTCGAAGGCGCGACCGTCGGCACTGACGCCAGCGTCGGCCCCTATGGCCGCCTGCGACCGGGCGCGAAGCTGGCCGAGAAAGCCAAAGTCGGCAATTTCGTAGAGGTGAAGGCGGCCGAGATCGGCCCCGGCGCCAAGGTCAACCACCTGACCTATATCGGCGATGCCTCTGTCGGCGCAGCCGCGAATATCGGCGCCGGCACGGTCACCTGCAATTATGACGGCTTCAACAAGGCGAAGACGACGATCGGCGCCAATGCCTTCGTCGGCTCGAACTCCTCGCTGGTCGCGCCGGTGACGATCGGCGAGGGCGCCTATGTCGGCTCCGGCTCGGTCATTACCAGCGACGTCGCACCCGACGCCCTCGCCATCGGCCGTGGCCGGCAGGTCGAGAAGGAAGGCTGGGCGCCGGGCTTCCGCGCTGTCGCCGCGGCCAAGAAAGCCGCCAAGAAAGCGGCCGAATAGCCGGGAATCGCGGCGGATCGGGCAATCCGCCGTTCACAGTTCGTCATCTAGATTGATTGGGCATGCGCACCGATCGCGGCTATGCGCTTTGCCGACAGCAACGGCTTGAGGGGTCTGCCCATGTGCGGCATCGTCGGGATTCTGGGCAAGGAAGCAGTGGCGACGCAGGTCGTCGAGGCCCTGCGTCGGCTTGAATATCGCGGTTACGATTCCGCCGGCGTCGCGACGCTGGAAGCCGGAAAGCTCACCCGCCGCCGCGCCGAAGGCAAGCTCAAGAATCTCGAGATCCGCCTGTCGAATGAGCCGCTCGAAGGCCTGGTCGGCATCGGGCACACCCGCTGGGCGACCCATGGCAAGCCCAACGAGACCAATGCCCACCCGCACGCGACGCCGAAGCTCGCGGTCGTGCATAACGGCATCATCGAGAATTTCCGCGACCTGCGTGCCGAGCTCCAGGCCGACGGCTACGTCTTCGAGACCGAGACCGATACCGAGATCGTCGCCCATCTCGTCACCCGCGAACTCGACCGCGGCAAGTCGCCGACGGATGCGGTGGCTGCCAGCCTGCCGCGCCTGCACGGCGCCTTCGCGCTCGCCTTCCTCTTCCAGGGCGAGGAAGACCTGCTGATCGGCGCCCGCAAGGGCTCGCCGCTGGCAGTCGGCATCGGCGAGGGCGAGATGTATCTCGGCTCTGACGCGCTGGCGCTCGCGCCCTTCACCAATCTCATCGCCTATCTGGAAGAGGGCGACTGGGTCGTGCTGCATCGTCGCGGCGCGACGTTCTACGACAAGACCAACAGGCAGGTGGAACGCCGCGCCCAGCGCGTCGCCGCCGGTGCCTTGCTGGTCGAGAAGGGCAACCATCGCCACTTCATGGCCAAGGAGATCTACGAGCAGCCCGAGGTCGTCGGCCACACGCTGACGCAGTATCTCGATATGGCCAACGGCAAGGTGCGCCTGCCCTTCGGCGACCAGATCGACTGGCAGGGCCTGTCGCGCCTGACGATCAGCGCCTGCGGCACCTCCTATTATGCCGGCCTCATCGCGAAATACTGGTTCGAGAAGCTGGCGCGTCTGCCGGTCGAGATCGATGTCGCCTCGGAGTTCCGCTATCGCGAAGCGCCGCTGCCGGACCAGGGCCTGGCGCTCTTCGTCTCGCAATCCGGCGAAACCGCCGACACGCTGGCCGGGCTGCGCTACGCCCGCCAGAACGGGCAGGCGATCCTCTCGGTCGTCAACGTGCCGACCTCGACGATCGCGCGCGAGAGCGATGCGGTCGCGCAGACGCTTGCCGGCCCCGAGATCGGCGTCGCCTCGACCAAGGCCTTCGTCTGCCAGCTCGCGGTCTTCGCCTCGCTCGCGCTCGCCGCGGCCCGCGCCCGCGGCACGCTCTCGGCGCAGGACGAGGCCAGCCATGTCCAGCACCTGATCGCTCTGCCGGGATTGATGGCCCGGGCACTGCAGCTCGAACCCGAGATCGAGAAGCTCTCGCGCGAACTTTCAAAGGCCAAGGACGTGCTCTATCTCGGCCGCGGCACGAGCTATCCACTCGCGCTCGAAGGCGCGTTGAAACTCAAGGAAATCAGCTACATCCATGCCGAAGGTTATCCGGCGGGCGAGCTGAAGCACGGACCGATCGCGCTGATCGACGAGGACATGCCGGTCATCGTCGTCGCGCCCTATGACGCGCTGTTCGAGAAGACCGCCTCCAACATGCAGGAGGTCGCGGCGCGCGGCGGCCGGATCATCCTCGTCACCGATGCCAAGGGCGCCGCGGAATGCGGCATCGAGCCGGAGGCGACGATCGTCATGCCGGACATGGACCCGACCTTCGCGCCGATCGTCTATGCCCTGCCGATCCAGATGATCGCCTATCAGACGGCGGTTTTCATGGGCAAGGACGTCGATCAGCCGCGCAACCTGGCGAAATCCGTCACGGTGGAGTGAGGGCAGGGCTGGTTTGCCGTCATTCTCGGGCTTGACCCGAGAATCTCAGCCCGGAAGAGGCTGCGGTATATCCTCGTCACGAGATGCTCGGGTCAAGCCCGAGCATGACGCGCATATCAGGGCTCCGGCCGGCTCGCCACATAGAGGCCCGCACCGACCAGACAGAGCGCCGCCGTCGCGAGAGCGATCGGCGGCGCGCTCGTTTGCGTCAGCAGGGCAAAGCTCAGCGCCATCGAGCCGCAGGCGAGAACTTTCGCGCGCCGGGCGATCGCGCCGGTCCGGCGCCAGCGCAAAACATGCGGCCCGAGCTTCGGATGGCCGATCAGCCAGGCCTCGAATCGCGGCGAGGATCGCGAGAAGCACCAGGCTGCCGCGATCAGGAAGATCGTGCCGGGCATCAGTGGCAGGATCAGCCCGACGACCCCGAGCGCCGTGAACGCCCAGCCCAAGGCAAACAGCAGCGGCCGTGACCATCGGCGTCGCGGCTGGTCGTCCTCGCTCACGGCCTCGTCCTTGCTTGTCCTAAATGCGGGGCTGGCCGATAACGCTGCCTCGCTTATCGTGTCATATCACGGCGCGATGTCGCGTCCGCAAGCGGGAGCGAGGTCGCAGCGGTGGGGTGGGAGAACGAATGACAGCCGGCCCGCCCGATCCGCGGCTCATCCTGCCCACGGAAATCCTGCGCCCGACCTGGGGCGCGCGCCTGCGCCGCTATTTCCTGACCGGGCTGGTCATCGCCGCGCCGCTCGCCATCACGGCCTCGGTGACCTGGTGGTTCATCAACTTCATCGACGGGCTGGTGAAGCCGCTCATCCCGAATTCCTACCTGCCCGATTCCTACCTGCCTTATCCGATTCCGGGATTCGGGCTCGTCATCGCGCTGGTCGGGCTGACGCTGCTCGGCTTCCTCACCGCCAATCTGGTCGGGCGCTCGCTCCTCAACGCGGGCGAGGCGATCCTCGACCGGATGCCGGTGGTGCGCAGTCTCTACAAGGGCGTGAAGCAAGTCTTCGAAACGATCTTTTCTCAGTCCGGCACCTCGTTTCGTACGGTCGGGATGGTGCAGTTCCCGCAGCCGGGCATGTGGTCGATCGTCTTCATCGCGCAGGAGGCGGCGCCCGAGATCGCCGGGCGCCTGCCGGATGGAGATGAGCAGATCGGCGTCTTCCTGCCCTGTACGCCGAACCCGACCACCGGCTTCTTCTTCTACCTGCCGCGGCGCGAGGTCGTCGAACTCTCGATCTCGGTCGAGGACGGCGCGAAGCTGATCATGTCGGCCGGGTTGATCCAGCCCGGCGAACAGAACGGCAAGCCGAAGATCGACGGGAAGCCGGCAGCTTAGCCCGCCCGCAGCAGCCGGATCGCCACATCGCGCTCGAACAGATAGAGCAGCACGCGGATCGCCTGGCCGCGCGGCGTCTCCAGATGCGGATCGCGCTCGATCAGCAACCGCGCATCGTCGCGCGCCGCCGCCAGCAGGTCGCCGTCGATCTCAGGCCGGGCGATGCGCCAGTCCGGTGAGCCCGACTGCTTCGTGCCGAGCACCTCGCCTTCGCCGCGCAGGCGCAGATCCTCCTCGGCGATGCGGAAGCCGTCCTCGGTCTCGCGCATGATGGTGAGCCGTGCCTCGGCAACCGGCCCGAGCGGCCCCTTGTAGAGCAGGAGGCAGGTCGAGGCGGCCGAGCCACGCCCGATGCGCCCGCGCAACTGGTGAAGCTGGGCGAGGCCGAAGCGCTCGGCATGCTCGATCACCATGACGCTGGCATTGGGCACGTCGACGCCGACCTCGATCACCGTGGTCGAGACGAGGATGCGCGTCTCGCCGGCGACGAAGGCGGCCATGGCGGCGTCCTTGTCGCGGCCGGGCATCTGGCCGTGCAACAACCCGACCTTGTCGCCGAAGATTTCGCGCAGAGCATCGTAACGCTCCTGCGCGGCGGCGACGTCGAGCGTATCGGATTCCTGCACGAGCGGACAGACCCAATAGGCCTGCGCGCCGCTCTCGAGCGCCCGGCCGATGGCGCCGACGACCTCGTCATAGCGCTCGGCGGAGACGGCGCGGGTGACGATCGGCTTCCGGCCCGCCGGCTTCTCGGAGAGGATCGAGACATCCATATCGCCGAACCAGGTCAGCGAGAGCGTGCGCGGGATCGGCGTCGCGGTCATGACGAGAACATCGACGGCCTCGCCCTTGGAGCCGAGCAGCAGGCGCTGATGCACGCCGAAGCGGTGCTGCTCGTCGACGACGGCGAGCGCGAGGTCATGGAAGGCGACGCCCTCCTGGAACAGCGCGTGGGTACCGACGGCGATGTCTATCGAGCCATCGGCCAGCCCCACCAGAACCTGCTTGCGGCCGGCGCCCTTTTCACGCCCGGTCAGCAGGGCGAGCTTCAGCCCCGCCTTCTCGGCGAGCGGGGCCAATCGCTCGGCATGCTGGCGGGCGAGGATTTCGGTCGGCGCCATCAGCACCGATTGCCGGCCGGCCTCGGCGGCGGCGGCCATGGACATCAGTGCGACCACGGTCTTGCCGGAGCCGACATCACCTTGCAGCAGCCGCAGCATCTTCTCCGGGCGGGCCATGTCGGCATGGATATCGGCGATCGCCTTGCGCTGGCCCTCGGTCAATTCGAAGGGCAGGGCGGATTGGATGCGGTAGCGTAGCCCGCCATCGCCGGTGGTAGCGCGTCCGGCGATCTTCTTCTGCTGCCGGCGCACGAGGGCGAGTGCGATCTGGCTCGCCAGCAATTCATCATAGCCGATGCGTCGGCGCGCAACCGTGTCGCCTTCGGCCGCCTTGCGGTCGACCGGATGGTGCAGAGCCCCGATCGCGGCATGGAAGGAGGGAAAGTCGCTCTTGGCGAGGAAGGCCGGGTCTTGCCATTCCGGCATCTCCGGGCAGCGCTCGGCCGCCGCCTGCACGGTGCGCATCATCATGCGCTGGCCGATGCCCTCGGTCAGGGGATAGACCGGCTCGAAGGCCGGCAGCGTCGCTGCGAGCTTGGGATCGAGGATTCGCTCGGGATGCACCATCTGGCGCATGCCTTCCCAGAGTTCGAGCTTGCCCGAGATCAGGCGGTAGGCGCCGATCGGCAGGGTCTGCGCGAGATGCCGGGAATCGGCGTGGAAGAAGACCAGCGTGACGTCGCCGGTCTCGTCCTCGACGATGATGCGATAGGGTGCCTTCTTGCCGGCTGGCGCGGCGCGATGCTCGCTGACGCGGGCGGTGAAGGTCGCGACATCGCCGATCGGCGTATCCGCGATCGAGGGGCTCGGCCGCCGGTCGACGGCGCCGGTCGGCAACTGGAACATCAGGTCGACGATACGCGCGGGCCGCGTCTCATCGCCAAGAAACTTGTCCAGAACCTTGCCGAGCTTGGGCCCGACGCCGGAAAGCGTCGTGACGGGGGCGAAGAGCGGATCGAGGATCGAAGGGCGCAAGACGTCTCGGCACTTGTCAGGAGCGCGAAGATCACAGCCGCTTCGCCGCTGACTTCGCCGGGTTGCATCGCTATATAGCCTGCTCAGGCAGGCTCCGCGACGGGGCCGGCCCCGCACTCATTGCGCCATCCCCCAGGTTTTAGGACCTGGTGTTTTCTTGCCGAGGTTCCCATGTCCGGTTCGACCCGCTCCAGCGCCGATCTCGACCCGCGCCGCCGCAAGATACTGTTCCGCGCCTGGCATCGCGGCATGCGCGAGATGGACCTGATCATGGGCCGCTTCGCCGACGACGCCATCGCCGGCTTCAGTGATGCCGAGCTCGACGAGTTCGAGCGCCTGATCGAGGTGCTGGATCGGGACCTGCTGAGCTGGGTGACGGGGGAAGCGCCCGTGCCGGAGAACTACGACACGGACCTGTTCCGCAAGCTTCGGGCATTCCACCATCACGACAAGCCGATTCATGTGTAGCCGGCCCCATGGCCGTCATGGTCGGGCTTGACCCGACCATCTCTGAATCGGAGCCCGCTCGTCCCGAGATTCTCGGGGCAAGCCCGAGAATGACGCCCTTTCGCAGAATGACGCCTTTCCGATGAGCATTCCTCCCCCGTCCCAGATCGCCAAGCCCCAGCTTGACCGCCTGCTCGATGCGCTGAACCGCGGCGACAAGCCGACGCTTGCCGGCGTGCCGGATGGTTTCGACGCCGTGGTGCTGGCCGACCTGACCCGCGCCCGCGCCAAGAAGGCCGAGGGACCCGCGCTGCTTGTTTTCATCGCCCGTGACGGCCAGCGCCTGCAGGTGCTTGAGAACGCACTGCAATTCGTCGCGCCCGACCTTGAGGTTATGAGCTTCCCGGCCTGGGACTGCCAGCCTTATGACCGCGTCTCGCCCGCGCCGGCCATCGTCGCGCACCGGATGACGACGCTGTCGCGCCTCGCCAAGACCAAGTCGGGCGACCGGCCGCGCCTGCTGCTCACCACCGTCAATGCCGCGCTCCAGCGCGTGCCCGCCTTCGGCAAGGTCGCCTCCGAGAGCTTCTCGGCGGCGCCGGGCAACATGGTCGACATCGAGGAGCTGGCGCGCTGGCTCGACATCAACGGTTACTTACGCACCTCGACCGTGCGCGAGACCGGAGAATTCGCCGTGCGCGGCGGCATCGTCGACCTGTTCCCGCCGGGCATGCCGGCGCCGATCCGACTCGATTTCTTCGGCGACACGCTGGAATCGATCCGCACCTTCGATCCGGAGACGCAGCGCACCACCGGACAGTTGCGCGGGCTCGATCTCGTGCCGATGTCCGAAGCGCAGATGACGAGCGAGAGCATCCGCCGCTTCCGCCAGTCCTATATCGCGAGTTTCGGCACGCCCGGCCGCGACGACACGCTCTATGAAGCGGTCAGCGAAGGCCGCCGCCCGGCCGGGCTGGAGCATTGGCTGCCGCTGCTGGCCGAAAAGCTCGACACGCTCTTCACCTATCTGCCCGACGTGCCCCTCGTGCTCGACCATCAGGCCGAGGATGCCGTCGGTGAGCGCATCAGCCTGATCAAGGACTATTACGACGCCCGCAAGGCCGCACTGGAGCAGGGCGGGGGCGGCGGCATTCCCTACAAGCCGATGCAGCCGGACGCGCTCTACCTCTCGCCGGCCGACTGGCGCGCAGTGATCGATGTCTCCGGCGTCGCCAGCCTGACGCCGTTCCAGCTCCCCGAGAGCGAGGGCAAGCTGATCCTCGATCTCGGCGGCAAGCAAGGCCGCAACTTCGCGGCCGAGCGCACCGCCGATGCCGGGGGCGTGTTCGATGCGGCCGTCGCCCATGTGAAGGCGCTGGAAGCCGACGGCAAGCGCGTCATCCTCGCCGCCTGGTCGGAGGGCTCGCGCGAGCGTCTGGCGCATGTGCTGGCCGATCACGGCCTGAAAAGCACGCAATTGACCGGCTCGCTGCGCGCCGCCTTCGATCTCAAGCCCGGCACGATCGCCCTCGCGGTCTGGGGTTTCGAGACAGGCTTCGAGGCCGGGCGCCTCGCGGTCATCGGCGAGCAGGACATCCTCGGCGATCGCCTCGTCCGCCCGCGCCGCAAGACCAGGCGCCCGCAGGACTTCATCGCCGAGCTATCCTCGCTCGCGCCGGGCGATCTCGTCGTCCATGTCGACCACGGCATCGGCCGCTTCATCGGCCTGCAGACGATCACGGCGGCGGGCGCGCCGCATGACTGCCTCGAAATCCATTATGCCGGCGATTCCAAGCTGTTCCTGCCGGTCGAGAATATCGAGCTTCTGTCGCGCTACGGCTCCGAGGATACCGAGGTCCAGCTCGACCGGCTCGGCGGTGGCGGCTGGCAGGCACGCAAGGCCAAGCTCAAGCAGCGCATCCGCGAGATGGCCGGCAAGCTCATCCAGATCGCGGCGGCCCGCGCGCTCAAGGATGCGCCGCGCCTCATCCCGCCGGCCGGCGTCTATGACGAGTTCTGTGCCCGCTTTCCCTATGAAGAGACCGAGGACCAGCAGAACACGATCGACGCGGTGCTGGACGATCTCGCGGCCGGCCGGCCGATGGACCGTCTGGTCTGCGGCGATGTCGGCTTCGGCAAGACGGAGGTCGCGTTGCGCGCCGCCTTCGCCGCCGCGCTCAACGGCAAGCAGGTCGCGGTCGTGGTGCCGACGACGCTGCTCGCGCGCCAGCATTACCGCAACTTCGCCGATCGCTTTGCCGGCCTGCCGGTCCATGTCGGGCAGGCCTCGCGCTTCGTCGGCTCGGCCGATCTCAAGGCGGTCAAGCAGGGCGCGCGGGACGGCACGATGGACATCGTCGTCGGCACCCATGCGCTGCTCGGCAAGGGCGTCGACTTCAAGGATCTCGGCCTCGTCATCGTCGACGAGGAGCAGCATTTCGGCGTCGCCCATAAGGAGAAGCTGAAGGAATTGCGCGCCGAGGTGCATATGCTGACGCTGTCGGCCACGCCGATCCCGCGCACGCTCCAGCTCGCCATGACCGGCGTGCGCGAGCTCTCGATCATCGCGACGCCGCCGGTCGACCGCCTCGCCGTGCGCACCTTCGTCACGCCCTTCGATCCGCTGATCGTGCGCGAGGCGCTGCTGCGCGAGCGCTACCGGGGCGGGCGTTCCTTCTATGTCGTGCCGCGCATCGAGGACATCGCGGATGTGAAGGACTTCCTCGACAAGCAGGTGCCCGAGTGCAAGGTCGGCATCGCCCATGGTCAGATGGCGGCGGGCACGCTGGAGGACGTGATGACGGCCTTCTACGACGGCCAGTACGACATCCTGCTCTCGACCACGATCGTCGAGTCGGGGCTCGACATCCCGACCGCGAACACGCTGATCGTCCACCGCGCCGACATGTTCGGCCTCGCCCAGCTCTATCAGCTCCGCGGCCGCGTCGGCCGCTCGAAGACGCGCGCCTATGCGCTCTTCACCGTGCCGGCCAACCGGAAGCTGACCGAGCAGGCCGACAAGCGGCTCAAGGTTCTGCAATCGCTCGATACGCTCGGCGCCGGCTTCCAGCTCGCCAGCCACGATCTCGATATCAGAGGCGCCGGCAACCTGCTCGGCGACGAGCAATCCGGCCATATCAAGGAGGTCGGCTACGAGCTCTACCAGCAGATGCTGGAGGAGGCAGTCGCCGCGCTCAAGGCCGGCATCGAGTTCGAGACGGAAACACAGTGGTCGCCGGCGATCCAGGTCGGCGCGCCCGTCATGATCCCCGAGCACTATGTCGCCGACCTGACGCTGCGATTGACGCTCTACAAGCGCCTCTCGACCATGGACGACGATGCCGAGTTGCAATCGTTCGGCGCCGAACTGGTCGACCGTTTCGGCCCGCTGCCTGAGGAGGTCAACCAGCTCCTGGAGATCGTCGCGATCAAGGCGCTCTGCAAGCGCGCCAATGTCGAGAAGGTCGAGGCCGGGCCGAAGGGCATCATCGTCGCCTTCCGCAACAACGAGTTCGCCAATCCGGAAGGGCTGGTGAGCTTCGTCGCCAAGCAGGGCACGCTGGCCAAGGTGCGCCCCGACATGCGCGTCGTCTTCATCAACGATTTCGACACGGTCGAGCAGCGCCTGAAGGCGACGCGCCGTTTGCTGACCGATCTCGCGCGGATTGCCGAAAGGAAGAAGGCGGCCTGAAAGGGAGGCGAACCAGCCTCGCGATACGCTGCCGCCGTCATGGTCGGGCTTGTCCCGACCATCCACGTCTTCGTCGATGCAGTGCGGTGCTCAAGACGTGGGTGCTCGCCACAAGGGCGAGCATGACCACGCGCCTCTACAAATCGAAAAACACCGTCTCGTTCTCGCCCGCCAAGTTGATGTCGAGCCACCAGGTGCCGTCCGGCTTGCGCTGGGCGATCAAGGTGTGGCGGCGCGCTTCCGGCACCAGCGCGAGGATCGGATCGGTCTCGTTGCCCTCGCCATCGGCGAAATAGAGCCGGGTCGGCAGGCGCTTCAGCAAGCCGCGGCCGAAGACCGAGAGCGCGATATGCGGCGCTTGCAGGCTGTTGCCGGGGCCGGAGACGCGGCCGGGGCGGATCGTGCGGAAACGGAACATGCCGTCCTTGTCGGTCGAGGCGCGGCCGAAGCCGACGAAATGCCGGTCGAGCGCCACGTCGGCGCGGTCGTCGTCCGGGCTGGCATAGCGGCCATTCGCGTTCGCCTGCCAGATCTCGATCATCGCGTCCTCGATCGGCTTGCCGTCGGCGTCATAGACGCAACCGGCGAGTGCGATGACCTCGCCCTCGGGCATGCCCGAAACGTTCGAGCCCGAGAGCAGGAAATGCTCCGGCGGCATCAGGTCGGGGCGGGCCCCCATATCGGAACGGCCGATGAGATCGGCACCGCCCTTCCAGGGCAGGCCGTAATGAAAATAGGGGCCGACCGTCTGCCACGGCGTCTGCCCGAAGATCGACGGGTCCTGGCTGTCCTGCCGCGGCGCGGCGTTGCGCGATTCCAGATCAGTGGTCGTCGTCATGATCGTCCTCGAACGGCGTCTGGTCGCGTCCCTTGAGCACGATGTCGAAGACATAGCCCAGCGCCCAGTTCGGCTCGGTGGTGCCGATGTCGAAGCGCGAGACCATGCGCTGGCGATAGGGCATCGGCACGGCATTCGCGATCGGGTCGATCTCGATCAGCGGATCGTCGGGGAAATACATCTGCGTGACCAGCCGCGTCGCGAAGGCCGGGCCGAGCAGCGAGAGATGGATATGGGCGGGGCGCCAGGCGTTCTTGTGATTGCCCCAGGGATAGGCGCCGGGCCGGATCGTGACATAGCGATAGCGGCCCTCACCGTCGGTGATCACGCGGCCGACGCCGGTGAAATTCGGATCGAGCGGGGCCGGCCAGTCGTCCTTGGCGTGGATGTAGCGGCCGGCGGCATTGGCCTGCCAGATCTCGACGACGGTGTTCGGCACCGGGCGGGCCTGCTCGTCGAGCACTCGGCCGCTGACGACGATGCGTTGGCCCTGCGGCTCGGCCTTGTGCTGTGTGGTGAGGTCGGCCATGGCCGGACCCATCAGGCGCGACCAGTCGCTCGGCCCGGTCACCTCGGTCAGCGTCTGCGGGATCGCGATCGGCGCCTGACGCGGGCTGCGCGCCACGGTCGAACGGTAATCCGGGGAAAGAGAGGCGGGCTGCCCGGCATCGAGCCCCGCATAGGGAAAGATCAGGCTGCTCATAGCGACAGGTTTCTCCTCAGCCATGGCTCGGCGCGGGAACGCTGATCGGGCGCGCGAGCCTGGATTGCGCCGTGAGCCGGATGCCGGCATTGGCGGCGCCATAGCCGGCATAGCCGTCGCGCTGGACGATCTCGAAGAACAGCCCGCCATCCAGCGTCTGGGTATAGGCCTGCCGGAACGCGCCACCGGCATCGCTGTCATAGAGGATGTTCAGCGCCTTCATCGCGTCGATCTCCTCGCCCGTCAGGTCGGACCGGGCTTCGAGGTCGTCATAATAGTTCTCGGGGATGGGTAGCATGGCGACGCCATTGGCAACCAGCCGCCTGACGGTCGCGGCGATGTCATCGGTCGCGAAGGCGATGTGCTGCACACCCGAGCCGAAGAAATCGGTGATGAAGCGGGCCGAGAGCGTGCGGTGGCTCTGCGAGCCGTTGAGGATGAGCCTGAGGCCATGGCCATTCCTGCCGTCGAGGCCGCTTTCGATGACCTGGCTCTGGACCACGCCGCCGGGGTCGAGCACAGCCTGGCTCGGCGTCTTCCGCGTCTCGAACAGCGAGGAATAGAACAGGAGCCAGGTCAGCATCTCCTCGTACTGCATGCTCTGCGAGACATGATCGACGCCGGTGAGCCCCGCATTGTCCGGGGCTTCGCCGGTCGCCTCGAAGTCGACCTCCGCCCAGCGGCCGAGCGACGAGGCCTGGTCGAGGAAATAGAGCAAGCTGCCGCCGAGCCCGCGCACGGCCGGGATGTCGAGCTCGCCCGGCCCGATTGCGCCGGCATGAGGCACGTCGAGCAGGGCCTTGGCGCGAGCGATCGCGGCCTGCGCGTCCGGCACTCGCAAGGCGAGCGCGCAGACCGAGGTGCCATGGGTGATCTGGTAGCTATGGGCGAAGCCATCGGCCTCGCTGTTGAGGACGATGCGGATATCGCCCTGGCGCCAGAGATCGACATCCTTGGAGCGATGCGCGCCGGAGCGCGCGAATCCGAGCGCCCGCAGCAGCTGCTCGAAGCCCGGCCGCTCGGCCTCCGACACCGTGAACTCGATGAACTCGACCGCCTCGACCGGGGCTGGCGGCGGCATCGGCACGGCGCCGGGCACCGGCTTGCCGACCTGCCTCGCGGTCTCGTCGAGCAGCCAGATCAGCGAGCGATGCCCGTCGAGCGCCACCGAGCGGGCCGAGCCGGCGCGGAAGCGGTCGTTGAATATCTCCAGCGAGAGCACGCCGTCATAGCCGGTCGCCGCCAGCGCGCGCATGAAGCCGGAAAGGTTGAGGTCGCCCTGGCCCGGCAGGCAGCGCCAGTGCCGACTCCAGGAGAGCGGGTCCATTTGCAGCAGCGGCGCATCGGCCATCTGCACCATCGAAATCCTGTCGCGCGGGATCGAGCCGATCGCCGAAAGATCGAGCCCGCGTGCCAGGATATGGAAGGAATCGAGGATGATCCCGACCTCCGGCCGGTTGGCGCGGCGCACGATCTCCCAGGCGTCGCGATAGTCGAAGACATGCCGCCCCCAGGCCAGCGCCTCGTAGCCGACGCGCAGGCCCCGCCGCCCGGCACGCTCGCCGAGTTCGGAGAAATCGGCGGCAAGCCTGTCGATGCCGGGCAGGGCTTCCGGCGAGACGCTCGAGCAGACGAAGAGCAGGTCGGTGCCCAATTCCTGCAGGAGATCGAACTTGCGCTCGGCCCGGTCGAAGACGCGCTGGCGGCGCCCCTCCGGCATACCCTCGAAATCGCGGAAGGGCTGGCAGGTGACGATGGTCAGGCCGAGATCGGCGCAGATGCGCCGGACTTCCGTCGGCGAGCCGGGAAAGGCGATCAGGTCGTTCTCGAAGATCTCGACGGCCTTGAAGCCCGCAGCCGCGATGGCCTCCAGCTTCTCCTGGAGCGTCCCCGAAACGCAGACGGTGGCGATCGATGGAATCACGGCGTGCCTCCTCTCAGGCCAGTCGCGCAACGGCGCGCAGGTCCTCGGCCGTGGTCGACGGCAGGCCGAAGAACTCCAGATAGACGGGAATCTGCTCGAACAGCATGTCGGTGCCGACCTGCACGGCGCAGCCGCGCGCGCGGGCCGCAGCGAGGAACGGGGTGATCTCCTGCGCCATCACCACTTCGCCGACGAAGGCGGAGGTGGGCAGGCGGGCGATGTCGACCGGCAGCGGATCGCCGGGCTTCATGCCGAGCGGCGTCGCGTTGACGACGATCTCGAAGCCATCCGGGTCGTTCGACCCCGTGGTGACGTGAAGGGCAGGGTAGTGGGCGATCAATCGCTGCCCAAGTTCCTCGGCTGCCACCGCCAGCCTGTCGAACAGGCTGAGCTCTGCGACACCGGCCTTCGCCAGCGAAGCAGCGATTGCCGAGCCGACTCCGCCAGCACCGACGACGAGCGCGCGGGTGCCATCCAGCGTGCGCCCTTTGCGCAGCACGCCGCGCACGAAGCCCTCGCCGTCGAACATGTCGCCGCTGAGCCGGCCATCGGCTTCGAGCCGCACCGCATTGCAGGCGCCGGCGATCGCGGCGGTCGGCGAGAGCACGTCGACGAGCCCGGTCGTGGTGACCTTGTGCGGCATCGTCACCAGCGCGCCATGGGCGTTGGACAAGCGGAAGAACAGCTTCAGGAAATCGGGATAGTCCTCGCTGCGGCAGCCCATCGGCACGACGACGGCGTCGATCCCCTCGCGCTGGAAATAGGGGTTGTAGATCATCGGCGCCTTGAAGCTCTCGGTCGGGTAGCCGATATGGCCGATCAATCGCGTCGTGCCCTTGATCATGCGCCCGCCCTCGCAGGAGCCGGCTCGGGGGCGATCTCGACCGGAGCGCCGCTGCGCGCCGCCCGCTTCACCGCCTCGATGACGGCGAGCGTCGCCAGCCCCTCGCGGCCGGAGACGAGCGGTTCTTCTTCGCCACGGATCACGGCGCAAAAATGCCGGACCTGCGCCTGCAACGGGTCCTCGGGAACGAAGGGGATGCGCTCGCGCTGGAGCGGCTCCCACCAGCCGCGCTTGTCGCTGTGGCTCCAGAGTTCGAGCGCTGGGATCGTCAGCGAGCCATGCGTGCCGCCGATCTGGTAGCAGGACTGATCTTGTTGCGGGTATGCCGGATTCTCGCCGGTGGTTAGCTCCCAGCTCCAGGGCGAGACGACGGTGTCGGAGGCGCTGACCGTGCCGAGCGCGCCATTGGCGAAACGCAGGATCGCGACGGCAGTCTCCTCGGCCGGGTTGCCGCGCACAGCATTCGAGCTGAGCGCCTGCACGCCAACAATCTCGCCGCAGAGATAGCGGAACAGGTCGATATCGTGGACCAGGTTGATCAGGATCGGCCCGGCGCCTTCCTGCCGGCGCCAGCCGACGTCGAAATAATCATCCGGCTTCACCAGCCAGAACTGGCCGCTGAGCGTCAGGATGCGGCCGAGCCGGCCGGCATCGATCGCCTCGCGCGCCTTCCGGATCATCGGGTTGTGGCGGCGGTGATGGCCGACGAGGAGCGGCACATTGGCCGCCTCTGCGGCATGAACCAGCTTGCGGGCGCTGTCGACGCTGTCCGCCAGCGGCTTTTCGACCAGCATGGGGACGCCGGCTGCAACCAGCTCCAGCCCGTTGGCGACGTGGTGCTGGTTCGGCGTCGCGACGATGACACCATCCGGCTTCTCGGCGGCGGGGAGGGCGCCGAAGCCCGGATACCAGGCGACACCGATCTCCGCGGCGAAGGCCTTGCCGGCTGGGTCGGGATCGATGATCGCCGAGAGGACGGCGCCGGGCTCGGCCCGGACATGGGCGGCGTGGCGCTTGCCGATCAGGCCTGCCCCCATCACCGCGATCTTCACCGGAGCCATCGAGGCGCTCCTCACTTGTGCAGGATTTCGCCGAGAAACTTCCGGGTCCGCTCATGGCGCGGGTTGTGGAAGAACTCCTCGGGCGGAGCCTCCTCGACGATGGCGCCCGAGGCCATGAAGATGACCCGGTTCGCCACCTGGCGGGCGAAACCCATCTCATGGGTGACGCAGATCATGGTCATGCCCTCCTCGGCGAGGCCGATCATCGTGTCGAGCACCTCCTTGACCATCTCGGGGTCGAGCGCCGAGGTCGGCTCGTCGAACAGCATGACCTTGGGCTTCATGCAGAGCGCGCGGGCGATGGCGACGCGCTGCTGCTGGCCGCCCGAGATCTGGGCCGGGTATTTCCCGGCCTGCTCCAAGATCTTCACGCGGCCGAGTAGGTGGCGGGCGGTGGCCTCGGCCTCCGCCTTGCTCGCACCGAGCGAACGCATCGGTGCCAGCATGCAGTTCTCCAGCACCGTCATGTGCGGGAACAGATTGAAATGCTGGAAGACCATGCCGACCTCGCGGCGCACCGCGTCGATGGTCTTGGCGTCGTCGCCGAGCTTCGTGCCGCCGACCCTGATCTCGCCCTTCTGGTAAGTCTCCAGATGGTTGATGCAGCGGATCAGCGTCGACTTGCCGGAACCGGACGGCCCGCAAAGCACGATGCGCTCGCCTTTGCGGACCGAAAGGTTGATATCGCTCAGGGCCTGGAACTCGCCATACCATTTCTCGACATGCGTCATGGCGATAATGGCGTCCGCCGAAGCGGCGTTCTGGACGGCTGGCTGGTGCATGGCCCTGACCTCGTTTCTCGGCATCGGACCGAAAAAGGGCTTCCACTTTCGGAGAATTCTGATGCCAAAACAAAGAGTTGGATCGCCGCTTTGCGTCCGGTAGGACGCGCGGCGATCCAACGCTCAGCTTGCGGTGAAGGTGATGCCTTCGAGGCTGTCCGGGAACTTGTGCACCGGCACCTTCATCCACTTGTCATAGATCTTCTGCAACTCGCCATTGGCCTTGATCTTGTCGATGAAGCTGTTGATCGCCGCGTTGATCTCCTTCTCGCCGAGGCGGGTGCAGGCGCCGTTGTAGAGGTTCTGGAATTCGAGCTTGTTCTCGAACTCGCCGGGGCGGCCCTGCTCGATGCGCTGCATGTAGAAGATGTTGCCGCCGATCGCCTGGACCTGGCCGGAGACCAGCGCCTGGATCGAGGGCGCATCGCCGTCATAGCGGCGGATCGTGGTGTTGGCCGGCGCGTTCTTGGTCACCTGCGTGTCCTGCGCCGCGCCCTTGGCGACGCCGATCGTGTAGCGGCCCATGTCCTCGTTGGTGGTGATCTTGTCCTTCTTCGGGCCGATGAACACGATGGTGTTGGCGACATAGGGCTTGGAGAACTGCACGGCCTTGGCGCGCTCCGGCAGCATCGCCATGGTCGCGAACAGCACGTCGACGCGGCCGGTGGTCAGGGCCGGAATGCGGTTGTTGACCTCGAGCGGCACGAACTCGACCTGCACGCCGAGCTCCTTGGCGAAGAGCGTCGCGATATCGGCGTCGAGCCCGTCCTGCTTGCCGGCGCTGGTGACGAAGCCCCACGGCGGGTTGTCGCCCTGGATGCCGACGACGATCTTGCCCTTGGCCTTGATCTCGGCCGGAGTGACCGCAAGGGCAGGGCTGCCGAGCACGGCCGGTATCGCAAGCGCGGCGGCACCGGCGATGAGAACGCTGCGGCGGGTGGTCTTCATCTTCGTCATGTTTCTCTCCCTCTGTTGTGCTTGGTGGTTGGTTCAGGCGGTGAACGGGGTCAGCGCGCGGCGATGGACATGCGGCGTTCCAGATGCGAGCCGTAGAGCGAGAGCGGCCAGCACAGCAGGAAGTAGAGGATGCCGACGATCCCGAAGACGAGAAGCGGCTGAAAAATCTGGTTCGAGACGATGTTTCCGGCGCGCGTCAGCTCGGTGAAGCCGACGATGGCGGCGAGCGAGGTGCCCTTGATGAGCTGGACGAGGAAGCCGATCGTCGCCGGCAGCGAGATGCGGATCGCCTGCGGCAGGATGACGTCGCGCATGCGGGAGACATAGGACAGGCTTAGCGCCTTGGCGGCCTCGGTCTGGCCCTTGGGCACTGCCTCGATCGAGCCGCGCCAGATCTCGCCGAGATAGGCGCTGGCATGGAGCGTGAAGCCGATCGCGACCGCGACCCAGGCATCGAGCTTCAGCCCGACCAGCGCGAGGCCGTAATAGACCACGAAGAGCTGCATCAGCAGCGGCGTGCCCTGGAACAGGGCGATATAGCCCGAGGTGATCCGCTCCATCAGCGGCCTGCCGGAAACCCGCATCAATGCGATCGCGAGCCCGAACACGCCGCCGCCGACGAAGCCGACCAGCGAGAGCAGCACGGTCCATTTCAGGCCGGTGAGCAGGAAGAGGAATTCGTTCGATCCCATCGCGCCCTCACTTCACCGGATAGCTGAAGTAACGGGTCGAGATCGCCGAAAAGAAGCGCATCATCACCCAGGAGATCACGAGGTAGAACAGCGTGATCGTGCCGTAGACCTCGAAGGAGCGGAAACTGTCGGATTCGATCCGCTGCGCCACCGAGGTCAGTTCGTAAGCCGAGATCGCCGAGGCGATGGAGGTGGTCAGTGTCAGCAGCACGAACTGGCTGGTAAGCGAGGGGAAGATCGCCCTGAGTGCCGGCTTCAGCACGATCAGCCGGAAGACCTGGGCCTTGTGCAGGCCGAGTGCGAGGCCGGCCTCGATCTGGCCCTTGTCGATCGACTGGACGCCGCCGCGGATGATCTCGATGGCATAGGCGCCGCCATTGATGCCGAGCGCGATGATCGCGGTCGGCGTCGGGTCGAGCCGCAGGCCCGCCAGCGGCAGCGCGAAATAGATGAAGAAGATCTGGACCAGGAAGGGCGTGTTGCGGATCACCTCGACGAAGGCCTTCACCGCCCAGCGCACCGGCGCGATTTTCGAGTCGCGCAGGATCACGCCGCCGATGCCGATGACGATGGCCAGCGCCATGCCGCAGATCGCGAGCAGGAACGTGCCGAGGCAGCCCATCAGCAGGGCTGGCATCCCGTCGATCACCGGCGTGAAATCGAGCTTGTAGTTCATGGCGCTCCCTAGATCATCGCGCGCTCCATGGAGCGCGAGAACGATGATCTATCTCCTTGGCATTGCGTCGGATTCATCCGGAAAGCGGCTTCCGCTTCTCGGTCCGATGCAGTTGCGGTCGACCTTCTCGAAGGGGTCGATCCGGCTCCCGTCTGCAGTCGCGGCACCTCTCGTCGGGTGCCTTGGCCTTCAGGCTCGCCGGCTTGCGCTCTGCCGGCGTCATGTTAATTGTACCATCTAGTTCATTTGGTCAAGCGCAATGTACCGTCTTGTCCATTTCGATGCGTTCGCCCTAGTGTCCGGGCTGGTTTTCGCGTGGGTGAAGCATGACCAAAGCAGCGTCGGCCTCGAAGGGAGCGGGCCGCAGGCCGGCCTCCTGGACGCAGGACCCGGAAGGCGTGCGCCGCAACATCCTGGCGGTTGCAAAGGAGGAGTTCGTCGAGAACGGCCTGAGCGGCGCGCGGGTCGACGAGATCGCGGCCCGGACCGCGACCAGCAAGCGGATGATCTACTATTATTTCGGGGACAAGGAGGGGCTCTACCGCGCCGTCCTCGAGGAGATGTACGAGCGCATCCGCGGCTTCGAGCGCAGCCTCGATCTCGCGAGCCTGCCGCCGGTGGAGGCGATGACGTTGCTGGCCGGCTTCACCTTCGACTATCACGCCGAGAACCCGGATTTCGTGCGGCTCGTCATGGTCGAGAACATCCACCATGCCCGCCATCTCGCGACCTCGGACCGGATCGCGTCGCTCAATCTCTCGGCCATCGACATGATCCGGGAGGCCTATGAGCGCGGCGTCGCGGCGGGGCTGTTCCGACCGGGCATCGAGGCGCTCGACATCCACCTGACGATCAGCGCGCTCGCCTTCTACAACGTCTCCAACCGCGCCAGCATCCGTCAGGTCTTCGGTCACGACATGGGCGCGCCCGAGGCGCTGGTTCGCCGCCGTGCTGCCGCGATCGACACGGTGTTGCGCATGCTGCGCGCCTGAGGCCTTGCCGGGAGGGGCAGACGAAGACATCGCCGTCAATTCCGCGCCGCGACGAGGCCGGCCATCGCCTGGATGGCGAGTTCGTAGCCGGCGGCGCCCATGCCAATGATGATGCCGGTCGCCGTCCGCGAGACCAGCGAGTTGTGATAGATGCTCTCGCGCGCATGTACATTCGAGATGTGCAGTTCGATCTTCGGGCCGTCGAACATCTTGAGCGCGTCGAGCAAGGCGATCGAGGTGAACGTGTAACCGGCGGGGTTGACGATGATCCCGCAGGCCTCCAGCCGCGCCTGATGCACGCTCTCGACCAGTTCGCCCTCGAAATTGGTCTGGCGGAAATCGACCGAAAATCCGAGCGAACCCGCCTTCGCCTCGCAGCGCCCCTTGATCTCGGCCAGCGTGGTCGAGCCGTAGATATGCGGCTCACGCTGCCCGAGCAGGTTCAGGTTGGGGCCGTTCAGGATGTAGAGGCGGCGCGATGCAGCCGCGCCTCCCGCTGGCGTGCGGGCAGGCTCTTCCTTCTCCGACATGACGACCTCCCGGGGCGATGCTCTGACGGCTTCGCTCGCGTTTCCTGAGGCGAACGTGATACAGGATGGAAACAAGATCAACTGATATTTAGAAAATCATCTGCTAATCCATGCAGACGCAATTGACGGCCTTGCGGTTGGTCGCTGCGGCTGGCAGGAACGTTGCGAGACAGGGCGGAGCGGCATGACGGACGCAGCATTCGAGATCGGTGGCGAGGAGATCCCGGTTCTCTCGACCGGCGAGCAGGCCTATGAACGCATCAAGCACGACATCGTCTTCGGCGTGCTCCAGCCCGGCCAGCGCCTGACGCTCGACCGTTTGAAGGCGGTCTACGGCGTCGGCATCAGCACTTTGCGCGAGATCCTGAACCGGCTGGCGCCGGAGGGGCTCGTGGTCGCGGAAGGGCAGCGTGGTTTCCAGGTCGCGCCCTGTTCGGCAACTGACCTCAAGGAACTCGCCGATCTGCGCCTGCTGATCGAGAGCAATGCCCTGGCGCAATCCTTCGAGGCTGGCGATGTCGAGTGGGAAGGGCGCGTCGTCGCCGCCCATCACAAGCTCGCCCGGATGGAACAGCGCCTGCTCGCGGGCGACGAAGCCGGCACGCAGGCCTGGAAGCGCTACGATTTCGAGTTCCATCAGGCGCTGGTCTCGGCCTGCGGCTCAAAGGCGCTGCTCAATCTTCATGCCGGCATCTATGACCGCTACCTGCGCTACCAGATGGTGTTCTTCATCTTCTGGGGCCCGACATCGACCGAGGACCACAAGGCCCTGCTGCACTGCGCGCTCAACCGCGACGCAGTCCAGGCGCAAAAGCTGCTGCACGGCCATATCCATGGCTGCATCGAGACAGCGCTGGAGCGCGGCCTGGTCGGCTGATTGCGCCATTCAGAAGCATCGCGGTCTCATCCGAAAGTTTGCATGCGAAGTTGGATACTGTTAACGCTGTGAGCCTGAAACGGCCTCCGCCGCCGGCTGCACGCCGGGCTGAAAGAGGGGCCGGCGGGAGGTTCGAATGCAGCTCGTGGCCATTCGGCAGGCTGTCGCCGCGCGCAGTATCCTGGCGACCATGCCGCGCGTGATCGAGAGCGTCGGCCGCTCCGATTTTTCCAGCGGCCTGTTCGATATCGCGCGCCGCTTCACCGACACCGAGATCGTTACCGCCTTCGTCGCGGGTCCCGACGGCGAGGTCCATACGCTGCTGGCCGAGAACCACTACAATTCCGGGCAGCCGGCGCTCGAGATCGCCCGCCGGTATGTCTCCCGGCACTGGCGCGCCGATCCGGCCAACGCGATCGCGCTCGACGAGGGCGACGAGGCCGGTTGCTGGGGCGTGCGGATGAAGGCCGGCGACATCGAAAGCTCGGCCTATCGCAGCGAATGCTATCTCTCGGTCGGGCTGTCGGAGCGCTTCTCGCTGCTGCAGCGCCGCAAGGGCGGCACGATGCGGCTCAGCATCTATCGCCGCCGCAAGGAGAGCTTCGGGGAAGCGGAGATCGCCAATCTCGTCGAGAGTGCGCCGCTGCTGATGGCGGCGCTCTGGCGCCATTACGAGGTGACGAAGCCGGCGGGCGGCCGTGGCGCGGCCAAGGGTTTCCATGCCCGATTGGAAAAGGCTGCGCCGGAGCTGTCGAAGCGCGAGCGCGATGTCTGCGCGCTCGTCGCCGCCGGCCTGACCTCCGAGGGCATCGCGCTCGAACTCGGCGTCGGCATCAACACCGTCCTGACCTATCGCAAGCGCGCCTATGCCCGGCTCGGCATCTCCTCGCAGAACGAGCTGATGCGCATCCTGATGTGAGCCGGCTCAGGTGGCGTCCGGCTGCTGGTCGGGTCTTGCCGCGATGAAGGCGGGCAGGGTGGCGCAATGCGCGTCGATCGCGACGAGCCTCGGATAGGGTGCAAGGTCGATCCCGTAGCGCCGCGCGCTGCCGATCTGCGGCACGAGGCAGATATCGGCCAATGTCGGCGCCTCGCCGAAGCAGAACGGGCCGGGCCGGTCGTGGATCAGTTGTTCGCAGGCGCGAAGGCCCTCGCTCATCGCGGCGGCAAGCCAGCCCTGCACATCCGCTTCCGAAAAGCCCTTGCCGCGCAGGCGCTTCTGGATCTTCGGGTTCTGGAACGGATGGGTCTCGCAGGCGATGACCAGAGCGAAGGCCTCGACGTGGGCGCGTAGCACATTGTCCGTCGGGAAGAGCGGCGGCTGCGGCATCGCGCGATCGAGCCAGCCGATGATCGCGAGCGATTGCGTCAGCACGGTGCCGTCGTCGAGCTCCAGCGCCGGGATCAGCTTCTGTGGGTTGATCGCCGCATAGGCCGGCTCGTTCTGGGCGCCGTCGCGCAGGTTGTGGATCGCGCTCTGCGGCGCCACGCCCTTGAGGTTGAAGGCGATGCGCGTGCGCCAGGCGGCCGAGGAGCGGAAATAGCCGTGCAGGATCATGTCGGGTTTCCTCGTCAGGCCATTCGGTAGCCGCCATTGACGTCGATCGTCGCGCCGGTGACGTATGAGGCCTGCTCGGAGAGCAGGAAGGACACGGCCCCGGCGATATCCTCCGGTGAGCCGAGCCGGCCGAGCGGCACGGCCTGCGCCAGCGCATCCATCGAGCCCGGCGCGGCCGAGCGCGGCGTCGCGGCGGCCAGCATCGGCGCGTCGATCACGCCGGGCGCGACGCAGTTCACGGTGATGCCGAGCGAGGAGAGTTCGCGCGCCATCGCCTTGGTGAAGCCGAGGATCGCCGATTTCGACGAGATGTAGCTGGCCGAACCGCGATAGCCGCCGAGCTCGGCCGCGACCGAACTCGTCGTGGTGACGCGCCCGCCTTCGACCGGCAGCGCCCGGCGCCGGCGCGCATAGGCGCGGATGCTGAGGAAGACGCCGCGCGTGTTGACGGCATGGGTCTTCTCCCAGTCGTCGAGCGTCATGTCGAAGATGGTCGGCCGCTCGCCATCAGCCGCCATCAGCAGCACGCCGGCATTGCAGACCAGCCCGGTGACGGGGCCATGCGCCGCCTCGACCGCATCGAACAGTGCCTCGACGGAAGACTCGCTGGAAACATCGACCGCCCAGCCGCTATGGCCGGAGCCGGGCAGGGCGCTCGCGACTGCTGCCGCCGGCTCCTTCGTCAGGTCGCAGACGGCGACGCGCCAGCCATCGGCCGCGAGCTTCTGGGCGATCGCCGCGCCGATGCCGCGGCCGGCGCCGGTGACGAGGGCGAGCTTGCTCATGTCGGTCTCCGGTTCATTCGCTGTAGACGCCCTGCGCGAGCAGGGCCTTGGACGAGAAATCGCGGCCATGGCCGCGCGTGAAGAAGCCGGCCGAGACGCCGCCATCAGCCATGATCAGCGCGCCGTTGACGTAACTCGCAAGGTCCGAGAGCAGGAACAGGCAGACCGAGGCGACCTCGGAGGGCTGCGCCAGCCGCCCCAGCGGCGTGCGATCCTCCATCACGCCGGAGACGAAGCTTTCGGGGATGCCGCGGCGGATCATCGGCGTATCGGTCGCGCTCGGGCCGATGCAGTTCACCCGGACACCATGCGAGCCCCATTCGACGGCGAGGTCGCGGGTCAGCCCGACGACGCCGGCCTTCGAGGCGCAGTAATGCGCCCGGCCGGACTGGCCGCCGAGCGAGGAGACCGAGCCGATCGTGACGATGGCGCCGCGCCCGCGCGCGACCATGCGTCGGCCCGCCGCCTGGCAGGAATAGAAGGTGCCGGAGAGATTGACGCCGATCACCGCCTCCCAGCTCTCGGCGGCGAGTTCGGTCGCCGGGGCAGGGCGGGAGATGCCGGCCGCCGTGATCAGCCCGTCGAGCGGGCCGAGATCGCGCTCGATCGCCTCGATCGCGGTTTCGGTCGCCGTCGGACTGCGCACGTCGAAGCTGACCGCAAGCGCACGGACGCCAAGCGCCTCGATCTCGCGAACCGTTTGAGCCGCGCCATGCTCATTCGCATCCGCAATGGCAACGGCCGCGCCTTCGCGGGCCAGCGCCAGCGCGCATTCACGCCCGATGCCGGAGGCGCCGCCGGTGATCAGGACGGTCCGGCCAGCCAGCCCGAGATTCGCACCCATCGCCGCCTCCCGCTCGCTCTGGCCTCAGCCCAGCTTCTGGCCGCCGAAGGCGGGGCGCTCGCCGATCTTGGCAAACCAGGCGGCGGCCTGCGGCCGACCCTCGCGCCAGTTCAGGTCGGCGAAGCGCAGGTCGAGATAGGCCAGCGCGCAATAGAAGGTGATCGTGCCGATATCGACGCGGTCCCCGAAGCCGGCCGCCTTACCCTCGATCAGGTCGAGCGTGGCATGGACCTTGGCGAGCTGCCCGTCGATCCAGCGCTGCCAGCGCTGTTCCTCGCTGCGCAGCAGGCCCTCGTAGCGCGCGGCCAGCGCCGCATCGAGCAGGCCGTCGCCATAGCTCTGCTCGGTCAGGGTGTTCCAGCGCGCCTTGGGCTCCGCCGGGAACAGCGAGCCGCCGCCGAGCCCGTCGAGATATTCGCAGATGACGCGGCTGTCGGCGATCGCCGTGCCGTCCTCCAGCAGCAGGGTCGGCACCTGGCCGAGCGGGTTGGTCTTGATGATGTTCTGCTCGCGCGCCAATGGCCCGCCGGATTTGTACTCCTGCGAGACGTCCAGCATCTCGATCCGGTCGAGCAGGCCGAGCTCGGCGGCGGCGATCCGGACCTTGAGGACGAAGGGCGAGGTGGCGGATTGGTAGAGCTTCATCGGAGTGCCTTTCTCAGCGCGGCAGGCGGTCAGGCTCGGAGGCGAGCGCCCGCCCGGCGATGAAGCCGAAAGTGAGCGCGGGGCCGAGCGTGATGCCGGCGCCGGGATAGGCGCCGGCCATGATCGAATTCATGTCGTTGCCGCAGGCATAGAGCCCGCCGACAGGTTTTTCGTCGCGGCCGAGCACGCGCGCCTGCGGGTCGCAGGTCAGGCCGGTCGCGGTGCCGATATCGCCGGGCCAGACCTTCACGGCATAGAAGGGCGCGGTCTCGATCGGCCCGAGGCAAGCATTGGGCTTGTGGTTGGGGTCGCCGAGATAGCGGTTGTACTCGCTGGAACCCTTGCCGAAGGCGGCATCCGTGCCGGAGCGCGCGGCGGCATTCATGCCGGCGATGGCTTCCGCCAGCGCCGCGGCCGGCACGCCGATGCGCCCGGCCAGCGCGGCGACGCTATCACCCTCGAACAGGTAGCCGGCTTCGACGAAGGCCTTCGGCGTCTTGAGGCCGGGATGGACGAGGCCGAGCCCGTATTTGCGCAGGAAATCACTGTCGCAGACGAGGAAGGTGGGCACGGCACCGCTCGCATGCATCGCCTCGACGAAACCGTGATAGGAGGTCGCCTCGTTGACGAAACGGCGGCCCTGGCCGTCGACGGCGATCAGGCCGGGCTTTGCGCGGTCGAGGATCAGGTGCGGGAACTGCACCTCGCTGCCATCCGGCTTCTTCAGCACCGAGACCGGCGTCCAGAAGGCCGCGCCGATATTGTCGTCGCGCAGGGCGCCGCCGGCCGCGAGGCCGAGATTGATGCCGTCGCCGGTATCGGTCTTCGGCGCCATCGAGCGATGGACATCCGCATGCGGCATGTGCTCGCCCCGCATCGCGGCATTGGCCGGGAAGCCGCCGCTCGCCAGCACGACGCCGCGCCGTGCGCCGATGCGGCGCTCGCCTTGCGGGCCCTTGACGGTGAGGCCGATGACAGAGCCGTCCTTGAGGGCTAGCGCGCCGGCCGGCGTCTGCGTGCGGATATCGACGCCCGCCTGCCGCGCCGATTTCAGCAGGCGTCCCGCAAGCGCATTGCCCATCAGCAGGCGCGCGCCGCGCGGATGGCGCAGGCGGTCGAGCCCGTACTGGATCAGCAGCTTCGCGCTATGCTTGAAGTTCGCGAGGTTGCGGAAGCGGCCGACCAGCGCGTCGATATCCTTGCGGTTCACCATCATGCCGCCAAGCACGGTGAATTCCTTCAGGGGCGGGCGCAGCAGGGCGAAATCGGCGCCGAGTTCGTTGCCGTCATAGGGCGCGGGATCGATCGTCCGTCCGCCCTTGGAGGCGCCCGGCTGCTCGGGCTGGTAGTCCGGCGAATAGGCCCGCGCCTCGAATTTCAGCGCCGTCTCGCGTTCGAAGAAGCGGACCATCTCCGGGCCGTTATCGAGGAAGGCACGCATCAGGTCCGGCCGCAGGCGGTTGCCGAGCACGGCTTCGAGATAGGTCATCGCCGCTTCGCGCGTATCGGCATGGCCGGCCTTGGCCGCATGCGGGTTCTCGGGCACCCACATGGCGCCGCCCGAGACGGCGGTGCTGCCGCCGACATACTCGCTCTTCTCGATCAGCAGCACGTCCAGCCCGGCCTTGGCGGCGGTGATCGCCGCCGACATTCCGCCGGCGCCCGAGCCGACCACGACGACGTCGCGGATTTCGTCGAAGCTCTCGCTCATCGCCATGCCCTCAGCCGCCCATGCCACCGCCGAGCGACTTGCCGCCGTCGACGAGCAGGACCTGGCCGTAGATGAAATGGGTGCGCGGCGAGGCCAGGAAGGCGACGGCGTTGGCGATGTCCTCTGGCGCCGCGAGCGCTCCCGTCGGCTGCTGGGCGAGCAGGGCCGCGCGCGCCTCTTCCGACTGCTTCGCCACCATCTCTGTCGCGACCCCGCCCGGCGCCACCGCATTGACGGCGATGCCGCGCGGCAGAAGCTCCATCGCCATCGCCCGGGTCAGGCCGACGACAGCCGCCTTCGAGGCGACGTAATGGGCGTGATTGCGGGCGCCCAGGAAGGTGCGCGAGGCGATGTTGACGATGCGCCCGCCCTTTTCCATCCGCCGCGCCACGGCCTGCGAAAGCAGGAAGAGCGCGGTGACGTTGACATCCATCATCCGGCCGAAATCGCCGGCCCCGAGATCGAAGAACGGCTTGTTCTCGAAGATGCCGGCATTGTTGACGAGCGCCTGCGCCACCGGCAGCCGCTCCGCCAGCGCGGCAAGGCCGGCGTGATCGGCAAGGTCGACCGGCTCGAAGAAGACGCTGTGGCCCTGCGCCTCAAGCTCCTTCACCAGCGCGGTCGCGACCTCCGCCTCGCGGTCGAGGATGCCGACCGAAAAGCCGTCGGCGCAGAGCCGCTCGACGATGGCCCGGCCGATCCCGCGGGCGCCGCCCGTGACGAGAGCGATGGATTTGTCCTGCGGCGTAGCCATGAGCCGGTTCCTGTTTGTGTCGCGTCCCGGCTCAGCCGCCGAGATAGGTGCGGCGGACGCTGTCGTCCTGCCGCAGTTTCGCGGATGCACCTTCGAGGGCCATCTCGCCGTTCTCGAGGATGTAGGCATAGCTCGAGCAGCCCAGCGCGATCGCCGCGTTCTGCTCGACCAGCAGGATGGTGAGCCCGTCCTTGTTCAGCCGCTCGATGATCGCGAAGATCTGCTGTACCAGCACCGGCGAGAGGCCGAGCGAGGGCTCGTCGAGGAGGAGCAGGCGCGGGCCCGCCATCAGCGCCCGGCCGATCAGCAACATCTGCTGCTCGCCGCCGGAGAGCGTGCCGGCCTTCTGCTGCAGGCGCTCCTGCAGCTTCGGGAAGTACTCGAAGACCCGCTCGAGGTCGCGCTTGATCCCGGCCGCGTCATTGCGGCGATAAGCGCCCATGTCGAGGTTCTCGCGCACGCTCATGTCGCGGAAGACCTCGCGTCCCTCCGGCACCTGCAGCACGCCGGCCGAGACGACCTTGTGCGACGGCCAGGACTGGATCTCCTCGCCGGCGAAGCGGATGCGCCCCTTCGTCACAGGCACGAGCCGCGAGACGGTGTTCAGCGTCGTGCTCTTGCCGGCGCCGTTCGAGCCGAGCAGGGCGACGATCGCCCCCTCCGGCACCTTGAGCGAGGCCTCCGAGAGCGCCTGGATGCGGCCATAGGCGGCGGAGATGCCGTCGATTTCGAGAAGGTCAGCCATGGTGCGCCTCCTGAGCTGCCTCGCGGCCGAGATAGGCTTCGATCACGGCCGGGTTGGCGCGCACCTCGGCGGCCGTGCCCTCGGCAATCTTGGTGCCGAAGCTCAGCACCGTGATCTTGTCCGAGATCGACATGACCAGCTGCATGACATGCTCGACCAGCAGGATCGTGATGCCGTCGCGCTCGCGCAATTCGCTGAGCAGGCGGTCGAGCGCCGCGATCTCGCGGTTGCGTAGGCCGGCGGCCGGCTCGTCGAGCAGCAGGAGTTTTGGGCGGATGGCGAGCGCGCGGGCGATCTCGACCATCTTCTGGTGGCCGAAATCGAGATTGCGCGCCTTGGTCTGGGCATAGGAGGTCAGCCCCGTGCGCTCCAGCAACTCATCGACATGCTCGACGATGCCGCGCGGGCGGGCGCTGATCGCGTCGCGCCAGGAGCGGCCGGCATGGACATGCGCGCCGATCAGCACGTTCTCGAAGACCGTGAGCTCGCCGAAGAGTTCGAGGTTCTGGAAGCTGCGAGCGATGCCGAGGCCCGCCATCTCGCGGGCCGGCATGCGGGTGATGTCGCGCCCGTCATAGGTGATGCGCCCGGCACTCGGCGTGTAGAAGCGCGAGATGCAGTTGAAGGTCGTCGACTTGCCGGCGCCGTTCGGGCCGATCAGCGCATGGATCGAGCCCTTGGCCACGGCCATATCGAGTCCGCCGACTGCGGTGAGCCCGCCGAAGCGGATGGTGAGCCCCTCGACGTTCAGGAAGGCAGCGGCGCTATCAGCGACCATGACGTGCCTCCCGGATACGGTCGCCGATGAAGGCGAAGAGGCCGCGCGGCGCATACATCATGAACAGGATCAGGATCGCGCCGTAGATGATCTCCTGGTATTGCGGCGCCTGGCGCAGCACCTCCGAGATAAGCCCGAACACGATCGCCCCGCCGATCGCGCCCGCGATCGAGCCGAGCCCCCCGACGACGACCATGGTGAGGACGAGGATCGTGGTCTGGAAGCCGAGGCTGTCCGGGTGGATGAAGGTCTGGAACAGGCCGAACATGCCGCCGGCAAAACCCGCGATCGCGGCCGAGAGCCCGAAGGAGACGATGCGGGCGCGCCGCACGTCGATGCCCATCGCCATGGCCGCCACCTCTGACTCCCGCACCGCCCGGAAGGAACGGCCGAGCCGCGAGCGCGAGATCGCCACGGTGAGCCCGATCATCAGGAGGCAGAAGAACAGCACGAACGGATAGGCCTGCTTGTCGCTGAGAATCTCGATCGGGCCGAACCGGGCCGGGCTGATGCGCAGGCCGTTCGGGCCGTTGGTGACGCTGTCCCAGTTGGCGAAGACCCACTGCGTCGCCTCGCCGAAGGCGAAGGTGGCGAGCGCGAGATAGATGTCGCGCATCCGCAGCGCGAGCGCGCCGATGAACAAGCCGACCGCGCCGGCGACCAGCGCGCCGAACAGCATGGCGACCGGGTAGGGCAGGTCGACCGCGCGGTTGGCGAGCGCGCTCGCATAGATGCCGATGCCGTAGAAGGCGGCATGGGCCATCGAGAACTGGCCGGTCTCGCCGATGACGATGTGCAGGCCGAGGCAGAGCACGACGAAGACCAGCAGCAGGTTGGCGATGTAGACGACATAGCCGGTGGTGAAGACGGGTAGCGCGACGGCGACGATCATGGCCACCACGAGCCCGATCAGGGCGGGGCCGGAAAGCGCGCGCCGAACGGGCGCCGGAGATGCGAGAGGGGGTGACGACATCGGGCTTTAGACCTTCTTGATCGTCAGCTTCCCGCCGAACAGGCCCTGCGGACGCAGGACGAGCACGATCAGGATGGCGAGGAAGGGGGCGAGCACGATGGCGCGCGACGAGATGAACAGCCCGACCATGTTTTCGACGATGCCGATCACGAAGCCGCCGACCACGGCACCGGGCAGGCTGGAGAAGCCGCCGACAATTGCTGCCGCGAAGGCGAGCATGACGATCGAGCCCATATCGGCGGTCATCAGGATCTTCGGCGAGATCAATAGCGCCGCGATGGCGGAGATCACGCCGGACAGGCCCCAGATCAGCATGTGGCAGCGGCGCAAGTCGACGCCGACGAGCTGCGCGGCCTTGGGGTTCATGCCGACGGCGCGCATGGCCCGGCCGGTCTTGGTATAGTTGAACATCCAGAAGAAGGCGGCCATCACCGTGACGGCGGTGCCGAAGATCGCGAGATCGAGCATCGTCACCGAGGCCTGGCCGATCATGATGGAATCCGTCGGAACCAGCGCCGGGAAGGAGCGCGGCGTGTCGCCGAAGCCGGTGCGGCGGACAAAGCCTTTCAGCACATAGGACAGGCCGAGCGTCGCGATGACGAGATAGACGAGGTCCTTGGCGGATTTCGCGACCTGATCGAGCACAAAGCGGCGGAACAGCGCCATGGCGAGGAAGGCGACGACGAGCGTCGCCGGCAGCACGACCCAGATCGGCATCTTCTGGAAGACGAACAGGTAGAGCGCGACATAGCCCGCCGCCATGAAGACCTCGCCCTGGGCGAAGTTCGGCACGTCCGAGGTCTTGAAGATCACCACGATGGCGAGCGCCAGCAGGGCATAGACGCTGCCGGAGACGAGGCCCGAGGCGATACCTTGTTGCAGGAAGATCAGCGCGAGTTGCAGGTCCATATCCGGCCCGATGCTCAGGTCAGGGAAGGGCGGCGGCGCGAAAGCCGCCACCCGGTCTCACGGGGCGATCACTTCGCCTGGTAGGTCCAGCGGCTGGTGAAGACGCCCGGCAGCGGGGCCATGGTCGTGCCGTCATACTTGATGAAGATCGTCGAGCGGTTAGCGGCGCGCTGCTGCGGGCCGAACTGCATGCGCCCGGCCATGACGCCCGAGTCGAAATCCTGCGTCTTCAGCGCGGCGAGCACCTTCTCGCGGGTCGGGTTCGGGCCGGCATCCTTCAGGGCCTTGACCAGCGACATCGCCGGGGGAATGCCGTAGGGCATATAGGTCTGCGGATGGTCGGGCTTGGCCGCCAGATCCGGATAGGCCGCCTTGTACATGTCGTAGATCGGCTTCAGCTTGGCGCCGCCGGGGGAGTCGATCATCACTTCCTGCGTGTAGAAGTTCTTGAGCGCGTCCTTGCCGACATTCTCGGCGAGCTGGTTGAGGCTGGCCGTGCCGGTGACCGAGAGGATGATTGGCTTGTTGAAGCCCATCTCGGCCGCCTTCTTGATCAAGAGCGCCGCCGGGCGGGCATAGGTGACCAGCAGGATCGCGTCCGGATTGGCGGCGCGGACTTTCAGGAAGGGCGCGGTGACGTCGTTGATGCCGGGATTGATCGACTCGACCGAGAGCTTCACGCCGTTGACCTCGGCGTCCTTCTTCGAGCCTTCGAGGTTCCAGGCGCCATAGGCGTCGTCATGGTTGATATAGGCGACGTTCTTGGCGCCGAACTGCTTGGCCGCGAACTCGACCATCGCGCCGCCGACGGCATATTGCGAGATCGAATAGGCGCCGAAGATGTAGTCGGTCGGCGGGAACAGTGCGCCGTCGCCCGACGCATTCAGCATCAGGTAGGGCACCTTGTTGCGGACGACATAGTCCTTGGCGGCGACGACGGCGGCCGAGCACGAGCCGCCATTGAGCATGAAGACGTTTTCCTGCTCGACCAGCTTCTTGACCGCCGCGACCAAATCATTGGCGTTGCAGCGATCGTCCTCGACGACGTACTCGATCTTGCGGCCGTGGATGCCGCCTTCCTTGTTGATCTTGTCGTAGTACATTTTGGCCGCGTTCACGACGTCGAAGCCATAGGCCATGTTCGGGCCCGACAGCGGGCCGAAGATGCCGATCTTGATCGCCTTGTCGGTAATGCCCGGCTCCTGCGCGCCGGCTGCGGCCCCGATCAGCAGGCTGGCGGCCAGCGTCAGGCCGGCTGCGGTCTTGTTCACGCTCATCGTCTCTCTCCCTGGTCGTCGGTTTATCTTGTCGTTGAGGTCGTCGGCTCATGGCTGCCCGATCCTGCGGGGATCATAGCGGGCCGGTGGCGGGCATCTGTCACAGCGGCGTGGGACATCGCGGCGGTTAACCCTCCGAGCCGTGCAGCGGCGCCAGCGAGGGCGCGCCATGGGCGGGGTAGGACAGCTCGCGGAAGATATGGAAGGTGCGCATGATGTGCTTGCGCATCGCCTGCTCGGCCCGGTCGCTGTCGCGCGCCCGCAAGGCCTGCAGGATGATCTCGTGATCCTCGTTGCTGAGGCGGAATTCGGCCGGCGAGGTCATCCGGGCGACCGAGCCGTTGAAGTAGAACCGGCCCGAACGCAGGATCGCGTCGCGCAGCTTCTCGTTGCGGGCGGCGCTGACGATGAAGCCATGGAACGCGCGATTGGTCTCGACGCGGGTTCGGTTGTCGGCCGGGTTGCTGGCGATACGGCGGGCATGGACGGCCGCGACCGCGGCGATCTCGTCATCGGTCGCTCTTTCCGCGGCAAGCCTGGCGGCATAGCCCTCCAGCGCTGCGCGGACCTCCGAATTCTCGCTCGCCTCGACGGCAGTGATCTCGCGCACCGCCCAGCCGCGTCTGCGCGGTACGATGAGTTGCTCGACGGCCAGCCGCTGCAGGGCTTCGCGCACCGGCGTGCGGCTGACGGCCAGCGCCGCCGCGATATCGGCCTCGATCAGCGGCTCGTTCGGCCGGATCTCCCCGGAGAGGATGGCGTTGCGCAGGGTCTCATACACATCGCCGGAGCGACGCCGGCCGGAAGCGCCCTTCTCGGCATCTCCCGGCTGGTCCGAAGCGGCGAGTGTGAAGCGCTTCTGCATGCGATCCCCGAAGGCAGCGTCGATCAGATGATGCCGAAGCTGTACCGCGTCCGCTGTCACCAGAGCAGGGGACAGCGGCACCGGTTTCAGCCGCGAGCCGGCAGCACCTCAGCCCGGCATTCGCCGAAGCCGATCGCGGCGAAGCCTTCGCGCCGGGCGCTGGCCTTCATGATGATGGCGTCGCCATCGGCGAGATAGGTCCGGCTTTCGCCATTGGGCAGCGCGATCGGCTCGCGGCCGCCGCGCGTGATCTCCATCAGGCTGCCGAAGGAGCCGGGATCGCGGCCGGAGATCGTGCCGGAACCGAAGAGATCGCCCGGTTCGAGATTGCAGCCGTTCGAGCTGTGATGGGCGACGAACTGCGCCGGCGTCCAGTAGAGGTCGCGCGTGCTGCCGAGCGAGAGCCGGAGCGGCGCCAGCCCGCTCGCGCGCATCGCCGCGGTCTCAATGAAGACCTCGAGCGTGACGTCGAGCGCATGGGGCGCGGTCGCGTCGGCCGGGCTGAGATAGGGCAGGGCCGCCGGATCGCCTTCCGGACGTGGCGCCTGAGCCCTGCGGAAGGGCGCCAGCGCCTCCGACGTGACGATCCAGGGCGAAATCGTCGTGGCGAAGCCCTTGGACAGGAAAGGGCCGAGCGGCTGGTATTCCCAGGCCTGGATATCGCGCGCCGACCAGTCGTTGAGCAGGCAGAACCCGGCGATGCGGTCATCGGCCTCGTCGATCGGCACGGGCGAACCCTGCTCATTGCCGGGGCCGATCCAGATGCCCAGTTCCAGCTCGTAGTCGAGATTGCGGCAGGGGCCGAAGCTGGGCTCGGCCTCGTCCGGCCGCTTGCGCTGCCCGTTGGGGCGCAGGAAGGGCTCGTCTGACGGTTGGACCGACGAGGCGCGGCCGTTATAGCCGATCGGGATGTGCTTGTAGTTCGGCAACAGCGGATTGTCCGGCCGCAACAGTGAGCCAATATTCAGGGCGTGCTGGATGCCGGCATAGAAATCCGTGTAGTCGCCGATCCGAGCGGGCAGGCCGAGCATGCAATTCCCAGCCGGATGAAGCATCGGTTTCAGCGTGGCCTGCGCCGGTGAGCCTTCCGCCAACAGGGCCGAAAGCCGCGCCCTCAGTTGCCTGCGCGCACCCGTTCCCAGCCCAAGAAAGCCGTTCAGGGTCGGCGCGGCTGCCGCCGCAACGATCTCCGCGATGTCAGCGCAACGACCGGACGCGGCAAGCGCCGCCAGATCGAGGATCTCGTCGCCGATGGCAACACCGCCACGCGCCGGCTCCCCATTTGGCGAGAACACACCAAACGGCAGGTTCTGGACCGGAAACTCTGCATGATCCCGCGACGACTCGACCCAGCTCCGCAGGGCCGGATCATGGCTGGCGTCGAGCGCGGCAGCGGAGGAGGTGGGGCGAGGCGGGTTTTCCGCCCGCGCTTCGAAAGTGCTGCCCTGCATAGGCTCATCCAATCCGTTCTAATACGGCCAGTTCGGACGCGAGCCTAAGCGGAAGCGATGCCCGGCCTCTGTCCCCAGCGCGTGGGACGCGAGGCACTCAATCGACAGGAAAGCGTTCTTCCATCAGTGAAAGCGCCCGGAGCAAGGATTCGGCATGGGGGCCGAGCGCGGCGAGGATGCCCGCTTCGAAGGCCAGTGCGCGCGGCACGATCTCGCCATAGGCCTGCAGGCCGGGCGCCGTCAGCGACAGGCTTTCCTCGCGCCGGTCCAGCTCGCTCTCGCGGCGGGTCAGCCAGCGCCGCTCCTCCAGCGCCCGCACGGCGCGGCTGACCTTGGTCTTGTGCATCGAGGAATGCCTGCCGATAGCCTTGGCCGTCATCGTGCCGAACTGGGCGAGGGTGGCCAGCACCCGCCATTCCGGCACGGTCAGATCGTGATGCGGCCCGTAGACCGCGCGGAACTGCTGCGAGACCGCAGAGCTCAGGCGGTTCAGGCGATAGGGCAGGAAATGCTCGAGCGCGAGTTTCGACATGCCTTGTTAGTTACAAAATCGACAGTTACCAAAGCAACCATCTCGAACAAGAGCCCGCACAGGGCATGCCGCAGGCCCAAGGCCGTCGCGAGGAGAGGGCGCCACCATGAACGTTCAGAACCCCGCCCATGCCGGTGCCGCCAGGGCCGAAAGCGCCATCGCGACGGGCTACATGTCCGGCTTCGGCAACGGCTTCGAGACCGAGGCGTTGCCGGGCGCCCTGCCGCTCGGGCGCAACTCGCCGCAGAAATGCGCTTATGGGCTCTATGCCGAGCAGCTCTCCGGCTCGCCCTTCACGGCGCCGCGCACCACCAACGAGCGCTCCTGGCTCTACCGCATCCGCCCGACGGTGGCGCATTGGAACGCATTCCGAAAGGTCGATGCCGGGTTCTGGCGCACGGCGCCGGCCCGTGAGGTCGACATGCCGATCGCGCCGCTGCGCTGGAGCCCGATCCCGATCCCGTCGGAGCCGATCTCCTTCGTCGAGGGCATCCGCAGCATGAGCACCGCCGGCGATGCCGGCAGCCAGGGCGGCATGGGCGCGCATGTCTACCTGATCACGCGCTCGATGGTGGACGAGTATTTCTACAATGCCGATGGCGAGATGCTGTTCGTGCCGCAGCAGGGCGATCTCAGGCTCTGGACCGAGTTCGGCGTCATCGATATCGAGCCCGGCGAGATCGCCGTGATCCCGCGCGGCGTGAAGATCCGCGTCGAGCTCAGGGACGGGCCGGCGAGGGGCTATATCTGCGAGAACTATGGCGGTGCCTTCACCTTGCCGGAGCGCGGGCCGATCGGTGCCAACTGCCTGGCCAATCCGCGCGATTTCCTGACGCCGGTCGCAGCCTACGAGGATCGCGACGCCCCCTCGAAGATGTATGTGAAATGGGGCGGCAATCTCTGGGCGGCCGATATCGAGCATTCGCCGCTCGACGTCGTCGCCTGGCACGGCAACTACGCCCCGTACAAATATGATCTCAGGCGCTTTTCGCCGGTCGGGCCGATCCTCTACGACCATGCCGACCCGTCGATCTTCACGGTGCTGACCTCGCCCTCGGAGACGCCCGGCACCGCCAATATCGACTTCGTCATCTTCTCGGATCGCTGGCTGGTGGCCGAAAACACCTTCCGGCCGCCCTGGTACCACATGAACGTGATGAGCGAGTTCATGGGGCTGGTCTACGGCGTCTACGACGCCAAGACCGGCGGCGGGTTCGTGCCGGGCGGCATCTCGCTGCACAACACCATGCTGCCGCACGGACCGGACGTCGACGCCTTCGAGAAGGCGAGCAATGTCGAGCTGAAGCCGCACAAGCTGGAGGGCACGCTGGCCTTCATGTTCGAGACGCGCTTCCCGCAACAGGTCACGGCCTTCGCCGCCGGCTCGGACTCGCTCCAGCGCGACTATGGCGGCTACGGCCATAAGCTGACCAAGCATTTCGATCCGAACAGGCCTTGAGAGGTAGCCGACGCTTCCCGGAAAGGGCGTCATCCCGGACAAGCTGCACAGCAGCGCCGATCCGGGAACCATCATAGAGCTCCGGAGCCTTACGATGGATCCCGGGTCAAGCCCGGGATGACGGCATGGTTCCGAGAGAGCTCTGCTCGATTTCAGACGCCGGTCGTCAGGTCGGAAGAGGGCTGAAATCCGCCTAGCCTTGATTCGCATAAGGTATATTATGGAACTTATTCTGATGCAGATACCGCCTGAAATGCTGGGTATTCACGCCGGAACCGAGATCGTCATCCCATCGAATGCCACTTCGGCAATGCCCTCCAAGCGTTTGCTCAGGCTGGCATAATCCAGATCGACATGGAGATTGGTCAGGATCGCGCGGCGCGGCTTCAGGTTCTCGATCGCTTCCAGCGAGTGCGACAGATGGAAATGGCTCGGATGCGGCGTCTCGCGCAGGCAGTCGAGGATCAGCACGTCGAGATCGGCCATGGCCTCCATTGCGGCCGGCGGGATCAGGCTGACATCCGGCAGGTAGCCGAGATCGCCGAAGCGGAAGCCCAGCGCCTCGTAGTTCGGCCCGTGCTCGACCCGGAACGGCAAGGCCGTGATCGGCCCGCCGGCACCATCGATGGTCTGCGGCCGGCCGGCGCTGATCTCGTCGAGGTCGAGGATCGGCGGATAATGGCTCCCGGGCGGCGTCTCGAAGAGATAGCCGAAGCGCGAGCGCAATGACGCCTCGGTCGGCTTGTCGGCGTAGATGCGGATGCGTTGCTGCATATGCAGGACGAGCGCGCGCAGGTCGTCGATGCCATGGGTGTGGTCGGCATGGTCATGCGTCAGCAGCACGCCGTCGAGCGCCGGCACCTCGGCTGACAAAAGCTGCTCGCGCAGGTCCGGCGAGGTGTCGACCAGGGCTCGTGTCATTCCGTCCGGGCCCATGCGCTCGATCAGGATCGAGCAGCGGCGGCGCCGATTCTTCGGCTCGGCGGGGTCGCAAGCGCCCCAGCCGGAACCCGGTCGCGGCACGCCGCCGGAGGATCCGCAGCCGAGGATGGTGACGGTGAGCGTCATGGCGCGGGGTCAGGCCACCTGCGCGACCGGCGCGGCATGATCCATCTTCCAGTAGCAGCGCCGCGCATTCTCGGTCGTGATCTTGGCGATCTCGTCGAAGGAGACGCCGATCGTCTCGCCGAGAACTTTCGCGGTTTCAACGACATAAGCCGGCTGATTGCGCTTGCCTCTGAAGGGAACGGGCGCAAGGTAAGGCGCATCCGTCTCGACCAGCAGGCGCTCGCGCGGGACCATCCGGGCGATCCGGCGCAGGTTTTCCGAGGTCTTGAAGGTCAGGATGCCCGAGAAGGAAACGTAGAGCCCGAGCTCGACGCCGGTCATCGCCAGCGCTTCGCCGGCGGTGAAGCAATGCAGGATGGCGGGGAAGGCGCCCTTCCCCATCTCCTCGCGCAGGATCGCGATCATGTCGTCATCCGCCTCGCGGGAGTGGATGACGAGCGGCAACTGCGTGATCCGCGCCGCGGCGATATGGGTTCGGAGCCCCTGCGCCTGCGCGGCGCGCGGGCTGGAATCATAGTGGTAGTCGAGCCCGGCCTCGCCGATGGCGACGCAGCGCGGATGTCGCGACAGCTCCACAAGGCGCTCGGCCGTGACGTCGAGCTCCTCATGGGCGTTGTGCGGATGCGTGCCGACCGAGAACCACACCGACGGAAAGCGCTCCGCCAGCGCGGCGTACTCGGCATGGCGCGCGACACGCGTCGAGATCGTCACCATCCGCTCGACGCCGGCTTCCTCGGCGCGCGCGACATAGGCCGGCAAATCCTCGGCGAAGTCCGGGTAGTCGAGATGGCAATGCGTATCGATCAGCATCACAAGACCTTAGGCACTGTTGACATGTGATCACAGCGGGTTCGAGCACCACCCTTGTCATTCCGGCGCGCGCCACAGGCGCGAACCCGGAATCCACGACTGGGTGAGACAATCCGAACCGCCCTCCAAGCCGCTTACCCAGTCGTGGGTTTCGGGTTCTTCGCTTCGCGAAGCCCCGGAATGACAGGCGATAGTCGCAATTGCTCTAAGCTGCCTGGCCGTCCTCGGGTTCGACATAGCGCGGGAAGATCGCGCTCGGCGCCGGCAAGCCCATGCCGCTGACGAGGCGATGCTCCGCGCCGAGCGAAGCGAAGCTGCGGGCGTCAGGCGCGACGCCCAGCAGGTCGAGCAGCTTGCCCGCGGCCACCGGCATCACCGGCTGCACCAGGATCGCGACCTCGCGCAGCACTTCGATCGTGACATAAAGGATGGTGTCACGGCGGGCCGGATCCGTCTTGGTCAGGCGCCAGGGCTCGTTATTGGCGAAATAGCGGTTCGCCTCGGCGACGAGGGCCCAGAGATCGGCCAGCACGGTGTGAAGGGCGAAATCCTTCATCGCCTCGCGCGCCTTTGCGAGCGCCCCGTCGGCCATGGCGAGCATGGCTTCGTCGGCCTCGTTCAGCGTCCCGCGCGGCGGCACCCTGCCCTCGCAGTTCTTGGCGATCATCGACAGCGAGCGCTGCGCCAGATTGCCGAGGTCGTTGGCGAGATCGGCATTGATGCGCCCGACGATCGCGTCGTGGCTGTAATTGCCGTCCTGGCCGAAGGATACCTCGCGCAGGAAGAAATAGCGCAGCTGGTCGACGCCATAGGTCTCGGCGAGGTCGAACGGGTCGACCACGTTGCCGAGCGACTTGGACATCTTCGTGCCCTTGTTCAGCAGGAAGCCGTGGCCGAAGACGCGCTTCGGCAGCGGCAGCCCCGCCGACATCAGGAAGGCCGGCCAGTAGACCGCGTGGAAGCGCACGATGTCCTTGCCGATGATATGGACATCGGCCGGCCAGTAATGCGCCCGCGGGCTTTCCGGATCGGGAAAGCCCGTCCCGGTGACGTAGTTGTTGAGCGCGTCGACCCAGACATACATGACATGCTTCGGGTCGCCCGGCACGGGCAGGCCCCAGTCGAAGGTCGTGCGGCTGATCGAGAGATCCTCGAGCCCGCTCTTCACGAAGGAGACGACCTCGTTCCTGCGCGTCTCCGGCGAGATGAAGTCCGGCACGTCCTCGTAGAGCTGCAGGAGCCGGTCCTGATAGGATTTGAGGCGGAAGAAATAGCTCTCCTCCTCGACCCACTCGACCGGGGTGCCTTGCCCGCCCAGGCGCGTACCGTCGGGCTGGATGGTGGTCTCCTCCTCGCCGTAGAAGGCCTCGTCGCGCACCGAGTACCAGCCGGAATACTTGGCGAGATAGATGTCGCCATTAGCCTCCATCCGCCGCCAGAGCTCGTCTGTCGAGATCTTGTGGTCGGCATCGGTGGTGCGGATGAACCGGTCGAAGGAGCAGCCGAGACGCTGCTCCATCTCCTCGAAGCGCGCCGCGATCCTGTCGACGAACTCCTTCGGCGAGAGGCCGTTCTGAGCCGCCGTGCGCTGCACCTTCTGGCCGTGCTCGTCGGTGCCCGTCATGGCGAAGACGTCGTAGCCGTCGAGCCGCTTGAAGCGCGCGATCGCGTCCGACGCCACCATCTCATAGGCGTGGCCGATATGCGGCGGCCCGTTGGTGTAATGGATCGCGGTCGTCAGATAGAATTTCGGGGCCGTGGCCATCGTCTGTCCGAAAGCTTCGCTTCACGCTGCGCGCGAGCGGGACACCGCAGCCGACAGATCATGAAACAGGGTCATCACGAGAGGGCGGCGGTCGAGATTATAGGTCTCGACCTCGCGCGCCTGCTGTCCAAGCTTTTCCCATACCTCCGCCAGCGGTGCAAGGCGCGCCGGTTGCGCCGCAGCATGGGCGTGCAGATGGTCGGAGATCCAGCCCTGCACGGTCTCGATCATCACCGCGAAATCGCGCTCGCCCGCCTTGCCGGCGACATCCTCGGCCAGCGCCATCAAGGCGGTGAGGTCGACCTGCGGCAGGGCATCGAGCCGCGCCCTCACCGCCTCGACCAGCGCCAGCGTCTCGGGATCGACATAGGTCAGCGCACGCCGCACCGAGCCTTCGGACAGGCTCGCGGCCCGGCGCAGCGCCGAACCGTCGAAAGGCATCTCCATGCGCTCCAGCGCCAGCCGGCCGGCGTCCGCGACATCGGCCTCGGCCAGCGGGTCGAAGGTCAATAGCCGGCAGCGCGAGCGGATCGTCGGCAGCATCCGCCCCGGCGCATGGGCGACGATCAGGAACAGCGCCCGCGGCGGCGGCTCCTCCAGCAGCTTGAGCAGGGCATTGGCGGCCGAGCGCTCCATGTCCTCGGCCGAGTCGACGATGCAGACGCGCCAGCCGCCTTCGGCCGCGCTCGCGCCGAAGCGATCGATCACGCGCCGGATCGAATCGACCGGGATGTTGCTGGTGTAGCTCTTGCCGTCCGGCTTCGGGATCCGGCGCAACACGTGCAGGTCGGGATGGGATTGCGCCATCACCCGCCGCGTCGCGGGGTCGTTCTCGGGCATTGCGAGATCGGCGCTGCGGGCCGCCCGCGTTTGGGGATCGCCCGCCGCGAGCAGGAAGCGCGCCGCGCGATAGGCGAAGCTCGCCTTGCCGATGCCCTCGGGCCCACCCAGCAGCCAGGCATGGTGCATGCGTCCCGAAGCCAGCGCGTCGAGGAAGGCCCGTTCGCGCGCGGCATGGCCGACGAGAGCCAGCGTCTCGCGGGGATGCGGCGCATTCGGCAGCCGGTCGGGTTCGTCGCTGGTCGCTCGCATCAGGTGTCCGGGTCTATGGCATCGGACCGAAAAACGGGATCCACTTTTCGGACAAATCCGATGCGATAACAATGTGATAGATCATCGTTATCGCGTCCGTCAGGACGCGCGATGATCCAGGGGCAGGCGCTCGCGCAGGATATGCCATGCCGCGTCGGCAAGCGCCTCGGGAGGCAGTGTCGCATCGAGCACGGCGCAGCGCTGCGGTTCGGCACTCGCGATATCCAGATAGGCTTGGCGCAGATTGCGGTGAAAGGCCAGCGTTTCGCCCTCGAAGCGGTCAACCGCCTCGCCAGGCTGGCGCCGTTTGGCGGCGCGGGCCAGGCCGATCTCGGGATCGAGGTCGAGGATCAGCGTCAGGTCCGGCATCAGCCCGGAGATCGTCACCGCTTCCAGTTCGGCCAGCACGGCCTTGTCGAGCTTGCCGAGCACGCCCTGATAGACCCGTGTCGAATCGATGAAGCGGTCGCAGATCACCCACTCGCCGCGCGAGAGCGCCGGGCGGATCAGGCTGTCGATATGATCGATCCGCGCCGCCGAAAACATCAATGCCTCGGCGAAGGGGCCGTAGTCGCGCGCCTGCCCCGCCAGGATCATCTCGCGGATGGCTTCCGCCTTGGGCGAGCCGCCGGGCTCGCGCGTCGTCCGCGGCTCGAGGCCGGCCGCAGCGAGACGCTCGCTCAGCGCGCGCGCCAGCGTCGACTTGCCGGCGCCCTCCCCGCCTTCGAGCGTGATGAAACGTCCCCTGCTCACCCGACCTGCTCAGCTCCGGCTCAGCGCCTTGCGAACCCAGCCTGTCGTGGCTTCGAACAGCGCATCGAGCACCCGGCTCTGCAAGGTGCCCGCCTGCACGCTCTCGGCCGCGTAAAGCGGAATGTCCAGCGTCTTGATGTCGCCGCGCGTCACCACCAGCCGCGCCACCTCCGCGCCCTCCTGGACGGGAACGCTGAGCGGGCCGCGATAGATGATCCGCGCCGCCAGCCGCTCGCTGCCGCCGCGCGGCAGAAGCAGGCTCACGGCGGCTTTGCTGCGGAGCGCGACGCGGCCCTTCTCGCCGCCATAGACGCTGGCCTCGCCCACCGTCTCGCCGGCAGCGAAGAGCTGGCGGCGCTCGAAGGCGCGAAAGCCCCATTCCAGCAGCTTGCGCGCTTCATTCGCCCGGTCCCGGCCGGTCTTCAGGCCGTTGACCACGACGATCAGCCGCTGGTCGTTCTGCACGGCGGAGCCGACGAGGCCGAAGCCGGACTCGTCGAGATTGCCGGTCTTCAGCCCGTCCGCTCCGATATCCATCGCCAGGAGCGGATTGCGGTTCTGCTGGCGGATCTTGTTCCAGGTGAACTCGCGCTGGCCGAAAATCCTGTACAGCTCGGGATAGGTCTTGATGATGTGGTCGGCCAGCAGCGCGAGCTCGCGCGCCGTCACCCGCTGCTGCGGATCGGGCATGCCGGTCGCGTTGCGGAAGACGGATTTGGTCAGGCCGATGCCCCTCACCCGTTCGGTCATGATCCGGGCGAAGGTCGCCTCGTCGCCGGCAATGGCCTCGGCCAGGGCGATCGCGGCATCGTTGCCGGACTGCACGATGATGCCCTGCAGGATATCGGAGAGCTTGATCCGGCTGTTGAGGACGGCGAACATCGCCGAGCCGCCCGACGGGCCGCCGCCCTTGCGCCAGGCGTTCTCGGAAATGCCGATCTCGCTGTCGAGCGTCAGCCGGCCCGCATTGAGGTCCTGGAAGGCGACGAGCACGGTCGCGAGCTTGGCCATGCTCGCCGGAACCATCGGTTCGTCGGCCGCCTTTTCATAAAGCACCGCCCCGGTATCCGAATCCATGAGGACGGCGAAAGGCGCCTGGGACTGGAAATTCTGGGCCAAGGCCGGCGGGCCGAGGACGATGAGCCCGAGCAGGAGTGCGAGGACCGCAACCAGCCGGCCGCTGGCCGCCCGTGGCGGCACCGCACGTAGTCGCTGATGGCAAAAGGCGCTCATGCCTCGATGTGAAGCAGAGCGCCCACCATCAGGTCAAGCTTGAGATCAGTTCCGCGCCAGCGGCTGCAGGGTCTGCGGCGCGAGCTTGTTGAGCGGATGGTTCTTCGAGAAGCGCTCGCTCGCAGCTTTCTCCGGCGCCGCGAACAGGCTCGCGACACTGGCGCGTGTCGGTGGCAGGGTCGTGCGCAGCGTCGCGGGAACAACGACGGGCCTTGCGGCGTTGGCGATGGTGTCGAGGTCGAACGGCCGGTTCGGCGGTAGCGGCGCAGCGCGCATGGACGGGGCGTCGACAGGGGTCGAGACGGCCGAGGCCAAGGTCGCGACGATCGGCGTCGATGGCGTGATCGTCCGCGACTGCGGCGGGGCATAGGCCTGCACGACCGGAGGCGAGGATACCGGCTCTGGCTCGGCTGGCTGCGGGGCGTCGATATCGACGCTGCGCGTGCGGGTCGTGGCCACGGGTTCGGAGCTGGCGACCATCGTGCGCGCGCTCGTTCCTGGAATCGGCGCAGGCGAGCCGTCGGTGCGCAGCGTGGCGAGCAGGAGCTTGTCGTCCGATCCGGCGAGCGAGGCCTGGCCGAGATATTCCATTTTAATCCGCGCCGTGCCGAGATGTCGGAAGGCGAGCGCATCGGCCGTCGACTGCGACAGGTCCATCATGCGGCCGCCATGGAAGGGGCCACGATCATTGACGCGCACGATGATAGAACGGCTGTTCATCAGGTTTGTGACGCGGGCATAGGCCGGCAGCGGCATGGTCGGATGCGCGGCCGAAATGCTGTGACGATCGTAGATCTCGCCGTTGGCGGTGCGGCGGCCGTGGAAGGCTTCGCCATACCAGGACGCGGTACCGACCTGCGTGAAGCCGACCGGCTTCTCGAACGGGGTATAGCGCTTGCCGGCGACGGAATAGGCCTTGCCGACGAGCTGGCGCCCGCCGCCTTTCGGCACGGCTTCACCCTCAGCCACGACGCGCTGGCTGGCGGGGCCGTATTTCGACTGCGGGAAAGCACCGATTTCCTTGGAACGGCGTCCGGCGGTCTGGTTGCCCGCGCAGTTGGCCGCAAACAGGCCGACGAGTATCACGCAGCCCATGCGCGCAAGGGTCGGCGTGGAAGAAGACGCTGGCATCGGCCCGGACATCGCGGAATGGGTCCCCTTGGCCGAAAAGCGAGCGTCGTGAGTCATTCCGCCAATTCCGCTTCTGCGCCAAAAACATTCTGTCGGCTCGCCGCCATAGGCAAGCGAAGCCGAGTTTTCGGCCAATTCCATTAAGGGATCGTTAAGCCGCTAAAATCCGCTCGAAAGCGGACCACTGAACAGTCCATCCCTGCGCCCTTGGGCGGCCACAGGAGCATTCGAAATGCGGCGCGTGTCAACGCCGGGATATGAGCAGTCGCCATTTTTCTGTGCAGCGTGGCCGCCAGGACACGGTCGAGATTCTGTCCGAGCCGCAGGTGATGTGAACTGGCGTGAGATCAAACAGATGGCGGAAGGGGTGGGATTCGAACCCACGGTGGGCTTGCACCCACGGCGGTTTTCAAGACCGCTGCCTTAAACCACTCGGCCACCCTTCCGGTGCGCGTTCATTGCCGGGCGAAGAGCCGATTTGCAAGCGGAAGATGATGGAGGCGCGCCCTATCCGAACAGCGCCCGCGGCAGGGGCCAGCGCGATCGAAAGCCGGCAAGGCGGAGCGATTTCCATCCATTCGGCGACTGGACGCCCGCGTCCGGCCATGCATTGCTGGCGCGCCAGCACAACACGGCATCGAATGCCGGAGGCGCACATCACTTCAAATGGTGGAGGGACCTATGAAGGAAAAGGAGATCCGTGGTCTGATCGCGGATGTGAAGGACGGCACGCTCTCGCGACGCTCCTTCATGCAGAAGATGGCGGCCGTGGGCATCACGGCGCCGATCGCGAGCCAGATCCTCGCCTGGAACGACGTCGCGATGGCCCAGCCGGCCGACCCCTACAAGCCGACCAAGGCCGGCGGCGGCGGGCCGCTCAAGATCCTGCTCTGGCAGGCTCCGACGCTGCTCAACCCGCATTTCGCCTCGGGCACCAAGGACCAGATCGCGTCCCGTGTGTTCTACGAGCCGCTCGCCGGCTGGGATGGAGAGGGCAACCTCGTCCCGCAGCTCGCGGCCGAAATTCCCAGCAAGACCAATGGCGGCCTCTCCGCCGATGGCAAGACCGTGACCTGGAAGATCAAGCAGGGCGTGAAATGGCATGACGGCAAGCCGCTGACCGCCGACGATGTCGTCTTCACCTGGGAATATGCCGCCGATCCGGCGACCGCGGCCTATACCACCGGCTCCTACGCGAATATCAAGGTCGAGAAGATCGACAGCCATACGATCAAGGTGATCTTCAAGGAAGCGACCCCGTTCTGGGCCGATCCTTTCGTCGGCGTCGCCGGCATGATCATCCCGAAGCACCATTTCGGTGACTATAAGGGAGCCAAGTCGCGCGAGGCTCCCGCGAACCTCAAGCCCGTCGGCACCGGCCCTTACAAATTCGTCGAGTTCAAGCCGGGCGACATCGTGCTCGGGGCGCGCAACGAGGACTACCACGTCAAGAACAAGCCGCAATTCGACACCCTCGAGGTCAAGGGCGGCGGCGACGCGGTCTCGGCGGCGCGTGCCGTGCTGCAGACCGGCGAATACGACTATGCCTGGAACCTCCAGGTCGAGGACGAGGTCCTCAAGCGCATGGAATCCGGCGGGCGCGGCAAAGTCGAAGCCGTGATCTCGGGCAGCGTCGAGTTCATCATCCTGAACACGACCGATCCGTGGACCGAGGTCGATGGCGAGCGCTCCAGCGTCAAGACCAAGCATCCGTCGCTCAGCGATCCGGCCGTGCGCCAGGCGATCAACCTGCTGATCGACCGCGACTCGATCGAGAAGTTCATCTATGGCCGCGGCGGCGTCGCGACCGCGAGCTTCGTCAACGAACCCAAGCAGTTCAAGTCGACCAAGCTCAAATACGAGTTCAACATCGAGAAGGCCAACAAGATCCTCGACGATGCCGGCTGGAAGAAGGGCTCGGACGGCGTCCGCGAGAAGGACGGCAAGAAGCTCAAGTATGTCTTCCAGACCTCGATCAACGCCCCGCGCCAGAAGACCCAGGCCATCATCAAGCAGGCCTGTCAACGCGCCGGCATCGAGCTCGAGCTGAAATCGGTGACGGCCTCGGTGTTCTTCTCGTCGGACGTCGCCAACCCCGACACCTACACCAAGCTGTACTGCGACATGGAGATGTACACCACGACGCAGCCGCAGCCCGATCCGGAGCGCTTCCTCAACCAGCTCGTCTCCTGGGAGATTGCGACCAAGGAGAACAAGTGGCTGGGCCGCAACGTCTCCCGCTACTCGGATCCGGAGGCCGACAAGGCCTACAAGGCCGCGCAGAAGGAACTCGATCCGGCCAAGCGCGCCGCGCTCCTGATCAAGGTCAACGAGATCTTCTGCGAGGCCAACGTCATCCTGCCGATCCTGTCGCGCACGGTCGTCGGCGCCTCCGCCAACAGCCTGACGCCCGACATCTCCGGCTGGGAGGTCACGACCTGGAACCTGGCGAGCTGGTATCGCAGCTGACCGGGGCTTGCTTCGGAGGCCGGGCTTCGCCCGGCCTCTTCCATATCTGCCCATGGCCCGGGCTGGGCCGCGGGCGTGCATCCAGGCCTTCGGGTCGCATCGGCCGTGCGCGGCATTACCTTATCCGGCGGCACGGCCAGCTTCCCTTCCTGTGTTTCCAGACCCTGCCCGCCAAGAAGGCAGGGGCCACAAGTGCCGCATCAAGGGAGAAGCATCCGCAATGACGACGAAACGAGACCTGATCCTCACGACCGCTGCCTTCGTGCTGCTGGCAGCCGCACCAGCGATGGCCGATACCTGGCCGCAACGGCCGATCACCTTCATCGTGCCCTTCCCGGCCGGCGGCGGCACCGATGCCTTCGCCCGGCCGCTCGCCGCCCAGCTCGACCAGCAGCTCGGCCAGCGCATCGTCATCGAGAATCGCGGCGGCGCCGGCGGCACGGTCGGCGCCTCGGCCGCCGCGAAGGCCAAGCCCGACGGCTACACCTTCTTCGTCGGGGCCGCGCATCACGCCATCGCGCCGGCGCTCTATCCGAAGCTCGACTACAATATCCAGACCGATTTCATCCCGATCGCGGTCATCGCCCAGCCGCCGCAGGTCATCGTCGTTCACCCGGGCAAGGTTCAGGCCAAGACCGTTGCGGAACTCGTCGATTTCGCCCGCAAGAACCCCGACAAGCTGAATTTCGCCTCTGCCGGCAACGGCACGACGCATCATCTCGCCGGCGAGCTCTTCCAGATCTCGACCAAGACCAAGCTGACCCATGTGCCCTATCGCGGCGCCGGCCCTGCCCTGCAGGACACGGTGGCCGGACAGGTCGACCTTCTGTTCGACGGCCTCGGCTCCTCGGCGGCTCAGATCCAGAGCGGCGCGCTGCGGGCGCTCGCGGTCGCGGCGCCGACCCGCTCCGAGGCCGTGCCGGACGTGCCGACCGCGAAGGAGGCCGGCTTGGAGGGCTTCGAGGTCTCGACCTGGTATGCGCTCTGGGCGCCCAAGGGCACGCCGCCCGAGATCGTGGCCCGGATGCGTGCCGAAGTTCAGAAGACCCTCAAGACACCGGCGATCGAGGCCGCCTGGAAGAAGAACGGCTCGCCGATGCCGAGCCTGACGGGCGAGGAGTTCGGCAAGTTCGTCACGGCCGAGGTCGAGCGCTGGGGCAAGGTCGTTAAGGAGGCGCAGGTCAAGCTGGAGTGAGCCCGGCAGCGCAGCAGCCTCAGGGCGCTGGCTCGGCCTCGCCGTCGATAGCGGCGCGCGCCGTCGCATAGTCGAAGCCGAGCCGGGCCAGCGCCGCGAGATCCCTCTGCCGGAATTCGGCACGTGTCTCCTGGCGCCGCCAGGGGCCGAGCCGCCGTCGCTTCGCAGCAATCCGCGCAGCGGCAAGCTCGTCCGCCGCTTCGCCGCATGCAATCTCTCCGACGAGGTCGCGCGAAATGCCCTTGGCGGAGAGCCTGGCCGCGACGGCACGCTGTGATTGGCCTCTCCGGCGCAGGGTCGACGCTCGCGCCTCGGCGAAGCGGCGATCGTCGATCAGCCCGGATGCGATGCAGCGTGCCACGACCTCGTCGAGAGTTGCCGCATGCGCTGCCGGGGTCTCGCCGTGATGGCGGCAGCTCAGGGCGATCTTGCGTGCCAGCACGCGGCGCAGTTGCGCGGCCGGCGCCGAATAGCGCTCGAGATAATGCATCGCCGCGCGCTGGAGATAGTCCGGCGTGATCCGGCGCGGAGCCCGCGCAGGGCGTGCCCCCTGCCCTCGCCTGTCGCTCTCCTCCGCCATGCTAGTCGGAAACCGGCTTCTGTCGGCCGGCCTTCACGCCGGAGCGTTTCTCCTTGGAGGCGAGTCGGCGTTCCTTCGAGGCCTTGGTCGGCTTCGTCGCGCGCCTCACCTGCGGGCGCACGGCGGCAGTCCTGATCAGTTCCAGCAGGCGCTCCACCGCCTCCTCGCGATTGCGCTTCTGGCTGCGATGCGCCTGCGCCACGATGACGATCACCCCGTCCTGCGTCAGCTTGCTGCCGGCGAGCTTCATCAGGCGGATCGCGACATCGTTCGGCAGCGACGGCGAACGACGCGCATCGAAGCGGATCTGGACGGCGCTCGACACCTTGTTGACGTGCTGCCCGCCCGGGCCGGAGGCGCGCACGAAACTTTCCTCGATCTCGCTCTCGTCGATCGCGATGGACGGGGTGGCTTGAATCATGGGAGGAGGATTATCAAAGTTTTGCGCATTGCCTCAGCGAAAACCGGTTTCCGTTTTCGCGCAATGCTCGCACGAATTCACGGAGACAGGCAGCGTTGAAGCCCTCTCGCGAGATTGACGGCCTGATCGCGATCATGGCCGCGCTGCGCACGCCGGGAAGCGGCTGCCCCTGGGACCTGGAGCAGGATTTCGCCTCGGTCGCGCCCTATACCGTCGAGGAGGCCTATGAGGTCGCCGACGCGATCGCCCGCGGCGACAGGCTCGACCTCAAGGACGAGCTGGGCGATCTCCTGCTGCAGGTGGTGTTCCATGCCCGGATGGGCGAGGAGGAAGGCTCCTTCGCCTTTGCCGACGTGGTCGAGGCTATCACCACCAAGCTGATCCGCCGGCATCCGCATGTCTTCGGCGATGCGCGCGATCTTTCGCCCGCCGAGGTCAAGGCGCTCTGGCACCGGATCAAGGCTGACGAGAAGGCTGCCAAGGCAGCCGCGCGCGAGGCCGCCGGCCTGCCGCCGCAAACGGAGGAACGCGGCGTGCTCGCCGGCGTGCCCCATACCCTGCCGGCGCTGACCCGCGCCTGGAAATTGCAGGCCCGTGCCTCCACCGTCGGCTTCGATTGGAACGATGCCCGGCTTGTGCTCGACAAGATCCGCGAGGAAACAGCCGAGATCGACGAGGCGCTCGCCGGCGGTGACCGAGCCGCGATCCATGAGGAGATTGGCGACCTGCTCTTCGTCGTCGCCAATCTCGCCCGCCATGCCGATGCCGACCCCGAAGGCTGCCTCGCCGCCGCCAACGCCAAGTTCGAACGCCGCTTCAAGGCAATCGAGGAGGCATTGGAAGCCGAGGGCCGCGACATCAACGCTGCCTCGCTCAACGAGATGGAAGCGCTTTGGCAGACGGTGAAGAAGCGGGAGAAGAGCGCCGGATAGCCACAGCCGTCATGGTCGGGCTTGACCCGAGCATCTCGGAAACGAAAGCGCGCTCTCTGCGGGTAGAGATTCTCGGGTCTGCGCTTCGCTCCGCCCGAGAATGACGCTTGTGAACGGCCGTCGTCAGCCCTGCCGCTCAGCCTCCGGAAAGCGCGCCGTGAACGCCCCTTCCCGTTCCGGCGGCAGGCGCACGACGAGCTTCAGGCCGCCATCCTCGCCGTCGCGGCGTTCGAGTATCTCGCCATTGGCATGCAGCCAGGCGAGCGATTTGCCGTCGCCCGGAGCAAGCTCCAGCGCATAGACCGGTCGACTCGCCGCGATCCGCGTCTCGATCGCCCGCGTCAGGCGCTCGATGCCTTCGCCGGTCAATGCTGAGACCAGAACCGGGCGCGCCCCGTCCGGCCTCAGCGTCGCGATGCCGAGCTGGCGCTCGCGCTCGGCAGGGTCGAGCAGATCGGCCTTGTTCCAGACCTCGATGACACGCTGGCCGTCGTCCGGATTGATGCCGAGGTCGCGCAGGATCGCCTGTACGTCGGCGGCCTGCGCCTGCGTGTCCTCATGGGCCACATCGCGGACATGCAGCAGCACATCGGCCTCGATCGCATCCTCCAATGTGGCGCGGAAGGCGGCGACGAGCTGCGTCGGCAGGTCGGAAATGAAGCCGACCGTGTCGGAGAGCATGATCCGCGCGCCATGCGGCAGCTTGATCGCGCGCGCCGTCGGGTCGAGCGTGGCGAAGAGCATGTCCTGCGCCAGAACCTCGGCCGAGGTCAGGCGGTTGAACAGCGTCGACTTGCCGGCATTGGTGTAACCGACCAGCGCAACGATCGGGTAAGGCACGCGTTTCCGGCTGGCGCGATGCAGCGAGCGCGTGCGCTTGACGCTCTCCAGATCGCGCTCGATCTTGGTCATCCGCTCCTGGATGATGCGGCGGTCCGCTTCGATCTGGGTTTCGCCCGGGCCGCCGAGGAAGCCGAAGCCGCCGCGCTGGCGTTCGAGATGGGTCCAGGACCGCACCAGACGGCTCTTCTGGTAGTTGAGATGCGCCAGCTCGACCTGCAGCGCGCCTTCCTTGGTGCGGGCGCGCCGGCCGAAGATTTCGAGGATCAGGCCGGTCCGGTCGATGACCTTGCAGCCGAAGGCCTTTTCGAGATTGCGCTGCTGGACCGGCGACAGCGCGCAGTCCATCACGACGAGGCCGATCTCCTCGGTCTTGATGCGCTCGGCCAGCTCCTCGACCTTGCCCTTGCCGAGATAGGTCGCGGGACGCAGCGCCGTCAGCAGCACCTGTACCGGCTCGACGACGGTCAGGTCGATCGCGGCCGCCAGGCCGACGGCCTCGTCCAGCCGCGCCGCGAAGGAGCGCTGGTTGGCATCGAGCGAAACGCCCCGCCTCTGCAGATAGGGTCCTACGACGAAGGCGCGCGTATTCGCCGCGATGTCGCGTTCGATCTCGTCGAGCGGCTTCGCGCCTGTGACGCGCGTGGCCGCCCGGTCCTTGTCGTCCTTGTGGCTTGCAGCCAAATCAGTTCTTGTCCGTTTCCTCGGGCTCGAACAACTGCACCGGATGGCCGGGCATGATGGTCGAGATCGCGTGCTTGTAGACGAGCTGCGAATGGCCGTCGCGGCGCAGCAGCACGCAGAAATTGTCGAACCAGGTGACGACGCCCTGCAGCTTGACGCCGTTGACGAGGAAGATCGTCAGCGGAATCTTCTGCTTGCGCACATGGTTGAGGAAGGTGTCCTGGAGATTCTGTGCCCGCTCGGCGGCCATGGGTAGTCCCTGTTGTTGGGATCGCCGATCGGATTAAATCCAGCGATCCAATTCGTTCCGTTTCGTGCCGGCGGCGCATTCCACCAGCGTCGGAACACCGATGATCCATTAGATCGTCGTCTTCACCCGCAACGCAAGTGCAGCAATGCCGACTTTAGACGATGCCGCCTGCGTAGCGTGCAAATGGGCATGCGCGGCACGCCGGACGGCCGCGCATTTGAGCTTCGCCCCGGCATGACCAGAGTGGGCCGCTCGCTGCCGCTATCGCATGTCAACGCAGCCTCAGCCGACGCCCAGCGACTTCAGCTTCCGGTGCAGGGCCGAGCGCTCCATACCGATGAACTCGGCCGTGCGCGAGATGTTGCCGGAGAAGCGCGCGATCTGCGCGATCAGGTATTCGCGCTCGAAGATCTCGCGGGCGTCGCGCAGCGGCAGGCTCATCAGGCGCTCGCCGCCGGAGCCGGACGGCGTCGTCGGCACCATCGCGCCGACCTCGGCCGGCAGCATCTCGATCGTCACCTCGGCCGTCGGGTCACCCTTGGTCAGGATCATCAGGCGTTCGACATTGTTGCGCAGTTCGCGGATGTTGCCGGGCCATTCATGCGACTGCAGCACCGCCATGGCGTCGCTGCCGATCTGGCGCTTCGGCAGGCCGCTGGCGACCGAGATCTGCTCCATGAAGAACTCGATCAGCTCAGGCACGTCCTCGCGCCGCTCCGAGAGCGGCGGCACCTTGATCGGCACGACGCTGAGGCGGTGATAGAGGTCCTCGCGGAAATGCCCGTCCGCGATGAGCTGCGCGAGATCGCGGCTCGACGAGGAAATCACGCGGACATCGACATGGACGCGCGTCGCGCCGCCGACGCGCTGGAAATTCTGGTCGACCAGCACCCGCAGGATGCGGTTCTGCGTCTCGCGCGGCATGTCGCCGATCTCGTCGATATAGAGCGAGCCGCCATGCGCCTCCTCGAGCGCGCCGATCCGGCGCGATCGACCGTCGCCGCCCTCGACGCCGAACAGCTCCTCCTCCATCGTCTCGGGCGTGATCGTCGCCGCGTTGATGACGACGAAGGGGCCGCTGGACCGGGTCGAGGCGCCGTGCAGCGTGCGCGCCGCCAGTTCCTTGCCGCAGCCCGGCTCGCCGGTGATCAGCACACGGGCATTGGTCGGCGCGACGCGCTCGATCGTCTGTCGGAGCTGATTGACCACCGTGGTGCGCCCGACGATCCGGTCGGCCTGGACCGAGCGGGTCTTGAGTTCGCGGACCTCGCGGCGCAGGCGCGACGCCTCCAGCGCCCGCTCGGCGACCAGCACCAGCCGGTCGGCCTTGAACGGCTTCTCGATGAAGTCGTAGGCGCCGCTCTTGATGGCCGAGACCGCGGTCTCGATATTGCCGTGGCCGGAGATCATCACCACCGCGAGATCGGGATGGTTCTCCTTGATCAGCTCCAGCACCTGGAGTCCGTCGAGCCGACTGCCCTGCAGCCAGATGTCGAGGAAGACGAGATTCGGCCGGCGCGATGCGATCGCGGCCAGCGCCTCGTCGGCGGAGCCCGCCTTGCGGGTCCTGTAGCCCTCGTCCTCCAGCAGGCCGGCGACCAGATCGCGGATATCGACTTCGTCGTCCACTACCAGGATGTCAGCGCTCATAGGCGTATCCCATTCTTCCCATCATCCGTGTTGCGTAAGCCGCTATCCGGCTGGGCGGCCGCATCGCCGCCCTCGGTGTCCGACGCCGGGCCTGTCTCGGGGAACCAGAGGCGGATGCGCGCGCCCCGAGCACCGCTGGCGGCATCCGGGCGGTCGAGCAGTTCGATGCCGCCGCCATGGTCCTCCAGAATCTTGCCGACGATGGCGAGGCCCAGGCCCGTCCCGCCTTCGCGCGTCGTCATATAGGGTTCGAGCAGCTTCTGGCGCTGGTCCGCCGGCAGGCCCTTGCCGTTGTCGATCACGTCGATGACGATCCGGCCGTCGTCGAGCCTCGCCATCTGGACGTCGATGCGCCCCTGCCCGCGCTCTTCGGCCGGCACGGCTTCGATCGCCTCGGTCGCGTTCTTGATGACATTGGTCAGCGCCTGCGAGATCAGCCGCCGGTCGAACCGGGCCGGAACCGCCTCTGTCGGCAGGGTCTCGGCGATCGTCGTCTCGGGATTGCCGACCCGCCAGAGGAAGACGATCTGCCGGACCGTTTCGACGATGTCCTCGCGGGCGAGCGAGGGCTTCGGCATGCGGGCGAAGGAGGAGAATTCGTCGACCATGCGCCGGATATCCTCGACCTGCCGCACGATCGTGTCGGTGCACTGGTCGAAGACGTCCTTACCCTCGGTGATGACGCGTCCGAAGCGCCGCTTGATGCGCTCGGCCGAAAGCTGGATCGGCGTCAGCGGGTTCTTGATCTCGTGCGCGATGCGGCGGGCGACATCGGCCCAGGCGGCCGTGCGCTGGGCGGAGACGAGGTCGGTGATGTCGTCGAGCGTCACCACGAGCCCGGCGCCGATCCCCTCGCCTTCCCTGACCGCCCGGATATTCACCATCCGGTCCTGGCCGGAGCGCGTGAAGGCGACCTGGCCGGAGCTCTGCCGCTGACGGTTCTGCAGGGCCTCGGTGACGAAGCCCGCCACCTCGGGCGCGATCTCGCCGATCGGCTTGCCGAGCAGGCGCCCGCCGGTACCGAGTAGGTTCTCGGCCGAGCGGTTGATCGTCGTGACATGGCCGTCGCCGTCGAGGCTGAGCACGCCGGAGGAGACGCCGGACAGCACCGTCTCGGTGAAGCGCCGGCGCCGGTCGATGACCTCGCTTGCCGTGACCAGGCTGTCGCGCTGGCGGCGCAGCTCCGCCGTCATCTTGTTGAAGGTTTCGCCGAGATGGGCAAGGTCCCCTTCCGATCGTCGGATCGGCACCTGGACATAGAAATTGCCGCTCGAAACCTGGTCGGTCGCATCGATCATCCGCCGGATCGGCGCGACCAGCCCGTTGGCGAAGCTCAGGCCCAGCCAGATCGCCGAGAGCAGCAGAATCAGCGCGATCAGCCCGTACATCGAGGCGAAGGCGATCTGCACGCCCTTCCGGCGGGCATCGATCGAGAGATATTCGACCGCGGCCCCGCGCGCGACCGCCGGAAACTCGACCGCGAGCGGATCGACCTCGCGCGCGACATGCAGGAAGCTGTTCTCATAGCTCGGCAGCTTCATCACGGCGCCGAACACCCTGCCCGTCCGCGGGATCACGCAGATCGGCTCGGGAGCGGATTTCGCGTCGTCGAAAGCGGCCTGATCCGGTGTGGGCGGATCGCGCAGCACGTTGATATTGGCCCGCGCCACGACCTTGTCCGGCGGCTGCATGATCGTGGCGACGGGCAGCCCGAGCGCGGTCGCGCGCGATGTCAGGAAACTGTCGAACCATTTGCGATCGACGTCGAAGGCGGGTTTCGCGCGGCTCAGATCGTCGGCCAGCACCCGGATTTCGCGACCGAGCGAACGGCACTGGCTGGCGGCATAGGCGTCCGCGACCTCGACGGACTTGAACACCGCGTCGCGCATCCGGTCGGAAAACCATGGCTCCAGCCCGCGCTCGATCGTGACGGTCGCGATGATGGCGACGAGCACGGCTGGCAGGGCGGCGATGATGCTGAACAGGCCGACGATCCGGACATGCAGGCCCGCAGCCGCCTGCCCCGCCTTGCGTGCCCGGATCAGGACCGCGGCCTCGATGGCGACGGTGACGATCAGCACCAGGATCAGCAGCGCGTTCAGCACGAACACACCGACCACGATCTCGTGCACCGGCGCGATCGGAGTGGCGCCCGACAGTACCAGGAAGGTGAGCAGCGCCGAGATCAAGGCCAGCGCGACGACGGTCCCGCCGACCCAGCCGGAAACGCGCCGGGATTTCTCCTCCGCGCGCGGCATCATTCTGGCTTCGTTGACAGAAGCGGACACGATTTCCGACAACTCCGATAAGGCAGGGATCGCGAACCGATCAAGCCTGCAGGGCGCCACTGATGCGCCGCCGCAACGGTGTTGTCAAAATATGACATTCACAAGGCGGTGAAGCCATGTTTCAGCGCGGCGAGCGCACCACCTGCATGTCGAGCTCGCGAATCTTCTTGCGCAGCGTGTTGCGGTTGAGGCCGAGCAGCTCCGCCGCGCGGATCTGGTTGCCGCGCGTGGCGGCGAGCGCGGCGGCGATCAGCGGCGGCTCGATCTCGCGCAGGATGCGGTGATAGAGCCCGGGCGGCGGGATATTATCGCCGAAACCGCCGAAATACTGGCCGAGATGCCGTTCGACAGACCCGGACAGGGTCTCGGCGCGCTCGGGCGTCGCGGGGCTGCTGGAGAACCCGGCTCCCACCGCCGCCGGCTGCAATTCGGCTTCTATGATCGGCGCGGTGATGGTCTCCTGCGGGTAGAGCGCCGCGAGGCGCCGCACGAGATTCTCCAGTTCGCGGACATTGCCCGGCCAGCGATACTGGCGCATCACGTCCATCGCTTCCGAATCGACCTGCTTGCGTGGCAGGCCTTCCTTCTCGACCAGCGTGAAGAAATGGCGGACGAGGTCCGGGATGTCCTCGATGCGCTCGCGCAGGGGCGGCAGGCGGATCGGCACGACGTTCAGGCGGAAGAACAGGTCCTCGCGGAACAGGCCCTGCGCGATCGAGATGCGCAGGTCCTTGTTGGTCGCGGCGACGATGCGGACATTGGTCTTGATCGGCGTGCGCCCGCCGACCGTGGTGTATTCGCCCTGCTGGAGCACGCGCAGCAGACGCGTCTGCGCCTCCATCGGCATGTCGCCGATCTCGTCGAGGAAGAGCGTGCCGCCTTCCGCCTGCTCGAAGCGGCCGGACGAGCGGGTCAACGCGCCGGTGAAGGCGCCCTTCTCATGGCCGAACAGTTCGGACTCGATCAGGTCCTTCGGGATCGCCGCCATGTTGATCGCGACGAAGGGGCCGTTCTTGCGCTTGCCGTAATCGTGCAGCGCGCGCGCCACCAGTTCCTTGCCCGTGCCGGATTCGCCGTTGATCATCACGGTCAGGTCGATCGGCATCAGGCGGGCGAGCGCTCGGTAGACATCCTGCATCGCCGGCGAGCGGCCGATCAGGGGGATGTCCTCGGGCTCGGCCGCATGCCCGCGCGCCGCCTCGCCGCGCGGGCGCGACATGGCGCGACCGACGATGGCGACGAGCTCCTTGAGGTCGAAGGGCTTCGGCAGATATTCGTAGGCTCCGCGCTCCGACGCCTTGATCGCCGTCATGAAGGTGTTCTGCGCGCTCATCACGATGATCGGCAGCTCGGGTCGCACCCGCTTGATGCGCGGCAGCAGGTCGAAGGCATTGCCGTCGGGCATGACCACGTCGGTGATGATCAGGTCGCCCAGCCCCTGGGCAGCCCAGGTCCAGAGCGTGGCGGCCTGGCCCGTCGTCCTGACTTCGTAGCCCGCCCGGGCGAGCGCCTGATTGAGGACGGTGCGGATCGCGGCGTCGTCGTCGGCGACGAGGATGTGACCGGTCGGCATGTTTCGCTTGAGGCCTTTACGTTGCCTGCCCCGACCTGAGCTGGTGCAGGGGCAGGAGGATCCTGAAATGCGTCCGGCGCGGAACGGACTCGCATTCGACGATTCCGCCGTGATCGCCGATCACCTTGGCGACAAGTGCAAGTCCAAGGCCACTTCCCTGGGCCTTGGTGGTGACGAAGGGATCGAACAGGTGCTGCACCAGATCGGAGGGTACTCCCGGCCCGTTGTCGCGCACGCCGATCTCGAGCGGCAGTGCGATGCGTTCCGAGGAGCCCGGCACCTGCAGGCGGATGCCGGGGCGGTAGGCGGTCGTCAGCGTGATCTCGCCGTCGATGGCGCCCTCGCCGATGGCCTCGGCGGCATTCTTGACCAGGTTGAGCAGCACCTGGACGAGTTGGTCGCGATTGCCGGCGACCGGTGGGAGCGATGGATCGTAGATCTCGGTGAAACGGATATGCCGGGCGAAGCCGGACTGCGCCAGACGCTTCACATGGTCGAGCACGTCATGGACATTGACCGCGTCACGCTCGCTCGGCCGCTCGTCTCCGAACAGTTCGACCCGCTCGACCAGCTTCACGATCCGGTCCGTCTCGTCGCAGATCAGCTGCGTCAGCATGCGGTCGTCGTCGGAGATCGAGCCTTCGAGCAGCTGCGCGGCGCCGCGGATGCCGGAAAGCGGATTCTTGATCTCATGCGCCAGCATCGCGCCGAGCGCGGTGATCGAGCGCGCTGCCCCGCGATGCGTCAATTGCCTGTCCATTTTTTCAGCAATTGTCCGTTCCTGCAGCATCAACACCACCGCATCGCCCTGACTGGGCAAGGGAGAGGCAAAGACATCGACGATATGATCGGTTCCGAGGCGCGGCGTACCGAGGTCGAGACGATATTCGCTGACGCTGGCGCCGCGGCGCAGCACCTCCTCGATCAACCCGAGCACCGGTGAGCCGAAGGCGACGAGATCGTCGATGCGCTGCCGCTTGAGCAGGGCGGCGCTGGACTGGAAGAAATCCTCGGCCGCCGTGTTGGCATAGAGCACTGCATGCCCCTCGCCGATCACCAGAACCGGCATCGGCAGCACGTTCAGCGCCTGGACCTCGATCGGGTCCAGCAGATAGGCGCTGCGGCTTCCAAGGCCCTTGTCGGCAAACATCGCCGTCATCGGCTGCTCCCTGCGGCGTCAGGCCGCTTCGCGATTGCGATCGGTCGAAAACAGGCCTGCCAGCGCCGCCAGGACCTGCCTGGGCTCGTCGGACGTCAGCAGGCTGCGGCGTAGCTCCGGATCGGGCTCGCAGCCATCGGCCACGGCGTCGTCGGCATAAGCCGCCAGGTGCTTGCGGGCATGGCGCACGCCATGGGCGACGCCCATCAGGGCGAGCAGCCCCTCGTAGTGCTCGCGCACCAGATCGAGCTTCTCGGCCAGCGTCAGCGGCCGGAAGGCGTGCCCGTCGAGCGCCGCGCCGATCTCGCCGACTAGCCAGGGCCGGCCGAGCGCGGCACGCCCCACCATGACGAAATCGGCGCCGGATTGCTCAAGGCAGGCGCGCGCATCCGCGACATCGTGGATGTCGCCATTGGCCACCAGCGGAAAATCGCCGACGGCGCGCACCGCCGCGATCGCCCGCCAATCGGCCGTGCCCTTGTAGAATTGCTGGCGGGTGCGGCCATGGACCGTGATCATCCGCGCGCCGGCCGCCACCGCCCGCCGGGCGAGCTCCGGCGCGTTGCGGGAGGCATCGTCCCAGCCGAGGCGCATCTTCACCGTCACCGGCACGCCGGTCGCGGCGACCGCAGCCTCGACGAGAGCGATCGCATGGTCGAGATCGCGCATCAGCGCCGAGCCGGCCCAGCCGCCCGTCACCTTCTTGGCCGGGCAGCCCATGTTGATGTCGACGAGATCGGCGCCATTGGCCTCGGCCAGCCGCGCCGCTTCGCCCATCCAGTAGGGATCGCAGCCGGCGAGCTGCACGACATGCGGCGAGACGCCCTCGCCCTCGGCGCGGATGCGCGCCTCCTCGCTGCCGCGCACGAACTCGTCCGACGCGACCATCTCCGACACCACGATGCCGGCATGGCTGCGGGCCGCCAGCCGGCGCATGACGATGTCCGTCACGCCGGACATCGGCGCCAGAAAAGCACGAGACGTAACCGGGATACCTGCAATGTCCAAAGGCTCAGCCTGCTTTTAAGGCATTTCCATATATGCATATTTATTGGACAATGCTGCATCGGCGCAAGGGCCTCTGCGTGAATGCTGCATTGCAACAGCGTCGCACCCCCTGCCCCATCGCGACGGAATTGGTTATGGCATGCAGCCATGACCCGCTCGCAGACAGAACCCAGCGCCGTGCTCAGCCCATCCGGGACGCTGCCTCCGGTCGCAGCCCTGCTCGTCGCGGCCGGCCGCGGCCTGCGCGCCGGCGACGGCGAGCCGAAGCAGTATCGGCTGGTCGACGGCCGCCCCGTGCTCGCCCATGCGCTGACGCCCTTCCTGGCGGAGCCGGCGATCGAGCGCATCGCCGTGGTGATCGGCGAAGGCGACGAGGCGCGCTACGCCAATGCCATGGCAGGGATCGACAGCGCGCGGCTCGCAGCCCCCACGCTCGGCGGCACGACGCGCCAGGCTTCGGTGCGTCGCGGTCTGCTCGCGTTGGCCCGCGAAGGCTTCGACGGCATCGTGCTGGTCCATGACGCGGCGCGGCCCTTCGTCTCGCGCGCCCAGATCAGCGCGGCGATCCACCGGCTCGGCGCCGGCGGCATCGCCGCGATCCCGGCCCTGCCCGTGACCGATACGGTGAAGCGCACCGGCGCCGACGGCCACGTCGCCGAAACCCCGCCGCGCGACCAGCTCGTCACTGTCCAGACGCCACAGGCCTTCCGCTTCAAGCCGCTGCTCGACGCGCATGAGGCGGCGGAGGCGGCCCTGCTTCACAGCTTCACCGACGATGCGGCCCTCATGGAATGGGCCGGCCATCCGGTCGCGACCTTCCAGGGCGACCCGGCCAATGTGAAGCTGACCCATGCCGCGGATTTCCTGCGGGCCGCAGCACAGCCGGGCAAGGCGCTCGTCACGCGCGTCGGCACCGGCTACGACGTCCACGCCTTCGGACCGGGCGACCATGTCTGGCTCGGCGGCGTCCGGATCGGGCATGACCAGGGCGTCATCGCTCATTCCGATGGCGACGTCGCGCTCCATGCCATGACCGACGCCCTGCTCGGAGCGCTCGCCGACGGCGATATCGGCACGCATTTCCCGCCGAGCGATCCGCAATGGCGCGGCGCGGCCTCGGCCCAGTTCCTCGCCTTCGCGGCAGCACGGGTGCGCGAGCGCGGCGGGCGCATCGATTTCCTCGACCTGACCGTCGTCTGCGAGGCCCCGAAGATCGGCCCGCATCGCGAGGCTATCCGCGCCGAGATCGCGGCCATTGCCGGCCTGCCGCTCGGCAAGGTCGCGATCAAGGCGACCACTTCGGAGCGCATGGGCTTCACCGGCCGGCGCGAAGGCCTCGTCGCGTTTGCAACCGCGACGATCCGCCTGCCCGAGGAGGAGTGACCATGTTCGATCTCGAGATCCGCTCGCTTGCGGCCGAATTGCTGAATATGAGCCTGGAGCGCGGCTTCACGGTCGCGACGGTCGAATCCTGCACGGGTGGCCTTGTCTGCGGCGCGCTGACCGCGATCGCCGGCTCGTCCTTGATGGTCCAGGGCGGCCTGATCACCTATTCCAACGAGGCTAAGACGGCGCTCGCCGGCGTTCCCGTGGCGTTGATCCAGCAGCACGGCGCCGTCAGCGAGCCGGTGGCGCGCGCGATGGCAGAGGGTGGCCGCTCGCGCCTCGACGCCGGTTTCGCGGTCTCGATCACCGGCGTCGCCGGCCCCGGCGGCGGCAGCGTCGAGAAGCCGGTCGGCCTGGTCCATTTCGCCTGCGCCGGCCCTTCCGGCACGCGCCATCGCGAACGCCGCTTCGGCGCGCAGTCGCGCGATGAAATCCGCCGCCTCAGCGTGCTGGAAGCGCTCGACCTGCTGCGCGAGGCGGTGTTGGCCGGGCCCTGAGGCGCCCCTACCGGGACTTGCGCATGATCGCGCCGAGAACGTCGGCATAGTCATCGCGCCATGGCTTCACACCTGCAGAAGCGATAGGCCGCCAGTTCTCACCTTCGGCAAAGTGCAGATCGGCCGCACCGCGCGCGACGAGCGCCACGCGTGGCGAGATCTTTCGATCATGCGTCATCTGCGCAGTCTGGCCGGGTTCCCTGACCCAGGTGAGCAGCCCGTGCTCATTGGCCGTCGCGGCGACGACGGGGCTGAGGTCCATGTGCCGGTTGGAGATGTGGAATAGCATGGCTCCGCCGGGGGCGAGGCGCGAGAGGTACAATCCGATCGCTTCCCTGGTGAGCAGGTGCACGGGGATGGCATCCGACGAGAAGGCGTCGATTACGATCAGGTCGAGTGATCCTGGAACCGCATCGCCCAGCGTCAACCGGGCATCGCCGATCACGAAGGGGATGCGGGGCGCGCATTGGCTGATGAAGGAGAAGCGGGCGGGATCGGTCGCGATCCCGATCACATGCGGGTCGATCTCGTAGAAGCTCCAGCTCTCGCCCGGACGGATCTGGCACGCGAGCGAGCCGGTTCCGACGCCAACCGCTGCGACCTTGCCGAGCTTGCCGCCGCGGGCTCGACGCAGGGCATCGATACCGTCTGCGATGCCGCCACCGGTGAAGTAATAGGTCAGCGGCTCGGGGCGCCCGCCGACGGCGCTGCCGTCGTCGTTGCGGATACGCTGCGTGCCATGCACCGTCGTACCATGGGCGAGATCGCGGAAGCGTCCGTCCGCCGTTTCGAAGACACGGTGGACGCCGAAGAAGGAGCGGACGGAATCCGCGCGCCTCTGTTCGCTGAGGACGACGCCGCTAACAGTGCTCAGGCCGACGACGGCCAGCGCGAAACGGACGCGAGGCGACATCGGGATCGCCGTGAAGCCCGGCCGGCACAAAAGCCCGGCAACGAGGAGCATCGGATACTCTGCGACAGAGTTGAAAATCATCGGCGCCAGCAGGCCGCAGAACAGCCCGCCGAGCACGCCGCCGAAGGACATCCAGAGATAGAATTCGGTCAGGCGCGCTGCGTCTGGCCTGCGCTTCACCAGTTCGCCATGGGCGACCATGGCTGTCGTGAAGAACAGGCCGAGATGCAAGGCGAGCGTGGCGATCCAGCCGATATCGGGCTTCGCGACGATAGCGACCAGCAGCAGTGCCGTCAGGGCAAGCTGGAGATGCAGCATCCAGCGATGCGGAAGCACGGGCCGGCGCTGGAAGACGATGACGAAGGTCAGAAGGAACAGCGCCAGCGGCACGACCCAGAGCAGCGGCACCGCTGCGACGTCGGTCGAGATATGCGCGGTGACGGCCACCAATAGCCCCGAGGGCACGAAGGCGAGCGCCACCCAGCCGAAGCGCTGGGCAGCGGTCACAGGTACAGCGGTCCCGATTGCGGGGTTGATGGAGAGATCGGCACGGCTCACGCCGACGGCAAGCCCGGCGCAGGCGGTGATTCCGGCCAGTAGCAGAGCGAAGCTCCAGGCCCAGGCCGTGGCCTGCACGGCGAGCGGCAGCAGGGGCTCTATCACGAAGGGATAGGTGACCAGGGACAGGAAGCTGCCGACATTCGAGGCGGCGTAAAGGAAGTATGGATCGGCAGCATGGCTATGTCCGCTCCGCGCGAACCAGGCCTGCAGCAGCGGGCCGTTGGCGGCGACGGCGAAGAAGGGCAGGCCGACCGAGACGGTGAACAGGCCGATCAGCCAGAGCGTCTCCCCGTCCTGCGGCGGCCGCTCGAACCCCGCTGCGATATGGATCGGCAGGTTGACCGCGAGGACCGCAATCATCAGCGTCAGATGGACGAGCGCAGCGCGACGAACCGTGAACCGGCTGGCCAGCAGATGGGCATAGCCATAGCCTGCGAGCAGAACCGCCTGGAAGAACACCATGGCGACCGACCAGACGCCGGGCGAGCCGCCGAGCTTCGGCAGAACCATCTTGGCGAACATCGGCTGGATGCCGAAGAGCAGGAAAGCCGAGACGAAGATCGTCGCCAGATAGACTGGAAGCGTCGCGGCCAGGCGGCGCGTCTGAAGGCGGTCGGCGGTCTGCGCTGCGGATGCGTCCATGGCATGTCCTCGGCTGAGTGCCGGACAATGCCACGCGGGGCTTAAGACCCTGTGACCGCGGTCGATGCGCCACGGCTATAGACCAGCTCGGCCCGCTTCTCGAAAGCTTCGGCGAACTTGCGGAAGGCTTTGTCGAACATCGCCCCCATCAGCAGGCCGAGCATCCGGCTGGCGAATTCGTAGGAGATGAAGAACCCGATCTCGCAGCCCGCCTCATGCGGCTTGAAGGTCCAGCGGTTCTCCAGATAGCGGAACGGCCCGTCGACATATTCGACGAGGATCTTGAGATTGGCCGGATCGAGCGTGACGCGGCTGGTGAAAGTCTCGCGGATCGCCTTGTAGCCGACGCTCATGTCGGCCAGCAGCACCTCGCCGCCGCCCTCGCGCGGCGTGCGCCGGCGCACCACCAACCCCTCGCAAAGCGGCAGGAACTGCGGGTATTTTTCGACATCGGCGACGAGCGCGAACATCTGCTCGGGCGAGTGCCTCACCCGGCGGGTGCTGTTGAACATCGGCATCGAGAATGGGCCTTTTCAGCCGCGGCGGTTATGGCCGATACCGATCTGGGCATCGCGCGCGGCGCGCAAGCGGGCGAAATCCTCGCCGGCATGGTGCGAGGAGCGGGTCAGCGGCGTCGAGGACACCATCAGGAAGCCCTTGGCATAGGCGATGGTCTCGAAGCTCTTGAACTCGTCGGGCGTGACGAAGCGGATCACGGCGTGGTGCTTGCGCGAGGGCGCGAGATACTGGCCGATCGTCATGAAATCGACCTCGGCCGAGCGCAGGTCGTCCATGAGCTGGAGCACCTCGTTCCGCTCCTCGCCGAGGCCGACCATGATGCCGGACTTGGTGAAGATGGTCGGGTCGAGCTCCTTCACCCGCTGCAGCAGGCGCAGCGAATGGAAATAGCGCGCGCCGGGGCGCACCTTCAGGTACTTGCCCGGCACTGTCTCCAGATTGTGGTTGAAGACGTCGGGCCGGGCCGCCACGACAACTTCGAGCGCGCCCGGCTTGCGCAGGAAGTCCGGCGTCAGGATCTCGATCGTGGTGCCGGGTGAAGCCTTGCGGATGGCATGGATGACATTGGCGAAATGCTCGGCGCCGCCGTCCTTGAGGTCGTCGCGATCGACCGAGGTGATCACGACATGCTCGAGCCCCAGCTTGGCGACGGCCTCCGCCACCTTGCGCGGCTCTTCGAGGTCGAGCGGCTGCGGCACGCCGGTCTTCACGTTGCAGAAGGCGCAGGCCCGCGTGCAGGTGTCGCCCATGATCATGAAGGTGGCGTGCTTCTTTTCCCAGCACTCGCCGATATTGGGGCAGCCGGCCTCCTCGCAGACCGTGACCAGCTTCTCGGCCTTCACGATCGCCTTGGTCTCGGCCCATTTCGGCGAGCCCGGCGCCTTCACCCGAATCCAGTCCGGCTTGCGCAGCACCGGATTCTCCGGGCGCTTCTGCTTTTCCGGATGGCGCACGTCCGAAGCCTGCGCCTTCGGGTTGCCGGCATTGGGCCGCGGATCGCGGTTCAGCAGGTCGAGAACAAGCGCCATAACAGGGTCCGGGCTTCAACAGCAGGAGCCGGCAAAGCCGGCTCCCTCTAGCTAATCCCCAAAGCGCTCTGCCGCAACTCCTGCACCTGGCAACAGAGGGTCATCTGCGACCGCGGGCCGCGTTCCAGATCACGATGACGATGACGGCGCCGGCCACCGCCGCGGTGAGCGTTCGCCAGAAGCCGAAAACCGGAATCTCCAGGAGTTCCGCGACCTTGGCTCCGACGAAGGAGCCGGCCACACCGACCAGCATATTGGTGAAGAGCCCGTGATCGGACGAGGTCAGGCGCTCGGCGATCCAGCCGGCGATGACGCCGATCAGGAGCGTCATGAAGAAGCCATAGCCCGGCTGGGCCATCGTGGCGGCAAAGCTTTCCATCGAAGAAGTCCCCCTAGCCATGCGCGGATACGCGCGAAATCAAACTACGGTGATCTGGACAAGTTCCAGGTAACACGGCTGTGCTCCCCGAAACAAAACGCGGGGCATCCCGGACGCAGCGAAGCGGAGATCCGGGATCCATGCCTGAGCCTTCACCGGCAACGCTCCGGAATGGATCCCGGGTCAAGCCCGGGATAACCGCGTGATTTCGTACACCATCGCGCACTTCACGCGATGAAACGTGCCAGCAGGATGACGAGGATGGCGCCGATCACCGCCATGCCGGCATCGTCGAGGAAGCTGTAGCCGGTGTTGAGGCGCCAGCCGGTCAGGCGCACGATGCCCTGCCCCACCAGCATGCCGAGCACGCCGAAGACGGCATGGCGGATCACCCCGCCACCTCCGACGACCAGGCTCGCGGCGAAGCCCGTCATCGTGCCGAAAGCCACGGTCGGGACGATGACGCTCCAGTCGAGCGGCAGCGTCCGGCGCGGCGGCAGGATCTCGATCTCCTCGTCGCGGACGACGCGATCGGGCTTGGGCGATTTGCGGGCGCGTGGCGGCATCGGCGCAATATGGAGCGCGGGATGGCCGGCGCCAAGCGGTAGACACCGCCGAGCGGCGCCATTCTTGAAACGCAGTCGTCATTCTCGGGCGTCGCAGAGCGACGACCCGAGAATCTCTTGCCAAATGAGGCTCTGGCGCATTCTCGTCACGAGATGCTCGGGTCAAGCCCGAGCACGACGCGCTCTGGCAATCAGGCGTTCAGCACCTTGCCATAGGCGTCGAGCACGCTTTCCTTCATCACCTCCGACAGGGTCGGATGCGGGAAGATCGTGTGCATCAGCTCTTCCTCGGTCGTCTCCAGGTTCATGGCGACGACGAAGCCCTGGATCAGTTCGGTGACTTCCGGGCCGACGAGATGGGCGCCGAGCAGCTTGCCGGTCTTGGCGTCGAAGATCGTCTTGGCCATGCCGCTATCCTCGCCCAGCGCCACGGCCTTGCCGTTGGCGACGAAGTTGAAGCGGCCGACCTTGATCTCGTGGCCGGCGGCCTTGGCCTTCGCCTCGGTCAGGCCGACGCTTGCGATCTGCGGGTGGCAATAGGTGCAGCCCGGGATCATCAGCTTGTCCATCGGGTGCGGATGCAGGCCCTTGATCGCCTCGACGCAGATCACCGCCTCATGCTCGGCCTTGTGGGCCAGCATCGGCGGGCCGGCGACGTCGCCGATCGCATAGACGCCCTTGACGTTGGTGCGGCAGAGATCGTCGATGACGATGCAGCCGCGATCGGTCTTCACGCCGAGCGTCTCAAGGCCAAGGTTCTCGATATTGCCGACGACGCCGACGGCCGAGATCATCCGGTCGGCCGTGATCGTCTGCTTGCCGCCCTTCTCGTCCTCGATATGGGCGGTGACGGAGTCGGCACCCTTCTCGACCTTCGTCACCTTGGCGCCGGTCAGGATCTTCATGCCCTGCTTCTCGAAAGCTTTTCGCGCGAAGGCACCGATCTCGGCATCCTCCACGGGAACGACCTGCGGCATGACCTCGACGACCGTCACCTCGACGCCCATCGTCCGATAGAACGAGGCGAATTCGATGCCGATGGCGCCGGAGCCCATCACGAGCAGCGATTTCGGCATCTTCGGCGGGACCATCGACTCGAAATAGGTCCAGATCAGCTTGCCGTCCGGTTCGATGCCGGGCAGCGCGCGCGGCCTTGCGCCGGTCGCGACGATAATATGGTCGGCCGTATAGCTGCCCTCGCCCTTGGCGTTCTTCGGCGGCGGCGTCTGCGGCTGCATCGCCGGCTTCTTGGTCGGCGCGACCGTGATCGTGCCGGGCTTGGTCAGCTTGGCCTCGCCCCAGATCACGTCGACCTTGTTCTTCTTCATCAGGAACTGGACGCCGTTGTTCATCCGCGTGGCGATACCGCGCGAGCGCTTCACGATCGCCTCGAGATCGGCCTTGAACGAGCCTTCCAGCGTCAGGCCGTAATCCTTGGCGTGCTGGCCGTAATGCAGGATCTCGGCCGAGCGCAGCAGCGCCTTGGTCGGGATGCAGCCCCAGTTCGAGCAGATGCCGGCAAGATGCTCGCGCTCGACGATCGCTGTCTTGAAGCCGAGCTGGGCGGCCCGGATCGCGGCGATATAGCCGCCGGGGCCGGAGCCGATGACGATGATGTCGTAGTCAGCCATTATTTACCCTTTCGACAAACGGTCGAACACCTTCGCGGCGATTGATTTTGTAAGGCCACAGCAATTCTTAGCAAATGCTCGGGGATCCTGATGGGTCCCCTCCAGTATGTGCTTTATCTCATCGGGAAGGAGTGACACCGATAGTGGCCGGCGAGGGCCGAGATCATCATCTGATTCCCATCCTCTAAGAGCCTTAATTTCTCCAAAGGCGCCCGTTTCAAGTCGTTCGATATAGACATGCCTGCCACGACCAATCCCAATCCCGCTCGGTTTTCTCTCAATTTTAATTTCGGGAGGTCTTTCATGCTTTAGGTTTGCAATTTTTTTCAACAGCTTGACCCACTCCCCTTCCGGTTGAAACTGTTGAGCCAAGAGAACGATCGAAAACAACTCGGGATCGACATCTTCAAGATGGGAAAGACCCATCTGCTTCAAACGATCATCAAAATGCTCTCTGCTCGGCGAACTCGGGAAATAGATATTTGGCCTGTTTTTCTTTCCAGATATCGCCCCATATCTATCCCAAATTGCCGCCATAATTCTGTCCATGACGTGCGAAACACTTTGAAGCGCTTCATGAACCTCAAGATCAAGGTTCTCATCGACCTCTAGAGCGGCGATTTTCCGCTCTAGACGCTCTAGCTCCCTGCGAATGGAGAGCGGCAGCATTTTACGCTCTTAGATCACACCAGCATCGCCATGGGCTTTTCGATATAGCCCTTGAACGCCTGCAGGAGCTCGGCGCCGAGCGCGCCATCGACGGCGCGGTGGTCGGTCGAGAGCGTCACCGACATCACCGTCGCGACGGCCGGCTGGCCGCCCTTGACGACGACACGCTGCTCGCCGGCGCCGACCGCCAGGATCGTCGCATGCGGCGGGTTCACCACCGCGGCGAAATCCTTGACCCCGAACATGCCGAGATTGGAGACCGCCGTCGTGCCGCCCTGATACTCCTCGGGCCTCAGCTTGCGGGCCTTGGCGCGGGCCGCCATGTCCTTCATCTCGTTGGAGATCTGCGACAGCGTCTTGTGGCAGGCATCCCGGATGATCGGCGTGATCAGCCCGCCGGGAATCGAGACGGCGACGCCGACATCGGCATGCTTGTGCTTGAGCATTGCGCCGTCGGTCCAGGAGACGTTGGCATCCGGCACCGCCTTGAGGGCGAGCGCCAGCGCCTTGATCACCATGTCGTTGACCGAGAGCTTGTAGGCCGGCTTGCCGTCCTTCTCCGGCGCGGCGGCATTGAGCTCCGCGCGCAGCTTCAGGAGCGCATCGAGCTCGCAATCCAGCGTGACGTAGAAATGCGGGATCGTCTGCTTGGCCTCGGTCAGGCGGCGCGCGATCGTCTTGCGCATGCCGTCATGCGGGATCTCCTCATAGGAGCCCGGCTCGAACAGCTTCTTGACCTGCTCATCGGAGGGGCCGCTCGCGAGCGGCGCGGCGGCAGGCTTCGGCGCGGATGGCGCAGCAGCGGCAGCCGGAGCGGCCTTGGCGCCGCCGCCCTTCCTGGCGGCCTCGACATCCTTCTCGACGATGCGGCCATGCGGGCCGGAGCCCTTGATCGCATTGAGGTCGAGCCCGGCATCCTTGGCGATGCGGCGGGCGAGCGGCGAGGCGAAGGCGCGGCTGCCGCCGGCGGATGCCGGAGCCGCCGCGGGAGCGGCCGCAGCCGGTGCGGGAGCCTCAGCCTTCGGGGCTTCCGCCTTCGGCGCCTCGGCCTTGGCAGGCGCGGCACCGCCGGCCGCCGGGGCGGAGACGCTCTTGGCGTCCTCGCCCTCGCCGGCAATCACGCCGATGATCTCGTTGACCGCGACATCGGCGGTGCCTTCCGGCACCACGATCTTGGCGAGCACGCCCTCGTCGACCGCCTCGACCTCCATCGTGGCCTTGTCGGTCTCGATCTCGGCGATGATGTCGCCGGACTTGATCGTGTCGCCTTCCTTCTTCAGCCACTTGGCCAGATTGCCCTTCTCCATCGTCGGAGAGAGGGCGGGCATCAGGATGTTCGTCGGCATCGGTCAGCCCCCTCTCAGCGATAGCAGACGGCCTTGGCCGCCGCGACGACCTCGCCGATATTCGGAAGCGCGAGCTTCTCGAGGTTGGCCGCATAGGGCATCGGCACGTCCTTGCCGGTGACGCGGGCGACGGGCGCGTCGAGATAGTCGAAGGCCGCCTCCATGATCTTCATGCCGATCTCGGCGGTGACGCCGGATTGCGGGAAGCCCTCCTCGACCGCGACGCAGCGGTTGGTCTTCTGCACCGAGGCGATGACGGTCTCGATATCCATCGGGCGGATGGTGCGGAGATCGATGACCTCGGCCTCGATGCCGTCCTTGGCCAAGGCCTCGGCGGCGCCGAGCGCATAGGTCATGCCGATGCCGAAGGAGACGATCGTCACGTCCTTGCCGGGACGCACCACCTTCGCCTTGCCGATCGGGATCAGGAAGTCGTCGCCCTTCGGCACGTCGAAGGACTTGCCGTACATGATCTCGTTCTCGAGGAAGATCACCGGGTTCGGATCGCGGATCGCGCTCTTCAGCAGGCCCTTCGCGTCGGAAGCGCTGTAGGGCATCACCACCTTGAGGCCCGGCACGTTGGAGTACCACGCCGCGTAGTCATGGCTGTGCTGGGCGCCGACGCGGGCGGCCGCGCCGTTCGGACCACGGAACACGATCGGCGCGCCCATCTGGCCGCCGGACATGTAGAGCGTCTTGGCGGCGGAGTTGATGATGTGGTCGATCGCCTGCATGGCGAAGTTGAAGGTCATGAACTCGACAATCGGCTTCAGGCCGGAAAGCGCCGCGCCGACGCCGATGCCGGCGAAGCCGTGCTCGGTGATCGGCGTGTCGATGACGCGCTTGGGCCCGAATTCCTGCAGCAGGCCTTGCGTGACCTTGTAGGCACCCTGGTATTCGGCGACCTCCTCGCCCATCACGAAGACGTCCTTGTCGCGGCGCATCTCCTCGGCCATCGCGTCGCGCAGCGCTTCGCGGACCGTGGTGCTGACGATCTCGACCCCAGCCGGAAATTCCGAGGAGGCGTCATAGGCCTTGGCCTGGGCCGGAACCGTATCGGGGTTGCTGGCGGCCGGCGTGTCTTCGCTCTTGGCCGGGGCCTTGTCCTCAGCCTTCGGCTCTGCCTTGGCTTCCGGCGCGGCAGCCTTGCCGCCGCCGCTGGCCGCGGCCGAGACATCCTCGCCCTCGGCGGCTATCACGCCGATCGGCGTGTTCACGGCGACGTTCTCGGTGCCGTCGGCGACGAGGATCTTGGCGAGCACGCCCTCGTCGACCGCCTCGACCTCCATCGTGGCCTTGTCGGTCTCGATCTCGGCGATGATGTCGCCCGCCTTGACCTGATCGCCCTCTTTCTTCAGCCACTTGGCCAGTTTTCCTTCCTCCATGGTGGGAGAAAGCGCAGGCATGAGAATGTCGATCGGCATGAACGCACCCGGATTCTAAGACGCGGGGAAAGGATGAAGGCCGGCAAGCGCGGAGCGGTCAGCTCCGCGGGGCTTCCAGCAGGATGTCGGTGTAGAGCTCCGACGGATCCGGCTCGGGATCGTGGGTCGCGAACTCGGCGGCATCGTTGACGATCTCGCGCACCTTGGCGTCGATCGCCTTGAGCTCGTCCTCGCCGATCTTGAAGTCGCGGACGAGGCGGGCGCGAACCTGCTCGATCGGATCGTGCTCCTCGCGCATGCGCTGGACCTCGTCCTTGGAGCGGTACTTCGCCGGGTCGGACATCGAATGGCCGCGATAGCGATAGGTCTGCATCTCCAGGATATACGGCCCCTTGCCAGAGCGGGCATGCTCGATGGCGCGGAAGGCGGCCTCGCGCACGGCGCGGACATCCATGCCGTCGACCTGCTCGCCCGGGATGCCGAAGGAGACGCCGCGGCGGGAGAAATCGGTCTGAGCCGAAGCGCGGCTCACCGCCGTGCCCATGGCGTAGCGGTTGTTCTCGATCACGAACACGACCGGCAGCTTCCAGAGCTGGGCCATGTTGAAGCTCTCGTAGACCTGGCCCTGATTGGCGGCGCCGTCGCCGAAATAGGTCATCGAGACCGTCTTGTCGTCGCGATACCAGTCGGCGAAGGCGAGGCCGGTACCGAGCGAAACCTGGGCGCCGACGATGCCGTGGCCGCCATAGAAATTCTTCTCGCGGCTGAACATGTGCATCGAACCGCCCTTGCCGCGCGAATAGCCGCCGCGCCGGCCGGTCAGCTCGGCCATCACGCCGCGCGATTCCATGCCGCAGGCCAGCATATGGCCGTGATCGCGATAGCCGGTGATGACCTGGTCGCCGTCCTTCGAGGCCATCTGCATGCCGATGACGACGGCTTCCTGGCCGATATAGAGATGGCAGAAGCCGCCGATCAGGCCCATGCCGTACATCTGGCCGGCCTTCTCCTCGAAGCGCCGGATCAGCAGCATCTCGCGATAGGCGTGGAGATCTTCGTCCTTGGTGAAGGTCGGGGTGTTGCTGAGGGCTCCCTCGCCCCTGCCGGCGCCGTCCTTGCCGGATCGCGCCTTCGCAGGCTTCGCGGCAGCTTTGGGTTGAGCGGGAGCTTTCGACTTACGCGCAGCAACAGCCATAGGCGGTCCTCCAAGGTCATCCGACTATTGTTGTAGAGGATCGAAAAAACCTTGGCGAGCACGCTATCTCGCAATGCAGCATCGCCTAAGGCATTGAAAAACATGAATGCAGGCACATTAACTCGATTTGAGTTAATCGATACGTCCGGAACTAAGCGTAGCTGCTTCTGGAACACCCGGATCGAAAGATGGAACTCGCCCACCGCGAGTGTGGGCAACCGGAGGTGGCGAGCGCAAGCCCCGATCGCTCCTATGCGGATGCCCGATCGGCGGCGCTCAGCGCCCCATGATGACGACGTCGTTCCTGTGGGTCCGACCCAGGATCTCGCGGGCATTCTCTTCGAGGAGGTCGCGGTCGACGGCCTCGCTGCGAACCAGCGCCAGCTTCTGCTCCCAGGACTTGCGCTCGGCGGTCAGCGTTGCGAGCTCGCCCTCCATGTCGCGCAGCGACTCGCGGATCGCGCCGCGCGCTTCGAGGCCACGTGCGCCGTGCTGGGCATGGAACATGAAATACGCCACCGCCGCCCCCGACACGAGGTAGAGGGCCAGCGTCACGAAGATCGAGCGGAGACCGCGGCGAATAACCATGCCGGAACGCTAAGGCGGCTTGGTTTCCGGCGGGTTAACGCGCCCTGCCGGAGCCTGTGCGACTTCACCGCAAAATCGCACACCACGCACGGAACGAGTTGACCGCCGTCATTCGGCTCCGTATGCAGCGCCCCGGTGAGGGCGGGTAGCTCAGTGGTAGAGCACGTGACTTTTAATCATGTGGTCGTGGGTTCGATCCCCACCCCGCTCACCACCATGGGAAGCAGGCGCCTGATGAGGCGCTCTCACGGCGCGGCTCTCCGAAATCGTCTCGATTGCTGTTGACGGGAAGCGGGCCGAGCGCCGGCCGGAAGCCGCGAATCCATGGCTGCGCGATGCAAGGCGACCGCGCGAGGCACAGCGCCCGGAAAGCCTGAGAGCGTGGCCGACAAAAAGCCGGCAGGCCAGGACCTGCCGGCTCGCTGATGCGAAATCGCTCGGCCGCGTCAGCCGCGCGGCGTGAAGGCCTTGAGCGCGGCGGCGGCGAGCGCGGACTTCAGGATCGCGCCGAGAATGAAGGGCGCGGCGCCGAGCGCGATCGCCTTTGGCAGGCCGATGAGGACGGCGAGCCAGGCCACCCCGATCACCAGGCAGAGCGCGTTGCCGGCGAGCATCGCGGCGAAGGCGAGGCCGACGCGGCCGCCGTTCCAGCCGCGCTGCGCCAGCCAGCCGGTCAGCGCAGCCGCGAAGGGGAAGGCCAGCAGGTAGCCGCCGGTCGGGCCGGCGAAATAGGCCGGGCCACCGACCGCGCCGGCGAAGACGGGCAGGCCCATTGCGCCCTGAGCCAGCCAGGCGATGACGGTGACCGCGCCAAGGCGCCAGCCGTAGAGAGCGCCGACCAGCGTGACCGCGAAGGTCTGCATGGTCATCGGCACCGGATACATCGGCACCTTGATCTGCGAGGACAGCGCCAGCAGCAAGCTGCCGACGATCACGGCGCCGGCCTGCCAGGCGAGCGAGCGGCTCTCCAGCCGCAGCGGGCTGAACGGGCGGCTGAGGGCAAGATCGGTCATGGTCACTCCTTGGTCGCGATCGGAATTATCTATAATTCCGATCTTTGATCTATGAGGAAGTTCATATCTCGCCGGAAAAGGCAAGCGCGCGCTTCGTTGCGATATCCTACAGCCCCCGACAGGACAGAGCGTCATTCTCGGGCGCAGCGAAGCGGAGACCCGAGAATCTCTTGCTGGAAGAAGCGCGGGGAGCATCTTCGGCAGGAGATGCTCGGGTCAAGCCCGAGCATGACGGCCAATGGCAATGTGGATGTTTACGCCGACAGAATTCGTAGCTTTGGTGCCCCCTCACCCGACGATCGCGAAGGCGCCGCGCGTCGCACCCGAGGCGGTGCGGACCGGGCGCTCGCCGATCCACTGCGCATGCCGCGCCAGCGTCGCGATCGCGGTTTCCAGGTCGCCATTGCGCAGGGCGTTGAGGATGGCGCGGTGGTCGTGGTCGGTGCGGGCTTCCCATTCCGAACGCCAGGCCGAGAACAGGAAACGCGCGCTCGCGGCATGGAGATCGTCGATCGTCGCGAGCAGGCGCCTCATGCCGCAAGGCGCGACCAGCGTGCGATGAAAGCGGCGATTCGCCTCCTCCCAGGCCCGGACATCGGTGGCGGCGTCGCAATCGCGCCGCGCCTGCTCGGCCTTGTCGAGGATGGCGGCGGTGAGATGCGGCGCGGCATGGCGTAGCGCCAGCACCTCCAGCGCAGCGCGCATCGCCGCGACCTCCTTGACCTCCGACAAGTCGAAGGAAGCGACGCGGACGCCGCGGCGCGGCTCGCTGATCGCCAGTCCCTGCGCCTCCAGCCGGCGGAAGGCCTCGCGCACCGGGACATGGCTGGTCTCGAATTCCTCGGCGATATGGTCCTGCCGCAGGCGCGAGCCGGGCTCCATCGTTCCGGCGATGATCCGCTCGGCCAGGGCTCTGGCGATGCGGACGGCAATGGTATCTTCGGCAGGCTTCGTCATCATTTATAGATAATTCGAGCGCGCGACGGAGTCGATTGTGATCCCGTCATGATCGGGCTTGTCCCGACCATCCACGCCTGCGCTGGTCGAAACCCGTGTTCAAGACGTGGATGCTCGCCACAAGGGCGAGCATGACGAGTTGGACATGCATCGTATCATGGAAGCTGGGCTTGCGGCCTGCCCCGGAAGACGAGGTGGTTCCGATTGTCTCGTCGCCGTATGTCCAAACCAAGGGAGCCCTCGCCGATCCTGACGTTTCCTGTCAGGAAGACGGCAGCAGCCGGAACGGCTGCGTGCTATTCATGCCGGGCAGATCGCCGCGAGGCTGGAATGGCCCGGCATTTGCCCTATCTGTAGTGCTCCTCCTCGACCGGACGCCCCGATGGCCCGCAAGACCGAATCCGCCGCTGCCCAGGCCGCTGCGCTGGAAGACATGTTCGACCGCAATCGCGCGGCCGACCCGAACAGCCGCGCCATCACCGTGCGCGGCGCGCGCGAGCACAATCTCAAGAATGTCGACCTCGCGATTCCGCGCGACAAGCTCGTGGTGTTCACCGGGCTCTCCGGCTCGGGCAAGTCCTCGCTCGCCTTCGACACGATCTATGCGGAGGGCCAGCGGCGCTATGTCGAGTCGCTCTCGGCCTATGCCCGCCAGTTCCTCGAGATGATGCAGAAGCCCGATGTCGACCAGATCGACGGCCTCTCGCCGGCGATCTCGATCGAGCAGAAGACGACCTCGAAGAACCCGCGCTCGACGGTCGGCACGGTCACCGAGATCCACGACTACATGCGCCTGCTCTGGGCGCGCGCCGGCATCCCCTATTCGCCCGCGACCGGCCTGCCGATCGAGAGCCAGACCGTGCAGCAGATGGTCGACCGCATGGTCGAACTGCCGGAGAAGACGCGCGGCTATCTGCTCGCGCCGGTGGTGCGCGGCCGCAAGGGCGAGTTCAAGAAGGAGATGGCCGACTGGCTGAAGCGCGGCTTCCAGCGCGTCAAGGTCAATGGCGAGTTCTACGAGATTCCAGACGCGCCTGCCCTCGACAAGAAGTTCAAGCACGACATCGACGTGGTGGTGGACCGCGTCGTGATCCGCCCGGATCTCGGCGCGCGCCTTGCCGACTCGTTGGAGCAGGCGCTGGAGCTGACCGACGGCATCGCCGTCTTCGAATATGCCGACGAGAAGGAGGAGAACGGCGAGGCGAAGCGCGTCACCTTCTCCTCGAAATTCGCCTGCCCGGTCTCCGGCTTCACCATTCCCGAGATCGAGCCGCGGCTGTTCTCGTTCAACAACCCGTTCGGCGCCTGCCCGGTCTGCGACGGCCTCGGCCACGAGATGCGGATCGATCCGGACATGATCGTGCCGGACCATTCGCTGACGCTGAAGAAAGGCGCGATCGCGCCCTGGGCCAAGTCGACCTCGCCCTATTACGGCCAGACGCTGGAAGCGCTCGCCAGGCATTTCGGCTTCTCGATGACAAAACCCTGGTCGGAGCTGCCGGAGAGCGCGCAGAAGGCGATCCTGTTCGGCACCGGCACGGAACCCGTCCGCATGGCCTATAATGACGGCCTGCGCAGCTACGAGGTGAAGAAGCCCTTCGAGGGCGTCATCACCAATATGGAGCGGCGCTGGAAGGAGACGGAGTCGGACTGGGCGCGCGAGGAGATCGGCCGCTTCATGTCCGAGACGCCCTGCGCCGCCTGCAACGGCTATCGCCTGAAGCCCGAGGCGCTGGCGGTGAAGATCGACGGCCGCCATATCGGCGAGGTCTCGAAGCTTTCGGTCAAGGACGCGCTGGACTGGGTCACCGCCCTGCCCGCCCGGCTCTCGAAGAAGCAGAACGAGATCGCCCCGCGCATCCTCAAGGAAATCCGCGACCGGCTGACCTTCCTGCTCGATGTCGGGCTGGAATACCTGACGCTCGCCCGCGCCTCCGGCACGCTCTCCGGCGGCGAGAGCCAGCGCATCCGGCTGGCCTCGCAGATCGGCTCGGGGCTGACCGGCGTGCTCTATGTGCTCGACGAGCCCTCGATCGGCCTGCACCAGCGCGACAACGAGCGCCTGCTCGGCACGCTGCGGCGCCTGCGCGACCTCGGCAACACCGTGATCGTGGTCGAGCATGACGAGGACGCGATCCTGACCGCCGACTATGTCGTCGATGTCGGCCCCGGCGCCGGCATCCATGGCGGCGAGATCGTCGCCAAGGGTACGCCGCAGGACATTCTCGACGATCCGAATTCGCTCACCGGCAAATACCTCACCGGCGAGATGTCGGTCGCGGTGCCGGCCAAGCGCCGCAAGGCCCAGAAGGGCCGCTCGCTCAAGATCGTCGGCGCGCGCGGCAACAACCTGCGCAATGTCGATGTCGAGATCCCCCTGGGGATGTTCACCTGCATCACCGGCGTCTCCGGCGGCGGCAAGTCGACGCTGGTGATCGACACGCTCTACAAGGCGGTGGCGCGCAAGCTGAACGGCTCGATCGACCACCCGGCCCCGCATGACCGCATCGAGGGCATCGAGCATCTCGACAAGGTCATCGACATCGACCAGTCGCCGATCGGCCGCACGCCGCGCTCGAACCCGGCGACCTATACCGGCGCCTTCACGCCGATCCGCGAATGGTTCGCCGGCCTGCCGGAGGCGAAGGCGCGCGGCTATCAGGCCGGGCGCTTCTCGTTCAACGTCAAGGGCGGCCGCTGCGAGGCCTGCCAGGGCGACGGCCTCATCAAGATCGAGATGCACTTCCTGCCGGATGTCTACGTCACCTGCGACGTCTGCAAGGGCAAGCGCTACGACCGCGAAACCCTCGAAGTGAAGTATCGCGACAAGTCGATCGCCGACGTGCTCGACATGTCGGTCGAGGAGGCGAAGGGCCTGTTCAAGGCGGTGCCCTCGATCCGCGACAAGATGGAGACGCTGGCGCGCGTCGGCCTGGACTACGTCAAGGTCGGCCAGCAGGCGACGACGCTGTCGGGCGGCGAGGCGCAGCGCGTCAAGCTCTCCAAGGAGCTCTCCAAGCGCGCCACCGGCCGCACGCTCTACATCCTCGACGAGCCGACCACAGGCCTGCATTTCCACGATGTCGCCAAGCTCATGGAGGTGCTGCACGAGCTGGTCGACCAGGGCAATTCGGTGGTGGTGATCGAGCACAATCTCGAGGTGGTGAAGACCGCCGACTGGGTGATCGACATGGGCCCCGAAGGCGGCAACGGCGGCGGCCAGGTGGTGGCCGAAGGCACGCCGGAGGACATCGTCCGCATCGGCAAAGGCCACACCGCGCGCTTCCTCAAGGAAGTGCTGGAGCGGCGGCCGATCAAGAAGGGCAAGGTCCAGCGGCAGGCGGCGGAGTAATTCCGCAAGGATACGACTTTATCTTTCAACGGCCTGCGGGCAACATAACTGGGTCATTACGCGATCTTCTATGCAGAGACTTGCAAATAGGATGACGGCATTTCATCCCATGTGCGATGATCCAAAACGCGGCCGGTAGCTTTTTTATTGGAGCCGCCCCATTGTTTGAAATGAAAGGCTACCTCCTGCTCAATGCAGGCATCTCTAATGGCTCTAATCCAGCCAGCATCAACCGGTCGAGCGCCCGGCCCACTTTCGCCACCAGCGATTACCCAATCTATACCAGTAAAATCCGGATCTACTAATCCGCCTATTAGCGGCTCAAGGCTTAAGAATTTTACCTTTGCTGGCGTTTCAACAAGATGCTTAACTCGCCACCAGTAATCTTGGTTTTCAACACTCACGCCCATCCACACATTTTGAGGCCAATGAAGGAATCTTGCAACTTCCTGCAAGCGCTCAGCACGCTTCGTCAAAATTTGATAGGTATGCTGAGGAGTCTCCCGCATTGTATCAAAAATTTTTACTATAAATTCCAGCGGGACATCATCATGGAAAAGATCCGACATGCTGTTTACAAACACAAGGCGGCCCTTCTTCCAGAGCTTAGGAAGGCCAACTGACTTCTCATCTAAAATTATCTTGCCGGTCCACTTCGGGCGACCGCCGGAAACGCGGGTAGTTCCCGCATACTTTTCCTGCCCCATTGCCTCCAACCGCTTAGCCATCCGCATGGCATAGCAATTTGTGCAGCCCGGCGACAAAATTGAGCAACCGCCAACCGGATTCCAAGTTGCTTCGGTCCACTCAATCGATGATCCAATAGCCACCTTGTACCCCTATGGAAATGTGATCATTACCTCATCAGCCATCGTACCTTTACGACGCTTGACTGGCGCGGCACTTATCGCTGATTGCGCCTCCATCTGCAGGAGGCATTCCTTGTAGTTTCTTTTAATAAACGGAGTATCTACATGGTGCGACTTATAAATATCCAAAACACTTATAGTTTTACCTTTATTCAGGGATAGCAATTCCGACCCAAGCTTATCAAGCGGCTGCTGAAGAGAAAACAGCAGAGGCGTCCTAGCGCTCGCGGGAGAATATTCTAAAGAAGCTACGCCCTGATCGTGGGTTGAGCTCTCTTTGTATAGAATCTCTTTCATAATTTCGTATCCCTTCTCGTGCTTTGAAACGAAAACGAGATGGTGCGTGGACCTTGTCCCAGACGCATTTCTAAACCGGAACGGCAACACAAATTTGCCCCCTAGGGCCTTGATTGCCTGAGCCAATTTTTCAAGAATAAGCTGCTCTCTTTCAGATGGCGTGAGTCCAGTCAGCTCGCTTCGCAGCTCTGTCGCAACCTCCTCCCCAAAGAGGGCGTTAATATGTTTATCGACGATCGAATTAGACACTCCCGCGTTGATGCGATTATAGTTGAAAAAGAAAACACAATCGCAGCCCCAGTCCTTGATGGCTCCGTTGATCAATTTTAATGAGAGCCCTTTGTAACCAAAGGGATCGATAAAGGAGAACGTCGGAACTAATTTTACAGTTGCAAGCTGATCAGCAATAGCCTCACCGACACTTCCCGTTGAAATCTCCGGCTTGTACTTTAGCGTATTTACGCCATCTAATTTTGCTATCTCGCCCTCAAGATTTTTTGTATGACTTGGATTTTCGTCATTGAACATTGTAACAAGATTATCTCTTAATTTCTGCGTCGCAATTGCCTTTTCGAGAATCATCAGCGGCGTCGAAACTGCCCCATCCTTATAACGACCGGGGCCGGCAAAAAGATCGATATACGCTATTTTACTGTTGTTTGCGGCAGCGGAAGGGAGAATAACATTCGCCCACGCATAAAAGTATTTTGAGACAATCCGGGCCTTAACCTCGGACTGATCCTCCCGTTCCTCGAAAAATTTCTGCGCCACATTCCCCCCTTATTATGTCTCGACTCAGAAGGGAGTAGTGACGCCGATACAGCCAGAACTTGCAATAAGAACATATAGAGAACGATATCAATGTCAATTACCTATCGAGCCCCTCAATGCACGTAAGTGAGGCTGGCGAGCACCAAACTTATCCCCGCCCCTTCTCGCCCGCACTATCCTGCCCTCGCCCATCACCCAAACGGGGCGGCCGTCCGGAGGTATGCTGGAGGTTGGGTGAGGGTCGGCGCCTGCGGGCGGGGGTTACGCCCTGCTCCCGGGAGGCTTCGGGGCACCGCCCTGGGGACACTACGGTCCCTGTGCGAGGAGCTCGCTGGGAACGGCCGGTCGGTCGCCCGGCATGACGGCGAAGGCGCGACGAGGCGAAGAGCCGCACTGGCGCCCTACCCCGCATGCCCGGCACCGCAAGCCCGATAAGCGCGGCCCGGAGCCCAAAATCGCCGGAGGCGGAGCGCCACGGGGCGTGCGACGGGTGGCTCAATCCCGCCGCGCCGCAGCCTGGCTTAACGGTTGCGGAATTCCTCGCGCCTCGCGGCGCTCCGCCAGCCCTGTCCAGCCACCCCTCCCGCCGCGCAGCCGCGCGGGCGGACGATCCTGCCTGCCTGACTCCAGGGAGACCCGCCATGCCGAAACGCCAGACCACCCCCGCAGCGATCCCGCCGATCACCGATTTCGAGAGCTGCCAGAGGGCGCGGGCCGCCCTGTTTCGGCGGCTGACCGACCAGCTCGAAATCTTCCGCGTCTGCCCGAACAGGACCTGCAAGCGGATGCGCGCCTGCCAGGATGCGCGCGGCACCTGCTTCATCGCCGTCATGCGGGCGCTGCCGGACGATACCCGCCGGTCCTTCGCCTACGCCATGGAGAACCGCGCCAACGGGCTCGACCCCGACGAGGCGATGGCGCAGGCCGAGGCGCGTGTTGCGGAGGAGGTCGCGCGGGGTGGGGAGTAGAGGCCAGCGGCCCTTGCGGAGCTAAGCGCGGGATCCCCTCTCCTGTAAGGAGAGGGGTAGGGGTGAGGTGTAGGCCCCTGGACCAGTCGCGTGCCGCGGCAGCGGTGAGGTCGCAGCCAAGATGTCCAACGGCCTTCACATCACCCTGCCCTCTCCTTACAGGAGAGGGTTCTCCGGTGACGCTTCCCGCGTCAAGCCGATCACCGCCGCCCCTCAGAACCGGTCGATGATCGTCACGCCCGTGCCCTCGAAGCGGTCCATCGCCATCAGGGCGGGGATCGCCTCAGTGAGGTCGATGCGGCGGCCGACGAGCTGCTGCGGGGTGAGCTTGCCGGCGCTGATCATGTCGAGCATCGCGCCATAGCGATGCGCCTGCATGCCGTGGCTGCCGAGGATTTCGAGCTCGTGGGCGATGACCTGCGCCATCGGGATCGGCGGCGTCGCCTGCTCCGCCAGCAGCAGCCCGACCTGGATATGCTTGCCGCGCTTGCGCAGGTTCGCCACCGAGTTGAAGCAGGTCTGGGGGTGGCCGAGCGCATCGAGCGAGACATGCGCGCCGCCACTGGTCGCGTCGCGCACGGCGGCGACGACGTCGGGCTGCGACTTCGCGTTGATCGTCACCGCGGCGCCGACCTCGCGGGCGAGCTTGAGCTTGTCGTCCGAGATGTCGACGGCGACGACATTGGCGCCGAGCGCATTGGCGATCATGATCGCCGAGAGGCCGACGCCGCCGCAGCCATGGACGGCGACCCATTGCCCGCCCGAGACCTTGCCCTGGTCGACCACGGCGCGGAACGAGGTGACGAAACGGCAGCCCAGGCTGGCGGCGGTGGCGAAATCGATCTCCTCGGGCAGGCGCACGAGGTTGAAATCGGCGCGGTCGATGCGGACGTACTCGGCGAAAGAGCCCCAATGGGTGAAGCCGGGCTGGAACTGGTCGTCGCAGACCTGCTGGTTGCCGGAATGGCATTGCGGGCAGGAGCCGCAGCCCGCGACGAAGGGCACGGTGACGCGGTCGCCCTCGCGGAAGCGCACGACGCTGCGGCCGACCGCCGCGATGATTCCGGCCAGCTCATGGCCCGGCACATGCGGCAGGCGGATATCGGGATCGTGGCCGACCCAGCCATGCCAGTCGCTGCGGCACAGGCCCGTCGCCTCGACCTTGATGACGACGCTGTGCGGATCCGGCGTCGGGTCCGGCAGGATGCGCAGTTCGGGAGCCTGCCCGAAGGCTTCGTAGACGACGGCTTTCATGGGGCGGGCCTCCTTGGTCGAGGCCCGTGTCATGCGGCAGCGTTGCAGGACCCGTCAACCGCGCGGCTTGGGGTGGGCCCCTGCCCCGTGCTCACGCGAACTGGACCTCGATCTCGCTGCCGGCCTTGCGGGCGATGGCGCAGGTCTTCGAGAAACCGTCCGCCGCGATCGCGAGCTTGAAGCGCTCTGGCACGCCGGCGGTGCTCAGCACGGCGAGGCTCGCGCCCTCCCCCGAGAGCCGCTTGACCGTGCAGTCGATGGCGGAGCGGCCGCCGTTGAAGACGATCTGCCCGGCCTTGAGTACGCGCCGGCCGACGCTTGCGATGTCGGTCGCGGGCGCGGCGATGCAGCGGTTGCGCCCCTCGCTCTTGGCGCAGTAGAGCGCCGCGTCCGCGAGGGCCAGCAACGTGTCGAGATCGGCGGATGCCGGCGTCAGGGTTGCGATGCCGAAGCTCGCCGTGACCTTGAATGGGCCCTCGCTTCCGTCGAAGCTCTCGGCCGCGATGCCGGCGCGCAGCTTCTCGGCGACGCCGAGCGCAGCCGCCCGATCGGCATAGGGCAGGAGCACGGCGAATTCCTCGCCGCCGACGCGGCCGATCAGATCGGTCTGGCGCAGCAGGCGGCGGCAGGCGGCGACGGTGCCAAAGAGCACAGAATCGCCTGCGGCGTGGCCATGGGTATCGTTGATAGACTTGAAGTGATCGAGGTCGAGCGCGATGCAGCTGACGTCATGGCGGTGGCGCTGAGCGAGTGCGAGGGTGCGGGCGCCCTCGTCGCGAAAGGCGCGGCGCGAGAGCGCCCCGGTCAGGCCGTCCGTCGTGGCGAGGAGCCGCAATTCCAGCGTTTCCATGACGACGGCAGCAAGATCGGAGAGGATCGCTATTTCCGCGGCGCTGATCGCCCGCGGCTCGGGAGACATGGCGCAGAGTGTGCCGATATTCTGGCCCTCGGTGCTGCGCAGCGGAATGCCGACATAGAAGCGCAGGAAGGGCGGGCCGAGCACCAGCGGGTTGTTGGCGAAGCGGCCGTCCTGATGCGTGTCCGTCACGATCAGCGGCTCGCTCTGGCGGATGGTGAGGTTGCAAAAGGCGGGACCGCGATCGCCCTCGCAATCGGTAATTCCCTGGCGCGACTTGAACCATTGACGGTGCGCGTCGAGGAACGTCACCGTCGCCATCGGCACCGCGAAGATGCTACAGACGAGGCTTGTAATGCGGTCGAAGACGCTTTCGTTCGGCGTATCGAGAACATCGTAGCGCGCGAGCGCGTTGAGGCGGACCTGTTCGTTCGCAGCGGAAAGGACTGTCATTCCTGGCGCTCCCGGACTTGGCATTCGGACGCGAAGCTCCAGTTCAACCGTCGAATATAAAGGAGACGTAAACGCTCGGGGATTGCCGGCGATCAAAGCGCTCAGGCTGCCTTAAGATTCAGGACCTATCCTGCTGAGCGCCGGCGTGCTTCTCGCCGGGCCAATTGCGGATGATCGCGACAGGTTCATGAGCGACAGCGCCTCGACGATCAACGACAGTCACAACCCCACTGGGGCGTTGCGCACGGACGATCCCGACCGTACCGGGGCGTACCAAGGCATCCTCGCCGGATCCGGGCTGTTCGTCCTGATGCTCTCGCTGCAGCCCTTCGCCGGCGTGCCGGAGCAGACGGCACCGGGCGAATCGACCGGCAACATCGTCAACCAGGTCGGCTGGTTCGGGCTCGGCCTCGTCTTCCTCGCGGCCATGCTGGGACTGGCGCGGCGCGACGTGCTGGCGCGGCTCGGATTCGGCCGCTGGGCCGTCGTCTTCGGCATCGCGGCGCTCTCGATCGCGCAATCGCTCGACCCGACGGCTTCGCTGCGCGGCCTGCTGCTCACCGCTATCGTGATGATCGTCGTCGCCGGCGTGCTCGTGCTGCCCCGCGACGAGCGCAGCTTCGCCGTCGCGGCGGTCAATGCCTGCCTCGTCCTGCTGCTGCTGGTCTATGCCATGCTCGTCCTGGCGCCGCATCTGGTCGTCCACAGTTCGGAGGGCGCGGAAGGCGTGCATGCCGGCGACTGGCGCGGCCATCTCTCGCACAAGAACTTCGCCGCCCCGGTCTTCTCGATCGTGGCGATGATCGGGATCTATGGCTGGCGCAGCGGATTGCGCTGGCGCGGTGCCATCGTCGTCGGCCTCGGCCTGCTCTTCGTGCTCAACAGCGGCTCCAAGACGACGATGGGCTTCCTGCCGCTCGCCATCGGCGTGGTCACGCTGGCACGCATCACCGGCCGCCCGGGGCTCGCGGTCTTGGTCCATCTCGCACTGGTCGGCCTGATCGCGGCGCTGACGGTCGGCTCCGTGATGTCGCCCGCGCTCAACGCCATGCTCAAGGCGCTGATCTCGGACCCGACCTTCACCGGCCGCGACGAGATCTGGAAATTCGCCCTGCAGCGCATCGCCGAGAAACCCTGGCTCGGCTACGGTTATGCCAGCTTCTGGCAGACGCCGGCGGTGACCGGCCTCGAGGAGAACTACGAGGCGAGCTGGGATATCCGCGGCATCGGCTCCGGCCATGACAGCTATCTCGATGCGGCGCTGACCCTCGGTGTGCCCGGTGCCGTCGTGACGATCTTCATCCTGATGGGGCTGCCGCTGGTCGATTACCTGCGCGCCTGCCGCATCGCGGCGAATCGCCGGCTTGCCGACCTTTTCGTGATGGTCGTGATCTTCATGACCTATGTCGGGATGCTGGAATCCTTCCTGCTCAACCGCGCCGACCCGCTCTGGGTGCTGTTTGCGCTGGCGGTCGTGGGGGTCGGCCTGGCCGGGCAGATGCGGGCCAGGTCTCCGAAAGCCTGACGGGACAGCGAAGGACTGGACAACCGCGTCTCGCCCGGAGAAACAGCAGCCTGCAGGCTGACCCGGCGAGCGAGACATTCATGAGCGACAACCCGATTTCCCTTGGCCTCATCGGCGCCGGCATCATGGGCGAGCGCATGCTGCGCGCCGCGATCGACCAGCCAGCGACCGCGCTGCGCGTCGCCGGCATCTGGGACCCCTCCACCGAGGCGATGGCACGGATCGGCGCAGCCTTGCCGGCCGTGGCGCATCAGCCGGACGCCGCCGCCCTGATCGCGGCGAGCGACTGCGTCTATATCGCCTCGCCGCCCTCCTCCCATCTCGCCCATGCGCGCGCCGCGCTCGCCGCCGGCAAGGCGGTGTTCTGCGAGAAGCCGCTGGCGGTCGATGTCGAGGATGCCCGTGCCTTCGTCGCCGAGGCCGGCGATCGCGGTGCGGTGAATTTCCCCTTTGCTTCCTCGCCTGCGGTGGCGCGTCTGCGCGAGTGGATCGACTCGGGCGCCGTCGGCACGCCCCAGCGCGTCTCGATCGAAGTCGCCTTCGCGAACTGGCCGCGTTCCTGGCAGGTCGATGCGGCCGGCTGGCTCGATGGTAGGGCGCAGGGCGGCTTCACCCGCGAGGTCGTCTCGCATTTCCTGTTCCTGACCCGCCGCATCGCCGGGCCGTTCTCGGGCCTTGCGGCGAAAGCGGCCTATCCCGAAGCCGGCAAGAGCGAGCGCCGGATCGAGGCGACGCTGACCGCCGGCGCCCTGCCCGTCACGCTGACCGGCAGCGTCGGCACGACGGCAAAGGACGATCATAACGTCTGGACGCTGGAAGGGGATAAGGGCGCTATCCGGCTCTGCGACTGGTCGCGCGCCGAGCGTCGCCTTGCCGATGGAAGCTGGCAGCCCGATCCGGAAGCGCTCTCCCAGAACGAAGCGCGCCCGCTGGCGCTGCGCCGACAGCTCGAAGGCGTGGCCAAGCTGACCCGCGGCGAGCCGCATCACCTTGCAACACTCGGCGAAGCGTTCGATGTGCAGGACATCGTCGAGACGATCCTGAAAAGTGGCTGACGCGCGGACCGATCGCTTGCGGGCAGAACCACTGTTGTCATTCCGGGGCGTGCCGCAGGCGCGAACCCGGAACCCAAGACGGGGTTAGACATTCGATGCCGCCTTATAGGCCGCTCGCCCGGTCGTGGGTTCCGGGTTCTTCGCTACGCGAAGCCCCGGAATGACAAGTGGCGGCGCCTAAGGCAGCCAGAATGGCATAAATTTGCGGCAGATCGGCTAGAAAATCCTTCTTCAGGATAATTCTACTCTAGTGTGCAGGTAATTTGAAAAAACCGACTACCTGATGTGAATTGAGCCATACCCCGCCCATAGCGTAAAACCTCTGTTCGAAAGACCGAACGGGATGGGCGTCATCGTGGCAGTTCTCAACGTCATCGATCGACAGGGCCGGAGTCATGAACTCGAAGCCGTGGAAGGCTGGCGGGTCATGGAGATCCTGCGCGACTACAAGGTCGGCATCGAGGGCGTCTGCGGCGGTTCCTGCGATTGCGGCACCTGCCATGTCATCGTCGCGCAGGAATGGGCCAAGCGCCTGCCCGAGCCGCGCGACGAGGAGATCGACGCGCTCGACGAATTGCCGTTGATCGAGGCGACCTCGCGCCTCTCCTGCCAGATCATCTGGGCTGACGATCTCGACGGGCTGACGCTGACGCTCGCGGAGGCCGCGTGATGGCCGCCCAAGCGAAACGCGTTCCGCTGCCGGCGATCCTCCTCGCCAACGACCTGCTCGACGGCGATGTCGTCTTCGCCTTCATCGATGGTTCCGGCCCGCTGGCCTGGACGCGCGATCCGGCTCTCGCGCTGGTCGCGGCCGATGACGCAGCAGCCGAACGGCTCGAAGCCTTCGCTGCCGCCGAGCTGCGCGGCAACAAGGTCGTGGACGCCTATCTCGTCGATGTCGCCATCGAGAGCGGCAGCCCGGTGCCGCGCCATTTCCGCGAGCGCTTCAAGACGCTCGGCCCCAGCAATCGTCCCGATCTCGGCAAGCAGGCCGGAGACGGCATCGCCTCCGCGCCGAAAGGCTGACCATGTATCGTTACGACGAATTCGACGAGCGTTTCGTCCGGGAGCGGGTGGCGCAGTTCACCGACCAGGTGGCGCGCCGGCTCGACGGCTCGCTGACCGAGGACGAGTTCAAGCCGCTGCGGCTCAAGAACGGCGTCTATCTTCAGCTCCACGCCTATATGCTGCGGATCGCCGTGCCCTACGGCACGCTGAACTCGCAGCAACTGCGCCAGCTCGCGTTGATCGGCGAGCGCTACGACCGCGGCTATGGCCATTTCACCACGCGCCAGAACCTGCAGTTCAACTGGCCGAAGCTGCGCGATGTGCCCGCCATCCTCGGCCTGCTCGCCGATGTCGAGATGCATTGCATCCAGACCTCCGGCAATTGCATCCGCAATGTCACGGCCGATCATTTCGCTGGCGTCGCACAGGACGAGATCGAGGACCCGCGCCCGACCGCCGAACTGATCCGGCAATGGTCCTCGGCCCATCCCGAGTTCAGCTACCTGCCGCGCAAGTTCAAGATCGCGGTGACCGGCGCCGAGGCCGACCGTGCCGTGATCAAGGCGCATGATATCGGGCTGCGCCTGCGCCGCCACCCGGAAACGCATGAGACCTGCTACGAGATCAGCGTCGGCGGCGGGCTCGGTCGCACGCCGATGATCGGCAAGGTCGTGCGCGACTACCTGCCGAAGAAGGACCTGCTCGCCTATCTCGAGGCGATCATGCGGGTCTATAATCTCGAGGGCCGGCGCGACAACAAGTACAAGGCGCGCGTCAAGATCCTCGTCCACGAGATCGGCGCCGAGGAGTTCACCCGCCGCGTCGAGGCCGAATTCGCCCAGCTTGACGGCCCCTCGATCAACGCCGATCCGGAAGAGGTCGCGCGCATCGCCGCCTATTTCGCGCCGCCGCGCTACGAGGTGCTGCCGGCCGTCAGCAACACGCTGGAGGCGGCCAAGGCCGCGAACCCGGCCTTCGCCCGCTGGGTCGAGGTCAACACGGTGCCGCACAAGGCGCCGGGCTATACCGCACTGACGATCTCGCTGAAGCCGATCGGCCAGGCGCCCGGCGACGCGACCAGCGAGCAGATGCGCCGCGTCGCCGATCTCGCCGAGCGCTATTCCTTCGACGAGTTGCGCGTCACCCATGCGCAGAACCTCGTGCTGCCGCATGTCCGCCAGCGCGATCTCTACGCGATCTGGCAGCAACTCGGCGAAGCGGGCTTAGCCACCGCCAATGTCGGGCTCGTCACCGACATCATCTCCTGCCCCGGCCTCGACTATTGCGCGCTGGCGACGGCCCGCTCGATCCCGATCGCGCAGGCGATCCAGAGCCGCTTCGCCGACGAGGCACGCCAGCGCGAGATCGGCCCGCTCGGCATCAAGATCTCCGGCTGCATCAATGCCTGCGGCCACCACCATGTCGGCCATATCGGCATTCTCGGCCTGGAGAAGCGCGGCATCGAATCCTACCAGATCACGCTCGGCGGCGACGCCACCGAGAATGCCGCGATCGGCGAGATTCTCGGCCCCGGCCTCGCCGCCGAGGAGGTGCCGGATGCGATCGAGCGGATCGTCTCCGTCTATCTCGCCGCGCGTAGCGAGGGCGAGAGCTTCATCGACAATGTCCGCCGCATCGGCCTCGCGCCGTTCAAGGCCGCCTTCCAGGAGACCGCCCGTGCCGCTGCTTGACCGGACCGGAAGCCGCGAAGACCGCTGGACCCTTAGCGAAGGAGCCGCGATCGGCAATATCCCGGCCGCGCTCGTGCCCTGGGAGGTGCTCGCCGAGGCGCTCGACGCGCAGGAGCCCGAGCAGGTGATCGGCGTGCTCATCCCCAACAACGTGCCCTTCGCCGAGCTCGCGCCTTTCCTGCCGCGATTGACGCTCGTCGCCATCGCCTTTCCGGCCTATTCGGACGGGCGCGGCTTCAGCCTCGCCCGCCAGATCCGGCGCCTCGGCTTCGCGGGCGAGATCCGCGCCAGCGGCCCGCTGATCGCCGACCAGTTCGCCTACGCGCTCTCCTGCGGCTTCGACACGATCGAATTGCCGGAGGCGAACGCCGCGCGCCAGCCGGTACCGCAATGGCTGCACGCCAAGGATTCGTTCAGCGCGACCTACCAGCGCGGCTATGGCGAGAGCGGCCGCAACGTCCTCGACCAGCGCCGGGCGGCGAGAGCCGCCGCGCCCGTCGCAGCGGAGTGAGGCATGGCGATCTCGACCGCGACCCATGGCTCGATCGAACGCCCCCGCACTGCCACGGGCATCGATGAGGATCGCCTGGATACCGAGTCGGAGTCCTTGTTCCCCCGATCGACGACGAGCGAGGCACGCGGGCGCTGGTTCGATCTTTGCTTTCGCCTTATCATTCTGGCACTGGCCGCGCTGTGGCTGTTCGCGCCACCGGCGGGGACCGAGCGCAGTGCGGCAGACGAGAAGGCCGTAGCGACGACCCGATGACCGAAAGACTGCCCGAACCCACCGCGGCCCGCATCGAGCCGCTGGCGACACTGCCGCTCTTCCACAAGCTGGAGGGGCGCAAGGTCGTGCTCGCCGGCGGAACCGAAGGCGCGCTGTGGAAGGCTGAACTGCTCGCGGCGGCCGGGGCCGAGCTGCATGTCTTCGCTGGCGGCGAAGAGGCGCTGTTCGCAGGGCTGGCGCAGGGCGAAATCGGCCATCGCGTGCATGTGCACGGACGAGCCTGGCAGGCGGACGACCTCACCGACGCGGCAATCGCCGTCGCCGATCTCGACGATGTCGATGCGGTCCATGCCTTCGTCGCGGCGGCGCGGCAGGCGGGCGTGCCGGTCAACATCGTCGACAAGCCCGAGCATTGCGATTTCGCCTTCGGCGCGCTGGTCAATCGCTCTCCCTTAATTGTGGCCGTCTCGACCGATGGCGCGGCGCCCGTTTTCGGCCAGGCGATCCGCACCAAGATTGAGGCACTGCTCCCGGCCGGGCTGAAGAACTGGGCGCAGGCCGCGGCCGACTGGCGCCCCGCCGTCCAGGCGCGCGAACTGCCCTTCGCGCTCAGGCGCGCTTTCTGGGAACTCTTCGCCGGCAAGGCCATGGCAGAGCCGGAGCGCGTTCCGAACCCCGACGACGAGGCCGAACTGTTTGCGAAGCTCTCCCGGATCGAGGCCGCTCATGACGGCAAGGGCCGCGTGACGCTGGTCGGCGCCGGCCCGGGCGACCCGGAATTGCTGACGCTGAAGGCGATACGCGCCCTGCAGAGCGCCGACATCATCCTCTATGACGACCTCGTCTCGCCCGGTGTGCTGGAGCTGGCGCGGCGCGAGGCCAGGCGCATGCTGGTCGGCAAGACCGGCTATGGCCCCTCGGTGAAGCAGGGCGATATCAACGCGCTGATCGTCTCGCTGGCGTCGCAGGGCAAGCATGTCGTGCGCCTGAAGGGCGGCGACCCCGGCATCTTCGGCCGCGCCGGCGAGGAGATCGAGGCCTGCCACGCAGCCGGCATTCCGGTCGCGATCGTACCGGGCATCTCGGCTGCGCAGGGGGCGGCGGCCTCGCTCGGCCTGTCGCTGACCCATCGCGACCATGCGCGGCGCCTGCAATTCGTCACCGGCCATTCGCGCAAGGGCGAATTGCCTGACGATCTCGACTGGCGCGCCATGGCGGACCCCGCCGCCTCGACCGTGATCTATATGGCGCGCGCCACCCTGCCCGGCTTCCGCGAGCGCGCCATCGCCGCGGGCCTCGATCCGCGGACTCCGGCCGTCGCCGTGCTCGCCGCCACGCGCCCGGACGAGCAGCGCGTCGCCGCGACCATTGCGGACCTGCCGGAGCGGCTTGGCGAATTGCCGGCGAACGGCCCGGTTCTCGTCCTGATCGGCCATGCCTTCGGCCCAGCCCTGTCCGTCACGAATCCTGCGGAAGACCGCCGCCGGGCCTGATCACGGACCGGCCTCGTCGCCGGGTGGAACGCCGTCGCCGGAGATGCGTTTTCTCCTCCGGCGCCCTAATTTGGAAGGCGCCGGCTGCGCCAGATCATTCAGAAAAGGCCGATAATTCAGTACGTTTCGTTTGTTATTAAGAACGGATTGAGGCTTCACCAAGCCTCGCCGTGAACCAACGGAGCCCTGACATGATGCGACCTGCTTATAGCCGCCTCCTTCGGGCCGGACTGGTTCTGGGAGCCTTCACGCTCTGCTTCGGCGTCGTCGCCGGAGCGCGCGCCCAGACCGAGCTCCTCAACGTCTCCTATGATCCGACCCGCGAGCTCTATCGCGAGATCAACACGGCCTTCATCGCCGCGTGGAACGCGAAGAACCCCGACAGGAAGATTTCGACGATCCGCCAGTCGCATGGCGGTTCAGGCGCGCAGGCCCGCACGGTGATCGACGGGCTCACCGCCGATGTCGTGACGCTGGCGCTGGCCGGCGACATCGATGCCGTCGCCGAGCGCTCGAAAAAGCTGCCGCTCGATTGGCAGAAGCGCCTGCCGCACAATTCCGCGCCCTATACCTCGACGATCGTCTTCCTCGTCCGCAAGGGCAATCCCAAGGCGATCGGGGACTGGGGCGACCTCGTGAAGCCGGGTGTCCAGATCGTCACGCCGAACCCGAAGACCTCGGGCGGGGCGCGCTGGAACTATCTCGCCGCCTGGGCCTATGCCGAGAAGGCCTTCAACAAGGACGAGGCCAAGGTCCGCGACTATATCGCCAAGCTCCTCGCCAATGTCCCGGTGCTCGATACCGGCGCGCGCGGCGCGACCACGACCTTCACCCAGCGCGGCATCGGCGACGTCTTCCTGTCCTGGGAGAACGAGGCCTTCCTAGCGCTGAAAGAGTTCGGCGCCGACAAGTTCGACATCGTCGTGCCGAGCCTGTCCATCCTGGCCGAGCCGCCGGTCGCGCTGGTCGATACCAATGTCGACGCCAGGAAGACTCGCGAACAAGCGCAGGCCTATCTGGAGTTCCTCTATACGCCGAAGGGACAGGCGATCATCGCCAGGAACTTCTACCGCCCGCGCAATCCCGAGGCTGCCGACAGCAAGGACGTCGCCAATTTCCCGAAGGTCGAGCTGGTGACGATCGACGACGTCTTCGGCGGCTGGAGAAAGGCCCAGCCAACCCATTTCGGCGATGGCGGCACCTTCGACCAGCTCTACAAGCCGGCCCGCTGAGGACTGCCCATGACGGCGGCGACGACGACCTTCCGCTGGCGCGAGCCGAGCATCCTGCCCGGCTTCGGGCTGGCGTTCGGCATCACCGTGACGGCGCTGTCGCTGATCGTGCTGATCCCGCTGGCGGCGTTGTTTCTCAAGGCCGCCAGCGCCGGCCCCGCCGATATCTGGGCGGTGGCCACCTCGCCGCGGACGCTCGCCGCGCTCAGGCTTTCCTTCACCGCCGCCCTGTTCGCTGCGCTCGTCAACGCCGTGTTCGGCCTGATCCTGGCCTGGGTGCTGGTGCGCTACGAATTTCCCGGCCGGCGCCTGATCGATGCGGCCGTCGACCTGCCCTTTGCCCTGCCGACGGCTGTCGCCGGCATCTCGCTCGCGACGATCTACGCGCCGAACGGCTGGGTCGGCTCGCTGCTGGCGCCGCTCGCCTTCAAGCTGACGATCCCTTTCACCGATCTCTCCTTCGGGTTCGACGGCAAGGTCGCCTATACGCCGCTCGGCGTGATCGTGGCGCTGATCTTCATCGGCCTGCCCTTCGTGGTGCGCACCGTCCAGCCCGTGCTGGAAGAGTTGCAGAGCGACGTCGAGGAAGCCGCCGCCCTGCTCGGTGCCAGCCGCGCCCGGACGATCTTCCGGGTGATCCTGCCGCCTGTCCTGCCGGCGCTGATGACCGGCTTCGTTCTCGCCTTCGCGCGAGCGGTCGGAGAGTACGGCTCGGTGATCTTCATCGCCGGCAACGTGCCGATGATCTCCGAGATCGCCCCGCTGCTGATCGTAATCAGGCTGGAGCAGTTCGACTATGCCGGCGCCGCCGTGGTCGCGACGATGATGCTGCTGATCGCCTTTGCCCTGATCCTCGCCGGAAACCTGATCCAGGCCCGCGCCCGCCGGAGGTTCGGCGATGTCTGACGCGACCCTGCCCTCTGTCTCGGCAAAGGCACCAAAGCGCCGTTTCGGCCGCATACGCGGCGAGAGCCCCGTCGTTCAGGTCGCGCTGATCGCGGTTTCGCTCGCCTTCCTGCTGCTCTTCCTGCTGCTGCCGCTGGTCACGGTCTTCATCGAGGCCGCCGCCAAGGGCTGGGAGGCCTATCGCGCCGCGATCACGGAACCGGATGCGCTGGCGGCGATCCGCTTGACGCTGCTCGTCGCGGCGATCGCGGTGCCGTTCAACATCGTCGTCGGCATCGCCGCCGCCTGGGCCGCCGCCAAGTTCGAATTCCGCGGCAAGAACCTGCTGATCAGCCTGATCGACCTGCCCTTCTCGGTCTCGCCGGTGATCTCGGGCCTCGTCTTCGTGCTGCTCTTCGGCGCGCAGGGCTATTTCGGGCCCTGGCTTCAGGCCAACGATCTGAAGATCGTCTTCGCCCTGCCCGGCCTGATCCTCGCCACGATCTTCGTCACCTTCCCCTTCGTGGCGCGCGAACTGATCCCGCATATGCAGTCGCAGGGATCATCCGACGAGGAGGCGGCGCTGACGCTCGGCGCCTCGCCCGGGCGCGTATTCCTCTCCGTGACGCTGCCGAACGTGAAATGGAGCCTGTTCTACGGCGTGCTGCTCTGCAACGCCCGCGCCATGGGTGAGTTTGGCGCCGTCGCGGTCGTCTCGGGCAAAATCCGCGGCCTGACCAACACCATGCCGCTGCATATCGAGATCCTCTACAACGAGTACATGGGCGCGGCCGCCTTCGCGGTGGCCTCGCTGCTGGCAGGGCTAGCCCTTGTCACCCTCGTGCTCAAAACCCTGCTGGAATGGCGCTACGGCGATGCGATCGCCGCCAGCCGCCGCCACTGACCCAAGGAGCTGGGCCATGTCGGTCGCCGTCACCATCGAGACAATCGAAAAGCGCTTTGAAAATTTCCCGGCGCTGCGCGGCGTCTCGCTCGATATCCAGCCGGGGGAGCTGGTCGCGCTGCTCGGTCCCTCCGGTTCGGGCAAGACCACGCTGCTGCGCCTCATCGCGGGACTGGAAGAGGCCGATCGCGGCCGCGTGCTGTTCGGCGAGACCGATACGCGCGATCTCTCGCTGCGCGAGCGCCGCATCGGCTTCGTCTTCCAGCAATACGCGCTGTTCAAGACGATGAATGTTGCCGAGAATATCGGCTTCGGCCTGAAATCCCGTCCGCGGCACGAGCGCCCGGGCAACGACGAAATCCGCAAGCGCGTCAGTGACTTGCTCGACCTCGTTCAGTTGCCGGGACTGGAAAAACGTTATCCGAGCCAGCTTTCCGGCGGCCAACGCCAGCGCGTCGCCCTGGCACGTGCGCTCGCCATCGAGCCGCGCGTGCTGCTGCTCGACGAGCCCTTCGGCGCGCTCGACGCCAAGGTCCGCAAGGACCTGCGGGCGTGGCTGCGCGAATTGCACGGGCGCACCGGCCACACCACCGTCTTCGTCACCCACGATCAGGAGGAAGCGCTGGAGCTGGCCGACCGGGTCGCGATCCTCAACGAGGGGCGGATCGAGCAGGTCGGCTCGGCAGACGATGTCTACGATCACCCGGCGACGCCCTTCATCTGCGAGTTCCTGGGCGAGGCGAACAAGCTGCCGGTCAAGATCGTCGGCAGCCAGGCCTTCTTCGGCGACCGGCCGGTGCTCGGCGGATTGTCGCAGAACCAGGGCGGCGCGGCCTCGCTCTATGTCCGGCCGCAGCATCTGCGCATCGTCGACGAGACGCCGCTGGCGCTGCCCGGCACGGTCGAGCACCTGCGTCGCAACGGCCCGATTCGCCGGGCGGAGGTCGCGGTCGAGGGGCTGAAGAAGCGGCTGGAAGTCGATCTCGCCAGCCAGGTCGCCCCGGCGATCGGCGAACGGATCAGGCTGCGCATCGCCCATGGCAACCTGTTCGCGGCGGCGTGAGGAGCCCCCCGTCATTCCGGGGCATGGCGCAGCCATGAGCCCGGAATCCAGAACCGACGCCCTCGGAAAGGAAGCTTCTTGCTCGCCGCCATTCTTGAGATCGCATCGGTTCTGGGTTCCGGGCTCGATCCTTCGGATCGCCCCGGAATGACGAGAGGTTCCGCAGCATGACGCCCTGCATGCGGCAGCGGCATGAAGCCGCCCTCGCCTCAACCGGCGGGTCGGGCTATGCCTGTCGCATAGCGGATCACGCCGACAGGAGATCGCGATGAAAGCACGCGCGAAATGGGTTGATGGCATGGCCTTCATGGGCGAGTCCGGCAGCGGGCACGCCATGATCATGGATGGCGCCCCGGAATATGGCGGGCGCAATCTCGGCATCCGGCCGATGGAGATGCTCCTGATCGGGCTTGCCGGCTGCACCGGCTTCGACGTCGTCAGCATGCTCAAGAAGGGCCGCGAGAACGTCACCGGCTGCGAGGTCGATGTCGAGGCCGAGCGCGCCACGACCGATCCCAAGGTCTTCACCAAAATCCACCTCGCCTATCGCATCACCGGCAAGGGTTTGTCGCAGGCCAAGGCTGAGCGGGCCGTCACATTGTCGAAGGAAAAATACTGTTCGGCTTCGATCATGCTCGGGGCGACCGCCGAGATGAGCTACAGCCTCGAGGTGATCGACGAATTGCACAGGGAGGCCGCTGAATGAGCCGGGCTGAATTCGCCGGACTGATCACGCCGGAGGCGCTGGCTGCGCGGCTTGGCGACAAGAACCTCGTCGTCATCGACATCCGCACCGCCGCCGACGGCGCGCAGGCAGCCTTCGAAGCCGGGCATGTCCCCGGCGCGATCCATTCCGACTATGCCGCCGATGGCTGGCGGGCGAAGATCGGCAATGCGCCCGGCATGCTGCCGCCGCTCGACCATCTCGCCGCGCTCGCCGGCCGAATCGGCATCACGCCGCATGACGATGTCGTCATCGTCCCGGCCGGCACCGCCGCGACCGATTTCGCCGCGGCAGCGCGGGTCTACTGGACGCTGAAATTCATCGGCCATGGCCAGCAGGCGATCCTCGATGGCGGCTTCAAGGCCTGGACCGCCGATCCGCAGCGGCCGGTCGCGACCGGCCCGTCAGTGCCGAAGAGCGCGGGCCCCTATCCGGTCGTGGCGCAGCAGCGCCTGCGCAGCACGGCGGATTCGACTCTGGTCGCCTCCCGAAGCAAGCAGGCGAGCCTCGTCGATGCGCGCGGCCCCAGCTATTTCGAAGGCCGCGAGAAATCGGCGGAAGCGGCGCGTGCCGGCCATATTCCCGGTGCGATCCAGCGCGACTATGCCGGCGCCTTCGAGCCCGGCAGCGGCAAGCTGAAAGCCACCGGCGCGTTGAACCAGCTCTTCGCAACCGTGCCGCAGGGGCCGGTCGTGTCCTATTGCAATACCGGCCATTCGGCGGCGGCGAACTGGTTCGTGCTGTCGGAGGTTCTGGGCCGCGACGAAGTCGCACTCTACGATGGCTCGATGACCGACTGGACGCAGGACACGGACCGCCCCGTCGCGACCGGCAAGGCGGCCTGACGCTCCCCTCCCGTCATGGTCGGGCTTGTCCCGACCATCCACGTCTTCCTTCGTGTGTTGCGAGGTCAAGACGTGGATGCTCGCCACAAGGGCGAGCATGACGGCGAAGCTTCCAGTCTCAATTTGCAAAAAGCCGAAAAAGGCGTCAAAGAGCAGCGTGCGCTTGAGCTGCGCCGCTTCCTGACATTCTGGACATAAGCCATCAGCCGATGAACGCCGTCGCGCCGAAAATCTCCTTCGTTTCGCTGGGCTGCCCCAAGGCGCTCGTCGATTCCGAACGGATCATCACCTCGCTGCGCTCGGAGGGCTACGAGCTCTCGAAGAGCCATGCCGGCGCCGACCTCGTCATCGTCAACACCTGCGGCTTCCTCGACTCGGCCAAGGCGGAGTCGCTGGAGGCGATCGGTTCCGCCATGGCCGAAAACGGCAAGGTCATCGTAACCGGCTGCATGGGCGCCGAGCCCGAGCAGATCCGCGACGTCTTCCCCAACGTGCTCGCGATCACCGGCCCGCAGGCCTATGAGAGCGTCGTCTCGGCCGTACACCAGGCGGTGCCGCCGAAGCACGACCCCTTCGTCGATCTCGTGCCCGACCAGGGCGTGAAGCTCACGCCGCGGCACTACGCCTATCTCAAGATTTCAGAGGGTTGCAACAATCGCTGCACCTTCTGCATCATCCCGAAGTTGCGCGGCGATCTCGTCTCGCGACCGATCGGCGACGTGCTGCGCGAGGCCGAGAAGCTGGCCAAGGCCGGCGTCAAGGAACTGCTGGTGATCTCGCAGGACACCAGCGCCTACGGTCTCGACATCAAGTATGCGCCCTCGATGTTCAAGGATCGCGAGATCCGCACGCGCTTCTTCGAGCTCGCCCGCGAGCTCGGCCAGATGGGGATGTGGGTGCGCCTGCACTACGTCTACCCTTACCCGCATGTCGACGAGGTGATCCCGCTGATGCAGGAAGGGCTCGTCCTGCCCTATCTCGACATCCCGTTCCAGCATGCTTCGCCGAAGGTGCTGAAGGCGATGAAGCGCCCGGCCCATCAGGACCGTACGCTCGACCGCATCCGCAAGTGGCGCGATATCTGCCCGGACCTCGCCATCCGCTCGACCTTCATCGTCGGCTTCCCCGGCGAGACCGAGGAGGACATGGACATCCTCGTCGACTGGCTGAAGGAAGCGAGGCTGGAGCGCGTCGGCGCTTTCAAATTCGAGCCGGTGAAGGGCGCGCCCGCCAACGACCTCGGCCTCGATCTCGTTCCCGAGGAGATCAAGGAGGCGCGCTGGCACCGTTTCATGAAGGCGCAGGCCGAGATTTCCGCCCGCATCGTCAAGGGCCGCGTCGGCAAGCGCATTCCCGTCATCATCGACGAGGCCGGCCCGACCGTCGCCAGGGGCCGCTCGAAATGGGACGCGCCGGAGATCGACGGCAATGTCTATGTAGCGAGCCGCCGCCCCTTGCGAGCCGGCGACATCGTCACCGTGAAGATCGAGCGCGCCGACGCCTACGACCTGCACGGCATCGCGGTCTGATCCGTCTCTGCCTCAGTTGAAGCTGCAGAGCCGGCGGATGGCGCGGCCGTTGCGGTCGCGCGCCGTGCCCAGGCTGCTGCAGGCGTCGCTCGCCAACACGGTCTCGCCCTGCCCGGCCTGCCGGGGCGGTTCGCTGCACATCCCGATCGTGCAGGCGGTCTCGGCATATTGCAGGCGAGGCGCGCGCGGAATGCGCACCCGCCCCTGCTCCGCGCCCTGCAGGATCGCTTCGGTATGGTTGGCCGTCCTTGCGCCGGTTCCTCGAGCCTGCTGGGCCAGCGCGACGCCCGAAAGGGCGATGACCACGAAGAGGAAAGTGGCGATCCGAAACTGGGACGACATGAGCGTCGGGGTCCTGAATGGTCGCCGGCATGCGCCGGCACCGATTCGTCGCGGAACCCCGTTTCCGGGTTCATGGCTCGCATGAAAAATGCGCCCGGATAACCGGGCGCATCGGTCTTGCTTGCATCATTCCCGAGTTTGGCAGCCCGGTCAGGGAATCAGCACCGTAGAGCCCGTGGTTCCGCGCGACTCGAGCAGGCGGTGGGCCTCGGCCGCATCCTTCAGCGGGAAGGTGGCATTGACCGGCACCTTGACCTTGCCGCTCGTCACCGCCTCGAACAGGTTCTTCGCCATCGCGACCATGGTCTCCCGCCTGGCGGTGTGGGTGTTGAGCGTCGGGCGCGTGACATAGAGCGAGCCCTTGGCGGAGAGGATGCCGAGATTGAAGGCCTCCACCGCGCCCGAGGCATTGCCGAAGCTCGCCATCAGGCCGAAGGGCTTCAGCGTGTCCAGCGACTTCATGAAGGTGTCCTTGCCGACGCCGTCATAGACAACGTCGCAGAGCCTGCCGCCGGTGATCTCCTTCACGCGCGCCGCGAAATCCTCCTCGCGATAGTTGATGACGTGATCGGCGCCATGCGCCTTGGCCAGATCCGCCTTCTCCTTCGAGCCGACGGTGCCGATCACGGTCGCGCCCAGCGCCTTGCCCCATTGGCAGAGGATGAGGCCGGTCGCCCCCGCCGCGGCATGGACGAGGATCGTATCGCCCGGCTTCACCTTGTAGGTCCGGTGCAGCAGATACTCGGCCGTCAGGCCCTTGAGCATCATGCTGGCGGCTGCCTCATAGGAGACGCCGTCGGGCAGCGCGACGACGGAAGCCGCCGGCACGATGCGCTCCTCGGCATAGGCGCCGAGCGCCGAGACGACCACGACGCGATCGCCTGCCTTGAATTCGGTGACGTTCGGACCGACGGCAAGCACGTCGCCGGCACTTTCATTGCCCAGCGTGAAGGGCAGTTGCGGCGCCGGATAGAGGCCGGAGCGGAAATAGGTGTCGATGAAGTTCAGGCCGATCGCCCGATTCCGCATTAGGATTTCGCCGGGACCCGGCTGCGGCAGGGCGACGTCCTCGAACTGCAGGACCTCGGGGCCGCCGGTCTTGTGGGCACGAATGGCTTTGACCATGAAAGGCATCTCCTTCGAATGGATGCCCGACCTTAATTCATCCTGCCGGAAAGGCATCCGTGCCCGACGCAGAACGCACCTTGCGACTTTGCGGCCCGTGGCCAAGACGTCGCGCATCGGCTAGCCAAGGGCATGAGCATGAATGCTGCCGATCAGGTCGATATCGCCATCGTGGGCGCCGGTGCCGTCGGGCTTGCGGCCGCGCTGGCATTGAGCCGCGAAGGGCGCAGCGTCGCCCTGCTCGGCCCGGTCGCGACGCCGCGTGACGGCCGCACCGTCGCCCTGCTCGACGGCTCCTGGAAGATGCTGGCCGATCTCGGCCTGCAGGAGGCCTTGCTCGAAAAGGCCGCGCCGCTGGAAGTGATGCGCCTCGTCGATGATAGCGGCAGCCTGTTCCGCCAGCCGCCGGTCGAGTTCCGCGCCTCCGAGATCGGGCTTGAGGCCTTCGGCTGGAATATCGAGAATGCCGACCTGACCGGGATTCTCGCCGAGAAGGCCGCCGCGTTGTCCGGCCTGCGGATGCTGCCCGGTTTCGTGTGCGCGATCGAAGCCGAGACGGATGGCGTGCGCCTCTCCGGCGAGGGTTTCGCGCCGGTGAAGGCTCGCCTCGTCGTCGGCGCCGACGGACGCAGTTCGCAGGTGCGTGCGGCAGCCGGCATAGAGAGCCGCGACTGGCGCTATCCGCAGGTCGCGCTGACCGCGATCTTCGAGCATCGCCGCGATCATCAGGAAATCTCGACGGAGTTCCATACGCGCAAAGGCCCCTGCACGATCGTGCCCTTGCCCGGCCGGCGCTCCTCGCTGGTCTGGCTCGTCGATCCGGAGGAGGCCCCGGCGCTGACCGCGCTCGATGATGCCGCCTTCGCGCTACGGGTCGAACGACAGGTGCAGTCGCTGCTCGGTGCGATGACGGTGTCGGGGCCGCGCGGCAAGGTGCCGATGGGCGGACTTTCGGTCGAGCGCTTCGGCGCCGGCCGCATGGCTCTGATCGGCGAGGCCGCGCATGTCTTCCCGCCGATCGGGGCGCAGGGGCTCAATCTCGGCTTGCGCGATGTCACAGCGCTGAGCGAGGCGCTGGCGGGGGCGACGGATGCCGGCGCGGCGAGCGTGGTTGCTGACTACGACAGGGCACGGCAGGCCGATGTCCGGCTGCGCACCGGCGCGGTCGACATGCTCAACCGCACGCTGCTGACCGATCTGCTGCCGGCCGACCTGATGCGCGGCGCAGGGTTGCTCGCGCTGTCGCGGATCGGCCCGCTCAGGCGGCTCGTCATGCGGCAGGGCTTGGCCGGCGGCGCGGCGCGATGAGATCGAGCATGAAACAAGCGGTCATTCCGGGGCTTCGCGTCAGCGAAGAGCCCGGAACCCAGAACCGATGCCGCGATTCGCAGGGGGAATCCTCTCCGCGCCTTTCCGGAGGACTGCATCGGTTCTGGGTTCCGGGCTCAGGCCGATGGCCTGCCCCGGAATGACCGCAGCGTTTCCCTCTTCCCTTCCCCTAAAACCGTCCGCGTATCCGCTCCGCTCGCCGCGACCTTGCGCAATCCCGCCGCCTGCTCGCGGAAGACAGGTGCGAGCGGCAGAGGCGTCGAGACGAGGCGCCGGCCACCGGGCTCCTCGACCTGAGCGTCGAGCAGGCCGCGTGCCGATATCTGCGGATCGAAGACCGCCTCCTCCAGCGTCCGCACCACGGTGCAGCAGCAATCGAGCGGCTCGACCAGCGCACGCCAATAGGTGGCGCTCTCGCTGGCGATGATGGCGGCGATTCCGGCCCGCGTCGCCTCGGGGTCGCGGCGATCGTCGCGCAGGCGCTCGTCGAGGCCGATGCCTTCGCAGAAGCCCTGCCAGAATTTCGGCTCGATCGCGCCGACCGCGAGGAACCAGCCATCGGCCGTGGCATAGAGCCCGTAGCGCGGGCTTGCGCCGGTCAGCAGGCCCTCCCCGCCATCGGGAAAGGAACCGGTCACCTGGCCCTGTGCCAGCCCGTACCAGGCGAAGGTCGGCATCGCATCGGCCATGGCGATGTCGAGACGGCAGCCCTGCCCGGTGCGATCGCGCTGGCGCAAGGCCAGCAGGATGTTGAGCACGGCCGGCATGGTGCCGCCGGCGATGTCGGCCACGAGCGGCGGCGGCAGAGGCGGCGCCTCGCCGCGCTTCAGCGACTGGCCGAGCAGGCCGCCGAGCGCCTGATAGTTGATGTCGTGCCCGGCCTCCTGCGCACGCGGGCCGTGCTGGCCATAGCCGCTGATCGAGCAATAGATCAGGCGCGGGTTGATCGCCTTCAGGGCCTCATGGCCGAAACCGAGCCGCTCCATCACGCCCGGCCGGAACTGCTCGATCAGGATATCGGCCTTGGCGATCAGCGGAGCCAGCCGCGCCAGAGCATCCGGAGCCTTCAGATCGAGCTCGACGCTCTCCTTGCCGCGATTGAGCACCGCGAAGGGCGCCGCGGTCTCGCCGAATCGCGGCGGGAAGCCGCGCATGTCCTCGCCGCCCGGCCGCTCGATCTTGATGACGCGCGCACCGGCTTCCGAGAGGAAAAGGCTCGCCAGCGGCCCGGGCAGGAGTGTCGAGAAATCGAGGACCAGCAGGTCGTCCAGCGGCAGCATCCGGCACCCAATTGCGCAGGGCGTGCTTGGAAAGCTCCTCAGCCCTCATCCTTCGAGACGCGCCTGCGGCGCTCCTCAAGATGAGGGCTTGCTTCCCGAACAAGCCTCAGTGAAACAGATCGGCCGCTATCCTGCCCGTCTTCACCAACCACAGGAAGCCCGAGAGCGTGACCATCGACACGATGGTGCCGACGAGGATGCAGGCCGAGGCGCGCTCGATCCCGACCTTGTACTGCGTCGAGATGACGAAGATGTTCAGGGCCGGCGGCAGCGCCGCCATGATGATCGCGGCATAGATCCAGTTTGTCGGGATGCCGCCGATGGCCGATAGCAGCACCCAGACCAGCAGCGGATGCAGCAGGAGCTTGACAAAGACCAGCGCCGGGACGCCGGCCGGCATCGTCTTCATCGGCCTCAGCGCCACGGTGACGCCGAGCAGGAAAAGCGCGCAGGGCGCGGCCGCCTGCGACAGCCATAGAACCATCCGGTCGAGCGCCACCGGCAGTTCGAACTTGAGATAGCTTGCCAGCACGCCGGCCAGCGTCGCGACGTTGAACGGATGGGTGACGACCCGCCAGGCCACCTCGCCGGCCGTGGCGAGCAGGCTCTTCTTCTCGACCCCGGCGACCGCCATGAGCAGCGGCACGAGCGAGAACAGCAGGACGCTGTCGAAGACGAAGATCAGCACGACCGGCGCGCTCGCCTCGGGTCCGAGCGCCGCCAGGATCAGCGGCGGGCCCATATAGCCGATATTGGAATAGGCCCCGGCGACGCCCTGCATCACCGCCTGCGGCAGGTCGCCCTTCGCAGCCTTCAGCCCGATCGCCAGCGACAGGGTGAAGGCGCAGAAGGTGGCGAAGGTCGTGCCGGCGATGAACTTCCAGTTGGCGAGCTCGCTCAGCGGCTTGTCGGCGATCAGGCGGTAGAACAGCGGCGGCAGCGCGACATAGATCAGGAAGAACTGCAGCCAGGCGAGCCCTTCCTCCGGCAACTGCTTGTAGCGGCCGATGGCGAAGCCGAGCAGGATCAACCCGAAGAACGGCGCGACCAGGTTGAAGATGTTGAGAAGGTCGGCCATCGGCGGCGATTTCGTCCTGCGGTGAAGGCGCCCGCTTTCGACCCGAACCCGGCGGACATCTGCATCTAGCGCATGGCCTGAGGCGAGCAAGGGCTTTCGGAGCAGGCAGATCCTCGCTTAGCGCAACAAAGAGACAGAATACCTAGGATAAATTGCCTAATACACTCAATGGGATTATTAGCCTAGGCATATCACCCTATCGACCTGCAAAAGAACCATGGACGGCATCCGGCGTCTCGGCCACAGTCGCTGCATTGCAGCATGGAGCCGCCGATGACCGTCAAGACGCCGCGCCAGTTCTTCCGCCCGCTCGCGATCGGCGCGCCGGAGCCCTTCCGCGAATTGCCGTTGCGGCTCGAGCGGATGATCCATTTCGTGCCGCCGCATCTGGAGAAGGTGCGCGCCAAGGTCGGCGAGCTCGCCGGACAGGTCGATATCGTGCTCGGCAATCTCGAGGATGCGATCCCGGTCGAGGCCAAGCAGGCGGCGCGCGACGGCTTCATCACCATGGGCAAGGCCGTCGATTTCGGCAAGACGGGCCTGTGGACGCGCGTCAATGCGCTGAATTCTCCATGGTTCCTCGACGATATCACCGCGATCATGGGCGAGATCGGCGGCAAGCTCGATGTCGTGATGGTGCCGAAGGTCGAGGGTCCCTGGGACATCCATTATGTCGACCAGTTGCTGGCGCAGTTCGAGGCGCGGCACCTGCTGCGCAAGCCGATCCTGATCCACGCCATCCTGGAGACGGCGGAAGGCGTCAAGAATGTCGAGGCGATCGCCACCGCCTCGCCGCGCATGCACGGCATGAGCCTCGGCCCCGCCGATCTCGCAGCCTCGCGCGCCATGAAGACGACCCGCGTCGGCGGCGGACACCCCGAATACAAGGTGATCGCCGACCCCTCCCCCGATGGCGGGCCGCGCGCTGTCGCGCAGCAGGATCTCTGGCACTACACGCTCGCCAAGATGGTCGATGCCTGCGCCTCGGCCGGAATCAAGCCTTTCTACGGCCCGTTCGGCGATTTCGCCGATGAGGCCGCCTGCGAGGCGCAGTTCCGCAACGCCTTCCTGCTCGGCTGCGCCGGCGCCTGGACGCTGCACCCCTCGCAGATCGCCATCGCCAAGCGTGTCTTCAGCCCCGATCCGGCCGAGGTCGCCTTCGCCAGGCGGATTCTGGAGGCTATGCCGGACGGCTCCGGCGCCGTGATGATCGACGGCAAGATGCAGGACGACGCCACCTGGAAGCAGGCGAAGGTCATCGTCGATCTCGCCGATCAAGTCGCGGCGCGGGACCCTGATCTGGCAGAGCGCTACGGAATGTGATGGGACAGCGGGCCTCAATCGATTGATTTCGACGCATTTACGACGCATTGCTTGAGCAAGGCGGCAAGAACGTAAGCTGGCGGCGTATCAGCCGGCGCAAGATGGATTTGTCATGGAAGCGCGTTCGGCCAAGTTCAGGATCGGGCAGGTGGTCAAGCACCGCATCTACCCGTTCCGTGGCGTGATCTTCGATGTCGACCCGGTCTTCTCGAATACCGAGGAGTGGTGGATGGCGATTCCGGAGGCCATGCGCCCGTCGAAGGACCAGCCCTTCTACCACCTCTTCGCCGAGAACGAGGAGTCGGAATACGTCGCCTATGTCTCCGAGCAGAACCTCGTCGACGACGATTCCGGCGAGCCCGTGCGCCATCCCCGCGCGAAGGAATTCTTCCGGCGCGACCGCAAGGGCCGCTACAAGCTGGACCGCGCCGATTTGAATTGAGGTTCGGCGGCCTTTTGGTGGCCCTTGATTGTCATTCCGGGGCTTCGCGTCAGCGAAGAGCCCGGAATCCATGAACACGCCATTTGCCGTCATGGTCGGGCTTGTCTCGACCATCCACGTCTTCACCGATGCAATGCAGTGTTCAAGACGTGGATGCTCGCCACAAGGGCGAGCATGACGAACTGGACCAATGGCGTGTTCATGGATTCCGGGCTCAGGCCTTCGGCCTGCCCCGGAATGACGACAGAGGCTCCAGCGCCTTCAGATCCGCAACTCTCCGCGGCCCCCATCCCAAGAAAAAAGCCGGCCCCGCGAGGGACCGGCCTTTTCTGTGTCGCGCTATCGCGCAGTCGCTCAGGGCTTCGGCGCGGGCGCGGCAGGCGCGGCGCCGGGAGCCGGGGCGGCAGCACCCGGAGCGGCGGCACCGCCGGCGCCGAGGCGCTGGCGCAGCTCTTCCTGGCGCTTGGCCAGCTCGTCCTGGAGCTGCTTCTGCTGGTCCTCGAGGACCTTCGGGTCGATCGCGGCGCCGTCGAAGCCCTTGGCGAAATCGGCCAGCGGAATGGTGAAGGTCAGCTCGCGGGCGCCCTGGTTCTGGACGCTGACATTGAGGTTCGTGCCCTTCTTCATCGCATTGATGAAGTCGTCCTTGACCTGCGCCTCGGCGAAGCAGCCGTTCGGGAAGCAGATGGCGTAGCGGCCGCCGGTGGGCTGGGCGCTGTCGACGCCGAAGCGGATGCCGGGCTGCAGCAGGAGGCCGAGCGGCATCAGGAAGCGCACGATCTTGTTGGGATCGCCCTTGACGTCATAGACCGCGACGGCGAGCACCGGCTGGCCCTGATCCGAGACGAAGTCGCGGGTGGTGTAGCAGATTTCCTTGTTGGCGCCCTGGTCCTTGCCGCAGACCTTGGTCCAGCTCGTCTGCGACGGTTCGGGCTTGACCTGCACGACGGTCGGGCCGGTGGCGGCGCCGGGCTGAGCCGGGGCGGCGGGCTGCTGGGCCGGGGCAGCCGGGCGTGCCGGCCGCTGCGCCGGAGCCTGGGCGAAGGCAGCGACGGGCGCAAAGCCGATGGCTGCGCCGAGCACAAGGCGAAGCGCGCGAGATGACAGGCGATACGAAGCGGACATTCCTTGTCTTTCCTTACCAAGCGAATTCGGGATCACGACTTCGCAAGCCGCGCGCGTCACCGCTGATGGCCCAATCGCATGGGGCGCCGGCCATCGCAAGCCGTGCACATCAAGGCTGATTGAGGCGTTTGAATGACACCCTGCCCTCGCCTTTAGCGAGTTCGCGGCGAGGATTCCAGCCCGAATAGCTGCGTGACCCTGCTGCTCCCATGCTATTCTTGCCGAGGGAATCAGGTCGTACGATGGAATTTCTTCGATTGCCCCAGGCGGTGAGCCGCCGCGGGGTCAACCTTCTGCTGGCTTTGGCCCCGTTCGCCGTCCTGGCGCGCGGCCGCACGGCATTGGCCGATTCGGCCCCGCTGGGGCACGCCATCGCGATGCATGGCCAGCCGGCCCTGCTGCCCGGCTTCGCGCACCTGCCCTATGCCGACCCCGGAGCGCCCAAGGGCGGGCGCATCGTCATGGGCATCCAAGGCACATTCGACAGCCTCAACCCGCTCGTCGTGCTCGGCGTCGCGCCCGATGCCGTGCCGAAATATGTCCAGCAGAGCCTGCTCTACCGTTCGGCCGACGAGCCCTTCACGGCCTATGGCCTGCTCGCCTCCGGCGTTGCGCTCGATGCCGACCGCAAGCATCTGGCCTTCGAGATCGACGAGCGCGCGCGGTTCTCGGACGGCAAGCCGGTCACGGCCGAGGACGTGATCTTCACGTTCGAGATGCTCAAGACCAAGGGTAAGCCGTTCCATCGTTCCAGCCTCGGCCGGGTGACAAAGGTCGCCGCGCCTTCGCCCCGGCGCGTCGAGTTCGAGCTCGGCGACGGCTCCAACCGCGAATTGCCGCTGGTGATCGGCGCGATGCCGATCTTCGCGAAGCATGCGACCCAAGCCGAAACCTTCGGCGAGACCAGCTTTAAGCCGGCGCTCGGCTCCGGCCCCTATGTCGTCGAGGAAATCCGGCCCGGCGAAGCGCTGACGCTGCGGCGGCGCAAGGATTTCTGGGCCGAGGAGCATCCGCTCACGCGCGGGCTCTATAATGCCGACGAGATCCGCTACGATTTCTACCGGGACTCGAACGCGCTGTTCGAGGCGTTCAAGGCCGGGCTCTACGATGTCCGCATCGAGGGCGACCCGACGCGCTGGATGACCGGCTACGATATCCCCGCCGTCCATGACGGGCGCATCCGGCAGGAGACCCTGCATTTCAACACGCCCAAGGGCATGACCGGCCTCGTCTTCAACACGCGCCGGCCGATCTTCGCCGATGTCCGGGTGCGTGAGGCGCTGGGCCTGCTGTTCGATTTCGAATGGGTCAACCGCAACCTGTTCCACGGCGTCTATCGCCGCGCCGGTAGCTTCTTCTCTGATTCGGATCTGTCGGCACTCGGCGCCCCCGCCGACGAGCGGGAGAAGGTCCTGCTCGCCGCTTTCCCCGGCGCGGTGCGCGGGGACATCCTCGCCGGCACCTGGCGGCCCTCGGAGACCGACGGGTCGGGCCGCGATCGCGAGCAGGCGCGTAAGGCGCTCGATCTGCTCAAGGCTGCCGGCTACACGCTGCGCGAAGGCGTTCTGCGCAACGGCAAGGACGAGCCTTTCGCCTTCGAGATCACCGTGACCAGCCGGCCGCAGGAACGGCTCGCGCTCAACTATGCGCAATCGCTCGCCCGGCTCGGCATCGCCGTCTCGGTGCGCCTGATCGACGACGTGCAGTACTGGCGGCGCCTGTCGGCTTATGATTTCGACATGATCCAGTGGACCTGGCCGGCCTCGGCCTCGCCCGGCAACGAGCAGATCGGGCGCTGGGGCTCGGCGAATGCCGCCCGCAACGGCTCGCTGAACTATGCCGGCGTGAAATCGCCCGCCGTCGACGCCGTGCTGCAGGCCCTGCTCGGAGCCCGCGAGCGCGCGGATTTCGTCGCGGCGGTGCGCGCGCTCGACCGCCTGCTGATCTCCGGCTTCTACGTCGTACCGCTCTATTACCTGCCCGACACCTGGATCGCTTTCGCGCGCGGCGTCACGCTGGCGGGGCGGCAGCCCGCCTATTTCCTCTCCAACGAGCTGCTGGCCCGCCTCCCGGCGGCGGCACCGGCGAACTAGGATCTGTCGATGCGGGCAGAACAGGACGAAGCCTCAGCCTTGCTCGACGGTCTCGATCTCGACACCCTGCTCGCGGCCCTGACCCGCAACCGCGGCTATGACGCGGCCCTGCGCGATCCACCGGGCCGGCGCGGCTGGAGCGACGTCACGCCGGGCTCGGTCAATTTCCTCGACCTCGACGAACGCATCGACCGTCTGGCACGGCTGCTCGCCATCAACAAGGGCACGCCGGGGGCGAGCGTCGCGATCATGGCGCCGCTGGGGCCAGAGGCCATCGTCTCGATCCTGGCGAGTCTGCGCGCGGGCCTGTCGCCCCTGATGCTGCCCCTGCACGGCAACGAGCTCGAACTGCTCAAGCTGATCGAGGCTTCCGGCGCGGTGATGGCGCTCGGCGTCAGCCGGGTCGGGCCGCTGCGGCCGCTGCTCGTGCTGCGCAATCTCGCGATGCGGGCCTTCGGGACGCGCTTCGTCGGCGGCTTCGGCCCGGATGTGCCCGATGGCGTCGCACCACTCGACATGCTGATGGCAAGCCCGACGCTGCATCCGCTGCCGCAACTCGCCGAGCGGCCGGTGCTGCAGATCGCCGACGGCACCTCGCTGCAGGGGCCGATCGCGCTGCCGGAGCGGGAATTGCTCGGCAAGGCACTCGACATCTCGCGGGCTCTGAAGCCGACCGTCTCGTCGCGGATCGTGACGACGCTGGTCGGCGGCGACCTCGCCGCGCTGGCGAGCGGACCGGGCGTCGCGATGCTGAGCGGGCTCGAACTCCTGCCGCTCGGCCTGTTCAACCTCGGCGACCTGCAGGCCTGCATCGAAGGCGGGCGCAGCGTGCATCTGGTGCTGCCCGGCGCCATGGAACCGGCGCTGGCGCATTCTCGGCTCGCCGGGCATCCGGCGCTGGCCAGTCTCGTCTTCGTGCACCGCGCGAGCGACGCCCGCGGCCTACCCGCAATCGACCGTCCGGATGTCGCTATCGTCGATATCGAGGCGCATTCGGCCGGCGATATCAGCGTCAGCAAACGACAGGGACCTGCGGCCGCCGAATAGTGCCGCATCGCGTCCACCGTTGCCTTCGCAAGCCCTCTCCACGAAGCTTGCGACCCGCTTGCAGGAGACACCCGATGCGCAGCCTCTGCTTTCCGTTTCTCGCGACCGCCCTGCTCACCGGGGCGATGGTCACGCCGGCCCCCGCCAATGCCCAGGCCTGCGCCGATCTCTGGACCGCGCGCAACGAGATCTACAAGGCGCAGGGCTATTGCTTCCGGACCCAGCGAGCGATCGCGGCTTTCGGGAATGCCGGCTGCCAGTACGACTCGATCGAGGACGTGCCACTTTCGGCCAATGATCGCCGGGCGATCGCCGATATCGTCCGGCAGGAGCGCGCCCTGCGCTGCCCGCGCTGAGGCGCATTGCCTGTGGAAGGCAGGGCAGCCCTGCGCCCAGCGAAGGGAAGGCCGTGCTAGAAGCGCCGGCCGCAAGTCCGCGCCCGATCCAACCCGACGATTCATCGCCCGCATGACCACCGCCATCGAGATGGGAACGACGAGGACCGGCGAGCCCGGCCTGATCGATCTCGCCGAATTGCTGGCGACGCGTCTGCTGGTGCAGGGCAATTCCGGCTCGGGCAAGTCGCATCTGCTGCGCCGCCTGCTGGAGCAGAGCGCGCCCTTGGTGCAGCAGGCAATCATCGACCCCGAAGGCGATTTCGTCTCGCTCGCCGACCAGTTCGGCCATGTCGTTGTCGATGCCGAATGCGGCGAGGCCGAACTGCAGCGCGTCGCGCTGCGCGTGCGCCAGCACCGCGTATCGGTGGTGCTCAATCTCGAGAATCTCGAAGCCGACGAGCAGTTGCGCGCCACTGCCGCTTTCCTCGGCGGGCTCTTCGACGTCGACCGCTCGCTCTGGTTCCCGATGCTGATCGTGGTCGACGAGGCCCAGCTCTTCGCGCCCGTCATGGCGGGCGAGGCCTCCGACGAGGCGCGCCGCCTTTCGCTCGGCGCCATGACCAACCTGATGTGCCGCGGCCGCAAGCGCGGCCTTGCCGGCGTCATCGCGACTCAGCGCCTTGCCAAGCTCGCCAAGAACGTCGCGGCGGAAGCCTCGAACTTCCTGATGGGCCGCACCTTCCTCGATATCGACATGCAGCGCGCCGCCGACCTGCTCGGCATGGACCGGCGCCAGGCCGAGATGTTCCGAGACCTCGAACGCGGCCAGTTCGTCGCGCTCGGCCCCGCCCTGTCGAAGCGCCCGCTGCCGATCCGGATCGGCTCGGTCTCCTCGGTCGACCGCGGCGGAGCGCCGGGATTGATGCCGCTGCCCGAGCAGGCGCCGGAAGAGGCCGGCAAGCTGATCTTCACGCGCGGCGAGGACGAGCCGCTGCCGATGGCGCGGCCTGCCCGCCCGGCACCGCGCCCGCGGCCCGACCCGACCGAGGTGCTGCGCCGGATCGAGAACTATCGCCCGGCCCCGCAGCCGGACCCCGAGCCCGAGATCGAGCTGGAACCGGCCGAGCGCGAGGCGATCATGGTCGAGATCCTGCGCGAATTGATGGGCGATCCCGAGGCTCGCTCGCGGCAGGTCGCGGTGCTCTACCAGGACTTCACCGTGCGCTGCCGGATGCGCCGGCTCGGCCGCACGCATCTGAGCCTGGAGGAATTCCGCCGCAGGCTGGCCGTCGCGCGCGCCGGCGTCAGCGACAGCGTCGCGACGAGCGAGGGCTGGCAGGCGGCCGTGGCGGCTTCCGGCACGCTGCCGGAAGACCTGCAGGGGCTCTTCCTCTACATCGCCCGCACCGCGATCGAGGGCCGGCCCTGCCCCAGCGATGCCGAGCTCGCCGAAGTCTACGGCAGCGCCTCGCCGAGCCGGGCGCGCCGCGTGCTCAGCTATATCGAGGAGCGCGGGCTGATCGTCTGCCATGTCGATTTCCGCGGCCAGCGCACGCTGGCGCTCCCGGCGCTCGGCGTGGAAACAGCGCCGGGGCTGGCCCAGCCGCGCACGGCAGGCATGCCGCGCAGCGCACGAGGCTAGTTTCCGGTCTCTGTCTCGATGACTTGAACTCACGAATGCTGTTCCGGCGGGCGGGCTAATCGCGCCGGCTTCGCACCGCCATCTTCCGACCTCCACTGGAGATCTGGATCATGGAATATCGGCGATTGGGCCATTCGGGGCTGATGGTGCCCGCCCTGAGCTTCGGCGCAGGCACCTTCGGCGGAACGGGGCCGCTTTTCAGCGCATGGGGCACGACGGACGCGCGGGAAGCGCGCCGCCTGATCGATATCTGCCTGGAAGCCGGGCTGAACCTGTTCGACACCGCCGATGTCTATTCGAACGGCGCTTCCGAGGAGGTGCTCGGCGAGGCGATCAAGGGACGACGCGACAAGGTCCTGATCTCGACCAAGACCACGCTGCCGATGGGGGACGGGCCCAATGATGCGGGCTCCTCGCGCAGCCGCCTGATCAAGGCGACCGAGGATGCGCTGCGCCGTCTGGGCACCGATTATATCGACCTGCTGCAACTCCACGCCTTCGATGCCGGCACGCCCGTCGAGGAGGTGCTTTCGACGCTCGACATGCTCGTCCGCGCCGGAAAACTGCGCCATGTCGGCGTGTCGAACTTTGCCGGCTGGGAACTGATGAAATCCCTCGCCGCCGCCGAACGCCATGGCTGGCCGCGCTATGTCGCGCATCAGGTCTACTACTCGCTGGTCGGGCGCGATTACGAATGGGAGCTGATGCCGCTCGGCCTCGACCAGGGCGTCGGCGCGCTGGTCTGGAGCCCGCTCGGCTGGGGCCGCCTCACCGGCAAGATCCGGCGCGGCCAGCCGTTGCCTGCGGGCAGCCGCCTGCACGAGACCGCCGAATTCGGCCCGCCGGTGGAGGATGAGCAGCTCTACGCCATCGTCGATGTGCTCGATGCCGTCGCCGGGGAGACCGGCAGGAGCGTGCCGCAGGTCGCGATCAACTGGCTGCTGCAGCGCCCGACGGTCTCCTCCGTCATCATCGGCGCCCGCAACGAGCAGCAATTGCGCGACAATCTCGGCGCGGTCGGCTGGAACCTCACGGCCGAGCAGGTTGCGCGCCTCGATGCCGCAAGTGTGCGGACCGCGCCCTATCCGTATTTCCCCTATCGGCGCCAAGCCGGGTTCGCGCGGTTGAATCCGCCGGTGGTCTGATCCGCGCAGTCCGCGCGAAACTTGACCACCCCGCCCCCGAACGTGCATGACCTCAACCCGCATTCACGGGTTTGGCCATGCGCGTTCTGTTGATCGACAACTACGACAGCTTCACCTGGAACCTGGTCCACCTCATCGGTGGGCTGGGCGCCGAGGTCGATGTCTGGCGTAACGACGCGCTCACTGCCGAGGAGGCGCTTGCCGGCGACCACGACGCGATCGTGCTCTCGCCCGGCCCCTGCACGCCCAACGAAGCCGGCATCTGCCTCGACGTCATCCGCGAAGGCGCGGGCCGGAAGCCGATCTTCGGCGTCTGTCTCGGTCTGCAGGCGATGGGCCAGGCCTTCGGCGGCCAGGTCGTGCGCGCGCCCCTGCCGATGCATGGCAAGGTCTCCCCGATCCGCCACAAGGCGCGCGGCCTGTTCCGCGGCATCAACGGGCCGCTGCAGGCGACGCGCTATCACTCGCTCGTAGTCGAGCGCGCCTCCTGCCCGGACGTCTTCGAGATCGAGGCGGAGAGCGATGACGGCCTGATCATGGCGCTTTCCCATCGGGAGCTGCCGGTCCACGGCGTCCAGTTCCATCCGGAGAGCATCGCCTCCGAGCATGGCGCGACGATCCTGCGGAATTTCCTCGACCTCGCGGAGCGATGGCAGAGCGAACGCGAAGCCTCCGCCCTGACCCTTTCAGCCTGATTCCGCAGAGTTCCCATGGACGATTTCAAACCCTTCATCGCCAAGGTCGCGACCGGCGCGACGCTCTCCCGCGAGGAAGCGCGCGACGCCTTCGACACCATCCTTTCGGGCGAGGTGACGAACGCCCAATCTGCCGCCTTCCTGATGGCGCTGCGCGTGCGCGGCGAGACGATCGACGAGATCGCCGGCGCCGCCAGCGCCATGCGCGGCAAGATGCTGCCCGTGAAGGCGCCGCCCGAGGCGATGGACATCGTCGGCACCGGCGGCGATTCCTCCGGCTCCTACAATGTCTCGACGCTGGCCTCGATCATCACCGCGGCCTGCAGCGTGCCGGTCGCCAAACATGGCAATCGCGCGGCCTCCTCGCGTTCCGGCGCGGCCGACGTGCTGATCGCGCTCGGCGTCAAGGTCGGGCTCGATCCGGCCGCGACCGAGCACTGCATCCGCGAGGCCGGCGTCGGCTTCATGTTCGCGCCGACGCATCACGCCTCGATGCGCCATGTCGCGCCGGTGCGCACCGAGCTCGGCACGCGCACGATCTTCAACCTGCTCGGCCCGCTCTCCAACCCGGCCGGCGCCAAGCGCCAGCTCATCGGCGCCTTCTCCGAGACCTGGCTGGAGCCGATGGTCAAGGTGCTGGCCTCCTTCGGCTCGACCCGCGTCTGGGCCGTGCACGGCTCCGACGGGCTCGACGAGATCACCACGACCGGCCCGACCCGCGTCGTCTCGCTGGAGAACGGCAAGATCGAGAGCTTTTCGATCAGCCCGGCCGATGTCGGCATCGAACCCGCCAAGCCCGAAGTGCTGCGCGGCGGCACGCCGGAGGAGAACGCGGCGGCGCTCAACGCCGTGCTCGCCGGAGAGAAGACCGGCTTCCGCGACATCGCCGCCTTCAATGCGGCAGCAGCGCTGCTCGTCGCCGGCAAGGCCAAGGATTTGAAGGACGGCTTCGCCCAGGCCACGGCCGCGCTCGATTCCGGCAAGGCCAAGGCGACGCTCGCCGCGCTCGTCAAAGCCTCGAACGCGTGAGGCCGGCATGACCGACATCCTCGCCAAGATCGAAGCCTACAAGCGCCAGGAGATCGCGGCGGCGAAAGCCGTGGTCCCGCAGGCCGAAATCGAGCGCCGCGCACGCGCGGCTTCCAAACCACGCGGCTTTGCCAACGCATTGGCCGGCAAGCTCGCTCAGGGCACGCCGGCTCTGATCGCCGAGATCAAGAAGGCGAGCCCGTCCAAGGGCCTGATCCGGGCCGATTTCGACCCGCCCTCGCTCGCCCGCGCCTATGCGGCCGGCGGCGCGGCCTGCCTCTCGGTGCTGACCGACGCGCCTTCCTTCCAGGGCCAGCCGGACTTCCTGACCGCTGCGCGCGAGGCTGCCGGCCTGCCGGCTCTGCGCAAGGATTTCCTCTACGAGCCCTATCAGGTCTACGAGGCCCGCGCCTGGGGCGCCGACTGCATCCTGATCATCATGGCCGGCGTCGACGACGCCACCGCCAGGGCCCTGAACGAGACCGCGCGCGAGCTTGGCATGGATGTTCTCGTCGAGGTCCATGACGATGCCGAGCTCGACCGGGCGCTCAAGCTCGAAAGCCGCCTGCTCGGCATCAACAACCGCGACCTGCGCAGTTTCAACGTCGATCTCGCCGTGACCGAGCGGCTGGCGCCGCGCGTGCCGGCCGACCGCATCGTCATCAGCGAGAGCGGCATCTTCACGCATGACGACATCGCCCGGCTCAACCGGATCGGCGTGAATACCTTCCTCGTCGGCGAGAGCCTGATGCGGCAGGCCGACGTCACCACCGCAACGCAGGCGCTGCTCACCGGCAAGGCCGTCGCGGCGTGAGCCGGCTCAGCCATCTCGACGCGCAAGGCCAGGCGCATATGGTCGATGTCGGCGGCAAGGCCGAGACGACCCGCATCGCGGTCGCCGAGGGCCAGGTCGTCATGGCGCCGGAGACGATCGCGATCGTGCGCGATGGCAACGCCAGGAAGGGCGATGTGCTCGGCACCGCGCGCCTCGCCGGCATCATGGCGGCGAAGCGCACGCATGAGCTGATCCCGCTGTGCCACCCGCTGCTGCTGAGCAAGATCGCCGTCGACCTCGCCATCGACGAGGCCCTGCCAGGCGTGCGCGTGCGTGCCGAGGTCAAGATGAAGGGCCAGACCGGCGTCGAGATGGAGGCGCTGACCGCCGTCTCCGTCGCCTGCCTGACGGTCTACGACATGGTCAAGGCCGTCGACCGGGCGATGCGGATCGAGAATATCCGCCTGCTGCACAAATCCGGCGGCCAGTCCGGCGATTACGAGGCGAAAGTTGGCTAAAGGAATGAGCATGATGTCATCCGAAAACCGGTTCCCACTTTTCGGCATCATGCTCTGATGGCGCTCACCCCGGTTCCCGTCGCGCGCAAGGCGCTGCTCGACAGCATTCCGGGACCGGCCGAGGCGGAAGCCCTGCCGCTGGCGCAATGCGCCTGGCGGGTGCTGGCCGGCGAGGTCAAGGCGCTCAGGACCCAGCCGCCCTTCGCCAATTCCGCCATGGACGGCTATGCCGTGCGCGGCGACGAGATGGCGGAAGGCGTGTCGCTCTCGGTGATCGGCGAATCCGCTGCCGGCCGGGCCTATGAGGGCGCCGTCGGACCGGGAGAAGCCGTGCGCATCTTCACGGGCGCGCCGATGCCTGAGGGCGCCGACACCATCCTGATGCAGGAAGATGCCGACGGCGTCGGAAGCCCGGTCATCCGCGTCCGTGTGCCGCCTGCCAAGGGCAAGTTCCTGCGCGCCGCGGGGCTGGATTTCCACGAAGGCGACGTCCTGCTCTCCGCCGGCCGCGTGCTCGACAGCGCGGCGCTCGGCCTTGCCGCCGCGATGGGGCATCCGACCCTGCCCGTCCGGCGCAAGCCGCGTGTCGCGATCCTCGCCACCGGCGACGAACTGGTGTCGCCCGGCGAGCCGGTCGGCCGCGACCAGATTGTCGCCTCGAACTCGTTCTCGCTGGCCGCGCTTGTCGAGAAGGCCGGCGGCACCGTGCTCGATCTCGGCATCGCCCGCGACGACCATGCTGATCTGGCCAGCAAGATCGCAAGGGCGAGCGAGGCCGATGCCGATGTGCTGATCACGCTGGGCGGTGCCTCCGTCGGCGCGCATGATCTCGTGCAGGAGGCGCTGACGCGCGCCGGCATGGCGCTCGGCTTCTGGAAGATCGCTATGCGGCCGGGCAAGCCGATGATGACCGGGCGGCTCGGCCGGATGGTCGTGGTCGGCCTGCCGGGCAACCCGGTCTCCTCGATCGTCTGCGGCCATCTCTTCGTCCTGCCCCTGATCGAGGCGCTGCTCGGCATCGCCGATGCCGATCGCGACCGCAGCATCCCCGCCATCCTCGGCCGCGACATGCCCGGCAATGACGAGCGGGAAGATTACCTTCGCTCGGAGCTCGCGCTGACGCCGGAAGGCTGGCTCGCGACGCCCTTCGACCGGCAGGATTCCTCGACGCTCGGCACGCTGGCGCGGGCGCAGGCCCTGACGATCCGCCCGGCCCATGCCGCCCCGGCCAGGAAGGGCGATGCCTGCCGGATTCTGCCCTTGCGGTAGCAACTTGCGGAACACAAGCAGAACGCGTATGGTGTTCGTGCTTTGTTTCGAATCTGCGCTTTGAGGGGCTGGCGGCGACCATGCTGACACGCAAGCAACACGAACTCCTGCGCTTCATCCAGGAACGCTTGCGCGAAAGTGGCGTACCCCCCTCCTTCGACGAGATGAAGGACGCGCTCGACCTGCGCTCGAAATCCGGCATCCACCGCTTGATCATGGCGCTGGAGGAGCGCGGCTTCATCCGCCGTCTGCCGAACCGGGCGCGCGCGCTCGAGGTCATCAAGATGCCGGACGGGCTCGGCGCCCCGCAGCCGCGCCCGCGCTTCAACCCGGCCGTCGTTCAGGGCGGCCTGGGCGCGCAGCCGAGCGTCGCCAAGCCCCGGCCCGCGGCGGTCGAGGACGACAGCCGGCATGCCATCGCCATCCCCGTCATGGGCCGGATCGCGGCGGGCACGCCGATCTCGGCGATCCAGAGCCGCAGCCACACGGTCTCGCTGCCGCCGGACATGCTCGGCTCCGGCGAGCATTACGCGCTGGAAGTGCGGGGCGATTCGATGGTTGAGGCCGGCATCCTCGACGGCGACACGGTCGTCATCCGCCGGCAGGACACCGCCAATACCGGCGATATCGTCGTGGCCCTGATCGACGACGAAGAGGCGACGCTGAAGCGCCTGCGCAAGCGCGGCTCCTCCATTGCGCTTGAGGCGGCGAACCCCGCCTATGAGACCCGCGTGCTTGGGCCCGACCGGGTCAAGATCCAGGGCCGCCTCGTCAACCTGATGCGGCGTTACTGAAGGCGTTCCGTGTCGGGGGCGGGGTCGCTGTCGGCCGACGATGCCGAGCGTGCGGCGGTGGGTTGGTTGGCCGACGCCGCCGGACGAGCTTCGCGCCGGCGGCTCCATGGGCGCTCGGCATCGCTCGGCTCCGAGGTTCGGCTGCTCCACCCCGATGCCTTGCGATAGAGCGAGGTTGCGCCGTCGCGCGTAAGCGCCATCCGCTCGATCAGCCTGGCCTTGCAGGTCCCGCTCCAGGGGATCGCGGTGACGACGAGATCGGCCCGTAGGCAGTCCTCGATGATGGCGAGGCGCTCGCGCGTATAGGAAATCGTGCGCTTGTCGGCCGTCTGCGCGACGCAAGCCAGACGATCGCAGGCGATGCCGGCGCGCAATGTCGGATCGTCGGGTGAGCGGCTGTCGCCATCGGCCGCGAGCCATTGCTGCAGAACGAAGCGGCTGGGCTTTCCGGCGATGGCGAGGCGCCCGTCGGCGCCGCGCACGGCCAGACCCGAGCCGTCGCGCTCGATCAGGATTTCCGGCCGTTCCGGCTTGCCGGCGATGGCGACGCCGAAGACCAGCGGCACAGCCGCCAGCCATCGCCAGGCCGTCGTCCAGAGCGCAAGCCACAGTAACGCCATCGCGAAGCACGCCAGCACCGCGGGGCCGAAGGCCGCGACCGTCACGGTGGAGTGATCGATGGACGCGACCCAATGCGCGACCTTGAGCACCACGTCGGAAGCCAACCCCATCAGGGCCCAGGCCGGCCAGTCCAGTCCGAACGGATAGGCGAGCACGCCGAATACCGCCGCCGGCATCACGAAAAGCGAGACGAAGGGCAGCGCCATGGCGTTGCCGAGCAGGCCGAAGGGATTGAAGGTCTGGAAATGATAGGCGCCGAAAGGCGCGGTCGCGGCGGTCGCCAGCATGGTGGTGACGAGGATGCCGAGCGCCGCCATCCAGATCGATCCGAGCGGCCACGGCAACGCGGGCGGCGGCTCGCTGCGATCTCTCCTTTCCCAGCGCTCGGCGAAGGCGATCAGCGCCGCGACCGCGCCGAAGGACATCTGGAAGCTCGGCCCCAGCAGCGCCTCCGGCTCGCGCAGCAGCACGATCATGGCGGCGAGCGCGAGATTGCGCATGCTCAGCGCCGCACGATCGACCAGAATCGCCCCGAGCATGACCAGCGTCATGATCAGCGAGCGCTCGGTCGCGACATCGCTGCCGGAAAAGATGCAATAGGCGGTTGCGCCGATCATGGCCGCGACCGCCGCGAGCTTCTTGACCGGCCAGTGCAGCGCCACCGTCTGCGACAAGGCCAGCAGCGCGCGGACCAGCCAGAAGATGGTCCCGGCCGCCAGCACCATGTGCAGGCCCGAGATCGAGACGATGTGGTAGATGCCGGCGGCGCGCAGGTCGTTGTTCGTGGCTTCCGTGATCAGGCCGCGCTTGCCGGTGACGAGCGCGGCGGCAACCGCCCCGCCCTGCCCGCCTCCGACCTCGGCGATGCGCCTGGTCAGCGCATTGCGGGCGCGGTCGATCGTCACGTCGATGGCGAGACGCATCGGCATCGGAAAGGGCGCCGGCGCCAATGCGATCTTGCCGGAGACGCTGCCGACGGCGCCGATCCCGCGGAAGAAGGCATCGCGTCCGAAATCGTAGCCGCCGGCCCGCGCTGGCCCGGGCGGTGGCAGCAGACGCGCGGTCGCGACGATATGGTCTCCCGGATTCACCGAGCCCTGCCGGATATTGACGCGGACGCGCTTCGGCCTGGAATCGGCGGGGACATTGGCGAGATCGGTGACGAGCACGACGAGCCGTGCGCCCTTGTCGCGGACTTCGACGCTCTCGACGAAGCCCGAGAGCTTGCCGATGCGCGGCCGCTCCAGCATCGGTGCCGCGATATCGGCCGTGCGCCAGACCCCGGCGGCGAAGCCCGCGAAGGCAGCGGCCGCCGCGAGGCAGGCCATGGACGCGACGGGGCGAAAGCGCAGAGCGAAGGCCGCCGCACTGCTCACAGCCAGACCCAGAAGCGGGGCCCATAATGCCGGCTCACGATCGGCGGCAAAGTAGAGCAGGATGCCGACGCCCATTGCGAAGGGCAGCCAGAGGAAGGGCCGGCGGCGCTCGACCTCCAGCGCAAATCCCTGCTGCAGACGGAGCCGAAGCTGTCGGAGCCAGGGACGCAGGCCCGCCGTCAGCGGCACCGAAGCACCGAGCCACGCCGGCTGTGCATCGGCGCGCGCGCCGCGCCGGCCTCGTTCCTGCCCCTGCCCCGGCGGCGCCGGCTGCATCGCCCGCCTCCCCTGCCGGCGCTGCGATTTGACCGCTTAGCGTTTCCGGCAAAGCCATGTTACAGGGCCCGCGCCGGTTGTCATGTCACGATCCGGCCCCCTTCCCTTGTCTTGCCCCGGACGGCCCTGCCGCCCGGCCGGAGTTCCCTCCCATGAGCAACGCCGTCGTCACGCGCTTTGCGCCCTCGCCCACCGGATTCCTGCATATCGGCGGAGCCCGGACCGCGCTGTTCAACTGGCTCTATGCCCGCCGGCACGGCGGCACGATGCTGCTGCGGATCGAGGATACCGACCGCGAACGTTCGACCGAGGCCGCCATTGCCGCGATTCTCGACGGGCTGGAATGGCTCGGCCTCGATTGGGACGGCCAGACCGTCTACCAGTTCCAGCGCGCCGCACGGCATCGCGAGGTCGCGGAGCAGATGCTCGCCGCCGGCACGGCCTATCACTGCTATGCGAGCCAGGCCGAGCTCGAGGAGATGCGCGAGAAGGCCCGCGCCGAGGGCAAGCCGCTGCGCTATGACGGGCGCTGGCGCGACCGCGATCCGTCGACGGCGCCGGAAGGCGTGAAGCCGGTCATCCGCCTCAAGGCGCCGCAGACCGGCGAGACCGTGGTCAATGACGAGGTCCAGGGCCGCGTCGTCTGGCAGAACGAGAATCTCGACGACCTCGTGCTGCTGCGCTCGGACGGCACGCCGACCTATATGCTCGCCGTCGTGGTCGACGACCACGACATGGGCGTGACCCATGTCATCCGCGGCGACGACCACCTGACCAATGCCGCCCGCCAGACTCAGATCTACAATGCGCTCGGCTGGGACGTGCCGAGCATGTCGCATATCCCCCTGATCCACGGGCCCGACGGCGCCAAGCTCTCGAAGCGCCATGGCGCGCTCGGCATCGATGCCTATCGCTCCATGGGCTATCTGCCGGCGGCCTTGCGCAACTATCTGGTGCGCCTGGGCTGGAGCCATGGCGACCAGGAGGTCTTCTCCACGCAGGAGATGATCGACGCCTTCAACCTGTCCTCGATCGGCCGTTCGCCCGCGCGCTTCGACTACGCCAAGCTGGAGAACCTGAACGGGCTCTATATGCGCCAGTCGAGCGACCAGGACCTGCTCGACGCGCTCAAGGTGATCCTGCCGGAGATCGGGCCGGCGCGCGGGCTCGGCGCCACGCTCTCGCCGGAGCTGGAGGCGAAGTTCCTCGCCGCGATGCCCGGCCTCAAGGAGCGCGCCAAGACGCTGATCGAGCTGCTCGACAGCGCATTCTATCTCTATGCCCAGCGCCCGCTGCAGCTCGACGACAAGGCGAGGGGCCTGCTCGACGAGGCCGCGCGCCAGCGCCTGCCGAAGATCGCGGAGACGCTCGCCGCCGTGAGCGACTGGTCGCCGGCGCCGCTCGAAGCGGCTGTTCGCGCCTATGTCGAGGAAAGCGGGCTGAAGCTCGGCCAGGCGGCGCAGCCGTTGCGTGCGGCGTTGACCGGGCGCGCGATGTCGCCGGGCCTGTTCGACGTCATGGCCGTTCTGGGTCGCGAGGAGACACTCGCGCGGCTCGCCGACCAGGCGGCGTGAGCCGGCGCGAACAGGGCCACGTTGTCATTCCGGGACTTCTCGCAGCGAAGAGTCCGGAATCTATGAATACGACGCTTATCGTCATGGTCGGGCTTGTCCCGACCATCCACGTCTTCCTTCATCGAATGCGGTGCTCAAGACGTGGATGCCCGCCACAAGGGCGAGCATGACGACTTCTGGAAAGCGTCGTGTTCATGGGTTCCGGGCTCGCGCCTGTGGCGCGCCCCGGAATGACAAGCCAGTGGTGCGAGGCCACCAGCTTCGCCGCGACGGCGGCTTCGATCTCCGAAAGCCCAAGAAAATCGCGGGGTCGGAAGCGCCTTCATCCGGCGTGAATCGACGCCTCGCGCAGATATGAGTGCAGCGCGGCTCCAACCGCCTTTTGGCTTGGTTGAATGCACTGCGCAAATGGTCTAGTGACGCGCAAGTGCATTGCAGCGCGCACGCGCGGCGGGCACGAATATTGCTTGTAAATCAGTCACATGGGCCACCTCTTCCCATCTCCTTCCGACATCGCGTCGTCACATCGCGGCCTTCGGATGCGAGATGCCCCGCGCAAAAGCGCGGAGAGGCGCAACCGGGGCTGAACAGCAGCGAGCCTTGAAAGGATCGGTATCGATGAGCGGAAACACCAGCCAGCTCCAGGTCGGCGACAAGACCGTCGACATGGCGATCAAGGAGGGGTCGGTCGGCCCCGCCGTCATCGACATTGCCAAGCTCTACGCCCAGACGGGCATGTTCACCTACGACCCCGGCTTCACCTCGACGGCGAGCTGCGAGTCGCAGATCACCTATATCGACGGCGACAAGGGCGTGCTGCTCTATCGCGGCTTCCCGATCGAGCAGCTCGCCGAGCACGGCGACTTCCTCGAAACCTGCTACCTGCTGCTCTACGGGGAGCTGCCGACCGCCGCCCAGAAGGCCGATTTCGACTATCGCATCACGCGCCACACCATGGTGCACGAGCAGATGGCCCGCTTCTTCCAGGGCTTCCGCCGCGACGCGCACCCGATGGCGGTGATGGTCGGCTCGATCGGCGCCATGTCGGCCTTCTACCATGACTCGACTGACATCTCGGATCCGCATCAGCGCATGATCGCCTCGATGCGGATGATCGCGAAGATCCCGACGCTGGCGGCGATGGCCTACAAGTACACGATCGGCCAGCCCTTCGTGTATCCGTTGAACTCGCTGGATTACACCTCGAACTTCCTGCGCATGTGCTTCGCGGTGCCGGCCGAGGATTACAAGGTCAATCCGGTGCTGTCGCGCGCGCTCGACCGCATCTTCATCCTGCACGCCGACCACGAGCAGAACGCCTCGACCTCGACGGTGCGTCTCGCCGGCTCGTCTGGCGCCAATCCCTTCGCCTGCATCGCGGCCGGCACGGCCTGCCTATGGGGCCCCGCCCATGGCGGCGCCAACGAAGCGGCGCTCAAGATGCTCGAGGAGATCGGCTCGGTCGACAACATCCCGAAATATATCGCTAAGGCGAAGGACAAGAACGATCCGTTCCGCCTGATGGGCTTCGGCCACCGGGTCTACAAGAACTACGACCCGCGCGCCAAGATCATGCAGAAGACCACGCATGAGGTGCTGAACGAGCTCGGGATCAAGGACGATCCGCTGCTCGACGTCGCGGTCGAGCTGGAGCGCATCGCGCTCTCGGACGAGTACTTCATCGAGAAGAAGCTCTATCCGAATATCGACTTCTATTCGGGCATCACTCTCAAGGCGATGGGCTTCCCGACCTCGATGTTCACCGTACTCTTCGCGGTCGCCCGTACGGTCGGCTGGATCGCGCAGTGGAAGGAGATGATCGAGGATCCGTCCCAGAAGATCGGCCGCCCGCGCCAGCTCTATACCGGCTCGCCGCAGCGCGACTACACCCCGATCGGCCGCCGCTGATCACAGCGGCATCGGTTATCCGGAAAGGCGCGCGGCGAAAGCCCCGCGCCTTTTTCATGGAATGAAGGGGCTGCCGTCGCCGAGGCGGTCGCTGTCCAGGAAGCAACCACATTTGTCATTCCGGGCTTCGCGCAAGCGAAGAACCCGGAACCTACGACTGGGCGAGCGGGCTGCACCCGGACCAGAATGTCTCACCCGGTCGTGGGTTCCGGGTTCGCGCCTGCGGCGCGCCCCGGAATGACAAGCGTTTGGATCGAAGCCGCGATAATCGGGGGCAACGCCCTGAGCCCTCATCCTGAGGAGCCAATTCACTTGGGAATGGCGTCTCGAAGGATGCTCCAGGAGGCTCGGATGCCCACTGGACCATATTTCGAGACGCCACTCACGCCGCTCCTCAGGATGAGGGCAGAGGTTCCCAAGATCGCGCTTAACCGACCTGCCCGGCCGGCAAGATAGCCAGCGCCGCCTCGACCGCATTGGCCGCGGGGCTCGGCCCGGCCGAGCGCATGATCGTCTCGACCTCGGCGAAACCGTCGAGCTGCTCCCGGCGCTTGCCGCCCTCGGCCATCGCGGCGAGGAGATGGCTGCTCAAGGCCTCCGCCGTCGCCTCTTCCTGGATGAATTCCGGAACGACGCTGCGGCCAAGGATCAGGTTGGGCAGAATCACGCTCGGCAGCTTGACGAGGCGTCGGGCCAGGAAGGCTTCCCAGTTCGCGCCGCGATAGGCGGCGACGGTCGGGACCTGCGACAGGGCGAGTTCCAGCGTCACGGTGCCGGAGGCCGCCAATGCGGCGCGGGCACTCCGGAAGGCAGCGAGCTTGGCCACGTCGCCGGTCACGATCTCCGGCTTGACGGACCACTGCGCCGTTGCCTCGGCGATCATCGGCTGCAACCGCTGCACGGCCGGCAGGACCAAATGCGCTCCCGGCACGGCCGCGGCGACCTTCGCCACCGCCTCGCCGAAGACCGGCATCAGGTGATGGATCTCGGAGCGCCGGCTGCCGGGGAGGATGAGGATGGTTGGCCGCTCGGCATCGTCGCGGCGAGCCTGCTCTTCCGCATCGGGGCGCATCTCGGCCAGCCGCTCCATCAGCGGATGGCCGACATAGACGGTCTCGGGGCCGTGCAGGCGCGCGAGCGCGGCGGGCTCGAAGGGTAGCAGCGCGAGGATGCGATCGACATGCGGCGCCATCCGCCGTGCCCGGCCGGAGCGCCAGGCCCAGACACTGGGGCAGACCCAGTGCACGATCGGGATCGAGGGCGCGCGTGCCCTCACCTTCTTGGCGGCGCGCAGGCAGAAATCCGGGCTGTCGATCGTCAGCAGCAGATCCGGTTCGAAAGCCGCAATGCCGCGCGCCGCGTCCTCCATCCGTCGCAGCAGCAAGGGCAGGCGCGCGATCACCGGGCCGAAGCCCATCACGGCGATGTCGGCCTGGGGGAAGAGCGGCTTCAAGCCGGCTTCGGGCAAGCCGTGATCGCCGACACCGCAGAGCTCGATCGGGCGGTCGCCCAAGCGCTCGCGCAGCGCTGAGAGGAAGCGCAAGGCCAGCGCATCGCCCGAGGCTTCACCCGCGATAATGGCCAGGCGGAACGGCCGCATCAGGGGAAGCCTTCGACGAAGAGGCCGAGTTGATCCGCCTGCCGGCCCAGCGCGGCCCGGTCGCCGACCAGCACCTGCCCGGCCCGGACGCCGATGCCGGAAAGCCCGGCCTCGGCAATGTTGCGTAAGGTATCCGGCCCGATGGCGGGCATGTCGACGCGCAGGTCCTGCCCGGTCTTGGGTACCTTCACCAGGAAGCCGTCGTCCTTGCCGATCTTGAGGCGTCCGCGTGCGACCAGATCGGCGACCCGCCGGATCATCGCATCCGTGCCTTCGGCGGCTTCGATCGCGACGACGCGGTGGTCGGCGAGGATCGCTGCCTGACCGACATCGAAGGGGGACAGGGTCGCCAGCAAGGCGAAGCCGCGTTCAAGCTCGGCGCGCTGTTCGGGGTTGGCCTGCTTGCGACCTAGAGCGCCCTGCGGCGCTGTCATTTCGGGCGCGATATCCGCCGGTCCATGGACGCGGAAACCCTGCATCTCGAAAAAGCGGACGACGCCGCGCAGCAGATGGTCGTCGCCGCCCTGAAAGGCCTTGGCGAAATGCGGCAGGTATTTCAGCGTCGAGACTTCCGGGCGCAGCGAGCCGAAGCTCGGCCGCGGCAAGGCGCCCAGCATGACGATATCGGCGATGCCGCGCCGGCGCAGCTCGTCGAGCAGGCTGCCGAGCTGGCCGAGACGGTAGCGCTTGATATCGGCGCCTTCACCGAAGGCTTCCGGATCGGCGGCGCCGTCGAGCGCCGCGATATAGGGACGCTCGCCATGGCCGGTCACGATGCGGGCGAGCTGGAGGGGATAGTCGCCGCTCCCCGCGATCATCGCGAGCGGGCCGCGAGCCGCGGAGACCACTCCTGGCGCCTCGGTGCTCACCGCTCCGCTGCGGTGGCTTCCCGCGGCGTGCAGAGCGGCTTGCCGCCGCCTTCCCGGATGAAGTTCAGGATTTCTTCGATCAGCGGCTGCTTCGAGAACTCCGTCGCGACGTCCTCGACGCGCTCCGCCAGCGTGCCTTCGTCGGCAAAGAGCAGGCGGTAGGCGCGGCGCAATTCGTTGATCTGCTCGCGGCTGAAATCGCGCCGCTTCAACCCGACCAGGTTGAGCCCGGCGAGATGGGCCGGATTGTCGCGAACGAGGCCGAAGGGAATGACGTCGCTCGTTACCCCGGCGCCGCCGCCGATGAAGGCGTGGTCGCCGATCCGGATGAACTGCAGCAGGCCGGCGCCGCCTCCGACGATGACGAAATTGCCGATCCTGACATGGCCGGCGCACATCGCGTTGTTCGAGAAGATGACGTTGTCGCCGATGCGGGAATCGTGCCCGACATGCGAATTCGCCAGGAAAGCGCAGCGATTGCCGACGACGGTCTCCATCCCGCCGCCCTCGGTGCCGGGATTCATCGTCACGCCCTCGCGGATGATGCAATCCTCGCCAACCGACAAGGTCGAAGGCTCGCCGCGATATTTGAGGTCCTGCGGCTGATGACCGATCGAAGCGAAGGGGAAGATGCGCGTGCGGGCACCGATCGTGGTGCGGCCGGCGACGACGGCATGGCTGACGAGCTCGACGCCCTCGCCGAGCACGACATCGGGGCCGACCTCGCAGAACGGCCCGATGCGGACGCCGGCACCGAGCCGGGCCTTCGGGTCGACGAGCGACATGGGATGAATGGTGACGCTCATCGAGACGCTGCCCTGATCCTGAACCGACCCGACGCTCAAACGACCATCGCCGAAATTTCAGCTTCGGCCACGAGCGCGCCATCGACCCGCGCCTCGCCGCGATAGAAGAAGATGTTGCGCTTGCGGGCGAGCTTGGTGAGGTGGAAGCGGATCTGGTCGCCCGGCGTGACCGGCTTGCGGAACTTCGCCTTGTCGATCGTGGTGAAGAGCACGGTCTTGACCTGCTTGTCGCCGAATTCGCTGGCGTTCACGACCAGGACGCCGGCCGTCTGCGCCATCGCTTCGATCATCAGAACGCCCGGGAACACCGGCCGCTCCGGAAAATGGCCGGTGAACTGGGGCTCATTGGCGGTGACGTTCTTGATGCCGACGCCGGAGGCGTCACCGTCGATCTCGACGACCCGATCGACCAGCAGGAACGGGTACCGGTGCGGAATGCTGGCCATGATCCTCTGGATGTCGATCACACCCAGCGCCGTCGTCGCCTCGCTCATGGTCTGTCTTCTCCCGCGTGCCTTCGCCGGGCCGCGCCTTGCATTCACGTCTGCGGCCGGAAACAGGCAATGCTCCTGCAACCGGCCACGATTTCAAAGCCTTCCGCCGCTTTGCCGGAAACGAAGCGGGTTCGGCAACAAGATTCTCAGCTTTCGCGGCAGAAAGCCCCATCCAACGACGGTGGAGCGCCTGTTTCAGCCCTGCGATGCGTCCGGCTTCTTGCCGCGATTGGCGACCAGGGTCTTGAGGAGCGCCGTCTCGCGCGCCCAGCCGAGCGCCGGCTGGGCCGGATAGCCGCCATAGCGCGCGCCGCGCGGGACGTCGCCGGCGACGCCGCTCTGCGCCGCGATCTGGGCTCCGACGCCGATGGTGAGATGTCCGGCGAGCCCGACCTGCCCGCCGAGCACGACGAAATCCTCGAGCGTCGAGGAGCCAGCGAGACCGGTCTGCGCGCAGATCACGCAATGGCGCCCGATCACGCAGTTATGGCCGATCTGGACGAGGTTATCGATCTTGGTGCCCTCGCCGATCACCGTGTCGCGGCTGGCGCCGCGGTCGATCGTGCTGTTGGCGCCGATCTCGACATCGTCCTGGATGATGACGCGGCCGACCTGCGGCACCTTCATGTGCCCCTTGGGGCTCATCGCGAAGCCGAAGCCGTCCTGCCCGATCCGCGCGCCGGGATGGACGATGACGCGGTTGCCGATCAGCGAGGCCTGGATCGTGCTGCCCGCCCCGATCGAGCAGTTGCGGCCGATCCGGACCTGCGGGCCGATGACCGCATGCGAGGCCACCACGGTTCCGGCCCCGATCTCGGCGCCCGGCCCTACCACCGCGCCCGGATCGACGGTGACGCCCGCCTCCAGCACGGCGGTGGCATGGACGATGGCGCCGGGCGCGACGCCCTGCGAGGCGAAGACCGATTCAGGCTTCAGCGCATTCGGAAAGCAATGCGCCATCACCTTCGCGAAGGCGTGATAGGGCGCGGGCGAAACCAGCGCCACCGTTCCCGCCGGAACGCGATCGGCGAAACGCGGCGAGACGAGACACAGGCCCGCCTTGGTCGCCGCCAGGGCCTCCGTGTATTTCGGATTGTCCATATAGGCGAGATCGGCCGGGCCCGCATTCTCGAGCGCGGCGATGCCGTCGAGCTTGCGGGACGCTTCAACGCTATCCGGCAGGAGAGCGCCTGAAATGCTTGCGACCCCGCCGAAGTCCAGCGAGGTCGCGAAGGGAAAGAAAACAGGCTCTGCCATGATCCGGTCCGGAGCGGATCGCCGCGCATCCCACCGGACGCGAGGATGGCGATCCATGTCGTTGTTATCGCATCGATTTGTTCCAGGAAGCTGGAACCGCTTCCCGGTCGATGCCGAAGCCCCGCTACGTCAGAAGCGGGTGCCGCCCGAGAAGCGGAAGGCCTGGAGGCGGTCGCCGCCATACTTGCCGACGATACCGGTCTGCGGATTGATGCCGATCTGGCCGTCATCCTTGGTCAACGCGTAGGCGTAGTCGAACCGGATCGGGCCGAGCGGCGACTGCCAGAGCAGGCTCACGCCCACCGACGAGCGCAGGATGTTCTTGTCGCGGATACAGCCGATATTCGACTGGGCGCCACCGGTGATGACGTTGTACTGGCGTGCCTCCGAACCGGCCGGGCAGGCAAAGGCCACCGACTTCGAGCCGCCGTCATAGTGGAACAGCGTGCCGGCATCGGCGAAGACCGCACCGCGCAGGCCGAGATCGCGCGGCAGACCGAAGAGCGGGAACTGCAATTCGACGGTGCCGCCGAAATAGGTCGTACCGCCCACCGCGTTCGCCGTCGGATCGTTCAGCACGTCGCGCGGGCCGATGCCGGAGGGCGCGAAGCCACGCACCAGCGACGGGCCGAGGAAGTAGTGATCGACCATGCGCAGGTTGCCGCTGGTCGCCTGGACGTGACCGCCCTGGACGCGCAGGAAACCGACGACGTCGTCGAAGATCTCGCGATAATAGCGGGCATCGGCGGAGATGCGCAGGAACTTCGAGTCGCCGCCGAGGCCGGCGAATTCCGGCTTCAGCTCTGCGATGAAGCCGTTGCGCGGGTTCTGGACGTTGTCGAGCGAGTTGTAGTTGAAGTTCAGGCCGACGAGCGAGGTCAGGGTCGTGCCCTGGGCCTCCTTGACCGCCACCGTCGCCTCGCCGTTGGTCACGCAGTTGTAGAGGTCACCCGCACCGCCCGTCGGCGTGATGCCCGCGATCGGGAAGGTACAGTCGTTATAAGGACGGCTGATCTCGTTCGGGATGTCGATCTCGGTCGTGTAGAGCGAGTAGCGCGGCGTGACCGAGAACTCCTCCGTGATCGGGAAGGTGAAGCGCACCTGCCCGCCGGTCACGCGGCTCTCGAAGCGGCCGGTGTTGTAGTTGTCGTTGTACTTCGAGAACAGGTCGATACCCGCCGCCACGCGATAGCCCAGGAAATAGGGCTCGGTGAACGAGAAATCGATGCCCTGCGTCCGCTGGCCGAGCGTGCCCGCGATACGGACGAACTGACCACGGCCGAGGAAGTTCGATTCCGACAGCGAGATTTCGCCGATGACGCCGTCCGAGGTCGAGTAACCGCCCGCGACCGAGAAGGAGCCGGTCGCCTTGTCCTCGACATCGATATTGACGACGACGCGATCCGGCGCCGAGCCCGGCTCGTTGGTGATGCGGACCTTGGTGAAGAAGCCGAGATTGTTCAGGCGACGCTCGGCACGATCGACCATGACCTTGTTGTAGGCATCGCCCTCGCCGAGATCGAGCTCGCGACGCACGACATAGTCGCGGGTACGGGTGTTGCCGCGCACGTTGATGCGCTCGACATAGACCCGCGGGCCTTCGTCGACGACATAGGTGATGCCGATCATGCGGCCCGCGGCATCGCGATCGCCGCGCGGGCGCACCTGGGCGAAGGCATGGCCGCGGCGAGCCACTTCCGTGGTGAGCGCGACCAGCGACTTCTCGACCGCCTCGGCATTGTAAGTGTCGCCGGTGGAGGTCGCGACGTAGCGCTGCAGGGCAGCGGCATCGACATCGCGCAGCGAGGAATCGACCGAGACGTTACCGACCTGGTACTGCGGACCTTCCGAGACCTGAATATCGACGACCCAGCCGCCGGCCGCCTCGTCGAAGCGCGCGCCGCTGTTGACGACCTGGAAATCGGCATAGCCGTTCTTCAGGTAGAAGCGGCGGATGAGATCGAGATCCGAGTTGATCCGGTCGGGATCATAGACGTCCGAGGTCTTGATCCAGCTCAGGAAATTCGATTCCGTCGAGGCCATCAGACCGCGCAGGCGCCCGGCCGAATAGGCCTGGTTTCCTGTGAAGTTGATCGACTTGATGCCGGTCTTGCCGCTCTCGTTGACGGTGAAGACGATATCCTGGCGACCGTTCGGCAGCGGAGCCACGCGGCCGCTCACCGAAGACAGGCCGTAGCCGGCCCGGCGATATGCCTCGCGCAGGCGCTCGGCATCGGAATTGATCAGGGCCTGGCTGACCGGGCCGCCGGCACGCGACTGCACGATCTGCGAAAGCTGCTCGCTCTTCAGCTTGCGGTTGCCCTCGAAGGCGACGCGATTGACCGTGCCGCCCTGCTCCTGGACCGACACGACGACCTGGGAACCGCGCCGGCTGACCTGCACGCTGCTGAACAGGCCGGTCGCCAGCAGGCTCTCGCGGATTTCCTGGGGGTTCTCGCGACCGACGGCGTAGGAGCGGATCGTCTCCGCATCGACCCGCCGATTGCCGTGGACGACCACGGCCTGCGCGAAAGCCACACCACCACTCACGGCCAGCATCAAAGCCGAAAGTCCGATCGATCGAGAGAGCCGCATCCTGGTCCGGCTCTTTTGGGTCGACGTCATCGGGTCGCCTATTCCATCTCTCTGGTCACCACCCCAAACGGGGACCGCCATCAACCAACGGCGGCACGGGGACATTGCGGTTCAATCGCTTCTACAAAGTTTCCGGCAGGGTGCAAACCGCGATCATCGTTAATAAAGCGTTTTTAGAAATCTCGTTGCCGGAGGGCCACGCAGCATGCCGTTTTTCCGCCGCAAACCATGCGCGCGAAAGCGGTTTTACAGCATTCCCCGGACATGAACGATGTCGTTCCAGGTCACGAACAGCATCAGCATCAGCACGAGCGCGAGCCCCACCCGGAAGCCGATTTCCTGCGCCCGCGGGCTCAGCGGCCGGCCGCGCAGGGCCTCGTAGAGATAGAACAGCAGATGTCCGCCATCGAGCATCGGAACCGGCACCAGATTCATCAGGCCGATCGAGACCGAGAGGATGGCGGCGAGGTTGATCAGCCCGAGAAAACCGCCATTCGAGGCGACCACGCCGGAAACCTGGGCGATCCGAATCGGGCCTGAGAGCTGGTCGGTGGATTCGCGCCCCGTCACCAGCTTGGCGACGTAATCATAGGTCCGGGTCACCACGAACCAGGTCTCGACCAGACCGGCCTTGGCGGAATCCAGCAGTCCGAATCGTTGCGTCTTCCAATCTTCCGGGCGCGGCGAAGCCCTGACGCCGATCACGCCGATCCGCTGCGTGCCGAGCTGGGTCTTGATTTCGGTGAGCGTCGGGGTCACCGGAAGCGTCACCGTGCCGCCGGCGCGTTCGATCGAGACCTCGAGGCGCTCCTCGGGTCGGATCGAGACGATGCGCTGCATGTCGGAGAAGCTGGCGACCTTCTGACCGTCGATGGCGATCACGATGTCGCCCGCCTTCAGGCCCGCCTTCTCCGCGGCGCTCCCGGCGACGACGGCATCGACGCGCGGTATCAGCACCTGCTTGCCGAAGAAGAAGGCCGAGCCGGCGAAGATCAGGATCGCCAGTAGGAAATTCGCGATCGGGCCGGCAGCGACGATCGCCGCCCGCTCGCCGAGCGACTGCGCCGGGAAGGAGCGCGCGCGCTCCTGCGCCGACATGCGGCCGACAGCCGCATCGTCGGGCGCGCTGGCGGCGTCGGCATCGCCGGAAAACTTGACGTAGCCGCCGAGTGGAATCAGCGCGAAGCGCCAGCGCGTGCCGTGCCGGTCGTTGAAGCCGAAGATCTCGCGACCGAAGCCGATCGAGAAGGTCTTGACGTCGACCCCGCACCAGCGGCCGACCAGGAAATGTCCGAGCTCGTGGAAGAAGACGACGACGGTCAGGACGAACAGGAACGGCAGCAGATAACCGAGCACGAAGTGTCCGGCATTCCAGAGCGACGCTGCGAATTCCATGAAACTTACCCCCAGGGCCCCTGTCGGCCTTTAGGTGACAGTGAACCGAGCTTGCGACAAGAGCGAGGCAGCCCGCCTTCGCGAATCTTGGTCAACGGCGAGAGCCGCGGCGACGTCATCCGGAGCCTTGGACCCCGTCGTCGAAGCCGCGCAGACCGCCTCCACCAATGCGGCGATATCGGGAAAGCGGAGCCGGCCCTCCAGAAAGGCGGCGACGGCGACCTCGTTGGCGGCGTTGAGCACGGCCGGCATCGCGCCGCCTTCGCGCAAGGCGCTCATCGCGAGTGCGAGCGCCGGAAAGCGGACGAGATCGGGCCGCTCGAAGGAGAGCGGTGCCGCCAGCGCCAGATCGAGGAAGCGCGAAGGCGGCGCGTCGAGGCGGTTGTCGATGCCGAGGCAATGCGCCGCCGCGACCCGCATGTCCGGCACCGCCATGCCGGCGCTGACCGAGCCGTCGCGGAAGGTGACGAGACCGTGGACGATCTGCTGGGGATGGACGAGCACGTCGAGCTGGTCCGGCCGCAGATCGAACAGGAAGCGGGCCTCGATCAGCTCAAGTCCCTTGTTCATCATGCTGGCGGAGTCGATCGTGATCTTGGCGCCCATCGCATAGTTCGGGTGCTTCAGCGCCTGGCCGGGCGTCGCCGCCGCGATGCGCTCGGCGCTCCAGGTCCGGAACGGTCCGCCTGAGGCGGTCAGCGTCATGCTGCGGACCGAGGAAAGCGGCTCGGCCCCGAGAACCTGGAACAATGCGTTGTGCTCGGAATCGAGCGGCAGCAGCCGGGCGCCGGCCTCTGCCACGCGCGCCATCACGGCGGCGCCGGCGCAGACCAGGCTTTCCTTGTTGGCGAGCGCGATCGTGCGCCCCGGCTGGAGCGCGGCGAAGGTCGCCTCCAGCCCGGCCGCGCCCGAGATCGCGCTGACGACGACATCGGCGGGACGGTCGACCGCTTCCAGCACGGCCGAGCGCCCTGCCCCGCTGGCGATTCCGGTGCCCGACAGCGCCTGTCTCAACGCCTCGCCGCCGGCGGCGTCCGCAAGAGCGGCGAAGGACGCGCCGGTCTCGATCGCGGTTCGCGCCAGCGCCTGCGCGTCCCGGCCGCCGACGACGCTGGCGATCGCGAGGCGATCGGGATTCTCGGCGACGACATCGCGGACCGAGCGCCCGACGGAGCCCGTCGCTCCCAGAAGCGTGACGCTGCGCACGGACATCGGGATCAGACGTTGAGATGCAGGGCGAAGAGCGCGAAGCCGGCGAGCACCAGAACCGCCCAATAGCCGTCGAGCCGGTCGAGGAAGCCGCCATGACCGGGGATGAGCTTGCTCGAATCCTTGGCGTCGAACCGGCGCTTCAGCGCGGATTCGAACAGGTCGCCGGCCTGGCTGACGATCGAGCCTGCGAGCGAGGCGGCGATCACCGGCCCGGCCGCGCTCATGCCCTGCAGCGCCGGCACCAGCCGCCAGACGAGATAGCCACCGATCATGCCGGCGACCGCGCCGCCGATCGCGCCCGACCAGGTCTTCTTCGGGCTGACCGCCGGCATCAGCTTGGGCCCGCCGAGCCTGCGGCCGGTGAAATAGGCGCCGATATCGGTGAGCCAGACGACGGCGAAGCTCCACAGGATCAGCGCAAGACCGACACCCGGAAGATCGCGCAATGCCGGCGTGACCAGCGCGAAGGCCAGCGCATAGGCCACGCCGCAGAGTTCCAGCGCCAGGCGCGAGCGCACGAAAGGCGTCGCGAGCGCGCCGAGAAGGGCAGCGGCGGAGGCGGTGCCCGCGAGCGCGGCCGGGCTTGCCGGATAGAAGGCCAGCGCGAGGCCGGCCACGACCACGCCGATGCCGGCGGGAACCGCATTGCCGCGGCCGATGATCGCGAGCCACTCGTAGGCGACGAGGCCGGCGACCAGAATCCAGACGAGGCGGAAGGGCCAGCCGCCCCAGAGCGTGACCAGCAGGATCAGCACGCCGAGAACCAGCGCCGAGATGACCCTGAGCCTCAGCTCGGAGCCTGCGGGCGTTCCCGGAGGACTGGGCGCATTCACGCGACGCCCACGCTGCGGTCGGAGGGCGTGGACAAGCCACCGAAGCGGCGCTCGCGCTGGCGGTACTGGGCGAGCGCGTCCTCGAAGGCGGCGCGGTCGAAATCGGGCCACATCACCGGCGCGAAAATGAACTCCGCATAGGCCGCCTGCCAGAGCAGGAAGTTCGAGATGCGGGTCTCGCCCGAGGTTCGGATGACCAGTTCGGGATCGGGAATGTCGTGGGTGTCGAGCCGGCCTGCGATCGCGGCCTCGTCGATCGCGGCCGGATCGATCCGTCCCGCCACGGCATCGGCCGCCAGCCGTCGCGTCGCGCGAATGATCTCGTCACGCGAGCCGTAATTGAAGGCGATGACCAGCACGAGCCCGGTATTGTCGCGGGTGCTGGCTTCGGCGTGCTCGACGAGCCGGCGCAGATCGGCCGCCAGATCGTCCCGGCTGCCGATGATGCGCACCCGGACATTGGCGGCCGAGAGCTCGGCGAGGTCCTTCTCGACGAAATGCTTGAGCAGCCCCATTAGGAAGGAGACTTCCGCGTAGGGACGGCGCCAGTTCTCGGTCGAGAACGAGTAGAGCGTCAGGTACCGGATGCCGAGATCGCTGGCATTGCGCACGGTACGCCGCAGCGCCTCCAGCCCGCGGCGATGGCCCTCCTGCCGCGGCAGCCCGCGCATCTGCGCCCAGCGCCCGTTGCCGTCCATGATGATGGCGACATGGGCCGGGTTGGACACGTCTGCGTCGCGCGGACCGGATGACATGCGGATAAGCCTCGCTCGGCTTCGGCCGAAGGAGCGCGGGAGATCGCCCGCGCGGGACATCAGACGTGCAGGATTTCCTTTTCCTTCGCTGCAAGCGCCTGGTCGATCTCGGCGATGTGCTGGTCGGTCGCCTTCTGGACGAGGTCGGAATTGCGGGCGGCGTCGTCCTTGGTCATGTCGCCGTCCTTCTCGAGCTTCTTGACGACGTCGATGCCGTCGCGACGGACATGGCGCACGGCGACCTTGGCCTCCTCGGCATATTTATGCGCGACCTTGACCATCTCCTTGCGGCGCTGCTCGTTCAGCTCGGGGATGCGGATGCGCAGGACCTGGCCTTCTGTCTGCGGGTTGAGGCCGAGATCGGATTCGCGCACGGCCTTGTCGACGGCGTTGACCATCGAGCGGTCCCAGACCTGCACGCTGAGCAGGCGCGGCTCCGGCACGGAGACCGTGGCGAGCTGGCTCAGCGGGGTGCGGGCACCATAGGCCTCGACCATGATCGGGTCGAGCATGTTGGCGGAGGCGCGGCCGGAGCGCAGCGAGGCGAGATCGCCCTTGAAGGACTGCACCGCACCGGCCATGCGGCGCTTGATGTCGGCGAGGTCGAACGTCGTCTGGGCCATTTCAATCGGGACCTTGCAGGTAGTTCAAAATCGGCGAGACCATGGCGGCGAGGCCGCGCAGGGTCAAGATTGACATCCTCGAACAGCATTTTCCCCCGCGATGAGCAAGGGAAAAGCGTCGATGCGGGCGGATCATGACCGGGAAGCAGTCCAATCCGCTGCTCCGGAGCCCAAGGATGCCTATTTCATCCTAGAGGCCGGCCCGCTTGCCGGCCAGCGTCGTCCGCCAGGGAACCGTGGAGAAAACCGTGCCTCACCTCAACCGCATCGTCGAGACCGCGCTCTATGTCGACGATCTCGACCGCGCCAGCATGTTCTACGAGGACAAACTCGGCCTCGCGCCGCTGCTCAAGACGAAGACGCTCTTCGCCTATGATGTCGGGGGAGCGAACGTGCTGCTGCTGTTCCAGCGTGGCGCCTCGCTGCAGACGCAAGCCTCGACCGGCGGCACGATCCCGCCGCATGACGGCAGCGGGCCGCTGCACATCGCCTTCGCGATCGATGCCGAAGAGCTTCCGGCCTGGGAGACCAGGCTGGAAGAGTTCGGCATCGCCGTGGAGGGTCGAATGCAGTGGGAGCGCGGCAGCACGAGCCTGTATTTTCGCGATCCTGACGGGCATCTGCTGGAGCTGGCGACGCCCGGCCTGTGGAAGACCTATTAAGCCTCCGCCGATTTCCAACGTCATCCCGGAAAACTGCGTAGCAGCGCCGACCCGAGATCCATCGAAAAGCGCCTGCGCTCTACGATCAATCCCTTCCGGTCGGAGCTGTACGACTGTCATTACGGGGCATGCCGCAGGCATGAACCCGGAACCCACGACTGGGTGGATCGCCTGCAATCCGGCACAAGATGTCTCACCCAGTCGTGGGTTCCGGGTTCTTCGCTGCGCGGAGCCCCGGAATGACAATGGTGATTCCGGCCGGAAACGCTCCCGCAAGCATTCTTCTCGTCGGAGCTCTGCGATGAACTGAGTCGAGCGCTGCCATCTATACCCAACGTGGCTACCGCCTCAGGGCGTGACGTAGGTCGCCCTGCCCTCGCCGCGCAGCACCGCCGCCAGCATGCCGGGCTCGGCGATCGAGAAGACGACGATGGTCAGGCTGGCGTCGCGGGCGAGCGCGAAGGCGGCGGTGTCCATCACCTTGAGGTCGCGTTTGATCGCATCCTCATGGGTCAGCGTGTCGTAGCGGGTCGCGGTCGGGTCCTTCTTCGGGTCGGCGCTGTAGACGCCGTCGACCTGCGTCGCCTTGAGGAGATGGCTGCAGCCCAGTTCGGCCGCGCGCAGGGCCGCACCGGTATCGGTCGTGAAATACGGGTTGCCGGTGCCGCCGCCGAGGATGACGACCTTGCCGTTGCTGAGATGGTCGAGCGCGCGCTTGCGGGCATAGCTCTCGCAGAGCGACGGCATCGGCACCGCCGACATGGCGCGCGCGGGAGCGCCGGCCGCCTCGATCGAATGCTCCAGTGCGAGCGCGTTCATCACCGTGCCGAGCATGCCGATCGAATCGGCGGTGGTGCGGTCGAGACCCTTGTTCAGGCCCTGGACGCCGCGGAAGAAGTTGCCGCCGCCGACGACGATGCCGATCTCGACGCCCTCGCGCGAGGCATGGGCGATATCGGCGGCGAGCGCCGTCAGCGTGCCGCCGTCGAGACCGTTACCGACGGGACCGGCAAGGGCTTCACCGGAGAGCTTCACGAGAACGCGTTGGGGTCTCATCGATGTCTCTCCGTCGTGTTGGGGTGGCCGCGATTCGAACGCCGCCCTGTCTTCCTACAAAAAAGGCCGCGCGATGCGCGGCCTTTCTGTCACCTGATGAGCACTTTGTCTTATCGCATTTTCTTCACGCGAACCGGTATCCACTTCGCTCGAAAATGCTTTGGCGGAGCTTGTCAGCCCGTGGTGCCGCCGGCGGCGGCGACCTCGGCCGCGAAATCCTGCTCCTCCTTCTCGATGCCCTCGCCGAGGGCATAGCGGGCGAAGCCGGTGAGCTTGACGGGAGCGCCGACCTTGCCCTCGATCTCCTTGAGGACCTGCGCGACCGACTTCGAGCCGTCATGGATATAGGCCTGCTCGAGCAGGCAATATTCCTTGGCGTAGCTCTTCAGGCCGCTTTCGGTGATCTTGGCGAGAACGTGCTCGGGCTTGCCGGCGTTCTTCTCGGCCAGGATCGCCTTCTCGCGCTCCAGGACGTCGGGGGCGACCGAAGCGAGGTCGAGCGCGACCGGGTTGGTCGCCGCGACATGCATGGCGAGCTGGCGGCCGAGCGTGGCGAGCTCATCGGCCTTGCCGGTCGACTCGAGCGCGACGATGACGCCGATCTTGCCGAGGCCGTCGGCGATCGCGCCGTGGACATAGGAGCCGATCACGCCCGAGGAGACCTTGAGCGAGGCGACGCGGCGCAGCGTCATGTTCTCGCCGATCGTGGCGATGGCGTTGGCGATGGCGTCCTGCACCGAGCCGCCGCCCGGATAGTGATGGCCGAGCAGCGCCTCGACGTCGCCGCCGCGCTCCAGCGCGACATCGGCGATGGTCTTGGCGAGCGCCTGGAATTCCGGGTTGCGCGCGACGAAGTCGGTCTCGGAATTGACCTCGACGACGACGCCCTCATTGCCCTGCACGGCGACGGCGACGAGACCCTCGGCGGCGACGCGGCCGGCCTTCTTGGCGGCCTTCGACAGGCCCTTGGCACGCAGCCAGTCGACGGCGGCTTCCATGTTGCCGTCGGTCGCCGAGAGGGCGGTCTTGCAGTCCATCATGCCCGCGCCGGTCTTGTCGCGGAGTTCCTTCACCATCGCGGCGGTGATCGCTGCCATCTGTCTTGTCCTTGCTGTCGGTGCGGCGCGAGCCCGAGGGCCGGCCGCGGATCGGAATATTCGGACGCCTGCATGGGGAAACGCCGACGCTCCGTTTCCGGCCGTCGGCGCACCACTAGCTCTGATCTTGCATCGGCTTTGCCCGAATACCGCGGGCCACATTTCGGGCCGATGCTCCAAAAGCCGGCGTCAATCGAGAACCTGATTGCGACGCGCCGATGACGCGCCGCAATCGCCAACCGAATTACGCGTCGGCGAGATCGCGAGCCTGGGCGACCCAGCCCTCGCGCTCGATCTTGCCGCCGAGCTTCAAGTCGTGGTCGATCCTGGTCACGTCGGCCGGGGTCATCGCCGCGATCTGCCAGAAGTGGTAGATGCCGCCGTCGTTCAGCTTCTGGACCGCGTCCGGGCCCATGCCCGAGAGCTTGGTCAGGTCGTCCGGAGCGCCGCGCGGAGCGGTCAGCGCCTCGAAAGCACCGGAAGCGGTCTCGAGAGCCTCCTCGACGACCGGCGCCTCGGCGGCGCCGACATCGATGCCCTGGTCGCCCGAGGCGCGGCCGATGCCGTCGATCGCCGAGCGGGCGATCAGGTCGCAGTAGAGCTGGATGGCGCGGCCGGCGTCGTCATTGGCCGGGACCGGGAAGGTGATGCCGTCCGGATCCGAGTTCGAGTCGACGATCGCGGCGACCGGGATGCCGAGGCGCTGAGCCTCCTTGATCGCGAGCTGCTCCTTGTTGGTGTCGATCACGAAGATCATGTCCGGCGTGCCGCCCATGTCCTTGATGCCACCCAGAGCCTTCTCGAGCTTGTCGCGCTCACGCGACAGCATCAGGCGCTCCTTCTTGGTCAGGCCGGTGCCGCCGCCGTTGAGCAGCTCGTCGACCTTGCGCAGGCGCTGGATCGAGGCGGAGATCGTCTTCCAGTTGGTCAGCATGCCGCCGAGCCAGCGGGAGTTGACATAGTACTGGGCCGAGCGCTTGGCGGCATCGGCGATGGCGTCCTGCGCCTGGCGCTTGGTGCCGACGAAGAGGACGCGGCCGCCGCGGGCGACGGTGTCCGACACGGCCTGCAGGGCGCGGTGCAGCATCGGCACCGACTGCGACAGGTCGAGGATGTGGATGTTGTTGCGGGTACCGAAGATGTACGGGGACATCTTGGGGTTCCAGCGATGGGCCTGGTGGCCGAAATGGGCGCCGGCCTCGAGGAGCTGGCGCATGGAGAGATCAGGCAGAGCCATGGTGTTCTAGTCCTTCCGGTTGAGCCTCTGGAGCGCGAATGAACAGGGCATGGGCTGCCACGTCACCGGAACGCCTCGGCAAGGCGAGGCGATACGCTCCATGTGGGATGGGCTGCGCCTTACAGGGGATGGCGCCTTATTGCAAGCCGGCGGGACCGAGAAAAGCCGGCGCCCGTCACGATGCGCCCTGCACGGAACCTGCATTCGCTCCTCGACCGGGGTACGGGGCTTCCCTCGAAGCAGCCACATCGTCGACCATCAACGAGTTGTAAAAGGTCGCCGGGGTTATCCTCGGCCATCATGTCGTCACGCATGCCCAGATTCCCGGCGGCCGACCGTCGCTCGCCCGACAGGAGCGGCCAGTCCGAACGCCCAAGCCCCTCCGGAAAAGGCCGAGGCCGGAGATCGGATTCGGCGTGACCCTCGACCTGAGAACGATCTTCGTCACCGGTGCGCTGACCTGTTTCATCATCGGCGTCCTGCAATTGATGACCTTCGCCACCGGCCGCTTCACGCGCAGCCCGGTCTGGTGGGGCGTCAGCAGCCTGTGCATCGGGGCGGGGCTGCTCGGCGCCGGATTCCGCGGCGCGATTCCCGATATCGTCTCGATCGAGTTCGCCAATACCATCATGCTGGCGGGCTGCCTGCTGCTGCTCTTCGGCATCCGCAATTTCGCCGGGCGCGAGCTCAACTGGTTCGGATTCGGCGTTGTCCTCCTCGGCATCTGGATCCTGCTCGCGCTGTCGCCCGGAGCGGAAGGCTATTCGACCCGCGTCATGGTCGTGGCGACGGTCATGGCGCTCTGCGACGCGGCCATCGTGCGCGAGGCCGTCCGGCTCGGGCGGCAGGAAAAGCTGCGCTCGGCCTGGCTGCTCGCCGCCTTGTTCTCGCCGACGGTGCTCATCTATGCCGGGCGCATCACGCTGGCGGCGCTGGACCAGGTCGGCACGACCTTGTTCCCGGCCGATTCGGGCGCGACGGGCTGGCTCGCCGCGACCGGTGTCGCCTTCGTCATCCTGAGAGGCCAGGCCCTGCTGCTGCTCGCGGCCGAGCGCAGCAACCGTATCCTGGCAACGCTCGCCCGGCGCGACCCGCTGACCGGGGCGATGAACCGCTCCGGCCTGGAGCAATGGCTGGCGCGACAGTCGCGTGGAGAGCAGCGCGCCGCGCTCCTGCTCGTCGATATCGATCATTTCAAGAAGCTCAACGACACGCTCGGCCATGCGACCGGCGACCGAATCCTGCGCCTCTTCGCCAGCGCCGTGCAGGAACAGTTGCGCAGCACCGACATCCTGGCGCGGCAGGGCGGCGACGAGTTCGCGATCATCCTTCCCGATGTCGGCGTCCGGGAAGCGGTGCGGGTGGCCGAGCGCCTTCGCGGCGCCTTCCGCGACAAGCTCGCCGATCTCGCCGAAATCGGCCTGCAGCCGACGCTCAGCATCGGCGTGGCCGAGGTCGCGCTCGGCGGGCGCGAGCTCGACGATCTCCTCGTCGAGGCCGACGAGGCGCTCTATCGCGCCAAGCGGCTCGGGCGCGACCGGGTCCAGGCGCAGCTCAAGCCGGCGGCCTGAGCCGGGCTCGGCCTCAGAGCGTCAAGGTGGCCGCGCGAACGCGCTTGATCCCGGCTGCCGCCATCTCGGCCCAGGCCCGGTCAAGCGAGCCGTCGAGATCGATCGCGCGGCAGGCGTCCTCGACCACCAGCGTCTCGAAACCGGCACGGGCGGCATCCTGCGCCGTCCAGCCCACGCAGAAATCCGTGGCGAGGCCGGCGACGACGACCTTAGCGATGCCGCGCTCGCGCAGATAACCCTCCAAACCCGTCCGCGTCCGGCGATCGGCCTCGACGAAGCCGGAATAGCTGTCGATGCCGCTGCGATAGCCCTTGCGGATCGCCGCCTGCGCATGGGGCAGGTCGAGCCCGCCATGGAAGGCGGCGCCGGCCGTGCCCTGCACGCAATGGTCCGGCCAGAGCACCTGCTGGCCATAGGCCAGCTCGACCGTCTCGAACGGTGCCCTGCCGGGATGGCTGGAGGCGAAGGAGGCATGTCCGGCCGGATGCCAGTCCTGCGTCAGCACGACATGGCGGAAGCGGCGCCCGAGCGCATTGATGACCGGCACCACCGCATCGCCATCCGGCACCGCGAGGCTGCCGCCCGGACAGAAATCGTTCTGGACATCGACGACGAGCAGGACGGTCCGGTCGTCGGCCATTGGTGCATTCCTGCTCACGGAATGAACTCCACGTGTCAACCGCAGGGCTCCTATCCGGGAGCACCCTGCTGGAGAAACAAGGCGCGGGGAACCCCTCTCCTGTAAGGAGAGGGGCAGGGGTGAGGTGTAGGCCCCCCGGCCAGTGAGGCGCCAACCCCACGGCTGCACAGCGACCACCTCACAGCAAAAGCGGTGAGCGGCCTACCCCTCACCCTGCCCTCTCCCTATGGGAGAGGGTTCCCCGCGCCTAATCTGGATAGCTATTGCAGCCGGACATCGACCACGCCGGGCGCGGCCCGCACGGCATTGGCGATCTGCTGGTTGACCGGGAATTTGCCGGGCAGTTCGATCTCGACCTCCTGCGCGCCATCGTCGATGATCATGATGATCGAGACCTTGCCCTCGGCGCGCATCGCCTCGCGCGGGCGGATGCGCTCGGCGACCGAGGCCACCGCCTTGTCGTCGCGGAGATAGACGACGAGATCCTGCTTCTGGCGCGCCGCGAGCCCATCGAGTTCCTCGGCATCCTCGATGCGCGGTCGCACCTCTTCGCCGTCGAGCACCGCCGAGAGACGCAGTACCAGCGCCCTGCCCGGCTCGAGCAGGTCGCGCAGCTTCATCAGCCCTTCCGAGAACAGCACGGCCTCGAACTGGCCGCTCGGGTCCGACAGGTTGACGATGCCCATCTTGGAGCCGGACTTGGTGCGCCGCTCCGACTTGTCGATGACGGAAACCGCGACCTTGCCGACCCCGGTGCCGTTGGCGCGCACGGTCTGGGCGAAATCGGCATAGCGCTGCACGCGCAGCCGCTTCAGCACATGCTCGTAATCGTCGAGCGGGTGGCCGGAGAGGAAGAATCCGACCGCCTCGTGCTCGCGCTTGAGCTTCTCGGCCGGGGCCCAGGGCTCGACCTGCGGGATGCGGAAGGCCTCCTGCACCACGCCGCCGCCGAGCAGGTCGAACTGGCCGGCCGCCGCCTCGTCGCGGGTGCGGTTGGAAAGCGCGAGCATGCCGTCGAGCGCCGCGACCGCGCGGGCGCGATCCGCCTCCAGCTCGTCGAGCGCGCCGGCCGCGATCAGCGCCTCCAGCGTGCGGCGATTGACGAGCCGGGTGTCGATGCGCCGCGCGAGATCGGCGAGGTCGCGGAACGGGCCGGCGGCTTGCCGCGCCGCCACCAGCGATTCCACCGCCGCCCGCCCGACGCCCTTGATGGCGCCGAGTGCGTAGAAAATCTTGCCGTCGGCCACGTCGAACTCGACGCCGGACTGGTTGATCGCCGGCCGCTCGACCTTGATGCCGAGCCGCTCGGCATCGCGGCGGAACTCCGAGAGCTTGTCTGTATTGCCCATGTCGAGCGTCATCGACGCCGCCAGGAACTCTACGGGAAAGTTCGCCTTCAGATAGGCGGTCTGGAAGGCGACGATGGCATAGGCCGCCGCGTGGCTCTTGTTGAAGCCGTAATCGGCGAACTTCGCCAGCAGGTCGAAGATCTCGGAGGCGATGTCCTTCTTGATGCCGCCATCCACCGCACCCTTCACGAAGCGGTCGCGCTGGGCGTCCATCTCCGCCTTGATCTTCTTGCCCATGGCGCGGCGCAGCAGGTCCGCTTCGCCGAGCGAATAGCCCGAGAGCGCCTGCGCCACCTGCATCACCTGTTCCTGGTAGACGATGATGCCGTGGGTCTCGCGCAGATAGGGCTCCATGCCGGGATGGAGATAGGTCGGGTCCTCCAGACCGAGCTTGCGGCGGCAATAGGTCGGGATGTTGTCCATCGGGCCCGGCCGGTAGAGCGCGACCAGCGCGATCAGGTCCTCGATCCGATCGGCCTTCATCTCGACCAGCGCCTTGCGCATGCCGACCGATTCCACCTGGAACACGCCGACCGTCTCGCCGCGTGCCAGCATGGCGTAGGTGGTCGGGTCGTCGAAGGGCAGTTGCGCGAGATCGATATGGATGTCGCGCTGGGCGATGAGCTTCACCGCGGTCGTGAGCGTGGTCAGCGTCTTCAGGCCGAGGAAGTCGAACTTCACGAGGCCGGCCTGCTCGACCCATTTCATGTTGAACTGGGTGACGCGCATGCCGGTGCGCGGATCGACCGAGAGCGCGACGAGCTGCTCGAGCGGCCGGTCGCCGATCACCACGCCTGCGGCGTGGGTCGAAGCATGGCGGTGAAGGCCTTCCAGCTTCTGGCCGATTTCAAGCAGGCGCGCGACGATCGGCTCCTCCTCGGCGGCCTGCTGCAGCTTGGGCTCGCCCTCGATCGCATCCTTCAGCGAGATCGGCTTGGCCGGGTTCTGCGGCACGAGCTTGGTCAGCTTGTCGACCTGGCCATAGGGCATTTCGAGCACGCGGCCGACATCGCGCAGCACGCCGCGCGCGAGCAGCGTGCCGAAGGTGATGATCTGGGCGACGCGCTCCTGCCCGTAATGGTGCTTCACGTACTCGATCACCTCTTCACGCCGGTTCTGGCAGAAGTCGATGTCGAAATCGGGCATCGAGACGCGGTCAGGGTTTAGGAAGCGCTCGAAGAGCAGGCCGAAGCGCAGCGGATCGACGTCGGTGATGGTCAGCGCATAGGCGACCAGCGAGCCCGCGCCCGAGCCGCGGCCCGGCCCGACCGGAATGTCGTGGTTCTTTGCCCATTTGATGAAGTCCGAAACGATCAGGAAGTAGCCCGGGAACTTCATCCGCGTGATGATCGAGAGCTCGAATTCGAGCCGCTTCTCGTAATCCTCGACGCTGAAACCTTCGGCCGGGCCATGCTTGGCCAAGCGCGCGGCAAGGCCGGCGCGGGCCTGCTCCTGAAGCTCGTCCGCCTCATCGCGCCCCTCCTCGCCGAAGCGGGGCAGGATCGGCTTGCGGGTCGAGACGCGCCAGTGGCAGCGCATTGCGATCTCGACGGTGTTCGCCAGCGCCTCCGGCAGATCGGCGAAGCGCTTCTTCATCTCGGCGCGCGAGGCGAAATAATGCTCGGGCGAGACGCGGCGGCGCGTGCCATCCGAAACGAGGCGCCCTTCCGCCACCGCCAGCAGCGCGTCATGCGCGTCGAAATCGGCGGGCTTGGCGAAGAAGGGCTCGTTGGTGGCGACGATCGGCAGATCGGCATCATAGGCGAGGCGCAGGAGATGAGCCTCGCGGGCCGCCTCGCCATCGCCGCCATGGCGCTGGATCTCGACATAGAGCCGGTCGCCATAGATGCCGGCGAGCGTCGCCAGGCGCGACTGCGCCTGCGGGAGCTGGCCGAGGCGGAGCGCAACGTCGATCGGCCCGCCCTGCCCCCCGGTCAGCGCGATCAGGCCGCCGTTAAAGGCGGCGAGGCGCTCGATCGTGGTGACCGGCTGGCCGGACCCGCCCGTGGCCAAAGCTGCCTCGCTGACGAGCTTCATCAAATTGCCGTAGCCACCCTCGTCCATGGCGAGCAGCACGATATGCGGCAGACGCTGGAGCTGTGCCGGCTTGCGACTGCCCTCGCCCTCATCGGCGAAATCGACGGAGAGCTGCACGCCGACGATCGGCTGCAGGCCCGAGCCCGCGAGCTTCTCGGAGAATTCGAGGCCGCCGAAGAGATTGTCGGTATCGGTCAGCGCCAATGCCGGCTGGCCGTCGGCGGCGGCCATCTTGGCGAGCGTCGCGATTGTCATCGCGCCTTCGAGCAGCGAATAGCTCGAATGGACATGCAGGTGGACGAAGCCGATCTCCTGGAGAACGCGCGCCTCGCCAGTTTCCCTGCTCATGTCCTGCTCCTGTCGCCGCGCAGGCGACTCGTCCGCACCCGGCCCTTCTTATGCGTCCTGGGCGGGGCCGTCGTCGAGGGCTCAGGCGGCCATCTGTGGATGGCTCCTGCCGTCCTCAGACATGCGGGCCGGAGAGGATGGCAGCCCAGAGCCAGATCATGCCGAGGAAGACTCCGAGCGAGGCGATCTCGGCGAGCCCGGCGGCGAATTTACGCGCTGCAGTCATGAAAACCTCCTGTGTTCGCGATAGGTTCAGTTTAGTTCACTTTTTGTTCTCGTCAATGTCGATAGGGAAGCCTGCGATGCGAACCCGGCGCAGCGGTTAACGAAATCCTACCAACGTTCTGATGCAGGACTTGGCGATGAGTCTCGCCGCTTTGGGATACGCCCCATCCGTCATGGTCGGGCGTGTCCCGACCATCCACGTCTTCGTTTCGCTATAGCGGTGTTCAAGGCGTGGATGCTCGCCACGAGGGCGAGCATGACGCGGCGCGTTCCCGATCAGAAGCCCCCTTTGTCATTCCGGGGCGCCCCGCAGGCGCGAACCCGGAATCTACGACTTGGTGGGGCATCAGGTGTTCGGTTGGAGGCGGCTCACCCGGTCGTGGGTTCCGTGTTCTTCGCTGCGCGAAGCCCCGGAATGACAAAAGTGGCGTTTATCACGACCGACCTGGCAGCCGCCCCACCGCCTACAGCTTGACGACCAGCCCGTCGCGGATCGTGACCTGCCGGTCCATTTGGCGGGCGAGCTCGAGATTATGCGTTGCGATCAACGCCGCCAGCCCCGAGGCCCGCGCCAGCGCCATCAGCGTGCCGAAGACATGCTGGGACGTGTGCGGATCGAGATTGCCCGTCGGCTCGTCGGCCAGCAGCAGGCGCGGCCCGTTGGCGACGGCACGGCCGATGGCGACGCGCTGCTGCTCGCCGCCGGATAATTCGCCTGGCAGATGATCGAGACGCTCGCCCAGGCCGAGGAAGGTCAGAAGTTCCGAAGCGCGTTCCTCCGCGACCCCACGGGAAAGCCCCCGGATGCGCTGCGGCAGCACGACATTCTCCAGCGCCGTGAACTCCGGCAGGAGATGGTGGAACTGGTAGACGAAGCCGATCTCGGTGCGACGCAGCCGCGTGCGCCCCTTGTCGTCGAGCTTGGTCGTGGCAAGCCCGCCGACGAAGACCTCGCCGGCATCGGGCTTTTCCAGGAGGCCGGCGACATGCAGCAGCGTCGACTTGCCGGTGCCGCTCGGCGCGACAAGCGCCACGACCTCGCCGGGCCAGAGCGCGAAATCGGCCTTGCGTAGCACCTCGAGCGGCGCATCGCTCTGCGGATAATAGCGCTCGACCTGGGAGAGGAAGAGCGCGGGCATCTCCTGTGCCATCAGCCCATCCTCAGCGCTTCGACCGGATCGAGGCGTGCCGCCTTCCAGGCCGGGTAAAGCGTCGCCAGCAGCGACAGGGTCAGCGCCATCAGCACGACGCTCGTCACCTCGCTCCAGTCGGTGACGGAGGGGATGTCGCTGAGGAAGCGCACGGTCGGGTCCCAGAGATTGGCGCCGGTAATCCAGTTCAGCGCCGCCATGATCGACTTGATGTTCTTGGCGAAGACGACGCCGAGAGCGAGGCCGGCCAGCGTGCCGACGACGCCGATCGCCGCCCCGGTGATCAGGAAGACGCGCAGCACCGTGCCGCGCGTGCAGCCCATGGTGCGCATGATCGCGATATCGGCGGTCTTGTCCTTCACTAGCATGATCAGGCCGGAAACGATGTTCAGCGCCGCGACCAGAACGATCAGCGTCAGGATGATGAACATCACGTTCCGCTCGACTTCCAAGGCGTTGAAGAACGAGCGATTGCGCTGGCGCCAGTCGGAGAGCACGAGCGGGCGCGGCGCATCGGCCTCGATCGCGTCGCGGACGGCCTGGGTCCGGTCTGGATTGTCGACGAAGATCTCGATGACGTTCACGTCGCCGTCGCGGTTGAAATAGGCCTGCGCCTCGGCGAGCGGCATGTAGACGAAGGTGCCGTCGAACTCGGTCATGCCGATCTCGAAGATCGCCTTGACCGGATAGGCCTTGATGCGCGGGGCCGTGCCGAAGGGCGTCGAGGCGCCCTGCGGCGAGACCAGGGTCATCATGTCCCCGGCCTGGATGCCCAGCGCATTCGCGAGGCGCCGTCCGATGGCGACGCCGGGCGTGCCGCCGTCGAAGCCGTCGAGCGTGCCGGACTTGATGTTGCCGCCGATGAAGGGAATCGCCTTGATGTCGCTCTCGCGCACGCCGCGCACCAGCACGCCATTGTTGCCGGTCTGCGAAGAGGCGAGCGCCTGCCCCTCGACCAGCGGAATGGCGAGCTTGATGCCGGGGATCTTGGCGAGCCTGGCCGCGACGCTGTCGTAATCGTCGAGCGGGCGGTCGATCGGCGTCGCGAAGATATGGCCGTTCACGCCGACGATCTTGCTGAGCAATTCGATCCGGAAGCCGTTCATCACCGACATCACGATGATCAGTGTCGCGACGCCGAGCATGATGCCGAGGAAAGAGAAACCGGCGATGACCGAGACGAAGCCCTCGCGTCGGCGCGTGCGCAGATAGCGCCCGGCGAGCAGCCATTCGAAACCGGCGAAGGCCTTGGTCCCGGTCGGGACTTCGGCGCTGTCGGCGACGGCGCTCATGCGGCAGCTCCTTCCCCGTGAGCCGTCATCCTGAGGAGCGAGCGCAAGCTCGCGTCTCGAAGGATGGTCCATGAGGCTCCGAAGACAACTGGAGCATCCTTAGAGACGCCGCTTCGCGACTCCTCAGGATGAGGGCTGAGCGGGGCCATGGTGCCGCTCACGCCGCCCTGCCCTTGAAGCGGTCGAGCGCGGCTTCCAGCGAGACGAGCTCGCGCTCGCCGCCGGCGCGGCGCTTGATCTCGACCTTGCCCTCGGCCAGCCCCTTCGGGCCGACGATGATCTGCCAGGGCACACCGATCAGGTCGGCGGTGGCGAATTTGGCGCCCGGCCGGTCGTCGGTGTCGTCGAGCACGGCGTCGTAGCCCTTGGCGAGCAGGTCCTTGTAGATGCGCTCGGCCGCACCGTCGGTCGCCGCGTCGCCGGCCTTGAGGTTGATCACTGCGATGTCGAAGGGCGCGATCTCCTCGGGCCAGACGATGCCGGCATCGTCATGCCCGGCCTCGATCAGTGCCGCGACGAGGCGGCTCGGCCCGATGCCGTAGGAACCGCCATGCAGCAGCACGGGCTGGCCGTCGGGACCGGCGACCGTCGCGCCCATCGGCTCGGAATATTTCGTGCCGAAATAGAAGATATGGCCGACCTCGATGCCGCGCGCCGAGACGCGCTTGTCTTCGGGAACCGCCTCGAAGGCGGCCTTGTCGTGCATCTCCTCGGTCGCGGCGTAGAGGCTCGTCCACTTGTCGAAGACGCCCTGCAGGCCGGCGACGCTGTCGAAATCGGTATCGGCGGCCGGCGTCTCGAAATTCAGGTAGTCGCTGTGGCAGAAGACCTCGCTCTCGCCGGTCGAGGCGAGCACGATGAATTCGTGGCTGAGATCGCCACCGATCGGGCCGGTATCGGCCTTCATCGGGATCGCCTTCAGGCCGAGCCGCGCGAAGGTGCGCAGATAGGCCGTGAACATCCGGTTATAGGCGTGTCGCGCCGCGTCCTTGTCGAGATCGAAGGAATAGGCGTCCTTCATCAGGAACTCGCGACCGCGCATCACGCCGAAGCGCGGGCGGACCTCGTCGCGGAACTTCCACTGGATGTGGTAGAGATTGAGCGGCAGGTCCTTGTAGGACTTGACGTAGGAGCGGACGATCTCGGTGACCATTTCCTCGTTGGTCGGCCCGTACAGCATGTCGCGGTCATGCCGGTCCTTGATGCGCAGCATCTCCTTGCCATAGGCGTCGTAGCGCCCGCTCTCGCGCCAGAGATCGGCCGACTGGATGGTCGGCATCAGGATTTCGATGGCGCCCGAGCGATTCTGCTCCTCGCGGACGACGTTGCTGATCTTGTTCAGCACGCGCAGGCCCAGCGGCAGCCAGGAATAGATGCCCGCCGATTGCTGGCGGATCATACCGGCGCGCAGCATCAGCCGGTGCGAGACGATCTCCGCTTCCTTGGGCGTGTCGCGCAGAAGGGGCAGGAAATAGCGGGAAAGACGCATCGGAAAACCTGTCGGAGGGCCCTGCGCGCGGAATCGCGCCGGGCGGTCGGAGAGCGAGTCGGCCTCGCTGAGAGACACCATCGCTCTCGGCAAAATGCAAACCAAAATCAGCAGGAAGCGGCGGAAGATGGCGAAGTTATGTGCCTTTTCCGCTTACCCCGTCATTCCGGACAAGCGGCGGAGCCGCGCCGATCCGGAATCCATCGAAGGACGCTGCGCTCGACGATAGATTCCGGGTCAAGCCCGGAATGACGTCCTGTTTTGCGCTTCAGCCCTCGGCGAAGCGGGCCTTCAGTGCGGCGAGCACCGGGGCCGGCACGAAGGGCGAGACATCCCCGCCCATCGCCGCGATCTGGCGCACCAGCGTCGCGGTGATGTAGCGCACGCCCGGCGAAGCCGGCAGGAAGACCGTCTGCACATCCGGCGCCATCGTGCCGTTCATCCCGGCCATCTGCATTTCGTAGTCGAGGTCGCTGCCGTCGCGCAGCCCGCGGATGATGATCGAGGCCCCTGCCCGGCGCGCCGCATCCACCGCGAGATCGTCGAAGGTCACGACGTCGAGCGCCGCGCCCTTCGCCGCCAGCAAGGGTGTGGCGACCTGGCGCAACAGATCGGCACGCCGCTCGACCGACAGGAGCGGCGTCTTGCCGGGATGCACCCCGATCGCCAGGACGAGCCTGTCGCAGAGGCCGGCGGCCGCCGCGATGACGTCGGCATGGCCGTTGGTCACGGGATCGAAGGAGCCGGTGTAGAAAGCGATGCGTGCCATGGGGCCAGCGTTAGCGGCTGGGCCCGAAAAGGACAAGCTGCGTCAGGGGGTTGGGGCCTTCAGCTCAGCGGCACGAGCGCGGCGAGCGCTGCGGCGCTGCCGATGATGATCGAGACGAGAACCATGAGGGAGGCCGCAGCGGAAGCGCGGCGGGAGCTGGCGAAGGTCAGGCGGGTATCCATGAAGATAACCTCAGCGAATCGCGGTTGATCCGGTTTCCCTTGGGTGATGGCCGGCGGCGGCCGTCCCAAGGCGAGATTTTGACGAAACGGTGACATCATCAGCTTGTTCCGGCTTTCGATTGCCTTTTCGGCCGTCTCGCGCCTAAACGGGCGCGCCATGCTGACCATCAACGACATCACCTACCGCCTCGGCGAGCGCCTGCTGCTCGACCATACCGGCGCCGCCATCCCCGACGGCGCGCGCGTCGGCTTCGTCGGCCGCAACGGCACCGGCAAGACCACGCTGTTCAAGATCATCACCGGCGATCTCGGCACCGAGAGCGGCAATATCAGCCTGCCGAAGGGCCGGCGCATCGGCGGCGTGGCGCAGGAGGCGCCGGGCGGCCCGGAGACGCTGATCGAGGTCGTGCTCGCCGCCGATACCGAGCGCACGGCGCTGATGACGGAAGCGGAAACAGCGACCGATCCGCACCGCATCGCCGAGATCGGCACGCGGCTCGCCGATATCGGCGCCCATTCCGCCCCGGCACGCGCCGCGATGGTGCTGCACGGCCTGGGCTTCAACGAGGAAGCGCAGCAGCGCCCCTGCTCCGATTTCTCGGGCGGCTGGCGCATGCGCGTCGCGCTCGCTGCTGTGCTGTTCTCCGAGCCCGATCTGCTTCTGCTCGACGAGCCGACCAACTATCTCGACCTCGAAGGCACGCTCTGGCTCTACGACTATCTGGAGCGCTATCCGCATACCGTGATCGTCATCAGCCACGATCGCGAACTGCTGGACACCTCGGTCGACCACATCATGCATCTCGACCAGGGCAAGCTCACGCTCTATCGCGGCACCTATTCCTCCTTCGAGAAGCAACGCGCCGAGAAGCAGATGCAGCTCGCCCGCGCCAAGGAGAAGCAGGACGCCGAGCGCAAGCATCTCCAGTCCTTCGTCGACCGCTTCAAGGCCAAGGCGACCAAGGCCCGGCAGGCGCAGTCGCGCGTCAAGCGGCTGGAGAAGATGCAGACGATAGCGACGATCATCGACCGCGACGTGCAGCCCTTCGTCTTCCCCGGCCCGGAAAAGCCGCTCTCGCCGCCGATGATCGTGCTGGAGGATGCGAGCGCCGGCTATGGCGAGCGCAAGGTCCTGTCGCGGCTGAACCTCTCGCTCGCGCCGGACGACCGCATCGCGCTGCTCGGCTCGAACGGCAACGGCAAGTCGACCTTCTGCAAGCTGATCGGCGGGCGGCTCGATGCCATGTCCGGCGCGATGAAGAAGTCGAGCAAGCTGGAGACGGCCTATTTCGCCCAGCACCAGCTCGACGAGTTGCGGATCGAGGACACGCCGGTCGGCCATCTGCGCGACCTGATGCCCGATGCGCCGGAAGCGAAGGTGCGTTCCAAGGCCGCGCAGATCGGCTTTCCGGCCTCCAAGGCCGATACGCGGGTGAAGCTGCTCTCCGGCGGCGAGAAGGCGCGCCTGATGCTGGGCCTCGCGACCTTCCACGGGCCGCATCTGCTGATCCTCGACGAGCCGACCAACCATCTCGACATCGACAGCCGCACCGCGCTGGTCACCGCGATCAACGACTATCCCGGCGCCGTCATCCTCGTCAGTCACGATCGCTTTCTGATCGAGGCCTGCGCCGACCGGCTCTGGCTCGTCGGCGGCGGCACGGTGAAGAATTTCGACGGCGACATGGACGACTACCGAACCTATGTGCTGGGCGCCGCCAAGGCCGAGAAGCGCGGGAAGCCGGCGCCGGAGGCCGCCGCGAAGCCCAAGGCCGACGAGCGCAAGGAAGCGGCAACGAAGCGCGCCGCGCAGGGGCCGCTCAGGCAGAAGCTCAACCTCGCGGAGGCGCGCATCGCCAAGCTGACCGGGCTGATCGAGAAGGTCGATGCCGCGCTCGCCAATGGCGCTTTCGCGCGCGAGCCGGACAAGGCGCTCCAGCTCTCGCGCCAGCGCGCGGAATTGTCGGAAGCGCTGGCCGCGGCCGAAGAGGAATGGCTGCTGCTCGGCGAGGAACTGGAGAGCGCCTGAGGCGTCCGGCGTCGTGAAGACAGCGCTGCTGCAACCGGCCGCGGCTTACCGGCGCGGAACGCAGGCGCCGAGCCTCAGCATCGTGCCGGGCGGGCAGGTATGCGCGCCGGTGGGCTGCGAGATCGGCCGGACGGATTCGCAGCAGGCGCCGCGGACGACATAGCCGCTCGGGCAGCCGCCGGACATGTCCATGCGATCCTTGCCGTCCCGTGTCGGGCGGCACGAGCCGGACGCTAGTGCCGCGGTGACGGTGCAAAAGGCAACCACGGCCGATGCCGCAAAGATGGCGGGTCTGATCAAGGACGGTAATCTCCGATGGCAGCAGTTCAGGCGGCCACACCGGCGGGATTCGGCACCGATCGTCCTAACTGGCCGGATCATACATGAACTCGCGCAGCTCCTGTGCGCAGCGGCAGGCCTGCGCGAGCTTCGCCGCCCATGTCACTGCCTCTTCGCGCGACGGCAGCTCCAGCACCGCAAAGCCGCCGGTCAAGCGGCTGCCCGGATAGATCTCCCCGGACACCGACCCATCTTCGGCGACGAGCACGGGGGCGACGGGCTCGTTGATCCCGCCGGCGAAGACATAGATTCCGGCCGCCTTGGCCTCCTCGATCACGGCGCGGGAATCGATGCCGGCGGCAACCAGTTGCTCGCCCGTGGCCACCATCGCCTCGGCGGGAAAGGAGATCAGATATTTCGTCATGGCGCGATGATGCGTTGCGGATCGAGTGAAAACAAGCGGATAGGTCGCCCGATCACCTCGTGGCCTTCGCGACAGTGGGCTATGCTACCGATTCAGATGGCCGACCGGAAACGGCAGACCCGTTTCGCCCGGGCACAGAGAGACGACCCCGCTCATGCAATCGCGAGCAGCTCATGCGCTGATCGGACTGGCTACGTTGGCAGTGCTCGCTGCCGTGTTCGGCCTCGGATATTGGTTCAGCCGGGGACAAGGCGGCACCATCGACGTCAAGGTGGTCTTCAATGGCAAGGTCTCAGGCCTCGGTCGGGGATCCAGCGTGCTTTTCAACGGCCTGCGCATCGGCGAGGTCAAGGAAATCGAGATCGAGCCGACTGATCCAGGCCAGATCTACGCCATCCTGAAGATCAGCCAGTCGGCTCCGCTACGTGTCGATACCAGCGCGCGCCTTGAGGCTCAGGGTCTCGCCGGCATCGTCGCCGTACAGTTGCGCGGCGACAGTCCCTTCGCTGCCCCATTGGTCGCCGGGCCAGGGCAGGCTCTCCCGACGATTGTCGCGGAATCCTCCGAAAATATCTTCGAAAAGGTCGAATCCATCGCGAAAGGCATCGATGAGGCTCTCGTCGGTATCGACGCAGCCATCCAGGCCAACGCAGGTTCCTTGACCGAGAAGATCAAATACGTGGAGAACCTGTCGGCCGCGCTCGACGCCAATTCGTCCGAAGTCGACAAGTTCATGACGAACGTCAGCGCAGCGGCCGAATTCGTCACCCCGCTGCCGGACAAGCTGAAGACCTTCAGCGACGGCTTCATGGAAACGCTCCGGTCCGTCGATAAAAACCGGGTCGCGGCGGTCATCGACGAGACCGACCAGACTGCCAGGCAACTCGGCGCCGCCGCTCCGGAGGTCGGCAAGACAATCGGAAACATTGCCTCGATGAGCGAAAAGCTCGGCAGGGCCGCTGACCAGGTCGATGGCGTGTTGAAAGGAGCGCAGGCCTTCCTGACCGGCGCCGGGAACGAAAACGGGCGAAGCGTGTTCGAGGAGGTTTCCGAGGCCGCGAAATCCCTGCGCGCGCTCGCGGACAATCTGGATCGGAGCTCGGCAGCAGCGGCTGCAAAGATCATCCAGTTCACGGGAAGCGGACTTCAAGCGGTCGAAACACTCACATCGAACGGAAGCCGCTCCCTTTCCGGATTCGAGCGTACGCTGCGCGATCTGAATCGAAACCCGCAGGAACTCTTTTTCGGCAGCAAGAACCGTATCCGGCAATATGACGGTTCTCGATAGAACTGTCGCGCCAAGGACCATGCATGAAGAGCGGACATCTCCCGTCGCCAAGACGAGCTCGCCGCTACCTCACCCCTGCCCGGGCTTCACGATCCGGCTCAAGCGGTTGTCGGTGAACATGTAAATCTCGCGCCCGCCTGGCTCTGAGTAAAGCACCTGGACCTCGCGCTGGCCCTTGCCGCTCTCGCCGACGAGCACGTCGGTCGGGCGCGTCCCCTTCAGCTTGACCAGTTCGCATTCGGTGATGCCCGGCGCGATCTCCTTCGGCAGCGGGCGGGTCGAAGGATCGAGCGAGGCGCCGACGCTGCATTCGCCTTCCGGGGTCAGGACCGGCTCCTGCGTCGAGATGCCGGCGCTGGCCGAGGCGGTCCGGGTCGTGGTGACGCCGCCTTTGGTTTCGGACTGGAAGGCGAAGCCGCCCATATCGACCGAGCAGCCGGCAAGGGCCGCGGTGCAGAGCAACAGAACAGGCAGTCTCACGCTTTCTTCTCCCAACGGCCGGCCTCGTCCTGCTGCCAGTAGCTGGCTGCATGGCCCGAGGCCCTGGCCTTCTTCCAATCCTCGCGGGCGGCGGCAAGCGCCTCGGGATCGTCGCCATCGAATATCAGGACGACGCGCTCGTAATCCTGCATTGCGTCGGGAATGCGGACCCCGTCGGCGCAGATCCGGACCTGCGCGGCGTTCGGATTATGCGCCTGCGTCGTCAGCACGACCGGATTACCCGGCGCATCGGCCTCCAGCGCCGTCACATGCGGCAGGAAGCTCTCGTCGGCATAGGTCCAGAGGTGATCGTCGAGCACGCTCAGGCGCTCCTGGCCGCCGACCTCGACGACGACCTTCTGGCCGCGCGACAGGGCGCGGTCGAGGATCGTCGGCAGGACCTGCTCCAGCGGGCGAGACTGCAGATGGAAGAACAGGATCTCGGCCATCGAAGCCTTATATCCTAACGGGTTGCCGGCATCTCCGCAGAAAGCGAATCAGCCTTCGTAATGATCCGCGACGAGCCGGTCGAGCAGGCGCACGCCCCAGCCCGGCCCCCAGGAGCGGTTGATCTCCGAATTCGCGGCGGCCATTCCGGTTCCGGCGATGTCGAGATGCGCCCAGGGCGTGTCGTTGACATGGCGCTGCAGGAACTGCGCCGCGGTGATCGAGCCGCCGTAGCGGCCGGCCGAGTTCTTCATGTCGGCGAATTTCGAATCGATCATCTTGTCGTAGCCCTTGCCGAGCGGCATGCGCCAGACCGTCTCGCCGGTGGCGATTCCGGCCGCCGTCAGGCGCTCGGACAGCTCGTCATTGTTGCTGAACAGGCCGGCATTCTCCTGCGCCAGCGCGACGAGGATCGCGCCGGTCAGCGTCGCCAGGTTGATCATGAAGCGCGGCTGGAAGCGCTCCTGCGTGTACCAGAGCACGTCGGCCAGGACGAGCCTGCCCTCGGCGTCGGTATTGATGATCTCGATGGTCTGGCCCGAGAGCGAGGTGACGATGTCGCCGGGGCGCTGGGCATTGCCGTCGGGCATGTTCTCGACGAGGCCGATCACGCCGACGGCATTGACCCTGGCCTTGCGGCCGGCGAGCGCCTGCATCAGGCCGACCACGCAGGCCGCGCCCGCCATGTCGCCCTTCATGTCCTCCATGCCGGCACCGGGCTTCAGCGAGATGCCGCCGGTGTCGAAGGTCACGCCCTTGCCGACGAAAGCGACCGGCTGCTCGTCCTTCCTCGCGCCGTTCCAGCGCATGATGGCGACGCGGCTTTCGCGGCGCGAACCCTGGCCGACGCCGAGCAGCGCCCGCATGCCGATCTTCTTCAGCGCCTTCTCGTCGAGGATTTCGATCTCGACGCCGAGCTTCTCGAGCTTGGCGGCGCGGTCGGCGAATTCCTCGGGAAAGAGCACGTTCGGCGGTTCGTTGACGAGGTCGCGCGCCTGGATGACTCCGGCGGCGATAGCGTCGGTGATCTTCACGGCCTTCTTGAGCGCGGACGGATCGGTCGTGCGCAGCGTGACGGTCAGCGGCTCGGCCTCGTCCTTGTCCTTGTCCTTGCTCTTGGTCTTGTAGCGATCGAAGGCATAGGCGCGCAGCCTGAGGCCAAGCGCGATATCGGCGGCCTGCTTCGGTTCGATCGCCCCCTCGGGCAGCGCCAGGACGATCTCGGCGCTGCGCCCGGCGCCGAGCCGGCCGGCGATGGCGCCGCCCAGCTTGACGAAATCGAGCTTGGCGCGCTCGTCCTCGGGCCCGATTCCGACGGCGATCAACCGCTCATAGGCGGCTCCTTCCGGCGACGGCAGCGTCAGGCCGGCCAGCGCCTTGCCCTTGAAGCGCTCGGCCGCGGCGGCCCGCGTCAGCAGCGCCTGCGCACCCGCGCCGACCCATTCCTGCGCCGCGCCGGGCACGACGAGACCGTCCGAGACGAGGATCACCATGTCCTGCCCCTCGACGGCATCCAGGGCTTTGATCTCCAGCTTCAGGCGCTGCGACATGATCCGCTCACAATCTTGCGAAAATGACAGGGGAAGGACATTTGACGGCAGACGGCAAACGATTCCCGTTTGCGCCCTCGCCGCGCCTATACCATAGGGTGTGTCCGACGAACCACCTCGGAGGGCTCAAGTCTCTCCAGCTCCGGAACCGACGCGTGCTTCTCAACCGCCTCGATCGCTACATTCTGAAGATCGCGGCGGTGGCGGCGATCGTGCTGCTGCTCGGCCTGACCGGCGTCATCTGGGTCACGCAGGCGCTGCGCGAGGTCGATCTCATCACCGGCAAGGGTCAGACCGTCCTGATCTTCCTCACCGTGACGCTGCTCTCGCTGCCGGCGCTGATCGCCGGCATCGCGCCCGTCGCGCTGTTCATGTCGACGCTCTACACGCTGAACAGGCTCAACGGCGATTCCGAGCTGATCGTGATGAACGCCGCCGGCGTCGCGCCGCAGCGCATCACCCGGCCCTTCATCGTGCTGACGATCGCGACCTCGCTGATCGTCGCCTGGATGACGATCTCGGTGATGCCGGCGAGCTTCCGCACGCTGCGCGACCTGATCACGCTGATCCGCGCCGATTTCGTCGCCAACGTGGTCAAGGAGGGCCAGTTCGTCTCGCTCGATTCCGGCGTGACCTTCCATTACCGCGAAAAGGCCGGCGACGCCCTCATCGGCATCTTCATGCAGGACCGCCGCGATCCATCGCAGCCCTCGATCTATCTCGCCGAACGCGGCCGGACGGTCGAGGCCGAGGGCCAGAGCTTCCTGATGCTGGAAAAGGGCACGATCCAGCGCGAGGCCAAGAACACCAGCACGACCTCGATCATCTCCTTCGAGCGCTATGCCCTGAACCTGTCGGCCCTGACCGGCGATTCCAGCGGCGGTCCCGGCGAGGGCGACGGCGACAAGGTGATCTACAAGCCGCGCGAACGCTCGACCTGGGAGCTGCTGCGGCAGGATACGAACGAGCCTTATTACAAGATCCAGGAAGGGCGCTTCCGGGCCGAACTGCACAACCGGCTGTCGTCGCCGCTCTATCCCTTCGCCTTCATGCTGATCGCCTTCGCCGCCATCGGCGAGGCGCGCACCACCCGTCAGGGACGGGCTCTCGCGATCCAGTCGGCGATCATGATCGTCGGCGCCACCCGCATCGCCGCCTATGCCGCCTGGACCGCGAGCGTGCGTTCGCCCTTCGCCGCAGCGCTGCTCTATATCCTGCCGATCATGGCCATTCTCCTGGCCACGGGCTTCATCTTCTATGGTGCCCGGATCCAGCCGGCGCTCGCACGCCTGCTTGCCCCCCTCACAGCGCCGCTGGTCAGTCTCGCGGCCCGTTTCCGGCGCGCCTGATGCTGTTGCTCACCACTTTCGGCCGCTATCTGACGAAGCGCTTCACCCGCGCCATCGTCGGGGTCTTCAGCACCTTCTTCTTCCTGATCGGAACGCTCGACTTCGTCGAGCTGATGCGACGCGCCGGCGATTCTCCGATCGCGACGACGCCGCGCATCGTCCAGCTCGCCCTGTTCCGGGCGCCGGCGGTGGCGGAGCAGATATTCCCCTTCGCCGCGCTGTTCGGGGGGATGTTCGCACTGCTGACGCTCAGCCGGAAGCTCGAGCTGGTGGTGGCCCGCTCCGTCGGCGTCTCGGCCTGGCAGTTCCTGCAGCCGGCCGCCGCGGTCGCCGGCGTGATCGGGCTCGTTTCGATCATGATCTACAATCCCGTCGCCGCCGAACTGAAGCGCAAGGCCACGGCATTGGAGACGCGCCTGTTCGTCCGCTCCGGCGGCAAATCCGGCCTGTCCCAGGAAATCTGGCTGAGGCAGCGCAGCGTCGACGGCCAGGCGATCATCCGTGCCGCCGGCGCGCTGCCCGACGAGGACGGGCTGCTGCAGGTCGCCTTCTTCATCTTCAACCCCGATGGCAGCTTCAAGGAACGAATCGACGCAAGGCAGGCCCTGCTGCGTCCGGGGCACTGGGAACTCTCCGACGCCCGCTCCACCTCCGCCACGGAAGAGCCACAGAGCTACAAGAGCTACGTGCTCGCCACGACGCTGGAGCCGGAACAGATGCGACAGAGCTTCACGCCGCCCGATGCGGTGGGCTTCTGGTCGATGCCGGCCGTGATCGACAGGACACAGCGCGCGGGGCTCGACACGACGCCTTATGAGCTGCGTTATCAATCGCTTATGGCGCGTCCGCTGCTGCTGATCGCCATGGTGCTGGTGGCCGCATCCGTTTCTTTAAGATTTTTCCGGTTTGGTGGCGTGACCAAACTGGTGATAGGTGGCGTCGCGGCCGGGTTCGTGCTCTATGTGGCGACGCACTTGTCGGAGGAACTCGGATCGTCGGGGATCGTCAATCCGATCGTCGCGGCGTGGTTGCCTGCAGCATTGGGGGCAATGCTGGGAGCACTCGCACTCCTCCATCAGGAAGATGGGTGAAACGTACTGTGCCTATGGTTAATTTCGAGTTTACGCGATGGGTCCAGGAGTGAACCGGATAGCGCAGTTTGCTGCGGCGACGGCCCTCGCCTCCAGCCTGGCCTATCTGCTGGCCGCGCCGGCCCATGCCCAGAATCGGGCAGCCGGCGCACAGCCCAAGCCTGCCACTGCGGCTCCTGCCAAGCCGCAGGACCGTATGGTCGTGGACGCGCGCGAACTCGTCTACGACAACGACAAGAAGACCGTGGCAGCCGTCGGCGACGTCCAGATCCTGTATCAGGGCCGGACGATCGAGGCCGACCGCGTCATCTATGACCAGGGCAACAAGCGTGTCGTCGCCATCGGCAATGCCCGGATCACCGAAGCCAACGGCACGGTCATCACCGGCGACAAGTTCAACCTGACCGACGACTTCCGCGACGGCTTCATCGACTCGCTGCGCGTCGTGAACCCGGACAAGACCCGTTTCTCGGCGCCGCGCGCGGAACGCACGGACGGCGAGACTTTCGTCTTCGACAAGGGCATCTACACGGCCTGCGAGCCCTGCAAGGACAATCCGGAGCGGCCGCCGCTCTGGCAGGTCCGGGCCGCGCGGATCATCCACAAGAAATCCGAGCAGACGATCTACTACGAGGATGCGCGGGTCGAGTTCGCCGGCATCCCGATGGCCTACATTCCGTATATGTCGGGGCCGGATTCGACCGTGAAGCGCAAGTCCGGCTTCCTGTCGCCGCGCTTCATCAACACGTCGGCACTCGGCTACGGCGTCGGCCTGCCCTATTTCCTCAATCTGGCGCCGAATTACGACCTGACGCTGACGCCGACCTATTTCAGCCGCCAGGGCTTCCTGGGACAGACGGAATGGCGCCACCGGCTGATGAACGGCTCCTACACGATCCGGGCCGCGGGCATCTTCCAGCAGGACAAGGACGCCTTCCTGTCGAGCCCGCTCGGCCCGCGCGACAAGGAATTCCGCGGCTCGGTGGAGACGAACGGCAAGTTCTTCATCAACCCGCGCTGGACGGTGGGCTGGAACGCCTCGATGTCGACGGATCGCTGGTTTTACAAGAACTACCGCATCCGCAACGAGAGCCTCAGCACGACCACTTATCTGCAGGAAGCGATCTCGACCGCCTATCTCAACGGCCAGAGCGAGAGTGCCTGGTTCGATCTGCGCGGCTACTACTTCCAGCCGCTGAACTATCAGGATTGGCAGAAGCAGCAGCCCGTCGTTCTGCCGGTGCTGGACTACGACAAGCGCGTGCACAAGCCGTCCTTCCTCGGCGGCGAGCTGTCATTCACCGCCAATGTCACGAGCCTGACGCGAGACACCGCCGCCTTCGTGGAGTTGCCGCAGCAGAAGAGCTACCTGCTCACGACGCCGAGCTATTCGCTCTATGACGGCTGTGCCGTCTACGACAAGAATCGCTGTCTCGTCCGCGGCCTTGCCGGCAACGTGTCGCGCGCTACCGCCCAGGTCTCCTGGCGGCGCAACTTCATCGACCCGCTCGGGCAGATGTGGACACCCTATGCCTCGGTGCGGGCCGACGTGTTCTCGATCAATCCGGACACGACCGGCTTGATCAACTCGCGCGTCGCCACCATCGCCGACACCTCCGACGAAGTTTTCGGCCGCGTGATGCCGGCGATCGGCCTGATGTACCGCTATCCCTTCGTCGCCAAGACCGGCTGGGGCACGCACATCATCGAGCCGGTCGCGCAGGTCGTCGCGCGCCCGAACGAGACCAACAGCCTGCGCGTCGCCAACGAGGATGCGCAGAGCCTCGTTTTCGATGCCAACAACCTGTTCGAGTGGAGCGGCAAGTTCTCCGGCTTCGACCGCGTCGAGGGCGGCACCCGCGCGAATGTCGGCGCGCTCTATACCGGCCGCTTCGGCAAGGAAGCCTTCGCCAACCTGCTCATCGGCCAGTCCTTCCAGCTCGGTGGGCGTAATTCCTTCGCCAGCGGCGACCTGCTCAATACCGGCCTGAACTCGGGCCTCGAGACCCGCAACTCCGATTATGTCGCCCGCGCCCAGCTCTCGCCGTTCAAAGGCTTCTTCCTGACCGGCGCAACCCGCCTCAACGCGACGACCTTCGAGGCCCAGCGAATCGACGCCGCCGCGACCTATTCCAACAGCATCATCACCGCCTCGGTCGGGTATGGCCGCTACGAGCCTCAGCCGGACCTCGGCATCTCGCGCCGCCGCGAAGGCCTCTCGCTCAACGGCTCGCTCAAGATCGCCGAGAACTGGCGCGTGCGCGCTGGCGTGCTGTTCGACCTCGACAAATACAAGTACGATCGCGAGCGCTACCGGGACGCCTATGCGTCCTATCTGGCCGCCCCCGCTGTTTCCGCCGTGCCGATCTATCCGAACACGGGGCCGTTCCAGACGGCATCGACCTCGTTCGGTCTCAACTACACCGACGAGTGCACGGTCTTCGACATCAGCTATTCGCAGAGCTATGCCGACCGCCAGGCCGGATCGACGAAGGACACGCGAACGGTCATGTTCCGCCTCGAGCTGCGCACGCTGGGCGAGATCAGCTACTCGCAGAATCTCAGCGCGAGTTCATCGAGCGACGGCGTCAGCTCGTCCAACTAGATCATCGTTATCGCATCGCCGGCCCCGACCAGCGGGCCGGTTTCCCTTTACGTCGCGGAGCTCGCCTTGCCGGCAAAGCCGCTTGCACTGACACAGGGCGATCCGGCCGGGATCGGACCGGAACTGACGCTGCGAGCCTGGCTGGAGCGCCGCGAGCGTACCCTTCCCGCCTTCGCCTGCATCGCCGATCCCGACCATCTCGCGGATGTCGCCGGCCGGCTCGGCTGGACCGTGCCGCTGCGTAGCTGCTGCTGGAGCGAGGCAGGCGAAACCTTTGCCGAAGCGCTGCCGGTGATCCCGCTCGCATCCGGGGCAGGCAGAGCCGAGCCGGGCGCGCCCGATCCGGCAACCGCTGCCGGCACGATCGCTTCGATCGACCGCGCGGTCGCGGCGGTCCAGGCCGGCGAGGCCGCCGGCGTGGTGACGAACCCGATCGCCAAATCGGTGCTTTACGGAGCCGGGTTCAAGCACCCTGGCCATACCGAGTATCTGGCCCATCTGGCAGCGCGGGGTGATGCCGAGCCGCGCCCGGTCATGATGCTCTGGTGCGAGGAGCTGGCGGTCGTGCCGGTCACGATCCACCAGCCGCTGCGGCGCGTGCCCGACCTGCTGACGACGGAGCTGATCGTCGAGACCGGCCGCATCGTCGCGGCGGAACTGCGCAGCCGTTTCGGCATCTCAGCGCCACGGCTGGCGCTCAGCGGGCTCAACCCCCATGCCGGTGAGAGCGGCACGATGGGCCATGAGGACGCAGACGTCGTCGCGCCCGCCATCGCCCGATTGCGGGCGGAGGGCATCGATGCGCGCGGCCCCTATCCCGCCGACACGATGTTCCATGCGCGCGCCCGCGCCGGCTATGACGCGGCGCTGGCGATGTATCACGACCAGGCCCTCATCCCGATCAAGACGATCGCCTTCGACGAGGGCGTCAATGTCACGCTCGGCCTGCCCTTTATCCGGACCTCGCCGGACCATGGCACCGCCTTCGACATCGCCGGCCGGGGCATCGCGCGGCCGGACAGCCTCTGCGCCGCTCTGAAGCTTGCCGCCCGCATGGCCGCGGGCGTCGTCACGGACGCCGTTTCATGAGCCAGATCGACGACCTGCCGCCGCTGCGCGAGGTGGTGGAGCGCCATGGGCTGATGGCGCAGAAGGCGCTCGGCCAGAACTTCCTGTTCGATCTCAACCTGACCAGCCGCATCGCCCGCTCTGCGGGGCCGCTGGATGGCCAGACGGTCGTCGAGATCGGCCCCGGGCCCGGCGGGCTGACGCGGGCACTGCTGGCCAACGGCGCCGGACGCGTCATCGCGATCGAGCGGGATCGGCGCTGCCTGCCGGCGCTGGCCGAGATCGCGGCGCATTATCCGGGTCGCCTGGAGGTGATCGACGGGGATGCGCTCGCCGTCGATCTCACGCCGCATCTCGGCGGCCAACGGGCACGGATCGTCGCCAACCTGCCCTATAATATCGGCACGCCGCTGCTGGTCGGCTGGCTCAGCCTCGAACCCTGGCCGTCCTGGTGGGATTCGCTGACGCTGATGTTCCAGCGCGAGGTTGCCGAGCGCATCGTCGCGACGCCGGAGGAGCGCGCCGATTACGGCCGGCTCGCCGTACTGTCGAACTGGCGCTGCGAAACCAGGATCCTGTTCGATGTGCCGCGCAGCGCCTTCGTGCCGCCGCCGAAGATCACCTCCTCGATCGTCCAGCTCGTCCCGCGCGCGCAGCCGGAGCCCTGCGACCGGCGCCTGCTGGAGCGGGTGACGCTCGCCGCCTTCGGTCAACGCCGCAAGATGCTGCGCCAGAGCCTGAAGGCTGTGCTGCCCGACCCGGCGCCGATCATCGCGGCGGCGGGCCTCGCTGAGACGGCGCGGGCCGAGGAGATCCCGGTCTCGGGCTTCGTCAGCCTGGCGAATGCTCTTGCCGCTCAGGCCTGAACAGGCTCTGCCAGCAGGGCATCGACGAAATCGGCCATGCCGACCGCGCGGCTGCGCTTCAGCCGCTCCGCCGCCAGGATGGAACGCACGGCCTCATAGGCGTTCTCGAGATCGTCATTGACGATGACATAGTCGTAGACGGCCCAGCGCGCGATCTCGTCGCGCGCATTGGCCAGCCGCTTCGCGATCACATCCGGCGCGTCCTCGGCCCGGCGCACCAGGCGGGAGCGCAGCTCCGCCATCGAGGGCGGCAGGATGAAGATCGAGACCACGTCCTCGCGGGCCTTCTCCATGATCTGCTGGGTGCCTTGCCAGTCGATATCGAACAGCACGTCCCGGCCGGCCTTGAGCGAGGCCTCCACGGGCTTGCGCGGCGTGCCGTAGCCGTTGCCATGCACCTCGGCCCATTCGAGCAGCTCGTCCCGCTCCCGCATCTCGTCGAAGCTCTCGCGATCGATGAAATGGTAATGCACGCCGGGAATCTCGGATGGGCGCTTCGGACGCGTCGTCACCGAGATCGACAGGTCGAGATTCGTCTCGTTGGGAGATTTCGACAGCGTCCGCGTCAGCGTCGACTTGCCCGCGCCGGACGGCGACGACATGATCATGATCAGGCCGCGGCGGGCCGGGCGAAGGGTCTCGGCAGCCATCCGGCTCACTCCACGTTCTGGACCTGCTCGCGCATCTGGTCGACGACCGTGCGCAGCTCCAGGCCGATGCGCGACAGGCCGGGGTCGTTGGCCTTGGCGCAGAGGGTCGAAGCCTCGCGACCGAATTCCTGCGAGAGGAAATCGAGCTTGCGGCCGATCGGCCCGCCCTTGGCCAGCAATTCGCGCAGGGCCTCGACATGGGCCTGCAGGCGGTCGATCTCCTCGCGGATATCGGCGCGGACGGCGATCAGCGCGCCCTCCTGATGCAGGCGCTGCGGATCGAAGCCGTTATTCGCCCCGAGCAGCGCCTCGACCTGCGCCGCGATCCGGGCACGGATCGCCTCGGCGCCGCGGGCGGGATGATGCTCCGCCTCGGCGGCGAGGCGGGCGATGGTTTCGAGATGGCCGAGGACGATCGCTTCGAGCGCGCGGCCTTCGGCGGCACGCGCTTCCTTCAGGGCCGTGGTGACGGCTTCGAGCCCGGCCAGCGCCGGCGCCTCGACCGCGCCCAGCGCATCCTGCGCCTCGTCGGCATAATCCACCACGCCGCGGATGCCGAGGAGCCCGTCATAGGATGGCGGATTGATGCCGTCGGTCGGCGGCAGCCTTTCGATCGCTTCGAGCAGCGCCGCCAGCACCGCTTCGTTGACGCGCGGACGCGGCGGGCCGGCATCGCTGGTGACGGCGAGATTGACGTGCAGCGTCCCGCGCGAGAAAGCGCCGCCCAGCTTCTTGCGGGCCGCCTCGGCCAGGACTTCGAAGCCGGGCGGAACCCGGACGCGCAGATCGAGCCCGCGCCCGTTGACGCTGCGGATTTCCCAGGCCCAGCCATGGACCCCGGCTGTTCCCGCCGCACGGGCGAACCCCGTCATGCTCTCGATGGCCATTGCCCCTGCCGCCTTCGTTCAAGATCGGCGGGACCGTAGTGGTGCCTATCGGCGACAGCAAGCGGCCGGCGGACAGAAAATGGGGATTGCAGGCCTTTGGGACCGTCCGGAACCGCATCATCATCCCAGGTCAAGCCCGACATGATGCGGTTCCGAGAACAGTCGGCACGCGCTGCGCCGCGAGCTTAGGGCTTGAGCTGCGGAACCTGCTTCGGCGAGTTCAGGTCGAAGGTCTTGTTGAGCAGCGGGTCCCGCGCCGTTCCTTCGGAAGCGTCGAAGGCGCGCGCGCGCGTTCCGGCGACCGCACCGACCGGCTGGGCGACGGGGACACCGGCCGAGCCTGCATTGTCGGCCGCGGGCTGCGTCGTCGCGGGCGCCTCGGTGCGATTGTCGGGGCCCGCCGGGGGCTCGACCTTGTCGACGCTGTCCGCCGGCGGCTTGCCGCCCTGCTGCTGGCTGCGCGTCGTCTCGATCTGGCGCCAGCGCCCGACATTGCGGTTGTGCTGGTCCAGCGTCTCGGCGAAGGCGTGGCCGCCGCTGCCGTCAGCGACGAAGTAGAGGTCCTTGGTCCGGGAATGGTTGACCACCGCCTCCATGGCGGCACGGCCGGGATTGGCGATCGGGCCCGGCGGCAGCCCGTTGATGACATAGGTATTGTAGGGCGTCGCCTGGGTGATCTCGCTGCGCTGGATCGCCCGGCCGAGCGTGCCCTTGCCGCCGACGAGGCCGTAGACGATCGTCGGATCGGATTGCAGCCGCATCTTCTGGTTCAGGCGGTTGATGAAGACGCCGGCGACGCGCGGACGCTCGTCGGCGCGGCCGGTCTCCTTCTCGACGATCGAGGCGAGGACGACGAGTTCCTGCGGCGTCTTGATCGGCAGGTCGGCGGGGCGGCGCTCCCAGATGCGGCCGAGCACGACGCGCTGATCACGCGCCATCCGGTCGATGATGGCCTGCCGCGAGAAGCCGCGCGGAAAGCGATAGGTATCGGGAAGGATCGAGCCCTCCTTCGGCACCTGCGCGATCTCGCCGGTCAGCAGGTCGTTGCTGCGCAGACGCTCGACGATCTGCTCGCTCGTCAGCCCCTCGGGAATGGTGATCGAATGCTCGACCACCTTGTTGCTCGAAATGATGTCGAGAATCTCCTGCGGGCTGACGCGCGCCTTGAACAGATACTCGCCGGCCTTGAGTCTGTGCCAGTCGCCGCCCATGATCGCCGCGACGCGGAAGCTCAGCGGGTGCTCGATGAGCCCCTCGCGCTGAAGCAACTCGGCGATCTCGGTGAGACCGCTCTCCTTCGGGATGATCAGGACGCGGTCGCTGGCCAGCGGCCCCGGCGCCTTGCTCTGGTTCGAGACGATGGCGATGCCGGCGCCAACCACGCCGGCGCCGATCAACGCGACGGTGAACAGGCCGCTCAGCATCGACAGGAAGGGGCTGCGCCGACGGCGGCGGGCCTTGGGCGGCGGCGCCGGAGGCGCTACGGGCTTGAGGGCCTCGCTCGGACTCTTCGGGGCGACGCGGGGCGTATCATTCACGATCAAGACGCTCGCAGCACGGGGTAGATGATCTCGGCACGGCGAAACAGGGACCGCAACTGCCGAACGAGGCAGCGGCCGTGCCGAAGCCGGGCGGCGGCATTAGAACCGGTTTCCTCGCGGCTGTGAACGCGCAATCACGCATTCGGCCGCTTCCACAGTGAATTCTATCCAAGATTATGGCGAAACCGCGCTATCTCGCAGCGACTTAGCTATCGGGCCGATAGCGCCGCATCACCAGCGAGGCATTCGTCCCGCCGAATCCGAAGGAGTTCGACAGGGCATAGTCGATCTCACGCTTGCGGGCGACATGCGGGACAAGGTCGATCTCGGTCTCGACGGACGGGTTGTCGAGATTGATCGTCGGCGGTGCCACCTGGTCGCGGATCGCGAGCACGGTGAAGATCGCCTCGATCGCCCCGGCGGCACCGAGCAGATGGCCGGTCGCCGATTTGGTCGAGGACATGGACGGGCGCTTGGGCGCATTCGCCAGCAGACGCTCGACGGCGCGCAACTCGATCTCGTCGCCGAGCGGCGTCGAGGTGCCGTGCGCGTTGATGTAGTCGAGGTCGGACGCCGTGATGCCGGCACGGTCGAGCGCGGCCTGCATGCAGCGATAGGCGCCGTCGCCATCCTCGGAGGGCGAGGTGATGTGATAGGCGTCGCCGGACATGCCGTAGCCGACGATTTCGGCATAGATGCGGGCGCCGCGGGCCAGCGCATGCTCGAGTTCCTCGAGCACGACGATGCCGGCGCCCTCGCCCATCACGAAGCCGTCGCGGTCCTTGTCATAGGGGCGCGAGGCCTTCTCGGGCGTGTCGTTGAAATTCGTCGAGAGCGCGCGGCAGGCGCAGAAGCCGGCAATACCGATGCGGTTGATCGCCGATTCGGTGCCGCCGGCGACCATGACCTCGGCATCGCCGAGCGCGATCATGCGGGCGGCGTCGCCGACGGCATGCGCGCCGGTCGAGCAGGCGGTCACGACGGCATGGTTCGGACCCTTCAGCCCGTGCTCGATCGAGACATAACCCGCCGCCAGATTGCTCAGGCGGCCGGGAATGAAGAAGGGCGAGAGGCGGCGCGGGCCGCGTTCCTTGAGCAGGAGCGAGGCCTCGTAGATGCCGCCAAGCCCGCCGATGCCGGAGCCGATGGCGACGCCGGTACGGATTTGGTCCTCGTAGCTTTCCGGCTTCCAGCCGGCGTCCTGCAACGCCTGCGTGGCCGCCGCCATGGCGTAGACGATGAAATCGTCGACCTTGCGCTGCTCCTTCGGCTCCATCCAGTCGTCGGGATTGAAGGTCCCGTCGCTGCCGTCACCCCGCGGGATGTTGCAGGCGATCCGCGCCGGCAGATCGCTGGCGTCGAAACTGGTGATGGGGCCGGCGCCGCTGGCACCGGCCAGAAGCCGCGACCAGGTCGGCTCGACGCCGCATGCAAGCGGCGTCACCATGCCGAGTCCGGTCACGACGACACGCCGCATCGGATAACTGCGAGAAGCCATGGCTCTTTCTGCGTGGACCGGCCGAAAGACCGATCAGGCGCTCTTGGCGGAGAGGAACTTCACGGCGTCGCCGACGGTGACGATCGTCTCGGCCGCGTCGTCCGGGATCTCGACGCCGAACTCTTCCTCGAAGGCCATCACGAGCTCGACGGTGTCGAGGCTGTCCGCGCCCAGGTCCTCGATGAAGTTGGCGCCGTCGACGACCTTGTCGGCCTCGACGCCGAGGTGCTCGACCACGATCTTCTTCACGCGCTCGGCAACATCGCTCATGGGTCTCTTCCTTAGACTTAGAAACTGAAAACGCATCGCAGGGACGCGACGCGATGGAGGGATCTCATTCCGAGCCGCCGCGCCACCTGACGATGTCCGCGATCCGGAAAGCTCGAAGCCTGCACAAACGCAACAACCGAGGTTTCGTCAAGTCCCCTCGGATCGCCCGGCTGCGGCGCGATGGCGCTAGTTAACACACCCTTTACGGGCTGGCGAGAGCGCCGCAGACTTATCAAAACCGATCGAGAATGCGCGCTAACGCACCTAGATCATTGCCATTCCGCCGTTGACGTGCAGGGTCTGGCCGGTCACGTATCCAGCTTCGGCGCTGGCAAGGAAGGCCACGGCGGCGGCCACGTCGGCCCCCTCGCCGAGACGCCCCATCGGCACGCCGGCGAGAATGCCCTCGCGCTGCTTGTCGTTGAGCGATTGCGTCATCGGCGACTCGATGAAGCCCGGCGCGACCACGTTAACGGTGATGTTGCGGCTGGCGACCTCGGCGGCGAGCGCCTTCGACATGCCGATCAGGCCGGCCTTGGCGGCAGCATAATTGCCCTGGCCGGGATTGCCGGTGGTGCCGACGACGGAGCCGATCGCGACGATTCGGCCGTAGCGGCGGCGCATCATCGATTTCACGGCCGCACGCGACAGGCGGAAGGCCGCCGTCAGGTTGACCGCGAGCACGCTGTCCCAATCCTCGTCCTTGAGGCGCATGAACAGGTTGTCGCGGGTGATGCCGGCATTGTTGACGAGAATGTCGAGCCCGCCGAGCTTCTCCTCGGCGCTCGGCACCAGCGCCTCGACCGAATCCTTGTCGGAGAGATTGCAGGGCGCGACCACGACGCGCTCGCCGAGTTCGGCCGCCAGGGCCTCAAGCGCATCGGCCCGCGTCCCGGAAATGGCGACGCTGGCACCCTGCGCATGCAGCGTCCGGGCGATGGCGCCGCCGAGGCCGCCGGTCGCGCCGGTGACCAGGGCCTTGCGGCCGGTCAGATCAAACATGTTCGCTCCCCTTTTTCGGCATCCTGCCGCTGCAGCCCATCCTGGGTTCTGCGCTTATCCTTTACGGGCCTTATAGGCCGCGATGTCGTCCGCCGTGCCGATCGAGACCGGAGCGGCGCCCGCGGCGATGCGCTTGACGAGACCGGCCAGCACCTTGCCGCTGCCGAGCTCGACAAAATCGGTGACGCCGGCGGCGGCCATCGCCTGCACGCATTCGCGCCAGCGCACCGTTCCGGTGACCTGCGCGATCAGCGAAGCCCGGATCGCATCGGCATCGCTCAGCGGCGCGGCACCGACATTGGCGACGACCGGCACGACCGGCGCCTGCATCGCGACCTTGGCGAGCGCATCGCGCATCGCGTCGGCGGCCGGCTGCATCAGGGCGCAGTGGAAAGGCGCGGAAACCGGCAGCAGCATGGCGCGCTTGACGCCGCGCTCGCCGGCCAGGGCAATGGCACGCTCGATCGCGGCCTTGGCGCCGGAGAGCACGACCTGGCCGCCGCCATTGTCGTTGGCGGCTTCGCAGACTTCGCCCTCAGCCGCGGCCGCGGCGATCTCGCGGGCGAGATCGAGCTCGGCGCCGAGAAGCGCCGCCATCGCGCCCTGCCCCGCCGGAACGGCCTTCTGCATGGCATCGCCGCGGATGCGCAGCAGGCGGGCGGCATCGCTGATCGAGAAGGTGCCGGCGGCGGCGAGCGCCGAATACTCGCCGAGCGAATGGCCGGCGACGAAGGCGGCGTCGCGCTTCAGGTCGAGCCCGGCCTCGCTTTCGAGCACGCGCACGACCGCCAGGCTGACCGCCATCAGGGCCGGCTGGGCATTGGCGGTCAGCGTCAGCTCCTCGGCAGGGCCTTCCCACATCACGGCCGAGAGCTTCTGCGACAGCGCCGCATCAACTTCGTCGAAGACCGACTTCGCGACGGGGAAGTTGTCGGCCAGGCTCTTGCCCATGCCGACCGCCTGCGAACCCTGGCCCGGAAAGATGAACGCCGTCGTCATGCTGTGAATGTCCCGGTCTTCATTATCAGTCATTCGTCTTATATGACGCGGCTGTCACATCGCTTCCGCCGCCAAGTCAAGCGCGGAACCGGAAATTTCCGCTCCCCAGCGGCTCAAGGCAGGCTGATTTTCGGTCGGAACCACGGCTTGTCATTCCGGGGCGCGGCTTCGGCGCGAACCCGGAACCCACGACTGGGCAGAACGTCCAATGTCGCATCATGAGCGGCTCACCCGGTCGTGGGTTCCGGGTTCTTCGCTCCGCGAAGCCCCGGAATGACAATCGTGTGGCAAGCGTCAACAGTTGCGCCTGACAATGGATTCCGGGTCAAGCCCGGAATGACGACGTGTTTCTGCATGCAATCGGCATAGGCTGCAGTCGCAAATTCCGGTTGCCATGGCGCGCCGGACACTGTAACGACCGCCTCCTGCTGGTTCGGCCGGAGGCTGAACGGATGGCGCTCGCCCGCAAGGGAGCGCGCAGGTTCCCCGGAACCGTCATCCCGTGTCTCCGCCTTCGAATGAAACCTGTCGGGCCTTATCCAGGGCTCGGAGGGCTCCGCGCCGGGCGAAGCAGGGTGAAACAAGGAAGGCCACATATGGCATTGTACGAGCATGTGCTGCTCGCGCGGCAGGATGTCAGCGCGCAGCAGGTCGAAGCCCTCGTCGAGCAGTTCAAGGGCGTGATCGAAACGAATGGCGGCGCCATTCGCAAGGTCGAGTACTGGGGCGTCAAGTCCCTCGGCTATCGCATCAAGAAGAACCGCAAGGCGCATTACACGCTGCTGAACATCGAGGCTCCCTCCGCCGCCGTGCTGGAGATGGAGCGCCAGATGCGCATCAACGAAGACATCCTGCGCTTCATGACCATCAAGGTCGACGAGCTCGAGGAAGGTCCGTCGGCCATGCTGCAGAAGCGTGACCGCGAGGACCGTCCGGAGCGTGGCGGCGACCGTTTCGACCGCGGCCCGCGCCGTGACCGTCCGCGTCGTGAAGACGAAGCGACCGAAACCGCCGAAGCGGAGGCCTGAGAATGTCGACTGCATCCGCCGGCGCCCGCCGCCCCTTCTTCCGCCGCCGCAAGTCCTGCCCGTTCTCGGGCGAAGGCGCCCCGAAGATCGACTACAAGGACGTGCGTCTGCTATCGCGCTACATCTCCGAGCGCGGCAAGATCGTTCCGTCCCGCATCACGGCGGTTTCCGCCAAGAAGCAGCGCGAGCTCGCCCAGGCGATCAAGCGCGCCCGCTTCCTCGGCCTGCTGCCCTACGTCATCCGCTGATCCGTTCATCCGGATCCGGATACTGACAATTGCCGGAGGCGCTTCCCGCGCCTCCGGTTCTCGCTTTCAAGATCAACCAGTCGCCCGGCGGTGAAACTCCATCGGGTTCGTTGAGGCCAAGGGCCTCTCACCCTGCCGAGCCAATGGGCTTGCGAGCAGCGGGACAGCAGGACGGAAGCATGATTCCGATTGTCGGCATCGGCGCGGGCCTCGTTTCGGCCCTGCTCTTCTCAGTGGTGATCACCGGATCGCCGCTGGCCGCGCTGCTGTATTCGGCCGCCCCTCTCCCGATCTTCATCGCATCTTTGGGCTGGAACCACCGCTCCGGGCTATTCGCCACGGCGGCCGGCGCGCTCGCCGTCGCCATCGCGCTTGCCCCGACCGGCGGCATCGCCTTCGCCCTGATCATCGCCTTGCCGGCCTGGTGGATCGCCTATCTCGCGCTGCTGGCCCGCGCCGACACGAACGGGCAGGTCGAGTGGTATCCGCTCGGCAACCTGCTGCTCTGGATCGCCGCCACCGCCGCGCTCGCGACCGTCGGCAGCGCGCTGGTGATGACCACCGATTACGAGGCCTATCGCTCGGTGATCGCGCGCATGATCGAGAACCTGCTGAACGAGATGGTGCGCGGCAAGCTGATCGCCCTGCCCGGCGACGTCCAGGTCAAGGAGCTGGCGCTGAGCCTGGCACCGGCCGTGCCGCTCGGCATCGGCGCCTCCTTCGTCACGACCATCACCGCCAATCTCTGGCTCGCGGCGCGCACCGTGAAGATGTCCGACCGGCTGCCGCGCCCCTGGCCCTTCATCCCGTCGACGACGCTGCCGCGCCAGGCGCTGCTGCTGCTGATCGCGGCCGCCTTCGTCGCGACGACGGGCGGCTTCACCGGCGTCGCCGCCATGGCCTTCGCCGGTGCGCTGCTCGCCGCCTTCATGTTCAGCGGGCTCGCCACGCTGCACGACATCTCGCGCGGCAAGCCCTGGCGGCTGCCGATGCTGATCTCGATCTATGTCGCCCTCGTCGTGATGCAGGCCGTGCTGACGCCGCTGCTCGCGATCGCCGGCGTCATCGACACGCTGCTCGGCCTGCGCAAGCGGGCCGCGCCGCCGCCTCCGCCTAACCGTTCCTGACAACCTCGTCTCAAGACAAAACAAGGAGAAGACAAATGGAAGTGATCCTGCTCGAGCGCGTCGCCAAGCTTGGCCAGATGGGCGACATCGTGAAGGTTCGCGACGGCTTCGGCCGCAACTACCTGCTCGCCCGCGGCAAGGCCCTGCGCGCCACCGAGGACAACAAGAAGCGCTTCGAGAGCCAGAAGCTCGAGCTCGAGACCCGCAACCTCGAGCTGAAGTCCGAGGCCGATGCCGTCGCCGAGCGCCTGAACGGCCAGAGCGTCACCATCCTGCGCCAGTCGGGCGAATCCGGCGTGCTCTACGGTTCGGTCTCGACCCGCGACATCGCCGAGGCCCTGACCAAGGACGGCTTCAACGTCTCGCGCGGCCAGGTGACGCTGAACACCCCGATCAAGACGCTCGGCCTGCACACCGTCCCGGTCGTGCTGCATCCGGAAGTCTCGGTCACCATCACCGTCAACGTCGCCCGTTCGGCTGAAGAGGCCGAGCGCCAGGCCGCCGGCGAGAACGTCACGGCCCGCGAGGAGTTCGATCTCGACGATCTCGGCCTCGAGGTCGGTGCGGCGCTGGCCGAGGCCGGCGACGTCGAGCTCTGAGCCCGGCAAGCTGCCGAATCGAGTCAAGGGCGCCGTGGCAACACGGCGCCTTTTTCATTTCAGGGCCTGTGCAAAGGCGTGGATGGAACCGGAGCCTGCTGGCACCGATTGTCAGAATGTTAAGGTAAATCCCTGCCCGACTCAGCCTCGCCAAGCCGCAGGCCTGCGCGGCTGATTGTCGGCTTGAATTCACCCAGCATTGATTTATCGGGACGGCCATGGCCACCGCTACAGCCCTCGTCGCCCGCCTCGACAACCGCGAGGCGGAATTCCGCGTCCAGCCTCACAATATCGAGGCGGAGCAGGCGCTATTGGGCGCGATCCTGGTCAATAACGACGCGTTCTACCGCGTCTCCGACTTCCTGCTGCCGGAGCATTTCTTCGAGCCGGTCCACCAGCGCGTCTACGAGCTGGTGGCGAGCATGATCCGCGCCGGCAAGATCGCGACGCCGATCACGCTCAAGACCTTCGTCAACGACATCGATCTCGGCGAGATCACGCCGAGCCAGTATCTCGCCCGCCTCGCGGCGGAGGCGACGACCGTGATCAACGCCGCCGATTACGGCCGCACGATCTACGACCTCGCGGTGCGCCGCCAGTTGATCGGCGTCGGCGAGGATCTCGTCAACGTCGCCTATGACGCGCCGGTCGAGATGGCGCCGCGCGAGCAGATCGAGGATGCCGAGCGCCGGCTCTACGAGCTCGCCGAAAAGGGCCGTTACGAGGGCGGCTTCCAGAAATTCGACGGGGCGCTGCGCCTCGCCATCGACATGGCGGCGAGCGCCTACCAGCGCGCCGGCGGCCTCTCCGGAATCTCGACCGGCCTGCGCGACGTCGACCAGCGCATGGGCGGCCTGCAGCGCTCGGACCTGCTCGTGCTCGCCGGGCGCCCCGCCATGGGCAAGACCTCGCTTGCGACCAATATCGCCTTCAACATCGCAAAAGCCTGGCGCGGCGAGCGTCAGGAGGACGGCACGATCAAGAGCGTGGATGGCGGCATCGTCGGCTTCTTCTCGCTGGAAATGTCGGCCGACCAGCTCGCGACCCGTATCGTCGCCGAGCAATCGGGCATCTCCTCCTACAAGATCCGGCAGGGCCGCATCACCGAGGGCGACTTCGCCCGCTTGACCGATGTCGCCGCCCAGATCGAGAAGCTGCCGCTCTATATCGACCAGACCGGCGGCATCTCGATCGCGCAGTTGATGGCGCGGGCCCGGCGCCTGAAGCGCCAGAAGGGGCTCGACGTCCTGTTCATCGACTACCTGCAACTGCTCTCCGGATCGTCCAAGAACGGCCAGAACCGCGTGCAGGAGCTGACCGAGATCACGACCAGCCTGAAGGCGCTGGCCAAGGAGCTCAACGTCCCGATCATCGCGCTCTCGCAGCTCTCGCGCCAGGTCGAGAATCGCGACGACAAGCGCCCGCAGCTCTCGGACCTGCGCGAATCCGGCTCGATCGAGCAGGACGCCGACGTCGTGATGTTCGTCTACCGCGAGGAGTACTACCTCAAGGGCAAGGAGCCGCGCCCCGGCACCGAAGAGCACAACAAGTGGCAGATCGAGATGGAGGCGATGCACGGCGTCGCCGAACTGATCATCGGCAAGCAGCGCCACGGCCCGACCGGCGCCGTGGCCTTGCAGTTCGACGCGGATGTGACACGCTTCTCCGACCGCGCCGACGAGTTGCGCCTTCCGGACCGTGAATGATGCCTGCCGACCTGCCTGATGCCGCCTTCGGCGCGACCCTCACCATCGATCTCGACGCGCTGGTCTCGAACTGGCGCCTGCTCGGCAAGCGCGCCGGCACCGAGGCCGGGGCCGTGGTCAAGGCGGACGCCTATGGCATCGGCATCGAGCCCGCCGTCACGGCACTGGCGAAAGCCGGCTGCAGGAGCTTCTTCGTCGCGCATGTCTCGGAGGCGATCCGCGCCCGCAAGGTCGCGCCCGATGCGACGATCTATGTGCTGAACGGCTTGCTCCCCGGTGCGGCCGAGACCTTCGCGGCGCATGGCCTGTCGCCGGTGCTGGGCTCACATGAGGAATTGCTGGAATGGGCCTCGTTCCGGCAGACCGGCGCGCAGGTCCGGCCGGCGGCTTTGCATGTCGACACGGCGATGAACCGGCTCGGCCTCTGGCCCGGCGAAGGCCTGAACCTCGCCCGCGAGCGCTCGGGCGTGATCGCGGCAGCGGGAATCGAGCTGGTGATGAGCCATTTCGCCTCCTCCGAGGACGAGGCGGACCCGGCCAATGCCCGCCAGATCGCCGCCTTCGCCGAGATCGCCGCGGCGCTGCCCGAGGTGCCGGCCTCGCTGAAGAACTCGTCCGGGCATTTCCTCAAGGGTTGCCCGTCCTACCAGCTCACCCGGCCGGGCTATGCGCTCTATGGCGGCAATCCGACGCCCGGCCAGCCGAACCCGATGAAGCCGGTCGTCGGGCTGGAGGCGACGATCATACAGACCCGCGAGGTCGAGGACGGCACGCAGGTCGGCTATAACGGGCGCTGGACCGCCAAGGGCAAGCGCAAGCTCGCCACGATCTGCCTCGGCTATGCCGACGGCTATCCGCGCAACGGAAGCTGGACGGATAGCTCGACGGGCGGATCGGTGCTGGTCGGCGGCGTCTCCTGCCCCTTCGTCGGCACGGTCTCGATGGACCTGATCATCATCGACGTGACCGATGCCCCGGCCGACGCCGCCAAGCGCGGTGGAAGCGTCACGCTGATCGGCGGGCCGCTCGACCTTGAGACCGTCGGCGGCGGCGCCAAGACGATCGGCTACGAGATCCTGACCAGCCTCGGCCGCCGCTATCACCGACGTTATATCGGCGGCTGATGGCCAAGCGCAGACCGACCTATCACTGCCAGGCCTGCGGCGCGGTCTATCACCGCTGGCAGGGCAAGTGCGACGCCTGCGGCACATGGTCCTCGCTGGTCGAGGATGCGCAGGCCGCGCCCGTTCCGGGCGGCGGGCGCCCCTCCTCCGGTGGCCGGGCGCGGGGCCGCGTCTTCGCGCTGGAGACGCTGAAAGGCGAGACGCAGGATGCGCCGCGCATCGCCTCCGGCATCGGCGAGCTCGATCGCGTCACCGGCGGCGGCTTCGTGCCGGGCTCAGTTCTGCTGATCGGCGGCGATCCCGGCATCGGCAAGTCGACGCTGCTGATGCAGGCCTGCGCGGCGCTCGCCAAGGCGGGCAGGCGCGTCGTCTATGTCTCGGGCGAGGAATCGACCGGACAGGTCAGGCTCCGCGCCGAGCGGATGGGGCTGGCCGAGGCGCCGGTCGATCTCGCAGCCGAGACCAATGTCGAGGATATCGTCGCGACGCTCGGCCAGGGCGAGCGCCCTGCCCTCGTGGTGATCGACTCGATCCAGACGATGTGGTCGGGCGAGGTCGAGAGCGCCCCGGGCACGGTGACGCAGGTGCGAGGCTCGGCTCAAGCGCTGATCCGCTATGCCAAGACATCCGGCGTCTGCCTGATCCTGGTCGGCCATGTCACCAAGGACGGGCAGATCGCCGGCCCGCGCGTGGTCGAGCACATGGTCGATGCCGTGCTGTCCTTCGAGGGCGAAGGCGCGCATTCCTTCCGCATCCTGCGCGGCCAGAAGAACCGCTTCGGCGCGACCGACGAGATCGGCGTCTTCGAGATGACCGGCAAGGGTCTATCCGAGGTGACCAATCCTTCGGCACTCTTCCTTGCGGGCCGCGACCAGCCGGCGCCGGGTGCGGCCGTCTTCGCGGGCATGGAGGGCACCCGGCCCGTCCTCGTCGAGATCCAGGCACTGGTCGCCCCGACCGCGCTCGGCACGCCGCGGCGCGCCGTCGTCGGCTGGGAGAACAGCCGGCTCGCCATGGTGCTCGCCGTGCTCGAGACGCATGGCGGCCTGAGGCTCGGCCAGCATGACGTCTATCTGAATGTGGCCGGTGGCCTGCGCGTCAACGAGCCCGCGGCCGATGTCGCGGTCGCCGCCGCGCTGGTCTCCTCGCTGAGCGGCGCGACCTTGCCGCAGGAAGCGGTCTATTTTGGCGAGATCGCGCTCTCCGGCGCGATTCGGCCGGTCGCGGTCGCGGCGGCGCGCCTCAGGGAAGCGGCCAAGCTCGGCTTCGAGGCCGCGCTGATGCCGGCCGGCGGCGCCGATCACGGCGACGGCAACGGGCTCACCCTGCGGCGTTTCGGCCATGTCACGGAACTCGTTGCCGATATCGCCGCGCGCGCACCTCGCAGAGATGTGAAATGACTTCGCCGAAAGGGTGACGCAGAGGCCGGGAACGCGTATAGCAAAGCCGAAACGGCCGCCCTGCCTCCGGCCGGTCGGCACCTGACCATAGCAAAGCGGCCCTCCCATGCCTGTCACCATTCTCGATCTCGTCGTCATCGGCGTGGTTCTGATCTCGGCTTTGCTCGCGGCCGTGCGCGGCTTCACGCGCGAAGTGCTGGCGATCGCCTCCTGGGTCGCCGCGGCGGCCGTCGCCTGGGTGTTCCACCCGCAGCTCGTGCCCTTCATCAAGCAGTACATCCCGGCAAGCTCGGCGCAGGACACGATCGCGCTGGTCGCCGCGATCGCGGCCCTGTTCCTGGGCACGCTGATCGTCGTCTCGCTGATCACGGCCCGCATCTCCGATTTCGTGCTGGATTCGCGCATCGGCGCGCTCGACCGTACGCTCGGCTTCGTCTTCGGCGCCGCGCGCGGCCTGCTCCTGGCGGTGATCGGTTACCTGTTCTTCACCGCGCTGGTCGGCGCCGAGAAGCTGCCGGTCTGGGCCAAGGACGCCAAGGCCAAGCCGATGCTGGAGGAGACCGGCCGCTCGCTGATCGCCATGCTGCCGCAGGACGTGAACGCCGATTTCATCAAGAACCTGCTGAAGAAACCGGCGGCCGAGACCGCGCCGGAAGCTCCGGCCGAGGAGCCGCGCAGCCCCGCGACGCCGGCACCGGTTGCGCCTGCCCCAGCCCGTCCCTAATTAGCGCGTAGAACGTTAGCTCAAGCCCCGTCGCCTGGAGCCAGACATGATCTCGCAAACCGAGCGTGATACCGCCTTCGATCCCAATGCCGACCGGCTGCGGGAGGAATGCGGCGTCTTCGGCATCTACGGCCATGCCGATGCCGCGGCGCTGACCGCGCTCGGCCTGCATGCGCTGCAGCATCGTGGCCAGGAGGCGGCGGGCATCGTCTCCTTCGACGGCAAGCGCTTCCACTCGGAGCGCCGGCTCGGCCTGGTCGGCGACGCCTTCTCGGAAGCGAGCGTCATCGACAAGCTCAAGGGCAGGCAGTCGATCGGCCATGTCCGCTATTCGACCACCGGCGAGACGATCCTGCGCAACGTCCAGCCGCTCTTCGCCGAACTGCATGGCGGCGGCTTCGCCGTGGCGCATAACGGCAACCTGACCAACGGGCTGAGCTTACGCCGCAACCTCGTCCGCGACGGCGCGATCTACCAGTCGACCTCCGATACCGAGGTGCTGCTGCATCTCGTCGCACGCAGCCGCAAGCAGAATTTCGTCGACCGCTTCATCGAGGCGATCCGCCAGATCGAGGGCGCCTATGCCTTCGTCGGCATCACCAACAAGAAGCTGATCGGCGCCCGCGACCCGCTCGGCATCCGCCCGCTCGTGCTCGGCGAGCTCGACGGTGCGCCCATCCTGACCTCCGAGACCTGCGCGCTCGACATTATCGGCGCCAAGTTCATCCGTGAGGCCGAGAACGGCGAGGTCGTGATCATCTCCGAAGCCGGGATCGAGAGCCACAAGCCCTTCCCGCCCGTGCCGGAACGGCCCTGCATCTTCGAATACATCTATTTCGCCCGCCCCGATTCGATCGTGAAGGGCCGCAGCATCTACGAGCGCCGCAAGGCGATGGGCGCGGTGCTGGCGCAGGAATCGCCGGCCGATGCGGATGTCATCGTGCCCGTGCCGGATTCCGGCGTGCCGGCGGCGCTGGGCTATGCCCAGGCCAGCGGCATCCCGTTCGAGCTCGGCATCATCCGCAACCATTATGTCGGCCGCACCTTCATCGAGCCGACGCAGAAGGTCCGCGAGCTCGGCGTCAAGCTGAAGCACTCGGCCAACCGCTCGGTGGTCGAGGGCAAGCGCGTCGTGCTGGTCGACGATTCGATCGTGCGCGGCACGACCTCGTTCAAGATCGTGAAGATGATGCGCGAGGCCGGCGCCCGCGAGGTGCATTTCCGCATCTCCTCGCCGCCGATCACCCATCCCGACTATTACGGCATCGATACGCCCGACCGGGAGAAGCTGCTCGCCGCGACCCATTCGCTGGAGGAGATGCGCCAGTTCGTCGGCGCGGATTCGCTGGCCTTCATCTCGGTGGACGGGCTCTACCGCGCCATGGGCCATGACGGGCGCGACCCGAAGCGGCCGCAATTCACCGACCACTGCTTCACCGGCGACTATCCGACCTCGCTGACCGACGTGATCGGCGAGAGCGCCAAGCAGCAGATCTCGCTGCTGGCCGAAGCCGGCTGAGCCTGACCGGGTTCCCTCCTCAGCCCTCATCCTGAGGAGCCGCGTAGCGGCGTCTCGAAGGATGGTCCAGGGGGCTCCCGAGATATCTGGGGCATCCTTCGAGATGCGCCTGCGGCGCTCCTCAGGATGAGGGCTGAGACGATGGCCATGAGGATTGACCGATGACCCAACCGCTCAAGGGGCGCGTCGCGCTCGTCACCGGCGCCTCGCGCGGCATCGGCCGGGCCGCGGCGCTCGCCTTCGCCGAAGCCGGCGCGCATGTCGTCGCGCTCGCCCGCACCTCCGGGGCACTTGAGGAGCTTGACGACGAGATCGTCGCGACCGGCGGCAGCGCCACACTCGTTCCGCTCGACCTCGCCGATGCCGGCGGGCTGGAGAAGCTCGGCCACGCCGTGACGGAGCGCTGGGGCAAGCTCGACATCCTGCTCGCCAATGCCGGCGTGCTCGGCTCGCTCAGCCCGCTCGACCATGTCACCGAGAAGGACTGGGCCCGGGTCCTCGACATCAACGTCACCGCCAACTGGCGCCTGCTCAAGGCGCTCGATCCGGCGCTGCGCGCATCCGATGCCGGTCGCGTGCTGCTGATGACCTCGGGCGCCGCGCATAAGTGCACGGCCTATTGGGGCCCCTATTCGGTCTCCAAGGCCGCCGTGGAGGCTCTGGGGCGCACCTATGCGGCCGAGACGGCGACGACGCCGGTCAAGCTCATGCTGGTCAATCCGGGGCCGTTGCGCACCAAGATGCGGGCCGAGGCGATGCCGGGCGAAGACCCGGAAACGTTGAAGACGCCGGAGGAGCTGGCGCCGCATCTGGTCCGGCTGGCATCGCCCGACTGGGCCGAGAGCGGCAAGATCTTCGACTTCCCGCAGGGTAAGGTGCTCACCCCGCAATTACCGGTCTGATCGCGCTATTCGGCGCGCAGCCAGCGCAGCAGGCCGGCCTGATCGCCGCTCTCGACGGCGGCCGCGACGCGCCGGCCGACAGACGCACCGAACTTGTAGCCATGGCCGGAACAGGCGGAAACCGCCGTCACCCGGCCGATCTGCCGCGACAGGAACTTGCGGTCCGCCGTGAAAGTATAGGCGCAAGTGACGACGCGCTCGACGCGGTACTCGCCGATGCGCGCGAAGGGCGGGGAGAAATAGTCGCGGATCTGCTCGCCCTCGCTTGCCCGCGGCTCGCGCTCCTCGTCGGGCTGGCGCGGGCGCTTGTGCACGCCGGCGCCGACCTTGAGCCCGGTGCCGTCGACCGGCGGCAGGACATAGCCATCGACCGAGCCGCCGACATCGACGATGACCGGAGCGGCCTCCCAGGCCGCCTTCAGGTCATCAGGCGGGGCGAGATAGGCGACGGCGGTGCGATAGGTCGTGAGCACGTCGGCAAGCTCCGGCAGGAGCTTCAGCACCCAGGCACCGGAGCTGACGACGATGCGGTCGAAGCTCGCCGCCTCGCCATCGGCCAGTGCGATGCGCCCGCTCTCGGGGTCGATCGCGGCGACCGTCGCGCCCTCGCGCAGGGTGACGCCGCGCTCGCGCAGCAGGCGGACCATGTCCGCGGCGATGCGGGCCGGGAAGAGCGCGCCGCCCTCCGGGCTGAGATAGGCGTAGCGGATCGTCGCGGCGTCGATGAACGGATAGCGCCGGGCGGCCTCGGCCGCATCATAGAGCTCGTAGGGCGAGGCCATGCGGTCGAGGCCCTCGCGGTATTCCTCGCCCTCGTCGCCCCCGGTCTGGGAAATGCCGAGCACGCCGCAGGGCGTGTAATGCTGCTTGCCGAGATCGGCCCAGAGCTCGCTCCAGGCCTCGAAGGCCTCGGTGATGGTGCGCGCATAGCCGTCGGCGCCGCCATAGGCGCGGCGGATGATGCGGTGCTGGTCGCCGGAAGCCGCATAGCGGTTGGGGATCTGCGGCGCCTGCTCATAGAGCGTCACCTCATGCCCGCGCCTGTTCAGCGACCAGGCGGTGGAAAGCCCGGCGATACCGGCGCCGACGACCGCGACCTTCATCAGCCCTTGCGCTCCTTGTCATAGGGATTGGCGCCGCCGCGGCGATGCAGGCGGATCGGCGTGCCCGGAAGCTCGAAAGCGTCCCGGAGATTGTTGACGAGATAGCGGGTGTAGGACACCGGCAGATGATCGAGCTGGTTGCCGAACAGCGCGAAGGTCGGCGGCCGCGCCTTGGCCTGCGTCATGTAGCGGATCTTGATGCGCCGCCCGGCCACGGCTGGAGGCGGATGGGCCGAGAGCACGCCTTCGAGCCAGCGGTTGATGCGCGCGGTCGAGACGCGGCGGTTCCAGACGCCATAGGCCGAGAACACGCCCTGCATCAGCTTGTCGATGCCCTCGCCGGCGAGGCCGGAGAGCGGGATGATCGGCACGCCGCGCACCTGCGCCAGCAGATGGTTGGCCTTCTCCTTGAGCTCGGCCAGCAGGCCCTGCTTGTCGGCGACGAGGTCCCATTTGTTGAGGCCGATGACGACCGCCCGGCCCTCGCGCTCGGTCAGGTCGACCAGCGTCAGGTCCTGCTTCTCGAAGGGGATGGTAGCGTCGAGGAGCACGACCACGACCTCGGCGAAGCGGATCGCGCGCAGCGAGTCGGCGACCGACAGCTTCTCCAGCTTCTCCTCGATCCGGGCGCGCTTGCGCATACCGGCGGTGTCGAAGAGCTTGACCTTGCGGCCGCGCCATTCCCAGTCGACCGAGATGGTGTCGCGGGTGATGCCGGCCTCGGGACCGGTCAGCATCCGCTCCTCGCCGATCATGCGGTTGACCAGGGTCGACTTGCCGGCGTTGGGGCGGCCGATGATGGTGACGCGCAAGGGACGATCGGGATCGATATCCTCCTCGTCATCCGTATCTGCGGCGGGGACGTCGGCCCAGGCCGTCTCGTCCTCGTCGTCCTCGGGCTCGTCGGGGATGTAAGGCGCGAGCGCTTCCAGCAGGTCCGAGGTGCCCTCGCCATGCTCGGCAGAGAACGGCACGGGGTCGCCGAGGCCGAGGCCGTAGGACTCGATGATGCCGTCGGTGCCCTTCTTCCCCTCGGCCTTGTTGGCGAGCAGGATCACCGGCTTGCCGGAGCGGCGCACCAGATCGGCAAAGGGCTGGTCCATCGGCGTGATGCCGAGGCGGGCGTCGATCATGAAGAGCACGACATCGGCCTGCGCGATCGCGGTCTCGGTCTGGGCGCGCATACGGCCGGCAAGCGAATCCTTGTCGGCCTCCTCGAGACCGGCGGTGTCGATCACCTTGAAGCGGAGATGGCCGAGGGTGGCGTCGCCCTCGCGGCGGTCGCGCGTCACGCCCGGCCGATCATCGACCAGCGCGAGCTTCTTGCCGACCAGCCGGTTGAACAGCGTCGACTTGCCGACATTGGGGCGCCCGATCAGGGCGACGATGGCTGTCATGCGTTTCACATATTCCGTGGTCATCCCGGCCAAGCGAAGCGCCGAGCCGGGATCCATGCCTGAACTTTAGCGGAAACGCTCAGGCATGGATCCCGGGTCTCCCTCCGGTCGCCCGGGATGACTCGCGTGGTCTTCTAGTTCTTCACCGTGACGGGACCGCCACGGACCAGAGCGAGATAGAGCTCGACGCGCTGGCGCAGGGCCGCCGGCGCCTGCGGATCGGTGATCGCGGCGTCGAACCAGCGCCCGGCATCCTCGAAGAGATCCGCCTTGAGCGCGGCGATGCCGAGGAATTCGCGGGCCGTGTGACGCCAGACGCCCTGAGCGGTCGCGAGCGGCTCAAGCGCCGTCTTGACCTCGGGATAGGGCGCGAGATCGACACGCAGGATGCCGGCGCGCAATTTGGCGAGGTCACGGGAAGTCTGGTCGAGCGAGGCGTCGCCAGCGAGCGCATCGAAGGCGGCGACGCCGGCGGCGGCATCGCGCTTGGCCGTCTCGGCGGCGAGGCGGAAGCGGGCGATCAGGCGATAGCCGGCCGGCGCCGTGGTCGAGAGTTCCTTCAGGATGGTCTCGGCCTGGGCGGCGTCGCCGTCGCGGGAGGATTTCAGCGCCGCTTCGAGGCGCGCGCCGACGGCCTGCGAAGCCTGATTCTCGCGATGCAGCCAGTACTGCCAGCCGGCAACGGCGAGCACCGCCAGCACGGCAAGGCTGGTGACGACCCAGCCATATTTCTTCCAGAGCTCCGCAGCTTTGTCGCGGCGGACTTCCTCATCGATCTCGCGAAAAATATCGGCCATTTGACTGTCAAAATCCCTGTTGGGAGCCCGGTAGCATTTTCGGGAGGGGAATGCGAGCCGGTTCAGCGCATGGTGCGGCCTGCATGGGGCGCTGCCGGCTCCGGCAGCGCCCCGGAACGGCATGCGCCCCGCTCTACGATCGGCCCGCCCTGAACAGCAGGCTGCCGTCGCCGTAGGAGTAGAAGCGGTAATTCGCTGCGATCGCATGGGCATAGGCCCGTTTCATCATGTCCAATCCGCAGAAGGCGGAGACGAGCATGAACAGCGTCGAGCGCGGCAGATGGAAGTTCGTCATCAGCATGTCGACCGCGCGGAAGCGGTAGCCGGGCGTGATGAAGATCGCGGTGTCGCCTGAGAAGGCCCGGATCGTGCCATCCTCGGCCGCAGCGCTCTCGATCAGGCGCAGCGAGGTCGTGCCGATGCAGACGATGCGCCCGGCCCTCGCCTTGACGGCATTGAGGGCGGCGGCGGTCTCGGCCGAGACCGTGCCCCATTCGGCATGCATGCGATGATCGTCGGTGTCGTCGGCCTTCACCGGCAGGAAGGTGCCGGCACCGACATGGAGCGTGACGAAATGCCGGCTGACGCCGCGGGCGTCCAATGCCGCCAGCAGGTCCGGCGTGAAATGCAGGCCCGCGGTCGGCGCGGCGACGGCGCCGTCGTTCCGGGCGAAATGGGTCTGGTAGTCGGCCGTGTCGGCGCTATCGGTCGGGCGCTTGCCGGCGATATAGGGCGGCAGCGGCAATTCGCCGAGCCGCGCGATCGCCTCGTCGAGATAGGCGCCCGTCAGGCTGAACTGCAATTCGACCTCACCGCCCTCGCCCCTGGCGATCACTTCGGCCTGCAGACGGCCAAGCTCGCAGGCATTGCTGGCGGCTTCCGAATCGAAGACCACGCGTTCGCCAAGCGCCAGCTTCTTGGCCGGCCGGGCGAAGGCGAGCCAGCGATCCTCGCTCTCGCGCTTGTGCAGCATGATCTCGATGCGGGCCGAATCCGCGCCGCGATAGCGTCGCCCGCGCAGGCGGGAGGGGATGACGCGCGTGTCGTTGAGGACGAGCGCGTCGCCCGGCTGAAGCAGCACGACGAGATCGCGGATGCCGCGATCCTCCAGCGGCTCGGGAGCGTCCGGGCGCACGACGAGCAGCCGCGCCGCATCGCGCGGGCTTGCGGGCCTCAGCGCGATACGTTCCTCGGGCAGGTCGAAATCGAAGAGATCGACGTTCATCGGGCTGGAGTTTGTTGCCTATCGCACAAACGCGCGGGTCAAGCCGGAGGGTGCCACGCGTCATTCTCGGGCGACGCGAAGCGCAGACCCGAGAATCTCTTGCAGGAAAGGGCGCCTTCTCGTCCTGAGATGCTCGGGTCAAGACCGAGCATGACGGAGGAGGCGGAAACGTCAGCTTCAGGCCGCGTCGGCCATCAACTTCATCGAGACGATCGAGTCGGGATCGCGCACAGGCTCGCCGCGCTTGATCTTGTCGACATTCTCCATGCCTTCCACGACCTCGCCCCAGACGGTGTACTGCTTGTCGAGGAAGCGGGCATCGTCGAACACGATGAAGAACTGGCTGTTGGCCGAGTTCGGGTTCTGGGCGCGGGCCATCGAGCAGATGCCGCGCACATGCGGCTCGGCGTTGAACTCCTGAGTCAGGTCCGGATAGCTCGAGCCGCCGGTGCCGGTGCCATGCGGGCAGCCGACCTGGGCCATGAAGCCGTCGATGACGCGGTGGAAGACGATGCCGTCATAGAAGCCCTCGCGGGCGAGCAGCTTGATGCGCTCGACATGGCCCGGCGCGAGGTCGGGACGCAGCTTGATCACCACCTTGCCCTTGGTGGTTTCCATCACGATGGTGTTCTCGGGATCCAGCGACATCAGGTCTGCCTTTCGTTGAGCCGCGTGCGGCCGTGGAAGCGAATGGTGAAGGGTCGCCCCGCGATACTCGCTCCGAGGCCCGCCGACAACCTCATCGGCGTGCAGGAGCGGATCGCGGCGACGGCGGAGTCGCTGAAGCGTTGCTGGAATGCGGCATCGCCGCGCTTCGTTTCCCAGGTGACGCGCGGCTGGCCGAAGAGACTGCCGTCGCGCCGTAGGCTGAAGCGAAGCGAGACCATCGCTCCGGTCAGGTCGCCAGGCAGCGGCGGCGGATTCCAGCACCGCCGGAGCGCGGGAGCGATCTCGTCAAGCCGGTTGACGGTCTCCGCGCCATCCGGCGGATTGTCCGGCGTGACCTGACCGATCAGTCCGATCTCGCCGCCGCCGCGCAGTTGGCGCGGCGAGCCGAGGCGGCGCTGATCCAGGCCGGGGACGTCATTGCCGCTGAAGGGACCGCCGATACCCGGATTGTAGCGCTGGCCGCTCTGCGGCGGCAGGATCGGGTTCTGCGAGCCCGAGGGCGGAGGGAGGACCAGATTCTGCGAGCCGGAGGGCGGCGGCAGGCCGAGATCGCGCGTGTCCTGCGCGAGCGCCCCGCTCGCGCAGAGCGCGAGGGTGATCCCGATCAGAGCCGTCCGAACCATCGTCGCACCCTCCCCGGCTCGCCCTGCGCGCAACCCTGCCGGCTTACTTGGCGTCGGCCTGCAGGCGCATGCGGACGATTTTGTCGGGGCCGCTCACCTGGCCGCTGCCGGGAGCGCCCTTCTTGATCTTGCGCACCGCATCCATGCCCGAGACGACTTCGCCGAACAGCGTGTACTGGCCGGTCAGCGAGCCGCAGCCCTCGTAGCAGATGAAGAACTGCGAATTGGCCGAATCCGGCGAGGACGAGCGGGCCATGCCGACCGAGCCGACCTTGTAGGGGGTCGGCGTGAATTCGGCAGGCAGGTTCGGCAGGTCGGACTTGCCGGTGCCGGTGCCGGTCGGATCGCCGGTCTGGGCCATGAAGCCGTCGATGACGCGGTGGAAGACGATGCCGTCGTAGAAACCACGCTTCACCAGCGTCTTGATCTGCGCGACATGCTTCGGCGCCAGATCCGGCCGCAGGCGGATCGTCACCGGGCCGTCCTTGGTCTCGAGGATGACGGTGTTTTGCGGATCGGGCTTCGGCGTCTGCGCCTGGGCGAAACCGAACGAGGCGACGACGGCAAGGGCGGCGAGCGAGCTGCGCAGCATGAAGATCTCCATGGCCGCCGGCGAGCCCGGCGGATGCCGGTCGATAGCCCTATCCTTTGGCCGGAACAAGGCATCGTTCGATTCAGCGACCTGCCCTTGCTGCACTGCACAAGTGCAATGGAGACTAATCTTGCAAAAATTCCAGGCTGACGCTGCCTAAACTGATGACAGCGCCGTCACAATCGGCTAATCCTTCCGGCGCTGGGAGCGCTTTGCGGGTCGAAGCGCTGCGGACCAGGTCTTGGGAGGAACAAACGCCCGCCTTGCAAAACGAGTCGCACGCTTTCCGAAGACGTGTGCCGGTGCAGCGGTAAAAGCGGACTATCAAAGGCAAGGCATCGGCCTTGCCTTTTTTCTTGGGCGGAATCCCTAACTCGCCGTCATTCCGGGGCGGGCCCTCAGGCCGGAACCCAAGAACACGAGATTGGTCCAAAAGCCGTCATCCTCGCCCTTGTGACGAGCATCGACGCCTTGAACACCACCTGCGATGAAGGAAGACGTGGATGGTCGGGACAAGCCCGACCATGACGGCAGCGTCGTGCTCATGGGTTCCGGGCTCTTCGCTGCGCGAAGCCCCGCAATGACGGCCGTTCTTTCGAAGCCGGCTCAAATGTCGTAGGTCACCCAGACATACCAGACACAGACGAAGATCACCGCCGCGATCAGCGAGGTGATGACGGCTTTCTTGAGAAGGCCCGGCAACACCGGCGCGCCGGGTTCGGTCCCGGCCACGACATCGCCCGCCTCATCCTGGCTGCGGATGCCGAAGGGCAGCACAGCGAAGAGCGTGATCCACCAGATCACGAAATAAAGGGCAAGGCCGCCGACGACGTTCATGCCGGCTTCCCCGCGAGCGCGATGCAGGAAAAGGCGACCCGTGCCTCGGTGGGCACGCCGAAGCGCGCGGTATGGCGGGCCGGCAGGCCGCCCGGAAAATGCTTCACGTATTCGGCGTTGCAGACGGCGTAATCGGCCGGGTCGGTAATCAGCATCGTCATCTGGACGACGCGATCAAGGGAGCTCCCGGCTTCCGCCAGAATCTCGGCGACGCGGCCGAGCGCATTGCGGACCTCCTCGGCCGGCGTCTGGCCGCGATGGATGCCGCGCGCCGGATCATGCGGCGCCGAATGGCCGGAGACGAAGACGAGCCCGCCCGCGACAGTCGCGGCGCTGAAGGGACGCGGCGAGCCGGCCTCCGGCTGGCCCAGGAAAGCGATCTCGGTCGAAGCGAAGTCGGTCATCGTCGTCAGGCCTGTTCGAGTTCGACCAGCGTGCCCAGGAAATCCTTGGGATGCAGGAACAGCACGGGCTTGCCATGGGCGCCGATACGCGGCTCGCCGGAGCCCAGCACGCGGGCGCCCTGCGCCTTCAGGCGGTCTCGTGCCGCGAGGATATCGTCGACCTCGTAGCAGATATGGTGGATGCCGCCATCGGCGTTGCGCTCAAGGAACTTCGCGATCGGCGAGTCGGCGCCGAGCGGTTCCAGCAGCTCGATCTTGGTGTTGGGCAACTCGACGAAGACGACGGTGACGCCGTGCTCCGGCTCGGCCTGCGGCTGCGACACGCGCGCCCCCAGCGTATCGCGATAGAGCGCCGTCGAGGCTTCGAGGTCCTTCACCGCAATGGCGACGTGGTTCAGGCGTCCGATCATATCCCTCTTCCCGATCACATCCGTTCAACTCAGAAACACCGCGTCATCCCGGGTCTGCGCTGCGCTACGCCCGGAATGACGGCGCTATTTCATACGGGCCGTACCCTACACCTCGACCACCAGCGCATGCACCAGCGGCTTCTTGCCCCACTCCTCGTTGACCGCGCTGCGCACCCCGCGCTCCAGCGCGTTGCGCAGGGCCTCGGGATCGCGGCGGCGCGCCTTGGGGATATTGTCGATGAGGTCCCCGACGGTATCGGCGACATACTCGTCGAAATCGATGCCGCCGAGCGTGCGCGGCGGCAGGCCGAGCACGGCGATCTCCGGCTCGCCGGCGATGCCGCCCTTGTCGTCGATCGCGACCGCGATCGAGACGATGCCGGCGAAGGACAGGCGGCGGCGCTCCTGGATCGTCCGCTCCAGCGCGTTCACCAGGAGCGAGCCGTCCTGGTAGAGCCGGCCATGCCGGACCTCGTCGACCTTGCGGGCTCCTTCTCCCGAGATCGCCACGACATCGCCATTGCCGGCGCGCAGGACATGCTTGACGCCAAGGCTGCGGGCGAAGGTCTCGTGCTCGGCCAGATGCAGGTCCTCGCCATGGGCGGGGATCGCGATCTGCGGCTTCAGCCAGCCATAGAGCCGCGCCATCTCCTCGCGGCGCGGGTGGCCGGAGACATGGACCAGGTGCGTCCGGTCGGTGATGATCTCGATCTTGTCGCGGGCGAGCGCGTTCAGGATGTTGCCGACCGACTTCTCGTTGCCGGGAATGGTGCGCGACGAAAAGATCACGCGGTCGCCTGGCGATAGCGCGATCTCGGGATGGTCGTCCGAGGCGATGCGCGAGAGCGCGGCGCGCGGCTCGCCCTGGCTGCCGGTGACCAGCGCCACGACCTTGTCGCGCGGCAGGTAGCCGTAGGCATCGACCGGGCGGAAACCGGAGATGCCGTCGAGATAGCCGCATTCGCGGGCGACATCGATGACGCGGTCCATGGCGCGGCCGACGACCACGACCTCGCGCTCATTGGCCATGGCGGCTTCGGCGACTGCACGCAGGCGCGCGACGTTCGACGCGAAGGTGGTGACGGCGACGCGCCCCGGCGCGGACGCGACCAGCTCCTTCATCTTGGCCGCGACATCGGCCTCGCTCGGGCTGGTGCCATCGCGCATGACATTGGTGGAATCGCAGACCAGCGCCAGCACGCCCTCCTCCCCGAGCTCGCGCAGGCGCTTCTCGTCGGTCGGCAGGCCGACGCGCGGGGTCGGGTCGATCTTCCAGTCGCCGGTATGGACGACGAGGCCTGCCGGCGTGCGGATCGCGAGCGCGTTCGATTCCGGGATCGAATGCGCAACCGGCACGAACTCGATGTCGAACGGGCCGAGCGTGATGGCGCCCCCCTGCGGCACGACATTCATCTCGACGCTCGGCGCGCCGGGCTCGGAGAGGCGTCGCGTCGCGAGCAGGCCGGCGGCGAAGCGCGTGCAATAGACCGGCGCCCGCAGCGAGGGCCAAAGCGCGGCGAGCGCGCCGATATGGTCCTCATGGGCGTGGGTGATGATGATACCGAGGAGGTTCGCCCGCTCCTCGATGATGTAGCGCAGGTCGGGCAGCACGATATCGACGCCCGGCGCCTCCGGCCCGGCGAAGGACAGGCCGCAATCGACCAGGATCCACTTTCGTCGGCCCTCGGGCCCGAAGCCGTAAAGAGCGGCGTTCATGCCGATCTCGCCGAGGCCGCCGAGGGGAACGAAGACGAGCAGGTCGCTGGAGCGGGTCACGGGGTGTCCTGAAGGCATGGCAGCCGCCAAGGACGCACCATTGCGCGCCAATGCCGGCCTACCGGGAGATCTTTCGGGATACGCGGGTCATCCCGGACGAAGCGAAGCGGAGATCCGGTATCCATGCCGGAGCCTTTCCGGTTCGCGTTCCGGCATGGATCCCGGGTCGTCCTTCGGTCGCCCGGGATGACCGCGTGGAACCGATGGCATCCTGTAGCATGGTCTCAGCGTGGCAGACCAGCTTCCCCCTCGCCGCCGGGCGTGCCGAAGAACAAGTCGCCGGCATCGATCACGCGGCGTCCGGTTTCGGTTTCGAGTTCGAGGCGCCCGGTCGGGTCGAGACCGATGAAGATGCCGGCGAGCGGCCCTTCGGGCAGGCGGATGGTGATGGTCTCGCCGAGGAAGGCGGCACGCTCCAGCCAGGCGGCGCGGGTCGGCCCGAAGCCGCCGGGTTGAGACCAGATGGCGAAGCGCCGGGCGAAGGCGTCGCTCAGGCCCGTCAGCATGGCCTCGACATTGGCCTGCGGCGCCGATGCCTTGAGGAAGGTCGCAGGGTACGGCGTGTCCGAGGGGCAGGAGCCGATGTTGACACCACAGCCGACGATGACATTGAAGCGCCCTGCCCGGCTCTCGCCCTCCAGCAGCAGGCCCGAGGTCTTGGCCCGATCGAGCAGGAGGTCGTTCGGCCATTTCAGCCTGAGGCCGGAAGCGGCCGGCCCGAGCATTTTCGCGGCGGCATCATGCAGGGCCAAGCCCACGACGAAGCCGAGCTGAGGAGCGAGCGCGGGCTCGCATGGATCGGTCAGCAGCAGGCTGGCGTAGAGATTGCCGGGCGGGGAGCCCCATTGCCGGCCATGGCGGCCTCGGCCCGAATTCTGGCTGCGGGCGACGATCCAGAGCTTGCCCGGCTCGCCCTGGTCCAGCGCGCGCCGGGCCTCCTCCATGGTGGAGCCGACCTCGTCGCGGATGATCAGACGATAGCCCGCGTCGCGGGCGGCCTCACCGAGCATGGCCGTTGGTCCACGCCGTCATGCTCGCCCTTATGGCGAGCATCCGCGTCATGAACACAGCTTTCGACCAGAGAAGACGTGGATGGTCGGGACATGCCCGACCATGACGGGGAAGCATCAGAACAGCGATTTCGCAGCCGCCTCGGCCGCATTGAACAGCGGCGCCGGCACCAGCGAAAGCACCAGCACGAAGAGCGCCGAGACCACCAGCACGGCGCGCACGCCGAGATCGGACTTTTCGAAAGCCGGCTTCGGCTCGTCGAAATACATCACCTTGACGAGACGCAGGTAGTAATAGGCGCCGACGACGCTGGTCAGCACGCCGACAACGGCGAGCACGTAGAGCTTGGCGTTGATGGCGGCGAGGAAGACGTACCACTTGGCCCAGAAGCCGGCGAGCGGCGGAATGCCGGCGAGCGAGAACATCATCATCGCCATCGCGAAGGCCATCCAGCCATTGGTGCGGGACAGGCCGGCGAGTTCCGAGATGTCCTCGACCAGCCTGCCGTCGCGGCGCATCATCAGCACGCAGGCGAAGGCGGCAAGCGTCGTGGCGAGATAGATCGCCATATAGGTCATCACGCCCTGCACGCCCTCGGCCGTTCCGGCAGCGAGGCCGACCAGCGCATAGCCCATGTTGGCGATCGAGGAATAGGCGAGCAGGCGCTTGATGTTGGTCTGGCCGATCGCGGCGAAGGCACCCAGACCCATCGAGGCGATCGAGATGAAGACGATGATCTGGCGCCAGTCATGGATCGCGCCGGGGAAGGCGCCGATGAAGACGCGGATCACCATCGCCATGGCGGCCATCTTTGGCGCCGAGGCGAAGAAGGCGGCGACCGGGGTCGGCGCGCCCTCATAGACGTCCGGCGTCCACATGTGGAACGGCACGGCCGAGATCTTGAAGGCGACGCCGGCCGCGATGAAGACGATGCCGAAAATCAGGCCGATGCCCGCATGGCCGCCGGCCGTCGCCGCAGCAATGCCCGGGAAGGTGACGGTGCCGGTGAAGCCATAGACCAGCGAACCGCCATAGAGCAGCATGCCCGACGAGAGCGCGCCGAGCACGAAATACTTCAGGCCCGCTTCCGTGGACTTGGCGTTGTCGCGATCGAAGGCGGCGACGACATAGAGCGCCAGCGACTGCAGCTCCAGGCCGACATAGAGGCTGATGAGATCGTTGGCCGAGATCATCATCATCATGCCGATGGTCGAGAGCACGACGAGGATCGGGAACTCGAAGCGCATCGTGCCCTGGCGGCGCAGCGTATCGGCCGAGAGCAGGATCGCGGCGCCGGCGCCGAGCAGCGTCAGCACCTTCATGAAGCGGGCGAAGCCGTCGGCGATGAAGCCGTCGTTGAAGGTCAGCATCTTGCCGGTGCCCGACACGACCATGACCAGCGCGACCGCCAGCAGCGCCAGCGCCAGCCCTTCGAGCAGGCGCGTCGCGCGCTCGCCCTGGATCGCGCCGACCAACACCATGGCGATGGCGCCGAGGGCGAGGATGATTTCCGGCAGGGCCGGGCCGAGAGCGGGCAGAGCCATGACGAGACCTTACTGCGCGGCCGCCAGCGCCGTCTTCGCGACGGCGAGGGCTGCCTGATAGTTCTTGATGAGCGCTTCGGTCGGCGCCGCGAAGGCGTCGAGGATCGTGTGCGGCTGGATGCCGTACCAGATCGTCAGCAGGACCAGCGGGACCAGCGTCAGGTATTCGCGGACGTTCAGGTCCCTGATGTCCTTCAGCTCGGGCTTGGTCAGCTCGCCGAACACGACACGGCGATAGAGCCAGAGCGCATAGGCCGCCGAGAGGATGACGCCGGAGGTCGCGAAGAACGCCACCCAGGGATTGGCGCGGAAGGCGCCGAGCAGCGTCAGGAACTCGCCGACGAAGCCGGCCGTGCCGGGCAGGCCGACATTGGCCATGGTGAAGACCATGAAGACGACGGCATAGGCCGGCATCCGGTTCACCAGGCCGCCATAGGCCGCGATCTCGCGGGTATGCATGCGATCGTAGATCACGCCGACGCAGAGGAAGAGCGCGCCCGAGACCAGGCCGTGGCTGACCATCTGGAACATCGCGCCCTGAATGCCCTGCGGCGTCAGGGTGAACAGGCCCATCGTCACGAAGCCCATATGGGCGACCGAGGAATAGGCGATCAGCTTCTTCATGTCCTCCTGCATCAGCGCCACCAGCGAGGTGTAGACGATGGCGACGACCGAGAGGGCGAAGACCAGCGGCGCGAACAGCGCCGAGGCTTCCGGGAACATCGGGATCGAGAAGCGAATGAAGCCGTAGCCGCCCATCTTCAGCAGGATCGCCGCCAGCACGACGGAGCCCGCGGTCGGCGCCTCGACATGCGCGTCGGGCAGCCAGGTATGGACCGGCCACATCGGCATCTTCACCGCGAAGGAGGCGAAGAAGGCGAGCCACAGCCAGGTCTGCATCTGCGACGGGAACTTGTGCGCCAGCAGCGTCGGGATGTCGGTGGTGCCGGCGTTCCAGTACATCGCCATCACGGCGAGCAGCATCAGGACCGAGCCGAGCAGCGTGTAGAGGAAGAACTTGTAGGAGGCGTAGACGCGCCGCTTGCCGCCCCAGATGCCGATGATCAGGAACATCGGGATCAGGCCCGCCTCGAAGAACAGGTAGAACAGCACGAGGTCGAGCGCCGCGAAGACGCCGATCATCAGCGCCTCCAGGACGAGGAACGCGATCATGTATTCGCGAACCCGCTTCTCGACCGAGGTCCAGGACGCGACGATGCAGAACGGCATCAGGAAGGCCGTCAGCACGATGAACGGGAAGGAGAAGCCGTCGACGCCGAGCTTGAACTTGATGGCATCCGAAACCCAGCCATGGGTCTCGACCATCTGGAAGCCGGGATTGGCGGTGTCGAATTTGCCCCAGGCGACGCAGGCGAGCGCGAAGGTCAGGACCGTCGTGATCAGCGCGGCCCAGCGGGCGTTGGAGTCGACCGAGGCCTGATCGCCGCGCTGCACGAGGATGAAGGCAGCGCCGACCAGCGGCAGGATCAGAAGACCGGTGAGGATACCGAAACCGAACATCATCTCACCCGCGAGCCACGAGATACCAGGTCACGAGCCCAGCGACGCCGATCAGCATGGCGAAGGCATAGTGATAGAGATAGCCGGTCTGCAGCCGGACCACCCGATTGGTGACGTCGACCACGCGGGCCGAGACGCCGTCCGGGCCGAAACCGTCGATGACCAGGCCATCGCCCTTCTTCCAGAGGAAGCGACCGAGCCACTTCGACGGGCGCACGAACAGGAAGTCGTAGAGTTCGTCGAAATACCACTTGTTGAGCAGGAACCGGTAGAGCGCCGGGTTGGCGGCAGCCAGCTTGCCGGGCACGTCCGGGCGGCGGACATACATGTACCAGGCGAGCGCGAACCCGATCACCATCGCCAGGAAGGGGGAGGCCACGACCCATTTCGGCACTTCGTGCATCTCGTGCAGGATGTGGTTGTCCTTGCCCATGAACAGGGCCGACTTCCAGAAATGCTCGAAGTCGTGGCCGACGAAGGCCTCCTTGAAGACGACGCCGGCCAGGATCGCGCCGACCGACAGCACGACGAGCGGGATCAGCATCACCCAGGGGCTCTCATGCGGCGTGTGGTCGTGACCATGGCCGTGATCGTCATGGCCATGCGCTCCGTGGGCATGATCGTCGTGGCCATGGGCGGCATGGGCGTGGTCGTCATGGCCGTGACCATGCGCGGCGTGGCCATGGCCCCAGCGCGGCGCGCCTTCGAAGGTCATGAAATAGAGGCGCCAGGAGTAGAACGAGGTCATGCAGGCCGCGACGACCAGCAGGATGAAGGCATAGGACGAGGCGAAGCCGCCATGCCCCAGCGCAGAGGCATAGGCGCTTTCGACGATCGCGTCTTTCGAGAAGAAGCCGGCGAAGCCGAAGATCGTGCCGGGGATGCCGACGCCGGTCAGGGCCAGCGTGCCGATCGTCATCGCTGCGGCGGTGATCGGGATGTGCTTCCGGAGGCCGCCCATGTGGCGCATGTCCTGCTCGTGATGCATCGCGTGGATGACCGAGCCCGCGCCCAGGAAGAGCAGCGCCTTGAAGAAGGCGTGGGTGAAGAGGTGGAAGATGCCGGCGCCGTAATTGCCGACGCCCAGCGCGACGAACATGTAGCCGAGCTGCGAGCAGGTCGAATAGGCGATGACGCGCTTGATGTCGTTCTGCACGAGGCCGACCGTGGCCGCGAAGAAGGCGGTGGTGGCGCCGATGACGACGACGACCGTGAGCGCGACCGGCGCGTATTCGAAGACCGGCGACAGGCGCGCCAGCATGAAGACGCCGGCGGTGACCATGGTCGCGGCATGGATCAGCGCCGAGACCGGGGTCGGGCCTTCCATCGCGTCCGGCAGCCAGGTGTGCAGCAGGAACTGCGCCGACTTGCCCATGGCGCCCATGAAGAGCAGCAGGCAGGTCAGGGTCATCGCGTTCCAGTCATAGCCGAGGAAGCGGAAGCTCTGGCTCGCCAGCTCGCCGGCGCGCGGGAAGATCGCGTCGAAGCCGACCGAGCCGAACAGCACGAAGACGAGGAAGATGCCGAGCGAGAAACCGAAATCGCCGACGCGGTTGACGATGAAGGCCTTCATCGCCGCCGCATTGGCCGAGGGCTTCTGGTACCAGAAGCCGATCAGCAGATAGGAGGCGAGGCCGACGCCTTCCCAGCCGAAGAACATCTGGACGAGGTTGTCCGACGTCACCAGCATCAGCATAGCGAAGGTGAAGAGCGAGAGATAGGCGAAGAAGCGCGGACGGTGCGGATCCTCGTGCATGTAGCCGATCGAATAGAGATGCACGAGGCTGGAGACGGTATTGACCACGACCAGCATCACCGCGGTCAGCGTGTCGACGCGGAAGGCCCAGTCGACCTGGAGTTGGCCCGACGAGATCCAGCTCGCGACCTGCACGCGGGTCGTGCCGGAGCCGAAGCCGACCTGAACGAAGGCGACCCAGGACAGGAGGGCAGAGACGATCAGCAGCGAGGTCGTGACGATCTCGGAGCCACGCGCGCCGATCAGCCGGCCGAAGAGGCCGGCGATCAGGAAGCCGATGAGAGGGAGGAAGACGATCAGGTGATACATGGCAGTGAGGTCCAGGCGCAGGGGCGCGCTCAGCCTTTCATCATGTTGATGTCTTCCACCGCGATCGTGCCGCGGTTGCGGAAGTAGACGACGAGAATGGCGAGGCCGATCGCGGCCTCAGCCGCCGCCACCGTGAGCACGAGCAGCGCGAAGACCTGGCCGACGATGTCGTTCAGGAAGCTCGAGAAGGCGACGAAGTTGATATTGACCGAGAGCAGGATGAGCTCGACCGACATCAGGATGACGATGACGTTCTTGCGGTTGATGAAGATGCCGAGCACGCCGAGCGTGAACAGGATGGCGCTGACGGCGAGATAATGGCCCAGTCCGATCGTCATCACGCCATCTCCTCGGGAACCCCAGCGCGCGAAGGCACCTGCTTGACCGCCATCGCCGCGTCCTTGGTGCGGGCGTTCTGGGTCGGCACATGCTGGCGCTTGATGCCGGGACGGTCGCGCAAAGTCAGCACGATCGCGCCGATCATCGCGACGAGCAGCACGAGGCCGGCCGCCTGGAAGTAATAGACATACTGGGTATAGAGCACGCGGCCGAGCGCCTCGGTGTTTGAGACATTGGCCGGGATCGCGGCGACAGGCGCCTTGACGATCTGCGGATCGATGACCCAGGCGCCGACGACCAGCAGGAGCTCCACGGCGAAGATGAAGCCGATCAGAGCGCCGATCGGCAGGTAGTTGAGGAAGCCCTGGCGGAACTCGGCGAAATCGACGTCGAGCATCATCACCACGAAGAGGAAGAGCACCGCCACCGCGCCGACATAGACGACGACCAGCAGCATCGCGAGAAACTCGGCGCCGAGCAGCATGAACAGCCCGGCCGCGTTGACGAAGGCCAGGATCAGGTAGAGCACCGAATGCACGGGATTGCGCGAGGTCACCACCATGAAGGCGGATGCCACGGTCACCCCTGCGAAGAGATAGAAGAAAGCCGCTGCGGCATTCATCTCGGCCAGCCCTTCCCGCCCCTTTTCGGCGCGGTCCTCGTTTGGTTCGTGCTCCGGGACTCAACGGACCCCGAGCAATTTGGAGCGTCTATAATCAGGCCCGCCGGGCGGGACAACCGCACGGCGGGTCTGGTTTCATTCGGTTTCCACGCCGTCGTCCCGGCCGCAGCGAAGCGGAGAGCCGGGATCCATGCCGGAACGCCCCCGGCACAGGTTCAGGCATGGATCCCGGGCTTCCCTGCGGTCGCCCGGGATGACCGCCGCGAGGCGATCGAAAACGTCACCGATAGGGCGCGTCCATCGCGATGTTGCGCGCGATCTCGCGTTCCCAGCGCGCGCCGTTCGCGAGCAGCTTGTCCTTGTCGTAGAACAGCTCCTCGCGGGTCTCGGTCGCGAACTCGAAATTCGGCCCCTCGACGATGGCATCGACCGGGCAGGCTTCCTGGCAGAAGCCGCAGTAGATGCACTTGGTCATGTCGATGTCGTAACGCGTGGTGCGGCGCGTGCCGTCGTTGCGGCGCGGGCCGGCCTCGATGGTGATGGCCTGCGCCGGGCAGATCGCCTCGCAGAGCTTGCAGGCGATGCAACGCTCCTCGCCGTTCGGATAGCGGCGCAGCGCGTGCTCGCCCCGGAAGCGCGGCGAGAGCTGGCCCTTCTCGAACGGGTAGTTCAGCGTCGCCTTCGGCTTGAAGAAATAGCGCATCGACAGGCCGATAGCCCCGACGAACTCCTTCAGCAGCAGGCCTCGTGCAGCTTGCGCGAGTGACATCGCCTTCGTCCTTTACATCCTCAGCCGAACACCGTCCGGCCGATCACGAAACCTAAGGTCGGCATCAAGCCGATCGTCATCACCACCAGCACCGCCCGCAGGATGCGGATGCGACGCTCGTAATCGTCCTTCTCGGCCTGCGTCTCCGAGCGATCCGTGCGCCGGAGCGCCCCGATCACCACGGCCGACATAAGCCGGTATTCCAGCAGGCCGAGCCCGAAGCCGATCAGGGCACCGAGCGGGCCGGCCCAACTCATCCCGCCACCGGGCCCCAGCCCGTCAATTGCAGCACCAGCGCCACGATCACGACGCAGGCCAGCGAGAGCGGCAGGAAGACCTTCCACCCCAGGCGCATCAGCTGATCGTAGCGGTAGCGCGGCACGAAGGCCTTCACCAGCGCGAACATGAAGAACACGAAGCAGACCTTGAGGGCGAACCAGAACACGCCGGGCAGCCAGGTGAAGGGCGGCAGCGCGACCGGCGGCGCCCAGCCGCCGAGGAAGAGGATCGTGGTCAGCGAGCACATGGTCATGATCGCCACGTATTCGCCGAGCATGAACAGCAGGTACGGCGTCGAGGAGTACTCGACCATGAAGCCCGCCACGAGCTCGGATTCCGCCTCGGCCAGATCGAAGGGCGGCCGGTTCGTCTCGGCCAGCGCCGAAATGAAGAAGACCACGAACATCGGGAAGAGCGGGATGAAGTACCAGTTCAGGATCGAGAGCCACGGCACGCCGAGAGCATGCGCCAGGCCGCGGTTCGCTTGAGCCTCGACCACGGCCGAGAGGTTCAGCGAGCCGACGCAGAGGAGCACGGTGATGATGACGAAGCCGATCGAGACCTCGTAGGACACCATCTGCGCCGCCGAGCGCAGCGCGCTCATGAACGGGTATTTCGAGTTCGAGGCCCAGCCGGCCATGATGATGCCGTAGACCCCGAGCGAGGAAATCGCGAGGATATAGAGCACGCCGACATTGATGTCGGCGATCGCCCAGCCTTCCGCCACCGGGATCACCGCCCAGGCGCCGAGCGCCAAAAGGCAGGAGATGAAGGGCGCCAGCAGGAAGATGCCCTTGTTGGCGCCGGACGGGATGATCGGCTCCTTGAGCGCGAACTTGATCAGGTCCGCGAAGCTCTGGAACAGGCCCCACGGTCCGACCACGTTCGGGCCGCGGCGGAGCTGCACCGCCGCCCAGACCTTGCGGTCGGCGAGCAGGATATAGGCGATGAAGACCAGCAGGCAGACCAGCAGCAGCAGGCTCTTGCCGAGGATGATCGCGATATCGAGGACGAGGTCCCAGTTCATAGCCGCTTACTCCGCCGCCTGCTGATGCCGGCCGGAGGCCAGCGCCGAGCATTCCGCCATGATGGCGGAGGCACGCGCGATCGGGTTGGTCTGATAGAAATCGGCGACGACGGGCGCGAAGGCCACCTTGTCGGTCTTGCCGCCGAGGCCGACGAGCTTGCCGATCTCCGCCGCGTCGTTGGCCGGAAGGCCGTCTAGCGCCGCGAAATGCGGATGCGCCTCATAGAGCGTCTTGCGCAGACCGGAAAGCGAGTCGAAGGGCAGCGTCTTGCCGAGCGTCGCGGAGAGTGCGCGAAGGATCGCCCAGTCCTCGCGGGCATCGCCCGGCGGGAAGGTGGCGCGGTCGCCCATCTGCACACGGCCTTCCGTGTTCACATAGGTGCCGGACTTCTCGGTATAGGCAGCCCCCGGCAGGATGACATCGGCGCGATGCGCGCCCTTGTCGCCATGCGTGCCCTGGTAGATCACGAAAGCGCCTTCCGGCACCTCGATCTCATCGGCGCCGAGCAGGAAAAGCACATCGAGCGCGCCCGGCTTGACCATAGCAGCCGCATCCAAGCCCCCCTCGCCCGGCACGAAGCCGAGATCGAGCGCGCCGACGCGGGCGGCCGCGGTATGGATCACGCCGAAGCCGTTCCAGCCCTCGGTGACCGCGCCGAGCGCCTGCGCCGCCTTGGCGGCGAGCGAGAGCACGGCCTCGCCGTCGGCGCGGGCGAGGGCGCCCTGCCCGACCAGCAACATCGGCTTAGCCCCAGCGGCCTGGGCCGATTTCACGACCTCGGCCAGCGTCTCAGGGCCAGCGCCGAGATAATCGTAGGCGTAGGTCAGGTCGGCCTTCTCGCCGATGACGGAGACCTTGAAGTCGCCGCGCAGCCAGCGCTTGCGGATACGGGCGTTCAGGATCGGCGCTTCGCGGCGCGGGTTCGAACCGATGATCAGCAGCGAGGTCGCATCCTCGATGCCGGCGATGCCGGCGTTGAGGACGTAGGACGCGCGGCCGAACTTGGGATGCAGCTTGGTGCCGTCCTGGCGGGCGTCGAGATTGGCCGAGCCAAGCGAGGCGATCAGGCTCTTCAGCGCGAACATCTCCTCGACCGCGGCGAGATCGCCGGCGATGGCGCCGATCTTCTCAGGCGCCGTCGCCTTCACCTTGGCGGCAATGGCGGCGAAGGCCTCGCTCCAGCTCGCGGGGCGCAGGCGGCCATTCTCGCGGATATAGGGGCGGTCGAGACGCTGGGTCTTGAGGCCGTCGGCGACATGGCGGGTCTTGTCGGAGATCCACTCCTCGTTCACCGCCTCGTTGAGGCGGGGCAGGATGCGCATCACTTCCTTGCCGCGCGAATCGACGCGGATGGCGGAGCCGACCGCGTCCATCACGTCAATGCTCTCGGTCTTGGAGAGCTCCCAGGGCCGGGCCTTGTTCTGGTAGGGCTTCGAGGTCAGCGCGCCGACCGGGCAGAGATCGACGACGTTGCTCTGCAGCTCCGACGACATCGCCTGCTCGAGATAGGTGGTGATCTCCATGTCCTCGCCGCGGCCGATGGCGCCGAGATCGGAGGCGCCGGCAACCTCGGTGGTGAAGCGGACGCAGCGCGTGCACTGGATGCAGCGCGTCATCGTCGTCTTGACCAGCGGGCCGATATACTTGTCCTCGACCGCGCGCTTGTTCTCGGCATAGCGCGAGGTGTCCGCGCCATAGGCCATGGCCTGGTCCTGCAGGTCGCATTCGCCGCCCTGGTCGCAGATCGGGCAGTCGAGCGGGTGGTTGATGAGCAGGAACTCCATCACGCCTTCGCGGGCCTTCTTGACCATCGGCGACCTGGTCAGGACGACCGGCGGCTCGCCGTTCGGGCCGGGGCGCAGGTCGCGTACGCCGATGGCGCAGGAGGCCTGCGGCTTCGGCGGGCCGCCCTTCACCTCGACGAGGCACATGCGGCAGTTGCCGGCGATCGAGAGGCGCTCGTGGAAGCAGAAGCGCGGCACCTCGACGCCCGCGGCCTCGCAGGCCTGGAGCACGGTGTACTCGGCGGGAACGTCGACCTCGACGCCGTCGATGAGGAGTTTCGTCATGGTCTCACTCCGCCGCCATCAGGCGCACAGGCTCGCTGTGCGGGTTGGCGGCATAGTCGTCGATGCGCTGCTCGATCTCGTGCCGGAAATGCGCGATCAGACCCTGTATCGGCCAGGCCGCGGCATCGCCGAGCGCGCAGATCGTGTGGCCCTCGATCTGCTTGGTGACGTCGAGCAGCATGTCGATCTCGCGCTTCTGGGCGCGGCCCTCGGCCATGCGCTCCATCACACGCCACATCCAGCCCGTGCCCTCGCGGCAGGGCGTGCACTGGCCGCAGCTTTCATGCTTGTAGAAATGGCTGATGCGGGCGATGGCGCGGACGATGTCGGTCGACTTGTCCATCACGATCACCGCCGCCGTGCCGAGGCCGGAGCGCAGCTTGGAGAGGGAGTCGAAATCCATCGGCGTGTCGATGATCTGATCGGCCGGAACCATGCGCACCGACGAGCCGCCGGGAATGACCGCCTTGAGATTGTCCCAGCCGCCGCGGATGCCGCCGCAATGCTTGTCGATCAGCTCGCGGAAGGTCAGGCCCATCGCCTCTTCGACGTTGCAGGGCTTGTTCACATGCCCGGAGACGCAGAACAGCTTGGTGCCGACATTGTTCGGCGTGCCGATCGAGGAGAACCAGCTCGCGCCGCGGCGCAGGATGGTCGGGGCGACCGCGATCGACTCGACGTTGTTCACCGTGGTCGGGCAGCCATAGAGGCCCATATTGGCCGGGAATGGCGGCTTCAGCCGCGGCATGCCCTTCTTGCCCTCGAGGCTCTCCAGCAGCGCCGTCTCCTCGCCGCAGATATAGGCGCCGGCGCCGTGATGCACATAGAGATCAAAGGGATAACCGTGGACGTTGTCCTTGCCGATGAGCCTGGCCTCATAGGCCTCGTCGACGGCGCGCTGCAGCGCCTCGCGCTCGCGGACGTACTCGCCGCGGATATAGATATAGGCCGCATGCGCGCCCATGGCGAAGGAGGCGATCAGGCAGCCCTCGACCAGCGTATGCGGGTCGTTGCGCATGATCTCGCGGTCCTTGCAGGTGCCCGGCTCCGACTCGTCGGCATTGACGACGAGATAATGCGGGCGCCCGTCGCTCTGCTTGGGCATGAACGACCATTTCAGCCCGGTCGGGAAGCCGGCGCCGCCGCGGCCGCGCAGGCCGGACTTCTTCATCTCGTCGATGATCCAGTCCCGGCCCTGCTCCAGGATGAACTTGGTGCCATCCCAGGCGCCGCGCTGGATCGCACCCTTCAGGGTACGGTCATGCAGGCCGTAGAGATTGGTGAAGATGCGATCGCGATCTGCGAGCATGTCCTGGTGCCTCACTCTGCCGGCTTGTCGCCAAGCTTCGACTCCGGGCGCCAGCCCGTCGCGAGCTTCTTCGACTGAGCGATCCAGTCGTCACGCAGCGCCCGGCCCTTGAAGCCGGTCAGCCGCGCATCGACCCAGGCGAGCTCCGCCGCTGTCCATTTGGCGATCTGGTCGTAATGCCAGACCCCCATCTCGTTGAGCATCCTGCCGAGCTTCGGCCCGACGCCCCAGATCAGTTCGAGATCGTCGCCCTTGCCGCCGCGCGCCGCGGCCAGCAGTTCGGGCTTGCTCTCGTCGGTCGCGGTGACCTTGGCCGCCGCCGCAGGCTTGGCAGCCTCGGCGACATCCTCCTTCTCGACCTTGCCCTTGGCGGCCGGCGTATCGTTCGCCGCGCTGGAGGGCTGGGCCGGCGCCGAAGGCTTCGGACGACCCGCCGCTGCCGTCTCGGTCGCAGGCTTGGCGGCGACGGCGACCGGAGTGGCCTCCGCCTTCTTCGCCTCGGCCTCGGCTGCCTTCTTGGCTTCCGCTTCGGCTGCGGCCTTGGCGGCGGCGGCTTCGGCCGCGGCCTTGCGCTGCTCGACGATGCGCTTCTGCCAGTCGCCGGCGCCGATCATCGAGCCGTCATAGAGCGCCTTGTCGGTCAGCGTCTGCGAGCCGCCTTCCGGCTCGGAGCCGGTGCGGCCGTTCTGCGGACCGGGCTTGGTGGCGCGGCCATTGCGGAGATCGTCGAGGAGTTGGCGGAAATTCGCCGGCGTCAGGTCCTCGTAATAGTCGACATTGATCTGCGCCATCGGCGCGTTGCAGCAGGCGCCGAGGCATTCGACCTCGAGCCAGGAGAGCTTGCCGTCGGCGGTCACGGTCGATTGCGGGCCGATGACGTCCTCGCAGACCTTCTTCAGCGCTTCCGCGCCGCGCAGCGCGCAGGGCGTCGTGCCGCAGAGCTGGACGAAGAACTCGCCGACCGGCTGCAGGTTGAACATGGTGTAGAAGGTCGCGACCTCCAGCACCCGCATCGGCGCCATGCCCAGGCGCTTGGCGACGGTCTCGATCACGGCGCGGGAGACCCAGCCCTCCTGCTCCTGCGCCTTCCACAGAAGCGGGATGACGGCGGAAGCCTGGCGGCCTTCCGGATACTTGGCGATCTGCTGGACGATCCAGTTCTCGTTCGCCGCGGTGAAGGCGAAGGAGGCGGGCTGGACCGGATCGGGTGCGAGACGACGGACGGACATATCAGTTCTCTCTCGACGTCATGCTCGGGCTTGTCCCGAGCTTCCACGTCTTCGCAACATCTGCCACGTTCAAGACGTGGATGGTCGGCACCAGGCCGACCATGACGGAAACGGCGCTCACCGATCGACCTCCCCGAACACGATATCGAGGGAGCCGAGGATCGCGGAGACGTCGGCGAGCATGTGCTTGCGGCACATGAAGTCCATGGCCTGGAGATGGGCGAAGCCCGGGGCCTTGATCTTGCAGCGATAGGGCTTGTTGGTGCCGTCGGAGACCAGATAGACGCCGAACTCGCCCTTCGGCGCCTCGACGGCGGCATAGACCTCGCCGGCCGGCACCTTGTAGCCCTCGGTATAGAGCTTGAAATGGTGGATCAGCGCTTCCATCGAGCGCTTCATCTCGCCGCGCTTGGGCGGCACCATCTTGCCGTCGAGCGAGGAGACCGGGCCGCCGCCATCGGGCGCCAGCAGCTTGTCGCAGCACTGCTTCATGATGCGCACCGACTGGCGCATCTCTTCCATGCGGATGTGGTAGCGGTCGAAGCAGTCGCCGTTCTTGCCGACGGGGATGTCGAATTCCATCTCCTCGTAGCACTCGTAGGGCTGCGATTTACGCAGGTCCCAGGGCGCGCCGGAGCCGCGCACCATCACGCCCGAGAAGCCCCATTTCCAGCAGGTTTCGAGATCGACCACGCCGATATCGACGTTGCGCTGCTTGAAGATGCGGTTATCGCTGAGCAGGCCTTCGAGGTCGTCACAGACCTGGAGGAAGGGGTCGCACCACTCGGCGATGTCGTGGATCAGCGAGACCGGAATATCCTGGTGCACGCCGCCGGGCCGGACATAGGCCGCGTGCATGCGCGCGCCGCAGGCCCGCTCGTAGAAGATCATCAGCTTCTCGCGCTCCTCGAAGCCCCAGAGCGGGGGCGTCAGCGCGCCGACGTCCATCGCCTGCGTCGTGACGTTGAGCAGATGCGAGAGGATGCGGCCGATCTCGGAATAGAGCACGCGGATGAGCTGGCCGCGGCGCGGCACGGTCACGCCGGCGAGGCGCTCGACCGCGAGCGCATAGGCATGCTCCTGGTTCATCGGCGCGACATAGTCGAGCCGGTCGAAATAGGGCACGGCCTGGAGATAGGTCTTGGCCTCGATCAGCTTCTCGGTGCCGCGATGCAGCAGGCCGATATGCGGATCGACGCGCTCGACGATCTCGCCGTCGAGCTCCAGCACGAGGCGCAGAACGCCGTGCGCGGCCGGGTGCTGCGGGCCGAAATTGATCGAGAAATTGCGGATATTGTGCTCGGTCATGCTCAGCCCGCCTGTTTCGCGGCGAATTCGGCGATCACCTGCGCGCCGGTCTTACGGCGCCGCTCGCCCGCGAAGGCGTAGAGGGCAGGTTTCTCGTCGATGAAGATCTCTTCGGCGAAGGTGAAGGACGACTGGTCGTCGAGGGCCTGGAAGGCCACCGCGACATGGCCGTCGCCGCCTTCGCGCAGGCGCCAGAACAGGCTCGTCCCGCATGTCGCGCAGAAGACGCGCTCGGCCCAGTCGGAGGATGGGTAGACGCCGAGCGCCTGCTCGTCCGCGACCGACACGCCGGTGCAAGGCACCGCCATGAAGACGCCGCCGCTCCATTTCCGGCACATGCCGCAATGGCAGACGTCCATCTCGGCCTTCTCTGGCTTGGCGGTGAAACGCACCGCGCCGCAGAGACAGCCGCCGGACAGGGTTTGCTGGCCAGACGCCATCACGCCCCCTTCGCCTTCTCGTCGCCCGGCAGCACGTAATCCGTGCCTTCCCAGGGCGAGAGGAAATCGAAGTTGCGGAATTCCTGGTTGAGCTTCACCGGCTCGTAGACGACGCGCTTCTGCTCGTCGTCGTAGCGGACCTCGACGAAGCCGGTCAGCGGGAAGTCCTTGCGCAGCGGGTAACCCTCGAAGCCGTAATCGGTGAGGATGCGGCGCAGGTCCGGGTGGCCGGAGAACAGGATGCCGTAGAAGTCGTAGGCCTCGCGCTCGAACCAGTTCGCCGCCGGGAAGACCTCGATCACGGAGGGGACGGGCGTCGCCTCGTCGGTCTGGACCTTCACGCGGATGCGGCGGTTATGGTGCGGCGCCAGCAGATGGTAGACGACGTCGAAGCGCTTCTCGCGGCCGGGATAATCGGCGCCGGCGATGTCGGTGAAGTTCACGAAGCGGAAGCGCGGGTCGCTGTAGAGCGTGCGCAGGACCGTGACGATTCGATCCGCCTCGGCATGGATCGTGAGCTCTTCGAAGGCGACGACCGCCTCCGTCACCGCGCCGGGCAGCGCGGCCTTGATCTCTTCGCCGAGTTGTACGAGCGCTTCGCTCATCGTCTCACCTTCTGCCCGTTCCGCGTCATGGTCGGGCCTGACCCGACCATCTCATGCAGGACGGGGCTCAAATCCCGTCTTCGTCGCCTCGCGCCTCTCCGTCAGGAGATGCCCGGGTCAAGCCCGGGCATGACGCATTCGTGTTAACGTTCGATCGTGCCGGTGCGGCGGATCTTCTTCTGCAGCAGCAGGACGCCGTAGAGCAGCGCCTCGGCCGTCGGCGGGCAGCCCGGGACATAGATGTCGATCGGGACGATGCGGTCGCAGCCGCGCACCACCGAGTAGCTGTAGTGGTAGTAGCCGCCGCCATTGGCGCAGGAACCCATCGAGATGACGTAGCGCGGCTCCGGCATCTGGTCGTAGACCTTGCGCAGAGCGGGAGCCATCTTGTTGGTCAGCGTGCCCGCGACGATCATCACGTCCGACTGGCGCGGCGAGGCGCGCGGCGCGAAGCCGAAGCGCTCGACGTCGTAGCGCGGCATCGAGAGCTGCATCATCTCGACGGCGCAGCAGGCCAGGCCGAACGTCATCCACATCAGCGAGCCGGTGCGGGCCCAGTTGATCAGATCGTCGGTCGCGGTGACGAGGAAACCCTTGTCGGCGAGTTCGTTGTTGATCTCGACGAAGAACGGATCACGCGCGCCCAACGGCTTGCCGTCGGGACCGAGCAAACCCCTCGGCGCCTGCGCGACGAGCGGATCACCACGATCGATCGCTGTGACTGCCATGACCTAATCCTCGTGAACCTTTGCCTGCCGGATCGAATGCGGAGCGCCGCCTCGCAACCCGACAGTCAGTCCCACTCCAGCGCGCCCTTGCGCCACTCGTAGATGAAACCCACGGTGAGCACGCCGAGAAAGACCATCATCGACCAGAAACCATACCAGCCGAGCCCGCCGAAGGCGACGGCCCAGGGGAACAGGAACGCGACCTCGAGATCGAAGATGATGAAGAGAATCGCGACCAGATAGAAGCGGACGTCGAACTTCATGCGGGCATCGTCGAAGGCGTTGAAGCCGCATTCATAGGCCGAGAGCTTTTCCGCGTCCGGCTTGGAATAGGCGATCGCGAAGGGAGCGATCAGCAGGGCCAGGCCGATTACCGCCGAGACGCCGATGAACAGCACCAGCGGCAGGTAGTCGCTCAGAATGGAAGGCACCGTGGCAGCTTGCATGGTCGAACTCGTTTCAGACGCCCCGGGGGCGGCTCGCTGTCCCAGTCGCTTAGACCCTCGATTAGAATGAAGCAAGACTCCGCCGCGCCGCACAATCGCCGCATCCGGGTTGAACCCAGCGCAGATTAAGGCAAAATCCGGCCACGTCCCGCCATCGCCCTGCAGAGCAGCGGCGAAAATCCGACAAAATCGCCTGCTTTCGGCAGGCGACCGCGGCAGTAAACCGTTCACCGTGCCGAATCGTTGCCGGCTGCGCGAGCGTTTCATCCCGAAAGGCCTTCGATGTTTCGCGATCCCCGCTCCGCCCGTCAGCCCTTCTTTCGCGGATATTCGACGGCGCGATGAGCCCGGCCTGCCTCCCGCTTGCGCTGGCCATGCCGGCGCTCGCCCTGCTGCTCTCGACGGCTGTCGTCTCCGCCCAGGAAGGCGAGCCGATGCGTGCCCCGCTGCCGCCGCAGCGCCCGTTCGACCTCGATCTCGAAGGCACGCCGAAGCTGCCCCCGATCATCGTGCCGCCGCCGACGCCGCGCGCCGCAGCTCCCGATACGCCGGTGCCGGCTGCTTCCGAGGAAACCCCGCCCGCGACACCGGCACCGGAAACCCCGGCCGCCGCGGCCACCCCACCCCAGCCCGGCGAGCCCGATGACGACGAAGGTGTCGAATGGCCGAAGCTGACGCCCGGCCAGAAGGCCGGTGCCGAACCCGATTTCGACCCGAACGAGCAGCCGGAACGGCCGGGCATCTCGACCGATCCCGGCACCTCGACCGCCTGCCTGCCGCAGGAGCTGAAGCTGATCCTCGGCAAGATCGCCGACCGATATGGCGCGGTGAAGGTGACTTCGACCTGGCGTCCGCCCTGGCGCGCGCGGCGCGGCTCCTATCACAAGGGCTGCCAGGCGATGGATTTCCGCGTCCCCGGCGTCAGGCCGCGCGCCGTGCTGGAATGGGTGCGCGCCCTGCCCGAGGTCGGCGGCAACCATGTCTACTGGAACGGGCTGATCCATATCGATACCGGACCGCGCCGGCCCTGGTAGGAGTTTTTTCGAAGCGTCTCTTACTCACGTCATGCTCGCCCTTATGGCGAGCATCCACGTCTTGAACGCAACTCTGCATCGGTGAAGGCGTGGATGGTTGGGACAGGCCCGACCATGACGACAATCCGTTCCGCTCGAGAATGACGGCGTGGATCCGCCCTCTTCAAAAACAGGCTTGACTGTTTGTAAGTTGAGTCGCACGGTTTCCCCATCGTCAAGGGGAGCGAGGTCGGAATGAGCGGCACCGGCAAGCGACGATCGCAGAAGGAACGCAGCGCGGAGACCTCCGCGCGGCTGATGAACGCGACCATCGACCTGCTGCACGACCAGGGGCTCGCCCGCACCACGACGCCCGAGATCGCCCGCGTCGCCGGCGTCTCCAGGGGCGCGCTGACCCATCATTTCGCCGGGCGCGAGGCGATCATCAGCGCTTCCATCGCCGACATGCTGGCCAAGGCGGCGCGCGGCCTGCACCGCTTCGCCGAGGACTTCATGGCGCGGGGCGGCTCCAGCGACGAGATCGTCGACTACATCTGGGAGATGATGGACGACCGGCTGTTCTACGTGACGATGGAATATCTGCCGGAAGCGCGCCACAACCCGGCTTTCCGTGCCGATCTCATACCGACGGTCAAGGAATTCCATGCAGGGCTCGATGCGGTCTGGACCGCGCTCGCGGCCCGCGCCGGCACGGCCCCGGACCATACCCGCACCGTCATGAACGCGACGATGTGCCTGGTCCGCGGCATGATCAGCCAGACCGTGCTGCGCCCGAACGACCCCGCCTATTACGACGGCCTGCTCGGCTTCTGGAAGCAGCAGGTCCGGCAGCATTTCCCGATGAAACCCGCAGCCGCCCTCGCCGGCAGGCGCAAGACGGTAGCGGCATGACGGCGGCGGCATGACGGCAGCACTGACCATCCAGGGGCTGACGCTCGGCTTCTACGGCGTGCAGGTTCTGCGCGGCGTCGATTTCGCGGTGCCTCAAGGCTCCTTCACCGGCCTGATCGGGCCGAACGGCGCCGGCAAGTCGACCCTGTTCAACGCGGTATCCGGGCTTTACCGGCCGCAGGCGGGCTCGGTCCGGCTCGGGGCGACCGAGACGGCGGGGATGCCGCCGGAGAAGCTCGTCGCGGCGGGACTTGTCCGCTCCTTCCAGCTCGCGCGCGGCTTTCCCAAGCTCAGCGTCTTCCAGCACCTGATGCTCTACGGCGCCGACCAGCCGGGCGAGGGCCTGCTGGCCGGGCTGATCGGCACGGGCGGGGCCAGGCGGCGTGAAGCCGAACTCTCCGAGCGCGCCTTCGGCATCGCACGAAGGCTCAAGCTCGACCATGTGCTCGACAATCCCGTCACCGCCCTTTCCGGCGGCCAGAAGAAGCTGGTCGAGATCGGCCGCGCGCTGATGGCCGAGCCGAAGCTGCTGCTGCTCGACGAGCCGATGGCGGGCGTCAATCCAAGCCTGACCGAGCAGATCGCCGAGCATCTCGTAGGTCTCAACCGCGACGGTTTGACGATCTGCCTGATCGAGCACGACATGGGGCTGATCCGAAAGCTCTGCGCGCCCGTCGTCGTCATGGCCGAGGGCAAGACGCTGACTCAAGGGTCGTTCGACGAGGTCGCCGCTGACACCCGCGTGCAGGAAGCCTATCTCGGGAGGCGTCATTGAGCGCGGCACAGGGCAAGCTGCTCGCCGTCGACGGCATCGTCGCCGGCTATGGCGCGGCCGAGCAGATTCTGAAGGGGACTTCGCTCACGGTCGCTCCCGGCGAGATCGTCTCGATCATCGGGCCGAACGGCGCCGGCAAGTCGACATTGCTCAAGACCATCGCGGGCCTCGTCAAGGCGCGCGACGGCACGATCAAGCTGAAAGGCGGCGACGTCACCCGCGAGAATGCGCTCGGCCGGGCCAGGTCCGGCATCGGCTTCGTGCCGCAGGAGCGCAATGTCTTCGGCGCGATGACGGTCGCGGAAAACCTCGAGATCAGCGGCTTCCAGGAGCCGGGCAAGGTCGGGGAGCGCAGCGAACAGATGTACGCGCGCTATCCGATGCTGGCCGAGAAGCGCAAGGCGCTGGCGCGTACGCTCTCGGGCGGCCAGCGCCAGATCCTCGCCATGGCGATGGGGCTGATGAACGCCCCTGCCCTGCTGCTGCTCGACGAGCCGACGGCGGGTCTCTCTCCCAAGGCTGCCGACGAGCTGTTCGACGCCATCGTCTCGCTCAACAAGGGCGGCCTGCCGATCCTGATGGTCGAGCAGCACGCGCTCGAAGCGCTGCAGATCTCGACGCGCGGCTATGTGCTGGTCTCCGGCCGCAACAGCCGCGAGGGCGCAGGCCCCGCGCTCGCCACCGACCCCGAAATCCGCCGCCTCTTCCTCGGCGGCTAGGACGACGCCGACACGACAGCAAACCAACAAGACAACAGGGGAACATCATGACTGAGTTCACGACCGATCGCCGCACGCTTCTGGCAGGCGCCGCAGCGCTTGCCGGCCTCTCCGCCCTGCCCGGCCGCGCGCTCGCCCAGGGCTCGCCGATCAGGATCGGCACCCTGACGCCGCTCACCGGCGCCGGCGGCCCCTATGGCCCGGTCATGGTCAAGGCGGTGAAGGCCGTGATCGACGAGGTCAATGCCGCCGGCGGCGTGCTCGGTCGCAAGGTCGAACTGATCTCGGAAGACGACCAGACCAACCCGGAAGCCGGCGTGCGCGCCGCCCGCAAGCTGATCGACGTCGACAAGGTCTCGGCGATCGTCGGCACCTGGGCCTCGTCGGTCACCACCGCGGTGGCGCCGCTCTGCTGGGAATCGAAGACGTTCCTCGCAACCGTCTCCGGTGCCGATTCGATCACGCAGCTGCCGCATCAGGGCTACCTGATCCGCACCCAGCCAAACACGACCCTGCAGGGCCGCAAGTTCGGCGAGTTCTGCGTTGCCGAGAAGGCCAAGCGCGTCTTCTTCGTCTCGCCGCAGACGCCCTTCGCCAAGAGCCAGTTCGACAACATCACCGAGGCCGTGAAGAAGGCCGGCGGCGAGACCGGCTCGCTGATCTATGACGACAAGAAGCCGGCCTATCGCAGCGAGATCGACGAGGTGCTGCGCTTCAAGCCCGACGCGATCATCTTCGGTGGCTACACGCCCGATACCGCCGTCATGCTCAAGGACGCCTATCGCGCCGGCTATTCCGGGCTGAAGGTCGCCTTCGGCTATGCGGTCAACCAGAAGCTGGTCGAGAGCGTGCCGGCCGAGGTGGTCGACAAGACCTTCACCATCGCACCTTCGCCGGCCGAGGGCTCGAAGGCCTATGCACGGTTGGTCAAGATGATCGGCGTCGCCTCGCCCGATCCCTACACCACCCAGGTCTACGACCAGATCAACCTGATCCTGATGGCGATCGCGCTGGCCGGCGATGCATCGGGCACCGCGATCAAGGATGCGGTGCGCAAGGTCAGCCAGGCGCAGGGCGGCGCCAAGGTCGACAACGCGCTCGACGGGCTCAAGGCGATCGCCGCCAAGCAGCCCGTGGACTATGACGGTGCCAGCGGTCCGTGCGACTTCACCGAAACCGGCGACATCGCCGATTGCCAGTTCCGCTACGAGCAGGTCCGGGACGGCAAGCTCGCGCTGGTGAAGATCGCGTGAGCCAGTTGCTGCAGGCGCTCGTCAACGGGGTGATGACCGGGACGCTGATCGCCGTCCCGGCCATCGGCTTCTCCGCCATCTTCGCGGTGCTGCGCTATCCGAACTTCGCCATCGCGGCCTATGCGACCATCGGCGCCTTCGCCGCCTGGTGGGCGAATGTCGCGATGGCGCTGCCGGTGCCGGCCGCGCTCCTCGTCGCCTTCGCGGTGACGGGGCTCATTGGCGTCGTCGCGGAAGAGACCTCGCTGAAGCGCCTGCGCAACAACGGCGCGCTGATCGTCGCCATCGCCTCGATCGCGCTCAATCTCGTGCTGGAGAACATCGTCCGCTTCATCTTCGGCAACGAGATGCGCGGCTACGACCTGCCGATCGCGCGCGACATGCGCTTCGGCGATCTGCGCATCGGCCCGCAGCAGCTCCAGAGCCTGCTGCTGGCGGTCGCGATCATGGCGGCGATGTTCCTGTTCCTGCGCTATACCCGCTTCGGCAAGGCGATGCGCGCCGTCGCCGACAATCCCGACCTCGCCCGGCTGAAAGGAATCGACCCCGCGAAGATCGCGATCGTCACGATCTTCATCGGCGCCGGATTGACCGGCGTGGGCGGCGTGCTGATCGGGCTCGACACCTCGATCGACCCGCTGACCGGCTATCGCGTGCTGCTCTCGGTCTTCGCAGCCGCCGTACTAGGTGGGCTCGGCTCGATCCCCGGCGCGGTCGTCGGCGCCCTGATGCTCGGCATCGCCGAGGAGCTGGCACTGCTCGTCGTGCCCGCGACCTATCGCACCGGCGTCGGCTTCGTCGCGATCCTGCTGATGCTCACCTTCCGCCCGCGCGGCATCCTCGGGGAAAGGGCCGCCTGATGCTGTCCTATCTGATCTTCACCCTGACGCTCTGCGCCATCTACGGCCTGCTCGCGCTCAGCCTCAACCTGATCTGGGGCGGCGCGGGCCTGGTCAATCTGGGTCTCGCCGGCTTCTTCGCGGTCGGCGCCTATGCCTCGGCGCTGGCGACGGGGGCCGGCGCGCCGGTCTTGATCGGCTGGGGCGCGGCGCTGGTCGTGGGAGCCGCGGTCGGCCTCGTCGTCACCTTCGCGACGCTGCGCCTGCGCGACGACTATCTCGCCATCGTCACGCTGGGTTTTGCCGAGGTCATCCGGCTCGTGGCGCTGAACGAACGCTGGCTGACCAACGGCTCGGACGGCATCTCCGGCATCAAGGCGCCGCTCAAGGCCGAGCTCGGCACACAGAACTTCGCCTATTTCTATCTCGGCCTCGCCACGCTGGTTCTGGTGGTCGTCTGGGCGCTGCTGCGCCGGCTCGACGCCTCGCCCTATGGCCGGGCGCTCAAGGCGATCCGCGAGGACCAGCAGCTCGCCGCCTTCGCCGGCAAGCCGGTCTTGCGCTTCAAGCTCCAGGCCTTCGCGCTTTCGGCCGCGATCGCAGCGCTGGCGGGGGCGCTCTACGCGCATTTCCAGTCCTATGTCTCGCCTGACCATTTCCAGCCGCTGATCACGATCTACATCTTCCTCGCCGTCACGGCCGGCGGCGTCGGGCGCCCGAGCGGGGCCGTGCTCGGCGCCTATCTCGTCGTGATCTTCCTGGAGGCGACCCGCTTCGTCACCGAATGGGTGCCGGGCCTGCAACCGGTCCAGCTCGCGGCCATGCGCGAGATGCTGATCGGCATCGCCCTCATCCTCGTCCTGCATCTCAAGCCGCAGGGCATCCTGCCCGAGTGCATCCCGAAGGCGCCGGTCCCTCCGACCGCCGCTTAAACCGAAGGCCTGCCCATGTCCGACGATCTCGCCACCCTCTCCGCCCTCATCAGGGAGCCCGGCCAGCCCGACACGGTGTTCAAGGCCTTCGAGGACATCACCCGCCGCCTCGTCGGCCACGAATTGTTCACGCTGCTCTATGTCGACGGGCAGGAGGTCGCGCGCATCTATTCCAACCGGCCGGCGGAGTATCCGGTCTCCGGCCGCAAGACGATGGGCCCGACGCCCTGGGGCAAGCATGTGCTCGACGGCCGCCAGCCCTATCTCGGCAAGGACAAGGCCGGCATCCGCTGGGCCTTCTTCGACCATGAATTGATCGAGAGCATGGGGCTCGGCTCCGTGATCAACATCCCCGCGATCTATGACGGCAAGGTCGTCGGCACGATCAATCTGCTCGCGCCCGAGCACCATTACCGCGAGGAGCATGTCGCGCCGGTCGAGCGGCTCGCGCCGCTGCTGGTGCCGGCCTTCCTTGCCGCGCGCGCCGCCAACAAGGCCGCCTGATCCCGTTTCCCCGACGCATCCTGACTGAAGGAACATGCAAGTGGCTTCCACCCTGTTCACCAATGCCCGCATCGTCGACGGCTCGGCGCCGGAAGCGGGCGCGCCCGTCAGCGTCCTCGTCGAGGGCAGCACCATCCGCGAGGTCGGCAAATCCGTAACCTCGGCCAAGGCCAAGGTCGTCGATCTCAAGGGCAGGACGCTGATGCCCGGCCTGATCGACGCCCATGTCCATGTCGTGGCCGGCGTCGCCGATCTCGGCGCCAATTCCCGCCTGCCGGATTCGCTGGTCACCGCCCGCTCCTTCGGGATCATGCGGGCGATGCTGATGCGCGGCTTCACCACGGTGCGCGATGTCGGCGGCGCCGATTTCGGCCTGAAGCAGGCGACGGAGGAAGGCGATTTCCCGACACCGCGCCTCGTCATCTCCGGCAAGGCGCTGAGCCAGACCGGCGGCCATGCCGATTTCCGCGGCCGCTATGACGACCGCCCGAGCGTGATCGAGCGCCATCGCCTCGGCGCGCTCGGCCGCATCTGCGACGGCGTCGACCAGGTCCGCCGCGCCGCGCGCGAGGAGCTGAAGGGCGGGGCCGACTTCATCAAGATCATGGCCAATGGCGGCTGCGCCTCGCCGACCGACCCGATCCATTTCCTCGGTTTCTCCGTCAGCGAACTCGAGGCCGTGGTCGAGGAAGCGAGGATGGCCGGCACCTATGTCTCGGCCCATGTCTATACCGACGACGCCATCCGCCGCTGCGTCGAGGCCGGCGTGCATTCGCTGGAGCATTGCAACCTGATCAAGGCCGAGACGGCGAAGCTCGCGGCCAGCAAGGGCGCCGTCGCGGTTCCGACGCTGGTGACCTATGACAAGCTGGTCTCGGACGGGCCGAAGCTCGGCTTCCCGCCGGATTCGGTCGCCAAGGTCGATGTCGTGCGCTCGGCCGGCATGGAATCGCTCGCCATCATGAAGAAGGCCGGCCTGACCATGGCCTATGGCAGCGACCTGCTCGGCGAGATGCACAAGTACCAGTCCGAGGAGTTCGTGATCCGCGGCCGCGCCCTGCCGGCCCACGAGGTCATCGCCTCGGCGACCCATGTCGCGGCCAAGCTCCTGAGGATGGAAGGCCTGATCGGCACGGTCGCGGCCGGCGCCCATGCCGACCTGATCGTCGTCGACGGCGATCCGCTGAAGGACCTCTCGCTGCTGACCCGACAGGGCCGGCACATGCCTGTCATCATGAAGGGCGGCACCTTCATGAAGCGCGCCAGCCTGAACTGACGGCACCAGGCCGGCGGGGCCCCTCGCCCCGCCGCGCATGCCCCGGCTATGGCGCGACGGATTTCTTCGCCATACTGGCTTTCGGCCGCATGCGGATTCGAAAGCCTGTGAAGCGATTGCCTGTCCCGCTCGTTGCATTCTGCGCCGTCGCGCTCGGCGGCGTGGCGCGGGCGGCCACCGATGCGGGCGAGATCGTCAGGCAGGCTGTCCGCCGCCACGACATCCAGACGCAGATGCCCGCCCCCGAGGCGAAGGCGGCGAGCTGGCTGGACTGGCTGAAGTTCGACATTTCGGCCGACATGGCGCGCCTCCTGCTCTGGGGCGCCGTCATCATCGGCGTGGCCGTGACGATCTGGTCCCTGCGCGACAGCCTGCCGGCCTTCAGCCGCTCGCGCCGGATCAGGGCGGCGGACCTCCCGGCCGGCTCGTCCGATGCCTCCGCCCGGATGAACGAAGCGCAGGTCGAAGCCGACGACCTCGCCAGCCGGGGGCATTATGGCGAGGCCATGCATGTGCTGCTGCTGAATAGCCTCGCCGAGATAAAACTCCGGCTCGGCACCAGCTTCGCGGTTTCGCTGACGAGCCGGGAGATCCTGCGCAAGGTCTCCCTGCCGCAGGCGGGAAGCGGCGCGCTCGGCGCCATCGTCCGGTCGGTCGAGCAGACCTATTTCGGCGGAAGGCCGGCGGGGCAGCAGGATTATCTCGGCTGCCGGCAGGAGTTCGAGACGCTGAAGCGCTCTCTGGCGACGGGAGCAGCCTGATGGCGGCAATGACCTTCCAACCGCGCGTCCTCGCAGCGCTCGCCGCGGCGCTCTGCACCCTCTTCGCGGCATCGCTGCTGCTGACGGGAATGGGCGGGCGCGAGGCGGCGGGCCTCGCATCCGGCGCCAACAGCTATTCCAATTCCGCCGTCGGCCATCTCGCCTTCCACGACCTGCTCGATGGCCTGGGCTACCGGACGCTGCGCGCCGAGGACCGGCCCCTGGAGGCGATCGGCGAGAGCGGCGTGCTCATCCTCGCCGAGCCGGCAGGCAGTCTCGCCAGCGACGAGAACCGCAACAAGCTCGGAACCGCCGGCCGCATCCTGCTCGTCCTGCCGAAATGGACCGTGCGCCCGGGCGAGCGGCGCAAGGACTGGATCGGCCACGCGGAGCTTGCGCCGGTGCTGCGTGTACAAGCCGCGCTCAGCGCGGCGGTCAGTGGCGGCGATATCGTCCGGACCAAGCCGCCTACGTCCTACAGCAAGGTGATCACCGCGGCTGACCCGACCGTGCAGGGCGAGCTCCAGCTCATCAAGGGCTCCAACCTCACGCCGCTGATCTCGACCCCGGACGGCATCCTGCTCGGCGAGTTGCGACAGGGCAATCGCCGGACGCTGGTGCTGGCCGATCCCGACCCGATCGAGAACCACGGCATCGGCAAGGGCCAGAATGCCGCCTTCGTACGCGACATGGTCGCAGCCTTGGCCGATGGCCGGAGCCGCACGCTGGTCTTCGACGAGACCATCCACGGCTTCCGAAGATCGCCACCCAACCTGCTGAAATTCCTCTATGAATTCCCGTTCAATCTCGTACTTGCCCAGATCGTCGCAGCGATCGCATTGCTGCTCTGGGCGGCGATGGGACGCTTCGGCGCGCCCCTGCCGGCGCCGCGCCGGCTCGATGCCGGCCGGCATGCCCTGATCGGCAATGCCGCAGCTCTCGTCGACTATGCCGGGCACCATGCCGCGATCCTGCAGCGCTATATCGCGATGACGCTGCAGGACGCCGCGCGGGTCTTGCGCGCGCCGGCCGGGCTCGAAGGCGCTGCGCTGACCGCATGGCTGGTGCAGGCGTCCGAGGCGCGCGGCATCGACCCGAAACCGCTCGCCGGGCTGGCCGACAACCCAGTGGCCGGCTCCCGCAATCTCGCCTCGCTGCTTGCCGCGGCGCAGGCGCTCCATCACTGGCGCAAGGACATGCCGCATGGAACTCCGCGACGTCTCGACGATCACTGAAGGGCTTCGCGGCGAAATCCGCAAAGCCGTCGTCGGCCAGGACGAGGTCGTCGAGCTGATGCTCGTCAGCCTGCTCTGCGGCGGGCATGTCCTGCTGGAGGGCGTGCCGGGCACGGCCAAGACGCTGCTGGCGCAAAGCTTCGCGGCCGGGCTTTCGCTGCGCTTCGGGCGCATCCAGTTCACGCCGGACATGATGCCGGGCGACCTGCTCGGCACCAATCTCTTCGATTTCCGCACCAGCAGCTTCAACCTGACGCGCGGCCCGATCTTCACCGACATCCTGCTTGCCGACGAGATCAACCGCACGCCCCCCAAGACGCAGGCCGCGCTGTTGCAGGCGATGAACGAGCGCAACGTCACCATCGACGGCACCACCCATCCGCTGGGCGAGGCCTTCATGGTGGTGGCGACCCAGAACCCGATCGAGCAGCAGGGCACCTATCCGCTACCCGAGGCGCAGCTCGACCGCTTCCTGTTCAAGATCAACCTCGCCTATCCCAGCCGCGAGGAGGAATTCGCCATCGTCGCGCGCCATGGGCACCGCGCCGCCATGCCGAAGCTCGCGGAGTTCGGCCTCGCCTCGGTGGTCTCGGAACAGCACTTGCTGGCGGCGCGCGCGCTGGTCGGCGGGATCGCGCTCGGCGAGCCGCTGGTCGGCTATATCGTCGATCTCATCCGCGCGACGCGCGAGCACCCGGCGATCGAGACCGGCGCCTCGCCGCGCGCCGCGACGATGCTGGCCTCGGCCAGCCGGGCGCGGGCTGCGACGCAAGGACGCGACTTCGTCATCCCCGACGACGTCAAGGGCATCGCCCTGCCCCTGCTGCGTCACCGGATCGTGCTCGCGCCCAATGCCGAGATCGACGGCCTGGTCGCCGACAAGGTCATTCTCGAACTGATCGACCAGGTCGCCGTGCCGCGATGATCAGGCCGACACCGCGCGCCGTCCTGCTCTTCGGGGCGACCGTGCCGGTCGCCATCGGCCTGCTGATCCATGACCCGGCGCTCTGGCCAATCGCGCTCGATCTCGGCCTGTTCGTGCTGGCGCTGATCGGGCTCGACGCCCTGCTCTGCGTCCGGCCGTCGCGATTGGCGCTCACGGTCGATGCCCCGCCGCGATTATATATCGGCAGCGAAGAGCAATTGAGCGTGAGCGCCGGCATCGAGGGCGCATCAAGGGCGGTCGCGATCCAGGTCCTGCCCGAACAGAGCGGCGATACCGCGCCGCCCGAACCTGCCCGGCTGGAGGTTCCGCCGGGAACGGTGGGCATGGTCACGCTGCCGATCCGGCCGCTCCGGCGCGGACGGATTGTCATCGAGGCGCTCTGGCTGCGCTGGCACGGGCCGCTCGGCCTCGCCGGCCGGAGCCAGCGCCGGCCGCAGGCGCTCACGATCGATGTCGTGCCCGATATCCGCGGCATCGCCTCGGCCGCCGTGCAGTTCTTCAGCCGCGATGCCATCGATGGCATCAAGGTCCAGCGCCAGAAGGGCGAAGGCACCGAGTTCGAGGCCCTGCGCGACCATGTCCAGGGGCTCGACAACCGCTTCATCGACTGGAAGCACTCGGCCAAGCATCTCAAGCTGCTGTCGAAGGAATTCCGGATCGAGCGCAACCACCAGATCGTGCTCGCCTTCGACACCGGCTACCTGATGGCGGAGCCGATCGACGGCCTGCCGCGCCTCGACCACGCGATCCATGCCGGGCTGTTGCTCGGCTGGGTCGCATTGCGCAGCGGCGACCATGTCGGTTCGTTCGGCTTCGATGCACGCATCCGGCAATATCTCCAGCCCTCGCCTGGCCGCAGCGCCTTCGCCCGGCTCCAGAACGCATCGAGCCAGCTCGGTTATCGGGCCGAGGAGACCAATTTCACGCTGGGCCTGGCCGAGCTGAACGCTCGCCTGAAGCGCCGGGCGCTGGTCGTCCTGTTCACCGAGTTCATCGACACCACGACGGCGGGGCTCCTGCTCGAAAGCCTCCAGCGCATGGCCAATCGCCACGCCGTGATCTTCGTCACGCTGCGCGACCCGCTCTTGGCCGATATCGTCGAGGCCGAGCCCGCGGGCTTCCGGCCGGTCGCCGAGGCGGTCGTCGCGCGCGACCTGCAGCGCGAGCGCGCGGTGGTGCTGGAGCGACTGGCGCGGATGGGCGTGCATTGCCTGGAGATTCCGCCGCGCGGCCTCGCCGTCGGCCTGGTCAACCGCTACCTCACCATCAAGCAGAGGGGGCTGCTATAGAACCGAACAGCGCCTCGACGGCGGCTCCGCCGCCCCCGGTCGCGACCGTGACGCTGCGCAGCGCCGAGTTCCGCCGCAACCGCGAGACGGCTTGGCGCGTGCTCGACGATCTCGTCTCGCGCGTCGAGAAGAAGGGCCTGTCGCGTCTCTCGGCCGCCGAATTGCAGGAACTCCCCCTGCTCTACCGGACAGCCGCCTCCTCGCTCTCCGTCGCCCGCTCGATCGCATTAGACCGCAACCTGATCCTCTATCTCGAAGGACTGGTGCTGCGCGCCTTCTTCGTCGTCTACGGCCCGCGCATCGGCGTCCTCGAAGCGCTCGGAGGCTTCCTGAAACACGGCTTCCCGCAGGCCGTCCGCGGCGCGGGCTGGCATATCCTGCTGGCGACGCTCGCCATCGCGGCCGGCATCGCCATCGGCTACCTGATGGTGTTGCCGAACGAAGCCTGGTTCAGCCTGCTCGTGCCCGAGAGCATGGCCGGCGGGCGCGGGCCGGCCAGCACCGCCGAGCAGTTGCGCCGGACCGAAATTTTCGCACCCTGGCCGGGCTTCGTCGATTCCTTCGTGGTCTTCGCCAATTTCCTGTTCCGCCATAACGCCACGATCGGGATCATGACCTTCGGGCTCGGCGTCTTCGGCGGCGTGCCGACGCTGCTGCTGCTCGGCTACCAGGGCGTCGTGCTCGGGGCCTTTTTCGCACTGCACTCCAATCGCGGCCTGCTCGTCGACTTCATCGGCTGGGTCTCGATCCATGGCGTGACCGAGATCGGCGCGCTGATCCTGTGCGGCGCCGGCGGGCTCGTCATCGCCGAGAAGATCCTGTTTCCCGGGCGCTACAATCGCCTCGACAGCCTCGCCATGGCCGGCAAGGCGGCGGCCGGGCTCGCGGGCGGGGCCGTGCTGATGCTCTTCGTCGCGGGACTCATCGAAGGCGGCCTGCGCCAGCTCATCGCCTCGACGCCCTGGCGGCTCGCGATCGGCGCTGCGACGGGCGCGCTATGGGCCGCCTATTTCCTCTCCAGCGGCAGACGCGGACGCCATGGCCCAGCGACTTGACCGCATCAACCGTCTGCTTGACGGCATCACCCGCAACCGCCGCGAGATCACCACGCCGGAGGGCGTGACGCTGGAGGTCGATGTCGCCAACCACGGCGAGCGACTCGTCGCCTTCCTGATCGACTTCCTGTTCTGGATGCTGGCGACCGTCCTGCTCTTCCTCGTGCTCGGCCTGACGCTGCTGCACGGCGTCACCGGCTCGGTCACGGTCACGGTCGTGCTGTTCCTGTCATTCCTGCTCAGGAACCTCTACTTCATCCATTTCGAGCTGCAGAGCCAGGGCGCGACGCCCGGCAAGCGCATCGTCAACCTCAAGGTGATCGACCGCAGCGGCGGCCCGCTCCTGCCCGGCGCGATCGTCGCCCGCAACCTGACGCGCGAGGTCGAGATCTTCCTGCCGCTCGGGCTGTTCTTCGCCGTGCCGAAGATCGGGGTTGGAGCGGAATTCTGGACGGCGGCGAGCTATTTCGGCTGGGCGGTCGCGCTCTCTGCCCTGCCGTTCTTCAACCGCGACCACCTGCGTGCCGGCGATCTGATCGCCGGGACCATGGTCATCTCCGTGCCGCGCCGGGCGCTGCTCGCCGAGCTCGCGGAGGCGCAGAGCCGCTTCGTCTTCAACCGCAAGCAGCTCGACGCCTATGGCGCCTTCGAATTGCAGGTTCTGGAGGAATTGCTGCGCAGGCCGCCCTCGCCCGACACGCAGATGATGCAGGACCAAGTCTGCGAGAAGATCCGCCGCAAGATCGGCTGGGAAGAAGCTATCCCGCCGGCCGAGACGCTCGATTTCCTGAAGGCGTTCTACACGGCCGAGCGCGCGCATCTCGAACGCGAGCAGCAGTTCGGCCGCTACCGCGCCGACAAGAACGAGCCGGCCGCCACCGGCCCGTGAGGACCGATGGCGGCACGGCCGGTTGCGGTCAGTCGAAGACGCTCGTCAGCGTGTCGAGGTCGATGCCTTCCTTCGCCACCCGCAGATCGTGATAGATCACCGCCGCCAGCACTGCGCCGAAGGCAGTCGAGACGACTTGCCAGGCGAAGCTCAGAGTCTGCCCGACGAAGCCGGCGCCGCCGATCCGCGCGAGCACGAGCACGCCGACCAGCGAAATCACGACGACGAGCAGGAACAGTCCGAAGATCTGCCAGCGATAGCCCCTGGTCAGCGCGACGCTGCGCTTGATGCTCGCGCTCACGCCCATCTTCTCGATGACGCATGCGGGAATGGCGACATAAAGCATACAGCCGATGATGACGCCCGGCACCACGAACAGCAGGAAGCCGAGACCGGTCGCAAGGCCGACCAGAATGCCGACGCCGATCACGGGAATGGCGCGTGCCAGCCCGATCCGCAGGGAGTCGCCGATGGTGAAGGGCTGCTGGCGCATTTCCTGGAAGGCGCCGTAAAGGCTCGTCGCCTGTGCCACGGTCTGGAGCACGAAGGTCAGCAATCCCGTCAGCATCGCGCCGAAGGCGATGCCCGACGGCGCGGGCGCGCTCGACGACAGCGCACCCAGCGTCAGCAGGAAGATGGGGATCATCGGGACGAGCGCCAGCAGGACGAACTTGCCGAACTGGCGCCGGAGGACCGCGAAGGTCTTGTTCATCACCGGGCCGATGCGAAACTGGCCCGGTGCAGCGGAAAATCCGCCGGTCGATGTGCTGCTCATGAGGAACCCCGCCGCGAATGAGGCCGAACTGTGGCACGCCCGGCGCAGAGGCACAATCGACGGGAACGAGGGGTGCGGGCTGTTCGCATGCGACCCACCAGCCTAGCCGGGCCGCCAAGCCGGCTATATGACGGTCGGATGGGTCGTTACGCCGTCACGATCAGGTTCGTCCTCCTCGCCGTGCTGGCCTTCGGCTGGCCCGCCGGCGGCATGGCCGAGGGCCGGCGCGTCCAGATCATCACCTCGTTCCCGCCCTCCTTCTTCGAGCCGTTCCGCAGCGCCTTCCGGAAACGGCATCCCGACATCGCCGTCGAGGTGGTGCAGCGCAAGACGACGGCGGCGGTAATCGACATCCGCACGCGCAAGCGGCCGGAGGCCGATCTGTTCTGGGCCTCGGCGCCCGACGCCTTCGAGCTGTTGAAGCAGGCGAACCTGCTGGCCCCGGTGCGGCCGCGCCGGACCGGCGCGCCGGAAACCATCGCCGGCTACCCGGTCAACGATCCCGGCGGGCGCTATCTCGGCTTCGCCGTCTCCGGCTACGGGCTGGTCTACAACCCGGCCTATCTGGAGGCGCGCGGCCTGCCGGTGCCGCGCAACTGGGCCGATCTCGCAGCACCCGTCTATGCCGGCCATATCGGCCTGACCTCGCCTGCCCGCTCCGGCACCACGCATCTGATGGTCGAGGCCCTCCTGCAATCGCTCGGCTGGGAGCGCGGCTGGGCGCTGTGGTCGGCGATCGGCGGCAATCTCGCGACGATCACAGCGCGCAGCTTCGGCGTGAATGCCGGCGTTGCCCGCGGGCGCTTCGGCATCGGCATCTCCATCGATTTCCTGACCGAAGCCAATGCGGCGGAGGGCGAAGGCAACCGCTTCGTCCTGCCCGGCGAGACGCTGTTCGCGCCGGCCAGCATCGCCAGGCTCGCAACCTCGCCCAATCCGAAGGAGGCCGAACTCTTCATCGATTTCGTGCTCTCGCCGGAAGGCCAGAGGATGCTGCGCGAGCCCCGGATCGGGCGCCTCGCCGTCTCGCCCTCGGCCTATGGCCCGGACGAGACGCCGCCCCATCTCGCGGCGACGGATGGCTTCTTCAACCACGCCGGCTTCGATGCCGGGCTCTCGGCCGGGCGCTACGAGCTGGTCAACCTGATCTTCGACGAGTGGATCACCTTCCGCCGCACCGATCAGGCCAGGCTCTGGCGCAGCCTGCAGACGATGGAAGCGGCGCTGCTCACGCGCCCCGACGCGCAGGCCGCCAGCTTGCTGACACAGGCACGGGCGGCGCTGACGCAGCCGCCGGTCTCGGTCGCGGAACTTGGAGAGCCCGGGCGGTTCCGCAACCTCGTCCGCGTGCCGCGCGGCCTGCCCCTGCCCGAGGACCAGGCGCGGGTCGAGGCCGATATCCGCAACGCGATCGCGGCTCGCGCCGCAGAGGCGAGCGACAGCCTGCGGCAGGCGGCCGAGCGGCTTGCGGCCCTGGGCTGGCGCGACGAGAGCCTGACCGGGACCCGCCCATGACGCCTGCCCTGCCCAGGCGCCGCTTCGGCATCGGCGGCCGGTTGATCGCGGCCTTCCTCGGCGTCGGCCTCTTCGCGGTCGGCGCCGGTGTCGTCGGCGTCATCTCCTATGAGCGGCTCAGCAAGGAACTGGCGGCGATCGCCCGCGAGCATCTGCCGGGCCTCGCCTCCGCCGCCAGGCTCGCCGAAGCCAGCGCGCGCGTCATCGCCGGCATGCCTGAACTGGCCAGTGCCGAACGTCGCGACGGCTACGAGCGCGGAAGGCGCGTGGTCGACGAGCGCCTGAGCGAACTCGACAAGGTGCTGTCGGAGCGGGCCGGCGCCGGCTTCGATGCGCGGTCGCTGACCGCCGTCGCGGCCGAGATCAGGCGCAATCTCGGAGCGATCGACGACGTTTCGGGGCGGCGCTTCACATTGGCCGAGCGCATTCGCGGCGTCAGCGAGGAACTGCGCTGGCTCCAGGCCGACCTGATCGACGAGATCGAGCCGCTGACCGACGATGCCCGCTTCAACATCGACACCGCACTCGGCCGGAGCGGCAGCGAAGCGGCAGCCGCCAAGCCCAACACGATCCGCGAGGAGACCCGCAAGAGCGAAGCGCTGATGACGCTCAACGCCCAGGCCAATCTGATCGTCGGCCTGTTCGGGAGGCTTGGCGCCGTTCAGACCCGCGAGGACATGGAGCAGACCGGCCATGTCATCGGCGAGGCGGTCGACCAGCTCGAGATCGAGGCCAAGGCGCTCGCCGGCTGGCCGGACACGATCACGGTCAGGCAGATCACGCAGCGCCTGGTCGGGCTCGCCGACACCACGACGGGCCTGCCCGGTCTCAAGCGCTCCGAGCTTGCTGCGCTCGCCGACGCGCAGCGGCTGATCTCTGAAAGCCGCCGCCTCGTCACGCAGCTGGGCACGCTGGTCTCGCAGGAGGTGCAGCGGACCGAAGCGATCGCGAAGGAGGCCGCCGACCGGTCGGCGCAGGCGATCCGGCTCGGCCGGAACCTGCTGCTCGCCATCGCCGCGGCGTCGCTGCTGGGGGCTCTGCTGATCGGCTGGTTCTATGTCCGGCGCCATCTGGTGGCGCGCCTGCGCATCCTGACCGAGGCGGCGACCAGCATCGCCAGCGGCCAGTCCTCGGCGCTGCTGCCGAAGGCGGGCAATGACGAGCTCGGCGACCTCGCCCGGGCGCTCGCCGTCTTCCGGCAGACCCGCGACGACCTGATCCAGGCGGCCAAGCTCGCCGCGCTCGGGCAGATGGCGGCGGGTCTCAGCCACGAGCTCAACCAGCCGCTCGCCGCGATCCGCTCCCACGCCCATAACGGCGCGCTGCTGCTGGAGCGCGGCCGGCCCGAGGAGGCGCAGAAGGCGATCGGCCGTATCCAGGCGCTGACGACGCGCGCGGCCGACCTGATCGCGCATCTCAGGCGGTTCGCCCGCAAGCCCGGCGTGGTTCTAAACCCGGTCTCGGTCGGCGATGTGATCGAGACCGCCCTTTCGCTGTTCGAACCGCGTTTCGAAGCCGAGCGCGTCACGCTCACGCGGGAGCTGCCGGCCGGACGCCTCCATGTCCATGCCGAGGAAATCCGGCTGGAGCAGGTGCTGGTCAATTTGATCGCCAATGCGCTTGACGCCATCGCCGGCATGGAGGGCGCCGCCATCGCGATCGGTGCACGCCGGAATGGCCACAGGGTCGAGATCTGGGTCGCCGATAGCGGCCCCGGCATCGATCGGGCGCATCTGGAACGCATCTTCGATCCGTTCTTCACCACCAAGCCGGTCGGCTCGGGGCTCGGCCTCGGCCTTTCGCTGTCCTACAACATCATCAAGGATCTCGGCGGCACGCTCGCGGTCGCCGAAACCGGCCCTGCCGGCACCCGCTTCCTGATCACGCTCGAAGGGACGACAGCCCACGTCATGGCCCCGCTGGAAATCGACGCATGAGCGCTCCCAAGATCGTCCTCGTCGATGACGATGCCGAGGTGCTGGAAGCCTGGCGGCTGACGCTGGAACTCGAAGGCTTCGCGGTCATTGGCAGACGCTCCGCCGATGCCGCGCTCGTAGAACTCGGGCGGGACGCTTCCGTCGTGCTGGTCAGCGATGTCCGCATGCCCGGCCGCGACGGTTTCGGGCTGCTCGCGGCCGTGACCGCGATCGATGCCGAGATCCCGGTCGTGCTGATCACCGGCCATGCCGATGTTCCCATGGCGGTGAAGGCGATCCGCGAAGGAGCCTGGGATTTCGTCGAAAAGCCGGCCGATCCGGTCCGCCTGATCGAGACGATCCGGCGCGCCAGCGAATACCGCCGGCTGATCATCGAGAACCGCTTGCTCAGGGCCGGCGCCCACACCGAAGACCCGTGGGCCGCCCGCGTCGTCGGGCATTCGCCGGCGGTCGCGCGCCTGCGCAGCCGGCTCGCCCTGCTCGCCGATGCCGATACCGACGTGCTGCTCTTCGGCGAGACGGGCACCGGCAAGGAGGTCGCGGCCCGCGCGCTGCATGACCTCGGAAATCGCCGCGCCGGGCGCTTCGTCGCCGTGAATTGCGGGGCGATCCCCGAAACGATGATCGAGAGCGAATTGTTCGGGCACGAGGCCGGTGCCTTCACCGGCGCGCGCGACCGGCGGATCGGCAAGATCGAGCATGCCAGCGGCGGCACGCTCTTCCTCGACGAGATCGAGTCGATGCCGATGGCGGCGCAGGTCCGTCTCCTACGCGCCCTGCAGGAGCGGCGGATCGAGCGCCTCGGCTCCAACAAGGAGATCGCGGTCGATATCCGCATCGTCGCCGCGACCAAGACCGACCTCGCCGCGCTCGCCAGGACCGGTGGCTTCCGCGAGGACCTGGTCTATCGGCTCAACGTCGTGACGCTGCGCCTGCCGCCCTTGCGCGACCGGCGCGAGGACATTCCCCTGCTGTTCCAGCACTTCCTCGCGCTTGCCGCCGCGCGCGTCGGCCGCTCGGCCCCGCCGCTCGGGCGCGACCTGCTCCAGCGCCTGACGCGGCAGGACTGGCCGGGCAATGTCCGCGAATTGCGCAACGCCGCCGAGCGCAGCCTGCTCGGCATGGACGAGGATTTCGAGGACGCCGTTGCCGGTGCCACGGCAGCCGATGTCGCCGAGCGCACGCTGGAGGAGCTGGTCGCCATCGCCGAGGCGGAGGGCATCGGAGCCGCACTGAAGCGCCACAACGGGCGCATCGGTGTCACCGCCGCGGCACTCGGAATCACCCGCAAGACGCTCTACCTCAAGATGCGCCGCTACGGTTTGAGTGGCGCCGCGGCGCTCGCGGACTGAAAGTTGAAAGCTTGCGTTTGGGGGATTTTCCTCGGAGCCACGCGGGTCATCCCGGGCTTGACCCGGGATCCATTCCGGAGCGCTTCCGATCAAGGTTCCGGAATGGATCCCGGATCTCCGCTGCGCTCCGTCCGGGATGACCCGCGTCTTATGTTCGGTACGTCCTCGACGTCACCGGATGTTACCGTAATGACCCATCGGGGGTTCGAGCAGGTTACCGCTGCGCCCCCGAAATGGGGTATCTGACGACCCCTCCTCCCGAATTCCGCAAGGAAATCAACGCCGCCGACACTTGGCATCACCGTTGCTGAGACAAGGGCATCGACCTCGACGTCGACCCAAAAAATCCGCTTCGGGAGGAAGCCATGTTGAATCGTCGGACCGCGCTTGCGGCCACTCTCGGCCTGTCGCTGAGCGCCTCGTTTACGGCCATCGCTCTGGCACAGGCGCCGGCCGGCAAGGTCACGGTGGTGACCTCCTTCTCCAAGGACGTCACCGATCCCATCAAGAAGGCCTTCGAGAAGGCCGTTCCGGGCGTCACGCTCGAAGTGCAGAACCGCAACACCAATGCCGGCGTGAAATATGTCGAGGAGACCAAGGCAAACAACCAGGTCGACCTGTTCTGGGCCTCGGCGCCAGACGCTTTCGAGGTGCTGAAGGGCAAGAAGCTGCTCACCGCCTACAAGCCCAAGGCGACCGGCATACCCGAGAAGATCGGTTCCTATCCGATCAACGATCCGCAGGGCTTCTATTTCGGCTTCGCCGCCTCCGGCTATGGCATCATGTGGAACGACCGCTATGCCAAGGCCAACAAGCTGCCCGAGCCCAAGGAGTGGCAGGACCTCGCCAAGCCGGTCTTCTACGACCATGTCGCGATCGCGGCGCCGTCGCGCTCCGGCACGACCCATCTGACGATCGAGACGATCCTGCAGGGCGAGGGCTGGGACAAGGGCTGGCGTACCATCAAGGAAATGGCCGGCAATTTCCGCGCCATCAGCGAACGCTCCTTCGGCGTGCCGGAGCAGGTCAATTCCGGGCAGGTCGGCGTCGGCATCGTCATCGACTTCTTCGCCTTCTCGGCCCAGGCCTCGGGCTTCCCGGTCAAGTTCGTCTATCCGAGCGTGACCACCGTGGTCCCGGCCAATGTCGGCATCGTCGCCAACCCGCCGAACAAGGCCGCGGCCGAAGCCTTCATCGAGTTCCTGCTCTCGCCGACCGGCCAGGAGGTGCTGCTCGAGCCCGGCATCCGCCGCCTGCCGGTGAACCCCACCGTCTACGCCAAGGCCGGCGCCGACTATCCGAACCCCTTCACCGATCCGCGCTTCCAGAAGATGATCGGCTTCGACGTCGACAAGTCGGAAGGCCGCAGCGCGGTCGTCGACACGCTGTTCGACCAGCTCATCTCCTTCCAGCTCGACGGGCTGAAGGGCGTCAACAAGGTGCTGCACGAGGTCGATGCGGCGCTCGCCAAGAAGCCGAACGACAAGGCCAAGGCGCTGGCCGAGGAAGCCCGCGTGCTCGTCGCCGCCATGCCGGTGAGCGAGGCGCAGGCCGCGAGCGCGGAGCTGCGCGGCGCCTTCACCGGCGGCAAACAGAAGGGCGCCCGCCAGGCCGAGGTCGAGGCGCAATGGGCGAGCTTCGCCCGCGACCACTACGCCAAGGCCAAGGCCAAGGCCGAAGAGGCGCTCCAGGCGGCGAAGTAAGCTCGCGCGTGTCATCCCGTGCGCGCTGCAGCGTGAAGCGCTGCGGCGCAGACACGGGACCACGCGACCAGCAGGCGCCTTCTTCTGAAGTGCGACCAGCAGGCGCCTTTTCCTGAAAACGGTCCCGTGTCTGCGCAGCGGCATCTGCATGCCGCGGCGCGCACGGGATGACACCCGGCACCCACCATGACAGCCATCCCGACCGCAACGGCCTCGCGCCGCCCCCGTCGCATCGCCGGCACGCCCGGCCAGATCGCGCTGGCGCTGGCGATCGCCGCCTTCCTCCTGATGTTCCTGGTGCTGCCGGTGGCGACGGTGATCTATGTCGCCTTCACCGAGAAAGGCACATCGACCTTCACGCTGGTGAACTTCTACGATTTCGTCCGCACCGAGCTGTTCATGCGCTCGTTGTGGAACTCGTTCTATGTCTCGGCGATGTCTGTGGTCTGGGCTTCCGTCTTCGCCCTGCCGCTGGCCTATCTGACGACGCGCTTCGTCTTCCGCGGCGCGGCGATCGTCCAGACGCTCGGCTTCCTGCCGCTGATCATGCCGCCCTTCGTCGGCGCGGTGGCGATGCAGCTCTTCTTCGGCCGCAACGGCTCGGTCAACCTGCTGCTCGACGACTGGTTCGGCTTCAAGATCGACTTCATGGAGGGACTGAACGGCGTCATCTTCGTCCAGTCGGTCCATTATTTCCCGTTTATCCTGATCAACCTCTCGGCGGCGCTCCGCAATGTCGACCGCGCCATGGAGGAGGCCGCGCAGAATCTCGGCTCGTCGGGCTTCCGGCTGTTCCGGCGCATCGTCTTCCCGCTGGCGATGCCAGGCTATCTCGCCGGCGCCTCGCTCGTCTTCGTCAAGGTCTTCGACGATCTCGCGACGCCGCTCCTGCTCAACGTCAAGGACATGCTGGCCCCGCAGGCCTATCTGCGGGTGACCTCGATCGGCATCGCCGACCCGATGGGCTATGTCATCTCGGTCGTGCTGATCGTCGCTTCCGTGCTGGCGATGTGGCTCTCGGCGCGGGCGCTGAAGGGCCGTGACTACGCCACGACGCAGCGCGGCGGCGGCGGCCTCGCCAAGCGGGTGATGACGCCGATGGAGGCCGTGTTCGGCTATGGCATCGTCATCCTGATCCTGGGGCTGGTGCTGGCGCCGCATCTGGGCCTGCTGCTGCTCTCCTTCGCGACGATCTGGTCGTTCTCGCCGCTGCCAGACGCCTATACGGTCGCGCATTACGGCCGCGTCTTCGGCGAGAGCTCGGTCTATATCAAGAACACGCTGATCTACGCGACGATCGCGGGCGGCATCGACGTCGTGCTCGGCGTGGCCATCGCCTATCTGGTGCTGCGGACCAGGCTGGTCGGCCGCGAGTGGCTCGACTGGATGGCAACCGCGGCGCTCGCCATCCCCGGCGTGGTGCTCGGCATCGGCTATCTCCGAACCTTCTACGGCATCACCCTGCCGGACGGGACGCCACTTGCCGCGCTCTGGATCACCATTGTGCTGGCGCTGGCGATCCGGCGCCTGCCCTATGCCCTGCGCGCCTGCTATGCGGCGCTCCAGCAGATCTCGGTCTCGCTCGAGGAGGCGGCCGAAAACCTCGGGGCCACCAAGGCGCGCACGGTCCGGCGCATCGTCGTGCCGCTGATGGCGGGCGGCATCCTTGCCGGCTTCGTCACCTCGTTCTCGACGGCCGCCGTCGAGCTCTCGGCGACATTGATGCTGGTGCAGTCCAACTCGGACGCGCCATTGGCCTACGGGCTCTACGTCTTCATGCAGTCGGCGGCGGGGCGCGGCCCCGGCGCCGCGCTCGGCGTCGTCGCGGTGATCCTCGTCGCGGCCTGCACCTTCCTCTCCCATCTCATCATCGAACGCAGCCAGAAGGCCAAGGGAATGGGCCACTGATCATGAACGCGACCGTCTCCCTGACCACGCCCGCCGTCGCCGTCGACATTGAAGGCGTCAACCTGTCCTACGGCACCAACCATGTGCTCAAGACCATCGATCTGGCGATCAAGCCCGGCGAGTTCTTCGCCTTCCTCGGGCCGTCCGGCTGCGGCAAGACCACGCTGCTGCGCCTGATCGCCGGTTTCAACCATGCCGATACGGGCGAGGTCCGGATCGGCGGCAAGCCGATCACCGACCTGCCGCCTTGGAAGCGCGATGTCGGCATGGTCTTCCAGTCCTATGCGCTCTGGCCGCATATGACGGTGCGCCGCAACGTCGCCTTCGGACTGGAAGAGCGCGGCGTAAAGCGCGCCGAAGTCGAGCGGCGCGTCGAGGCGGCTTTGGGCCTCGTCGGCCTCGCCCATCTCGCGGAACGGCGGCCCTCGCAGCTCTCGGGCGGACAGCAGCAGCGCGTCGCGGTGGCGCGCACCGTCGCGGTCGAACCCAAGGTGCTGCTGCTCGACGAGCCGCTCTCCAATCTCGACGCCAAGATGCGCGTGCAGGTGCGCCGCGAATTGCGCGACCTGCAGCAGCGCCTCGGCCTGACCACGATCTTCGTGACCCATGACCAGGAGGAGGCGAACACGATCTGCGACCGCATCGCCGTGATGAACGACGGCGTCGTCCAGCAGGTCGGCACGCCGATGGAGCTCTATGAGCGGCCGGCGAACCTGTTCGTCGCCGGTTTCCTCGGTACGGCCAATATCCTCGGCGGCAAGCTGACCGGCAGCGGCGGGACCCGGGTCTTCGAGATCGAGGGCGGGACGCGGGTTCCGGTCCCGGCTGAAGCGAATGTTCCAGAGGGCGCCAAGCTGGTCTTCCGGCCGCAGCATGCCAGCCTCGGCGATGCGGGCGCGGCGGGGGATGGGATGCTCGCCCTGCCCTGCACCGTCGCCAATCGCGAGTTCCTCGGCGCCAGCGTGCGCTATGGCGTCCGCATCGGCACGACGGAGGTCGCGGTCGACGTACCTTTCCAGTCCGGCAGCGGCTTGTTCGAGGTCGGCAGCGGGGCGACGCTCAGGCTTTCGTCGCATGCGTTGCTGTGGCTAGCGGCTTAGAGGCTGCTGATTTTGTGCGGAACCTCGGCGTCATTCCGGGGCAGGCCGCAGGCCTGAGCCCGGAATCCAGAACCGACGCCCTTAGATAACTGGGTTCGCGGGTTCGGCGCCTTTCGCATCAACCGCATCGGTTCTGGATTCCGGGCTCAAGCGCTACGCGCTTGCCCCGGAATGACGGCGTGCCTCTTCCGGAACGGGGATGACGTTGGGAGCTCCCAACTTCACCCCCGCTGCTCGGCCTTGTCTCTGGCCCGCGCCTCGGCGCTGCGCTCGGCCGCCGGGCCGTAGCCGCCGGCGCCGGGCGTGATGATCTCGACGATCTGGCCCTTCTCCAGCGTGCCGTCGCCCTTAAAGAAAGGCACGACGCCCTCACTGAACGAGAACGAGCCGCCCTGCCCCTCGCCACCGCCGGCCAATCCCCAGGGCCGCGAGGTCAGGCGCGAATTGTCGACGCTCAGCCGGCACGGCGCCTCGGCCCGGTAGACGCGGCGCAGGCCCATGCCGCCGCGCTGGCGGCCGTCCCCGCCGGAACCATCAACCAGCTCGTAGCGCAGCAGGGTCAGCGGATATTCCAGTTCCAGCGCCTCGACCGGCAGGTTCGAGGTGTTGGTCATATGGACATGGACGCCGTGGAGCCCGTCCTTGTTGGTGCGGGCGCCGGAGCCGCCGCCGATCGTCTCCAGATAGACCCAGAGCTCGCCGCTGCCGGGCTGCTCGCCGGCGAAGGTCGCGGAAGCGACCGCGCCCGAACAGGCGGCGATCACCCGATCCGGCACCGCCTGCGCAAGCGCGCCATGGATCAGGTCGACCACGCGCTGGCAGGCCGCGATGCGGCCGTTGACGGCGGCCGGATGGACGCAGTTCAGAACCGTGCCTTCCGTCGCGGTGACGGTGAGCGGTCGCGCCAGCCCCGCATTGGGCGGAATGGTCGGGTCGGCCACGGTCTTGACCGCGTAATACACGGTCGAGAGCAGCGCGGTGTATACCATGTTGAAGCCCGCGCGCATCTGCGGCGGCGAGTCGAAGGCGAGCGTCATCTCCTCGCCCGCGACGGTGATCGCGACGGAGAAGGTCAGCGGCTCGTCGATCTCGGGATTGTCGAAGGAATCGGAGAAGCGATAGGTGCCGTCGGGAATCGAGGCGATGCCGGCGCGCATCTTGCGCTCGGCATAGTCCTGCAAGGCCTTGCCGGCGGCGAGCACGGTATCGCGGCCATATTTGTCGCAGAGCGCGCGCAGGCGCTCGACGCCAAGGCGGTTCGCCGCCATCTGGGCGCGGAGATCGGAAAGGCGCTCACGCGGGACCTGGCAGTTGAGCAGGATCAACTCCTGCACGTCCTTCATCAGCACGCCGCCGTCATAGAGGCGGATCGGCGGGATACGCAGGCCCTCCTGGTAGATATGGGCGTGACCGCGATCGGCGAAGTCCGAGTGGTGCGCGGTGTTGACCGCCCAGGCGATCATCACGCCCTCGTGGAAGACCGGCTCGGCCAGCACGATATCGGGAAGATGCGTGCCGCCACCCTCATAGGCGTCGTTGCCGATGAAGACGTCGCCCGGCCTCATATCCGCCACCGGATGACGCTTGAGGATATGCGGGATGATGCCGATGAACGAGCCGAGATGCATCGGGATATGCTCGGCCTGGCAGAGCGTCCGGCCCTCGACATCGAAAAGCGCGGTCGAGCAGTCGCGGCGCTCCTTGATGTTGGTGGAATAGCTCGCCTTGACCAGGGCCTCGCCCATCTCCTCGGCGATGGAGGCGAAGGAGGAGCCGATGACCTCGACGGTGATCGGATCGACGCTGACGGATGCGGTCGCGGTCATCACGGCATCTCCAGGATCAGGTTGAGATAGGGCTCGACCGTCGCGGTCATGCCCGGCAGCAGCACGGTGGTCGAATCCATCTGCTCGACGATGGCCGGCCCGGCGAAGCGGTTACCGGATTTGAGCTTGTCACGGTCGTAGATCGGGCAGGCGACGAAGCCGCCGGCCTCGGGGAACCAGACCTCGCGGCTGCCGACGATGGCGTGCGAGGCGTCAGGCCCGGCATCGGGCTGCGGCCGGAAGGCGGCCTTGGGCACGAGGCCGACCGCCTCGACACGATAGGTCACGAGCTGGACCGCCTCGCCTTCGGCGACGAAGCCGTAGAGGCGCTTGTGGGCGGCGGCGAAGCCCTCGGCCAGCGCGCTAGTGGTCGCGGGCGTGATCGGCCCGTCCGGCACGTCGATGGCGAGCTCGTAGTTCTGGCCGTGATAGCGCAGGTCGGCCGTGCGCTTCAGCCGGCGGTCGGCCGAGGCGACGCCCTCCTCCGCGAACCAGTGATCGGCCTGTTCCTGCAAGGCGACGAAGATCTCCGCCATGTCAGGCACGAGCGCCTCGGAAAGTGTCGCAAGCCGCGTCGTGGCGAAATTGGCGCGCAGGTCGGTGAGCAGCAGGCCGAGCGCGCAGCCGATGCCGGGATTGCGGGGCACGACGATGCGCTTCATGTCGAGTTCGCGCGCGAGCCGCGCGGCGTGCAGCGGCCCTGCCCCGCCGAAGGCGACCAGCGCATAGTCGCGCGGATCATGGCCGCGCTGGACGCTGATGACGCGGATCGCCTTGGCCATGTTGGCGGTGACGACGGATATGATACCCTGCGCCGTCGCCATCAGGTCGAGGCCGAGTTCATCTGCCAGCCGGCCGATCGCCTGTTTCGACAGGCTCTGGTCGATCGGCATGCGGCCGCCGAGCAGATGCGTGGGGTTCAGGGTCTGGAGCACGACATTGGCGTCGGTGACGGCGGGCTCGGTCGCGCCGCGTCCGTAGCAGACCGGGCCGGGATCGGCACCGGCCGAGCGCGGTCCGACCTTGAGCAGCCCGCCGGAATCGATTGCGGCGAGCGAGCCGCCGCCGGCACCGACCGTATGGATGTCGAGCATCGGCGCCTTGATCGGGTAGCCGTGAACATTGGCCTCCGAGGCGAGCTTGGCCTCGCCGTCGTCGAGCAGGGCGACGTCCGAGGAGGTGCCGCCCATGTCGAAGGTGATCAGGTTGGGGATACCGATCATCGCCCCGATCGCCTGCGCCGCGACCACGCCGGTCGAGGGGCCGGACAGAACCGTCCGCACGGGCAGGCGCGCCGCCATGTCGAAGCCGATGACGCCGCCATTCGACTGCGTCAGATGCGGAACTGCCTTGAGGCCGAGGTCCTTCAGGCGGTCGGCGAGGCGGCGGATATAGCCCTGCATGACCGGGCCTAGATAGGCGTTGACCACGGCGGTCGAGATGCGTTCGTACTCGCGGAATTCGGGCGCGACCTCATGCGAGGCGCAGATGAAGGCCTCGGGGAATTCCTCGCTGACGATGCGCTTGGCCGCCTCCTCATGCTCCGGCCGGACGAAGCCGTAGAGGAAGCCGATGGCGACTGCCTTGACGCCTTCCCCCTTCAGCGCCCGCGCGGCCTGACGCACGGCCGCTTCGTCCAGCGGCGTCTCGACCGTGCCGTCATGGCGGACACGCTCGGCGACGCCGAAGCGCAGGTCGCGGGTGACCAGCGGCGGCGCCTTGTCCGCCTGGAGATCGTAGAGATCCGGCCGCTTCTGCCGGCCGATCTCGATCAGGTCGCGGAAGCCTTCGGTGGTGATCAGCCCTGTCTTCACGCCGCGATGCTGGATCAGGGCATTGGTGCCGACCGTGGTGCCATGGCCGAAATAGGCGATATCGGCAGGGCTGGCGCCGACGCGCTCGACCCCTTCCTGCGTGCCGCGCGCAATGGCGCGGGAGGGATCGTCGGGCGTCGACGGCACTTTCCAGACCGCGACCATGCCGGTCGCATCCTCGAACAGGCAGATATCGGTAAATGTGCCCCCGGAATCGATTCCGATCCGCCACGCCATCTCTGTCTTCCTCCCTCAGATCACCGGCACCTCGGCAGCAGGCGCCCACGCGACGCCATGACCGAAGCCGCCCTGATAGCCGCAGACCTGCGCCGCCTGTTCGGCACCCGCCGCAAGCGCCGCGGCGATGCCGGCTCCGTCGAGTATGGCCAGCAGGCAGGCGGCGATGAAACCGTCACCGGCGCCGAGCGTATCCACCACGGATGCAGAGCTGGCCGGCTGTTCGTGGAGGCGGCCGTCGGCGAGCGCGAGAGCGCCCTTCACACCGCGCGTCGCCACGACCATCCCTGCACCCCAGCCGGAGCAGCGCTCCATCAGTGTGCGACACTCCGCGTCGGAAGCTGACGGGTGCGACAGGAAGGCGATGTCGACGCTCGGCAGCGTCGCGGCGAGGTTCTCGTCGCTCCAGCGTTCGGAGAAGTCGTAGGAGAGACTCCGGGCCGCAGCCCGGACGATCGGCAGGGCATCGCCGAGTTCGCTGTAGATGCTGGAATGGACGAGGTCGAAGCTGGCGATATAGGCACGGTCCGCGGCGTCGATGGCGCCCCATTCGCCGCGCACCCCGCGCTCGGAGCGCAGGAAGCGCCGGTCCTGCCCGTCATGGCCGATGAAGGCGCGGGCATTGGAGCCCGGCCTGATGCGACAGCGAGCGGTGTCGACACCTTCCGACCGCAGGGCGTCGACGATATGCATGCCGGCTTCGTCCGAGCCCAGGCAGCCGAGATAGCCCGTCTGCGCCCCGAGCCGCCTTGCCTGCACCGCGACATTGACCGCGTTGCCGCCGGGAAACTGAAGACCGCGGTCGACATAAGTGTCGACCGTGTTGTCGCCGAGGCCGAGCAGGCGGTGCTTCATCAGGCCCAATCCCCCATCGCCGAGAAGGATACCGAGCCCTCATCCTGAGGAGGCCCGCAGGGGCGTCTCGAAGGATGTTCCAGATGGTTCGGGAGCCTTCTGGAGCATCCTTCGAGACGCCATTCCCAAGGGAATGGCTCCTCAGGATGAGGGCTCGAAAGATGTCCAGTCAGACACTTGGCACGAGGGCGGGAGGGGGTCACGGGCGCCTCAATACGCCACCTTCCACATGTAGCGGCGGGTGGTCAGGGGCTGGTTGCGCAGCACGGATAGATGCGCCGAGAAGCGCTTGAGCGCCGCCTGCAGGATATAGGGCGCGACGATCGGGCGGATATCCGGGTCGATGCCCTTCATCGCGAAGGCGCGGGAATCGTAGTTCATCACGCGCCCGGCATAGGTATCGCAGAACGTGACGACCCGCTCCATCAGGGGCCGGCTCGGATCCTCGCCGGTGATCAGGATCAGCGGCGTCTGCTTGTCGACGATCTCGAAGGGGCCGTGGAAGAACTCGGCCGCCTCGATCGGGTAGCTGTGCAGCCAGAGCATCTCCATGAGGATGCAGACGCCGAAGACATAGGCCGTGGTAAAGCCCGGCCCCGACGCGACATGGTAGATGCGGTCGTCTCCGGCATAGGTCACGGCGTCCGCTGCGGCGCGAGCCTCGTTCTGCTGGGCCGCGTCGCACATCGCCGCCGGCAATGCGTCGAGCGAGGACAGCAGCTTGTCGCCGAGCGGCCAGCCTTCCTTGGCGGCCATCAGGCCACCGATCAGCGCCTGCATCAGCATGAACATCGCGGCAAAGGACTCGCTGGTATCGCCGACGAGGAAATGGCGCGGCACAGCCTGGGCCAGCGGCTTCTCGCCATACTGGCTGAAGGCGACGACCCGGCAGGGCTTGCCGTTGAGGAAATGCGCGGCGGTGACGGTCTCCGGCGTCGTGCCGGACTTGGAGGCCAGCAGGATCAGCGTCCGCTCATTCAGGCGCGGCGGATCGATCGCCATGAACTCGGCCGGGAAATAGCGCCGGACCTCGATGCCCGGCGAATAGCGCTCCAGCCAGTACTGGATGCCGAGCATCGCCCGGTTCGCCGAGCCGCAGGCGATGAGAAAGATGCGGTCGATCTTCGGGGCCAGTTCCTGCCCCAGCGCATAGGCCTGCGGCAGCGCGGCGCGGGTCGGCTCCAGCCCGGACAGAACGGCGTCACGGTCGAAGGCGAGGGACATGGACGGGCTCCCGAGCGGGCTTTAAACTGGGCAGCAGAATTGGTATACACCAATTCCATATACCAATCACTGTCAAGCCTGTTGAGATGCCGACCAAACGCCCCTCCCGCCCTGCAGCGCTCCGCGACCGCTTCGCCCTCAAGACGAAGAAGGCGCCGCGGCTCGGCCTCCGACAGGGACGGACGTCGAAAGGCATGGCGACCGACGCGCAAGGCCAGCCCAACCTGCTGAGGGGGGTGAAGCCGATCTATGTCGAGGTGCAGGACTACCTCCTCGACCTCATCGGCGGGCCGGATTACGGCCCCGGCGATCGCATCCCCTCCGAGCGGACGCTGGCCGACGCGCTCGGCATCAATCGGATGACCGTGCGCAAGGCGATCGACCGACTGGTCGAGCGCAATGTGCTGGAGCGCAACGGCACCAGCGGCACGCGCATCCCGCTGGTGCAGGTGTCGCGGCCGATCGATGCGTCCGCCTCGCTCGGTATCACCCGCATCATCCGCAATGCCGGCGGCGAGCCCGGCAGCAAGCTCCTGCATTTCGGCGAGGAAGGCGCGAGCGAGAGCATCGCCCAGCGCCTTGAACTGGCGCCCGGCAGCACGCTGATCATGGCGCGGCGCCTGCGCAGCGTGAACGACGAGGCCTTCTGCATCGAAACCAGCTATCTGCCGGCCGGCAGCGTGCCCGGCCTGTCGGCCGAGGACCTCGTCTCCGGCCAGTCGCTCTATGAGTTGCTGCGACAGCGCTACGGCATCGAGATCAGCATCCGCGACCGCGAGATCAGCGTCGGCACCGCGACCGAGCAGGAAGCGCGGCTGCTGGCGCTGGCGCCGGGCTCGCCGACCCTGGTGCTGCGGATCGTTGCGCGCGACGGTGAAGGGCGGCCCGTCGAGTACATGCGCTCGGTCAATCACCCCCATCACGTCGTCTTCCGCAGTTCCGCGCCGCCTGTCCCCGCCTGAGCTGAGCCCCCCATCACCAGCCTTCCCGCCTCTCCCTCCCGCCGCCGGAGCCATCCTGATGGGCATCACCATCGAGACCATCGAACCGGACCCGACCCTGCCCGCTTCCAGCGACGTCGTGGTCATCGGCGGCGGCATCATCGGCATCAGCACCGCTCTTTTCCTGGCGCGCGAAGGCGTTTCGGTCACCGTCTGCGAGAAGGGCGAGGTCGGACACGAGCAGTCCGGCCGCAACTGGGGTTGGGTTCGCGTCATGGGGCGCGACCCCGGCGAGATCCCGCTCGGCCTCGAAAGCATGCGGCTCTGGGAGGATATGGACCGGCTCGTCGGCGGCGATACCGGCTTCACCCGCTCCGGCATCGTCTATGTCGCCGACACGCCCGCCAGGCATGCCGAACAGGAGGCCTGGCTCGAGCATGCGAAGACCTACCAGCTCGATACGCGCCTCCTGAGCACGCGCGAGATCGATACGGTCCTGCCCGGGGGAAAGCGCGCCTATGCAGGCGCGATGTTCACACCGAGCGATGCCCGGGCCGAGCCGCAGAAGGCTGTGCCGGCGATGGCGCGGGCGCTGCGCCGCCATGGCGGCACCGTTCTGACGCGCTGTGCCGTACGCGGCATCGAGACGGCAGGCGGGCGCGTCGGCGCCGTCGTCACCGAGCGCGGCCGGATCGCCTGCCAGCGCGTCGTGCTGGCGGGCGGCGCCTGGTCGCGCCTGTTCCTCGGCAATCTCGGCATCGACCTGCCGGCGCTCAAGGTGCTGGGCTCGGTGTTCCGGACCGAACCGCTCGACGGGCCGCCAAGCCATGCCGTCGGCGCTTCCGACTTCGCCTTCCGCAAGCGGCAGGATGGCGGCTACACCATTGCCCATCGCGGCGCGAGCGTGGCCGAGATCGTGCCGGATAGTTTCCGCCTGCTGTTCGATTTCCTGCCGTCGCTGGTGAAGCAGCGCCACGAATTGCGGCTGAGCCTCGGCGAACGCTTCCTTGAGGAGGTGCGCAGGCCGAGGAGCTGGTCGCTCGATCAGGAAACGCCGTTCGAGCGCAACCGCATCCTCGATCCCAAGCCGTCCGAGGCGATCCTGCGGGAAGCGCAGCACAATCTCGTCGCAGCCTTCCCGGCCTTCGCAGGCCTCAGGATCAGGGAGAGTTGGGGCGGGCTGATCGATGCCACGCCAGACGCCGTGCCCGTCATCGGCGAGGTGCCGCGCCTGCCGGGCTTCTTCCTCGCCACCGGCTTCTCGGGCCACGGCTTCGGCATCGGCCCCGGCGCCGGGCGCCTGATCGCCGATCTCGTCAGCGGCCGCACGCCGGTGATCGATCCCCGGCCCTTCCGGCTGGAGCGTTTCGCCCGGCTGGAGCGGACGACGCGGGCGGGGTGAGTGTTTCGTCGCTGCTGAAGCGCGCCGTCATGCTCGGGCTTGACCCGAGCATCTCATGTCGCGGAGGCTCTCGCGCCTCTTCCGGGAAGAGATTTTCGGGTCAAGCCCGAGAACGACGCGCTTTGCCGCAGGCAGCTATGCCAGCGCCGCCTCGTCCAGCGAATAGGCCGAGAAGAAATTCGTCCCGCCCGGATAGCATTTGAAGCCCTCGAGCCCCTTGACCATGGCGTAGCCCTGCGAGCGCCAGGCGAGGCCGACCATCGGCGCCTGCTCCAGGGCGACCTTCTCCAGCTCGGCATAGATCGCCTTGCGCTTCACCGGGTCGAACTCGGCGCGGCCCTTGGCGAAGAGCGCGTGAATCTCGGGCGTCGGGATCTGCCAGCTCCGGGCCATGCTCGGCGGCAGCTCGCCGTCGAGCAGCGGCGCGAGGCCGTCGGGGTCGTTATTGTCGGGAGTCGTGCCCTGGATCATGAAGTCGTAGCGGCCCTTGCCGGCGAGATCGACGCGCGCGGCCCAGTCCGGCAGGTTCAGCGTCACCTGGATGCCGATCTCGGCGAGATTGGCCTGCACGACCTCGGCGGTCGACTTGTGCATGCCGTATTGCGCGGTCGAGAGCAGCGTGCAGGCGAAGCCGTTCGCCATGCCGGCCTCGGCCATCAGCTTCTTCGCCTTGGCCGGGTCGTAGTTCCAGAACTGCGAGCGGCCCTTGTCGAAATAGGGACTGCTCGACGGGATCGGGATGCCTTCGAGCTTGCTGCCACGGCCGAAGAAGGCGGCTTGGACGATGTCCTCGCGCCGGACCGCATGGGCCACCGCCTGGCGCAAACGCACGTCCTTGAACGGCCCGGCGCCGCCATTGAAGTTCAGCCCCATGAAGGGGCCGTCGGCCGCGACGAGCCGCAGGCGGGCATCCTTCTCGATCGTGGCCATCGACTGCCACGGCACATATTCGATCAGATCGACATCGCCGGCCTGGAGCGCGGCGACGCGCAGGTTCTCGTCGGCATAGGCGACGAGCTTGACACCGTCGAGCTTCGGCAGGCCGGGCTTGTAGTACTTGTCGAATTTCGCGACCTCGATCGAGGCGCCGCGCTCCTGCGCCTTCAGCACGAAGGGGCCGGCGCCGACGCCGAGCCCGGCTCGGCCCTCGATCGAGTCCTTGGCGATGATCGGCATATGCGGGCTCGCGAGCCAGACCGGCAGCGTGACCGTCGGCTGCTTCATGACGATGCGGACCGTGCGCGTATCGGGCGTCTCGATGCGCTCGACGCCGCCGAACTCGGCCTTGAGGAAGGCGGTGGAATTGGGCGCGGCGACCTGCTCCAGCGTCCATTTCACATCCTCGGCCGTCACCGGCTTGCCGTTCTGGAACGTGGCCTCGCGGAGCTTGAAGACCCAGGTGGTGTCGCCCTCGCGGGCCCAGGATTCCGCAAGCTCCGGCCGGACCTCACCCTTCTCGTCGAAGCCTGTCAGGCCGCGGAAGATCAGGAGCTTCACCGTCAGCGCCGCCGTGCCGGTATGGAGCCAGGGCTGCAGGCTCGGCGGGAAGCTCGACAGGCCGAAGCGCAGCACCTTGCCCGCGGCTTGAGCACGGGCCCTGAGGCCCAGGAGAGGCAGGGCTGCACCGGCGGCGAGCACAGTACGGCGAGAGACCGGCACCATCGAATACCCCTCCCAATTCTGGCGGCTTGAATGGCCGAGAGGGCAGAATGATTTGGTATATACCAGATTGTCAATGCTTCCCACGGATCGCATCGCGAGGGCATGACCATTCGGCAGTTGCAGGCGCTGCTGCCCGTTGGAACCGACGCGAGGCAATCAGGATCGTTCTGCCGCAATGCGAAAAAACGTGCCGCCCTGCAACGCCACCGGATTCAGGCCCGACGGTTGCCCGGAGACATCGCCGCGCCACGCCGGCTGCGATGAGCGGCGCGCCTGGTATACACCAAAATTCGGAGCCTCGTTCCGCTGCCCTGGCGCTTGACTTCGAGGCGAAAGCCTCACTAGCATCCCTTACTACAAGATACATTCTGTAATTATGGATTAATCTTGCAAAGAGGGGTATCGCCAATGAGCGACACGGATGAAGGCAAGAGGCTTCTGCTGAAGGGTGGACTGGTCGGCGGCCTCGCATTGGCCGCGGCGGCGAGCACGGCGCGGGAGGCCGCGGCGCAATCCGCGCCGAACAGCCTGCTGCGCACGGTGCTCGATCGCGGCAAGCTGATCGTCGGCACGGGCTCCACCAATGCGCCCTGGCACTTCGAGGACGAGAAGGGCCAACTCGTCGGCATGGACATCACCATGGGCCGGATCCTGGCCAAGGGCCTGTTCGACGACGCCAGCAAGGTCGAGTTCGTCCGGCAGGACGCGGCCCAGCGCATCCCCAACATCAATACCGGCAAGGTCGACATCGTCATCCAGTTCATGACCATGTCCCCGGCGCGCGCCCAGCTCATCGCGTTCTCGCGCCCCTATTATGTCGAGGGCATCGCCTTGCTGACCCGCCCGGACAGCGACAAGAAGAGCTTCGACGCGCTGCTCAAGGCCGGCTCCTCGGCCCGTGTCTCCATCCTGCAGAATGTCGATGCCGAGGCCTCGGTCAAGAAGGTTCTGCCGCAGGCGACGGTGATGCAGCTCGACAGCCAGGCCAACGTCATCCTGGCGCTGGATTCCAAGCGGGCGGACGCGGCCGCGGTCGATCTCTCCACCGTCTGGTGGCTCGCCAAGCGCCATCCCGACAAATATGCCGATGCCGGCAAGTCCTGGAACACGATGCTCTACGGCGCCGGCATGAAGCAGGGCGACCCGGACTGGGTGCGCTTCGTCAACACCACCTTCGACATCGCGATCTTCGGCCACCAGAACGAGCTCTACGACGCGGCGGTGAAGGAGTATTTCGGCGCCGAACCGCCGCAGCGCCAGCCCGGCCTGCCGCGCTTCTGATCGTCCCATGCTTCGTAGACGGAAGGGCGCGCCCGCGCCCTTCCTTCCCGGCGCTAGAGCCTATCTTGTTGTGCTGGAAACGCGGGTCATCCCGGACGCAGCGAAGCGGAGATCCGGGATCCATTCCGGAACGCTTTCGATCTAGGTTCAGGCATGGATCCCGGGTCAAGCCCGGGATGACCGCGTGTTTCCATCAGAACCTGAATTGATCCAGGCGGATCCTCGGGACCATGGCGAACTACCATTTCAACTTCGCGATCGTCTGGCGCTATGCCGGCAAGCTGTTCGAGGGGCTGCTGCTCAGCCTCGAACTGGCGGCGGTGAGCATCGCGATCGGCATGGCGATCGGCCTCGTGCTCGCGCTGATCAGTCTCGACGGCCCGAAATGGGCGCGCCCGCTGATCGCGGCCTATGTCGAATTCGTCCGCAACGTGCCGCTGCTGCTGCTGGTCTATCTCGTCTTCTACGGCATCCCCAGCGCCATCGACCTGCAATATGACGCCGTGACCTCCTTCGTCGCCACGCTCTCGATCTATTCCGGCGCCTATCTCGTCGAGGTCATGCGGGCGGGGCTGGAGGCCGTGCCGCGCGGGCTGGTCGAGGCCGGCAAGTCGATCGGGCTCACCCCGATGAAGGTGCTCTGGCATGTGCGCCTGCCGACCGCGATGCGCATCGCCCTGCCCTCGCTCTCCAACACCTATGTCTCGCTGTTCAAGGACACCTCGATCGCCTCCGCCATCGCCGTGCCGGAGCTCGCCTATGGCATGCGCTGGATCGAGACCCAGACCTTCCGCACGGTCGAGGTCTATCTGCTGGCGACGCCGATCTACCTGATCACCAGCTACGCCATCCTGCTGCTACTGCGCCTGGCCGAACGGCGCTACGCGATCGCGCGGTGACGGCATGGCGACGCTGATCCAGACCCTGCCCTTCCTCGTCGACGGCCTGCTGACGACCCTGCTGGTCTCGGCCTGCGTGATCGTGCTGTCGCTGATCGTCGGCCTGCCGCTCGGCTGCGTGCTCGCCTTCGGGCCGCTCTGGGCGCGTGCGCCGATCCGGCTCTATGCCGATTTCGTGCGCGGCGTGCCGATCCTCGTGCTGCTCTATTTCGTCTATTACGGCCTGCCGGCGATCAAGGTGAATCTGCCGAGCCTGCTCGCAGCGATCGTCGCGCTGACGGCGTTCAAATCGGCGCAGATCATCGAGATCACCCGCGGCTCGTTCCAGTCGATCCCGACCGGCCAGACGGAAGCCGCCAAGGCGATCGGGCTCACCCTGTTCGACCGCTTCACGCATGTGCTGGCGCCGCAGGCCGTGCGCCGTTTCCTCCCGCCCTTCGTCAACAGCGTCGTCGACACCGTGAAGGGATCCTCGCTGGTCTCGCTACTGGGGATCGTCGACCTGATGCTGTCGCTGCAGCAGGTGATCGGGCGCACCCATGTGGCGCTGCCGCTCTATCTCATCGGCGCGCTGATGTATTTCGCCATCAACTTCCCGCTCTCGGCGCTCAGCCGCCGGCTCGAGAAGCGCTTCGTCTGAAAGGAGGCATCCATGGCCGAGACGGATGCCCGTGCTTCCGCCGCGACGCCGGTGATCGCGATCGAGGGGCTGACCAAGTCCTTCGGCGCCAATCAGGTGCTGAAGGGTGTCGATCTCACCGTCGGCAAAGGCGAGGTCGTCGCGATCATCGGCCCCTCCGGCAGCGGCAAGACCACGCTGCTGCGCTGCATCAACTTCCTGGAGGAATATGACGGCGGCTCGGTCCGGATCGACGGCACCGAGGTCGGCTATCGCGACGGCGAGGGCGCCCGCAGGCGCCGCAACGATCGCGAACTCGCCGCGATCCGCGTCGATGCGGCGATGGTGTTCCAGCAGTTCAACCTGTTCCCGCATCTCACCGCCGCGCAGAACATCATGCTCGGCCTGATGAAGTCGCGGGGGCGCTCCAAAGCCGAGGCGCGCGCCATCGCCGAGAAATGGCTCGCCCGTGTCGGGCTTGCGGCCAAGGTCGATGCCATGCCCTCGCAGATGTCGGGCGGCCAGCAGCAGCGCGTCGGCATCGCCCGCGCCGTCGCGATGGAGCCGAAGGTGCTGCTGCTCGACGAGATCACCTCCGCGCTCGACCCCGAGCTCGTCGGCGAGGTGCTCGCGGTGGTGCAGGAACTCGCCGCCGAGGGCCGCACCATGATCCTCGTCACCCATGAGATGGCCTTCGCGCGGGACGTCGCCGACCGCGTCGTCTTCACCGACCAGGGCCGGATCGTCATCGACGCGCCGCCCGCAAAGGTCTTCGGAGAGCAGCCGCATGAGCGGCTGCGCTCCTTCCTGTCACGTTTCGCCGGGTTCCGTCCCGATTCGGCCTGAGGAACCCATGAACGCTGTCCTGTCCACCCTCCCCGACACCACGCCCTACCAGCGGCTGGCGAAGCTCGGCCTCGCGCTGCCGGAGCTGCCGCGGCCGATCGGGAATTTCGCCACCCATGTCCAGGAAGGCGGCCTGATCTACCTCTCCGGCCAGGGGCCGACGCATGAGGACGGCCGGCTCCATACCGGCAAGGTCGGCCGCGACGTCAGCGTCGCCGAGGCCTATGAGCATGCCCGGCTGACCGGGCTCAACCTGCTCGCCGTGCTGCATGAAGCGCTCGGCGATCTCGGCCGCGTCAGGCGTGTCGTCAAGCTGCTCGGCATGGTCAACGCCACCCCAGAATTCAGCGACCATCCCGCCGTCATCAACGGCTGCTCCGACCTTTTCGTCGCCGTGTTCGGCGAGGCCGGAAAGCACGCCCGTTCGGCCGTCGGCTTCGGCTCGCTGCCCCGCCAGATCACCGTCGAGATCGAGGCGATCGTCGCCGTTTCATGATCGGGGCCCAAGCCCCACTGCCCGTTTTCCAGGAGAACACCATGTCTGCTTCCGATATCCGCCCGTCGCTGGGCCTGCGCCCCGTCATCAACGTCTCGGGAACGATGACCTCGCTCGGCGCCTCGATCGTCGTGCCCGAGGCGATCGCGGCGATGACGGCGATCCTGCCGCAATTCGTCGAGATCGACGATCTCCAGCGCAAGGCCAGCGCCGTGATCGCGCGGCTCTGCGGCAGCGAGGCCGGCTTCGTCACCGCCTCCTGCTCGGCCGGGATCACGCTCGCGATCGCCGGCGCCATGACCGGCGACGATCTCTATGCCGTCGAGCAGTTGCCGGATGCCAGCAACCTTCAGGACGAGGTCGTGATCATGATGGGCCATATGGTCGGCTATGGGGCGCCCGTCGATCAGGCGATCCGGCTCGCCGGCGCAACGCCGGTCGTCGTCGGACAGGCCACCAGCGCCCGTGCCTACCAGCTCGCCGGCGCGATCACGGAGCGGACGGCTGCGGCGCTCTATGTCGTCTCGCATCACACGGTGCAGTATGGGCTCATGCCGCTCGACGAGTTCGCGGCGGTCTGTCACGAGCATGGCGTGCCGGTGATCGTCGACGCGGCCTCCGAATACGATCTGCGCGGCTTCCTCGAAGCCGGCGCCGACATCGTGCTGTATTCCTCCCACAAGTTCCTGGGCGGGCCGACCGGCGGCATCGTCGCCGGCCGCAAGGACCTCGTCCGCGCCGCCTTCATCCAGAATGGCGGCATCGGCCGCGGCATGAAGATCGGCAAGGAAAGCGTGCTCGGCACGATGGCCGCGCTGGAGGCCTGGGAGAAGCGCGACCATGCCGGCATCAGGGCCCGCGAGCAGCGCGCGCTCGATCTCTGGCTCGCCCGCTTCACCGAGCGGCCCGGCGTCACCGCCGTGATCGAGCCCGACCCGACCCATAACCCGCTCGACCGGATGAAGCTCTCGATCGATCCCGAGCAGGCGCATATCACCGCCTGGGACCTCGCCGATGCGCTGGCCCGCGGTGACCAGCCGGTGATCGTCCGGGATCACGAGGTCGAGCACGGCTATTTCTACCTCGACCCCTGCAACCTGCATCCGGGCCAGGAGGAGATCGTCGCCGAGCGCATCGTTTCCGAACTGGAGACGGCGCGGCGCAGCAACACGATCATTTCAAGCCCGCTGATCGAACGCCGCAACCGGCGCGCCGCCTCGCTGGCGAAATGGCCTGACTGATCGGCACCAACGTTGACGTTTACCGCCCAGTAATATTCTGTTATTGGGAACTCTAATACATAATAAGAGAATGTGAGGGACTATGAAACGCCTGCTCGGATGCCTGCTCGCCTGCAGCCTGCTCACCGCTCCGTCCCTGGCCACGGCTCAGGAGGCGGGCGGGATCGCCACGATCGCGACCGTCGGCGAGCCGCCGACCATGGACCCGATGGTCTCGACCGCCGACCTGGTCGGGACGATCACCCAGCATGTCTTCGAGACGCTCTACACCTTCGACAAGAGCTGGAAGGTGACGCCGCTGCTCGCGGACGCGCTGCCCACCATCAGCGCGGACGGCAAGCAGTATACGATCGCGCTCAGGGCGGGCGTGAAGTTCCATGACGGCTCGGACCTCACCGCCGAGGACGCCGTCGCCTCGCTGAAGCGCTGGATGAAGCTCGCCTCGCGCGGCAAGCAGGCGGCGGGCTTCATCGAGAGCGTCGAGGCCGCCGGGCCGAGCTCGCTCAAGATCACGCTGAAGCAGCCCTATGCGCCGCTGATGTCTCTGCTCGCCTTCAACAACTCCGCGGCGATCATCATCCCCGCGAAGAAGCAGGACGAGCCGATGAAGGACTTCATCGGGACCGGCCCCTACATGCTCAAGGAGCGCAAGCCCGACCAGTATATCCAGCTTGTCCGCTTCGCCGGCTACAAGCCGCGCGAGGGCGCCGGCGACGGCTATGGCGGGGCGCGGAAGCCTCTGCTCGACGAGGTCCGCTTCGTGCCGGTTCCGGATGCCAATACCCGCATCGAGGCGGCGGTCTCCGGCCAGTATTCCTATGTCGATTCGCTTCCGGTGGAATCCTTCGACCGGCTGAAGGGCGCAGCCTCGCAGCCCGTGGTCCTGAAGCCCTTCGGCTACCCCGTCTTCGTCTTCAATACCGCCGAGGGCGCGGCCAAGAACCTGGCCGTTCGCAAGGCGATCCGTACCGCGCTGAGCATGGAGGACATGCTGGCGGCGGCGTTCGGAACCAAGGAATTCTACGCGCTCGACGGCAATATCTATCCGCCCGGCTATGTCTGGAACACGGATGCCGGCGTCGCCGGCAACTACAACCTCGCCGATGCCGACAAGGCCAAGGCCGCGGCGAAGGCCGCCGGCTACAAGGGCGAGCCGATCCGCATCCTGACCAGCCGCCAGTACGAATTCCACTACAAGATGGCGCAGGTCGCGGCCGAATATCTCAAGCTCGCCGGCTTCACCGTCGATCTGCAGGTCGTCGACTGGGCGACGCTGACCCAGCGGCGCACCGACAAGGCGCTCTGGGAGATCTACATCACCCACAGCCCGTTCCTGCCGGAGCCGGCGCTGATCGGCTCGCTGTCGACCAGCTCGCCCGGCTGGTGGGACACCCCCGCCCGCAAGGCCGCCGTCGATGCCTTCACCTCGGAGGCGGATCCGGCCAAGCGCGCCGCGCTCTGGGCCAATGTGCAGAAGACGATTTATGACGAGGTGCCCTTCATCAAGATCGGCGACTTCAACGCCCTCTCGGCGAAATCCACCAAGCTCGACGGCGTCGTGCCGGCGCCCTGGCCCTATTTCTGGAACGTCACCCTCAAGAAATGATCCCCCTCGCCACCCGGCCGCCTGATCGCGGGCGGGTGGCGGGCAACGAGACGGTCAGGTCATGCTCGGCTACATCCTTCAACGCCTCTCCGGCATGATCGCGGTCATGCTGCTCGTCGTCACGATCGTCTTCGTGATCGTGCGCGTCACGCCGGGCGATCCCGCCGCGGTGATGCTCGGCCCCGAAGCGACCGCGCAGGACGTCGCCGACCTGCGCACGCGACTTGGCCTCGATCGCTCGATCCTCTCGCAATACGTGATCTATGTCGGGCAGTTGCTGCGCGGCGATCTCGGCCAGTCGATCTTCCTCAACATGCCGGTGACCGCGGCGCTGATGGATCGGGCGGAGCCGACCTTCTTCCTGACGCTGCTTTCGCTGGCGATCGCGAGCGTCATCGCCCTGCCGGTCGGCATCTATGCCGCCTACCGGCGCGGCTCCTTCGTCGACCAGGCTGCGACGACGCTAGCCATGCTCGGCGCCAGCATCCCCGGCTTCTGGCTCGGCCTCATCCTGATGCAGGTCTTCGCGGTGCGCCTGGGCCTGCTGCCGGTCTCCGGCTATGGCGGCCCCGATACCAGCCTGCTCGAACGCATCAGGCACCTGATCCTGCCGGCGGTGGCGCTCGGGCTCGTCTCCTCGGCGCTGATCATGCGCTTCACCCGCGCCTCGATGCTCGACGTGCTCGGCGACGACTATATCCGCACCGCCCGCGCCAAGGGCCTGGGCGAACAGAAGGTCGTTCTCAAGCATGCGCTGAAGAACGCGCTGATCCCGATCCTGACCGTGCTCGGCCTCACCGCCGCCGTGCTGATCTCCGGCGCGGTCGTGACCGAGACCGTGTTCGGCCTGCCCGGCGTCGGCAACCTCGTGGTCTCGGCCGTGCTCCGGCGCGACTATCCGGTGATCCAGGGTGCGCTGCTCGTGATCGCCGGCCTGTATGTCCTGATCAATTTCGCGATCGACATGCTCTACCTGCTGGTCGATCCAAGGGTGCGCTACTGATGACCGACCTCGCTCCCGACGCACCGGCGCCGAACCGCGGCCGGACCTTCCTGCGCGATCTGCTGAAGCGCCGCATGGTGGCGATCGGCCTCGCGATCCTGATCGTCTTCGTGCTGCTGGCGGCGCTGGCGCCGCTGCTCGCGCCCTATGCGCCGGGCAAGCTCTCGATCGTCAACCGGCTGAAGCCGCCCTCCGGCGTCTACTGGTTCGGCACGGACGAGTTCGGCCGCGACATCTTCTCGCGCATGCTCTATGCGGGCCGGCTGTCGCTCTCGGTCGGCGCCGCCGTGGTCGTGCTGTCCTCGCTGATCGGCGTGACGCTCGGCCTGATCGCCGGCTTCTTCAAGCGGCTGGATACGCCGATCGCGCGCCTGATCGACGCGATGATGGCCTTCCCCGACATTCTGCTGGCGATCGCGCTGGTCGCGGCGCTCGGCCCCTCGCTGATGACGGTCATCATCGCGCTCTCGATCGTCTATGCGCCGAGGCTCGCGCGCATCGTGCGGGCCGCGACGCTGGTGATCCGCGAATTGCCCTATGTCGAGGCGGCGCGCGCCTTCGGCAATTCGACCGCGCGGATCATGGTCCGGCATGTCCTGCCGAACATCGTCTCGCCGATCACGGTGCAGGCCACCTTCATCTTCGCCAGCGCCATGCTGGCCGAGGCCGGGCTCTCCTTCCTCGGGCTCGGCGTCAGCCCGGACATCCCGACTTGGGGCACGATGATCTCGTCCGGCCGGCAATATATCGGCCAGGCCGACTGGATGACCTATTTCCCCGGTCTCGCCATCGTGCTCGCCGTGCTCTCCCTGCAGATGGTGGGCGACGGCCTGCGCGACCTGCTCGATCCGCGCCTGCGGAAGGACCTCTGAACATGAAGACCGCCACGCGGCAGCCGCAGCTGATCGCCAATGTGAAGCCGGTCGCCTTCGGGCCGGCGATCCCGGCCACGGCCACCGACATTCTGGTCGGCGGCGACGGCAGGATCGCCGCGATCGGCGCAGGCCTGGCGGCGCCGGCCGATGCCGGGCGGATCGACGGCAAGGGCGCCTTCGTCTCGCCGGGCTGGATCGACCTTCACGTCCATGTCTGGCATGGCGGAACCGACATCTCGCTCCGGCCGAGCGATTGCGGGGCCGAGCGCGGCGTCACCACCATGGTCGACGCGGGCTCGGCCGGCGAAGCCAATTTCCACGGCTTCCGCGAATATGTCATCGAGCCGGCGCGCGAGCGGATCAAGGCCTTCCTCAATCTCGGCTCGATCGGGCTCGTCGCCTGCAACCGCGTGCCGGAACTGCGCGACATTGGGGATATCGACCTCGACCGCATCATCGAATGCTATGAGGAGAACAGCGAACATATTGTCGGCCTCAAGGTGCGGGCAAGCCATGTCATCACCGGCTCCTGGGGCGTGACGCCGGTCAAGCTCGGCAAGAAGATCGCGAAGATTCTCAAGCTGCCGATGATGGTCCATGTCGGCGAGCCGCCCGCCCTCTACGACGAGGTGCTGGAGATTCTCGGGCCGGGCGACGTCGTCACCCATTGCTTCAACGGCAAGGCCGGGTCGAGCATCCTGGAGGACGAGGACCTGTTCAAGCTGGCGGAGCGCTGCGCGAGCGAAGGCGTGCGGCTCGATATCGGCCATGGCGGCGCCTCCTTCTCCTTCAAGGTGGCGGAAGCCGCGATCCAGCGCGGGCTGATGCCGTTCTCGATCTCGACCGATCTGCACAACCGCTGCATGAACTTCCCGGTCTGGGACCTGGCGACGACGATGTCGAAGCTGCTGTCGGTCGGCATGCCCTTCGACGCGATCATCCAGGCCGTGACCCATGCGCCGGCCTCGGTGATCAAGCTCGACATGACCGACCGGCTGACCGTCGGCGAGCGCGCCGATTTCACGATCTTCGACCTGATCGACGGCGATCTCGAAGCGACCGATTCCAATGGCGACGTCTCGCGCCTGACCCGGCTGTTCGAGCCGCGCCACGCGGTGATCGGCGCGGAGGCGATCGCTTCCAGCCGCTATGTGCCGCGTCCGCGCCGGCTCGTCCGGCACAGCCACGGCCTGTCCTGGCGTTGACGAAACGCCCGGCAAGGGAGAGAGGTTGGCCCCGATGGAAACCGAAGCGGGGCGATGCCGTTTGAAACGGTACGCGGCAGGCATGAAAGCCCGGAAATGAGCAAAGCCACGACGATGCCAGTCAAGGGAAGCGAGGCGGAGGCCGCAACGCCGCGGCGCTCGCGCGTCAGCGGCATCGACCGCGCCGTGCAGATCCTCGACCATCTCCAGCAGGAGGGCCGGGCCCAGACCGCCTACGAGGTCGCCCGCGCGATCGGCGCACCGCTCTCGACGGTCTATGCCATCGTCGAGGACCTTCTCGACAAGAATCTGCTGGCGCGCTCCGGCGATGGCGGCGTCTGGCTCGGGCCGCGGCTCTACCATTACGGCCTCGCCTATGCGCGCGATCTCCAGGTCATCAATGTCGCGACGCACGAGATGCATGTGCTGGCGCGCGAGGTCGGCGAGACCGTGCAGATCTGCGGCCGCGACGGCGGCATGATGGTGGTCGAGGCGATGGCCGAAGGCCCCGGCCATTTCGTCATCACCTCCCGCGTCGGCACGCGCGTGCCCCTGAACTGGACGGCTTCCGGCCGATTGCTCGTCGCCGGGCTCGACGAGGCCGAGCGGACCGCCCTCTTCCGCAAGAGCGCCAAGGCCTCGCCGACCGGACGCGCCGTCACGGACACGGCGCTTCTGCTGGATCAATCACGCGAGGCCCTCGCCACGGGCGTGTGGATCCAGGCCGGTGAATCGGACTACGCGGTCGCCTGTATCGCAGCGCCCGTGCTGGACGAGGCCGGCGCCTGCCCGATCACCGTGTCGATCGTGCTGCCGGAGTTCCGCGTGACCGAGGAGCATGCGAATTTCGTCGAGGCGGTGAAGGACGCCGCCCGGCGCATCGAGGACAAGCTCGGCTGGCGTCCCGGCCATCTCACCGCGGGCCGCAAATATGGCTAGCTGCCGCGCGATGGAAACGCGGCGGCTCGGACGGCGCACAGTTTCCCTGGCGCGGGGAGCACCAGGGAAACCGCCGTCCCGACCGGCCTGAGGGCGATCATGCCGGTCGACGCGCCGGACATCAGGTCTCGCGGAAGGCGCGGGCCATGCTGTCCTTCAGCGGCTGCATCAGATACTCGAAGAACGTGCGCTCATGCGTCTGGATATAGACGTCGGCGGGCATTCCCGGCGTCGGCTGGAAGTCGGGGATGGCGGCCACGCCATTTGGATCGAGACGGGCGCGCACGACATAGAGATCGGGAACGCCGGGATAGGCGCGCTGCTTCTCGTCGGGCAGCGCATCGGCCGAGATGTAGATGACGCGCCCGCTGACCATGGGCGTGACGCGCTGGTTGAGCGCGGTCAGCCGCACGCTGGCGAGCTGGCTGTGCTTGATCTTGTCTATGTCCTGCGGGCGCACGCGCGCCTCGATGATGAGCTCGTCCTGCAGCGAGACGATCTCCATGATGTTCTTGCCGGCTTCGATCACGCCGCCGGAGGTATGATAGCGCAGCTTCACCACCGTGCCCTTGACCGGAGCCGTGATGCTGGATCGGTCGAGCACGCCCTTCACCGTGTGGATACGCTCCCGCACGTCGTTGAGCTCCGCGCTGACTTCCTGGAACTGGTCCGAGGCGAGCTTCTGCGCGTTCTTGCGGACGCCGTCGATCTGCTCGACGGAACGTGCGATGCGCTCGCGGGCGTCGCCGATGTCGCCGGTGATGCGCCCCGCCTCGCCGGCGAGATTGGCCGCCAGGCGCTGCAGCGAGAGCACTTCCGGCTTGCGGATATAACCGCGCTGCAGCAGCGCCTGCTTGCCCTCCAGTTCCTCCTTCAGCAACTGCGACTGCTTCTCGACGCCGGCGAGCTGCACCTTGCTGCCGGCGATCTTCTCTTCGAGCGCGTCGATGCTTTTCTGATGGGCCGCGATCTCGCTGGCCAGATTGTTGCGCCGCGCATGGAAAGCCAGGCGCTGTGACTCGAACAGGGCGGCGATGTCGGGGTCGTCCCGTTGTGCGACCAGATGCTGCGGCCGGGTGAAGTCGTTGAGGCCGACGATCTCCGCCTTGAGCCGCGCCTCGATCATCTCGAGGCGGTAGAGCTTGAGCTCATGGCGCCGCAACTCGGCGCGGGCCGAGGTATCGTCCAGTTTCACCAGCGGCTGGCCGGGTGAGACGACATCGCCCTCGCGCACGAGGATCTCGCGGATCACGCCGCCTTCCAGATGCTGGATCGTCTTGTTCTGGCCGGTGGTCACGAAAACGCCGGTGGCGATCACCGCGCCGGCGATCGGCGCCGTGTTGCCCCAGACCCCGAACCCCATCACGGTGATGCCCATGATGACCAGGCCGCCGATCGTCGCCGATCGCGTGCTGCGCGGCACATCGGCGTACCAGGGCTGCGACATGGGCTGAACGCTCATTTCCCCACTCCCCTCGCTAAGAGCCCCTAACAAAACCCGGAGGGGTCTCGACGCCGGCAATTCGTCCGCTCCGCCAGAAGCGGGGTGCAGCCGATACCGTTGGTATCGGCAAGCGCCGCGACGCCGCGGGCGGTCGAATTCCCGGCGCCGAAGGTGGGCTTTGGAGGGCCGCCTGCGGCGTCGGAGCGACTTGCCGATATCGATGGATATCGGCTGCGCGCTCCTTATGGCATTCGGCTCCTCCAAGGCCCATCGAGACCACTCCGGGTTTTGTTAGGGGCTCTTACTCACTGCGGCCGCGGCGCACCGCCGTCGATGCTGCGCTGACCGACGATCATCGGCAGGATCTCGTCGCGGGCGCCGATCGCCTGCACCGCGCCGTCCTTGATCATCATGATCTTGTCGACGCTGCGCAGCAGTGCCGGACGCTGCGTGACGGCGATCACGGTCATGCCGCGGTTCTTCGCGCGCTGGAAAGCGCGGGCGAGAGCAGCCTCGCCCAGCACGTCGAGATTGGAGTTCGGCTCGTCGAGCACGACCAGCCGGGGATTGCCGTAGAAGGCCCGCGCCAGGCCGAGTCGCTGCTTCTGCCCGCCCGAAAGCGGAGCACCGTCGATGCCGATCTGCGTCTCGTAGCCATGGGTGAACTGCGCGACCATCTCATGGATATCGGCGATCTCGGCCGCCTCGAAGACATCGGCGTCGCAGGCATCCTCCCGCATGCGGGCGATGTTGGCCTTGATCGAGGCCGGAAAGAGCTGCACGTCCTGCGGGAGATAGCCGACATTCTCGCCGAACTGGCGCGGGTCCCAGTTGCGCTGCTCCATCTTGTCGAGGCGCACGGTGCCGGCGGTCGGCGCGATCGAGCCGACGAGCATGCGGGCGAGGGTCGACTTCCCGCAGCCGGAGGCGCCGACGATGGCGAGCGAGTCGCCGGGCTCGAGACTGAAGCTGATGCCGTTCAGGATGACCTTCTTGTTCGGCGGCGGCACATAGAGGATGCGCTCGACGTCGAGACGCCCCTTCGGGCTCGGCAGCTTCAACCGGTCGAGATTGAGCGGCGACGCCTGCAACAGCGCCTTGACTCGCTGGAAGGCGGCTCGCGCATGGATGAAGCTGCGCCAGCCCTCGATCGTGCCCTCCATCGGAGCCAACGCACGACCGGCGACGACCGAAGAGGCAATGACCATGCCGCCGGTCAGCTGGCCTTCGAGCGAGAGCATGGCGCCCCAGCCGAGCATCGCGACCTGCGTGCCCAGGCGGAAGAATTTCGAGACGCCGGTCATGAGGATGTTTCGGTCCTGAGCGCTGACCTGCGCCTTGAGGGATTCCGCCGTCTCGCGGCCCCACATCAGCACGCCTTCGGGAATCATGCCCATGGCGTTGATCACCTGCGCGTTGCGTGACATCGCCTCCGATTGCAGGTTCGCGCGCGTCGTGAAGGCGCTGGAGCGCGCAAAGGGCACGGCGGTGAACTGCTGGTTGAAATAGGCGATGACGAAGAGAACGATCGCCGCAACCGTGACGATGTAACCCAGATGCGGGTGGATCAGGAAAACAGCCAGCAGATAGATCGGCGCCGTCGGCGCGTCGAGCATCGTCAGGATCACGGGGCCCGTCAGGAAGCTGCGGATCTGCTGGAGATCGGCCAGCGTCTGGAATTCGCGGTTGGAGCCGGTCTGCGCGGCCTTGGCCGCGGCGGCGAGCACCGGGCCGCCGAGCCGGCTTTCGACATCGACCGCCACGCGCATCAGGATGAAGCGGCGCACCATGTCGAGCAGCACATGCGCGCCGATCGCGACCATGACGATCAGCGACAGCATCATCAGGGTATCGAGGCTGCGGCTGGTCAGCACACGATCCGACATCTGGAAAAGATAGACCGGCACGGCGAGCACCAGCGTGTTCACCACGACGGAGAACACCGCCACGATCGCCAGATTGTGCCGGGCGCCCGCAAGGCCAGGGCCGAGAACCTGCTTGAAGTCGCGATCGCCGAGGCGCTGCTCAATCGGCGTGCCGCGCCCCGAGCCACCACCGCCGCCTCCCCCGCCGCCACCACGGCCCTTGCCGCCGCGATCACCGTCATGAGCGGTCTTGGGCGGCTCGGATTCCGGCCTCGGGCGCAGCGGAACCGGCTCGGGCGGTGACTGGCTGTCGCCGCGCGCATCGGCGCGGGTGGTGGTGGCGCCTGCCGAAGACGGGGGCGGATCGACTGGCGGCAGGGCGACGCGGCTGTTGCTGTTGGCCGTTGCCGCGGGCGCGACGCTCGCCAGCCCGACGGCCTGCGGCAGACCATGCAGGCGCAGTGGCGTGGAGCCGGCTGGAGCCGGTCTGACTGGCGGTGTTGCTTCGCTCTTCTCGCTCATGCCCCGTCCCCGTCTTTGTCTTGCCGCGTCTTTTTCTTGCGCTTCAAACCATGATGCTCGACGTCAGGTGATCCTGCTGGGGATCGACGGTCTGCACGGGCGGGCAATCCGGCTCCGGCTCCTGTGCGGCGTTCTGGGCGAAGGCGACGAGCTCCGGCACCAGCGTGGTCGTGTCATGGATCGTGACGGTGTCGCTGTCGGTGACGATGTTGGTCTGGATCAGCACGGCCTCTTCGTAAGCGTCGCCGCCGAGATAGTTGGAGGTCGAGAGGAGACCGGGATCGACGATGACCGCTTCGTTGAGCGCGCTGTTGCCGCCGGCCGCGACGCCCTGCTCGGTGCCTTCTTTGGCACTGGCCTGGATGCTCTGGTCGCCATCGATCAGGAAGTTCACCTGCGTGATGACGTTGACGTCGTAATAGTCGCCGGAAACGTAAAGGATATTCAGCGTGCCCGAGGCGCTGCCGTAGAGCTGCCAGTCGGCATCGGGAATGAGGATGGTCGCGCCATCCGCCAGCAGGTCCATCAGGTCGTGATGGGCACCGAGCATCGGCTTGAAGGCCGGCGCATCGTAGGTTTCGATGGTGGCCTTGTTGGTCAGGCTGTTGAGACCGGTCGTGACCGTCGTCTCGCTGCCGTCGCCGCCGGTGCTGAAGAGCTTGGCGGAATCGGGGTCGAGCATGATGTTGTACTGGTAGATCCAGTCCGCCCGGTGATAGTTTCCGCCGATGATGATGATGTCGTAACTGTCGACCCCGAAGACCTTGGCCAGGTTGATCTGCAGGTTCGAACCCGTCCCAAGGTTGAAATAGGTTCCGCCCTCTGCCTGCACCGTCCGGTCGTTGTCGTCGAGCCCGTTGAACTGGACGATCGACTTCACGTCGTAGAAGTCCCCGGACATCACGTCGACGACCCAGTGTGGTGTGCCCGTGGCGCCGCGCACAGAGATCGTCGATTCATGCGTGATGAACTCGGCGATGTTGTGGACCTCGTTGCCTGCGGTCTTCGCGAGCGGCGAAAGATCGCCGGCGACGGCGATGTCGACATGGTCGTTGTCGACCAGGATGTTCACCTGGACGATGCCGCGGCTGTAGAAATAGTCACCGCCGACCATCATCGAGCCGACGGCCTCGTTGGCGTCGACGATGACTGCGGCATTCACCTGTGCATTCAGGCCGGTTTCGGCGATCGTCGCGACGCCTCCCGTCGGAGCGGCGAGATCGAGCTTCGCCTCCACCGCGTGCTCGACCGGCGCATCGTCGGGCGTCTCCTGCGGCCGCCACGGCGCGATGTCGAGCGATGTCGGCGCGTAAGGGTCGGGAGCGTTGGCGACACCGTCGACGATGCGCCCTTCCGGCGCCGTGCCCGTCGCGCGGCCGTCAGGATAGGGGCTGCCGGTTTCGGCCCAGGCCGCGTCGCGGCCGGAAACCATCGCGACGACGCTCTCGGTCCCGAACTGGAGGGCCGTAGTCATATCGGGAATGCCATCCGGCACGACATCGTTCGCTTCGCCGATCAGCGCGGCGAAGCGATCGGCAAGCTGCCATTCCTCGGGAACCACGACGCTGCCATCGGCATAGCGGATATCGTCCGAGGTGATCAGATCGCGGTCGCTCGCGACATTGGCCTGGCGGATCTGAATCAGGTTCTCGACGCCGCCGTCCTTGTATTCGACCGAGATCACACGCGACGGCGCGCGCAGGCCGATGCCATGCTCTTCGACTTGAAACGGGACGGGCTTCAGCGGCGGCGGCAGGGACGGCAAGGCCCGGCCCGGAAGACCGAACCCGGCCGGCGACAAGGCCTGGCCCAGGCTCGACTGCGGATGGGCCGCCAGCGGCTGCGGGCTGGCAGTCGGAAGCGAGACCAGCTCGTCGAAAGCAAGGCCTCGAAGCGGCTCGCGCATAAAATCGGGCGCGTCGAGCGGGAGCGCCGGAGGCGGATCGCCATCATAGAAGACGGGCGCGCGCGCCACAGTGTCAGCGAGATGCAGATAGCCGATGAAATGCCAGATGGTCTCGGTAATGCCGCCAGCTTGCATGGCACGATCCTCCGCTGCGTCCGGCTCGCGCCGGGCGGGAGAAGTCCATACGCATGTCGCGCATGAGAAACGGAATGCCAGAGCGAAGACCGCGCGGGGGGAGCCCGCGCGGTCCGCTTGTCTGGCCAGGTCTTACAGGGAGTCGTACGCGTCCCCGGCGACCATCGTCACATCGACCGAGTTGAACTGGATGTTCGCACCCTGGACGATCGACTGGGTGAAGGCTTCCTGGTTGACGCTGGCGGAAGCCGTGGCCGCAGCAGCGCCACCGAAGTCGCCGTCATCGCCGCTGAGCGAGCCGATGCTGGCGGTCGCGTTGCCACCCGTCGCGCCGGCAGTCATCGTGAAGTCGCCGACCGAATTCGGATCGGAGCCGCAGGGATCCCAGCAGCACGCATCCGACAGGCCGCCCGCACTGTAGCTCACGCTCGGGCTGGACAGAACATCATTATCGGTCAGGTTGTTGACCTGGTCGAGATTGAACGCGTTGCCCGTCGAGACCGACTGATAGACGACGTCGGGCATGATGATCGAGTTGCTGATCTGGCTGATCGTCTCGATGTCGATCGTGTCAGGATCGATCGGGCCGGCGGGGGCCGGCGGCTCGCTGGCCGCATCGACATCGACCTTCACATTCACGTCGACACAGGTATTGACGTGATTGTCGATCTCGTTGCCGATCTCGTTGTAGTTGACGTTGCCATTGGCATTGAGATTGCCGTTGCCGTTCAGGTTGCCGTTACCGTTCAGGTTGCCATTGGCGTTCCAGACGTCGGTCTCGACGGCCTGCCCGGCGTACTGGCCGGCATATTGCGACTGGCCCTGGGACTGACCCTGACCCTGACCCTGGCCTTGACCCTGCAACTGGGCCTGGAGTTCGGCCTGACCCTGAAGCTGGCCCTGAGCCTGGTTGCCGTTGTTGTGCTGAGGCTGCTGCTGAGGATGACCCATGATACGCTCCTGTTGCTCAGGAGACATCGCTGCTTGCCGGTTCCGCGCCTCTCTTCTGCGCTGCGCGTACCGTCATGAACGACGTCGATTGAATGAAAACGCATTGATTTTCGGAGTCTGGCAGCGCCGATGCGGCGAGGCCCCCTCCACGCTCCGAGGCTGGCCCGGAGCGAAGCTGACTAAATCATTGGCCTTCCTCCCATTGCTCTCAGTGGAACATCTGTTCCGGCCGAGCCCTGGCATTATGTTCTTGTTCCAAAGCCAGCGAACGGAACGAATGTCGAAACTGTAGATATGTCGCGCTATCCTTGGTCAACTCTTCGCGTTGACAACAATAATCGCAACAATACTCCTTCGAGACCGGCAACGATCCCGCCATACTTCACTGCCCAAAGGCAGCCATTAAGGATTTTTAACCTGTTGCTACCTTGGGTGATCTTTTTGTTCCCAAGAGCGCAACCTGTTGCTATAAACAGCCACGACGCACCCGATGCGTCAACATGAAGAAAATTTACCCTGCGTTAACACTTTATTGACTTTTATCGACCCAGGGTTACCCCGCTGCTGAGCGCCGGAGACTGGCTATGCCGTGTACCGTCCGCCTGCATGACGAAAGAGCGGCCTTCCGCTCGCTGGAAACGCTGATCTGGCGTGATGGGCCGGTTTGTCCCCATTGCGGGGAAAGCTCCCGTCTCGGCCGGCTGAGCGGTTCAAGCAGTTCGGTCGGCACCTGGAAATGCTATGCCTGCCGCAAGCCCTTCACGGTGAGGCACGGCACGCTCTTGCAGAACAGTCATGTTCCGCTGCATGTCTGGCTGCAGGGGATCTATCTTCTCGTATCGAGCCGGCAGCGCCTGAGCTCCCAGAAACTCGGGCAGATCCTCGGCATTTCCTCCCGCGCGGCATGGACGCTCAAAGGCAAGGTCGCGGCAAGGCTCGACACGGCGGACGAGCCCGCCGAGACGCTGCAGGCGAAGACCTGGCCGCCGCTGGATCTGACAGCGCCGCAGGAGGAGACATCGCCGTCTCTGCCTGGGCAAGCGACGTGCCGGGCGCGCTACGAGCGCTTTCTGGAGGCTCTCGACAATCTGTCCTCACCTTGCAGCGATGTGGCGTTCTTCCATGCCCTGCACCATTTGCTGTCATCCACATCTTCCCCGCGCGCGGCGGGCGGCGCGAACGCCGAAGGCCAGCAGCTCGAGCTCAGCCTGTTCGAGGGGCCGAAGCGGCAGATGGGAGGCTGCGGCGGGCGCTGACGCAAGACTACGGCGCTCTCTCGCCCATCCGGTCACCAGCGCGCTCCAACGCTTCGCCAAGGCTCGAACCATGCGTCCATGCTCTTGCTTCGCCGAATTCCCGATACCCGTTTCGGTCGTGACCCCGTCAGGGCCTGTCCCGAGCACGCGCGAGCAGATGGCCGACATGCTCGTCCCAGAGCGAGACGAGCACCGGGTCCGCCGCCGCGCCGCCATCCGGGTCGCCGGCCTGGCCCGACATCGCCTCCAGGAATGCGGCAGCGCCGCCGACGCCGGCAGCGAAAGCCGGATCGTCACGGCTGCTCCACAGGCAGATTTCCTCGCCGATCAGCTCAGGGCCGATCCCGGTCACCCCATTCAGGACATCCGCCTGCACCGCCGCGAGCGCATGGCTGCGCATCGGCCCGCAGGCGCGTTGCGCGACCAGGGTGACAAGTGTCGCGAGGAAGCCGATGATCTGCGGATGAAGCCAGTCGCCCGCCTGCAGTCCGTCGCCGCCCGGCACTTCGCGCAGAAACGGATCGAGGGTGGCCTGAGCCAGCCTCCGTGCCCTGCGGATCTTGAGCAGCTCGAACATGGCGTCTCTGCCTGCTCCGAAACCTCGCCCTGAAGGGGGTGCCCATGCGCAGGCCCGCCAAGGGATCATCGGTCCTGCCGCCCCGCCCGGATTTCGACGCGCTGGGCCTCGTCTCCACGCGGCGCTCCTCTCCGCGCAGGCTAACCTTCATGACCCTGGCAGGCGACCTGAATCTTGCATGGTCGAACGACGAGAGCCTGTTCATCTACCTGCTGATGCTGCTGCTGCGCACGGACGAGCGGGCGGCCGCCATCGTCTTCGCCACGCTGAACACGACGCGCGCGCGGCTCGACCTGGTTCAGCGCCTCGCCAAGATCGCGCCGCTCGAAAAGGCGGTGCGCGGCGAGCTCAACGACATCGTCGAGCGCTTCTCGGCCGCGACGCGGCTGCGCAACGATCTCAGCCACGCGACCTTCGTTATCGATGCCGAGGGCGAGATCACCCATACACAGCACATGAAGGTCGAGGAGAGCCGCGGCAACCTGCGCTTCGGCCTGCGCAAACCCGTCGACGACGATCGGCTGGAGGAGATCGCCCGCATGATTCAGGACCTGCACGCGCTGAACCGGCGGATCTGGGACCTGATGCCAGTCCTGGAAGCGGCAATGACCAGCCCGGAGAAATAGGTCGCGGAATCCGTACGGCGGTCGGGACGTCATTCCAGCGGAACCGGAGAGGCCGGATATCCGACCTCCCCCGTTCAACCCTCACGTACTGGCGAGCGCCGCCTCGACGCTCGCGGCCATCGCGAGCAGCGCATGGTCGGCGCCGCGCCGGCCGATGAGCATCATCCCGACCGGCAAAGCGCCGGCCGGGACCGGCAATGGCAGCGACAACGACGGCGTGTCGAGCAGGTTGCCGACACGCGGATTGCGCAGCACAAGGCCATTGGCATGGTGGAAGCCGGCATCGTCCGCGACCGATGCGAGGAGCGGCGCCCGGATCGGGGTGGTCGGCAGGAGATAGACGGTATCGTCGGTCATCGCAGCTTCGAAGACCGCGACCGCCGCGGCGCGCCGGCGCTGCATGCGGACATAGTCGACGCCGAGGATGCCGGCCCCGAGTTCGATGCGGGCGCGCGTCTTGGGGTCGACCTCTTCGAGGCTGGTGACGCCGAGATCGCGCAGGGTCGCGCCAAGCTCGATCGACGGAAAACCGCCGATCCCGTCGAGCGCCGCCAGGGCATCGAGGCTCGCGTCGAGCGAGCCGTCCTCAACCGCGAGCCCGGCGCGGCGCAGCCGCTCCAGCCCGGCCTCGAAAGCCTCGGCGACCTCGCTCTCCATCGCATCGAACAGGCGCCCGCGCGCGACCACGAAGCGGGCCTGAGGCCGGGACGCCAGCGGTGCCGGCGCCTCTCCCGCCAGAACGGCGTCGGTCAGGGCGCAATCGGCGACGCTACGGGCGATCGGACCGACCGTATCGAGCGTGCTGGAGAGCGAGAAGGCGCCGGTCGTCGGAACACGGCCGGAGGTCGGCTTGAAGCCCACCGCGCCGGTGAGGGCCGCGGGGATGCGGATCGAGCCGCCGGTGTCGCTGCCGATCGCGATCTCCGCCATGCCGTCGACCACCGAGACGACGGCGCCCGAGGACGAGCCACCCGGCGCGCGGCTGCGATCATGCGGATTGCCGGCGACCGGATCATGCGAATTGGTGCCGAGCGCCGAGAAGGCGAATTCCGTCATCTGCGTCTTGCCGACGATGACGGCACCGGCGGCGCGCAGACGCTGGACGATCGGCGCATCGGCCTTCGCCGGCGGCTGGCGGCGCAGGACGGCCGCGCCGGCACGCGTGGTCTCGCCCGCGACGTCGAACAGGTCCTTGATCGAGACGATCCTCCCGTCCAGCGGCCCCAGCGGCTTGCCGGCCTTGATACGGTCGTCCGATGCATCGGCCTCGCGCCGCGCCGACGCTTCATAGAGCGCCGTGAAGACCCTCCCGCCTTCAAGCCCGGGGGCGCGGATCAGGGCAAGCGCCTGGTCGAGGCGCGCCGCGGCGGAGGGGCGGGAGCTTTCGGTCATCGGAACACCTTTCTCGAGCCACGACGCCGACGATCAAGAACCTGCGATCAGCACCGGGCGGAATCGGTGCGAGCGTATCTGCTGCAACCGCGCCGTAAATGGCTCTTGTTCACATTGCGTCGATCGGCAGCTAGAACTGATCCGCGAGATTCCACAGGCGGAACCTCGCGACTTTGGCGTGTCTTGCGGCAAGGCACGCAGCCGTGCCTCCCGCATTTCCGAAAGGCTGAACCATGTCCCAGTGGAGCGATTTCAAGCGCGACGCGATCCTCGTCGGCGGGCGCTGGCTGGACAAGGCGTCGGGCGGGACGATCGACGTCACCGATCCGGCGACCGGCAAGTCCATCGGCACGGTTCCCTCGGCCGGGGTCGAGGAGACGCGCGCCGCGATCGAGGCCGCGCATGCCGCCTTCCCGGGCTGGGCCGCCAAGACCGCGCAGGAGCGCGCCGTGCTGCTGCGCAGGCTCGCCGACGAAATCCTCGCCAACCAGGACGCGCTCGCCGAGCTCCTGACCCGCGAGCAGGGCAAGCCGCTGGCCGAGGCCAGGGGCGAGGTCGGCATGAGCGCGGCCTATGTGCTCTGGTTCGCCGAGGAGGCACGGCGCGTCTATGGCGACGTCATCCCCTCGCCCTGGGCCGACCGGCGCATCATCGTGACCAAGCAGCCGCTCGGCGTGGTCGGCGCGATCACGCCCTGGAACTTCCCCTCCTCGATGCTGGCCCGCAAGATCGGCCCGGCTTTGGCCGCCGGCTGCACCGTCGTCGCCAAGCCCGCCTCGCAGACGCCCTATTCGGCCCTTGCCTGGGGCATCCTCGCCGAGAAGGCGGGCATCCCGGCCGGCGTCGTCAATGTCGTGACCGGTGATGCTCGCACCGTCGGCGGCGAGCTCACCGGCAATCCCCTCGTGCGCAAGATCACCTTCACCGGCTCGACCCCGGTCGGCAAGGTGCTGCTCAAGCAGGCAGCCGAGACGGTCAAGAAGGTCTCGATGGAGCTCGGCGGCAACGCGCCCTTCATCGTCTTCGACGATGCCGATCTCGACCGCGCGGTCGAAGGCGCGATCGCGGCCAAGTTCCGCAATTCCGGCCAGACCTGCGTCTGCACCAACCGCTTCTATGCGCAGGCCGGCATCTACGACGCTTTCGTCGAAAAGCTCGCGGCCGCGACCCGCAAGCTCAAGCTCGGCTCGGGCCTGGAGGCCGGCGTGACGCAAGGCCCGCTGATCGACGAGAAGGCGCTCGCCAAGGTCGAGGAGATGGTGGCAGACGCCAGGGCCAAGGGCGGCACTGTCGCGACCGGCGGCAAGCGTTCCGAGCTGGGCCTCAGCTTCTACGAGCCGACCGTGATCGCGGGGGCGACCGGCGCCATGCAGTTCGCGCGCGAGGAGATCTTCGGCCCTGTCGCCCCGGTCTTCCGCTTCGAGACCGAGGAAGAGGCGCTGCGCCTCGCCAACGACACCGAATACGGGCTCGCCTGCTATTTCTACACGCGCGATCTCGGCCGCACCTTCCGGGTCTCGGAAGCGCTGCAATACGGCATCGTCGGCGTGAACGAGGGGCTGGTGACCACCGAGGTCGCACCCTTCGGCGGCGTCAAGGAATCCGGCCTTGGCTCCGAGGGCTCGAAATACGGCCTGCAGGATTATCTCGACGTGAAATACACCTGCATCGGCGGGATCGGGGCCACGGCCTAGCCGGTCCCGCCGCCATGACACGCGACATCGCAGCGCGGCGGCACAATGCCATCCTGGCGCAGCTCGACGAGACGGGCTCCGTCACGGTGGAGGAGCTGGCGCAGGCGCTCGACGTCTCGCGCGAGACGATCAGGCGCGATCTCAAGGCGCTGTCGGCCGGGAGCCTGCTCTCCATCGTCCATGGCGGCGCGATCCGCAACGAGCGCTCGGAAGCCTCCTTCGCCAGCCGCCGCACCGTGAACCGCACCGGTAAGGAGACGATCGCCGCTCTCGCGGTCTCGCTGATCGGCGACGGCATGACGGTCCTGCTCGATTCCGGCACGACGACCGAGGCGCTGGCCCGTGCCTTGGCCCGGTCCGACCGCAAGCGCCTGATCGTGCATACCACTTCTTTGGAGAATGCCCGGCTCGTCAGCCGGTTGGGTGGCGCCCGCGTCTTCCTGATCGGCGGCGAGTTCGATCGCAACGAGGACGCGACCACCGGCCCGCAGACGCTCAGGGCAATCGCGCGGCTCTCCGCCGATTTCGCCTTCGTCAGCGTCGGCGGCGTCGATCCGGACGGGCACCTCACCGATTATACCCGCGCCGGCGCCGCGACCCGGACCGCCCTGCTGAATGCGGCGGAGCAAGGCTTCCTCATGGCCGACAGCAGCAAGTTCGGGCTCGTCCTGCCCAGCCGCATCGGCGGCGACAAGCCTTGCGCCGGGCTTCTGGTCGATCAGGCTCCGCCCGCTGCGCTCGCGGCGAAACTGGCCGAACAAGGGGTTCGGATTCACATCGGATAATTTGCCCGATTTTGTGGTTTTTTGTTGTTTTACGATTTAGCCACGCTAAGCTGCCTTCCATCGCGGAGGCGCTCATGTCCATCCCCACCCAATCCCGTGTCGTCATCATCGGCGGCGGCATCATCGGCTGCTCGGTCGCCTATCACCTGACCAAGCTCGGCTGGCGCGACGTGCTGCTGCTGGAACAGGGGCGCCTCTCCTCCGGCACGACCTGGCATGCGGCCGGCCTCGTCGGACAGCTCCGCAGCCAGTCCAGCATGACGCGCCTGATCCGCTACTCGACAGAGCTCTACGCTTCGCTGGAGAACGAAACCGGCTTGGCGACGGGCTGGAAGCGCTGCGGCTCGGTCTCGGTCGCGCGCACCGAGGAGCGCATGACGCAGCTCCGCCGAACGATCTCGGCAGCGCGCGCGCAGGGCGTCGAAATCGAGGAGCTGAGCCCGCAGGAGGCCGGCGATAAATGGCCGGTGATGCGCGCGGACGATCTGGTCGGCGGCGTCTGGCTGCCCGGCGACGGCAAGGCCAACCCCTCCGACATCACGCAGGCGCTGGCGCGCGGCGCCCGCAGCGGCGGCGCGACGGTGCGCGAAGGCATCCGCGTCACCGGCATCGAGACGGATAAGGGCCGGGTCAAGGCGGTGCAGACCGATCAGGGCCGGGTCGAATGCGAGGTTCTGGTGATCTGCGCCGGGCAGTGGTCGCGCACCATCGGCCAGATGTGCGGCGTCTCGGTGCCGCTGCATTCGGCCGAGCATATGTATATCGTCACCGGCAAGATCGCCGGCGTCTCTCCCGACCTGCCGGTGATGCGCGATCCCGACGGCTATATCTATTTCAAGGAGGAGGTCGGCGGGCTCGTCATGGGCGGGTTCGAGCCGGACGCCAAGCCCTGGGGCATGGACGGCATCCCCTACCCGTTCGAGTTCCAGCTCCTGCCAGACGACTGGGACCAGTTCGGCATCCTGATGGAGAACGCGCTCCAGCGCGTGCCGGCGCTGGAAACCGCCGAGATCAAGACCTTCCTCAACGGCCCCGAGAGCTTCACACCGGACAACAACTTCCTGCTCGGCGAGGCGCCGGAGGTGGCCGGCGTCTATGTCGGCGCCGGCTTCAACTCGATGGGCATCGCATCCGCCGGCGGCGCCGGCCGGGCGCTGGCCGAATGGGTCGTCGCGGGCGAGGCGACGAGCGACCTCTGGCCGGTCGATATCCGCCGCTTCGCCGATTTCAACAACAACCCGGCCTGGCTGAAGGACCGCATCAAGGAAACGCTAGGGCTGCATTACGCCATGCCCTGGCCGAACCGCGAGCTCGATACCGCCCGGCCCTTCCGGCGCTCGCCGCTTTATGACCGGCTGGCGGCCAAGGGCGCCGTCTTCGGCTCGAAGATGGGCTGGGAACGCGCGAACTATTTCGCCCGGACCGAAGACGAGCGCACGATCGGCTATTCCTTCGGCCCGCAGAACTGGTTCGAAACGGTAGCAGTCGAGCATCGCGCCTGCCGCGAGGCGGCCGGGCTCGTCGACATGTCGAGCTTCGCCAAGTTCCTGCTGCAGGGCCCGCAGGCCGAAGCCGCCCTGCAGCGCCTCGCCGCCAACGACGTCGCCGTGCCCGTCGGCACCTCCGTCTACACCGCGCTGCTCAATGCGCGCGGCACCTTCGAAAGCGATCTCACTGCCGCCCGGATCGCGCCCGATACCTATCTCCTGCTCACCGGCACGGCACAGGCGACGCGCGATGCGCACTGGATCAGACGCCAGTTGCCCGAAGGCGTGATGCTAACGGACGTAACCGCTTCCTATGCGGTGCTCTCGCTCGCCGGGCCGAAGGTCCCCGAGATTCTGGCCCGCCTCTCGCCGACCTCCTTCGACTTCGCCGATTTCCCGACCAATGCGATCCGCAAGGTCACGATCGGCTATGCCACGACCTGGGCCTGCCGCCGCTCCTATCTCGGCGACGGCTTCGAGCTCTATGCGCCCGTCGAGTTCACCGCGGCGATCTATGACGCGCTGCACGAGGCCGGGGCCGATCTCGGGCTGGTGGATGCCGGCTACTACGCCGTCGACTCGCTGCGCATCGAGAAGGGTTTTCGCGCCTGGGGCCGCGAACTGACGCCGGACGTCAATCCTTACGAGGCCGGGCTCGGCTTCGCGGTGAAGCTCGGCAAGGGCGAGTTCCTCGGCCGCGAGGCGCTGGTCGCCGCCAAAGCGGCGCCGCGCACCAAACGCCTGATCGCTCTTGTCGGGCCGCGCCCGAACGGGCAAATGGCCTGGGGCGGCGAAGCGATCCTGGCGGATGGCAAGCCGGTCGGCGAAATCACCTCGGCGGCCTTCGGTGCGAGCCTCGACGGCATCGTGGCGCTGGGCTGGGCTTCGGGCGACCAGCCGATCGATCAGGCCTGGCTCGATGCCAGGAGCTGGTCTATCGACCTCGCCGGCACCACAGTTCCGGTCAGCGCGAGCCTCGCGGCGCCGCTCGACCGCAAGGCATGAGCAAGACGACGAGACCATGACCGAGGCCCATTCCGCGCATGCCCCCGCCCTCGGGCGGGACTTCAGGGTGCAGAAGCCCGACCGCATCCTGACCTTGTCCTGCGAGGACCGGCCGGGCATCGTCCATGCCGTCAGTGGCGTGCTCTACCGCCATGGCTGCAACATCCTGGAAAGCGCGCAATTCAGCGATCCGCGCGACGGCCGCTTCTTCATGCGCGTCGCCTTCGCGGCCGGCGAGCGCTTCGACGAAGCCGCGTTCAAGCGCGAGTTCGATGGCGTCGCCGGCACCTTCCGCATGGACTGGGACGCGATCGACGCCGCCGCGCCGGCGCGCGTCCTGCTGATGGTTTCGCGCTTCGGCCATTGCCTGAACGACCTGCTGTTCCGGCAGGCGACCGGCAATCTCAACATCGAAATCCCGGCCATCGTCTCCAATCACCGTGATTTCGAGGCGCTGGCCAAGAGTTACGGCATCCCGTTCCACCACCTGCCGGTGACGCCCGCGACCAAGGCCGAGCAGGAGGCGCGCCTGCTCGAGATCGTCGCCGAGACCAATTCCTCGCTGGTCGTGCTCGCCCGGTACATGCAGGTTCTATCGAACGACCTCTGCCGGGCGCTGGACGGGCGGGCGATCAATATTCACCACTCCTTCCTGCCGAGCTTCAAGGGCGCCAAGCCCTATCATCAGGCCTATGATCGCGGCGTGAAGCTGATCGGCGCGACCGCGCATTACGTCACGCCCGATCTCGACGAAGGCCCGATCATCGATCAGGATGTCGGCCGCGCCGATCACTCGCTGGCGCCGGACGACCTGGTCAGCGCCGGGCGCGATATCGAGGCGGTGGTACTGGCGCGGGCGCTCCGGCTGCATATCGAGCGCCGCGTGATGCTGGCCGGCCGCCGGACGGTGATCTTCCGGTAAGACCTGACCGCTAAACGGACCCGTTCCGTCATTCTGGGGCAGGCCGAAGGCCTGAGCCCGGAATGACGGCGAGGTTCTCTCCGAACATCCCCGGCCCTCAGGCGAAAATAACGTTCCGCGTCTGCGCCCGCAGGCGCGGATCATGCGAGCGGATCTGGACCGGCTTGCCGTCTAGGATCTCGAAGCAGCGCGCCAGCGTGTCGTCGGAGAGGCGCCGCATCGCCTCGACCGTGAAGAAGGTCAGGTGCGGAAACAGGATCACGTCGTCGCGGCCGAAGAGCGGGCTGAGCGGATGCCCGTAACGGGCGAGCGGCTCCTGGCTGTAGACGTCGAGCCCGACGCCTCCGAGCCTCCCCGCCAGCACGGCCTCGACCAGCGCCGCCTCGTCGATCAGCGCACCGCGCGAGACGTTGACGAGGATCGCGTCCGGTTTGAGGCAGGCGAGTTCGGCCCGGCCGATGATGTGACGGGTCGCCTCGTTCAGGACGCTGTGCAGCGAGATCAGATCGCATTGCCCAAGCATGGCGTGGAGGTCATCGACCTTCTCGATTCCGGCCGCCGCCATGGTCGCGGCATCGACATGCGGATCGTTGCCGAGGACCCGTGCGCGGAACCCCTGCCCTGCCATCCGCGCCATGCTGCGCCCGATCTTGCCGGTGCCGACCAAGCCCAGCGTCGCGCCGGCGATGTCACGGCCGAGCCAGCGCTGAGCCGGCCAAATCCAGCCCTCGCGACCCATGGTGTGGCCGATCTCCGGCAGGCGCTTGGCGAGCGCTATCATCAGGGCGAAGGCGCCCTCGGCGACCGTCTCCTCGGCATATTCGGGCACGTTGACGACGGGGATGCCGCGCGCAATCGCGGCCGGAATGTCGATCGCGTCGATGCCGACGCCGTATTTGACGATGCCCCTGAGTTTGGGCGACGCTGCGATCACCCGCGCGGTGACCGGCGTGTAGCACATCAGCAGCAGGTCGGCGTCGGCGACCTCCCGCATCAGCGCCTCCTCGGAAATCCCGTCGGGAAGCGTGACGAGCTCGACGCCGCGGGCGCGAAGCCCGGCATCGATCTCCGGGCATTCCAGCTCCCGGTCGGTGCGGACAGCCTTCATCATTGCCTCCGTCAGCCGGCCAGGATCGCCTGCTCGACGATGCCGAGCGCGCGTTCGAGATCGGCCCGCGCGATCACCATCGGCGGCGACAGGGTCAGCACGTTGCCCTGGCTGATCTTGAAGCTCAGGCCCCCTTCCAGGCAGCGGTAATAGACCCGCTCGGCCAAGGCATTGTCTGGTGTCCAGGCATCGCGATCGGAGACCAGCTCGATCCCAAAGAGCAGGCCGCGCCCGCGCACGTCGCCGACGGCCGGGCAGCTTGCGCCGAAATTCCGCAAACGCTCCATCGCATAGGCGCCGAGTTCGGCGGCGCGCTCCGTCAGCCCCTCCTCGCGGATGATGTTGATGGTCGTGAGCGCCGCGCGGGTCGTGACCGGGTTCTTTTCGTGGGTGTAGTGGCCGATCGCATAGCCGCCGGCGACATCGAGATCGCGCCGCGCCACCACGGCCGCAATCGGCAGGATGCCACCGCCCAGCGCCTTGCCGAGCACGACCATATCGGGCTGCACCTCGTCATGCTCATGGGCGAAGAAGCACCCGGTCTTGCCGAGCCCGGTCGGGATCTCGTCGAAGATCAGCAGCGTGCCGTGCCGGTCGCAGGCCTCGCGCACGCTCTTCCAGAAGCCGGGCGCCGGCGGATAGGGCGTCGCCCGCATCGGCTCGGCGACGACCGCCGCGACATCCCCTTCCCGCGCCAGCACATAGGAGATCATGCGGGCGCAGGCGCGCGCCGAATCCGCCAGATTGTCATGGCCATAGGCGCAGTTGCGGCTGCCCCAGGGCGCGACATGCTCGGCGCCCGGCAACAGCGGCCCCGCAATGCCTGAACGGAAGGTCGCCTCGCCGCCGACGCTGGAGGCGCCGAATCCGGCGCCATGGAACGCGTCCCAGAACGACAGGGTCTTGAAGCGGCCGGTCGCGGCGCGGGCGAGCCTGAGCGCCACCTCGATCGCATCCGAGCCGCCGGTGGTGAAAAGCACCTTGCCGAGATCGCCCGGCGCCATCCGCCCGAGCGTCTCGGCCAGTTCGACCGCCGGCTCGCAGGTGAAGCGGCGCGGCGCGAAGCAGAGCTCGTCGATCTGCGCCTTGATCGCCTCCTTCAGGCGCGGATGGCCATAGCCGATATGGTGGACGCTGTTGCCATGGAAATCCATGTAGCGGCGCCCCATCGTGTCCTCGATCCAGATACCCTCCGCTTTGGCGATCGCAGTGAGGCACGGACTCGACAGGCTCTGATGCAGGAAGGCGGCGGAGTCGCGCGCCAGCAATGCGCGGGTTCCGGCGTCGCCGATCCCGGCCGACCAGCCGCTGCGCGCCGCGGAGGTATTGGATTCGCCTTCGGTATGGACGATGGCTGCGGTTTCGGCGCGCATGGCAGGGCCTCGGTTCGCGCCGGCTGGGCGCTGTCGAGGCTCACAATGGCCGCGGCCGATCGATCTGAAAAATCGCTATTTCATATCCAAGTATAAATTTCGGCGATATCATTCCGGATCGACTTTTCGAGGCTTCGTTCGCCATGCGTCATGTCCAGCTCCGCGCCTTCCATCAGGTCGCGCTGTCCGGCGGCTTCTCGAAGGCGGCGCTCGCGCTCAATCTCACCCAGCCGGCGATTTCGGACCAGGTCCGCAAGCTGGAGGAGGAATACGACGTCGCGCTGTTCAGCCGCCGCCATCGTCAGGTCGTCCTGACGCCGGCCGGCCAGAGGCTGCTCGCCGTCACGCATCGCCTGTTCGGAGCCGAAAGCGAGGCGCTGGAGCTGCTGCAGGAAGAGCGCTCGCTGCGGACGGGGACGCTCCGGATCGTCGCCGATTCCGTGCATCACGTGCTCGACGTGCTCACCGCCTTCCGCGCGCGCCATCCCGGCATCCAGGTTTCGATCGCGCAGGGCAATACCGGCAGCATCGTCGAGACGCTGATCGGCTACGATGCCGAGATCGGCGTGCTCGGCGAACTCGCCGACGAGCGGCCTTTCGAGGTACTGCCCCTCAACGTCTCGCCGATCATCGCCTTTGCCGCGAGGAGCCATCCGGCGGCGGCGCGTCCGGCGCTTTCATTGCAAGACCTGGCGGCTTGGCCGCTGGTCATGCGCGAGCGCGGCTCGCGCACGCGGCAATTGCTGGAACAGCAAGCAGTGGAACAAGGCCTTGCGCTGAGCTACGCGGTCGAGGCCGAGGGGCGCGAGGCAGTGCGCGCCATCGTGACGGCGGGCGGCGGCATCGGCTTCGTCTCGGCGGCGGAGTTCGGCGAGGACGATCCGCGGCTTACCCGCATCCCGCTCGACGGGCCGCCGCTCCCGATGCACGAGAAGCTGATCTGCCTGCACGAGCGCCGCAACAGCAAGGCCATCCAGGCCTTCTTCGCGCTGGCGCGGTCCCTGCGCGGGTAGCAGTCAGCTCTCTTCACCTCTTTGGAACAGCCCTCATCCTGAGGAGCAGCCGAAGGCTGCGTCTCGAAGGATGTTCCAGGAGGCTCCAAGACATCTGGAACATCCTTCGAGACGCCGTTCCCCCGGGAACGGCTCCTCAGGATGAGGGCTGCGAGGAGGCACAGTGTCTCGGCGTCGCGTTGGTTCTATGGAAGCGCCCTTCCCGTCCGCAATGCATGCGCCCAGTCGGCGCGCCCATTCTGCTCGGCACGACGCGCCGCTTGAGCCCAGTCGTAGGCAACGAGGTGATGCTCGATCGCGATCTCCGCGCCGAGCGTGACCACGGCAAAGCGGGCATGCGGCATGCCGCTCTCGGAGACATGGACCGGGTTCGTGTCGCGATAAGCCGGATTGCCGACGCTGCCGGGATTGAGCACGATCGCGCCCGATGCAAGCCGCGCCGCGCGCGGCAGATGGCTGTGCCCGCAAAGCATCAGGGGCGCCGCCCGCCCGGCGAGGCGCTGCTCGATCGTCGCGATCGGCGACGGCACGAGATGGCCGTCATGCACCTCTTCCATCAGGTAGGTTTCGTCATGGTCCGGCGTGGCGTGAAAGCAGAGCGCGCCTTCCACGGTGATCTCGACCGGCAGGCCGGCGAGCCAGGCGCGGGCTTCCCGATCGAGCGCCTGCCAGGCGTAGCTGTCCGACTCGCCGAGTCCCAGGGCCGAGGCCGCACCCAGCGCCCGGTCGTGATTGCCCCTGACATGGCTCATGCCGCGCGACCGCAGCAAGGCTACCGCTTCGGCCGGCCAGAGCGGGCCGGAGGCACAGTCGCCGAGATTGACGATGCGGTCCGGCGTGAGCGCATCGAGCCTCGCGAGCACGGCTTCGAGCGCCGGCAGATTGCCATGAATGTCGGCGATCACGCCCAGGCGCATACGCGGTCTCCTAGCGCTGGCGCCATTGCTGCAGGCGGCCGAAGACCAGATGATCGAGGCCGACATGGATGAGCTTCACGGCGATGGCCGTCGCCATGATGACGCTCGCCATGCCGGCGGCCGAGGCCATCGCGCCGGCCTCGTCCATATGGACGATCGCGATCGAGGCGAGCTTGGTGTCGGCGCCGTAGAGGAAGATCACGGCGGAGACCGTGGTCAGCGCGTTGACGAAGACATAGACCGCGATGTCGAGGATCGCCGGCAGGCAGATCGGCGCCGTCACGCGGCGGAACGTCGACCAGAACGGCACCTTGAGCGAGGCCGAGACCGACTCGAACTCGCCGTCGAGCTGCTTCAGGCTGGTCAGCGCCGTGATATGGCCGACCGTGTAGAAATGCGCGACGGTATTGATCACCAGGATCGCCAGCGTCCCATAGAGGAAGCCGAGCGGGTTCCAGCCGGCATTGTAGAAGAAGACGTAGCCGAGGCCGAGCACGAGACCGGGCACCGCCATCGGCAGCATCGCCAGGAACTGGGCGAAGGCGCGCAGACGCGGGAACAGCTTCACCTTCTCGATTAGATAGGCTCCGGTGAAGATCAGCGCGGTGCCGATCACCGCCGTCAGCGAAGCCAGCAGCAGCGAATTGCGATAGGGCCCCCAGCCATCCGGCTCGACCGTGGAGAAGTCGTAGTTGCCGAGCGTCAGCGAGAGGTTATAGGGCCAGTATCTGACGAAGGAGCCCCAGAAGGCGACGGCATAGGGGCCGACCATGGCGAGCGCGATCAGGCTGACGAAGCCGAGCAGCGCGAGGTCGCGGCGGCGATCCGGCCTGGGGATGTAAGGCACGGCGCGGGCCGAGAGCATGGCGCTCTGCCGCCGCTGCACGATTCGATCGACGAAGAAGGCGATCACGGCCGGCACAAGCAGGATGATGCCGACGACGGCGCCCATCGGGAAATTCTGCTGGCCGACGACCTGCCGGTAAGCATCCGTCGCCAGAACGCTGAACTGCCCGCCGATCACCTTGGGGATGCCGAAATCGGTGATGACCAGCGTGAAGACGACGAAGGTCGCGCTGATCACGCCGTAACGTGCGCCCGGCAGGGTGATGGTGTGGAAGATGCGCCAGCGCGAGGTGCCCATGGCGTCCGCCGCCTCGCGCAGGCGTCCGTCCGAGAGCGCCAGCGCCGTGACGAGGATCAGCATCGCATGCGGGAAGCTGTAGAGCGCCTCCGCCGCGATGATGCCGACCGGGCCGTAGAGCGACGCGCCCATCATCCAGGATTTCAGGATGCCCTGGTTGCCGAAGAGATAGATCAGCGCGAGGCCCGAGAGCAGCGAGGGCGCGAAGACCGGGATCATCGCCGCGGCATAGAAGGCGCCCTTCGCCGGAATGCAGCTGCGGCGCAAGGCATAGGCGTAGAGGAAAGCCAGAGGCACCACGATCGCCGTGGTCGCGCTGGCGACGAGCAGGCTGTTCAGCAGCGAATGGAACAGCGCGGGCGTCGTCGCGTAGCTGACGAAATTGGCGAGGCCGACGAATGTCCCGTCCGTATCCTCCAGGCTCTTGGAGAGCAGAGCCCAGAGCGGCAGCGCGATGATCAGCACCAGCACCGCGCAGAGCGCCAGGATAAGCGCGCCGGCGACATGGCGTTCGCTGATCCGGACCGGCGCGGCTTTCGCGGAAGCGTCGGTCATCGGCAGGGGCTGCGCGAGATCGCTCATCGTCCATCCCCGGCAAAGACATGCAGGGCCTCGGGCGGAAAGGCGACGGCGCGTACCTGCCCCGGGACGATGCCGAGATCGCGCATGGCATTGGTCGAGAAATCGGCGGCGATGCGGGTCGCGCGCGAGCCGGTCGGCTGGAGATCCGCACGGCAATAGGAGCCGAGGAAGGCCAGTTCCCCGATCGTGGCCTCGAACCGGTTCGGGGTGTCATCGCCGATGCTGCGGGTGCGGACTTCCTCGGGGCGCATCGCGAGCCTCACCGGCGTGCCGACGGCGAAGGGCGCGGCATTGGCGACGACGAGGTCGAGCTCATCGACCCGCACTTTGCCAGGACCGGTCACGATCGCGTCCATGAAGGTCATGTGCCCGACGAAATCGGCGACGAAGGGTGTCGCCGGGCGGCGGTAGATCTCCTCGGGCGAGCCGACCTGCTCGACGGCGCCGTCACGCATCACCACGATGCGGTCGGCCATGGCCAGCGCCTCCTCCTGGTCATGCGTCACCATGATCGTGGTCACGCCGAGGCGCTGCTGCAGCGCGCGCATCTCGTCGCGCAGCCGCACGCGGACCTTGGCATCGAGCGCCGAAAGCGGCTCGTCGAGCAGGAGCAATTCCGGCGCGGTGGCGAGCGCGCGCGCCAATGCCACGCGCTGCTGCTGTCCGCCCGAAAGCTGGACCGGATATTTCCTGCCCTGGTCAGGCAGGCCGACGAGCGTCAGCAGCTCGTTCACGCGATTGGCGATTTCGCCACGGGAACGGCGCCGGTTGACCAGCCCATAGCCGACATTGTCGGCCACGGTGAGATTGGGAAAAAGTGCATAGGACTGGAAGACGATGCCGAAATCCCGCTCGGACGGGCTGGCATGCGACACATCGCGACCGCCCATATGGATCGTACCGCTATCCTGAAGATCGAGCCCGGCGATCGCGCGCAGCAGCGTGGTCTTGCCGCAACCGGAGGGGCCGAGGAAGCAGACGAACTCGCCGCGATGGATGTCGAGATCGATGTCGCGCAGAGCCCGGAACGCGCCGAAATTCTTGGCGACCTGGCGGATCGAGAGAAATGGGGTCGCTGGGGACATCGTGGTCTTGGACATCGTGCCGGCCTTCATCTGAACGGGCAGAGACCCGACCCGCAGCAGCAGCGGGACGTCGCGTTGCGTCTTGCACAGACCATGCCGCCGACCTCTCTGACGGGCCGGCGGCATGGCGTAGGCTCAGTTCTTCGGCGCGGCCTTGGACTCGTAGCGCTTCGACCATTCGGCGAGCACGCGGTCGCGGTTGTCGGCCATCCAGCCGAGATCGTTCTTGATCATGCCGGCCTCGGCATTGGCGGGGTAGTTCGCCGGCTTGGTGCCGACGCCGGGCGCGGCGACGACCGCATAGGTCTTGGAGTAGAGCTCGTTGGCGCCCTTGGTCGTGGACCAGTCGGCGATCTTCTTGGCGAGCGCGAGGTTCTTGGAGCCCTTGACGATGGCGCTGGCTTCCATCTCCCAGCCCACGCCCTCCTTCGGGATCACGACCTCGATCGGCGCGCCCTTGGTCTTCTCGGAAGCGCCGCGCATGTCGAGGGCCAGCCCGATCGTGCGCTCGCCGCGCGCAGCCTGGACGCAGGGCGCCGAGCCGGAATGCAGATAGGCACCGATATTCTCGTGCAGCCCGTCCATGAACTTCCAGCCCTCGGCCTCGCCCATGCTCTGCAGCCAGCCGGCGACCATCAGGTAGCCAGTGCCCGACGACGCCGGATGCGGCATCACGATCTTGCCCTTGAAGGCCGGATTCAAGAGGTCCTTCCAGGAACTGGGAACGGCCACGCCCTTGGCTTCGGCGGTATTGTAGCAGACGACGCCGAGATAAGCGTCCATGCCGGTCCAGGTATAGGGCTCCTTGCCGTCGCGGAAGACCGGCTTCAGCGCGTCGGCGCCGGCGGGCTTGTAGGTTTCGAGGAGGCCCGCCTTCTCGAACATCAGCAGGCTCGACGCCGCCAGACCCATCACCATGTCGGCACGGGGATTGTCCTTTTCGGCCAGGAAGCGCGCGGTGATAACGCCGGTGGAATCGCGGACCCAGACGACTTCAGCTTCCGGTACGGCCTTCTCGATCGAGGCCTTGAATGGCGCGAGCTGGTCGTTCTCGAGGGCGGTGTAGACGGTCACCTTCGTCTTCTGCGCCTGGGCGACGCCCGGAAGCGCGAGCGCCATGGCGCCGATGACGCAGGAAGCAAGCCAGTTCTTCATGTTCTCATCCCCTCTTTTGTGATCGGTTTGAACGCTCTTTCGACGTTTCTTCCCCTGACAGACAAAACGCAGGCGGATCGCTCCGCCTGCGTTGGCTTTTCTTGTTTCACGCGGTCCAGGGCATCGACCACGTCTTGACGTTGGTGAAGGATTTCATGGCCTCGACGACGCCCTCCTTGTAGCCGAGGCCGGAATCCTTGATGCCGCCGAAGGGAGACATCTCGATCCGGTAACCCGGCACCTCCCAGAGATTGACCGTGCCGACTTCCAGATCGGCGACGAAGCGCTGGATGTAATCGTAGCGGTTGGTGCAGATGCCGGAAGAGAGACCATAGGCGGTGGAGTTCGAGATCCGGATCACCTCGGCGATGTCGTCGGGCACGCGGATGATCGGGATCACCGGGCCGAAGGTCTCCTCATGCACCAGCTCGCAGGTGTAGGGGATCCTGTCGACCACGGTCGGGTGGAACAGAGCCCCTTCCGCCCGCTTGCCGTAGAGCACCTCGGCGCCCTTGGTGACGGCGTCGTCGACGCGGGCCTGGAAGAGCGCGGCCGAACGGGCGTTGATGACGCAGCCGACATCGGTTTCCGGGTCCATCGGATCGCCGCATTTCAGCTTCTTCGCCTTCGCGACGACGAGCTTGGAGAAGGCGTCGGCGACGCTCTCAACCACCAGGATCCGCTTCACCGCCGTGCAGCGCTGGCCAGAGTTCTTGGTCGCGCCGGTGACGGCGAGCTCGGCCGCCTTGTCGAGATCGGCATCCTCCATGACGATCAGCGGGTCGTTGCCGCCAAGTTCGAGCACGATCCGCTTGTAGCCTGCCTTGTCGGCGATGTGCTTGCCGACGCGGACCGAGCCGGTGAAGGTCACCAGATCCGCGTCGGGATCGGTGATCATCGCATCGCCCATGGTCGAGGGGTTGCCGGTCACGACCGAGAGCATCTCCGGCGGCAGCCCGGCCTCGTAGAGCACATCGGCCAGCGCCAGCGCGGTCAGCGGCGTCAGCTCCGTCGGCTTGAGGACGAGGCGGTTATTGGTCGCGATCGCCGGGGCCAGCTTGTGGCTGACCATGTTGAGCGGGTGGTTGAACGGGGTGATCGCCGAGATCACGCCGAGAAGCGGCTGGCGCGTCGTGAAGATCTTGCGTGCCTTGCCGTTCGGCGAGATGTCGCAGGAGAACATCTCGCCATCGTCCTTGATGGTGAGCTGCGCCGCGAAGGACCAGACGTCATAGGCGCGGCTGGCCTCATAGAGCGAGTCCTTCCAGCACAGGCCGGCTTCCGCCGTGATCAGCTTGGCGAAGAGCTCCTTGCGGTCGCGCAGCAATTCCGCCGTCTTCTGCAGGATCTGCTGGCGCTCGTAGCGCGAGAGCTTCGGCTTGAACGCCTTGGCCTTGGCGAAGGCCTCGCGCACATGCTCGGGCCGGGCGGCCGGGATCAGGCCGACGACGCTGTTGTCGTAGGGATTGTGGACCTCGACCATGTCGTCGGTCGTGACCAGCTTGCCGGCGATGCGCATCGCCTCGCGCCGCACCGGCGGCTTCACCGTCGCGTTCATCTCAGTTCACCAGGTTCAGGGCGACGTCGAAGACGTCGAAATTGCGGAGCGTGCGGCCCTGCGGCACCGTGATCGGCCGGTTGGCGATCATCGGCACGCGCTGCTCGGTGATGCCGCCATGCGAGCGCAAAGGCTCGGTCAGGCCCGAGAGATCGTGCCTGTCCGGCGAGGTACCGATGACCTTCTGGCGGGTCGAGACGACGACGACATCGCCGATCCGGTCGGCCGGCAGTTCGAAGCGCTCACAGGCTTCGGCCGAGGTCACCGCCAGCGCGATGCCGTCGAGGCCGGAGATGCGGGCGGCGACCTCTTCCTGGCTGGCGCCATCCGGCAGATAGACCGTAGCGAATGAACCGAGCGCGCCGTGGTGGACCACGTAGGGGTCGGTGATCGGCAGGATCACGCGCATCGTGCCCTTGCCGTACCACTCGTCCATCAGGCTCTGGAGATAGACGACATCCGGCTCGCCATTGGCGAGATGCTTGTCGTTCATGCCGTGATCGGCGGTGATGACCAGCGTGCAGCCGAGGGCGTCGAGCTTGCCGACATAACCGTCGAACATGGCGTAGAACGAATCCGCCATCTCCGAGCCCGGCCCGGCTTTGTGCTGCACATAGTCGGTGGTCGAGAGATACATCAGGTCCGGCTTGAAGGTCTCCAGCAGCTTGACGCCGGCGGCGAAGACGAATTCCGAGAGATCGGCCGAGTAGACCGACGGCACCGGCATGCCGACGAAATCGAGTACGTTCTCGATGCCGTTCTCCACCTTGTTGGCCTTGTCGGCTTTCTCCGAGGAGAAGGCGATTGCCGAGCCGGAGGCGAAGTCCAGGCCCTTGCCGAGCAGGGTGCGCAGCTTGTCCTTGGCGGTCACCATCGCGACCTTGAAGCCGGCCTTCTGGAACTCGGCCAGGATGGTCGGCGCCCGCAGGAAGCGGGCGTCGTTCATCATCACCTCTTCCTTGGCCTCGCGGTCGTAGAAGAAGTTGCCGGCGATGCCGTGCCAGACGGGCGGGCGGCCGGTGATGATCGAGAGGTTGTTGGGGTTGGTGAAGCTCGGGATCACCGAATAGGCATGGGTGCTGGCGCCGGTCTTCATGATCCGGTCGAGATTCGGCGTCAGGCCCTTGGCGCTGGCGGCCTCGATATAGGCCGGCTCCGAGCCGTCCATGCAGATCACCACCGTCGGGCGTTGCGGACGGGCATATTCGCGACCGTTCGCAACGACATCCGAGCCGATCTTCGTGTGCATCGTCATCTCGGGGCTCCTTACGCGGCCGACTTCAGGCCGACGCCCATCTCATCGAGGACATCCGACACCGTGGCGACGAAGGCGCGCATGTCCTGCGCGCCGAGCGCACCGATGCAGCCGATGCGGAAGCTGTCGGCGACCGTCAGCTTGCCGGGATAGATGACGTAGCCGGCATCCTTCAGCGCGTCGTAGAAGCGCTGGAAGACGAAGTTCTTGTCCTCCGGCATGTGGAAGGTGACGATGATCGGCGCCTGCCGGGCCGCCGGCAGCAGCGTGCGGAAGCCAAGCCCTTCCATGCCCTCGATCAGGATGCGAGCGTTCTCGGCATAGCGCTCGCCACGGCCCGCGACGCCGCCCTCGGCCCAGAACTCCTGCAAGGCCGCGTGGAAGGCGACGATGACATGGATCGGCGGGGTGAAGCGGTACTGGCCGGTGCGCTCGAAGCCGGCATTCTGGTCGTGGAGATCGAGAACCAGCGTGGTGGCATTGCCCTTGGTCTCGGCGAGCGCGCTCTTGCGGGCGATGACGAAGCCGAGGCCGGGCACGCCCTGGATGCACTTGTTCGAGGAGGCGGCGACCGCGTCGAAATAGACCTCGCGGCTGTCGAGCGGCAGGGCGCCGAAAGCGCTCATCGAGTCGACCAGCAGGCGCCGGCCATGGCGCTTGGCGAGCGCGGCGATGGCTTCGACCGGGTTGCGGATGCCGCTGGTCGTCTCGCAATGGACGGTGAAGATATGAGTGATGGCGGTGTCCGCCACCAGGATGCGGTCGACCTCGGCAAGGTCGGGCGGCGTGTCCTCGGCGGTCTCGTGCACGGCGACGGCGCGGCCGGCGATCTCCAGGATGCGCCTGGCGCGCTGGCCATAGGCGCCGTTGATCAGGACCAGGATCTTGCCGTCGCGCGGCACGAAGGTGGTCAGCATCGCCTCGACGGCGAAGGTGCCGGAGCCCTGCATCGGCACGGTGACGAAATCATCGCCGCCATGGATGATCTTGGGCAGCTCTTCCAGGACCGCCTTGTTGATCCCGACGAAGGTCGCGTCGCGCGAGCCCCAGTCATGCACCATCGCTTCCTTGATGGCCTTGCTGGTGGTCAGCGGTCCGGGGGTCAGGAGGAGCGGATCACCGGTTTCGGAGGATGCAGGGCGGCGGGCCTGGGCCATGACGGTCTCGCGATATGTTGCGGCGGATGACCCGGACGCTAGGACCGCGATTGACATAGGTCCAATACATCGTTTCCATATCTTCCATAGACAGGATCTATGGATTAGATGGCTATCAGCTATTCCGGCCTCGCGGCCTTCCACGCGGTCGCCGAGGCGCAGAGTTTCACCGGCGCCGCCAGGACGCGTCATGTCAGCCAGCCGACCCTCTCCGCCCAGGTGCGCGGGCTGGAAGATGCCTATGGTGTGAGGCTGTTCGACCGCGCCGGGCGGCAGGTGAAGCTGACCCCGCTGGGGCAGAGCCTGTTCGTGGTCACCGCGCGGTTGTTCGCGGCGGAGGACGAGGCGGAATCGCTACTTGCCGGCAACCGCACATTGCAGCGCGGCCATCTGCGGATAGCGGCCGACAGCGCCACCCATGTCATGCCGGCGCTCGCCCGGATGCGCGAGCGCTATCCCGGCCTGACCTTCTCGCTGACGATCGGCAATTCCTCGGAAGTCGTCGACCAGATCATGGACTTCGCCGCCGATGTCGCGATTACGGCGCGGGCCAATTCCGACCCGCGTATCCACAGCGTCCGGCTGCGCTCCGACGATCTCGTCGCCTTCGTCTCGGACCAGCACGAACTGGCACGGCACGACCAGATCCCGATCGAGGCCTTCGCCGGGCAGGACATCGTGCTGCGCGAGCGCGGCTCGATCACGCGCGAAGTGTTCGAGAGCCGGCTTTCCACGGCTGGCATCAAGCCGGCCAACCTACTGGAGGTACAGTCGCGCGAGGCAGTTCGCGAGGCCGTCGCCTTCGGCTTCGGGATCGGCGTGGTCTTCGCGGCCGAGTTCAAGCCGGAGGCCGGCCTGAAGCGAATAGTGATCACCGGCGCCGATTTCGATGTCGGCGAATACATCGTCTGCCGGGCCGAACGCCAGCGCCTGCCGCTGGTGCGCAGTTTCTTCGAGATGGTTCAGGACGTCATCGACGCGCGCTGAGACCGGGAGGCGGCGCCCGAAAGAGCCCGCCCCCGGCATAGGGGGCTCGGCGGGCCCACACTCACCAGCGCAGGAAACGCGGCAGGATCAGTGCCCCCAGCGTCGCGACGATCGCGACCGCCAAGGAGTACCAGGCCGCCAGGAAGGGCGCCGTGTCGTCCGGGCAATGCAGACTGTAGGCAATGATCGCCAGCCCTGCCGAAGCGAGGCCGGCGCAGGCCCCCGTCAGCGTGCGGTCGACCGGGGCGCCGCGGCGTGCCAGCATCAGCAGCAGGCCGAGCGGCAGCAGCGCATAGAGCGGCACCGCGATCAGGCAGGCGCGCCAGTTGCGGCCGAAGATCAAAGTGCTCCACTGCTCGGCCGGCGCCTGAGCCAGCGTCGCGAGAGCCCAGCCGGCCGCAACCACGAGGGGCACCGCAATGATCGGCAGGCGCCGCGCCGGCTCCAGTCCCGGCCGCAGGCTGCTCTGGAACAGCGCGAGCGCGATGGCGGCGATGCTGGCGCCAAACAAGGCTTTCGCGATGACGGGCAGCGTCATCCAGACTCTCGCCAGGTCGGGCCGGGTTCCGAGCGTGAGCAGGAGCAGCCCGACCGTCATCGCCAGCGCCGCGAGGGCGCTGAGCCAGGTCGCACGGCGCAGCCAGCCGGTATCGACCGGCCGGCTGCTGGCGCTCATCAAAGTGATCAGATCGTCGGTCTGCATGTCCAGATCTTCGAGGATGTTCCGGCTTGTTGGAAGTTCGCGGAGAGCCGGCGAAAGGTTACACGTCCTGGATGCGCGGGCTGCCTCATGGCGTGGCCCTGCGTTTCGACAGGAATTTGGCCATCGCCTGCAGGCCGCGATGGATCGCGACCTTGGCCGCCGTCTCCGTCATTCCGGTGCTTTCGGCCGCCTCGGCGATGCTGGCGCCCCGGAGCTTGACCTGCCCGATCAGCAGGCGCGTGCGCTCCGGCAGCGCGGCCATGGCCCGCTCCAGATCGAGCCGCGCCTCGGCGGCGCCGGTCTCCACCGGGCCGGCCAGTTGGTGCGCCTCGTCATCGAGCGGCAGGGCACCGGCATGGCGGCCGGACCGGCGCAGATGGTCGACCAGCTTGTGGCGCGCGATGGCATGGGCCCAGGCGGTCACCGGGCTCGCGGCGTCATAGGTGTGGCGCGCGAGATGCAGCGCCAGCAGGGTTTCCTGCAGCACATCCTCGGCCTCGCTCGCCTCGCCCCGGCCGGCGCGGACCAGCATCTGGCGCAGATAACCGCGCAGCCGCACGCTGATCGTGTCGAGAAACAGGCGATAGGCCGCCGCGTCGCCGGCAAGCGCCGCGAGGAAGATCGGCCGGAGTTGGGTTTCGAGCTCGTGCAGCGACACGCCTTGCGCTTCTTCGGAAGAGGATTCGCAGATCGAACCCGTCGCATGGCGGGCGCAGGCTCACAAGCCCGCGATGGCGAGGTGAATCGGCTGCGGAGCCCGGCTACGCTCGCGCGGGAGCATCGGGGCTTCAGCCCGCGACGGAGAAATCGCATATGGCGGCAAGGCAGAAGCTCGTCGGCGCGCTGGCCGGCTTTTTCATGGCTTCTGCGGCCTTCGCGCAGGCACCCGGCCTTCCCGATCCCGACAACCCCTGCCCTGCCGAACGGGGGTGCAGCGTGGCGAGCGGCAGCTATCGCGTCATGCTGCCGCCGCAGGCTGCGGCGGGGCGGCCGGTCGGCGCCATCATGTATTTCCACGGCTATCAGGGTTCGGCCGAGGAAGTGATCGCAGATCCGATCTTCGCCGCGCTCGCCCGGCGCCTCGGGGTCGCGCTGATCGCGCCGGACGGTGCCGGCCGATCCTGGTCCTATCCCGGATCGCCGGCACGCAACCGCGACGAGTTCGCCTTCGTCGCACAGGTGCTGGACGATGTCGTCGCGCGCTTCCCCATCGATCCCAGCCGCATTCTCGCGAGCGGCTTTTCGCAGGGCGGCTCGATGGTCTGGTATCTCGCCTGCCGCATGCAGCGGCGCTTCGCCGCCTTTGCCCCGATCGCCGGCGCCTTCTGGGAACCGCTGCCCGCGACCTGCGAAAGCCCGCGTCCGCCGCTGATCCACGTCCATGGCACGAAGGATATGACGGTGCCGCTCGCCGGCCGCACGCTCCGCTCCGGAGCGCGGCAGGGCGATGTCTTCAGGAGTCTCGCGATCATCGCCCCGGGCGGCTGCACCGCCGGCTGGGCCGGGAGCACGCGCGCCGCTTCAAACGCCAACGAACTGACCTGCCGCATCGCGACCGGCTGCGGCGGCCCCGCCCGGCTGGAACTCTGCCTCCATCCAGGCGGCCACGAGGTCGCTGCCGCCTGGATCGAGCGCGCCTGGCGCCTCACGATGACCCCAGGCTCACCCGTCGCCGCGGGTCGCGCCAGCCTCACGTCTCCGTGATCGTGTAACCAAACGAGCGCCCCGCGCGATCTCTCCACCACAGCCGCTGCAGCGGCGAAGCGGAGAGAGACGATGCGCCACGAACGGATAGCGGCCGCGGAGCCGGCCGAAACCCGTCCGGAAGACCTCGCGACCGGCGCCGATCTCGTGGCGGCACAGCTCGCGGCGGCCGGCGCGACCCACGCCTTCGGCATCCCCGGCGGCGAGGTCCTGGCGCTGGTCGATGCGCTCGAACGCGCCGGCATCCGCTTTGGCCTAGCGCGCCACGAGAACGCCGCGGGTTTCATGGCGGAAGGGCTCTGGCATGCCACCGGCGCCCTGCCCGTGCTGGTCGCGACGCTCGGCCCCGGCGTCGCCAATGCCGTCAATGTCGTCGCCAATGCGCAGCAGGATCGCGTGCCGCTGGTCTTCGTGACCGGCTGCGTCGACCAGGCCCTGGCCGAGAGCTACACGCATCAGGTCTTCGATCATCAGGCCGTGCTGCGCCCGCTGGTCAAGGCGAGCTTCCAGGCCGCACCCGGCACCGAGGATCTCGTCGCCGCCAAGGCCGTCGCGCTCGCCCGGAGCGGCCGGCCAGGGCCCGTCCATATCGACCTGCCGATCTCGGTCGCGGAAGCCCGCACGCCGCGCCGCGCGTCGCCGGCCATCGCGACAGCCGCTCCTTCCGTCCCCGCCGATATAGGTCCCGCGCGGGCGCTCATCGCCGGCGCCGAGCGGCCGCTGGTCATCGCCGGGCTCGACCTCGTCGATCGGGACGGCGGGGCCGCGCTCGACCGTTTTCTGGCCGCCACCGGCGCGCCGCTGCTCACCACCTACAAGGCCAAGGGGCTGCTGCCGGAAACCGATCCGCGCGTGATCGGCGCGGTCGGCCTGTCGCCCCGGGCCGATGCGATCGTCCGGCCCCTGATCGAGGCCGCCGACCTGATCGTGCTCGCCGGTTACGACCCGATCGAGATGCGGCAGGGCTGGCGCAATCCGTGGCCGGCGGACAAGCCCGTCATCGACATCGTCGCCGAGCCGGTCCAGCACGGCATGCATCATTCCAGGCTGCTGCTGGAAGGCGATGTCGGCACGATCCTGACACGCCTGTCCGACGGACCTGCCGCGAAGGCGGCCTGGCCGGATCGCGAACCGGCCGCGATCCGCCAGGCCTTCCGTTCCGCCTTCGCCGCTCCCGCGAGCTGGGGTCCGCATGCCGTCTTCGAGACTCTGCGACGGGTCGCACCTGCCGGGACGGTCGCGACGGCCGATTCCGGCGCGCATCGCATCCTGCTCAGCCAGATGTGGGACTGCGACGGGCCGCGTCGCCTGCTGCAATCGAGCGGGCTCTGCACCATGGGCTGCGCCCTGCCGCTGGCGACGGGCGCCGCGCTCGGCTCGGGCCGCCCGGTGCTGTGCTTCGTCGGCGATGCCGGGCTCGAGATGGTGCTGGGCGAACTGGCGACGCTGCGCGACCTCGGCCTGCCGGTGATCGTCGTCGCATTGGTCGACAGGGCGCTCGGGCTGATCGCGCTGAAGCAGCACCAGCTCGGCCTGGCCCGCGCCGGCGTCGATATCGGCGAGACGGATTTCGCTGCGGTCGCCCGCGCGATGGGCGGGCATGGCGCGACGATCGACGATCGCGCGACGCTCGCCCGCGAAGCGGAGGCCGCCTTCGGGCGCGACGGCTTCACGCTGCTCGCCTGCCGCATCGATGCCTCCCGCTACGAGGGAGCCTTCTGATGGCCCCGCTCCCCGCCGCGCCGGCGAAACGTCCTCGCGACGAGAGGCTCGACCTCTTCCGTGGCCTGACCATGCTGATCATCTTCGTCGCCCATCTGCCCGACAATAGCTGGAACGGCTGGATTCCGGCGCGGTTCGGCTTTTCCTCGGGCGCCGAGCTCTTCGTCTTCTGCTCCGGCATCGCCAGCGCGCTCGCTTTCGGCGGCGTTTTCGTCCGGCGCGGGCTTGCGATGGGTACGGCCCGCATCGCCTATCGCATCTGGCAGGTCTACTGGGCCCAGATCGGTCTCGTCCTCGGCCTGGTCGCATTGGCGGCGACGCTGGACCGGGTCTTCGGCCTGGCGGAAATCGCCCGCCAGTTCGCGCCGCTGCTGTCCGATCCGGAGCGGGCGCTGTTCGGCCTCGTCACGCTGACCTGGCAGCCCGACTATCTCGACATCCTCCCGATGTATTTGGTCATCCTGGCGCTCGTACCGATGATGATGCTGGCGCGCCGCTTCCATGATGCGCTGCCTTTCCTGATCGCCGCGGGGCTCTACATCGCGGTCTGGGCGACTGGCCTCAACCTCTCCGGCAATCCGTGGAGCGGTGCCGGCTGGTTCCTCAATCCCTTCGCCTGGCAATTCATCTTCTTCATCGGCTTTTTCATCGGCATGAAATGGCTGCCGGTGCCGCGGCTCGGCGACCGGCGCCTGATGACGGCTGCAGCGCTTTTCGTCCTGGTCTCCCTGCCGCTCTCCTTCTGGGGCATCCTCGAACACTGGCCGCTGGCGCAAGCGACGCGCGACCTCGTCATCCCCGCCAGCGAGAAGACCGACCTGCATATCCTGCGCGTGCTGCATTTCCTGGCGCTCGCCTATCTCGTGCTCAGCCTTCTCGATCCCTGGCGGGATCGGCTCGACCGCGGCGCGGGCCACCTGCTGATCCTGATCGGACGGCAGTCGCTCGCGACCTTCCTGGCGAGCGTGGTGCTATCCCGCCTGCTCGGCACGGTCGCCGACATGGCCGGCCGCGACGAGGTTCTGGTCGCGCTGCTGAACCTCATCGGCTTCGCGCTGATCCTCGCCACCGCGCTCGTGGTCGGCTGGTTCAAGAGCGCGCCCTGGGCCGGTCCGGGCCGCAAGCCTCTCGCCGAGCCGCGCAGCGACCCGGTCGCACAGGCCGCGCCGACAACACGGGTCCGTGAAGCGAGTTGAACGCCGCTTGATCGATCCGCTGCGAACTCCCTGAAGAGCGCCCCCCGTGGCGCGGCAATGGAGCAGACCATGTCTTACGCCGTCCATCACGATCTCTCCGGCGACCGGATCAGCGTTGCGAACGAGGCCGCGCGCCTCGCCTGGAACGACATGCTCGAAGCGCTGATGGCCCATGCCGCGGCGACGCCCGAGCACCTCGCCCGGACGCTCGCCGCCGATCCCGATTTCGCGCTCGCTCATGCCGCCAAGGGACTGATGCTGCTCTCGCTGGCCCGCGCCGAGCTTGTCGCTCCCGCCCGCGACTGCCTCGTCAAGGCAAGGGCGGCTACGCTTCTGCGCCCTGCGACGCGGCGCGAGACGATGGTCGTCGAGGCCCTGGCATTCTGGCTCGACGATGCCCCGCGCCGGGCGGCCGAGCGGCTGGAGGCGATTCTCCTCGCCCATCCCTTCGACGTGCTGGCACTCAAGCTCTCGCACGGCCTGCGCTTCATGCTCGGCGACCAGACCCAGATGCTCGCGACGCTCGACCGCTTCGCGCCGGGCTTCGGCGAGAGCCATCCGCTCGCCGGCTTCGTCCATGGCTGCCATGCCTTCGCGCTGGAAGAGCGCGGCTTCTATGCGCAGGCCGAGCATGCCGGCCGCCGGGCCGTGGCCTTGAGCCCGCGCGACGCCTGGGGTCGCCATGCCGTCGCCCATGTGCTGGAGATGACGGGGCGGACCGACGAGGGCATCGCCTGGCTCGGCGACGGTCGCGCCATCGCCCATGCCAACAATCTGCGCTTCCACATCTTCTGGCATCTCGCGCTGTTTCGGCTGGAGCGCGGCGAGACCGCCGAGGCGCTGCGGCTCTATGACGAGGAGATCCGGGCCGAGCCCACCGACGACTATCGCGACATCGCCAATGGCGCCTCGCTGCTGGCCCGGCTCGACTATGCGGGCATCGATGTCGGCGACCGCTGGGAGGAGCTCGCCGCCAAGGCCGAAGGACGCATCGATGACGGGCGCCTCGTCTTCGCCGACCTGCATTATGCCCTGTCGCTGCTCGGCGCCGGCCGGACCGACGGGGCGGAGGCGATTGCCCGCAGCCTGATCGAGGATGCGAAAGCCCATCCGAGCGGCGAGCGCCGCGACGCTGCCCGCAACGGCGCCTTTGCGGCCTTCGGTCTGATCGCCTTCCACGAGGGCGACTATGACGAGGCCGTCCGCCTGCTCGGCTCCGCCCGCAACGGCCTGATCGCGATCGGCGGCAGCCATGCCCAGCGCGACCTGTTCGAGCAGGCCTATGCCGAGAGCCTGATCCGCGCCGGCGCGCATGAGCGCGCCGCGGAAGTCCTCGGCGAACGGTTGAGGCGTCGCGGCGGCTCCAATCTCTTCGCAGCCCGGCGGCTGGCGCAATTGCGCGGCCGCGGCGCCGGCCGGCTCGCTGCGCTGGCCGTCGCCTCCACCCCGCTCGCCATCGCCCACTGACCTCGGAAAGCACCCCTGCCATGACCACCACGACCATGACCCGCAGCTTCGCGCTGCCCTCGACCCGCACCGTGATCAATCTCGCGCTGGGTGGGTTCGCCGGGCTCGGCTTCTGGGAGTTGTTCTCGGCCGTGCCCACCGCCTGGTTCGCCGAATATCCGCTGGAGCCGCCGGAACTGGTGAAGTCGCTCTTCTTCCACCAGCTCGGCCTGACGCTCTCGACCCCGACCGCCAAGCTGCTGCATTTCGTCACCGGCTTCCTGTTCTATCCCATCGGCTACTGGATCCTGACGCGCTGGGTGAAAAGCTTCGGCATGCCGGCGGATGGCTGGATCTGGGGCGTCATCACCTATTTCATCGCGCTGGCCTTCTTCGCGCCGCTGGCGGGGCAGCATTTCCTTCTGAACGACGTGCCGCGCCTCTCCTTCATGGGCCTCATTGGCCACGCGATCTACGGCTATCTCGCGGCCTATGTCTTCGAGGCGCTCGAAGTGCGGCGTAGCTGAGGGAGCGGGATCATGCTGCAAAGACGCGCCTTCATCGGTCTCGCCGCAGCCATGCTGGTCGCTGCGAGCGGCGCCGGGGCCGAGACGCCGCGCCGGGTCAATACGCTCGGCTCCGCCGACGGCATCGCGATCCGCGGCTACGACCCCGTCGCCTATTTTCGCGACGGCGGCCCGCGCCTCGGCAAGCCCGAGTTCTCGGCCCGCCATGGCGGCGCGATCTGGCGTTTCGCCAGCGCCGAGCACAAGGCGCTGTTCGAGGCCGATCCGGCGCGCTACCTGCCGGCCTATGGCGGCTTCTGCGCCTACGGGACATCGCGCGGCTATCTCGTGAAGATCGAGCCGGAAGCCTGGTCGATCGTCGATGGCAGGCTCTATCTGAATTACGACCTCGGCGTGCGGAAGACCTGGCTCGCACGAACGAAGACCTATATCGCCCGTGCCGACGGCAACTGGCCCGGCTTATCGGAGTCGCTGACCGACTAGCGCTTGCTGTCCGACGACGACCCGGAATCCATGCCGGAGCTTTCAAAATCAAAGGTTCTGGTACGGATCCCGGCTCTGCGCTTCGCTTCGGCCGGACGACATCCGCTCGCGCAGGAACGCAGCGATCTCAGAGCCAAACCCGGTTCGCCGCGCCGGCTTCCGAAGCTTCCTCGAGGCCTCGCGACACCGGCATCAGATCTGCGGCATGCCTGCGTGCGAAACACGGCTTGCAACGAAGCAGCCAGCCTGTTAAACGTTTTTCTGCAAAACGTTTAACAGGCTTTCCATGGACAATGGACGCGTCACGATCCGGGATGTCGCCGCTCGCGCGGGAGTGTCCACCGCGACCGTCTCGAACGTGTTCAGCGGCAACAAGCCGGTAAATGCCGATCTGCGCGAGCGCGTCCTGAAAGCCGCCGACGAGCTGGCCTACCAGGTCGATCGGGCCGCCTCGCAATTGCGCTCGGGCCAGGCTCGCGTCGTCGGCGTGCTCGTCCCGGATCTCGACGACGTCTTCTTCACCTCGCTGGTCTCACAGCTCGAACTGCTCGCCCAGAAGGACGGCTACGACATCCTCGTCGCGAGCTCGCGCGACGATCTGGGGCTGGAGCAATCACGGCTGCGCACCCTCCTGGCCTGGCGCCCGTCCGGGCTGATCGCGGTGCCCTGCTCCGACGCGGTGCCCGGTGCCCTGCGCGGTGAGATCGGCCGCCTGCCGATCGTCTTTGCCGACCGCGTGCCGCCCGAGGGTTCAGTGGTCGACACCGTCGCGATCGACAATCGCGAGGCCGGCGAGATCGCCGCAAGGCATCTTCTCGCCAAGGGCCATCGCGATATTCTCGTCGCCGCTTCCAGCCTCGCAATCTCGCCGATCCGCGAACGCGTGCGCGGCGCCTGCGAACTGATCCGCGGCACGCTGGAGCGCGAGCCGACCGTGATCGAGCTCGGCTCCAATGCCGATCGCGGCGCGGCAGCCTTCCGGCACTGGCTCGAAAGACACAAGCAGCCGAGCGCCGTCATCGCGCTGACCAATGTCACCACGCTGAGCACGCTCTCGGCGCTGGGGCGGATGCGGATGGATATCCCCGAGGCCGTCTCGGTCGTCGGCTTCGACGACTATCCCTGGATGAGCGCCCGCAGGACCGGCCTGACCGCGATCCGCCAGCCCCTTGCCGAAATCGCGGAAGCGGCCTGGAGCCGCCTGCGGGCCCGCATGTCGGGGAACCCGTCGCCGCCGACCCATTCCGTGCTGCAGGCGAGCCTGCAGGCCCGCGATTCCGTGCGCGACCTGGCCATCGCGGCGGAGCGCGCCAACAGTCTCGACCCGCATCTCGATCAGGAAAGGCCGGCTGCCTCGCCCAAGGCAGTGCACTGACGAAGACAGCCTGCGGACGCCCAGGCGTCCGAGCCGCCGGGCCGATAGAGCCCGGAGCATGAGAAATTCTGGAGGCAACGCGTGCGACCTCGACGATCGAAACGATTATTGTCTCTGCTTGCGCCGGTGCATCTGCTCCTCCCGAGCATGATCTTGCCGTCGTGGCTCCATGCCGTCTGGCTGAGCCTGAACACGCCTGGCTCCGGCCAGGCGCTGCGCTTCGTCGGCTTGCAGAACCGCTGGCGGGTCCTCGCCAATCCCGGTTTCCACGGCGCGCCCTGGCCGCCGAACCGCATCGCCGCCTGAGATGGCAGGTCATTTCATCGGCATCGATGTCGGCACCGGCAGCGCCCGGGCCGGCATCTTCGACCGGGCCGGGCGGATGCTCGCGACGGCGAGGCGCGATATCGCGCTCTATCGCGATGGGTCGGATATCGCCGAGCAGTCGAGCGCGGATATCTGGCGGGCCGTCTGCGCCAGCGTCCGCGAGGCGGTGGTTGGTGCCGGACTGCATCCCGACGACATCGCCGGACTCGGCTTCGACGCGACCTGCTCGCTGGTCGTGCTCGGGCCGGGCGGCGAGCCCCTCCCCGTCGGCCCGCATGGCGATGCCGGCCGCGACATCATCGTCTGGATGGACCATCGCGCGCTCGACCAGACGGAGCGCATCAACGCGACCGGGCATCCCGTCCTGGCCTATGTCGGCGGCACGATCTCGCCGGAGATGGAGACGCCGAAGCTGCTCTGGCTTCGGGAGAACCTGCCGGCGAGCTATGATGCCGCCTGGCAGTTCTTCGACCTGCCGGATTTCCTGACCTGGCGCGCCACCGGCTCGCTGGCGCGCTCGACCTGCACGGTCACCTGCAAATGGACCTATCTCGCCCATGAAGGGCGCTGGGATGCGAGCTATTTCCGGCAGATCGGCCTTGGCGATCTCGCCGATGACGGTTTCGCCCGCATCGGCACGGAGATCGTTCCGGGCGGCACGGCCCTCGGCAACGGGCTCACCGAACAGGCCGCAGCCGAGCTCGGCCTGAAGCCCGGAACCGCCGTCGCCGCCGGGCTGATCGACGCCCATGCCGGCGGCGTCGGCTCGGTCGGCGTGCGCTCGCCGCACGGGACGGCGCTGACCCGCATGGCCTATGTCTTCGGCACCTCGGCCTGCACCATGGCGAGCAGTGTCGAGCCGATCTTCATTCCCGGCATCTGGGGACCTTATTTCTCGGCGATGGCGCCGGGCCTCTGGCTGAGCGAAGGCGGGCAATCCGGCGCCGGTGCGGCCATCGAGCAATTGATCGGCTTCCACCCGGCAGCGCCCGAGGCACAGCGCCTTGCCGAGGCAGAGGGGCTCTCGCTGCCGGACTGGCTCGCGGCGCAGGCAGGCCGGCATGCCGCCTCGCCTTCGGAGGCGGCCCGTCTCGCCGGCGAGATCATCGTCGTGCCGGATTTCCTCGGCAACCGCTCGCCCAATGCCGATCCGCAGGCGCGCGCCGTGATCGCCGGGCTCGGCATGGAACGCGATCTCGACCATCTCGTCGCGCTTTATGTCGCCGGCCTCACCGGCATCGGCTACGGCCTGCGCCAGATCATCGAAGCCAGCCGTGCCAAGGGCGCGATCATCGAGGCGATCGTGCTCAGCGGCGGCGCCGGTCGCCATCCCCTGATCCGGCAACTGCTGGCGGACTGCTCCGGGCTGCCGCTGCTGGCGCCCGACGAGGTCGACCCTGTCCTGCTCGGCTCGGCCATGCTCGCGGCGACGGCCGCGAAAGCCTTTCCCGACCTCGGCGAGGCCATGACCGGGATGGCGCCGGGTGCGGCTGTCTTCGCGCCGGCCGGCGGCGACATCGCCGGCCTGCATGCCCGGCGCCTCGTCGCTATCGAAACGCTCCAGGCGGCCGGCCGCACAGCCCGCGAGCTCATGCGGCCCGCGCGCCATCAAGCTCTCTCGGAGACCCCGACGTGAACCAGGACCTGACCGGAAAGACCGCCGCGATCACCGGCGCAGCCTCGGGGATCGGCCTCGCCTGCGCCAAGCGCCTGCTCGCGGCCGGGGCGCGCGTCGTGCTCGTCGATCGCGACGGCGAGGCTCTGGCTCGGGCCTGCGCTCCGCTCAGCGCCAAGGCCGTCCCGCTCGTCATTGATCTGTCGGATGCCGCTTCCGTGGCGGGCATGCTGCCCGCAATCCTCGACAAGGCCGATGCGCTCGACATCTTCCATGCCAATGCCGGTTCCTATGTCGGCGGCCCTGTCAGCGAAGGCGATCCCGATGCCTGGGACCGGATGCTGAACCTCAATATCAACGCAGTCTTCCGCAGCATCCATGCGGTGCTGCCGCATATGATCGAACGCAAGACCGGTGACATCCTCGTCACCAGTTCGGTCGCAGGTGTCGTCCCCGTGGTGTGGGAGCCCGTCTACACCGCCTCGAAACATGCGGTACAGGCTTTCGTCCACACGCTGCGCCGGCAGGTCATCCCGCATGGCCTGCGCGTCGGCGCCGTCTTGCCCGGCCCGGTGGTGACCGCGCTGATCGCCGACTGGCCGCAAGAGAAGCTCGACGCCGAACGCGCCCGCGGCGGCCTGATCGAAGCCGAAGAGGTGGCGGAGGCCGTGCATTTCATGCTGACGCGCCCGCGCAACGTCACGATCCGCGATCTCGTCATCCTGCCGCAGAGCACGGATATCTAGCCGGCAACGGTCTCCGGCGGCAACGAGGTAAACGAACGCTTAAAATACAATTGTGTCATCAAACATTCATTTGTATGGTCCAAGGCAAAGCCGCTGCCCGGCGTTCGCGCCGGGATGAGACGGTCGCCCGATGAAGTGGCGAATTCCGGAGGGGACATGCAGCGTATCGTGCAGATTTCCGACACGCATCTGAGTCCGACCAAGCGGCATTTCGCCGATAACTGGGCGCCATTGACGGACTGGCTCGCCGCGCAGGCGCCCGACCTCGTCATCCATACCGGCGACGTCACGGTCGACGGCGCGGACGTGGACGAGGACATGCGCCATTGCCGCGCCCTGCTCGACACGCTGGGCGCGCCGGTGCTCAGCATCCCCGGCAATCACGACGTCGGCGAGGCCTATCATCCGCATCAGCCGGTGAACGAGGCCCGGCTCGGACGCTGGCGCCAGCATCTGGGCGAGGATTTCTGGATCCGCGACATCGAGGACTGGCGATTGATCGGCCTCAACGCGATGCTGTTCGGCAGCGACGAGGCCGAGGAAAAGCGCCAGCTCGCCTGGCTCGACCGGCAGATCGCGGAAGCGCAGGGCCGGCGTCTCGGCTGGTTCCTGCATCGCCCGCTTTTCGTCGAGGCGCCGGACGAGGGCGACATGGGCTACTGGAGCGTGCCGCCGTGGCCGCGCGCGCATCTGCTCGATCTCGTGCGGCGCCACGAGGTCGCCTTCGTCGCGAGCGGCCATCTGCACCGCGCGCATGACTTCACGGTCGCCGGCACGCGCTACATCTGGGGGCCGTCCTCCGGCTTCGTCGTCGGCCCCGAACTGCAGCCCGGCATGGCCGGCACGACCACGCTCGGCGCGGTCTCCTACGCCTTCGACGGGCGGGATTTCACGGCCGAGATCCACGAGATATCCGCGCTCAAAACCCTCTGGATCGACGACGTGATCCACGAGGTCTACCCGCCGCGCGCCGCCTGAACGCCTCCCCCGGCCGCCTGCGGGCGCCGGCAAGATACGCGCAACCAAGACACGCCCAACGAAGAGCCCGCAGGGCCGCAGAAAGGCGAACGCCATGGCCAAGGTCACATTGTCCTCGATCGCCAAATCCTTCGGCCCGACGAAGGTGCTGGGCGGCGTCGATCTCGACATCGCCGATGGCGAGTTCCTGACGCTGGTCGGCCCGTCCGGCTGCGGGAAATCGACCCTGATCCGGATCATCGCCGGGCTGGAGCATCAGGATGGCGGCAGCGTCGCAATCGGCGGCAGCGGCGTCGACCATCTGCGCCCGCATGAGCGGCGCGTCGCCATGGTGTTCCAGTCCTATGCGCTCTATCCGCATATGAGCGTCGGCGCCAACATCGCGCTGCCCCTGACGATGTCGCGGCTCAGGCTCTGGCAGCGCCTGCCGCTGCTGCGGCAGCTCTCTCCCCAGCGCCGGGCGGTCATGCGCGGCATCGAGGCGGATGTCGCGGCGGTCGCGGCGCAGCTCCAGCTCGACCATCTGCTGTCGCGCAAGCCGGCCCAGCTCTCCGGCGGCCAGCGCCAGCGCGTCGCACTCGGCCGCGCCATGGTGCGCAATCCCGACGTCTTCCTGATGGACGAACCGCTCTCGAATCTCGACGCCAAGCTGCGCGTCCATATGCGCACGGAGCTCGCCGAGCTGCACAAGCGCCTCGGCGCGACCTTCATCTACGTCACGCATGACCAGGTCGAGGCGATGACGATGTCCGACCGCGTCGCCATGATGGATTCAGGCTCCGTGCTGCAGCTCGGCACGCCCTCGCAGCTCTACGAGAAGCCGGCCTCGCTCAAGGTCGCGCAGTTCATCGGCAGCCCGGCGATCAACCTGCTGCCGGCGACGGTCGCGCATAGCGGACGCATCGAGCTCTTCGGCCGCCCGCTGGCGCTCACCGTCCCGCTCGCCGCGGGACAGGCGGTGACGCTCGGTATCCGCGCCGAGGCGCTCACTCTTGTCCAGGGCGAGGCCGGCGGCCAGGGCCGGGCCTGGTTCTCGGCCCGCCTGCGGCGCAAGGAGAATCTCGGCTCCGAATACATCCTGCATTTCGATCTCGCGGGGCGGGACGCGGCCGGCGTGACGATGCGGGCGACGCCCGCCGCAGCGGCCGGCGTGAACGAGGCCGCCGAGGTCACGCTCGGCTTCGACGAGGCGGCCGCGCATGTCTTCGCCGCCGATGGCGAACGCATCGAGCCGTGCGGGCAAGGCACCGCGACCGGCTCCGTCGTGCCGCTGAGGGCCTGAGCATGACGCTCGCCCTCACATCATCAGCCGGCTTCGCCCCCGTCACGCGCCGCAGGCTCTGGATCGAGCGCGTCACCGGGCTCGGCTTCGCGCTCCCGGCCTTCGCCCTGCTCCTGCTGACGATCCTGCTGCCGCTCGCCGTCCTGCTCTGGCTCAGTCTCACGAACTACGAGTTCGGCGGCGTCGACATGGACTGGGTCGGCCTCGCCAATTTCCAGAAGGCGCTGGCCGATCCGATCATCCGGCGCTCGCTGGTGAACACACTGCTCTATGTCGCCATCGTCGTGCCCGGCGGCGTGCTCGGCGCCCTGCTGATCGCCGTCCTGGTGCATCGGCGCAAGCGCACGCGCTCCTTCTACGAGGTCGTCTATTTCCTGCCGGTGACCTCGACGCTGATCGCGATGGCGACCGTCTGGCAATTCCTGCTCCACCCCTCGCTTGGCCCGGTCAACGGCCTGCTGAAATGGCTGGGCATCGGCCCGGTCGCCTTCCTCAGCGAGCCCTCGACGGCGCTCGCGACGCTGGCGGTGATCGGCATCTGGCAGCTCATCGGCTTCAACATGATCCTGTTCCTCGCCGGGCTGACCGCGATCCCGCGCGATCTCTACGAAGCCGCCGATATCGACGGCTGCTCCAGCGGGATCGATCGCTTCCTGACCATCACCTGGCCGCTGCTCGGGCCGACGACGATGTTCGTCCTGGTCACGACGATGATCACCGCCTTCAAGATATTCGACACGGTGGCGGTGATGACGCGCGGCGGGCCGATCGGCTCCACCGAGGTGCTGCTCTACAACATCTATCTCGAAGGCTTTCAGTATTTCCACACCGGCTATGCCGCGGCGCTGACCTTCATCTTCCTCGCTTTCATCCTCGTCTTCTCGGCCGTGCAGACCTTCGCCCTCGACAAGAAGGTGCACTACTGATGACCGATCTCGCGCTCCCCGCCGCCCAGGTCACGCCCGTCCATTCGGTGCTGCGCCGCTTCGTGACGCTGGCGCTGATCCATGGCGTGCTGATCGCCGGCGCGATCTTCATGCTGGCGCCCTTCGTGTGGATGCTGGTGACCTCGATCAAGCCGCCGGCCGAGATCTTCAGCGCCGAGATCTCGCTCTGGCCGAAGCAGTTCTACGGCCTGCAGAACTACGGCTTCGCCATGGAGAAGGCGCCGCTGCTGCGCTTCGCGCTGAACGGCGTCATCCTCTGCGGCGGCATCCTGATCGTGCAGCTCCTCGTCGCCATCCCTTGCGCCTATGCATTGGCGAAGCTCGACTTTCCCGGCCGCAATGCGCTGTTCGTGCTCGTGCTGCTCGGCCTGTGCATCCCCGTGCAGGTGCCGGCGATGCCGCTCTATATCGCGCTCGCCCAGCTCGGGCTGCTCAACACCTATTTCTCGATGATGGTGCCGTTCTTCCTCTCGGTCTTCGCCATCTTCCTGTTCCGCCAGTTCTTCCGCAGCTTTCCCGACGACATCATCAACGCCGCCCGGCTCGACGGCATGAGCGAGTTCGAGATCGTCTGGCGCATCGTCACGCCGAGCGCCTGGCCGGCGATCGCCGCCTTCTCGGTCTTCTCGGCCGTCGCGCACTGGAACGATCTCTACTGGCCGCTGATCGTCATCTCCGACGCCAAGCTCGCGCCGCCGCCGCTCGGCATGATGTTCTTCGCCGATGCCGAGACCGGATCGAATTACGGCGCGCTGACCGCCGCCGCGACCATCCTCACCGCACCGCTCGTCATCGCTTTCCTCGTCGCCCGGCGCCGGTTCATCGACGGCATCACCATGACCGGGGTGAAGTAGCCGGCGGCAGCGCCGCCCAAAGTTCAGGCCTGAAGCAACTGCAACCCGACAGCCCCGCTGTCCCTGCCAAGGAGATCACGCATGAAACCTCTCGGCAAAATTCTTGCCGCAGCGGCATTGACCCTCGCTGCCTCGACGGCCGCGAAGGCGCAGGTCACGCTCGACGTGCTCTATGCCTTCCCGGCCTTCGCCAAATTCCACGAGCCGATCGCCGCGGAATTCATGAAGAAGCACCCGGACATCAAGATCAACTTCCGGGCGCCGGCCGCGAGCTATGACGAAGGCCATCAGGCCATGCTGCGCCAGTCCGTCACCAACCAGCTGCCGGACGTCTATTATTCCGGCTTCCACCTGCTGACGGAGCTGGTCGAGACCCTCGACAAGCGCAAGCAGGTCGTCGATCTCGGCCCGCTGCTCAAGGCCGAGCCGGAAGCCTGGCGCAAGGCCAATTATTCCGACGCGCTGCTTTCGCTCGGCCAGGTCGCCGGCAAGCAGGCGGGCCTCGCCTTCAACGCCTCGACGCCGCTGATGTATCTCAATGCCGAGCTTGTGAAGAAGGCCGGCGGCAACCCCGACAAGATGCCCGACAACTGGGCCGACACGGTCGCGCTCGCCAAGAAGATCAACAGCGGCGACACGGCCGGGCTTGCCTACAACATCCATGACTGGCCGGATGACTGGCTCTGGCGCGGCATCATCCAGCAAGGCGGCCATACCCTGCTCGATGCCAGCGGCAAGAAGGTCGCCTTCGGCGGCGATGTCGGCCTGAAGGCGCTGACGACCCTGCGCTCCTTCGTCACCGAAGCCGGCATGCCGCTGATCGACTGGGATCAGTCGCGCCAGCAGTTCATCGCCGGCAAGATCGGCATCTTCTTCGACACCCCGGCCCGGCTCCGCCAGGTCACCGATCTGGTCGGCGACCGCTTCACGCTGAAGACCGCGCTCTTTCCGATCGACGACAAGGCCAAGGGCACGCTTCCGACCGGGGGCAACGCCGCGATCATCACGGCCAAGGATCCGGCCAGGCAGAAGGCCGCCTGGGAGTTCGTGAAGTTCGTCACCGGCCCCGAAGCGCAGAAGATCGTCGTCGAGACCTCGGGCTACATGCCGACCAACCTGCGGACCGGCGAGGACGCGTTCCTGGGCTCGTTCTACAAGGACAACGCCAATTTCCGGACCATCAACGGGCAGGTCAACCGCGCTTCGCCCTGGCAGGGTTATCCGGGCGGCAACTCGGTCCGCATCTGGCGCCAGCAGCGCGAGGTCGTCGCGGGCGTGATGCGCGGCGAGATCCAGCCCAAGGCCGGCATCGAGCGGATGGTGTCCGAGACCGAAGCCCTGATGAAGTGAGCGGCGGCGCTGCCGCGCTGCCTCGCCGCCCGGTTTGGACCGGGCGGCAACCCCTTTCCTCACGACGGGACGCACCCGCGATGATCATCGCCCAGCTCAGCGACTTCCATGCCCGCCCGCATGGCAATCCCGCCTATGGCATCGTCGAGACCAATGCGGCGATCGAGCGGGCCGTCGACGAGGTCCTGAAGCTGGAACCCCGGCCCGATTGCGTGCTGGTCACGGGCGACCTCTCCGATTGCGGCCTGCCGGAGGAATACGGCATCGTCCGCGCGGCGCTGCGACGCCTGCCGATGCCGGTCTACGTCATTCCCGGCAATCATGACCGCCGCGACAGCTTCTCCGGCGAGCTGCGACCCGATCACCCCTATCTGCCGCAGACGGGCTTCCTGCATTACGCGATCGACGATTTCCCGGTCAGGCTGATCGGGCTCGACACCGTCGTCGCCGGCGAGGATGGCGGCGAGATCTGCACCGCCCGCGAAACCTGGCTTGCCAAGCAGCTCGCGCAGGGAGAGGGCAAGCCGACCGTCATCTTCATGCATCACCCGCCCTTCCCAGTCGGAGTCGACGGCATGGACGTCATGCCCTGCAAGGTCTCGCCGGGTTTCGCCCGCCTGATCGCCGATCATCCCGAGATCGAGCGCGTGCTCTGCGGCCATTATCACCGGCCGATCCAGCTCCGCTTCGCCGGCACCATCGGCTATGTCGTGCCGGGCACCGCCCATCAGGTCGCCCTCGATCTCAGGCCCGGGACGGAAAACAGGTTCGTCATGGAGCCGCCGGCGCTGGCGCTCCATGTCTGGAAGCCCGGTCTCGGGATGGTCAGCCATCTCCAGCCGATCGGCGACTATGGACCGCGCCGGGATTTCGTGCTCGACCCCGCCTATCCCGGAAAGCCGCAAACGGTGCCTGCCCGATGACCGAACCCCGCCTTCTCGCCCTGCTCGACCAGGCCGACGCTCTGGCCCGCCGCGCCGGCCAGGTGCTCGTCGAGATGCAGGGTGCCGAGCTTGGCGTCACCCGCAAGGAGCTGAACGACGTGGTCACGGCGGCCGATCTTGCCTCCGAACGCCTCGTCATCGACGGCCTGCGCGCCCTGACGCCCGAGGCTGCCATCCTCTCGGAGGAGGCCGGATTCAGCGGCTCGGAGCAGGCCCCGCGCTGGATCATCGACCCGCTCGACGGCACGGTGAACTACGCCTCCGGCCTGCCCTGGTTCTCCGTCACCATGGCCTATCAGGAACAGGGCCGCACCGTGCTCGGCCTGACCCATGCGCCGCTCGCCGGGCTCTCAGCACGCTTCGCCGAGGGCGGCGTCGCGACGGTCGACGGCCGGCCGGTACGCGCTTCCGCCACGAAGCGCCTGAGCGACGCCGTCGTCTCGATCTGCCTGACCTCGCATTACAGCACCGAGGATGCGAACCGGACGAGCGCTGTCATCCGCCGCCTCGCCGGCCTGTGCCGCGGCGTCCGGGTGATCGTCTCCGGCGGGCTGGAGATGTCGCTTGTGGCGGCCGGGCGGCTCGACGCTTTCATCGGCCTCAAGGCGGATATCGTCTCCCACGCCGCGGCGATGCCATTGGTGCGGGCAGCGGGCGGCAGGGTGACGACGGTCGACGGCCAGGATTCGCGCGACGAGGACCTGGAGAAGGTCGTCAGCAACGGCCTGATCCATGAAGAGTTGCTGCAGGCGATCCGCAGCGCCTGAGGCATTGGCCGTCAGGCCGGCGCCGGGCTCTCCAGCACGGCAGCCGCCGCATCCTCGTCCGTGATCAGCACCGAGGCGAGCTTGCCCCGCAGCGTTGCCGCAATGACCTCCGCCTTGTTGGTCCCGCCGGAGGCCAGGATCACGGTCGGGATCCGGCGCAAGGCGTCCAGCGGCAGCGCGATGGCGCGGCGGTTGATCGGATGCGCGATCGCCTGGCCGCTGCGATCGATGAACTGGCCGAGCATGTCGCCGACCGCGCCCGCTTCGGCGAGCTCGACAGCGCCGACATCGCCGGGCAGCCCGTAGCGCACCAAGAGCGAACGCTCGCTCAGATCGCCGGCGCTGAGGATCGCGACATCGGTCGCCCTGATCCGGGCGAAGGCGGCCTCGAACACATCCTGCGCCAGGATGGTATCGCGCGATTGCGGGGCGCCGGCATAGATCGGCGCCGCCAGATAGTGGCATTGCGCCTGCCAGAGCCGGGCGAAATGGCTGGCGATCTCGAAGGTGTTGATCTCGATGCCATAGGTCAGCCCGCCCATCATCGAGGTCACCGCGAGATCGCGGTATTGCCCGGGGCGGATATGGCGGATGGTCTCCCTGAGGGTTCCGCCCCAGCCGACACCGAAGACGCCGGACGGCTTCTCCTCGATGATCCGCGAGACGAACTCGCCGGCGGCCTTGCCGATCTGCGCCGCGACCTGGTCGGGATCGGCGGGGCTGGGCACGACGACCGCGTCCTTCAGCCCGAACCGCGCGATCAGCGCGCGCTCGAGCCGGACGCAGCTTTCCAGGCGGGAATTGATCGTGATGTTGACGAGGCCGCTGCTGCGCGCCTCGACCAGCAGCCGGTTGACGCGCAACCGCGTCATCTTCAGCCGCTCCGCGATCTCCGCCTGGGTCAGCCCTTCCATGTAGTAGAGCCAGGCGGCTCTGACTTGCGTCTGCGGTTCCTCCGGCATGGCGGTATCCTGATGCGGTGGGCTTGCACCTGCGGCGGCGCGGCGGCATTCGGCGAGGGCTTCGAAGCTGGCTTACATCGCTTTCAGGCCATCCCACAACGTGCAGTGGCCACGCGGTTTCACGCTTGACGTAAACCAATGTAAATCAGAAAATACATTTGTCGAAAGCCTTTCGCGAAACCAGCGCCGACCTCCATGTCCCATGCCGTCTTCCTCCACGCCGCGGGCGATGCCCGCGTCGCCCCGTTCAATCTCCGCGAGGGCGCGCCGGGCGAAACCCTGCTCGACGTCGCCGCCGTCGGGCTCTGTGGCAGCGACCTGCATTATTACAAGGACGGCGGCATCGGCTCGGCCGTGATCGCGGCGCCCTTCGTGCCCGGTCACGAGTTCAGCGGCTGGCTGACCGAGGATCTGCCGGAACTCGGCCTCGCGCGCGGCGCGCTTGTCGCCGTCGATCCCAACCAGGCCTGCGGGCAGTGCGAGCATTGCCGCAGCGGCCATCCCAATCTCTGCCCCGAAGTCGTCTTCATCGGGGCTCCCCCGCATGACGGGGCGATGACGGAGCGGATCTGGGTGCCGAAATCGCAGGTCGTGCCGGTGCCCGACACGTTCTCGCCGAGCGAGGCGGTGATGCTCGAGCCGCTCGGCGTCGCGATCCATGCGGTGGATCTCGCCAGGCCGCGCCTGCTCGAACGCGTGGCGCTGATCGGCTGCGGTCCGATCGGCCTCCTGATCCTGCAGGTGCTGCGCACGGCCGGCGTCGGCGAAATCCTCGCTTGCGATCCGCAGCCGCATCGCCGCGAACTGGCGCTGAAGCTCGGGGCGGACAAGGCCGGCGCCGGCGTCGCCGACATCGCCGCATGGACGAAGGGCGAAGGCCTGCCATTGGTGATCGAGGCGACCAACGCCCCCGAGGGTTTCCGCGACGCGATCCGTGCCGCCCGCATCGGCGGCCGCGTCGTGCTGGTCGGCATCCCCGACGGCGACAGCTATGTGATCCCGGCCGCGGAGGCCCGCCGGCGCGGGCTCAACATCAAGTTCTCGCGCCGGATGGGCCATGTCTACCCGCGCGCGATCGCGCTGGTGGCGCTCGGCAAGGTCAATGTCGAGGCCGTGGTCAGCCACCGCTTCCCGCTCGCCGAAGGACCCGCCGCCTTCCGCCGCCATGCGGCGAATGAAGATGGTATGGTCAAGAGCATGATCTATCCGGGCGGCCTGCCTGACACGAGCACCGCTGAACCCGCGCCACAGGCACCGATGTGACCTATATCGGCATCGACCTCGGGACGTCCTCCATCAAGGCCGCGCTGCTCGACGACCGCCAGCGCCTACTCGCCACCGCGACGCGGGAACTCGCCGTGGCCCGCCGCGCCTTCCCGGACGATGCCGCCCCGTCCTCGCCTGTCAGGCACCCGCCAGAACGGAGCGGTCCATTCAAGGCGTCACGCGGACGGTCGTGATTTCCACGCTCCTTAGAACGGGATGTCGTCGTCGAGATGACTGGAGGACGAACGGCCGCCGCCGCCGCCGCCCGACATCGCCGGCTGGCGCGAGCCGCCACCACCACCCATCGCACCGGAGCGGCCGAAGGAGCCCCCGCCGCCTGATCGGTCGTCCATGTAGCCGCCGCTGCTGCCGCCACCTTCGCCATATTCGTCGGAGCCACCCTGGCGGCTGTCGAGGATGGTGAGCTCGCCGCGGAACCGCTGCAGCACGATCTCGGTCGTGTACTTCTCGACGCCGGACTGGTCCTGCCATTTCCGGGTCTGGAGCTGCCCCTCGACGTAAATCTTGGAGCCCTTCTTCAGGTACTGCTCGGCCACCTTCGCCAGGTTCTCGTTGAAGATCACGACCGAGTGCCACTCGGTGCGCTCCTTGCGCTCGCCGCTCTGCTTGTCGCGCCAGGTCTCGGAGGTGGCGATCCGCAGATTGACGACAGGCTCGCCGCTGCCGAGGCGGCGCACTTCGGGATCGCGCCCGAGATTGCCGACCAGAATGACCTTGTTGACGCTACCAGCCATGACAGGCTCCGTTTCCTGCGCACTTCACACAAACCGGCCTCGTGACCGGAGCCGAACCTTATCGGCCAGTTCAGGCATTATCAATGATGTTCCTGCTTTGTTCAAGTGCGTTCAGCCTGGTTTTCCCCCGCTGATTCGTTGAGCCTCAGCGCGGCGGCTGCCGCGCGCCGAGAACCGCCTGCGCCATCCGGTCGAGCAGTACCGCGAGCAGGACGATGCCGAGCCCGCCGACGAAGCCGAGGCCGGGATCGGCCCGTTGCAGGCCGAGCAGCACGACCTCGCCCAGCCCCTTGGCGCCGATCATCGAGGCGACCACGACCATGGCCAGCGCCATCATGATCGCCTGGTTCAAGCCCTGCAGGATCGTGGGGCGGGCCAGCGGCAATTCGATCAGCCAGAAAGCCTGCCGGGGCCGCAGGCCCAAAGCCCGCGAGGCCTCGACGAGCCCGGCATCGACGCCGCGTAGGCCGAGTTCGGTCAGGCGCGCGAAGGGCGGCAGCGCGTAGACCAGCGTCGCGACCAGCGCCGGTGCGCGCCCGAGCCCGAGCAGCATCGCGACCGGGATCAGGTAGACGAAGCTCGGGATAGTCTGCATGAGGTCGTAGAGCGGCGCGAGCGCCTTTCCCAATCGCGGCAGGCGCGCCGCCGCGACGCCGAGCGGCAGGCCCAGCAGCACGACGAAGACGACGGCGATAATCACCAGGGCGAGCGACTGCATGGCCTCGCCCCAGACACCCAATCCCGCGAGAGCCAGCGGCAAGGCGGCCATCGCCAGCGCGAAGCCGATCCGCCGCGTCGCCAGCCAGGCGCCGGCCGCGACAGCCAGCACGAAGGCCGGGATCGGGACATACTGGAGCAGCGTCTCGACGAGACGGACCGGCGCCGTCAGCATCGCACCGAAACCGTCGAGCCTGTCGCCATAGCCGGTGACCAGCGCATCGACCGCGTGATTGACTGCGCCTTGCAGCGCCTTGCCGATATCCGGCACCGAACCGGTCGTCACAGGCTGGCGGCGACCTTGCCGGCGATATCGGCCGGCAGCCATTTCTTCCAAATCTCACCCTGCGTCTTCAGGAAGACGAGCGCCTGCTGCTCGGGCGTCACGCCCTTTTCGCGCGCTTCGGCCAGCATCTTCGAGGTCACGTCGCTGGTCGTGCCGTAGCTCTTGAAGAAGCTGGCGAGCTGGGGCGCCTTCTTGGCGAAGTCGATATTCGCGCCGATCACGACCTTGCTGGTCGGATAGGCGGTGGCGCGCTTGGGGGTGTCGCTGGCCTTGAGCTCGGCCCAGACGCCCGCATCGAAAGGCGCCTCCTCCAGCTTGAGGAGGTCATAGGCGCCGAGCAGCCAGCTCGGGCCCCAGTAGTAGAACACGACCGGGCGCTTGCGCTTGAGCGCGGCCTCGATCGCGGCGACGAGCGCCTCGCCCGAGCCGCCGCGCGTATTGGTGAAGTCCTCGGCGAGGCCGTAGACCGCGAGCTTCTTGGTGTTGATGCCCTCGCAGACCCAGCCGGCGACGCAATTGTAGAAGCGCCCCTTCTCCGGCTCCTCCGGATCGGCGAACAGGGCCTTGTAGCGCTTGAGGTCCTCCGGCTTCTTCAGGTCCGGCGCCTTGGCGTCAGGCCCGGAAACGAGATAGCGCGGCACGAACCAGCCTTCGCTCGCATCCGGGAATGTCGTGCCGAGCGGTTCGACCTTGCCGGCCTCGGCCGCCTTGACCCAGGCATCGACCGGGTTCGCCATCCAGATTTCCATGACGATGTCGACATCGCCCCGCGCAAGCCCATTGACCAGCGGCGCGATCACGCCGGGAACGCGCTCAACCTTGCAGCCGAAGCCGCGCTCGGCGATCGCGCCGGCGACGGCTGTGTGGAAGGCTGCCGAATCATAGTCGAGCCCGGCGATCTTCAACGGGCGATCGAGTTCGCAGGCCATGGCCGACGCGCCGAGGCCGAAGCCGAGGGCAAGGGTTGCTGCTCCAAGAAGGGCCTTCATCATCGTCGCTCCCCCAGGTCTCTCATGGCTGGCGCCACCGGCGCCTGTCGCACGGGCAGCTTGCGTTGAAACGCAGGACGCGGCGAATTGATCCGGCCCGGCTCCTGCAGCAACATCGCGCATGTCGGGCCGTGAAGCGATGCACGACCCTGTCAGCATCCGTCAGGACCGTGCGCGTCTTCGTCCGGCGCCCGTGGCGCATTGACGGAACAGGATGCCTCATTCACCACGGTCGAGCCAGCCCATAACCTCTCGAAACAGGACGCCGCCGCCGTGACCGCCGATAACCGCATCGTCCTTTCCAGCGACCACGCCGCCATCCCGCTCCGGCAGGTCATCGCCAGACATGTGGCGGCGCGGGGCTGGGTCGTGGCCGATATCGGCCCGGTGACGCCGGAAAGCACGCCCTATCCGAGACATGGCGAAGCGGCGGCCCGGATGGTCGCCTCCGGCGAATGCCGGCTCGGCATCGTCCTGTGTGGCACCGGCCAGGGCATCATGATGGCGGCGAACAAGGTCAAGGGCATCCGCTGCGGCGTCTGCTCCGACACGTTCTCGGCCCGCATGATCCGCGAGCACAACGACGCCAACATGCTGTCGCTCGGAGCCCGCGTGGTCGGCGAAGGGCTGGCGCTCGCGATCGTGGATGCGTTTCTCGACGCCACGTTCGAAGGCGGCCGACATGCGGCGCGCGTCGAGATGATCGCGGTGCTGGAGAGGTAGCACGGCCCGCGTCGGGCGGCCGCTGGACAGGCATTCCGGCGCGCCGCAAGATGGCCCATGCGGTTCACCAGATGGGATTACGTCGCATTCCCCTTCCTCGCGGCCGCCGGCATCGGGGTGTTCTACGGTGCCATACGACTCGTGGGCTATTTCGGCCTCGGCGTGATCGGCCTCGTCATCGTCTTCATCGTCATCCGCATGGACCTGGAGAAGGACGGTCCGAGCGGTGTCGACCCCTCCGGGATAGCCGAGCAGTTCAAGGCCCGCGACCGCATGTCGAGGGCGGAGAAGGCGGGACTGTTCGCGGAGCAGCGGATGCGCCTGCAGCCGCAGTTCGTTGCGCTCGTCGTCGGGACCGGTTTCATGATCCTCGGTTTCGGCATGCATTTTCTGCTTTAGGGCCTGAAAGCAGGCGCTGTCGCCGGCGCGCTTCGTTGTTTCCGCCCGATCCACCGCCCCGATAGATCACCAACGCAAGATCACGGAATGAGCATAGCATCCCCCTCCCCGCGCGCTCTCGAGATTCAGCCGGTCACGAACGACACCTTCGCCCCTTTCGGCTGGATCATCGCAGCAGGTGAGTCCGGCCGCGCCGCGAACAACGGGACGGCGCAGCGGCATGACGTTCACGCTCATCCGGCGGCTGACGTCCGGCCCGGATCCAGCTTTGTGACGTCGATCTTCGAGGCGAGGCGGCAGCCCCCGACCTCCACCATCACCATGCTTGAGCGGCATGTGAATTCGATACAGCTGATCATGCCACTCAACGGGTCCGGCCATATCGTCATCGTCAGCCAGACCCGGAAAGATGGCATGCCCGACCTGTCGACCCTGGCCGCGTTCTCGTTTTCCGCGGCGCAGGGAATGGTCTATCGCCGCGGGCTTTGGCACCACCCGATCATGGCGACCGGCTCGGACGCCCGCTTTCTCGTCCAGTCCTGGCAGAACGGCACCGAGGCCGACTGCGAGGTGCTCGCCATCGCCCCCTGCAGATTGTCGGCGGTCGACGAGACCTGAAGCAGTCCGCCGCCGGGACAGCCAAGCCGCCATCCCGCGGTCACGCATCCGCGACGGCTGTCGTCGGCGTGCCACCGGCATCGCGAGATGGCTTTCGGTCGACGCGAAGCGGCAACGGGCGAGCTTCGAGCGATGGGGAATGGAACCGGCTCAACCGGCGACAGTCGCCGGCCCGAAAGCTTCCCCCGAAATTCTCATGGTGTTCCACAAGTCGAAAGCCGCTCAACCTTTTGCGGGACCGTCAATTTCCGGATCGCGAAAGGAACCTTGACCCTGTTCTTTAAGCTTAGTCGGTAGGGTTAACGATCGATGAACAGGCCCGACCGGTCGGATTTGATTGATTCGGATGCGTCGCATTGTAGAGATTGTGCGACGCAGCGATCCCCGAGATCGCTCCCCTATGCCCCTCGGGTGCTCAGGTCCGCCGCATCTCCTGGGAAACCGAAGGGCTCGGCCGGTCGGCGACGGATTTCTGGCCTCCTCAGAACCGCTGCCGGCCGGCCACCTCGCGTTGCAGCGTTCCGACTGATCGACATCCATGCGAATACTTGACGCGGGACACCGCTTCCCTCTCCAGGTTCGTCAAACCGGGCAAATAACCGTTCACGTCCCGACTCCGACGCGTTCCGGCTTTACGGCTGAAGCACGCGTTGGCAGATAGGGGAAGCGCGCCCTGGCATGATGTCGTGAGCCGGGGTTCGACCAGACTGCGCGAGGCATGTCGAACTTGAACAGCCGTCAGATCGAAGTCTTCGCTGCCGTGATGAAGGCGGGAACGGTCTCGCGAGCGGCCGAGATTCTCGGCGTGACGCAGCCCGGCGTCAGCCGCCTGATCGCGGAGCTCGAAAAGTCGCTGGGCTTCGCCCTGTTCGACCGGGTGCGCAACCGCATCGTCCCGACGCCGGAAGGGCGAACCTTCTTCGCCGAGGTCGAGGCCAATTTCCGCGGCATGGACCGGCTGCGCGCCAGCGCGGCCCGCATCCGCGACTATGGCGCGGGCCAGCTCCGGATCGCGACGCTGTCGGCGCTCAGTTCCTCGATCGTCCCGAATGCCGTGCTGCGCTTCCGCAACCTGCGCCCCGACGCGACCGTGACGCTGATGGTCCTGTCCTCTAGGGACGTCAGGGACGGCGTCGCCTCCGGCATCTACGATGTCGGCCTGGCCGCCGACGAGATCGATGTCACGGGCGTGGTTCATCAGGTCTTCGTGCAGCCGCGCGCGCTCTGCGCCATGCCGCTCGGCCACCCCTTGGCCGAGCGCGAAACGATCGGCCCGCATGATCTGTCCGGCGTCGATTTCGTCGCCTATGTCCCGGAGGACCGCGCCCGGCAGCGCTTCGACATGATCATGTCGGAAGCCGGAGCGCCGCCGCCGCGCGTCGTGGTCGAGACGATCTATGCGGCGACGGTCTGCGCGCTGGTGGCGCAGGGCGTCGGCGTCGGATTGATCAGCCCCTACGCGATTGCAGGCCACGATCAGAGCCAGCTCGTGCTGCGCCCGTTCGAACCGCCCGTGCAGAGCCGCAGCTTTCTCATCCTGCCGCCGGACAGGCCGAAATCGCAGCTCGTGCGCGACTTCATCGACTGCCTGATGGAAGCACGCTGAACCCATAACAACGCGGCATCGAGTTATGCCTCGGCTCGAATTGCGCGGCGTCTCCCCCCGGCTATCCTCCCTTGAAACGCGCCAGAGACGCGATTTCGAGGGGTATCGATGACATTACCGATGCAGCAGGCCGTCGGGCCTGCCAGCGATGACGCACGTCCCGCTGCGCTGAAGCCGACTGCGCTGAACACGGCGACGGCGGTGGAAATGATCGGCGTGAACAAGTGGTATGGCGAGTTCCACGTTCTGCGCGACATCAACCTCAAGGTCGAGCGCGGCGAGAAGCTGGTGATCTGCGGCCCGTCAGGCTCGGGCAAGTCGACGATGATCCGCTGCATCAACCGTCTCGAGGAGCACCAGAAGGGTCAGATCATCGTCGACGGGACGGAGCTGACCAACGATCTCAAGAAGATCGACGAGATCCGCCGCGATGTCGGAATGGTTTTCCAGCACTTCAACCTGTTCCCGCATCTGACGATCCTGGAGAACCTGACGCTGGCTCCGATCTGGGTGAAGAAGATGCCCAAGAAGGACGCCGAGGAGATCGCGATGCACTATCTCCAGCGCGTCAAGATCCCCGAGCAGGCGGCGAAATATCCGGGCCAGCTCTCGGGCGGCCAGCAGCAGCGCGTGGCGATCGCCCGCTCATTGTGCATGAGCCCCAAGATCATGCTGTTCGACGAGCCGACCTCGGCGCTCGATCCGGAGATGGTCAAGGAGGTGCTCGACACCATGGTCTCGCTGGCCGACGAGGGCATGACCATGCTCTGCGTCACCCACGAGATGGGCTTCGCCCGCCAGGTCGCCGACCGCGTCATCTTCATGGATGCCGGCCAGATCGTCGAGATGAACACCCCCGACGAATTCTTCAAGAACCCCCAGCACGAGCGCACAAAGCTCTTCCTCTCCCAGATCCTGCACTGAGCAGGTCCAACCTTTCCGGATCGGAGATCGTCATGACCGCCATCTCGCGCCGCCGCCTTTCCCTCCTCCTGGCGGGTGCCGCCACGGTGCTCTCGGCCTTTAGCGGCCCGGGGTCTTCGCAGGCGCAGGCTCAATCCGAATGGGCTGGCAAGAAGCTCGTCGTCGGCATCCATAACCGCACGCCCTGGGCCTATCGCGACAAGGACAGCAAGGTCGTCGGCATCCATCCCGACGTGATCCGCGCCGTCTTCGCGCCGCTCGGCGTCAAGGATTTCGAGTTCGTCGTCTCCGATTTCGGCGCGATGATCCCGGGCCTGCTGGCCGGGCGCTTCGACATCATCGCATCCGGCGTCGCGATCACGCCGCCGCGCTGCGAGCAGGTGCTGTTCAGCGAGCCGGACGTGGCCGTGGGCGACAGCCTGCTGGTCAAGAAGGGCAATCCGTTGAACCTTCATTCCTACGAGGATATCGCCAGGAATCCGAAGGCCCGGCTCGCTGGCGGGCGCGGATCCGAGAATACCAAGAATGCCATTGCGGCGGGCGTCCCCGAAGCGCAAGTCTCGCTCTTCCCGAACAACGAAGCCGCGGTCAGCGCGATCCTTGCCGACCGCGCCGATGCCGCGACGTTGTCGGTGCCGAGCGCCATCGGCGTCATCGAGGAGCAGAAGGTCGCGGGGATGGAGCGCGCGCTTCCGTTCAAGGGCCTGATCAAACCGAACGGCCAGCCGGCCAAGCTCTATACCGGCACGGTCTTCCCCAAGAGCAGCGCCCGGCTGCGCGACGCCTACAATGCCGAGCTCGCCAAGCTGCGCGCCAGCGGCGGCCTCAAGCCGATCATGGAGAAATACAACTTCACCGCCGACGACGATGCCGGCGCCATCACCACCGCGCAGATCTGCGCCGGCAACGGCTGAACGTCGCGGCCGGCATCATGAGCTTTCTCGAAGTCCTCTCGGGCATCTTCCAGGGGTTGAACGTCACGCTGACGGTGACGGTGCTCGGCATGCTCTATGCCGTGCCCTTTGCCTTCGCCGCCGGCATCGCCCAGCATAGCTGGCGCGGCCTCGCCTATGGCGCGATCACCGCCGTCATCGAGTTCTGGCGCTCGACCTCGGTCGTGATCCTGCTCTACGGCTTCTACTACACGCTGCCGTCCTTCGGCCTGCGGCTCTCGGGCATCACCGTCGGCGCGATGGTGCTGGGCCTGCATATCGGCGCCTATGGCAGCCAGGCCGTGCGCGGCGCGCTGCAGGCGCTGGACAAGGGCCAGAGCGAGGCCGGGCGCTCGCTCGGCCTGCGCGGCTGGCAGATCCTGATGCTGATCGAATTGCCGCAGGCGCTTCTGGCGATGGTGCCGACCTTCATCAACCAGTTCATCCAGCTCGTGAAGGGCACGGCGCTGGTCTCGCTGGTGACGCTGACCGACATGACCTTCCGCGCCAAGGAGATATCGCAGCTCTTCTACGACCCGCCGAAGGTCTATTTCGCGCTGCTCGTCGCCTATTTCATCCTGTGCTATCCTGCGACAATCGTCGGCCGCTGGGTCGAGCGCAAGGTCGGCGCCGGACGGAAGCTCGACCATGCTGTTTGACCTCGCCTTCGCCCTCTCGACCGTGCCGAAAATCGTCGGCGCGCTCTGGACCTCGATCCTGGTCGCGCTGCTGAGCTGCGTCGGCGCCTCGCTGCTTGGCTTCTCGCTGGAGATCGCGCGGCGCAGCAACCGGGTGATGCGCTATGCGATGCGCTTCCTGATCGACTTCATCCGCTCGACGCCGCTGCTCGTGCAGCTGTATTTCTTCTACTTCGTGCTGCCCTCCTACGGCATCAAGCTGCCGGCGCTGGCCATCGGCGTCATCGCGATCAGCATCTATTACAGCGGCTATCTCGCCGAGGTCTTCAAGGCCGGCATCGACGGCGTGAAGCCGGGCCAGTTCGAGGCGGCGCGCGCCCTCGGCCTGAAGCGGCTCCAGACCGTCGTGCTGGTGATCGCGCCGCAGATGCTGCGCAATATCGCCGCGCCGATGGGCAACTACTTCATCGGCATCTTCAAATCGACGCCCTATCTCGCCGCCATCGCCGTCTACGAAGCCTTCGGCGCGGCGCTCGACATCTCGTCCGACACCTTCCGCTACACCGAGCCGATGGTCGTCGTCGGCGCCATCTTTCTCGCCATCGCCCTCGTGCTCGCCTGGCTCGTCAGGCGCCTGGAAGAGCATCTCCTCCTCTCCGCGAAACGCTGATCTTCATCGACGGAACGATCATGGATACCACCCTCCTCCCGCGGCTGACCGCATGGCGCCGCCATCTCCACGCGCATCCCGAGCTTTCCGAAAAGGAAGCGAAGACCTCGGCCTTCCTCCAAGAGCGGTTGCGCGAACTCGGTATTCCCTTCGAGGCGAATGTCGGCGGCACCGGCATCGTCGCGACGCTCTCGCGGCCGGGCTCCAGCCGCTCTATCGGCCTGCGTGGCGATATCGACGCCCTGCCGATCGCCGAGCGCAGCGACGCTCCCTACGCCTCGCAGACACCCGGCGTCATGCATGCCTGCGGTCATGACGGCCATTCGGTCGCCCTGCTCGGTGCCGCTGCGATGCTCGCCGCCGATCCCGACTGGACAGGCACCATCCAATTCATCTTCCAGCCGGCCGAGGAGAACGGCGCCGGCGCCAAGGCGATGATCGCCGACGGACTGTTCGAGCGCTTCCCGATGGAGCGCATCTTCGCCTTCCACAACTGGCCGGGGCTGGAGGCTGGCACCGTCGCTGTCCATGACGGGCCGGTCATGGCGGCCGGCGGGCGCTGGCAGGTGACGCTGCATGGTCTCGCCGGGCACGCCGCGATCCCGCACCAGACCCGCGATCCGATCCTGGCGGCGGCCCATCTGATCATGGGCCTGCACAGCATCGTCTCGCGCAATGTCGATCCCTGCGACGCTGTCGTCCTCTCGATCGGCCAGATCCATGGCGGTACGGTGAGCAACCAGATTCCCGAGAGCGTCACCCTCCAGGGCACGCTGCGGACCTACCGGCCGGAGGTGCGAGAGGCCGTCATCAAGCGCATGGAAAACCTGATCACCGGCACTTGCGAAGCCTATGGCATGCGCGCCGATGTCGAGATCCTCTCGACCGGCCGGGCGATCATCAATACCCCCGCCGAGGTCAAGCTTGCGGTGGCAGCGGGCGGAGCCATCGGCGCCAAGGTCCGGACCGACTTGCGGCCGAGCACCACCGGCGACGATTTCTCCTTCCTGATCAAGGACAGGCTCGGCGCCTATGTCTGGATCGGCAACGGCCCGGCCGGCCCCGACGGCGAACTCCACAACGCCCGCTACGACTTCAACGACGCCATCCTTCCGGTCGCGATCGACTGGATGCACGAACTCGCCAAGCGCGCGCTGAAGGATGAGCCCCCGAAGCCATGACCGTGCGGCATCGCTCGATACCGATCGACGGATTGTCCCGTTCTGTCAGCAGCTTGAATATCGACCCGATAAGGGAAGCCGACCATGCATGACCTGACGCTCTGCGTTCACCACCCGGCCGTCAACGAGGAGGGCTATGCCTCCCTCGCCGTGCCGACCCACCGCGCCTCGACCATCGTCTATCCCGATGGCGCGAGCTTCATGGCCCGCAAGTATCGCGGTTTCGACGGGTATACCTATGGGCTGCACGGCACGCCGACGACCCGCACGCTGGAAGCGCAATTGACGATCCTGCACGACGGCGTCCGCACCGTGCTCGTGCCCTCCGGACAGGCGGCCGTGACCATCGTCATGCTGTCGGTGCTGATGCCCGGCGACAAGGTGCTGATCCCCGATCATGTCTATCCGCCGGTGCGCAGCTTCTGCGCCGAATATCTGGCCCCGCGCGGCATCGCCTATGGCGTCTACGACCCGCTGATCGGTGCCGGCATCGCCGATCTCATCGACGAAACCGTCAAGCTTGTCTGGGTCGAGTCGCCCGGCTCGAACACGATGGAGGTGCAGGACGTGCCGGCGATCGCGGCAGCCGCCAAGGCCAAAGGCGCGCTCGTCGGCTGCGACAATACCTGGGCGACGCCGCTGATCTTCAAGCCGCTGGAGCACGGCGCCGATTTCGCCTGCGAGGCGCTGACGAAATATGTCGGCGGCCATTCCGACCTGCTGCTCGGCTCCATCACCGTCAGGGACATGGCCTTGCGCCAGAAGCTGAAGGAAACCTTGCGCGGCTTCGGCGTCGGCGTCTCGCCGGACGAATGCCAGCTCGCCTTGCGCGGTATCGAGACCATGGGCCTGCGCGTCGCCCATATGGGCAAGGTCTCCGAGGACTTCGCCCGCCGGCTCGTCGATCACCCGATGGTCGAGCGCGTGCTGCATCCGGCTCTGCCCTCCTGCCCGGGGCATGAGATTTGGAAAAGGGATATGGGTCGTTCGTCCGGCCTGTTCAGCCTCGTGCTGAAGCCGGTCGACGACGACATCATGAGCGCGGCGCTCAGCGCCTTGCGCGTCTTCGCGATCGGCGCATCCTGGGGCGGCACGCGCAGCCTCGTCGCCCCGCAGGCGATTGCGCAGGACCGGACCGCCACGGCCTGGGCCGCGCAAGGCCCGTTGCTGCGCATTAGCATCGGCATCGAGGAACCCGGCGAGCTCTGGGCCGATCTGAGCCGGCTGTTGTCGGTCCTCGGAAAGGCCACGACGACCAAGGCTGCCTGACAGGAAGAAGCATCGATCCTGCGATGACGACACGGCGCGAGGCTCGCGCCGTGATGGGGAGGATTTTGCCCGAAGGCAGCATTTCAAACACAACAAGGAAGGGGAATGACGATGAAGATGCCTAATCTTGGTCTGGGCGCGATCCTCGCTGCGGCCTGCCTCCTCGCGCAACCCGCCGCAGCAGACACGCTCAAGGCGATCCGCGATCGCGGCAATATCATCTGCGGCACCAGCACCGGTGTCGCCGGCTTCTCGACTCAGGATGCCAACGGCCGCTGGCAGGGCTTCGACATCGACATCTGCCGGGCCTTGGCGGCTGCAATCTTCAACGACACGGAGAAGGCATCCTTCGTCCCATTGACTTCGAAGGATCGGCTGATCGCCTTGCAGACCGGCGAGATCGATGTATTGCCGCGCACCACGACATGGACGCTGGCGCGCAACACCGGACAAGGCGTCACCTTCACCGGCGTGAACTACTATGACGGCCAGGGCTTCATGGTGCCCAAGAAATTGGGCGTCGCCACTGCCAGCAAGCTCGACGGCGCCTCGATCTGCGTCGCGCAGGGCACGACGAGCGAACTGAACCTCGCCGATTATTTCCGCCGCACGAAGATGAAATACGAGGTCGCCGCCTTCGGCACCGCAGAGGATGCGCTGAAGGCCTACGAGTCCGGGCGCTGCGACGCCTACACGACCGACGTATCCGCGCTTTCGGCCAATCTCCTGAAGTTCAGGGACCCGGGCGACCATGTCGTACTCCCCGAGGTCATCTCGAAGGAACCGCTCGGCCCCTGGGTGCGCAGCGGCGACGATGCCTGGTTCAATCTCGTGCGCTGGACCCTGTTCACGCTGATCAATGCCGAGGAGCTCGGCGTGACCAAGGCCAATGTCCGGGAACTGGCGGAAACCTCCGCCAATCCCGAAATCCGCCGTTTCCTCGGTAAGGATGGCAAGTTTGGTGAGGCCCTCGGCGTGACCAACGATTGGACCGTGCGGATCATCGCCGCCGTCGGCAATTACGGCGAGAGCTTCGAGCGCAATCTCGGCAGGAGCTCGCCGATGAAGCTCCAGCGCGGCCCGAATGCGCTCTGGACCGAGGGCGGTCTCCAGTACTCCCCGCCGTTCCGATGAAACATGCCGTCACACCGCCCTGAGCGGGGTGACGATCAATGACCCGTCGGCGTCGAGGACATCGCAGCCTCGACGCCGAAGGCCTTCGGCGCCGGAAGATCGTTACGCCGCGCTGGCGACGATCACGCGATTGCGGCCATTGGCCTTGGCCCGGTAGAGCGCATCGTCCGCGCGCTTCATCATGTCCGCGGAGGAGGCATCGCCGGCACGGCGGTTCGAGACGCCGACCGAGACGGTCACCTTGATGTCGCGCGTGTTGTTCTGGACCGCGAAAGGTGTGCTCTCGACCCGCTCGCGGATGCGCTCGGCGACGCGATAGGCGGCATCGCGGCCGGTATCGGGCAGCACGACGACGATCTCCTCGCCGCCCATGCGCGCGACGAGATCGATGCCGCGCGTGCAGGCGCGGACCCGGTCGGCGAACTCGCGCAGCACCTCGTCGCCGGCATCATGCCCCCAGCTGTCGTTGACCGACTTGAAATGGTCGATATCGAGCACGAGCAGCGAGAGCGAGCGGGCCCTGAGCGCCGACTCGTCGAACATCACGGCGAGCCGGTTGTCCATGAAGCGGCGGTTGTGCAGCCCGGTGAGCTGGTCCATCACCGCCATTTCCATCGAGGACTGCACGCTGTCGCGCAGCCGCTCGGTGAAGCGCTTGCGGCGCACCTGGGTGCGCACGCGCGCCAGCAATTCGTTGCGGTCGATCGGGCGGACGAGGAAATCATGTGCGCCGATCTCAAGGCCGCGCAGGATGCGCTCGCGGTCCTCCAGCTCGCCCATCAACAGCACCGAGACGTTGCGCGTACGCTCCAGCGAGCGGAGCTGGCTGCACAACCGCAACCCGTCCTGACCTTCCAGACCGAGACTGATGATCACCGCGTCGAAATCGCCCTCGGCGGCGCGTGTCACCGCCTGCTGGGCGTCGCTCTCGATCTCCACCGCATGGAACGCCGAAAGCGCGCTCTGCACGCGTTCAGCGGCGCTGGGACGATCCTCGATCACGAGGATGCGGCCGTTCAGGCCGGTTTCGGCCGCTGCCGTCGCCAGCGGATCGGCGATGCCCAGGCGGACGGAGGCGACCGCGCGGCTGCGCAACTCGTCGGTCATGGCCTTCAGCCGGGCGAGGCTGCGCACGCGGGCGAAGAGCGCGGTATCGTCCAGCGGCTTGGTCAGGAAGTCGTCGGCGCCGGCATCGAGCCCCTGCAGGCGGTCGCGCGGCTGGTCGAGCGTAGTGACGATGACGACCGGGATATGCGCGGTCGAGGGCGCGCCTTTCAGGCGCCGGCAGACCTCGAAGCCGTTCATGCCCGGCATCATCACGTCGAGCAGGACGATATCGACCTCGCCGCGCTCGCAGAGCGCGATCGCATCGCGCCCGTTCGTCGCCGTGACCACGCCGAAATACTCGGCCGATAGCTTGGCTTCGAGCAGCTTCACATTCGCAGGGATGTCGTCGACGACGAGAACACGGGCGGTCATGAAAAGGCTTTCCGCGGCTCAGGCCGCGCCGGCATAGGTGCGGACGGTCTCCAGGAACTTCGCGACCGAGATCGGCTTGGAGAGATAGGCCTCGCAGCCGCCCTCCCGGATCCGCTCCTCGTCGCCCTTCATCGCGAAGGCCGTGACCGCGACGACCGGGATCGCCTTGAGGTCGTCATCCTCCTTGATCCATTTTGTGACCTCGAGTCCGGAAACCTCCGGAAGCTGGATGTCCATCAGGATCAGCGCGGGATGATGCGTCCGCGCCAGCTCGATCGCCTCGATGCCGTCCGACGTCTTCAGCGTCGCATAGCCATGGGCTTCGAGCAGATCGTTGAAGAGCTTCATGTTGAGCTCGTTGTCTTCGACGATCAGAACCGTCTTCATCGGGCCGCCCTTCATTCGCGCCGGGAAGGCTCACGCCGATGGCGGGCTTTCCAAATTGGCGGCGTCGTTCGATGATTGCGTAACACGCGAGCAGTTGACGAAACGCAAACCGGATACGCGACTCAAGACCCCATGATACGACGACCGACCACCGACGAGGCCGAGGCGCTCGCACTGCAGGCGCTCGCCTTCCTCGCCTCCGAACCCGAGCGGATCGAGCCCTTTCTGAGCACGACCGGCCTTAACCCGGCCAATCTGCGCCAGGCTGCCGGCGAACCCGGCTTTCTCGCCGCCGTGCTCGACCATATCGGCTCGAGCGATTCGCTCCTTCTGGAATTTGCCGGAAATTTAAGGCTGAATCCCGAAATCGTCGCCGATGCCAGGCGCGTCCTCGCCGGGCCGGAGCCGGACGATTTCTCTTGAGCACGGGCGCGCCCTCGCCTCGCTGGCTCTGCCGCGACTGCCTCGCGGATCACGACTCATCTGGACCAGCGAAACGCTGCCCGGCCTGCGGCTCGCCGCGCCTGCTCAGCCATGTCGAGCGGGATGCCTTGAGCCTCGCCCATATCGATTGCGACGCCTTCTACGCCACGATCGAGAAGCGCGACGATCCGAGCCTGCAGGACAAGCCGGTCATCGTCGGCGGCGGCAAGCGCGGCGTGGTCTCGACCTGCTGTTATATCGCCCGCACCTATGGCGTGCGCTCGGCCATGCCGATGTTCAAGGCGCTGAAGGCCTGCCCCGAGGCGATCGTGGTCAAGCCGAACATGGCGAAATATGTCGCGGTCGGACGGCAGGTCCGCCAGCTCATGCGCGAACTCACGCCGCTGGTCGAGCCGCTCTCGATCGACGAGGCCTTCCTCGACCTCTCCGGCACGGAACGCCTGCACCATGCCAGCCCGGCGGTGACGCTGGCGCGCTTCGCGAAACATGTGGAGGCCGAGCTCGGCATCACCATCTCGGTCGGCCTGTCCTATGCCAAGTTCCTCGCCAAGGTCGCCTCCGACCTCGACAAGCCGCGCGGCTTCTCGATCATCGGCAAGGCTGAGGCCGTGTCTTTTCTCGCAGGCAAGCCGATCAGCCTCATCCCCGGCATGGGCCCGGCCGGCGTGGCGAAGCTGGCGGAAGGCGGCTTCAAGCTGATCGGCGACCTGCGCGAGGCGCCCGTCGACAAGCTCTTCAAGCTCGCCGGCAAGGACGGCCCGCGCCTTCGCAACCTCGCCAACGGCATCGACCCCCGTCAGGTCACGCCCGAGCGGGAGACCAAGAGCGTCTCCAGCGAAACCACGCTCGATGTCGACCTGGCCCGCTTCGAGGAGTTGGAGCCGATCCTGTGGCGGCTTTGCGAGAAGACCTCGAAAAGGCTGAAGGCGCAGGAGCTTGCAGGCCGGACCATCACCCTGAAGCTGAAGACCGCCGACTTCCACATCATCACCCGCGCCGCACGTCTGCCGGAGCCGACGCAGCTCGCCGCGCGCCTCTTCACGGCGGGGCGCGACCTGCTCAAACGCGAATGCAACGGCGCGCATTATCGCCTGATCGGCATCGGTGCGAGCGATTTCAGCCCGCCCGAAGCCGCCGACCATGGCGATCTCGCCGACACCGCGACGCCGCGCCTGAAGGCGATGGAAGGCGCGCTCGACAAATTGCGCGCCCGCTTCGGCGACGAGGCGATCGGCAAGGGACTGAGCCTGCGCCTGCCGCAGCGCCGCTCTTCGGAGCCCGCTATTTCGCGCAAGGCTCCTGAGGAAGAAGATCCAGACGCGTGAGCGTGCCGCGCAACGAGAAGGTGCCGTAATCGAGCCGGATCGCGCCGGTGACGCCGTTCTCGTAGAGCTCGAAATTGATGCTGTAGGCCGGCGTCGATTCGCCCGAGCCCGCCTTGAAATAGGAGATCGTCACCGGCCAGCGCGCGAGCTTCTCGAACTCTGGGCGCTGCAAGGGCTTCTCGGACGGCTCGGCCTCGATCCGCTTCCCGATGATCGAGAGCGTGTCATAGGCCTCCTTGCCGGAATTCGCGCCGTCATAGAGGCGCACGCTCAGCGTTTTCTGCCCCGCGCGCGCGGCCTGGATCACGGCCTTCATCTGCGCGTTCGGAAACAGGGCGTCGCGGCTCTCGCGATGTGTCTCGACCTTGGGCTGGCGCAGCTTCACCTCATAGCCGCTGCCGCTCTTCTGCGCGGTGCCGTCGACCGTATCCGGCTTGTTGCCGCCCGCCGTGCTTTCGGTCTTGAAACGATAATTCGCGCCGTCGCCGGCCTCGAAACTGGTGGTTCGGGCATCGATCAGGCGCGGCCCGGCATCGGTGCCGAGCTGCGTCACCTGCCGGAAGGACAAGGCATAGCCCTCGCAGGCATCGCCGGTGAACTCGAAGGCGATGCGGCCCTTCGCGGTCTCGATATTGCCTGACGGCTTGGTGCTGTCGAGCACGAGGTCGTAGACGGCGCGATGCGGCGCCAGAACCACCCGCTCGGATGCCGTCTGCGCCCGGGCCGGCATTGCGGCCAGAACCAGCACCCCCGCTAAAACCCCGCTCGCCAGGGTCGCGAGCTTCGAGACTGTTCCGTTCATGCGCCGCCTGTCCATCATGGCCTTCGTCGAAATCTAGGTGCATCGCGGCAATGGCGCAAACATGGCGAAGGGACTCTCCTGCCCGGCGTATCCGCCCTGCCCGCCCGGCATGCCGCGATGCTTGCGGGGGCCGTCCGCATCGGCCATGAAAGGCCTGCCCGAAGGCACCCTGCCTCGCTCGCGGAGCCAAGATCATGAATGCCGCCGATACCCGCCTCGCCGAACTCGGCATCACCCTGCCGACCCCGGCCGCGCCCATCGCCAACTACGTGCCCTATGTGATCACCGGCAACCTGCTGGTCATCTCGGGCCAGCTCTGCTTCGGGCTCGACGGCAAGCTCGCGGACAAGCACAAGGGCAAGCTCGGCGCGGAGATCTTCAACGAGGCCGGGCTTGAAGCCGCCCGCCTCTGCGCCATCAACGTTCTCGCCCAAGCCAAAGCCGCCCTCGGCGGCGATCTCGGCCGCATCACGCGCTGCGTCCGCCTCGGCGGCTTCATCAATGCGGCCCCGCATTTCTCCGCGCTGCCGGCAATCATGAACGGCGCATCCGACCTGATGGTCGAGGTGCTCGGCGACGCGGGTCGTCATGCCCGCTCGACCATCGGCGTCGCCGAACTGCCGGCCGATGCCGCCGTCGAGGTCGAAGCGATGTTCGAGATCGCCTGATGTCCGCAGGGTCTATCAAGCCCTCCGGCCGGCCCGATCTGGGCTGGCTGGTGGCCAAGCCGATCGCGCATCGCGGCCTGCATGACCTCGCGGCCGGCGTGATCGAGAACAGCCCCTCGGCCGCGACCGCTGCGATAGCCGGCGGTTTCGGCATCGAATGCGACGTCCAGCTCACCGCCGATGGCGAGGCGGTCGTCTTCCACGATTTCGTGCTCGATCGCCTGACGGGCGAGACCGGCGCCGTCGTCACCCGCAAGGCGGCAGAGCTCGGCGCGATCACGCTGAAGGGCTCGGGCGACCGCATCCTCACGCTCCCGGCCTTCCTCGACCTGATCGGCGGGCGCGTTCCGCTGGTGATCGAGATCAAGAGCCGCTTCGACGGCGACCTCAAGCTCACGAAGCGGACCGTAGAGGTTGTCGCGGGCTACAAAGGCCACCCGATCGTGATCAAGTCCTTCGATCCCGCGATCGTGACGGCCTTGCGTGAGCTTGCCCCCGAGGTTCCGCGCGGCATCGTCGCGATGAACGCCTATGATTATGGCGATTACGACAAGCTCTCGGCCGAGAGGAAACATGCCCTCGCCAATCTCCTGCACTTCACCGAGAGCCGGCCGGATTTCATCTCCTGGAAGGTCACCGATCTCGACAGCGCCGCGCCCTATCTCTGCCGCAACGCGCTGGGCCTACCACTGATGAGCTGGACGGTACGCACGCCGGAGGAACGGCAGCGGGCCGCGGCCATGGCCGACCAGATGGTCTTCGAGGGTTTTCGCCCTTGAGCGAAGCGGGGAACGGCGATCTCACCGTTCGTGTCGCGACCTCGCTCAAGGCCGTCCCCGCCGGCGCATGGAACGCCTGCGCCAATCCTTACGCGCTGGGGGATGCCATCTCGGCGTCCGCCACGCCGCCCAGCGATCCCGCGCTCGACCGGGACAATCCCTTCGTCAGTCATGAATTCCTCATGGCACTGGAGGAGAGCCGCTGCACCGGTGGCCGTACCGGCTGGTCACCGGCCTATCTGCTGGTCGAGGACGAGGTCGGCCAGTTGCTGGCTGCAGCGCCCAGCTTCCTGAAGAGCCACAGTCAGGGCGAATATGTCTTCGACCATGGCTGGGCCGATGCCTATGAGCGCGCCGGCGGGCGCTACTATCCGAAGCTCCAGGTCGCCGCCCCCTTCACCCCGGCCACCGGCCCGCGCCTGCTGGTCGCCGACACCCCGCGCGCCGACGAGGCCCGCGCCGCCCTGATCGGTGGGCTGGAGGCCCTGCGTGGACACACGCAAGCCTCCTCGGTCCATGTCACCTTCGCGCAGGAACCGGATATTGGCGCGCTGAAACAGGCCGGCTATCTCGAACGCAACGACCTGCAGTTCCATTGGCAGAACGAGAGCTTCGGCAGCTATGACGACTTCCTGGCGACGCTGGCCTCACGCAAGCGCAAGGCACTGAAGCGCGAGCGGCGCGAGGCGCTCTCTGCCGGGATCACGATCGATGTCCTGTCGGGCAACGACCTCACCGAGGCGGTCTGGGACGATTTCTTCTCGTTCTACGAGGATACCGGCTCGCGCAAATGGGGCCGGCCCTATCTCAACCGCGCGTTCTTCTCGGCGGTCGGCGCGGCGATGGGCGAGCGGATCGTACTGGTGATGGCGAAACGTGCCGGGCGTCATATCGCCGGCGCCATCAATTTCCGCGGCGCCAACACGCTCTACGGTCGCAACTGGGGCTGCATCGAGGATCATCCCTTCCTGCATTTCGAGGTCTGCTACCACCAGGCCATCGACTATGCGATCGCGCACGGCCTCGCCCGCGTCGAGGCCGGCGCGCAGGGCGAGCACAAACTCGCACGCGGCTACCGGCCGGTCATCACCCGCTCTCTGCACCATATAGCCGATCCGGGCCTGCGCCGGCCCGTTGCCGCCTATCTCGCGCAGGAGCGCGAGCAGGTCGCGGCGGCCCGCGAAGCGCTCGCAGCCGAAAGCCCCTTCCGCAGGACGGAAATCGCTGATGACTGACGAAGCCGTCAAACACGCGCGCCCCCATCCTGAGGAGCTGCGCAGCGGCCTCTCGAAGGATGCTCCAGATGCTTCCGGAGCCTCGACGAACATCCTTCGAGACGCCGCTCCCGACGGAGCGGCTCCTCAGGATGAGGGCTCGGGTCGATCAATATCGTTCTGCGAGGATGATGAACTCGGCTATCGCCGTAGCCTCACCGATTTCACGAGCCCGCTGACGCTCGACGAGAGCTACCGTCTGGCGCATCTGCCGCTGGTCGCACCCGCGCATCCCGGTGTCGTCGCCCGGCGCGAGGGCAAGTTCTACGAGATGGGCCGCCACCCGGCGGTCTATTCGCTGGTTCTGCCGGTAGCGGACACCGCCCTCCGCTCTTCGCACGCCTTCCTTGCGCTGGAGGCCGAGCTGAAGGCCACACCCTTCGCCGGCAAGATCGCCTGGGACATCCTGCCGAAACGGCAGGACCGCCTGCATGCGACGGTCTGCGGCTCGCTGAGCCTTGCCGAGCCTCCCACGATCTCCGGCGAAACGCGCAAAGCCCTGCGCAAGATCGAGCCCTTCACCGTTGAACTGCGCGGCATCTTCTCCGGCAACGTCAATCGCGGCCGGCTCTATCTCCCGGTCTATCCGGAGAAGCGCGTCGGCCGGAATATGTTGCAGGAGGTCCAGGCCGCCTTCGGCCGGGCGCCGGGCGATCTCTGGCTGATCGGCCTCTACAACCTCACCGACGATCTCGACGCCAACGAGACCGCGGCGCTGGCCGAGATCGTCGCGCGCTGGTGGAGCAAGCCGCTGCTCCGCCTCACCGTGACGGAGCTGCAGGTCATGGGCGCAAGCGACGACCTCGTGCTCGACGCCCATGTCGAAACGGTGCTGCCGCTCGGCGCCTGAGGCACAGCCGGCAGCCGGTCCGCGGCCTTGACGCCCCGCCCGGCGCGCCGCAGCTTGCGCCGACCCTTTTCGATCCTGCCGGACCCGCCATGACCGCCTATGATCCCTCGAACGTCTTCGCCAAGATCCTGCGCGGCGAACTGCCCTCCCACACCGTCTACGAGGATGACGAGACGCTCGCGATCATGGACATCATGCCGCGCGCCGACGGCCATGTGCTGGTGATCCCGAAGGCGCCCTGCCGCAATGTCTTCGACGCCCCGGCCGATGCGCTGAAGGCGGTGGCGCTGACCACCCAGAAGCTGGCGCGCGCCGTGAAGGCCGCCTTCTCGGCCGAGGGCGTCACCATCCAGCAATTCAACGAGGCAGCCGGCGGGCAGGTCGTGTTCCATCTCCATGTCCATGTCATGCCGCGTTTCGACGGCGTGGCGCTGCGCCCGCATACCGGCGCGATGGAGAAGAACGAGGTCCTCGCCAGCCATGCCGAGAAAATCCGCGAGGCCCTGAAAAAAATCTGACGGGCCATGTCACAGCGGGGCGTGCCCGATCGTCTTGTCGTCATCAACCGATGGAGACAGTCATGAGCCAACGCCTCAACGCCTTCCAGATCGCGCCCGAAGCCTACAAGGCCATGCTGGTCCTGCAGGACTACGTCAACAACTCGGCCCTCGAACACAGCCTGATGGAGCTGGTCAAAATCCGCGCCTCGCAGATCAACCGCTGCGCCTATTGCCTGCACATGCATGTGCTCGACGCGCGCAAGGCCGGCGAGAGCGAGGCGCGCATCAACCTGCTCAATGCCTGGGAGGAATCCGAGCTCTATACGCCGCGCGAGCGCGCCGCCCTGCGCTGGACGGAAGAGCTGACCCGCGCCTCCGAGCGCAGCCCGAGCGACGCGGCCTATGCCGAGCTCAAGGAGCATTTCAGCGAGAAGGACATGGTCGACCTGACCTTCGCCATCGGCGCGATCAACACCTGGAACCGCATCAATGTCGGCTTCCGCACGCGCCACCCGGCCGACCGGCCGCGCAAGACCGAGGCTGCCGCCTGATGATACCAATCCGGCGCGCATGACGGGCGCGCCTGCCACCGCTTTCGAGGCTAACCGGTCCTACCTGACCCGTCTCGCCTACCGCATGCTCGGCTCGCTCAGCGATGCCGAGGATGTGGTGCAGGACGCATGGCTGCGCTGGCATGACTCCGCGCCGGACGCGATCGCCAACCCGCGCGCCTGGCTCGGGCGCGTGGTGACGCGGCTCTGCCTCGACCTGATGAAATCGGCGCGGCGCAAGCGCGAGACCTATGTCGGCGCCTGGCTGCCAGAGCCCCTGATCGAGACGATCGGCGCCGCTCCGAGCCCGGATGAGGCGATCGACGTGCCCTATGCGCTCCAGCTCGCGCTGGAGCGGCTGTCACCGCTGGAGCGTGCCGCCTTCCTGCTGCACGACGTCTTCGACCTGCCCTTCGCCGAAATCGCCGAGACGCTCGGGCGCAGCGAGGCCGCCTGCCGGCAGCTCGTCTCACGGGCGCGCCGCCATGCCCGCGAGGAGGACGGCCCGCGCCATCCGCTCTCGCCCGACGAGGCCAGGCGCTATGCGAAAGCCTTCTTCGAAGCCGCCCACAGCACTGATGCCACGATCCTGAAGAGCATGCTCGCCCATGACGCGATCCTGCGCGCCGATGGCGGCGGCAAGGTCAACTCCGTGCTGAATCCAATCCTCGGCAGCGACAGGATCGGCCGCTTCTTTGCCGGCATCAGCCGCCATGTCGAAAAGCAGGCGCGCGCGACGACGCACTATCAATGCGTGATGATCAACGGCTTGCCCGGCTATGTCAGCCTGGAGCGCGGCGAGACCGTGCAGGCGATGGCGCTCGACATCCGCGACGGGGCGGTCGCCGCGATCTACATCATCCGCAACCCCGACAAGCTCGGCCATGTCCGGCGCCTGCTGACGGAAGCGTAAGTGGCGACGGCCATTGTCAGGTCGTTCCCAGGCACCACGCTTGTCATTCCGGGGCTTCGCATTGCGAAGAACCCGGAACCCACGACTGGGCGAGCGGTCTGCGACGCTGCGTGAGGGGTCTCACCCGGTCCTGGGTTCCGGGTTCGCGCCTGTGGCGCGCCCCGGAATAACAAGAGTGCGCCTAGCCCGCGAACAGCCAGACGCCGCCGATCAGCACGGTTTCGCCGGCGAGCACCGCCAGCATCATCCGGCGCTTGTCGAAGAGCATGACCCCGGCTGCGGCCGCCAGCGCCGCGACGCGGAGCCAGGCCGGAGCCGCCGCAAGCACGCCGGGCGGCGACACCATCAGCTTGGCGACGATCCCTGCGAGCAGCGCGGTCGCGACCGCCCTCACCCATTCGAGCAGCGGCGAATCATTGGCAAGCCCGCGCGAGAACCCGACCGCGAGCCAGCGCCAGATCTCCGTCGGCAGCACGGCGAAGAGCATCAGCGCGAGATAGGGCCAGAGCGGCCCGTCGAGCATGGCGATCGGCTGGGTCATGCCGGCTTCCGCCTCCGTCCGATGAGGAAAGCCACGGTCCCAGCGATGAGGCCCGCGACGATCAGGTCGAAGCCGCCGCCGATGAACCGCGCCGAGATCGGCGCGAAGGCAAGCCCGAGGAGAAGCGCCGCCACATCGCCGCGATGGCGCAGGCCGGCCATCAGCGAGATCAGGAAGAACATCGGCGTCAGGCAGAGCAGGCCGGCTGCGAACGGAACCGGCAGCGCGCCGAGCAGGTAGTATCCCGCGAAGGTTCCGATCGAGCTCACCAGCATGCAGGTATTGGCGAAGCCGAGGAAATAGGCGACGCGCTGATGCGGGGGGATGCCGGGCAGGCGCCGCAAACCTTCGCTCCAGGCGGTGACGGCGACGTAATGGGCCAGCAGGAGCTGCTGCCAGACGCTCTGGCCGGGCCGGCGCAGCAGCGGCAGGATCGCCATGGTCATCGGCAGGAAGCGCAGCGAGGCGAAGGCGATCGCGATCACGATCGCGCTCCAGGCCGCGCCGGCGGCGATCGAGGCGAAGAACAGCACCTGCGACGGCCCGGCCCAGACCAGGATGGTCGAGAGCACGGCGACATCGACGGGATAGCCGACATCGCGGGCGAGCGAGCCGATGCCGATCAGCCCGAAACCGACGATCCAGGCCGGCAGCGTGAGCGCGTCGCGCATGCCGGCCAGCGCGACGCGCTGCCAATTCCAGTCGGCGGATACGCTCATGAGGTCATCGCTGCGGGATGGCTCGAAAGGGTTGCGACTCCGGCAAATGCCGGACCTCGACCTCTATTGCCCATGCGCGCAACGCCTGCATAGGCTTCAGCAAGCCGGCCGGACCTGCAGTTGATGCAGGGTGCGCGCCCGGAAACTAGTTCGGGCGGATCCCGTGCGATTGATCATTCTACGGGAAAACACGTGGGTCATCCCGGGCTTTACCCGGGATCCATGCCGGAGCGCTTCCGATCAAGGTTCAGGCATGGATCCCGGATCGGCGCCGCTTCGCGGCTTGTCCGGGATGACCCGCGTTTTCATCGGAAGACGGCATGCCCTTGAACCGGCGACCGCCCCCGTCAGCCCTTGCCGCCCTTCATCGCGATCGCGATGAGTTCGTTGGCGAAGTCGATCAATTCCTTGGGAATGCCGCCGACGGCCTGCACGCCGAGATAGATCAGGTAGATGAAGGCCGGCACCAGGATCCAGCCCAGCACCTCCTCGAAGATCTTGCGGCGGCGGCGGCGGCGGTCGCGCTTCTCGAACCAGCCGAGCTTTTCCTTCTTCGGGCGCGCCGGTGCCGCGGGCGCCGCCGGTGCCTCCTCAAGCACCTCGCCGCTCTCGGCGGCGAGGCTCGCGGTCTTTCGCTTGAACAACACGGTCTCAGGCCTTCGTCAGCGGAACCTTCGGCACGGTGCGCACGCCCTTGGCCGAGGCCTTCGGAGCACCGCCACCCGTCCCATCGGGAGTGCCGCCACCTTTAGGCGCTCGCCGCGGCGGAGTCTTGCTCGTTTTGCCGGTAGCCGCAGCTTTCGCACGCGGCTTCGGCACCCGCTTGGCGGTCGCCGCCGCGACGTCCTTCTCCGGCTTGGGCTTCGCCGGCCCGTCCGGGAATTCGAGGCCGAGCACCTTGATACCGGTCTCGGACTGGACGACGACGACCTTGACCGCGCCACCATTCTTCAGGCGCCCGAACAGCACCTCGTCGGCGAGCGGGGTCTTGATCGTCTGTTGGATCAGGCGGGCCATCGGGCGGGCGCCCATCGCCTCGTCATAACCGTTCTCGACCAGCCAGTCGCGCGCCTCTTCCGAGAGCTCGATCGTGACGTTGCGGTCGGCGAGCTGCGCTTCGAGCTGGAGCACGAACTTGTCGACGACACGCGCAACCACCGTCTTCGGCAGATGGCCGAAGGAGATGACCGAATCGAGCCGGTTGCGGAATTCCGGCGCGAACAGCTTGTTGATCGCCTCCGTATCGTCGCCCTCGCGCTTGGTCCGGGTGAAGCCATAGGCGTTGCGGGCCATGTCGGCGGCGCCGGCATTGGTCGTCATGATCAGGATGATGTTCCTGAAATCGACCTGCTTGCCGTTATTGTCGGTCAGCTTGCCGTGGTCCATCACCTGCAGGAGGATGTTGAACAGGTCCGGATGGGCCTTCTCGATCTCGTCGAGCAGCAGCACGCTGTGCGGATGCTGGTCGATCTGGTCGGTCAGGAGCCCGCCCTGATCGAAGCCGACATAGCCCGGAGGCGCGCCGATCAACCGCGAGACGGTGTGGCGCTCCATATATTCCGACATGTCGAAGCGGATCAGCTCGACGCCCAGCGAGGAGGCGAGCTGGCGCGCGACCTCGGTCTTGCCGACGCCGGTCGGGCCGGCGAAGAGATAGCAGCCGATCGGCTTCTCGCCGTCGCGCAGGCCGGCGCGGGCGAGCTTGATCGAGGAGGACAGGGCCTCGATCGCCTTCTCCTGCCCGTAGACGGTACGCTTCAGCGTCGTCTCGAGATTGCGCAGCACCTCGGCATCGTCCTTGGAGACGGTCTTGGCCGGAATGCGCGCCATGGTCGCGATCGCTGCCTCGATCTCCTTCACGCCGATCGTCTTCTTGCGCTTGGATTCGGTCACCAGCATCTGCGAGGCGCCGGTCTCGTCGATCACGTCGATCGCCTTGTCCGGCAGCTTGCGGTCATGGATGTAGCGCGCCGAGAGCTCCACCGCCGCCTTGATGGCGTCATTGGTGTAGCGCAGCTTGTGGAACTCCTCGAAATAGGGCTTCAGCCCCTTCAGGATCTCGATCGTGTCCGGCACCGACGGCTCGTTGACGTCGATCTTCTGGAAGCGGCGCACCAGCGCCCGGTCCTTCTCGAAATACTGGCGGTATTCCTTGTAGGTGGTCGAGCCGATGCAGCGCAGCGAGCCCGAGGCCAGCGCCGGCTTGAGCAGGTTCGAGGCGTCCATCGCGCCGCCCGAGGTCGCACCGGCGCCGATCACCGTGTGGATCTCGTCGATGAACATGATCGCCTTCGGGTGCTGCTCGATCTCCTTCATCACCTGCTTGAGGCGTTCCTCGAAATCGCCGCGATAGCGCGTGCCGGCGAGCAGCGTGCCCATGTCGAGCGAGAAGACGGTCGCGTCCTCCAGCACCTCCGGCACCTCGCCGCGGGTGATCTTGAGGGCCAGGCCCTCGGCGATCGCGGTCTTGCCGACGCCGGGATCGCCGACCAGCAGCGGATTGTTCTTCTGCCGGCGGCACAGGATCTGGATCGTGCGCTGCACCTCGGCCTCGCGGCCGATCAGCGGATCGATGCGCCCGTCCCTCGCCTTGCGGTTGAGGTTGACGCAATAGGCGTCGAGCGCGCTTTCCTTCTTCTTCTTGTCCTTGTCCTCGGCCTGGCCCTGCTCGGAGCGCTGCTCGCGCTGCGGCTCGCCCTCCTCCTCGGCGCCGCGGACGGGCCGGCTCTCGCTGGCGCCGGGGCGCTTGGCGATGCCGTGGCTGATATAGTTGACCGCGTCGTAGCGGGTCATGTCCTGCTCCTGCAGGAAATAGGCGGCGTGGCTCTCGCGCTCGGCGAACATCGCGACGAGCACATTGGCGCCGGTCACCTCCTCGCGGCCCGAGGACTGGACATGGATCACCGCGCGCTGGATGACGCGCTGAAAGCCGGCGGTCGGCTTGGAATCGTCACGCCCGTCGGTGACGAGATTGGTCAGCTCCGCGTCGATATAGTCGACGAGATTGCGCCTGAGCAGGTCGAGATCGACGCTGCAGGCGCGCATCACCGCGGCCGCGTCCTGGTCGTCGACCAGCGCGAGCAGGAGATGTTCAAGGGTGGCGTATTCGTGACGGCGCTCGTTGGCCAGAGCCAGAGCCCGGTGAAGCGCCTGTTCGAGACTGCGCGAGAAACTCGGCAAGGGGCGCGCTCCTATCTGTTTCGGGTACGTATGATCAACCGAAGGCTACTTCTTCTCCATCACGCATTGCAGCGGATGCATGTGCTTGCGCGCCAGATCCATGACGAGCGTAACCTTGGTCTCGGCGACTTCGTAGGTAAAGACGCCGCATTCGCCGACGCCGTTCTGATGCACATGCATCATGATCTGCGTGGCTTCGGCGCGGTCCTTGTTGAAGAACCGCTCCAGAACGTGAACGACGAACTCCATCGGCGTGTAGTCGTCGTTGAGCAGCAGGACGCGATAGAGATTGGGCTTGCGCGTCCGCGTGCGGGTCAGGACGGCGGTGCCGCTGCCCTCGCGGCCGTTGCCGTCACGCCCGCCACCGTCGTTCGGCGGCTGGCCACGCTTGGGGCGATCGGCCATGACGAGCCCCTCGCCGGCGCGCGCCGGACGCCCTGCCCGCCTGGTCCTGTGCTGGCCTGACTGCATCATTCCCGTCCGCGCCGTATCCACATCCGATCCTGCATCGACTTCCGAGATAGTGCTTCGCCTGCGAATTTACAGACCTCGCCTCCGCTTCGCCAGCCCGTTCGCGGCGAGCATGGCCGATAAGCGCTCCGCAGGGCTACCCCGACTTGACCCGGCCGGGCTCAACTCGACATAAGCCCGGCAAGCACCCGGCAGCCCGCTGGACAAGGACGCCGCCATGACTCCTAACGCCATCGTGACCATCGGCGAGGATCTCGCCCGACCCGTGCGCTTCGGCAATGCCCTGCCGCTCGCCCTGATCGCCGGCCCCTGCCAGATGGAAAGCCGCGACCATGCGCTGGAATGCGCGCTCGCGCTCAAGGAGATCGCGGCGGAGCTGGATGTCGGCCTCGTCTTCAAGGCCTCCTTCGACAAGGCCAACCGTACCAGCGTCAAGGGCGCCCGCGGCATGGGAATGAAGGCCGGGCTGCCCGTCTATGCCGAGATTCGCGAACGCACCGGTCTGCCGGTCGTGACCGACGTGCATGAAGCCGACCAGTGCGCGCCGGTCGCCGAAGTGGTCGACATCCTCCAGATCCCGGCCTTCCTCTGCCGCCAGACCGACCTGCTCGTCGCGGCCGCGAAGACCGGGCGCGTCGTCAACGTCAAGAAGGGCCAGTTTCTCGCGCCCTGGGACATGGTCAATGTCGCCGCCAAGGTCACCGAGAGCGGCAATCCGAACGTGATACTGACCGAGCGCGGCGCCTCCTTCGGCTACAACACGCTGGTCTCCGACATGCGTGCCCTGCCGACCATGGCCGAGATCGGCGCGCCCGTGATCTTCGACGCCACCCATTCCGTACAGCAGCCCGGCGGCAAGGGCGCCTCCACCGGCGGGCAGCGCGAGTTCGTACCCGTCCTGTCGCGGGCGGCGGTCGCAGTCGGCGTCGCCGGTCTCTTCATCGAGACCCATCCCGACCCGGACAAGGCGCCCTCCGACGGCCCCAACATGGTGCCGCTCGCCGAGTTCAAGGCGCTGATCGCCGAATTGCAGGGCTTCGACCGCTTGGCCAAGTCGCGGACCGCCCCGGCGGCCGTCGCTTATGTCTGAGCCCGTTCCGCAGGCAGATTCTTCGGCGACATCGCTGGGAACGCTCGTCCTCGTCCTCGGGACCTGCGGCTTCGCCTCGACCTTCACCATGCGGCTCATCGATCCGCTGGTGCCGACGCTCGCCGCTCATTTCAGCCGTTCGATCGCACAGGTCGCGGTGATGGCGACGGCGTTCTCGTTCTCATATGCCTTCGGCCAGCCGATCCTCGGCCCGATCGCCGACGCGATCGGCAAGATTCGCACGATCGGCAGTTGCCTTGTCCTGCTGGTCTTGCTGTCGGTCGCCTGCTCCTTCGCCCCGAATTTCGAGGCACTGCTCGCGCTCCGCGCCGCCAGCGGCATCGTCGCCGGCGGGATCATCCCGATCGCGATGGCGGCGATCGGCGATCGCGCGACCATGGCGCAGCGCCAGGTCACGCTCGGCCGCTTCACCGTCATCATGATCTTCGGCCAGATGGCGGGCGCCGCCTGTTCCGGCGTGATCGCCGAATATCTCGGCTGGCGCGGCGTCTTCCTGATGGCGGGCGGCATCGCCGCGATCGCCTTCCTGATGCTCACCCTGACGATGCGGCCACGCGCCGGTGCGGTGCGGCGGCGCCCGACCCTGGGCGGAGCGATCGCCAGCTACGCGGCTGTCTTCTCCAACCCGCGCTCGAAGCTTCTCTATGCGCTGGTGATCACCGAGGGCAGCCTCATCTTCGGGATGCCGCCCTTCGTCGCCGCCATCCTGCAGGAGCGCGCCGGAATCGGCCCCTCGCTCGCCGGGCTGGTCATCGCGGGAACGGGCATCGGCGGGCTGATCTACGGTCTCACGACCCGCATCCTGGTCGATCGGATCGGCCCCACCCGCATGCCGATCGTCGGCGGCGTCCTGATGGCGATCGGCTATGGGCTGTTCGCGCTGCCCTTCCTGCCGTGGTGGAGCGCCATACCGTTCTTCGTGGTCAACGGCTTCGGCTTCTTCCTGATGCACGGCACGTTCCAGGCGCAGGCCACCGAACTGGCGCCCGGCGCCCGCGGCTCGGCGGTCTCGCTCTTCGCCTGCTCGCTGTTCGCGGGCCATGCGCTCGGCCCGGTCTTGATGGGCACGGCGCTCGCGCTGCTCGGCACGACCGGCGCGATCGCCCTCTTCGCCGCCGGCATTGGTTTGCTCGGCTTTGCCGCGCCGCGCATCCTGCCGATGCTCGGCGCGGCGGAGGCTCAGCGCCCGCGATAGGGCGCGACGCCCTGGTCGGGCAGCCAGAGGCCCTTGGGCGGCTCGCCGGTCTGCCAGAACACGTCGATCGGGATGCCGCCGCGCGGATACCAGTAACCGCCGATGCGGAACCATTCCGGTTCCAGCAGGTTGACCAGCGTCTTGCCGATCGAGACCGTGCAATCCTCGTGGAAGGCGCCGTGGTTGCGGAACGAGCCGAGATAGAGCTTCAGCGACTTCGATTCGACCAGCCATTGCCCGGGCAGATAGTCGATGACGAGGATGCCGAAATCCGGCTGGCCGGTGACCGGACAGATCGAGGTGAATTCCGGGCAGGTGAAGCGGGCGAGATAATTCGTGCCGACATGCGGATTGGGCACGCGGTCGAGCCGCGCCTCCTCCGGCGAGGCGGGCAAGGCGCTGCTCTGGCCGAGCTGCAAGGTCGAGGCGTCGATGGTCATGGGATGCTCCTGGATTTGGGCGGGTTCTAGAGCATCTCCAGCGGATATGGGAACTGTCGCCTGCCGCGCCGCAGCCTCCGACGCCATAATGCAGGCTGGCACGATAGCCGGCGCGCGAAACCACAGCCTTGCCTCGCCGTTCGTCGACTGAGCATCCCTTAAAGCAGTCAAGTTTTATGTAATAAAATCGACTGATTTATTAAATATTTCTGGATCTTCCACACGCTTATTTGCGCGATATGCCTGCACGCTCTACTTCGATTTCGTGAAATCGGAAGCCTAGACCGTACTATATGATCATTGCCGGCATCCTGTTCCTGATCGGCCTTCTGATCGGCCTCTCGCACGGCTATCCGGCAATCCTTCTTGCAAGTGCCGCGGTCACGCTCGTCGCCTTTCCGACATGGATCATCCGCGGCGAGCTTGGCCTGTTCGTCGTCCTCGTCTGGATCGGATACCTCTTTGCCCTCCAGGCCGGCTTCCTGCTCGGCGGCTATCTCGGCCTGCCCGAGGAGGAACGGGATTTACCAGAACCAGACCGGCCGCCCCGCGAAGAGGCAGAGCCCCGTCCACCACAGGACGGTCAAACCGGACCAGAACAGGACAGAGGAGAGTGAAGGCCGGCGGCGGTCAGGCATGGTCTGGAACATGATCGTTTCCCGATGGGACGAAGCGTCTGGGTCCCCCGGTAATCCGCAAGCTCCGCGCCACGCAGGCGCCGATTGAGGCTTTCCCCGCGGCAGGCTCTTGGCTAGAAGCGCCCTATCCATCCCGCCCCGCCTCTCCCGGAGCCTGCCATGACCGCGATCATCGACATCATCGGACGCCAGATCCTCGATTCCCGCGGCAATCCGACGGTCGAGGTCGATGTCGTGCTGGAGGACGGCTCGATGGGCCGCGCCGCTGTTCCCTCCGGCGCCTCGACCGGCGCGCATGAGGCGGTGGAACTGCGCGACGGCGACAAGTCGCGCTATCTCGGCAAAGGCGTGCTCAAGGCCGTCGAGGCGGTCAACGTTTCCATCGCCGAGGCGATCGTCGCCATGGACGCCGAGGACCAGACCGCGATCGACCAGGTGATGATCGAACTCGACGGCACCCCCAACAAGTCGAAGCTCGGCGCCAATGCCATCCTCGGCGTTTCGCTCGCCGTCGCCAAGGCCGCGGCCGAAGCCTCCGGCCTGCCGCTCTACCGCTATGTCGGCGGCACCTCGGCCCGGATCCTGCCCGTGCCGATGATGAACATCGTCAATGGCGGCGCCCATGCCGACAACCCGATCGACTTCCAGGAATTCATGGTGATGCCGATCGGCGCGACCTCCTTCGCCGAAGGTCTGCGCATGGGCGCGGAGATCTTCCACACCCTGAAGAAGAAGCTGCACGACGCCGGCCACAACACCAATGTCGGCGACGAGGGCGGCTTCGCCCCGAACATCAAGTCGGCCGAGGCCGCGCTCGACTTCGTCATGCAGGCGATCGAGACCGCCGGCTACAAGCCCGGGCAGGACGTCGCGCTGGCGCTCGACTGCGCCGCGACCGAGTTCTTCAAGGACGGTTCCTATGTCTACGAGGGCGAGCGCAAGACGCGCGACCCCAAGGCCCAGGCCAAGTATCTCGCCAAGCTCGTCGGCAACTATCCGATCGTCTCGATCGAGGACGGCATGGCCGAGGATGACTGGGACGGCTGGAAGGCGCTGACCGATCTCGTAGGCAGCAAGTGCCAGCTCGTCGGCGACGACCTCTTCGTCACCAACGTCACGCGCCTGTCGCAGGGCATCAGGTCGAAGACGGCGAATTCGATCCTGGTCAAGGTCAACCAGATCGGCTCGCTGACCGAGACGCTCGCCGCCGTCGAGATGGCGCAGCGCGCCGGCTACACCGCCGTGATGTCGCACCGCTCGGGCGAGACCGAGGATTCGACCATCGCCGACCTCGCCGTCGCCACGAATTGCGGGCAGATCAAGACCGGCTCGCTCGCCCGTTCGGACCGGACCGCGAAGTACAACCAGCTGCTGCGCATCGAGGAAGAGCTCGGCGCGCAAGCCGTCTATGCCGGCCGCAACGCGCTGAAGGCTCTGGCCTGATCGACCGGCTCAGGCTGCCGCGTTCACCAGCGCGGCAGCAGGCCGTTAGCCTGCGTCAGGGTCCATGATCCTGCCGCCTGCACGCTTCCGGCCGCGCCGGACACCGCGTCGACGACCTTCATCGCCGGCGCGACGACATACTGCCGCAGGGATGAATCGGCAGCCCCGCCGCTTGAGGCGTCGGCCGCCGGCGCCGTATCCGCGCCGGCCATGGCCGCCGGAGGCAGGATCACCAGCGGCGCGGCCGGCCCGTGGCCCTTTCTCTCGGACAGCACCGCCAGGCGACGCGGCGGCAGCGCAATCGCGCTGGCTACGGCTGGTACCGGCGCCTTCGCCTGCGCGATCGTGCGCGGCGGCGCCCACTCACCCTGCTCGGGCCAGGCAAGCGACATCGGCATCGCCAAAGCGGCCGGCGTCAGCAGGCGCTCCTCCGGGACCCCCTCCTCGCCGCCTGCTGCGAACTCCGCCAGCCTATCCGTGAGTTTGCCGTCGCGCAGCAAGGTCAGGGCCGGCGCTTTGGCACGATCGGGCGCGGCATCGGACATCAGCGCCGGCACCGTCACGAGCAGGGCCGTCGCCGCCGCGACACCCAGCGAGAGCAGGAGATCGCCGCCCAGCCGCGCCGCCATCGCGGCCGGCGCGGGAAATTCAGAATCTGTCTGCATCGGTTGCGCTCCGCATCGCTGCGCCCCTTGCCTGTTGCATCGCAAGGAAGCCGTGGCCTCTGGGCGCCAGCGGGGCCGAAACAGGGCGCAAATACGGTCTGCCGCCGCACGCGCGGGCGCCATGCGCGCCGGCCCGTAACCGGCCCGCCGATGCGGCGTTAGAGAAGGATGATGGACCAGATCACCCCCGCTGCGATGCTCGAGACCGATACGCGGGTGCGCCGCCGCAAGCGCCTCGCCGCGCTCGGCATGCTGTTGGCCGTGCTGATCTACGGTTCGAATTTCGTCATCAGCCGCCATGCCGTCCTGAACGGGCTGACCCAGCATGACCTGATGGCGCTCCGCTTCGCCATCGCCGGCCTTCTGCTCCTGCCGATCTTCCTGCGGCCGGGACTGGCCACCTGCGGCGGCGTCGGCTGGGGGCGCGGCCTCTGGCTGACACTGAGCAGCGGCGTCCCGATGACCTATCTGATGCTGACCGGCCTGACGATGGCGCCAGCCGCCCATGGCGCCACCATCGGGCCGGGCACGGTGACGCTGATCGGCATCATCGGCTCGGTCGTGATGTTCGGCGCCGCCCTGACCGGGCGGCTCATGATCGGCGTCGCGGGGGTGCTCGCCGGCCTGATCTGCCTCGGTATCGCCGGCAGCGCGGGCGCGAACGCCATGACGCTGCGCGGCGATCTCTGCTTCCTAGGCGTCGGCCTGCTCTGGGGCTTCTACCCCCTGATGATCCAGCGCTGGCAGGTCGACGGCCTGAAGGCGACGGCGATCGTCTCGGTGCTCTCGCTGGTCTATCTGCCGATCTATTTCCTGTTCTATTTCCGCGGCTTCGACGTCGCGCCCTGGTGGGTGCTGGCGCTTCACGGTTTCAATCAGGGCGTGCTCAACGTCATCGTCGGTCTCTGGGTCTGGGGCTGGGCCGCCCATGTGCTCGGACCGTCCGTGGTCGGGCGCTTTCCCCCGCTGATCCCGGTCACCGGCACGCTGCTCGCGATTCCCGCGCTCGGCGAGATCCCCTCCTCGCTCCAGCTTGTCGGGATCGTGCTGATCATCGGCGGGCTGTTCGTGGCCTCATGGCGCCGACCGACGCGCCAGGCCCAGCAGGATCAGGTTCCAGCCGACGGCAATGACAAGGCCCAGCCCCAGCGCAGCCCATGAGCCCCAGGGCACCGCGGCGACATGCACCGCTGCCAGCCCAAGCCCGGCCCCGAGCAGGCCGAGCGCGCTGCTGCCGATGACGGCAGCAGCCGCCCGGCCGCCGGCTCGCATATGCAGGATGACGATCAGGCTCGACAGGATGATCGGCAGGCCGGCAAGGATGCCGGACCATTGCGGGCCGACACGCTCGCTGAGCCCGGTCACGATGCCGACCAGCGCCGCGACGCAGGCCGCGCGGATGGGAATGGCATGGCGCGAAATCCCGGCCGGAGGCTTGGCGCGCACCTTGAGATAGGGCCGCACGAGCAGGTGCACGACGAACAGGGCGAGCACCGTCAGCACCGTGAGCGGGAACACCGTCAGCGCCATGCTGCGCAGGACCAGCAGCAGAACCGTCCAGATTGCCAGCGCTCCACCGAGGGAGACCAGCACGCCATGGCGCTGCGCGAGCAGCACATAGCTCAGCACGAAGCTGGCATGGGTCGCATTGGCGTTCATCGTGCCGAGCGCGGCGCCCGCGATGAAGTCGGGGCCATGGTCGAGCGCGAGGAAGACGAGCACCGGCCCGAGCGAGATCGGCAAGGTGGCGATCATCGCCGCCATCAAGGGCCCGGCCCGCTCGGCCAGCATCGAGCAGCTCACGACCACGCAGGCCGCGAGCGCCATCTTGAAAGGCAGCAGGGCGAGGCCCGTGTTCAAGCCGGCTCGCCCCTGTCCCAGCCTTCGCGGGTCTCGGCGATGAAATCGTCGAGCCGCCCGGCGGCGATCGCGGCGCGCAGGCCGGCCATCAGGTCCTGGTAATAGGCGAGGTTCACCCAGGTCAGCAGCATCTTGCCGAGCATCTCCTCGGCCTTGACGAGATGGTGCAGATAGGCGCGCGACCAGCTATTCGCGGCCGGGCAGGAGGATTGCGCGTCGATCGGGCGCGGGTCTTCCGCATGCTTGGCGTTCTTCAGGTTCATCCGGCCGAAGCGGGTGAAGATCTGGCCGTGGCGGCCGGCCCGCGTCGGCATCACGCAATCGAACATGTCGATGCCGCGCGCCACCGATTTCACGATGTCGTCGGGCGTGCCGACGCCCATCAGGTAGCGCAGCTTCTCCTGCGGCAGATGCGGCTCGACCGTCTCGATCATCGCCAGCATGACGTCCTGCGGTTCGCCGACCGCAAGCCCGCCGACCGCATAGCCCTTGAGGTCCATCGCCGCGAGCTCGCGTGCGCTCTCGACGCGCAGATGCGGCACGTCCCCGCCCTGCACGATGCCGAACAGCGCCCGGCCCGGATGATCGCCGAACGCCGCCTTGCAGCGCTCGGCCCAGCGCAGCGACAGCCGCATCGCCTTCTCCGCGACCTTCTCCTCGCAGGGCAGCGCCACGCATTCGTCGAGCTGCATCACGATGTCGGAGCCGAGCAGGTTCTGGATCTCGACCGAGCGCTCGGGGGTGAGCACATGTTTCGAGCCGTCGATATGCGAGCGGAAGGTCACACCCTCCTCGGTCAGCTTGCGGAGCTGCGACAGCGACATCACCTGGAAGCCGCCCGAGTCCGTCAGGATCGGGTGCGGCCAGTTCATGAATTGATGCAGGCCGCCGAGCCGCGCGACGCGCTCGGCGCCAGGCCGCAGCATCAGGTGATAGGTGTTGCCGAGCACGACATCGGCGCCGAGCGCCCTCACCTGCTCGGGGTACATACCCTTCACGGTCGCGGCGGTGCCGACCGGCATGAAGGCCGGCGTGCGGATGACGCCGCGCGGCATGCTGATCGCGCCGGTGCGCGCCGCGCCGTCGCGGGCCGCGACCTTGAAGGTGAATTCGGGTGTGGCAGCGGTTTGCGGCTGCAGGACTTGGGGCTCGACGGTCATGGCCTGCGAGGTAGAGCAGCGCGCGGGTTTAGGGAAGTGACCCGCGCGCCGGATGGCCGTTCCTCGCCGTCATGAGCGAACCGAACTCTCCACAACCGGATGCCGTCTTGAACCGCGGGGAACCCCTCTCCTGCATCGAAGCCGGCTGTTGCCGACTTCGACACTATACGACGCCCATCTCGGGCAAGCCCGAGATGGGCGAGAGGGTCAGGGGTGAGGTGTAGGTCCCTGGGCCAGTGAAGCGCTGCCGCCATAGCAGCAACGGTCAGGTCACGGCCAAAACGTCCAACAGACTCCCCCTCACCCTGCCGTCTCCCTCCGGGAGAGGGTTCCCCGCGCTGTCCGCGCGTTCCTTAGCGAGCCTCAACTCCTCGATACCGCGGCCGCGTAAATCTCCGGCTTGAAGCCGACGATCGTCCTGCCCTGGCCCAGATCGAGCACCGGACGCTTGATCATCGAGGGCTGCGCCAGCATCAGCGCGATCGCCTTCTCGGCATCGAGCCCCTGCTTCTCGGCATCCGGCAGCGCGCGGAAGGTCGTGCCGGCGCGGTTAAGCACCGTCTCCCAGCCGTGCTCCTTGACCCAACGCTCAAGCGACGCCTTGTCGACCCCGCTCGCCTTGTAGTCATGGAACGCGACGGCGACGCCATGGCCGTCGAGCCAGGCCCGCGCCTTCTTCATCGTGTCGCAGTTCTTGATGCCGTAGATCGTCTTGGCCACGCTTGAGCGCCCCTCAATCTCATTGAAAGTATATCGAGCCCTCATCCTGAGGAGCCATTCCGCTTGGGAATGGCGTCTCGAAGGATGTTCCAGGAGACTCCGGAGACACCTGGAACGCCCTTCGAGACGGCCCTTCGGGCCTCCTCAGGACGAGGGCTGACGTTCTAAATCAAACCTCAGGCCGGGCGCTTCGGGCTGTCGAGGCCGCGCTGCACGGCCGGGCGCGACAGGCAGCGCTCCAGCCAGATCGGCACATGGGTCAGCTTGGCATAGTCGACGAGTTCGCCCGCGCCGTAGAATCCGACGAGATTGCGCACCCAGCCGAGGATCGCGATATCGGCGATGCTGTAGTCGTCGCCCATGATCCAGGTGCGGCTCGCCAGCCGGTCCTCGAGCACGCCGAGCAGGCGCTTGCTCTCATTGGCGTAGCGGTCGCGCGGACGCTTGTCCTCGTATTCGCGGCCGGCGAATTTGTGGAAGAAGCCGAGCTGGCCGAACATCGGGCCGATCGCCGCCATCTGGAAGAACACCCACTGGATGGTCTCGTAGCGGGCGGCAGGGTCCTTCGGCAGGAGCTTGCCGGTCTTCTCGGCGAGATAGAGCAGGATCGCGCCGGATTCCCAAAGGCCGAACGGCTTTCCGTCCGGGCCGTTGGGGTCGATGATCGCCGGGATCTTGCCGTTGGGGTTCAGCGACAGGAATTCCGGCCCCCAGGTCTCGTTCTTGCCGATATCGATGGCATGCGGCTCGTAGGGCAGTTCCAGCTCCTCCAGCGCGATCGAGACCTTCACGCCGTTGGGCGTCGGCAGCGAATAGAGCTGGATACGGTCGGGATGCGCTGCCGGCCAGCGCCTGGTGATCGGGAAAGCGGACAAATCGGCCATGACAGGCTCCGTCTGAATCGGATGGGCTTCGGCCGGAAACGATAGAGCCGACCGCGCCCAAAGCAACGGCGCAGCATCCCGATCGCCGCAAAGCGGCCTTGCACGGCTGCATGGAGTTCAGCCGAGCGGCCAGGAGCCCAGGATGACGTATTTCCTGTTATCGATGCTCTCGATCAGCACGAACGCGCGCACCTGCCAGCGCAGCTCGGGCAGATCGATCGGCTCCCGACGTCTCCGGTCGTAGAACAGCGTGACATGCGGCTGGAAGCTTGATCCATCGACCTTGAGGCCGGCATGCCGCAAGTCATCAAGCAGCGTGGCAGACAAACTGTTGGCAGCAGGCAAATCCGCCCGTGTCGTCAGGGAGAATGCGTATTTCGGCGGCTTTCCGAAGCTTGCGGCCTGATCGAACATGACGGCGAAGGACGTCCTCCGAATCGCGTCGGCGACCGTGCGTGCCATCGCGATGCTCTGCCCGAACGAGCCGTCGGGCACAGCAATTCCACGCAAGGTCACATGATACTTGTCCGGCCCGCGCAGCCGGTTCGAGGCGCGAAGCCGCGCGTTCAACTCACCGGCAAGCTTATGGATTCGCTGCTTCGCTTCGATATCCGGAAGGAGCGCGAAGAAATAGCGGGGTGGGCGGTGGACTTCTCGCGGCTGAAACTCCCGCTCACCGTCGAGGTCGAGAACGAGCTGCATATCCAATGATAGAACAAAAAAAGAACAATACAAGCGATAATCCGACCAGCGAAAATCGCAAGGCTGCCAGTCGCCGCGACAGCCCGGCCCGCGCTTGAGCGCCGCAGACCCCGCGTCTAGGCTGCCCGCGACAGCCGCTCGGCCGCCGCTTGCGCCCCCGCTCGGCGGTCGGCACGGATTCCTCTCCAGTCAGGCATTGTCTATGGCTTCCTCAGACGCACTCGCCGCGGTCTTCGACCATATCGAGACCAATCGCAGCGCCTTCCTCGACCGCCTCGTCGCCTATCTGCGCCATCCCAGCATCAGCGCCGAGAATATCGGCATCGCCGAGGTCGGCCTGCTGCTCGTCGACATGCTCACGGAGATCGGCCTCGAAACCAGTCTCGTCCCGACCGAGGGCCACCCGGTCGTCGTCGCGCGCAGGGAGAAGGCGCCGGGCAAGCCGACCGTGCTGCTCTACGGCCATTACGACGTGCAGCCGCCGGACCCGCTCGATAAGTGGGTGTCGCCCCCGTTCGAGCCGACGATCCGCGACGGACGCCTCTATGCGCGCGGCGTCGGCGACAACAAGGGCCAGCACTTCGCCCAGATCCTCGCGATCGAATCTCATCTCAAGGTCCATGGCGAACTGCCCTGCAACGTCATCCTCGTGCTCGAGGGCGAGGAAGAGATCGGCAGCCCGAACATCGCCGGCTTCGTCCGTGCCAACCCGCATCTGCTCAAGGCCGACCTCGCCGTCACCGCCGACGGCCCGCGCCATGCCAGTGGCGCGCCCACCATCAAGTTCGGCTCGCGCGGCGTCGTCTCCTTCGACCTGCGCTGCCGCCATGCCAGCCGCGACGTCCATTCCGGCAATTTCGGCGGCGTCGTGCCGAACCCGATCTGGACGCTGGTCCATCTCCTCGCCACGATGAAGAACCCCGAGGGGGAGATCACCATCGACGGGCTGCACGATGCCATCGAGCCGCCGAATGCGGAGGACCTGGAAGCGGTCGAACGCCTGCCGCTCGACATCGAGGCCTTCAAGAAGGGGCTCGGCCTCACTCGCCTCGACGCGCCGGCCGACCGGCCCTTCTACGAGCGTCTCTGCTTCCGGCCGACGCTGACGATCAACGGCTTCCATGGCGGCTATGGCGGGCCGGGCACCAAGACCGTGCTGCCGAACGAAGCGTTGGTGAAATGCGATATCCGCCTCGTCGAGGCGCAGGACCCGGAGGACATCCTGCGCAAGGTCCGGGCTCATGTCGAAAAGCACGCGCCCGAGGTCGAGTTCGTCGCCGAGGAAAAGGGCATGCAGCCCTCAAAGACCGCGATCGCCTCGCCCTATACCGCGCCGTTGCGGCGCGCCTTCGTGGCGGCGCAGGGCGAGGAGCCCCTGCTGATCCCGGCCGGGTTCGGCAGCCTGCCGAACTACGTCTTCACCAAGATCCTCGGCATTCCCGCCTTCGTGACGCCCTACGCCAATCACGACGAGGCCAACCACGCCCCCAACGAGAACATGACGCTGGACTGCTTCTATAGCGGCCTGCGCACCGGCGCAGCCCTGCTGCACGAACTCGGGCAGTTGGGTAAGCAGGGCTGAGAGGCGCTATCGGGCAGCCATGGAGGCCGTCATGCTCGGGCTTGACCCGAGCATCTCAGGCCGAAAAGGGCACCCAGCGCCTCTTCCGGCCGGAGATTCTCGGATCTCCGCTTCGCTGCGTCCGAGAATGACGGCTGGGTATGGATCCTGGGCCAAGCCCGCAACCACCGGCAAACAGGCGCCCCTTACCGCCCCTGCCAGTTCGGTGTCCGCTTGCCGAGGAATGCTTCCATGCCCTCGCGGAAATCGGCGCTGGTATAGCAGAGCGTCACGAGGTCATGGCCGTCGATCCCAGAAGCGGTCGCGGCCGTCAGGCGGCGCATCGCTTCCTTGGTCGCGCGCATCGTCAACGGCGCATGGCCGGCGATGATCTGCGCCAGTTCGCGGGCGCGCCGCATCAGCGCTTCATGGTCCGGCACCAGCTCGTTATAGAGCCCGATCCGCGCGCCCTCCTCCGCCTCGACGAGCCGAGCGGTGAAGACGATGTCCTTGACCCGCGCCGGGCCGAGAATGGCGTAGAGCCGCCCGTAATTCTCCATCGACAGGCAGTTGCCGAGCGTGCGCGCGATCGGGAAGCCGAAGCGCGCGCTCGTGGTCGCGATGCGTAGATCGCAGGCGAGCCCGATCGCGGCCCCGCCGCCGGTGAAGGCGCCGGAGATCGCGGCGAGCGTCGGCACCGGGCAACGCTCGATCGTGCCGATCACGACTTCGATCCGCTCCTCATAGGCCAGCGCGTCCTCAGCGCTCGAGAAGGAGCGGAACTGCGCGATATCGGTGCCGGCCGCGAAAGCCTTGTCGCCGGCCCCGGTCATGACGATGACACGCGGATCGCCATGAGCCGCCGGGTCGCGGCAGATCTCGGCGATGCGCTCGTACATGGCGAAGGTCAGCGCATTACGCGCCTGGGGCCGGTTGAGCGTGATCGTGCCGACCCCGCCCTCGACCGCATACAGGATTTCGTCGTTCACGCAGGCTCTCCGTCAGATCACGCCATCGGCCCGCAAGCGCGCGAGCCCGGCTTCGTCATAGCCGAGACCGGCCAGGATCTCGTCGTTATGCGCCCCGGCCGCCGGCGTCGGCGTCGCGACATCGGCCGGCGTGCGCGACAGCGTCACCGGCTGGCCGATCAGGTGGATACCGCCGAGCTCGGGATGGTTCACCGGCCTGGCGATGCCGAGATGGCGCACCTGCGGGTCCTCGAACATCTCGTCGACCGCATAGATCGGCCCGGCCGGGACGCTGTTGCGCTCCATCGCTTCCAGCCAATCGGCGCTGTCCGCCCCGGCGAAGATGTCCTCGATCAGTTCGCGCAGCTCCGGCCGGCGGGCGAAGCGCTTCTCCGTGCTGTCATAGCGCGTATCCGTGCCCCAGTCCGGTCGCCCGATCGCCCGGCAGAACGAACGCCACTGCTCTTCGCCGCCGACGCCGAGATTGATCGCGCCGTCGCGCGTCCGGTAGACGCCCATCGGCGTCTGGTAGGGATGGTCGTTGCCGGACTGCGGTGGCACCGAACCCTCGACGAGATAGCGCGCGGCCTGGAAATCCATCATCGCGATCTGCGCTTCGAGCAGCGAGGTCTGCACCCACTGCCCCCGCCCCGAGACTGCCCGCTCCTGCAGCGCGACCAGCGCCCCGACCGCGCCATAGAGCCCGGCCGAGGAATCGGCGAGCGCGATTCCCGCCCTCACCGGCCCCTGCCCCGGCAGCCCCGTCACCGACATCATCCCGCCCATGCCCTGCGCGATCTGGTCGAAGCCGGCACGCGTCCGGTAGGGGCCGGACTGGCCGAAGCCGGAGATCGAGACCAGGATCAGGCGGGGATTGCGCGCATGCAGCGTCTCGAAATCGAGCCCGAGCCGCTCCTTCACATCCGGGCGGAAGTTCTCGACGACGAGATCGGCCTCGTCGACGAGCTTCATCAGGATCGCCTTGCCCTCGGGCGTCTTCAGGTTCAGCGCGAGCGAGCGCTTGTTGCGATGCAGGTTCTGCATGTCGTAGCCGAGGCGCGGCCCGCTCATGTTCTCGTTGGGGTCGAGTCCCGGCGGGCTCTCGACCTTGATCACGTCGGCCCCGAAATCGGCGAAGATGCGCACGCAGGTCGGCCCGGCCCGCACCCGCGTCAGGTCCAGCACCTTGAGCCCGGCAAGCGCGGTGGACGGTCTCGGCTGCGGCATCGGTCTTCGCTCCCTCTCGGGGCGAACTATCCGGTACGGCGAGCGGCGCGGTCAATGGCGTCGTGTATGCTGCATGCAGGAGCGGAGTGCATGGCAACGAACCGCCGCGCCACTCCAGCCGTCATGCTCGCCCTTGTGGCGAGCATCCACGTCTTGAACACCGCATGGCATAAAAGAAGACGTGGATGGTCGGGACAAGCCCGACCATGACGGATAGGTCGTATTCAAGGTTCCGGCTCGGACCGGCCGCCCGCTCCGGAACGACAAAGGGAGAGGCCTGAACCGTTACGCCACCGCGCGCGCCGCATCCCGCACCGCGGAAAGCGTCGCATCCACAACCGACGCATCATGTTCCGACGACACGAACCAGGCGCCGCGCTCCAGCACGCGCACGCCGCGCTTCAACAGTTCATGCGCGAAACGGCTATAGGCAGCCTTGTCGGCGCGCGCGACGTCGCGGTAGTTCCGCGCCGGCGCATCGAGCCCGAAGGCGACGTGGAACATCAGCGGGAAGCCGGCGACCTGCGCCTTGATGCCGGTCTCCGCGAGGATCGTGCGGATACCGTCCTGCAGGCGCTGGCCCTGAGCGGAGCTGCGCTCATAATGCTCCGGCGTCAGCGCCTTCTGGGTGGCGACGAGTGCCGCCATCGCGACCGGCTGGGCATTGAAGGTGCCGCCATGCAGCACGCCGTCGGCGAAGAGGTCGAGCAGGTCCGCCCGCCCGGCGATCGCAGCGACCGGGAAGCCGTTGGCGATCGCCTTGGCCATGAGGGTGAGGTCCGGCGTCACGCCGAAGCGCTCCTGCGCGCCGCCGCGCCCGAGCCGGAAGCCGGTGATGACCTCGTCGAAGATCAGGATCGCGCCATGCTTGCGGCAGGCCGCGAGCGCTCCTTCCAGATAGCCCGGCGCCGGTGCGATGGCGCCCTGGTTGCACATCGCCGGCTCCATCAGCACGGCGGCGACATCGCCCCTCGCGAGCCGGGCCTCCAGTGCCGCGAGATCGTTCCAGCCGAGGATCGAGAGCCCCTCGCCGGCCTGCGGGTCCTGGCCCTTGCTGCCGATCACCGGCGTCGGCGCCTCCTCGGGACCTGCCGCATTCAGCCCCGGCGCCGTCGACCACAGGATGTTGTCGAACCAGCCGTGATAATGCCCCTCGAACTTGACGATCGTCCGCTTGCCGGTGGCCGCGCGCGCCAGCCGCATAGCGGCTTGCGCCACCTCCGAGCCCGATGAACCGAAGCGCAGGCGCTCGGCCGAGGGAATGCGCTCGCAGATCAGTTGTGCAGCTTCCACTTCGACCGGCATCTGACCCGCGAAGAGGATGCCCTTCTCGGCCTGCCTTTTCACCGCCTCGATGACGGGCGCCGGCGTATGGCCGAGCACGGTCGCGCCCATGCCGCAGTAGTAGTCGATGATCCGGTTGCCATCGACATCGATCAGATAGGCACCCTCGCCGCGCTCGAAGACGAGCGGGCCGGGCTGCATGCCCAAGCGGAAATTGCTGTTCACGCCGCCGGCGATGAAACGCGCATTCGCCGCGATCTGCCGGGCGGATTCGTCGAAGCGCAGAGCGCCCGCCTGCTGGCTGCCATTGCCTGTCACTGCGTTGCCTCCTGCTGTTGTCCCGACCAGACCAGAGCGCCCACTCCGCGTAAAGGAACAGGGGTTTCGCCTTGCGGAATTATTAGGGGTTGGCCATGCTGGCGGTCGAACGAGCGCGACCACCGGAGCCGCCATGTCCAGGACAACCGACAACCCCTATGTCGTGCAGCCGGTGATGAAGGCGCTGAAGGTGCTGGAGCTGGTCGCCCGCCACGGCCATGAGATCGCGCTCACCGCCGTCAGCAAGGAGCTCAAGATCCCGAAGACGACGACCTTCCGCTATCTCCAGACGCTGACCGCCGCCGGTTTCCTCGACCACAACCGCGCGACCGACCGCTACAATATCGGGCCGCAATTGCGCGCCATCGCCCGCGCCGATGCCAGCGTCAGCAAGGTCCGCGAGCTCGCCCGCCCAGCCATGATCGAGCTGATGCAGGAGTTCAACGAGACCGTCAATCTCGCGGTCAAGGGCAACGGCACCGTCGTCTATATCGACCTTATCGAGGCCAATCGCTCGCTCAGGATGCAGGCCCGCATCGGCGAGAGCCACCCGATGCATTCGACCGCGCTCGGCAAGGCGATCCTCGCCTTCCTGCCGGATGCGGAGCGGCAAAGGCAGCTCGACCTGCCGCTGACCGAGCGCACCGGCCGCACCCTGCTCGAGCGCGAGGAGATCGAGCGGCAGCTCCGGCAGGTCGCCCGTACCGGCTACGCCACCGAGATGGGCGAGAACGAGGACGGCGCCATGTGCGTCGGCGTGCCGATCCTCGACGATGACGGCTATCCCGTCGCGGCGCTCAGCGTCTCCGCGCCGCTGATGCGGATGCCGCACTCGCTGGCGGCCAAGGTCGGGACGCGCCTGCGCGAGGTCGCGGCCGGCATCTCGACCCATCTCGGCTCGCGCCCGACCGCGGACCTGCGCTGAAACGCATGGAGGCTTGGTCAGACCGGCCTTCCCATCCGCCACCGTCGCCGCCCCGGTTCCGTCATGCTCGCCCTTGTGGCGAGCATCCACGTCTTGAACACAGCGCTCGACCCATGAAGACGTGGATGGTCGGGACAAGCCCGACCATGACGGAATATGGGTTCCGGGCTCGATCCTGCGGACCGCCCCGGAATGACGGCGGAGGTTCCGTCGAGAACCGTTTCGACAAACGCGCGCATCCTCGAGAGCGGCAATCATCGGTATTCGATCCGCGGGTCGATCCAGGCATAGAGCATGTCGACCGTGAGGTTGATCAGCATATAGGCGACCAGGATCACCAGGATGCAGCCCTGAATCAGCGGGTAGTCGCGGGTGCTGATCGCCTGGATCAGCAGGCGCCCGAGCCCCGGATAGGTGAAGACCGCCTCCGTCACCACGGCCCCGCCGATGAAATTCGCCATCATCAAACCGACGATGGTGACGAAGGGCAGAAGCGCGTTGCGCATGATGTGGAAGCCGACGATCCGGTTCTCCGGGACGCCCTTGGCGCGGGCGGTGCGGACATAGTCGGCCCGCGCCTCACCGATCAGCGAGGCCCGCAGGAAGCGCGCCAGGATGCCGGAGACATAGGTGCCGAGCGTGATCGCCGGCAGCGCGAGACTGCGCAGCGTGTCTAAAGGCGACTCCCAGAATGGCACATGGCGCGAGGCCGATGGCAGCCAGCGCAGTTCCACGGCGAAGAGCAGGATCAGGAGGATACCGAGCCAGAAGGTCGGCACGCCCAGCGCCAGCGCGCTCCAGCCGCTGAGCAACCGGTCGAGCCAGGAATTCGGCTTGACCGCGCTCGCGATCGCAACGGGAATGCCGATGACGAGCGCGACGAAGATCGCGGCGAGCGCCAGTTGCAGCGTCGCCGGCAGGCGCTCGCCGATCAGTTGCAGCACCGGCTGGCGACTATGCAGCGAGAGCCCGAAATCGCCCGTCGCCGCCCGCCCGAGCCAGTCGGCATATTGCACCACCATCGGGCGGTCGAGCCCGTAGCGCTGGATCGCGGCCGCGATCTCCTCAGGCCCGGCATTCTCGCCAACGATCACCGCGACCGGCCCGCCCGGCACGGCATAGATCATCGCGAAGATCGCGAAGGAGGCGAGCAGCAGCACCGGCAGCATCTGAAACAGGCGGCGCAGGACATATCCCGTCATCGCCGCCCCCCGATCGGCTCGCCGCCCGCCTCGCTCTCGTCGCGGTCGAGGATCGCGGTCAGCGCCCGGCCGATCGTGTCGAGCGAGAGGATCGTCAGCGTCAGCACGATGCCGGGCAGCACCGCATAGGTCGGCGCCTCGTAGAGATAGGATTTGCCGGTACGCAGCATCTCGCCCCAGCTCGGCGTCGGCGGCGGCACGCCGACCCCGAGGAAGGCGAGCGCCGCTTCCAGCAGGATCGCGATCGAGGCCAGCACGATCGCCTGAACCACCAGCGGGCTCAAGGCGTTGGGCAGGATCGTCCGGAACATGATGTAGCCGGGGCTGCCGCCGAAGCCGCGCACCGCCGTGACGAAATCGAGCTGGCGCAAGGCCATGACCTGCGCCCGCGCGATGCGGGCGAACCCGGGTATGCCGGCGATGCCGACCGCGATCAGCGCCGCCCCCTGGCTGCGGCCGAGAACCGCGATCAGCGCCATCGCGAACAGGATGTTCGGCAGCGCCAAGAGCACATCGATGCAACGCATCAGCAGGGAATCGCGCCAGTCGCCATAGAAGCCGGCGGCAAGTCCGATCGGCACGCCGATGAGCGCCGCGATCACGACCGCGCCGGCCGCCGTCAGCAGCGAGGTCCGCGCGCCATGGATGACGCGCGCCAGGATGTCGCGGCCGAGCTCGTCCGTGCCGAACCAGTATTCGGCGGATGGAGGCAGGAGCGAGTCCGCCACGTTCTGCCGCAAAGGGTCAAAGGGCAGCAGATCGGCGAAGGCCGCGGCGAGCGCGACCAGCACAAGAAAGCCGAGCCCCAGGGCCGCGCCCCGCCGGGCCAGCAGCCGACGCAGCAACCCTTTGACCTGGGCAAATGTCTCCGTCATCGCCGGGCGCCGCGCTCGCGCCGCCCGGCGCCGTCAGGCCGCGTCATTTGAAGCCGATGGTGCGGGCGACGAAGAGATTGTCGATATCGAGCGTCACGCCGCCGATCTTGTCCGAGGCGACGATCAGGCCGACATCGTAGGAATTGGTGGGGATGCCGAAGGCCTCCGCGACCAGCACCTTGTTGAGGTTGTCATAGGCCGCCTTGACCTCGGCCGCCCCGCCGGACGTGGCATCGACCCTGGCGATGGCTGCGACATAGTCGGGATGCGGATGCGGGTCCTTCAGGACGGGGTTGCCCGAGGTGCGGTAGATCGAGTTGGTGGCGACGCGCGAGGGGAATTTCTGGACGTTGCCGACGGCACCGAAGGTCGCTGCGAAATCGCCGCCGAGCAGCGCGGTGACGTATTCCGCGCCCTGCCGCATGTCGAGCTCGACGGGGATGCCGATCTTCTGCAGCGAGCCCTGCACGATCTGGCTGATCGCGACGGAGGATTCGTCGCTGCCGTTGACCAGCAGCTTCCAGTTCTTGGTCTCGTCGGCGGAAAGGCCGGAATCCGCGATCAGCTTCTTGGCCTTGTCGAGATCATAGGCATAGGTCGCATTGTAGCTCTCGTCATAGGCGGGGCTCGCCGGCGCCCAGGGCAGCGCCACGACCTTGCCCATGCCGGCATAGCCGACCCGCAGGATGCTCGCCCGGTCCATCAGATGGTTGAAGGCCTGCCGGAACGCCTTGTTGCGGAAGGGTCCGCGCGTCGAGTTGATGCGGAAGACCTGCACCAGTGGCCCCGGCCCGGCGAAGACCTGGAACCCGGCATTCTTGAGCCGGACCGCGCTGCGCGAGGAGCCGTTATAGACGATGTCTACCGCGCCCGATTCCAGCGCGGCGCTGGCCGAGGCGTCCTCGCTGAACACCGTGAAGACGAGATCTTGCACGATCGGCTGCTTGTCGCGCCAGTATTTCGGGTTGGCCTTGAGCGTCAGGCTCTGCCCCACCGCCCGGTTGACCAGCGTGAAGGGGCCGGTGCCCGCCGGCACGGTCTCGACCGTGTCGATTCCCTTGGGATCGATCGGGATCAGGAACTGCAGGAGATCGAGCATCTGACGCTCGGGCACCGGCGCCTTGAAATTGATCGTCACCGTGGAATCGTCAGGCGCCGACCAGTCCTTGACGATCGACATGGTCGCGAAGACGTTCTTGCCGCGCTTGGGATCGGCGCCCTTCTGCAGGGTCGCCAGGACGGAATCCGCCTTGAACGGCGTACCACTATGGAAGGTCACGCCGCTGCGCAGCTTCAGCGTCACCGAGGTCTTGTCGGGCGCGATCTTCCACTCCGTCGCCAGGCTCGGCTCCGGCTTCCCCTCCGGCGTGTACTCGATCAGGCTGTCATAGAGGTTCTTGATGACGTGGAAATTCACCGTCGAGAGCTGCTGCGGATCGTAGTTCGCCAGCTCGCTCAGCACGGCGACGCGCAGCCTCCCGCCCTTGAGCTGCTGGGCCGAGGCCGGCAAGGCCCCCGCCAGGGACACGCCCGCCAGCGCAAGGCCGGCCATGCCGAATTGACGTCGCGACAGCTTTGTCATCGCTTTCCCTCTTGTTGTGTTGGTTTCGTCTCAGCTTTTCCCCGCTCCCGGCTGGGACGAATGCGCCCGCCAGTCGCTTATTGTCTCCAACGGATAGACCGGGCGCGGAATCCGCTGCCACGGCAGGGTGAATACGTCCGACTGCCCCGGCCCGCGCGTATCGGCACGGACGAGCCCGGAGGCGATGCGGTCGAAATACTGGAAGTTCGAAGCCGTCTTGAGTACCGCCATCTTGTAGTCGGAGAGGTCGATGCCGAAGGCCTCGTAGACATCGGGCACGTTGCCCGCGACGCCGCGCAGTTCCGAGATCAGCAGCGTCACCGGCCCGACATCGAAGACCGCGACCCGGCCCATATCGACCTCCGGCTGATGGTTGAACCTGAGCGGGATCGACCCGCCGCCGAGCTTGCGGACCTTGCCCGTCACCGTCAGCGGCTTGAAGAAGGCGGTGGCCGCGTCGCCCCCGAGCGGGAGCGTCACCTCGGCGCCCTCGCCCGCCGCGGTCAGCGTCGCGACGGCCTTGGGCGAGATCAGCGGGATCAGCGCCTTGCTCCTGATGCCGAGCCGCAGCATCGCTTCCAGCAGCAGGTTGCTGTCCCCGGCCGCGCCGCCGAAGACGGTGTCGCCGGTATCGCTGATCACGATCATGCCACGCTCGGCCGCATCGGCCTTGCGCACGGCGTCGTCGATGGAAACCGCCTCGCGCACCTGGAAATCGTCGCGCATAGACCAGGCGAGATCGGCGAGCTCGTCCGCCAGCTTCTCGGCCAGCAACCGGTCGCCATCGGTGACCACGATCGTCGACCAGCCGCCCTCGGCCACATCGAGCCAGGGCTGCATCGGGTAGTTCGAAGCCTGTAGCACGCGCCGGTCGGCCTCGATCGCGCGGGCCCGGTCGAACCAGAGCTTCATCGGCCCCTTCGAGGTTAGGAACTGCTCCTGATGCGAGAGCAGCGGGATCTTCCGCCAGGCCATCACCGGCTTGCACTTCTCGGTGAGGATGCGCAGCAGCACCTCGGTGCCGACCTTGCCCGTATCGAACACGTCATGTGGCTGGGTGCGATGGCCGACGATCGTCGTGCAATTGGCCATGATCTTGTGCGTGATATTGGCGTGGTGATCGAGCCCGAGCAGGATCGGCACGTCCGGCCCCAGAATCTCGCGGCAAAGCTCGGCCTGCTCGCCCTCGACATCGTCGATGCCCTCGGCCGCGCAGGCGCCGTGCAGATGCAGGACGAGCCCGTCGATCGGTCCCACCGTCTCCAGCCCGGCCCGGATCTTCGCCTGGAAGAAATCGAAGGCCTCACGCGAGATGCGCCCGCCCGCCACGGCCCAGGCGCGGATGATCGGGATCGTCTCGATCGCGAGCCCGCTTTCCTTCACCGCCGCGTAATGCCCGCCGATCTGGCCGATCTCGCCGAATTGCCGGGCGATCTCCTCGCCCTCGACGAGGCCGAACGCCTCGAAATCCGCGAGCGTCGTCAGCAGCGGATTGAAGTCGTTCGTTTCCTGAACGATGTGGATCAGCGCCAGACGCACGGCCATCCTCCCGGATTGCGGTTCCGCCGGCCGGCCGATGCCGGGCGAAGCGGTAACTCGGACTTCAGGATATCTTGCCGGATCCGTTCTTCAGCCCGGCCTCGTCACCAAAAGCGTAGTTGCGCCAGATATTTCGCGTCAAGGATTGAATGTTCCGCCCTAAGGAACATCCTCGACCTCCCCCGAAAGGAACCATGTCATCCCGGGCGACCGAAGGGAGACCCGGGATCCATGCCGGAACCTTGATCGGAAATGCTCAGGAATGGATCCCAGATCTTCGCTTCGCTCCGTCCGGGATGACCGCGCGATAAGATTAAGAGCTTGCATTTCAAGCGGCCGCTCACGCCGCCTCCCGTCCCGCTCCTTTCGGCCAGTAGCGGCAGGACACGCCATGGCCCGGCGCGACCTCGTGCCATTCGGGCGTTACCGCCCGCGCGTGATCGGCACCATGGACGCACCCGCCGCCATCGCCATCGAGGAAGCGCAGGTCCGGTGGCGGGCGCCGGAGCCGCTCGCGCTGCAGCACGGGGTCGGGCACCGGCACGGCATCCAGCAGGAGTTGCGTGTAGGGGTGTGCCGGGCTGTCATAGACTTGGCCCGCGCTACCCATCTCGACGATGCGCCCGCGGAACATCACCGCGACGCGATGCGCCATCTCGCGGACGATCGCGAGGTCATGCGCGATGAAGAGATAGGACAGGCCGAGTTTCTCCTGCAGCGATTGCAGCAGCGCGACGATCTGCGCCTGTGTCCGCACGTCGAGCGCCGAGACCGGTTCGTCGCAGACGACGAAATCGGGGTTGACCGCGAGCGCCCTTGCGATGACGACGCGCTGGCGCTGCCCGCCCGAGAACTCGTGCGGGTAGCGCCGGATCATCGCGGGATCGAGATTGACCAACTCCAGCAGCTCTTCGACGCGTTCGCGGATGCGGTTGCCCGGCACCGTGCGATGCACCTGCAAGGGCTCGCTCAGGATCTGCCCGATCGTCATGCGCGGATGCAGGCTGGAATAGGGGTTCTGCAGCACGAACTGCATATGCCGGCGCATCCGGCGCAACTCGCCCGAACGCATCCTCGTCAGTTCCTGCCCGAGCAGGCGGACCGAACCTCCGCTCGCCTTCTGAAGCTGGAGGATGGCGCGCCCCGCCGTGGTCTTGCCCGAGCCGGACTGGCCGACGAGCCCGAGCGTCTGCCCCGGCGCGATATCGAAGGAGAGGCGCTCCACCGCCTTGACCGGCGGCGCGCCGCGCCGCGCCGGAAACAGCACCGAGAGATCGCGGACCTGAAGCAGCGGCTCCGTCATCGCAGCGCCCCCGCTCCTTGCAGGCGCGGCACGGCATCGAGCAGCGCCCGCGTATACGCATGCTGCGGCCGGGCGAAGACATCGTCGACCGGCCCGGCCTCGACGATTTCGCCGCCATACATCACGTTCACCCGGTCGACCATGCCGGCGACGACGCCGAAATCATGGGTGATCAGCATCAGCCCCATGCCGCGCTCCTCCCGAAGCCGCAGCAGCAGCCGCAGGATCTGCGCCTGCACGGTGACGTCGAGCGCCGTCGTCGGCTCGTCGGCGATCAGCAGGTCCGGCTCGCAGGAGATCGCGATGGCAATCAGCACGCGCTGGCGCTGCCCGCCCGAGAACTGGTGCGGGAAGTCGTCGATCCGCCGCGCGGGATCGGGAATGCCGACGAGGTCGAGCAGTTCGACGCTACGCTCACGCGCCTCCTTTACTGAAATGCCGAAATGGCGGCGCAGCATGTCGCCCATCTGCGCGCCGATGCTCATCACCGGGTTGAGCGAGGTCATCGGGTCCTGGAACACCATGGCGATGCGTCGGCCGCGCAGGTCGCGCATCTCTTCCTCGCCGAGCCCGAGCAGGTCCTGCCCCCAGAAAGCGATGGAGCCGCCAAGCCCGATCGAGGCGCCATCAGGCGCCAATCGCATCAACGCCTTGGCGGTTACACTCTTGCCGCAACCGGATTCCCCGACGAAACCGACCGCCTCATCGGCATTGATATCGAAGGAGATGCCGCGCACCGCCTGGATCACCTCACGGCGGGTGGTCACGGTCGCGGTGAGGTCACGCACCCTGAGCAGCGGGCCGGTCATCGCACGCTCCCCACATCGAGCACTTCACGCAAGCCGTTGGCGATGATGATGAAGGTCAGCGTCGCGAAGACGATCGCCAGGGCCGGGCCGACCACGGTCAAGGGCGCAAGCTCCATGAACTGGCGCGCTTCCGAGAGCATGCCGCCCCAGTTCGGATCGGGCGGCGGCGGGCCTAAGCCCAGGAAGGACAGCGCCGTCACCGTGAAGATCGTCTGGGACAGCGTTAGGCTCGTCGCGACGAGGATCGGCGAGACCACGATCGGCAGGATATGGCGCAGCACGAGCCGCATCTCGCTCATGCCGACGCTGCGGGCAGCCTCGACATGGTCCCATTGCTTGACGCTGAGCACCGGCGCCCTGACCACCCGCGCCATGGCCGGCGTGTAGACGATGGCGATGGTCAGGATCAGGTTCGGCACGGTCGGCCCCAGCGCAGCCACCACCGCGATCGCGAGCAGCAGAACCGGGAAGGCGAAGACGACATCGAGCAGCCGCATGATGACCTCGTCGGTGCGCCCGCCCATGTAGCCGGCCGCGAGCCCGAGGATCAGCCCGGCCACCAGCGCGATCAACACGGCCGAGACCGTGATGAGCAGCGTCGTGCGCCCGCCGACGATCAGGCGGCTCAGCACGTCGCGTCCGATCGAATCGGTGCCGAGCCAATGGGCTGCACTGGCGGGGGCCAGCGAGTCCGGCGACGTGGCCGAGGGACTGTAAGGCGCGATAAGCGGCGCGAAGATCGTCAGCACCAGCATTGCCGCCAGCATGGCAAGTCCCAGCCCGAGCAGCAGCCAGCCCTGCGTGATCCCTGCCCCCTTCCGCACCGTCGCGGCCGGCGCACTGTCCTGAATGGTCCCGCTCACATCTGCACCCGTGCATCGACGCGGGCATAGGCGATGTCGATCGCCGTATTGACCAGCACGACGATGCCGGCCGCGACCAGCACGATCGCCTGGATCACTGGATAGTCGCGGCTGTTGATGGAATCGAACAGGTACTGGCCCATGCCGGGAATGGCGAAGATGGTCTCGACCAGGATGCTGCCGCCGAGCAGCGCCGCGATCTTGAGGCCGGCGGCAGTGATCACCGGCGTCAGCGCATTGCGCATCAGGTAGTCGCGCAGGATCGCGGCCGGCGTCAGGCCCTTGGCGCGGGCGACCATGACGAAATCCTGGTTGGCGACCTCAAGCACGGCGGCGCGCGTGTTCTCCGCGATCGTCACGGAGACCGCGAGCGCCAATGCGAAGGCGGGCAGCAGCAGGCTGGCGAGATTGCCGAGCGGGTTCTTGAGAAAGGGCGTGTAGCCGAGCACCGTGATCTCCGGGAAATAGAGCCCGAAGAGCAGCACGATCAGCGTCGCCACGACATAGTTCGGCACCGCCAGCATCAGCCCGTTCCAGAGCCGGACCAGCCAGTCGGTCGCGCCGCGCAGACGCGCCGCCGCGAGCCCCGAGGCGACGCCCATCACCGCGGCGATGACCGCGGCGAGCGATGTGAGCTGGACTGTGACGGCGAGCCGATTGAGCAATTCGCCGAGCACCGGCTGGCGGGTGACGAAGGACTTGCCGAAATCGCCGGTCAGCGCAGACCCGAGCCAGAGCAGATATTGCGTCATCAGCGGCTGGTCGAGGCCGAGGTCCCGGCGGATCGTCGCCAGAACCTCCGGCGCCACGCTCTGCGAGCCCGCCGCCGCGATGGCGAAATCGCCGGGAATGGCCCGCATCAGCATGAAGGCGACGAAGGAAACGCCGAGCAGGATCGCGGCCATCCAGGCGAGACGCCCGAGGACGAAACGCGTCATCGGCAGGCCTCCGCCGGGAGGCGGCCGGCCAATTGTGAAAACCGCCCGAGAACCCCGCGAGCCCTCATCCTGAGGAGCCATGCCCTCAGGCATGGCGTCTCGAAGGATGTTCCAGGAGGTTCCGGAACCAATTGAAGCATCCTTCGAGACGCCGCTGCGCGGCTCCTCAGGATGAGGGCTCGTTTATCTGGACGAGCTCTTATTTCTTCAGCCATGTCGTACGCACGAAGGAGCGGATATTCGCGGCGAGCGGCACATAGCCCTGGACATGGTTCCACCAGATCTCCCAGCGCAGCGGGTACTGGTAGATCTGGATGACATAGGCGTTCTCGGCGATGCGCTTCTGGATCGCCTGGTTCTTGGCCGCACGCTTGGGCACGTCGAGCTCGGCCCGCGCCTCGGCGATCATCTTGTCGAGCTCGGGATCGTTCGAGCCCATCGCCTTGCCGTAGCCGCTGGTCGAGGTGATGTACTGGAAGATGCCGTCCGGATCAGGCGTCCAGGACAACGCGACCGAGAGCAGCGTCGGCCAGTCGCCGCTGGCCCATTTGGCCAGGAGCGGCGCGGTTTCCATGGGCACCAGCTTCACGGTGATGCCGGCCGCCTGCCATTGCTGCTGCAGGATCTGCGCGCAGGCGACGTCGAGCGGATTGGCCGCGACGACGATATAGTCCCCGAGATCGATCCCATTCGGATAGCCGGCCTCGGCCAGCAGCGCCTTCGCCGCTGCCGGGTCATGCTTGTAGTACGGCAATTCGCCCGTGCCGTCATAGCCGCCGACCTGGCTTTCCGGGATCATCGCGCCGACCTTGCCGGCGCCGCCGAGCACGGTGTCTAGGCAGGCCTTGCGGTCTGTCGCGAGGCTGAGCGCGCGACGCACCTTCACGTCGTTCAGGGGCTTGGCCTTCATGTTCAGCCAGATCGGGAAGGTCCGCGAGGTCTGGCCCGGCGCCGAGACGAAATTCGACGACGCCCGCGAGATTGCGGTCGCGACCTTCGGGTCCTTCACCCAGGTCATGTCGATGGCGCGCGAGCGCAGCGCAGAGGTCAGCGTCGCCTGGTCCTTGTAGAACTTGAAGATCACCTTCGCGAGATAGGGCTCACCCTTCTCGTAATAGCCGTCGAAGCGCGTCAGCGAGAATTGCTGGTTCGGCTGATAGGCCTCGAAGGCGAACGGTCCTGTGCCGACCGGCTGTGTCACGAGGTTCTCGACGCCGGCCGGCACGATCGCGCCGTTCGGGTTGCTGGCGAGATTGCTGAGGAAGGCCGCGTCGGTGGCTTTGAGCTGGAATTTCACCGTGAAAGAATCGACCGCCGTCACCGACTCGACGCTGGAATAGAGCGACCTGAGCCGGCTGCCCGTCGTCGGGTTCATGATCCGGTCGAAAGTGTGCTTGACGTCCGCGGCGGAGAAATCCTTGCCGTTGTGGAATTTCACGCCCTGCCTGAGCTTGAAGACATAGGTCTTCGGATCGGGCTGCTCGAAGCCCGTCGCCAGATCGGGCTCGAACTTCATCTGGGCGTTCCAGCGCAGCAGGCCGCTATAGAGCAGGCTGGTGAAATCGAAGGACGAGAAGGCGTTGACCGTGACCGGATCGAGCCCGATTGGATCGGCATCGGCGCCGATCGTCAGCGTGCCGCCGGCAACCGGCGTCTGCGCCTGGGCGAGGTTGCTCCACAGGCCTGGGACCGCAAGTGCCGCGCCGCCCGCGCTCAGCAGTTGCAAGAGGCTGCGCCGATGCAAGCCCTGCGCGGCGAGATCGGAGTCATCAATCATCGGGAATGACGGTGTCGTCACGAACGATCCTCCCAGCATCCTGCTTGCCGGCCGGTCCCGGCCTCTTCCGCGCGAGGCAGGGACCGGCCTTCGCCGTGCTTCCCGTCATCGCCGCTCAGCCCGTCTCGTCCGCATCGCGGATGGCGGGCCATCCCTCTGTGAGATGCAGGCTAGGAACGGCCCGAATTCACGTCAAGGATTACAGGTTTCACCAGAAGGAACAGCTTCGGAAGCGCGTCAGAAGAAGGTCCGGATTGCGCCGGTGACGGTCCAGTCGTCGTCGACCAGCATCAGCACCGCCCATTTGTCGAAGGTCGTGCAGGGGTGGCCGATGCCGAAGGCGACCATGTCACCAACCTGCAAGGGGCTCTCTTCAGGCGTGCCGAGATGGCAATGCTGGTCGTTGAGCCCCAGAACCGTATGGCCCGCCGGCATCGGCTCCGGCCGCTGCATCGCGCCGCCCGGCCGATACCAGCGCAACGGCACCGGCATGCCGGAATCGAACGAGATATCGCGCTTGCCCACGGTGAGCAGGCTGCGTCCGCGCTCGGGCCGCGACTGGACATAGGCCCAGACCTCCAGCGCCGGCTCCAGCCCGCCCGGTGGCAGCCTGAGGCTGGTCTCCAGCGTGATCCGCCGGAAGGCTGCCGAATAGGCCGTGGAATCATGAGTCAGGTAGCAGCCGGAGCGCAGCACCTTGACGATCGGCCGCTTGAAGGCGGCGGCATTGAAGGCCTCGCCGACCCGGTCGAACAGCGAGGTCCCGCCGGCGGAGAGCACCATCGGCTCCGGCCCGAGCAGTCCTTCGCCCTCAGCCGCCGCCGCGACCGCGACGACCTCGCCGAGCAGCCGATCGGCGCCGGCAGTGTCGCTGTGCAGCCCCTCGAAACACTCGAAGCCGGAAAGCCGCAAGCCCGGTGCGCCCGCGACGGCACGCGCCACGGCTAGCGCCTCCTCGCGGGTCCGCGCACCGGTGCGCCCGCCCATGAAGCCGATCTCGACGAAGATCCGCAGCGGGTTGGCGCCCTCACGCCCCTTCGCGGCCTGCGCCAGCAAGCCGACGCCGGCGACGCTGTCGGCAAGGCAGTAGAGCTCGAAGCCGGGCTCCCGCAGCGCTTCGAAGCAGGCGGCGACCTCCTGCCGCCCGATCGGCTGGTTGGCGAGGATGACGCGCTTCACCCCGAAATGCCGGGCGACGGCCAATTGCTGCATCGTCGCGACGGTGATCGCCCAGGCGCCATCGGCGATCTGCAGGTCGAAGAGCTGCGGCGCCATCGTCGTCTTGCCATGCGGCGCGATCTTGAGACCGTTTTCGCCGGTGAAAGCACTCATCCAGGCGCTGTTGGCCTTGAGCACGCTCTCGCGGATCACCGCGAGCGGCATCGGCATATCGCCGGCGAGCACATTCCAGCCCTGCTTGCCGACATCGCCGAGCCGGAGCGATGCGCCCGGCGGCAGGCCCTTGACCAGCACATCGAGGCGCTGCTCCTCGATCTCGCCGAGCGACAGGCGGGGCAGCGGGGCGGATGCAGTCACAGCCATGGATTCGGGTCCAGCGGAGAGAAGGGGCGTTTCACCTTGGTATAGGGGATCTTGCTCGCATCGGGCGGATAGGGTCCACCGCTGTCGAGATAAAGCACCTGTGCCGCGATCGGCGCGAAGGCGGCGTGGAAATGGTTGGAGGATTTCACCACCACGACCTTCTTGGCGCTGAGATCGATGCCGAGATCGGTGAAGACCGGCGGGCTGAAGGTCTGCGCCCGCGTCGAGGCCAGCACGATGTCGAGCCGGCCGATCCGGATCGCCGCGGCAGGCCCGAGCGAAACCCAGCTCTGCGCGAACGGGATCAGCAGGTCCCCGGTCGTAGCCGTGACGGTCACCACCGCATCGATCGGCCGCCCGGAGGACGGCGCGGCCTTGCCGATGAAGCGCAAGGGAATCTCGGCGCCGACACCGGCTGCCCGGCACAGGCTGACCGCGACAGGGTCCCACATGGCCCCGATCGCCGCCGGCACATCCGGGTGGCGCAATAGCGCCTCGACCATCACGGAGGAATCGCCGGCGACGCCGCCGCCCGGATTGTCCCAGCGATCGGCCAGCACCACCGGCTTGCCGGGCTTGGCCAGCTCCAGCGCCGCAGCGATCCCCTCTTCCGGCTTGTAGTGCTTCGGCGAGGCGCCCTGCCCCCAGCGCAGGATTTCGAGACCCAGTTCCTTCGCCAGCACTGCCGCCTTCGCCGCGTTGCCGTCAGCGATGACCAGCACCTTGGTCCCGACATCGGCGACATCCGCCGCCTGGAAGCCATGCGCGACCGAGATCGAGAGGATGCCGTCTCGTCCCTCCATCGCGAGCAGCCGGTCGACGAAGCCGCGGCCGGGCTCGCGGCTGGTCATGAAGGCGGCGAGGCCGCGGCAATCGAACACGGCGCTGACCGGCTTCACCTGCTTGCGCGCGGTCCTGAGGCAAAGCTCCAGCAGGTCCTCGGCCCGCGCCAGGAAATCCGTATGCGGGAACTCCTTGAAGGCGACGATGATATCGGCGCCCGCGACCATCTCGGCCGTCAGATGGCAATGCATGTCGAGCTCGGCGCCGATGACGCAATCCGGGCCGGCCAGCGCCCTTACCCGTGCGATCAGGTCGCCTTCGCAATCGTCGTAGCCGCGCGCCACCATCGAGCCGTGCAGGCCGAGCAGCACGATATCAACCGGCAGCGCCGCCTTGAGCTGATCGAGGATTTCGTCGCGCAGGCTCTCATAGCCCTCCCGCGAGACGAGCCCCGCCGGTTCGGCCCAGGTCGCGGTGCCCTCGACCAGCTCGTAGCCCTCGCTGGCGGCGCGGCGGCGCGCCGCGACGGTCGGCGCCGAGCACAGCGTCGGCGTGTCCGGATGCGTGCCGGGCGGACAGTAGAAGGCGCCCTCGAAAGCACTGCGATCGACGAAGAGCGGCGCGAAGGTGTTGGTTTCCGTCGCCAGCGACGCAGTGAAGACGCGCATCCGCATGCTCTCTCGGTCAGGGGCGGCAGCCGCCCTTTCGGACTGCCGGCACGCCCATGAAACCGGGACGGGACGCGGCCTGTCAAAGCACTCGCGTTCCTCCGAATGGAACAATGCAGGCTTGATCCGGAACAGATCGGCGGCCGAGATGCGCAGGCCTCGCAAGCCTGGGAGATTCAGCCGATCATGTCCCGCCGCCGCATCCTGCTGGGATCGCTCTTCCACGAGACCCACAGCTTCGTCGACGAAGAGACGACGCTCGCCGATTTCAGCATCCGCAAGGGTGCCGAGCTGCCGACGCGCCGCGGCGACGGCTCGACGGTGGACGGCTTCCTCGAAATCGCCGAGGCCGAAGGTTGGGAGGTGTTGCCGACGGTGGACTACACCGCCCTGCCCGCCGGCACCGTCAACCACGCCGTCTTCCAGCACTTCCTCGCGGAATTCGACGCCGGACTGAAGCAAGCCCTCGCCCATGGCGGCCTCGACGGCATCTGGCTTGCCCTGCACGGCGCGATGGTCACGACCGAATGCCTCGACCCGGAAGGCGCGCTCCTCGCCCATATCCGCTCGGTGCCAGGCTGCGAGACCTTGCCGGTCTTCGGCGTCTTCGACCTCCACGCCAATTTCACGGCTGCCATGGCGCAGCATGCCAACGCCCTCGTGGCCTATCGCGAAAACCCCCATGCGGATGCCCGCGAATCCGCTGTCCGTTCGGCGAAGCTGCTGGCGCGGGCGCTCCGGACCGGCGAATTGCCGCGCATGCTCTCCTGCAACGCCCCGGTGATCTGGCCGCCGACCGGCACCGGCACCGCCGACCGGCCGATGCGCGACCTGGAGGCGCTGGCGCGCCGGATCGAGCAGGAGAACCCGGATATCTGGGTGGCCAATGTCGTCGGCGGCTACTCCTTCTCGGATGTCCCCGAAGCGGGCGTTGCCTTCGCGGTCGCCTTCGCCGGCCCGGAAGCAGCCGCCCGCGATGCACTGGCGCGCCTGACCGCGACCGCGACGGAGCTGCGCGAATCCGGCCTGCCGGCGGAATGGAATCTCGACGAGGCGGTCGCAGAAATCCAGCGCTCGGAGGGCGGCCCCTATATCGTGGTCGAGCCGGCCGACAATATCGGCGGCGGCGCGCCGGGCGACGCCACTTCGGTGCTGCGCGCCTTCCTGCGCCATGGCGTTACGAACTGCGCCGTCGCCATCGCTGACCCCGCCGCCGTCGCAGCCATGGCCGGCGCCAAGCCCGGTGAAACCCGCAAGCTCTCGATCGGCGGCAAGGGCAGCGCCATCGCCGAGGGGCCGGTCGAGATCGAGGCCAGCTTCGTCAGCGCCAGCGACGGCGAATTCGCGCTGGAGGACCTCAACAGCCACCTTGCGGCCTCGCAGGGCTCGCATTTCAGCATGGGGCCTTGCGTGGTCGTGCAGGTCGAGGGCGTCACGGTGCTGCTGAGCAGCCGCAAGACCCCGCCCTTCGACCTCGGCCAGCTCCGCTCGCAGGGTATCGAGCCGGAGACGCTGAAGGCGATCGGCGTGAAGGCGGCGGTGGCGCATCGGCGCGCCTATGACAAGATCGCAAAGGGCAGCTTCACCGTGACGACGCCCGGCCCCTGCACCAGCCGGATCGCCGGCCTGCCCTACAAGCGCCTGCGCCGGCCGGTTTATCCGCTGGATTGAGGTCAGTCGTCATTCTCGGGCGAAGCGCAGCGCAGACCCGAGAATCTCATGACGAGTGGGTGACAAGAGTCTCTTCCGGCCGGAGATGCTCGGGTCAGGCCCGAGCATGACGCTCATGCGCCCGATGCGCATTTTCCCTCTTGAACCTGAAGTGGCTACAGCTTGTAGAGAGGTGTCCCGTAGCGAAAGAGAGACGGAGACGCGTCATGGCCGCCCGCCCCGAAACCACCGCCCAGACCCTGTCCTGGAAGGTCGGAGGCATGGATTGCGCGAGCTGCGCGACGAAGATTCGCGGTGCGGTCGAGCGCCTGCCCGGCGTCAGCGACGTCAGGCTCTCGGTGATGTCGGAGACGCTGACGCTCGCGCTCGACACGGGCGCGACCACGCCGGAGGCGATCGAGAAGCGCGTCAACGGCCTCGGTTATACCACGGCCGCGCTGGCAAACCCGGCCTCTGTGCGCCCAGAAGCCAAGCAGGACGCCTGCGGTTGCGGTCATGATCACGGTGGCCACGCGCACGGTCACGACCACAAGCACGATCATTCCGGCCATTCCCACGCCGGTCATGACCACGCCCCGAAGGGCGCCAAGCAACCCGTCGCCGCAAAGGATCACGGTCATGGCCTGCCCGGCCATGTCCATGAGGCCACGCCCGAGGGCGCGAGCTGGTACCAGACCGGCAAGGGTAGGCTCGTCATCGCGACGGGCCTGTTCCTCGGTGCGGCCTATGCCGCCGGGCTGATCTGGCCCGGCATCGGCCACTGGGCCTTCATCCTGGCCTGTGTCGTCGGCGTCACGCCCGTGGCGAAGCGCGCTGTCGCGGCGGCGTGCGCCGGCATCCCCTTCACCATCGAGATGCTGATGACGATCGCCGCCATCGGCGCGCTCTTCATCGGCGCGGCGGAGGAGGCGGCGCTCGTCGTCTTCCTCTTCGCGGTCGGCGAGGTGCTGGAAGGCGTCGCGGCCGACCGCGCCCGCGCCTCGATCCGCGCGCTCGGCGACCTCGTGCCCAAGACCGCCATCGTCGAGGAGAACGGGGCGAACCGTCAGGTCGACGCCGCGAGCCTCAGGATCGGCCAGACCGTGCTGGTCCGCCCCGGCGACCGCATCCCGGCCGATGGCGAGATCACCGATGGTACCTCCGGCATCGACGAGAGCCCGGTCACCGGCGAATCCGTGCCGAAGACCAAGGGCGTCGGCGAGCCCGTCTATGCCGGCTCGGTCAATCGCGAGGCGGCGCTGCGCGTGCGCGTCGACAAGGCGGCGCAGGACAACACCATCGCCCGCATCATCCGCCTGGTCGAGGAGGCGCAGGAAGCCCGCGCCCCGACCGAGCGCTTCATCGATCGCTTCTCGCGCTGGTACATGCCGGCGATCGTCGGCCTCGCCGTGCTGGTCGCGCTGGCGCCTCCGCTCCTGCTCGGCGCCGAATGGTCGGTCTGGATCTACCGGGCGCTGGCGCTGCTCCTGATCGGCTGCCCCTGCGCGCTGGTCATCTCGGTGCCCGCCTCGATCGCCGCCGCCCTCTCGGCCGGCGCTCGCCAGGGCCTGCTGATGAAGGGCGGCGTCGTGATCGAGACCGCCGCCAAGACCGGCCTCGTCGCCTTCGACAAGACGGGAACCCTCACGCAAGGTCGGCCGCGCGTCACCGATATCGTGGCGCTCTCCGGCAGCGAGGCTGAGGTTCTGGCCTTCGCCGCCGCGGTCGAGCATGGATCGGCGCATCCGCTGGCCGAGGCCGTGCTGGAGCGCACCCGCAGCGAGAGCATCGCCTACAAGCCCGCGGCCGAGGCCGCCGCGATCGCCGGCCAGGGCGTCACCGGCAAGCTCGATGGCCGCGCCGTCTTCGTCGGCGCTCCCCGCCATGCCGAGAGCCGCGCGCCCTTCGACAAGCGGGCGCGCGTCACGGCCGAGGAGCTGGAGGCCGCCGGCAAGACCGTCGCCGCCGTGATCGTCGACGGCGCGCTCGCCGGCTTCATTGCCTTGCGCGACGAGCCGCGCGAGGATGCCGCCACCGCGATCGCCGAGCTCAAGGCGATGGGCATCCGCTCGACCATGCTGACCGGCGACAATGCCCGTACCGGCGCCGCCATCGCCGCAGGCCTCGGCATGGAGCACAAGGCTGAACTCATGCCCGACGACAAGGTCGCGGCGATCAAGGCCTTCTCCGGCGAGACCTCGGTGATGATGGTCGGCGACGGCATCAACGATGCGCCAGCTTTGGCCGCCGCCAGCATCGGCATCGCCATGGGCTCGGGCACCGATGTCGCGCTGGAGACGGCCGATGGCGCGGTGCTGAAGAGCCGCGTGCGCGATGTCGCGGCACTGATCCGGCTGGCGCGCGCCGCGATGGGCAATATCCGCACGAACATCACGATCGCGCTCGGGCTCAAGGCGGTGTTCCTGGTCACCAGCGTGCTCGGCTATACCGGGCTCTGGGTCGCGATCCTCGCCGATACCGGCGCGACCGTGATCGTCACCGCCAATGCCCTGCGGCTGCTGCGTTTCGACGCCGGGAAGGTGGGCTGACAACAGATCGAAAAAAGAGGCCGGCAGCAGCCGGCCTCGCAAACGCGCTTCACACGCTGATGTCGGCGAGCGCACCGATCTTCTTCGCGGTCTCGCCCTTGGCTTCCATCTGCTTCAGCATCTCGTCGCGGATCTTGCTCATGACGTCGGCCTTGGCCTGGGCGTCGAGCTTGTTGAACTCCTCCTCGGTCATGCCGAGCTTGGCCAGCAGCGCGGCCTGAACCCGCTCCTCCGGCGACATCCGCGCGATCTTCAGGAATTCGGCCTCGGTCGAGGATGACGAGACGGAGGACGAGGCGGCTGCATCCTGCTTCGAATCGCCGTCGGCGGCTTGCTTGGCGGCGAAGGTCTTCGTCAGGTTGACGGGCCAGTTCGAGGTCGAGAACGAGATGGTCATCGCGCGCTCCTTTCTGCTGGGCACCGGCAGGCAATCTCCGGGCCGCGGGCGTCGCTCCTTGAAAACAACCGGATATCAGCGGCTTGCCGGCGGATTGGCGCGATTCGAAGCTAGGTCGCCCGCGACGTCGGGCAAGTTCTGCCCGGCAAACTCTGCCGCCGCGGATCGGTGTGCGCCGGCTGACGAGCCCTCCCCGCGGCAGCCGAGAATCGCCGCCTCACTGCCCCTTGTTGCAACGCAAAATTGCCCTGGCGCAGGCGCTCGCTATTTAGCACATGCAATATGCCTATATAATGAGCAAAGCTTCCGCAGCAAACTCGAGCGAGCAGATTGATGCACAAATCACAGGCGTCTGATTTCCGCATTTTCGCCGCAAGCGTTACGTTCAGTGCAGAACGACCCCCAGAAAATGACGGAAATCTTAATTAGCCATGCGTTGATTGCATATCGGAGCTGACGGCGTGCCCCTGTTGGAAGCAGACTGTCCGGTTTATATGCAGCGCACAACGAAATTATCGCTGTGGGCACCGCCCCGGTCCGGAATATCGCCAAGGAAGACCACCATGTTCGTCACCATGATCGCCGCCAAAATCCGCGCCTACCTCCGCTATCGCGAGACCGTCCGCGAGCTCTCCCGCCTGACAGACCGCGAGCTCGATGATCTCGGCCTGTCGCGCTCGGAGATCTCCTTCATCGCGCGTTCGCACGCCGCGGCCTGAAGGCTCTGAATGAGAACCGCCGCGCACAGGGTGCGGCGCGTTCCGTGTAGTTTCTCCTGAGGCTCGTGTTTCCCCTCCCCTCGAGCTTCGGTCGAAGAGCGAATGCCCGCCTCACGGCGGGCATTTTGCATTTCAGGGCGCCTGTCCCTTGACCTTGCGGCCCGCTGCGGACACATCCGCAAGCCATGGAACCCGTTCATATCATCGGCGGCGGTCTCGCCGGCTCCGAAGCCGCCTGGCAGGTCGCGCAGGCCGGCATCCCCGTCATCATCCACGAGATGCGGCCCGTCCGCGGCACCGACGCCCACAAGACCGAGGGGCTGGCGGAGCTCGTCTGCTCGAACTCCTTCCGCTCCGACGATTCCTCCAGCAATGCCGTCGGCCAGCTCCATTGGGAGATGCGCCGCCTGAACTCGCTGATCATGGCCAAGGGCGACACCCATCAGGTTCCGGCCGGCGGCGCGCTCGCGGTCGACCGCGACGGCTTCTCGCAAGCCGTCACCGCCGCGCTCGAAGCCCATCCGCTCGTCACCATCGATCGCGGCGAGATCGCCGGCCTCCCTCCGGCCGAATGGGACAATGTCATCATCGCCACCGGCCCGCTGACCTCGCCGGCCCTGGCCCAGGGCCTGCAGTCGCTGACATCAGAGGATTCGCTCGCCTTCTTCGACGCGATCGCGCCGATCGTCCATTTCGATTCGATCGACATGGATCAGGCCTGGTTCCAGTCGCGCTACGACAAGGCCGGACCCGGCGGTACCGGCGCCGACTACATCAACTGCCCGCTCGACCGTGACCAGTACGAAGCCTTCATCGACGCGCTGCTCGCCGCCGAGAAGACCGAGTTCAAGGAGTGGGAAGGCACGCCCTATTTCGACGGTTGCCTGCCGATCGAAGTCATGGCCGAGCGTGGCCGCGAAACCCTGCGCTGGGGCCCGATGAAGCCGGTCGGCCTGACCAACAAGCACAACCCGACCGTGAAGGCCTATGCCGTGGTCCAGCTCCGGCAGGACAACGCGCTCGGCACGCTGTTCAACATGACCGGCTTCCAGACCAAGCTGAAATATGGCGAGCAGGCCGCGATCTTCCGGATGATTCCGGGCCTGCAGAATGCCGAATTCGCCCGGCTCGGCGGCATCCATCGCAACACCTACCTGAACTCGCCGAAGCTGCTCGACGAGCGCCTGCGCCTCAAGGCCGACACGCGCCTGCGCTTCGCCGGCCAGATCACCGGCTGCGAGGGCTATGTCGAGAGCGCCGCGACCGGCCTGCTCGCCGGCCGCATGGCCGCCGCCGAGCGGCTTGGCCGCGAGCTGCCGATACCGCCCGCGGCGACGGCGCTCGGCGCGCTGGTCAACCACATCACCGGCGGCCATATCGTCACCATCGACGAGGGGCCGCGATCCTTTCAGCCGATGAACATCAATTTCGGCCTGTTCCCGCCGATCGAGGGTGTCGCGACAACCGGCCCCGACGGCAAGCGCCTGAAAGGCCCGGCCAAGAGCCTTGCCCGCAAGCAGGCCCTGACGGCGCGCGCCAAGCAGGTCATGGATGAATGGGCCGGCGGCGTCGAGGCGAAGGCCGCTGAGTAGGCAGCCCTGGCGTCACTCTCAACGGGAAGAACAACCGCGAGGAACCCCTCTCCTGTAAGGAGAGGGGCAGGGGTGAGGTGTAGGCTCCCGGACCAGTGAGGCGCGCACTCACCGCAGCAGCGGTCAGGTCACGGCTCCAGTGTCCAACAGCCTACCCCTCACCCTGCCCTCTCCCTATGGGAGAGGGTTCCCCGCGCAATCTGAAATCTGGACTGAGCAAATCACTCTGCGGAGAGTAACGGCACGAACCTTTCACTTGCGCCGCGACGCCCGCCACAACACCCATTGCCGGCGCCAGGCCGGAAGCGTGATGATGGTGCGGTAGGGATCGTAGCCGGCCACCTCCATCCGCTTGAGATAGGGCTCGACCAGCGCCACCGGCAGGAAGGCCGGCTTCAGGTCGCTCGGAATCGTCTCGCCGAGGCTCGTGAGCTTCTTCAGGTGCCCGCGCGCGATTTCGCGCAACTCCTTCAGCGTGTAGAGCACGCCCGGCCCGCCGCGCCCGCGCACGATGTCGTCGCGCGTCACGCCGTTGCGGGCGAGGATATCGGCCGGCAGATAGACCTGCCCTTCGGCCGCATGCCAGGGGAAGGCGCGCATCAGGCCGGTCAGCGCATAGGCGACGCCGGCATGGCCGCAGGCCGCCGCGCCGCCCGGATCGCGCCCGCCGGCCAGGATGATGCAGGCGAGCCGGATCACCGCGCCGACCGTCTCGCCGGCATAGCCTTCGAGATCGCGCAGCGACGGCATCGGATCGTCGTAGAGGTCGAAGATGCGCGCATCGATCAGCGCGGTCAGCGGCGCGACCGGCAGGCGATAGCGCCTGATCGTGTCGAGCAGGGCCGCGGCGACGGGATGGGCCTGCGTCTCGCCGCCGGCCTGGCCTTCGAGCACGTCGCGCCACCATTGCAGGCGGACCTCGCCTGGCAAGGGTTCGCTCACCAGGGCCCTGACGCGCGCGATCTCCAGGCTGAAGGCATGGAGCGCATAGAGCGCCGCGCGGCGGTCTTCCGGGGCATAGAGCCCGGCGATGTAGCGATCCTGGTCCTGCTCGCGGACGAGCTCGGCGCAATGGGCGTAAGCTTCCGGCAGGCGCGCCGGCGCAATCTCCCTGCGGTCGTCTGTCTCGGTCTGCGGCATCGTTCCGCCTCGGCCCGTCATCGTGCGGCCGTTTCCAATCTTAGGGCAAGCGCCCTGCCCGCGCTACGCGTCGCCGGCATGGCCGACCTCTAGTCGACTGCGATCAGCGCCGCCGCCACCCGCCGGTCCTCGCCGACCAGCACATTATAGGTCCGGGCGGCCGCGCCGGTCGCCATGCCCTCGATGGTGATTCCGGCCTGCCTCAGCGGATCACGCAGAGCGGGCGGAATGAAGGCGATATCCGCGCCTGTGCCGATCAGCAGGAAATCGATCGTCCCGGCCTCATCGAGCACCGGCTGCAGGCTCTCGATCGTAATCTCCGAAAAGCGCGTCACCGGCCAGATCCGGATGCCGGCCGGCGTCGCGATGATCGAGCCCTTGTGGCTCATCTCGGCGAAGCGGAACCCGCCCGCGCCGATGGCGTCGAGCGGGAAACGGCCGGGAACGAAGCCCTCGAAGCGCGGCATGGTGAGCAGAAGCCCCGGCGACGATCAGGCCTTGGCCTTCGCGGCGGAAGCCTTGGCGCGCGCCGCCTCCTGCGCCTCCTCGCGGACGCCGGCGGAGCGGACATCCATGTAGAGCAGCACCGGGGTCGAGACGAACATCGCGGAATAGGTGCAGACGACGACCCCGAACAGCATGACCAGCGCGAAGCCCTCGATCGCCGTGCCGCCGAAGATCACGAGCGCCAGCAGCGACAGGAAGGTCGTGGTCGCCGTCATCGCGGTACGCGACAGCGTCGAGTTCACCGAGAGGTCGAGCAGCTCGGCCACCGGCATGGTCTTGTAGCGCCGCAGCAACTCGCGCGTACGGTCGAACACCACGACGGTCTCGTTCAGCGAGTAGCCGACGATGGTCAGGATCGCCGCGATCGAAGTCAGGTTGAATTCGAGCTGCGTGATCAGGAAGAAGCCGATCGTCAGCACGATATCGTGCAGCGTGCCGAGGATCGCGCCGATCGCCAGCGGCATCTCGAAGCGGAACCAGAGATAGATCAGCACGCCGACGATCGCGAGCACGACGCCGAGCGTGCCGGCCTGGACCAGTTCGCCCGAGACGCGCGGACCGACGGTCTCGACGCGACGGAAGTCATAACCGGAGGCGAAGGCCTCGCGCGCCTTGACCACCACGGCCTGCTGCGCCGTCTCGCCACCCGGCTGCATGCCGAAGCGCATCGAGACCTCTCCGCCGGAGCCGAATTCCTGGACCTCGGCCTCGCCGAAGCCGAGGCCGTTGGCGGTCTGGCGGATCTGGGCGATGTCGACGGCCGCGCCCTTGGTCTGCATCTCGATCAGGGTGCCGCCCTTGAAGTCGATGCCGAAATTCAGGCCGACCGTCAGGAAGAGCACGAGCACGAGGATCGAATAGGCAGCCGACAGCGGATAGCTGAAGCGCCGGAACCAGACGAATTTGAACTTGGTATTGTCGGGAACGATACGAAGCAGGCGCATGCGCATGGCCAATCTCCTGAGGGGTTGGCAGCGTCAGAACGGGAGGTGCTTGGGCTTGGCCAGGCGGTACCAGATCGCGATCAGCATCCGGGTCAGCGTCACCGCCGTGATGACGGTGGTCAGGATGCCCAGGATGAAGACCACCGCGAAGCCGCGCACCGGGCCGGAGCCGAGCGTGAACAGCGCCACCGCCGCGATGAGCATGGTGACGTTGGAGTCGATGATCGTGGCGAACGCGCGCTGGAAGCCGGCTTCGAGCGCGGAGACGAGGCTGCGGCCCTGGTGCTCCTCCTCGCGCATGCGTTCGTAGATCAGCACGTTGGAATCGACCGCCGTGCCGATGGTCAGCACGATGCCGGCGATGCCGGGCAGCGTCATCGTCGCACCGAGAAAGGACATCAGGCCGAAGATCAGCCCGACATGGACGAGCAGCGCGATGCTCGCGATGATGCCGAAGATACCGTAGGTCGCCAGCATGTAGACCACGACCAGCACGGTCGCGATCAGGGTCGCCATCTTGCCGGCCTGGATCGAGTCGGCGCCGAGGCCGGGGCCCACGGTGCGCTCCTCGACGATCGTCATCTTGGCGGGCAGCGCGCCGGCACGCAGCAGGATCGACAGGTTGTTGACCTGCTCGACCGTGAAATTGCCGGAGATCTGGCCCGAGCCGCCGGTGATCGGCGACTGGATCACCGGCGAGGAGATCACCTTGTTGTCGAGCACGATCGCCAGCGGGCGGCCGAGATTCTCGGTTGTGATCTGGCCGAATCGCTGGGCGCCGCGGATATTGAAGCGGAAATTCACGATCGGCTGGCCCGAGCGCGAATCGAAGGCCGGCTGCGCGTCGATCAGGTCGGCGCCGTCGACGACGGGCTGGCGCGCGACGGGCACCATCTGGCCGCCGGCATCCTGCGAGGGCAGCATGTCGACATCGCTGCTGTTGGCATCGCCGACGAGGCGGAATTCGAGCTTGGCGGTGTCGCCGAGGATCTGCTTCAGGCGCTGCGGATCCTGCAGGCCCGGCACCTGCACCAGGATGCGGTCGAGGCCCTGGCGCTGGATGTTCGGCTCGGTCGTGCCGAGCGCGTCGACGCGCCGGCGCAGCACTTCCATGGCCTGCTCCACGGCGCGGCGGATGCGCTCATTGGAGCCGGCTTCCGTGACCGTAAGCTGGATCAGCCCGTCCGGCTGCTCGGTGACGGCGATCGACTGGTTGCCCGAGGGTCCGAAGGCGCCGATCGTACCGATCGGCTGGGCGAGCTCGCGCAGCTTCGGCATCACGCGGGCGCGCTCGGCGGCATCGGGAACGCGGACCTGAACGCCGCGCTGCGTCGTCTGGATGCCGCCTTGTGGCGCCGCCCGCTCCTCGCGCAGGATGCGGCGGGTATCGTCGCGGAGCTGGACGACCTGGCTGCGCACCAGCTCGGCCCGGTCGATCTCGAGCAGGACGTGCGATCCGCCCTGCAGATCGAGGCCGAGCACCACCGCATGGATCGGCAGGAAGGCGCGCGGAATCCAGGAGGGCGCGTTGGTTTCGATGGCCTTGCGCGTCTCAGGCGACAAGAGGTTCGGCACGGCGAGCCCGCAGCCGATGAACAGCACGAGCAGGACGAGAATGACCTTGCGGGCCTGGAGACGAAGCATCTGCGTGAACAGCCTTGTTATCGTGCCTCAGGCCCCCTTTCGAGGGCCTGGGCCGCCGCATTCTCAGTTCTTGACCGGCTCGCCCTTGGAGCGGACGTCCTGGATCATGCCGCGCACGATGCGCACGCGCACGCCGTCGGCGATCTCGACCTCGATCTCGCCGTCGTCGACGACCTTCGAGACCTTCCCGATCATGCCGCCGGAGGTGACGACGGTGTCGCCGCGGCGGACGTTCTTGATCAGCTCCTGATGAGCCTTGGCCCGGCGCTGCTGCGGCCGGATGATCAGGAACCACATGATGACGAAGATCAGCAGGAACGGCACGAGCTGGATCAGCATGTCGGCGCCGCCACCGGCTCCTGTGGCCTGGGCGAAAGCGGGGGTGATCACGAATACACTCCTCTGGTACGGCGGCGGCACGCCGCCGACCGCGAATCTCTAGACGGGAAGACGCAAGCCAAAACCACCGCCCGGCCGCAAAATCGCGCGGACTATAGCCAGCAACGCCGTGAAATCAATCGGACGCGCCCGGTCTCCCGGACATGCGACCACGTTTGAACCCCGAGCCCTCATCCAGAGGAGCCATTTCCGTGGAAATGGCGTCTCGAAGGATGCTCCAGATACCTCCACAATCTCCTGGAGCATCCTTCGAGACGCAGCCTTTGGCCGCTCCTCAGGATGAGGGCTCGACAAACAAACGCGGCAGCTTTTCCGGTCGCCCATGCGCGATCCCTCACCTATGGGCTGGCTGCCATTCGCGCAATGCCCCTTGCGCACGATCCACGACGCGGTTTAGCTAGCGACGAGAACCGTACCGGACGGTACGGTACGGTTCGACGGAATGAAACGAAGGCCACGACGCCATGACCACGACCGAAACCGCCCCCGACCAGACCCTGGCCACGCTGCTGCGCATCGCCGACGCGCTGGAGCGCATCGCCCCGCCCCGTCGCAAGGCGGCCGATCTCAAGGCCGCCAACGCCTTCGTCTGGCAGGCCTCAGGCTCGGAGCTCGTGCCGGTGCCGAAGGTGAACCGCGTCGCGCTCTCGCTGCTGCGCGGCGTCGACCGTGTCCGCGACACGCTGGCCGAGAATACCGAGCGCTTCGCCAAGGGGCTGCCGGCCAACAACGTGCTGCTCTGGGGCGCGCGCGGCATGGGCAAGTCCTCGCTGGTCAAGGCGGTCCATGCCGACACCAACCTGCGCCTCGCCCAGGACGCGCTGCCGCTGAAGCTGATCGAGATCCATCGCGAGGACATCGAGAGCCTGCCGGCACTGATGGGGCTGCTGCGCAACGATCCGCACCGCGCCATCGTCTTCTGCGACGATCTGTCCTTCGACAGCGACGACACCTCCTACAAGTCGCTTAAGGCTGTGCTCGACGGCGGTGTCGAGGGGCGGCCGGACAATGTCGTGTTCTACGCCACCTCGAATCGCCGCCACCTGCTGCCGCGCGACATGATGGACAACGAGCGCTCGACCTCGATCAATCCGGGCGAGGCGATCGAGGAGAAGGTCTCGCTCTCGGACCGTTTCGGCCTCTGGCTCGGCTTCCACAAATGCAGCCAGGACGAGTATCTGGAGATGATCAACGGCTATGCCGGCCATTTCGGGCTGGACGTCGCAGCCGAGGAACTGCGCCGCGACGCGCTGGAATGGTCGACGACGCGCGGTTCCCGCTCCGGCCGCACCGCCTGGCAGTACATCCAGGACCTCGCCGGGCGGTTGGGAAAGAAGCTGGAAGATTAGGGGCGTCATTCTCGGGCTTGACCCGAGAATCTCATGACCAGAGGGCTCTGGTTTCCGAGATGCTCAAGTCAAGCCCGAGCATGACGACGTTGGACAAGCGAAAACGGGGCCGCCCTTTTCTGGGGCAGCCCCGTTCTTTTCGATCGGGAGGGTCTCGCGGAACCGATCGAAGGGTGAAACCTCGTCCGCGGCTCCCGTATCAGTTGTTCAGGTAGGGCGTCGGATCGACCGGCGCCGAGCCCTTGCGCAGTTCGAAATGGAGCTGCGGCGAGGAGACGTTTCCGGTCTGGCCCGAGCTGGCGACGACCTGGCCGCGCTTGACGGTGTCGCCGCGCTTCACCTTGAGCTCGCCGTTATGGGCATAGGCCGAGACATAGCCGTTCGGGTGACGGATCAGGACGAGATTGCCGTAGCCCTTCAGCTCGCTGCCGGCATAGGCGACGGTGCCGCCCTCGGCCGCCTTGACCGGCGTGCCCTCGGGAACCGCGATGTTGATGCCCTCGTTGCCGCCCTTGCCGCTATAGCCGGAGATGACGCGGCCGCGTGCCGGCCAGCGGAAATCCGCCTTGTCGGAGGACGACGCTGCCGCTTCTTCCTGCTTCGGGATGCTCGCCGTGGTCTTCGGCTCCGGCGCCGGATCGGCCTTCGGGATCGCGGTCGGCTTCGGCTCGACAGCCGGCGCGCTCGCGACGACCACCGGCTTCGTCGGCTGGGCGGCAGGCTTCACCGGCTTCGCCTCGGCAGCGGGCCTTGCGGCGGCGACCGAAACCGCAGCGGGCTTGGCGGCCGGCGTCGGCAGCGCCGCGCTCTTGCGGGCATCGGCCTTGGCCTTGGCCTCGGCGGCGAAACGAGCGCGCGATTCCTTCATGGCCTGGGCATCGGCAGCGGCCTTCGCTTTGGCCTCGGCGGCAGCGGCAGCCTTGGCCTCGGCGGCAGCCCTGGCCCGCGTCTTCGGATCGACGGCAGCCGGCGGGGTGACGCGCGGGGCGGCGGACGGCCCGGCGACGAAGCGCTGCGTCTCCACCGGAGCCTGGGCAACCTGTCGGACCGGCGCCGGGGCGGCAGCCGGAACAGCCGCGGCGGAAGCGTTATAGACGGGAATGGTGACGCGCGTACCGGGAGCGACGTTCGGATTGCTCAGCCCGTTCGCCGACATGATGGCGGCCCGCGGCACGCCATAGCGCAGCGAGATCATGTCGAGCGTCTCACCCTGGGCGAGCACGACGGGCGTGCCGCCTTGCGCGGACCAGCCTGAAGCGCCGCCGGAGACGGCCTGCGGAGCCGGCGAGCTCAGCGCGACGGAGGATTGCGGCGGCGGCAGGGGCTGCGCCCGGACGACGGGGGCGGAGGCCACCGGCTGCAGCGGCGCGCTCGACACCTGCCCGATCGAGCCGGTCGTGACCGGATCGCGAACCGGCGCCTGGGCCGTCTTGAACGGACTATCGAACGGCGTCTCGGTGAAACGCATCGTATCCGACGAGCACGCGCTGACGCCGATGGCGAACAGGCACACCGTGGACAAACGACGGAGAGAGCGGGGATTGATCGATCCGGCTTGGCTACGCATGAACTGAGTACTCGCGAACGACGCAACTCGATGACCGGGATTAAACTCCCGTTGAGGTTACGAAACCGTTTCGCTCAGCCGGCCGTCTTCATTTTTTTGGATTTCCCGAAAGAGGGCTCGCGCATGCCGACGGCGCGGCAAGGACCTACAGCGCGCGAGACCGGCCGGGCACGAGAGGCGGCAGGCGCAGCGCCGGCCCGGTCGCATGGTCGAACTGCCCGTCTTCGAGATGCGTGACCACCACCCGCCGCGCCGCGCCGTCGATGCGCAGCGCCCCGACGAGGCGCCCGCCCGGCGAAAGCCGCGCCAGCAGCGCCTCCGGCACGGCCTGGGTCACGCCGTTGACAAGGATGCGGTCGAAGCGCCCGAGCGTCCGGTCGGGCTGGAAACCATCCGCATGGCGCAGGTCGACGATGCCGCCGAAGCCGCTGCCGGAGACACGCTCATGCGCCGCCAGCGCCAGCGAGCGGTAGCGCTCCAGCGAGACGATCTCGCCGCCCATGGCGGCAAGCAGCGCCGAGACGTAGCCGGAGCCGGTCCCCACTTCGAGCACCCGTGCACCCGGTTGCATGTCGAGCGCGCCGAGCAGGTTGGCGACGGTGTGCGGCGCGGTCATCGTCTGGCCGCAGGGCAGCGGCACCGAGACGTCCTGCCGGGCGAGATCGGCGAAGCGGGCCGGCGCGAAGCGGTCGCGCGGCACCCGCTCCATCGCGCGCAGCAGCGCGAGGTCGCGCACGCCCCGCGCCCGGAGCGAGAGCAGGAAGGCGACGGTGCGCTCGCCTTCGCTGGCCGGCGCGTCCTCGCTCATGCTGTCCGGCATCCGTTCATTGCGCCGCCGTCATGCTCGCCCTTGTGGCGAGCATCCACGTCTTGAACACCGCTCCCGACAAAGGAGGACGTGGATGGTCGGCACAAGGCCGACCATGACGCAAAGGGCAATGCCTCCTCACGCGAAGAGCTGCGCGAAGCGCGTCAGCGTCGGCTCATGCGTCAGGTCGAGTTCCAGCGGCGTGACCGAGATCCGCCTTTCCGCCAGCGCCTTCAGGTCGGTGCCGTTGGCCGGTTCCTGGCCGCTGCGCTGGAAGGCGATCCAGTAATAGGGATTGCCGCGGCCGTCCTTGCGCGGTTCGAGCTGCACGATCCCCTGGTCGCGCCGCCCCTGCACGGTGACGGCGACGCCCTCGACCTCGTCCGGTCCGGCATTGGGGAAGTTGAGGTTGAACAGAACGCCCTCCGGAATGCCCTCCTCCAGCAACCGGCGGATGATGCCCGGCGCATGGCTCTCGGCGCAGTCCCAGCGGATCGAATCGCGATTGCCCGGCATATAGGCCTGGCTCACCGCGATCGAGGGCACGCCGAGCAGCGTGCCTTCCATGGCGGCGGCGATCGTGCCGGAATAGGTCACGTCCTCGGCGACGTTCGAGCCGCGGTTGACGCCGGAAAGCACGAGATCGGGCCGCGCCTCCTTCATGACGGCGCGCACCGCCATGATCACGCAATCGGTCGGCGTGCCCTGCACCGCGAAGCGCTTTTCCTCGATCTGGCGCAGCCGCAGCGGATTGGACAGCGACAGCGAATGCGCGACGCCGGACTGGTCGGTCTCTGGCGCCACGACCCAGACGTCGTCGGAGAGCTGGCGCGCGATGCGCTCCAGCACGGCCAGGCCCTCGGCATGGATGCCGTCATCATTGGTGACGAGGATACGCATGTCTCAGGCCGCCTTCTCGATCCGCGTCAGCCCACGCATATAGGGCACCAGCACGTCCGGCACGGTGATCGAGCCGTCGGCGTTCTGGTAGTTCTCCATCACCGCGATCAGCGCCCGGCCGACCGCCGTGCCCGAGCCGTTGAGGGTGTGCACGAAGAACGGCCCCTTGCCGTCCCTGGTCTTGTAGCGGGCGTTCATGCGCCGCGCCTGGAAATCGCCGCAGACCGAGCAGGACGAGATCTCGCGATAGGTCTTCTGGCCGGGCAGCCAGGCCTCGATGTCCCAGGTCTTCTGCGAGGCGAAGCCCATGTCGCCGGTGCACAAGGTCATCACGCGATAATGCAGGTCGAGCTTCTTCAGCACGGCCTCGGCGCAGGCGAGCATGCGCTCATGCTCCTCGCGCGACTTCTCCGGCGCGGTTATCGAGACGAGCTCGACCTTCTCGAACTGGTGCTGGCGCAGCATGCCGCGCGTGTCGCGCCCGGCCGAACCGGCTTCCGAGCGGAAGCAGGGTGTCAGCGCGGAGAATCGAAGCGGCAGCTCCTCCTCGGAGAGGATTGATTCCCTTGCCAGATTGGTCAGCGGCACCTCGGCGGTCGGGATCAGCCAGTGCTCCTCGCCGGCGCGGAACTGATCCTCGCGGAACTTCGGCAACTGCGCCGTGCCGAACATCGCGTCGTCGCGCACCAGCAGCGGCGGGTTGACCTCGGTATAGCCGTGCTCTTCCGTGTGCGTGTCGAGCATGAACTGCCCGATCGCCCGGCTGAGCCGCGCGACCCCACTCTGCAGCACGACGAAGCGCGAGCCGGAGAGCTTGGCCGCCTTCTCGAAATCCATCTGGCCGAGCGCCTCGCCCAGCTCGAAATGCTGCTTGGGATCGTTGACGCCCTTGAGCAGCCCGCGATCCTCCGGCTTCACGCCATGGACGTGCAGCACGACATTGCCGTGCTCGTCGGCACCGTCCGGCACGTCGTCGAAGGGCATGTTCGGGATCGCGGCGAGCTTTTCGTCGAGAGCATCCTTGGCGGCCTTCTCCTCCGCCTCCAGCGCCGGCTGCTGCTCCTTGAGCGCGGCGACCTCGGCCTTCAGGCTGTCGGCGAGCGCGGCATCCTTCTGCGCAAAAGCCTTGCCGATCTCCTTGGAAAGCGCGTTGCGGCGCTCCTGCGTGGCTTGCGCCTTGGCGATCGACGAGCGGCGGACATCGTCGAGTGCGAGCAGCGAGGACGACAGCGGCGCCAGGCCCCTGCGTTCAAGCCCCTTGTCGAACGCCGTGGCGTTCTCGCGAATCCATCTGATGTCGTACATCGTCGTCCGGCCATGCCATCGCTGCGGAATGCAGCGTCGCATGCTCTAGACCGGGATCGCGCGCGAGGGAACCACCGTTATGGGCATTTGAAGGCCCGACACGTCATGGTCGGGCCTGTCCCGACCATCCACGTCTTCGTCGACGCAGTGCGATGCCCAAGACGTGGATGCTCGCCACAAGGGCGAGCATGACGGGAGCGCCCTACTCCGCCGCGTCCGCTTCCGCCTTCGCGGCCTCGCCCTTCTTCTCGACGCGACGCACCGAGAACACCGAGAGCTCGTAGAGCAGCATCATCGGCACGGCGAGCATGAGCTGCGAGATCACGTCCGGCGGTGTCAGCACCGCCGCGACGACGAAGACGAAGACGATCGCGTAGCGGCGCTTGTCCTTCAGGAACTGCGAATCGATGATTCCGGCCTGCCCGAGCAGGGTCAGGATCACCGGCAGCTGGAAGGCGATGCCGAAGGCGAAGATCAGCGTCATGATCAGCGAGAGATATTCGCTGACCTTCGGCAGGAGCGCGATGCCGGCCTGGGTCTCGGTCGCAGCCTGCTGCATGCCGAGCGAGAACTTCATCAGAACCGGCATGGCGAAGAAGAACACCAGGAGCGAGCCGAGCGTGAAGAAGATCGGCGTCGCCACCAGATAGGGTGCAAAGGCCGCCTTCTCGTTCTTGTAGAGGCCGGGCGCGACGAATTTGTAGATCTGCGTCGCGATCACCGGGAAGGCGAAGAAGCCGGCGCCGAAAGCCGCCACCTTGATATGGGTGAAGAGCAGCTCGAGCGGACCGGTATAGATCAGTTGCGCATTGGCGGCGCTGCCGGCGGCCCAGACATAGGGCAGCACGAGGATATTGTAGATCTGCGTCGAGAAGCCGAAGCAGACGAAGAACATCAGCAGGAACGCGATCAGCGACTTGATCAGGCGCGAGCGCAGTTCGACCAGATGCTCGATGAGCGGCGCGCGCGAGGCCTCGATCTCGTCCTCGCCATCGCGCGGATTGGCGACGCTCATGCGGAATTCTCCTCGCCCTTGGCGGTCTTGCGCTTGCGGGCGGCAGGCTTGGCGGACTCGGACGGGGCCTCGGCCGCGACCTTCGGCTTGCGGGCGGCTGGCGCCTTGAGAGCCTTCGCCGGCACGGCAGCGACGGGCGCCGGAGCTTTGGCGGCAACCGGGGTTTCAACGGCCTTTGCGCCGCGCTTGCGGACGGGCTTGGCCGGAGCGGGCTCGGCCAACACGGCCGGGGCGGCAGGCGCCTCGACGACTGCAGGTACAGGCTCGGCCGCAGCCTTGCGCGCCCGCTTAGGCCTCTCGGCGGGCTTCGATGCCTCGGCCGCGATATCGACCGGCGGCAGCGGCTCGGGTGGCGGCAGCGAAGCGAGCTTGACCTCGGCCTCCTTCAAGGCCTCCTCGTCCGGCTTCGGAGCATCCGGCTTGGCGGGATCGAACTCCTTCGGGGTCTCGATCGGCTTGAAATCGCTATTCAGCGCGCTCGACACCGATCCGCCGACATCCTCGACCTGCTTCTTCAGGTCGGCGAGTTCGGCCTCGCGCATCGCCTCGTTGAACTGCCCCTGGAATTCCGAGGCCATGCGCCGGATGCGGCCGACCGTCTGGCCGACCGTGCGCAGGGCCTTGGGCAGGTCCTTAGGGCCGATCACCACCAGCGCCACCGCGCCGATCAGCACCATCTCGCTCCAGGCGATGTCGAACATCGACGGCTCGTCCTCTCAAGCCTACCCCCGGAGGGGTAGCGGCATCAGGCCTTGTGCTCGGCCTTGGCCTGGGCCTGGGCGGCGGCGTTGTCGGCCTTCGTCTGGTCGATCACCTTGGGGTCGACATTGGTGGCGGTCGGCGCCGCCGCCTCGTCATCCTCGGCCATGCCCTTCTTGAACGATTTGATGCCCTTGGCGACATCGCCCATCAGCTCGGAAACCTTGCCGCGCCCGAAGAGCAGCATCACGATGACGCCGACGACGATCCAGTGCCAAATGCTCACGCCACCCATGGCGAAACTCCTCCGAAATTGCGACGACCGGGGAATGGCCCCAACCAAATCCTGGTCCGGTCGCTTGTTCGGCGGCGGAACCTATTGATCCGCGGCCGGAAACACAAGGACTTCGTCCGACGGAATCTCGACCCCGATCTCGTCGCCCACCGCGATCTCGTCCGAGAGCGGCGCGCGAACCGACAAGGCCCTGTCGAAGCCGTCCACCGTCACCTGCAGATGATCGGCCTCCCCAAGGAAGCGCCGGCCGATCAATCGCCCGCGCAGATAATAGCCCTTCGGTACGATACGGACACGGTGTGGCCGGATGCAGGCGATCGCCATCGCGCCTTCCGCGATCCCCGGCGCCGCGAAACGGCCGAATGGCGTATCGACGGCGCCATCGGACACCCGCCCTTCGACCTCCGTCAGATCGCAGAAAAATCGGGCGGCAAAGAGGCTGTTGGGCTGCCGGTAAAGCTCCTCGCCGGTGCCGACCTGGACGATCCGGCCGGCCCGCATCAGCACGATCCGGTCGGCGATGCGCATCGCGTCCTCGGGGTCGTGCGTGACGATGATCGAGGTCGCGCCGGTTTCCTCAAGCAGGGCCGCGGTTTCGTCGCGCACCACGTCGCGCAGGCGCCGGTCGAGATTGGAGAAGGGCTCGTCCATCAGCAGCACGCCCGGCCGCGGCGCGATCGCGCGCGCCAGCGCCACGCGCTGCTGCTCGCCGCCCGAAAGCATATGCGGGTAGGAATCGGCGAGTTCCGCAAGGCCAACCCGCCCCAACGCGCGCAAGGCGGTCGCATCGGCCGCCGCCGGCGCCTGGCCGCGCAGGCCGAAGCGGACATTGTCGCGCACGCTGAGATGGGGAAACAGCGCATAATCCTGAAAGACGAAGCCGATTCCGCGATCCTCGGGCTCGACGAAGCGATCGGGCGCCGAGACGTCGCGTCCTTCGAGCAGGATCCGGCCGGCGCTTGGCCGCTCGATCCCGGCGGCGAGCCTGAGCAGCGTCGTCTTGCCGCAGCCCGACTGGCCGAGAAGCGCGACGATCTCGCCCGGTTTGACCGAGAGCGAGACATCGGACAACGCGGTCACCGCACCGAAGCGCTGCGTCACGGCCTCGAAGCCGAGCGCCATCGGGATCGCCGCGCCGGCCGTGCCGCGCCGGCCCCAACCGAGCCATCCTGATTTGGTCTCGCTCTGCGCCAAGTCCCTGCTCCTTACCGGGCGTCGTCCTTCAGCCCTCATCCTGAGGAGCCGCGTAGCGGCGTCTCGAAGGATGGTCCAGCGCGCTCTGAAACATCCTTCGAGACGCAAGCTGCGCTTGCTCCTCAGGATGAGGGCTGAGCAGGCGACACAAGCCGCCTCACCCCTGCGACCCGCCTTCGCCGTCGTCAAGCGGGCTGAACAGGTCGCCGAGCGGGTCCTCGTCGTCGCGCAAGGACGGATCGTCGTCGGGAACCGGCACGGCGAGGTCGCGCGTCAGGCGCCCCTCGATGAAGCCCGTCCCCTTCAATTCCTCCAGCCCCGGCAGGTCGTCGATGCGATCGAGCCCGAAATGGTCGAGGAAGCCCGGCGTCGTGCCATAGGTGATCGGCCGCCCCGGCGAGCGCCGCCGCCCGCGCAGGCGGACCCAGCCCGCCTCCAGCAGGATGTCGAGCGTGCCCTTGGCGGTGGCGACGCCGCGTATCTCCTCGATCTCGGCCCGCGTTACCGGCTGATGATAGGCGATGATCGACAGCACCTCGAGCGCGGCCCGCGACAGCCGGCGCGGCGGCTCCGCCTCGGCCGCGAGCAGGTAGCCGAGATCGGGCGCCGTGCGAAAGGCCCAGCCGCCGGCGACCTGGCGCAGATTGACCCCGCGCAAGGCATAGCTCTCGACCAGCCGAGCCAGCACCTGCTCGATCGCGATGCCGGCGGGAATGGCGCGGCCGAGCGCCTCCGCCGTCAGCGGCACGGCCGAAGCGAAGAGCAGCGCCTCGACGACGCGCAGCGCCTGCGAAAAGGCTTCGGCCCCGCCATCGGCCTCGACATCCTCGGGTCCAGCCGCCATGCCGGTCATGAGGCATCCCTGGCGGCGAAGGGCAAGCTTTCCGGCCGGGCCGAGCGGCGGCGGACCTGGATCGGCGCGAAGGCCTCCTCCTGCCTGAGGTCGAGCACCCCTTCCCGCACCATCTCCAGCATGGCCGAAAGCGCGGAGGCCTGTACCGTCGCCCGCATCTCCCGCGCCGGCAGGCCATGCGACGCCATGTACTGCGTGAGATAGCCGTCGAGCTCCGTCCAGTCGCCGGCCTCGCCGACCAGCCGCTGCAAGGCCACGCGCGCCTCGACCAGCGACCAGACGACACGATGGCCGACCGAGATATGGCCCTGCACCCGCTTCTGCCGCTGCTGGGCGTAGGCTGCGAGCAGATCGTAGAGCTCGGCCTGCCAGACCGGCCGGGCGCCGGCCACGACCTCCTCCGGCGCACCGCGGGCGAACACGTCCTGCCCCAGCCGCTCGCGCGCCGACAGCCGGTTGGCGGCGGCCCGGATCGCTTCCAGCCGGCGCAGGCGCAAGGCCAGCGCGGTCGCGAGATCGGCCGCGCTCGGCTCCTCGCCCTTGGGCGGCTCCGGCAGCAGCAGGCGCGATTTGAGATAGGCGAGCCAGGCCGCCATCACGAGATAGTCCGCGGCAAGTTCCAGCCGCAGCGCCCGCGCCTCCTCGACGAAGGCGAGATACTGCTCGGCCAACGCCAGGATCGAGATGCGGTGCAGGTCGACCTTCTGACGGCGCGCGAGATCAAGCAGCAGGTCGAGCGGCCCTTCATAGCCGTCGACATCGACGACGAGCGAAGGCTCGCCCGCGCGCTCGGCGCGGTCTTCCTCGAATGGCAATTCGGCCGTCATGTTGGCCTGGACCTCGTTTCAATCGAGCCCTGATCTCAGCCCTCATCCTGAGGAGCCGCGTCAGCGGCGTCTCGAAGGATGTTCCAGGAAGCTCCTAAACCATCTGGAGCATCCTTTGAGACGCAAGCCTGTGGCTGCTCCTCAGGATGAGGGCTGAGAATGCGGATTGGCCCGAAACAGATTCAGCCGTTCAGGCCTGCAACGCAAGCGCAGCCGCCACTTCGGCGCGGGCGGCCTCCGGATCGACCGGCTCCGGCTCGTGCCTGATGCGTCCGAGCGCTGCGTTGGCGCGGCGCGCGCGCGCGCCGGTCATCTCCGGCACGGCGCCTGCGACCGCGATCATCTCGTCCATGATGCCGTGGCAATGCAGGATCACATCGACGCCGGCGCGGATCGCGGCGCGCGACTTCGCCTCGAACGAACCGGACAGTGCCTTCATCGAGATGTCGTCGGTCATGATCAGCCCGTCGAAGCCGAGTTCGCCGCGCATGATCTCGCGCACGATCTTGCGGGAGATCGTCGCCGGATTCTTGGCGTCGAGCGCGGTGAAGACGAGATGCGCTGTCATCGCCAGCGGCATGTCGGCGAGATGCCGGAACGGCCGGAAATCATGCGCCCGGAGTTCGTCCAGCGAGGCATCGACGATCGGCAGGTCGTGATGGCTGTCGGCGCGTGCGCGGCCATGGCCGGGCATGTGCTTGACGACCGGCAGCACGCCGCCGGCGATCAGCCCCTCGGCCGCCGCCCGGCCGAGCCGCGCCACCTGGTCGGGATCATGGGCATAGGCGCGGTCGCCGATCACGTCGTGGCTGCCGGCCACCGGCACGTCGAGCACCGGCAGGCAGTCGACATCGATACCGACTTGTTTCAGGTCATGCGCCATCAGCCGGGCCGAGAGCCGGATGATCTCGCGCTGGCGGATGGGGTCGTTGATCGCGAGGAAGGCGCGCGCCGACGGGTATTTCGGCCAGTTCGGCGGCCCCATGCGCTGGACCCGCCCGCCTTCCTGATCGATGAGGATCGGCGCGTGCCAGCCGACGGTCTCGCGCATCTGGGCGGTCAGCGCCGCGACTTGCTCGGGCGACTGCGTGTTGCGCTTGAAGACGATGAAACCCCAGGGCCTGGCATCACGGAAAAAGGCCCGCTCGTCAGCAGTGAGGCTCGTGCCGAGGCAGCCGGCGATGAAGGCGCGCGATGTCATGACATCGGGTTACGACATCGCCCCGAAAAGGCAAATGCGGTTTTCGGACTAGGCTGGCGTGGGAAGGCAATGGGAAGGCACCGTCATCGCCTCACCCTCGACGTCATCACGGACAAGCCGCCTTCGGCGGCGCCGATCCGGGATCCGTGCCGGAGCGCTTCCCGCATGGTTCAGGCATGGATCCCGGGTCTCCCTACGGTCGCCCGGGATGACAGGGCTTGGCGGGAAAAGTCCCTCACTTCACCTGCTGATAGGCCTGCGCGTTGAACGCGTCGAAGGGCAGTTCGGCGATGCGGAACCAGAGCTGCTCCTTCTTCCAGTACGGCAGGAAGGAATCGTAGAAGGTCTTGAAATGGGCGTTGCTGGCGGCGAGCTCGCCATACATCGCGAAGGCCTCCTTGAATGCAGCCGTCATCACCTCCTGCGGGAATGGCCGCAGCTCGGCGCCGGTGCCGGCGAGGCGAATCAGCGCGTCCGGATTGTTGTGGTCGTACTTGGCCAGGCAGTTCATGTTGGCCTCGGCGCAGGCGGCCTCGACGATCGCCTTGTAGGAGGCCGGCAATTCGTTCCACTTGTCCTGGTTGGCGAGGAAGCTGACATTGGCGTTCCCCTCCCAGAAACCGGGATAGTAGTAGTACTTGGCGACCTTCACGAAGCCGAGCTTCTCGTCGTCATAGGGACCGGAGAACTCGACCGCATCGAGCGTGCCGCGCTCCAGCGCCGGGTAGATGTCGCCGCCGCCGATGGTCTGCGGCACGACGCCGAGGCGCGCCATGATGCGCCCGCCAAGGCCGGCGATTCGGAACTTCAGGCCTTTCAGGTCCTCGAGCGACTTGATCTCCTTGCGGAACCAGCCGCCCATCTGCGCGCCGGTATTGCCCGAGGGGATGGTGTGGATGTTGTAGCCCTTCATGAAGGCGCGGCAGAGCTCGAGCCCGCCACCCTGATAGAGCCAGGCATTCTGCTGGCGGGCATTGAAGCCGAAGGGCAGCGAGGTCTCGAAGGCGAAGGCAGGATCCTTGCCGATATAGAAGCTCGACAGGGTATGGCTGCACTCCACGGTGCCGTTCTGCACGGCGTCCAGTGCCTGCAGCGCCGGCACGATCTCGCCCGGCGCGAAGACCTGGATCTGGAAATTATTGTCCGTCGCCTCAGCCACGCGCTTCGCGACATGGGTCGAGATGCCGAACAGCGTGTCGAGGCTCTTCGGGTAGCTGGAGGTCAGGCGCCAGTTGATCTTGGGCTGTGACTGCGCGATGGCGGGCGCGGCGATGACGGCGCTTCCGGCCGCTCCGGCACCGGCGGCCTTGACGAAACTGCGGCGATCCATGGGTTACCTCCAGAAGGCCCGGGTGCTTTGCCCGGAGCAAGTTGCTGCCTTTCGCGCGCAACGCGGCAAAGGCCCGCGGGCGAGAACTCCCGCGATTCGGGCGGCAGGCTACAGCCGGGCGTCGAGCAGCGGAACCTCGGGCATCTCGCAGGCCCATGCGCTGGCATCATACGAAAACGGCGGCCCCGAGGAGCCGCCGTTCCGCAAACCGGTGATGCTTGGAAGGATCAGTTCTTCGCGATGAAGCACTGTCCGCCGGCGGCCTGGAGCTGCGAGCACATCGAGGTCGCATCCTCGCGGGAATAGGGTCCGACGCGCAGGCGGAAGACCGTCTTGCCGCCGGCAAGCTCCGTCTTGCGGACGATCGGCGACTGGCCGGTGAGGAGCTGGGGATATTTGCGCTGGAGCGCCGCGAAGGTGGCGCGGGCCTCGGCATCGCTGCCGGGCGCCCCGAGCTGCACCACGAAATCGCCGGTGCCGGCACGCAGGGCGCCGGTCGCCGGGGCGGGCGGCACCGCGGCAGGGGCCGGAGCGGCGCTGGCGAGACGCGTCGGCGCAGCCGGTGTGGTGGCGGCGGGCGGCGTCGTGGCGCGCTCCTGGACCTTGGGCGCGGCAGCCACGACCGGGGCCGGGCGCTGCGTGGCGGGATTCGTCGCCTGGCCGGCGAGCGACCGGCTCGGCGCGGAGCCGGTGGCGAACGGCTGGTAGCTGTCGACAACGACGGGATTTTGCGCCGGCGTGCCGTCCGGGCGGATCGAGACGGTGCGGACCTTGCGCGGCTCGCCCAGGCCGGGAACCGGCGGCATCGGCTGCAGTGCCGGCTCCGGCGGGATGATGCTGCGCTCGGGCGTGGTGGGGGCGGCGGCGAGCGCGTTGCCCGCGCCCGAGATCGGCCCCGGCATGACCACGCGCGGCGGCATCGAGCGGGCGGCCTGCTGCACGTCGACCGGCTGCTCCTCGTTGTTCACGACCTTGCTCTGCGCCGGCGGAGCGTCAGGGTTGCGCTCGTAGATCTGCTTGTTCTGATTGGGGATCTCGGTCCCGCCGGGATTGACCGGCTCGACCTTGACCGGGCCGGCATCGGCCGTGATCAGCGGCGGCTGGCCGTCTTTCGTCGCCGGGCCGCCTCGCAGCGTGAACGCGGCGCCGACGCCGATCAGGCCGACGGCGATCACCGCGGCGGCGGCCCAGAGCCCCTTGCGCGAGCGGCGCGGCTCCAGATCGGGCAGGTCGTCCTCGCTGTAATCCGGCATCGGCGCGCCCTGCTGGGCATGACCGTAGTCATAGGCCGGCTCTTCCGGCGCATAGGCGGCCGGAGCCTGGCGATATTGCGCGCCCTCGTCGAGATCGCGCGGCGGGGCTGCGCCCTGGATCGCGGCCGGACGGGAATAGGGCAGCGGCTCCGGCAGCTCGAAATCGGGTTCGAAATCCTGCCGGGGCGCCTGCGGCGGGGCCGGCACCGGCGCGGGAGCTTCCGCACGGCGCGGCTCGGTGCGGCGCAGCAGCGCCTCGAACTCGTCGAGGGCTCCGCGCATCTCCGCCGGCGGCTGGCTCATTTCCGAAACGGCCGGCGCGGGCTGAGGCGGCACGACCTCGAAGCTCGGCTCCTGGCGCATCGCCGGGCGCGGCGGCTGGCGCCGCTCGGCGAAGATATCCTTGAGCGGATCGTCCTGCCCGACGATGCGGGTCAGTTCCGCAAGCGGATCGGCCTGCTGCCCCGGGCGAGGCGCCTGCCCTGCCCCGCGCAGCTGACGCTCGAGATCCTCGAGATCGAGCGCGAAACGATTCCTAGCTGGCTCACTCATGGTACGATCCATTCCAGCACAAGCCGCCTCTCCCTATGGAAGAACCGGGAACTCTGTGCGGTCAACCTGACCTTGTGCGCACCGTCGGAAAAGCCTTTTCCGTCAGCGCATCTCTTCCGGCGCCGCAACTCCGGCGACAGCCAGACCGGAAGCAAGGACGCTGCGCACCGCGTGCACGAACGCCAATCTCGCCAAGGTCGACTTTCGATCAGTTTGATTAACGAACCGTAATTGCGGCGAGTCTTTGCCCTTGTTCCAGAGCGAGTGGAAGGCGCTTGCCAGCTCATGCACGAAGAAGGCGACGCGATGCGGCTCATGAGCTGCGGCAGCAGCCTCGATGATTCGCGGATAGGACGCGATCATCTTGACGATACCGGTTTCGGCCTCGTCTGTCAGGATCGAGAGATCGGCCCCGGCCAGCGCCGGCGTCGACAGATCGAGATCGGGGAAGGCCTCGCGCGCCTGCCTGAAGATCGAGGCGCAGCGCGCATGCGCGTACTGGACGTAGAAGACCGGGTTGTCCTTCGACTGCTCGACCACCTTGCCGAGGTCGAAATCCAGCGTCGCGTCGTTCTTGCGGAAGATCATCATGAAGCGCACCGCATCACGGCCGACTTCGTCGATCACCTCGCGCAGCGTCACGAAATCGCCGGAGCGCTTGGACATCCGCACCTGCTCGCCATTGCGCAGCAGGCGCACGAGCTGGCAGAGCTTGACGTCGAGCGAGCCCTGGCCGTTCGTCACCGCCTTCACCGCCGCCTGCATGCGCTTGACATAGCCGCCATGGTCGGCGCCCCAGACGTCGATCATCTCGGGGAAGCCGCGCATGAACTTGGAGCGGTGATAAGCGATGTCGTTGGCGAAATAGGTGTAGCTGCCATCCGACTTCAGCAGCGGCCGGTCGACATCGTCGCCGAACCTGGTGGCGCGGAACAGCGTCTGCTCGCGGTCCTCCCAGTCCTCGTCCTTCTGGCCCTTCGGCGGCGGCAGGCGGCCCTCATAGACGAGGTCGCGCGCCCGCAGGTCCTCGATGGTTTGGTGCACCGCGTTGGAATTGCCGTCCCGGCCCTGCAGCGAGCGCTCTGAGAAGAAGAGTTCGTGGACGACGCCGAGCGCGGCGAGATCGTCACGGATCATCGCCATCATGCCGTCGATCGCCGCCTGCCGGACGAGCGGGAGCCAGTCCCACTCGGCCTTGCCGCGCAGGGCGTCGCCATACTGTTCGGCCAGCGCCTTGCCGACCGAGACCAGATAGTCGCCGGGATAAAGCCCCTCGGGGATCGCGCCGATATCCTCGCCCAGCGCCTCGCGATAGCGCAGGAAGGCGGAACGGGCGAGCACATCGACCTGCGCGCCGGCATCGTTGATGTAGTATTCGCGGGTGACGTCATGGCCGGCGAAGGCGAGCAGGCTCGCCAGCGCATCGCCGAACACCGCGCCGCGGCCATGGCCGACATGCATCGGCCCGGTCGGGTTGGCCGAGACATACTCGACATTGACCCGGGGCTCGGGCTTCGGCGCGCCGCGCCCGTAATCCAGCCCCGCCTCGATCGCGGCCTTCAGCACTGCCGTGAACACGGCCGGCTGCAGCGTCAGGTTGATGAAGCCGGGGCCGGCGATCTCCGCCTTGCTGATCTCCGGGTCCTTGGACAGTTCCTCGACCAGCAGCGCGGCAAGCGCGCGCGGGTTGGTGCCGGCATCCTTGGCGAGCACCATCGCGGCATTGGTGGCGAGATCGCCATGGGCCGGGTCCTTGGTCGGCTCGACCACGACGCGCGCGAGATTGAGGCCGGCCGGGAGCGCGCCTCGCTCGGCCAGGCCTGAGAGCGCGGCATGAAGACGGGCGGAATAGATCTCGAACAGGTTCATCGTGGTCACATCTTGCTCGCTGAAAGCCTTCGAGCCCTCATCCTGAGGAGCGGGCCGCAGGCACGCGTCTCGAAGGATGCTCCAGTTGTTTCCGGAACCTCCTGGAGCATCCTTCGAGACGCCGCTTCGCGGCTCCTCAGGATAAGGGCTTCTCTTCAGGGTCGGGTATCCGACATCCAATAGAATAGATGTTAGACAAACGGCCGCCCGGCCCTATCGCAGCGAGGGGGTGGCGTCAAACAGGCGGCGGTGTTCGTCGAGCGCGTACCAGTCCGTCATCCCCGCGATATAGTCGGCGATACGCCGGGCGCGGCGGTGTTCGTCGAGCGGATCGCAGCCCGCCGCCCACTCCTCGGGCATCGTCGCCGGATCGGCACTGAAGCGCTGGAACAGCTCGCGCACCACCTGCGCCGCATCGGCCCGGATCGGCGCGATCCGCGGATGTCGGTACATGTTCGGATAGAGGAAGCCTTTGATGTCGCGGTCGGCCGCCTCGATCACGGGCGAGAAGGCGATGACGGGAGCATCCGCACGCCGGATCGCATCCGCATCGGCTGGCATCAAGCTCGTGAGACGCCGCTGCGATTCCGCGATCACATCCTCGACGAAGCGCGTGATAACCCGCCGCACCAGCTCGTTGGTGGCGCGCGCCCGCTCCAGCCCCGGATGGAGCCGCTCGATCTCGTCGAGCAGTTCGGCGAGGAAGGGCACGGCACGCAGCTCGGCATGGCCGAACAGCCCGGCCCGCAGGCCGTCGTCGATGTCGTGCGCGTTGTAGGCGATGTCGTCGGCCAAAGCCGCCGCCTGTGCCTCGGCCGAGGCATAGCTGTCGAGCCAGAGGTCCTGACGTTCCTGATACTCGACGATCGCGACCGGGATACCACTCTTGGCATAGCGCGCCGTCGGCCGGCCCTCGTGGTCGAGCAGCGGGCCGTTATGCTTGACGAGCCCCTCCAGCGTCTCCCAGCTCAGGTTGAGCCCGTCGAAATCGGCATAGCGCCGCTCCAGCCGGGTCACGATCCGGAGCGTCTGGGCATTGTGGTCGAAGCCGCCGAACCCGGCCATGCATTCTTCCAGCGCGTCCTCGCCGGTATGGCCGAAGGGCGTGTGGCCGAGGTCATGCGCCAGCGCCAGGGCCTCGGCCAGGTCCTCGTCGAGACCGAGCGCGCGCGCTAGCGCACGGGCGATCTGCGCCACCTCGATCGTATGGGTCAGCCGCGTCCGGTAATGGTCGCCCTCATGCGAGACGAAGACCTGCGTCTTGTGCTTCAGCCTGCGGAAGGCGGTCGAATGGATGATGCGGTCGCGGTCGCGCTGGAACTCGCCGCGCGTTGCCGAGGCCGGCTCCGCCACGAGGCGCCCCCGGCTCGTCGTCGAGCGGCAGGCATAGCGCGCGCGCCAGCGCTCTCCCGGCTCTGTGCCGGGCGCGAAGGAAAAGCCGGAAGGCGGGTTCTGTGGATGCGGCATGGCTGCCCCGTCACGCGCCCGAGCTTGTAGAGGCGCTGCCGGGCCATTACCTTTCCGGGCAACCAGGGTGCAAGGAGCATCTGACCATGTCGACCGATCTTGCGGTCAACCCGCGCGGCATCGCGGTGACCGCGAATGCCGCCAAACGGATCATCTCGGTGATGGCCAAGGAGCCGCCGGGCTCGATGCTGCGCGTCAGCGTGGCCGGCGGCGGCTGCTCCGGCTTCCAGTACATCTTCGACATCGACCGGGAGAAGGCCGCGGACGATCTCGTCATCGAGCGCGACGGCGCCACCGTCCTGATCGATGAGACCTCGCTCGACCTGCTCGAAGGCTGCACGATCGATTTCGTCGACGACCTTATCGGCCAGTCCTTCCGCATCACCAACCCGAACGCGACCAGTTCCTGCGGCTGCGGGACGTCCTTCGCCGTCTGACGCTCAGGCGAGCGAGCCGGAGTTCCCGCCCGCCCTCTCAGGCGACTTGGCCTGCCGCGCGTTTCAGTACCGGCCTGCCGTATTGGCCGAGTCGCATGATCGCGGCATCGAGCACGACCTCGCCGAAGACCCGGACGAGATCGCGGTCCAGCTTGCCGCCCATCGCGACGAGCGCCGCATAGGCCTCGCCGGGCGGTAGCGGCGGCTTGTAGCTGCGCCGCTCGATGAGGGCGGCATAAACGTCGCAGATCGTGATGATCCTGACGGGATCGGGGATGTCGCTACCGCTGAGCCCCTGCGGATAGCCCGAGCCGTCGAGATATTCGTGATGCGAGAGCACCGCGGCCAGAACCGCCGGCGCGAAACCGCCCTGCGCGACCAGCATGTCGTGGCCGATCCCCGGATGCCGGCGCATGACCTCACGCTCGGCCGCTGACAGCCCTGTGGGCTTGCGCAGGATATCCAGCGGAATCCGGGCCTTGCCGATATCGTGCAGGACGGCCGCCTCGGCGATCAGGCGCCGGTCGGCCTCGCGGAACCCGAGCCGCTGGGCGAAGGCCGCGGCCAGTCCCGAGACGAGCAGGCAATGCTGATAGGTGGCATCGTCATGCCGCCACACCATGTCGAGCCAGGCATTGAGGTCGCCGCCATCGGCCGCGCGGTTGAGGGCCGTGACGCTGTCTTCGATCGCCCGCACCGGCAATCCGGCGCCGGCCTCCGCGGCTCCCATCAGATCGGACAGCGCCGCCGAGGCAGCGACGAAGCGGCGCCCGAGCGCGGCCGCGCTGTCAGATTGGTCTGGCGGAGCCAGCAGCAACCCGATCCTCTCGAGCAGCACGACCGCCGGAACATCCGCCGGCAGGATATCGGTCGCTCCGAGCGCATTGGCCTGGATCTGGCAGCGGCTCGACATGTCGCGGAGCAGAAAAATGCGACGCGAGATCGAGAACCCCAGCGTCGCCAGCGCGGCACGCGCGGTCTCGATGCTCAAACGCTCGGAGAGATCGAGATCGACGACGAGAAGCGGATCGCCCTCCGGCGGGGCAACCAGGCCATCGCCAGGCGATAAAGCCGTGCACGGACCCCAGACCGAGAGAATCCGTTGCAGCGCCGGGCGGCGATCGTCGCGATCACTGAGCAGAAGAACGATGACGCGGCCTCCGGAGAAGCCGACATCTCAAAGCCGCGCCGATTGATGAACCGTAAACCCGGTCGCCGAGACTTAAGCCTATCGCGAAAAAAGGCAGGAAAAGGATCGCTCGGCCGAAGACCGAAATGCGGCGGCTGCCTCGGCCCCTTGTCCACCTCAGTGCGCCGCGGTCGCGGCCACGTCCTGTTCCAGATGGATTTCCGCCGCCATCAGCCCCTTCGGCCCGGGTCCATAGCGCACCAGCACCGTCTGCCCCGGCACCAGCTCGACGAGGCCGTAGCGGCGCAGCGTCTCCATATGCACGAAGATGTCGGGCGCGCCCTCTCCCTTCGAGACGAAGCCGAAGCCACGCAGGCGGTTGAACCACTTCACCACCATGCGCTCCAGCCCGCTCGTCGGCGTGATCGCGACATTGGTGCGCGCCATCGGCATTTCGGACGGGTGGCGGCCGGAGGTCGTGTCGATCGAAAGCACGCGCACCGCCTGGCGGCCCCGGGCCTTCTCGACGGCTTCGAGCACGATGCGAGCCCCTTCGGCTATCGTGTTGAATCCATCGCGCTTCAGGATCGTGACATGCAGCAGGACGTCGGCGCCGCCCGCCTCCGGCACGACGAAGCCGTAGCCCTTGGAAACATCGAACCACTTCACGTAGCCGGCGATCTCCACCGGCACTTCCGACGCGTGATTGCCTGATCCATCGAGCCGCACGACTCGATTGAGTGACTGGATGGGACCCATCGGTGGCCGCCCGCTCTCACCGAATTCGTCGGACATGTGCCGCTCACCCCCACGCGCAACGCTTGATTCGCGTTGTCACGATACCATTGCTGCCGATTCAGGATACAGCCCCGAAAAATTCGTCCACATCATCCGTCAGCCCCGACAGCAGCACAGACCGGGCCATCGGCGGACGCGCTACGGGCATCGCAAGCGACGTGGCACGATGATGGAACGCCACGTCAGCCGGATTCGCCCATGCTCGACCTGTCCACGCTCGCGCTGTTCACCGCCGCGGCGGCGGTCCTCACGGCCACGCCCGGCCCCGACATGCTGCTGATCGCCTCGCGCAGCCTGAGCCAGGGGCGGGTGGCGGGCCTCCTCACCTATGCCGGCATTGCGATCGGCAGCTATCTCCAGGCCTTCGCGGCGGCATTCGGCCTGTCCCAGCTCTTTATCCTCGTGCCCGCGGCCTATGACCTGCTGCGCTGGGCCGGCGCCGCCTATCTCGCCTATCTCGCCTGGACGACCTTGCGCACGCGGGCCCCGCTCTTCGCGCCCGGCCGCCTCGCGGCCATCCCCTTGCGCCGCATCTTCCTGCAGGGGCTCTGGACCAACCTGCTCAACCCGAAGATGGCGCTGTTCATGCTGGCGCTGCTGCCGCAGTTCCTGAAGCCGCAACTGGGCTCGATCGCGCTTCAGGTCATCGTCCTCGCGACGATCCTGAACGTCATGGGCCTGCTGGCGAACGGCATCGTCATCCTCGCGGCGAGCCGCATCGGTCAGGCTCTCGCGAACCGGCCGGCGCTGGCGCGTCTACCGCAGCGTCTGCTGGGCGCGGTCTTCGGCGGTCTCGCGATCAGGCTCGCGCTCGCCTCGCGCGACTAACGCAGCAACGCGCCCAGCACCGCCCCGCTTTCGGCACGGATGACGAGGTCGGCGATCGGGTCGAGCTCGGTGGGCTCGCGGTTGAGGATGACGAGCTTCGCCCCCTGCCGCTTGGCGATCACCGGCAGGGTCGCGGCCGGAAAGACCACCAGCGACGAGCCGACGACGAGGAACAAGTCGCACTCCAGCGCCAGGAGCTGCGCCCGCTTCATCGCCTCCTGCGGCATCGCCTGCCCGAAGGAGATCGTCGCCGATTTCACCGGGCCGCCACAGACCGTGCAGGCCGGCGGCTCGCCCGTCGCCTCGAAGACCGGGCGGATCGCCGCCAGTTCATGCCGCCAGCCGCAGGTCAGGCAGGTCGCATAGGTGCCGTTGCCATGCAGTTCGATCACCTTGTCCTCGGACACGCCGGAGGCCTGGTGCAGGCCGTCGATGTTCTGGGTGACGATGGCCGGCGAACGCCCCTCCGCCACCAGCCGGGCGAGCGCGCGATGGCCGCTATTGGGCGCCGCCTCGCGATAATGGTCGTCCATCGTGAACTTGCGGCGCCAGGCCTCGATCCGGACCTCGCGGCTCTGGACGAAGGCGTCGTAGGGAATCGGCTTGTTGACCATCCAGGGCGAGCCCGGCGTGCGGAAATCCGGCACGCCCGATTCCGTCGAGATGCCGGCGCCGGTGAAGCTGACGATGCTGTCCGCCTCGTCGAGCAGTTCCTGCAATGCGGCGATGGCATCCTCGGTCTCGTCCTGCATGAACCCGTCCGTTCGCTGGATTGGAAACGCTCCAGATATGGCGCGCGCTTGCGACGCTTCCAAGGCGATTGACGCAAAGCCACGCACGCCGCAAACCAGTGAGACCATGCCGACGACCGCCACCGCCTCGCTCAATCCCGATCTCATCGACACCGGCACGCCGCCGATCCCGGAGGCGCAGGGCTGGGCACGCGCCTATGGCGGCGCCCGCGGCCCGCTGATCGACCTTTCGCAGGCGGTTCCCGGCGCCCCGCCTCCGACAGCTCTGTTAGAGAAACTGGCGACGGCCGCGGCCGAGCCCGGCAGCACGCGCTATGGCGGCATCACCGGCGACGCGACCTTGCGCGAGGCCTATGCGGCCGACATTTCGCGCATCTACGGCACGGTCTTCAAGCCGGCCGAGGTCGCTATCACCTCAGGCTGCAACCAGGCCTATGTCGTGACGATGATGGCGCTGGCGCGGGCGGGCGACAACGTGCTGCTGCCGACGCCCTGGTATTTCAACCACGAGATGACGCTGACCATGCTCGGCGTCGAGGCCCGGCCGCTACCCTGCGCGCCGGAAGCCGGCTTCGTGCCGGATGTCGCGACGGCCGAGCCACTGATCGACGACCGCACCCGCGCCATCGTCCTCGTCACTCCCAACAACCCGACCGGCTCGGTCTATCCACCTGAGACCATCGCGGCCTTTTCCGCGCTCTGCGCAAGGCGCGGCATCTGGCTGGTGCTGGACGAGACTTATCGCGATTTCCTGCCTGGGGACGTTGTCAGGCCGCATGAAGTCTTCGCGACAACAAGCTGGCAGGATTCGGTGATCGGCCTCTACAGCTTCTCGAAAGCCTATGCGATTCCGGGCTGGCGCCTCGGCGCGATCACCGCCGGCGAACCGGCGCTCGCCCAGATCGGCAAGGTGCTCGACTGCGTCCAGATCAGCCCGGTCCGGGCCGGTCAGGCGGCGGTGACCTGGGGCATCGACGGCATTCGCGACTGGCGCGAGCGCAACCGCGCCGAGATCAACGCCCGCGCCGATCTCTTCCGCAAGGCGATGGCGCCGCTCAACGGCTGGCGCGTGCTCTCGGCCGGCGCCTATTTCGCCTATGTCGCCCATCCGTTCGCGGGCGTGAAGGCGGCCGAAGTCGCGCGCCGCCTGGTCGAGGATTGTGGCGTGCTCGCCCTGCCCGGTCCCTATTTCGGTCCCGGCCAGGAAAGCCACCTGCGCATCGCCATCGCCAATGTCGCGGCCGACAGGATCGAAGGCTTGCGCGAGCGGCTGACGGGTTTTGCGATCTGACCGACTGCTGACCACGCCGTCATGCTCGCTCTTGTGGCGAGCATCGACGTCTTGAACACGCTCCTCGACTGTTGAAGACGTGGATGGTCGGGACAAGCCCGACCATGACGGGAAAGCTCTGGCGACGCCGGCCTTACCGGAACATCTCCGCGTAACGGTCGCGATAGGCCCAGACCAGCATCGAGCCGAGCACGACGAGGATGACCGCAACCGGCAGGCCCTGCGGGTTGATCGTCGCGTGGAACAGCACGATCACCGCCATCACGGGCGCGATCAGCGCGAGGCCGAAGGCCGGCACGACGTTCGAGATCAGGCTCAGCGCGCCGGTCAGGTTGATCGCCTTGATGAAGGGCCAGATGAAGCCTGAATCCTGCAGGGCGGTCTCGAAGACGACGCCGCGCGGGCTGATCGGCGGATGGATCAGGTTTACGCCGGTGGCGAGCCACCAGAAGCCGTCCACGGCGCTGATCAGGAAGATCACCCCGAGCAGGACGCGCGGGATGGTGACGAGGAAGAAGGTCTTCATGGAGATCCGAGCCGACGAGAGGGAGGGCTCCGGCCGGGCCGGAGCCATCCTTGGTCGCCTCGGCCGCGCGGCAGGTTCAACCCGCGCGGCAGAAAATCGCGGACGGCCCTTCCGGAGACGCGATCAAACTTCGAGTCGCGCCCTTGTCATTCCGGGGCGCGCCGCAGGCGCGAACCCGGAAGGACAGGGCCTTTTCACATCGTCGCGCCGATCTGCCAGGGCACGTATTCGGCGTCGCCATAGCCGAGCTGCTCGGACTTGCTCCGCTCGCCCGAGGCGATCTTCAGGAGCGTCTCGAAGATCTCGCGGCCCTTCTGCTCCAGCGAGACGCCGTCGAGCACGTCGCCGCAATTGATGTCCATGTCGTCGATCATCTTCTCGTAGATCGGCGTGTTGGTCGCGAGCTTGACCGAAGGCGTCGGCTTGCAGCCATAGGCCGAGCCGCGCCCCGTCGTGAAGGCGAGGATGTTCGAGCCGCCGGCCACCTGCCCGGTCGCCGCGACGGGATCGTAGCCGGGCGTGTCCATGTAGACGAAGCCCTTCGCCTTCACCGGCTCGGCATAATGATAGACCGCCGAGAGCGTCTTGGTGCCGCCCTTGGCCGCCGCACCCAGCGACTTCTCCAGGATGGTGGTGAGCCCGCCCGCCTTGTTCCCCGGCGAGGGATTGTTGTTCATGCTCATCCGGGCGCGCTCGGTATAGTCCTCCCACCACTTGATGATGCCAACGAGCTTCTCGCCGACCTCGCGGGTGGCGGCACGGCGCGTCAGCAGATGCTCGGCGCCGTAGATTTCGGGCGTCTCCGAGAGGATCGCGGTGCCGCCATGCTCAACGAGGATGTCAACGGCCGCGCCCAGTGCCGGATTGGCGGTGATACCGGAATAGCCGTCCGAGCCGCCGCATTGCAGGGCCAGCATCAGCTCGGAGGCCGGCACCGTCTCGCGCACCGCCCGGTTGGCGATCGGCAGCATCACTTTCAGCGCCTCGATGCCGGCGGCGACCGCCTTCTTCGTGCCTCCGGTCTCCTGGATCGTCAGCGTCCGGAAGACGTCGCTTTCGGTGACGCCATAGGCCTCCTTCATGCGGCTGATCTGGAAGCCCTCGCAGCCCAGGCCGACGACCAGCACCGCCGCCATGTTCGGGTTGCAGGCATAGCCCCAGGTGGTGCGCTTCAGCACCTCGAAGCTCTCGCCGTTATAGTCGATGCCGCAGCCCGTGCCGTGGGTCAGCGCGATCACGCCGTCGACATTGGGATAATCCGCGAGCAGGCCCGAGCGCTTGACCTCCTCGGCCATGAAACGCGCGGCCGAGGCCGAGCAGTTCACCGAGGTCAGGATGCCCACGTAATTGCGCGTGCCGGCCTTACCATTGGCGCGGCGGAAGCCCTCGAAGGTCGCCTGCCGCTCGACCGGCAGCACGAATTCGGGCTTGGCCTCCTGCGCGAAGGCATAGTCGCGGTCGAAGGCGTGGAAGCCGGTATTGTGCTCGTGCACCCAGTCGCCCGGCACGATATCGCTGGCCGCGAAGCCGATGATCTGGCCGAACTTGCGGATCGGCTGATCCTTGGCGATCGGCGCGATCGCCATCTTGTGCCCGCGCGGGATGCGCTTCAGCGCCTCGACCCCGGCCGCGGTCACGCCGAGATCGACGGGATCGACCGCGACGACGACATTGTCGGCGGCGTTGAGCTTGAGCGTGCGGGGCGGCGCGGACTTGTCGAGCATGGCGGAAACCGGAACCTCTCGGCGCCGCGGCGTCGGCGCACACCCCTAGAGATGCGCCCAACCGACGTTGTTTTCAATCGGTTCAAATCGGGAAGCGACCATGCATCGGCTTCGGCCGCGATCTGCATTAGCCCACCTCGCGGCTTGAAGCAGATGCCGTTACGCTGGATGCGACGCGGCAAGGCATGCTGCGACATGATGATTGTCGCAACAGCGGAGGCGAAGATGGCAAAGGCGTACTGGGTGGCAGCGTATCGTTCGGTCAGCGATCCGAACGCCCTGGCGGAGTATGCCAAGCTGAGCGGTCCTGCCATCATGGCGGCGGGCGGTCGAATCCTGGCGCGTGGGACGCCGGCTCACCTCTATGAGGCCGGCCTGCAACAGCGGACGGTCGTGATCGAGTTCGATTCCGTCGAGCAAGCCAAGGCCGCGCATGACAGCGCCGCCTATCAGGAAGCGCTCAAGGCGCTCGGCAGCGCAGCAGAGCGCGATATTCGCATCATCGAAGGCGTATGATCGCGTAGGCAGAGGCACAGGCATTGCCGCGCTCGGATGCTTCGGCGCGGCGATGCGCGTTCAGCGTCGGGACTTCGCATCCCGGCGAGCAATCTCTCTTGCGACATCCAGCCATAACTTCGTGGCATCCGCGTCGTCGCGCCGGCGAGCGAGCTGGACGACATTCTGGGCAATGTCGAAAGCGCCAGAGCCGCAACGTTCGATCAGGGTCGCTGCCTCCCGCTTGACGAGCTGGCGCCGCTCCATGCCCGCTGCCAGGGCATCGGACGTCACCAGCTCGATCAGGTCGAACGCAAATCGGTAGAGGGAGAACATCGGAAGGCAATCGTTGGGGATGTCCATCTTGGACATGCCGTTGCCGCTTCGGCAAGGTCCGCAGAGGACGCAAGGTGCCACGAGCCGGTCCATCGTACCGAGGTACCGGGGTCGGGCAGCCCAAACCACCGGTTCACGCAACAGTAACCATCCAAGCCGATGTATCTCCTCGGACCTTCCCGAGAGATACCCGATGCTGACCCGCCGCTCGTTTACCTTTCCCGCCCTCTCCGTCGCGGCAGCGGGCCTGGCCGGATGCGGCTCGCGCAGCATCGTCGCCTTGCCTGAGATCGGCCAGGGCCCGCGAGGGCTCTCGACCCGCACGCTCGCCCGGCCGAACTATGCCGAGGTCTATGCAGACTATCCCGGCGAGCGCTTTCCGATCCAGGCGATCGACTACCAGCGCATCGACGCCCGCTATCTCAGGCAGACCGTCGAGTTTCCGCGCGACGAGAAGCCGGGCTCGATCGTCGTCGACCCCGCCGGCTATCACCTCTATTTCGTCGAATCCCCGCGCGTCGCGACGCGCTATGGCGTCGGCGTGGGGCGCGAGGGCTTCGGCTGGTCGGGCGCGGCCCGGATCAACATGAAGCGCGACTGGGCCGACTGGGTGCCGCCGCCGGAGATGATCGCGCGCGACCCGGCGATCAGGGCCCAGCTCGAGCAGACCCCGCGCGGGCTCGGCGTGCGCGGAGGCTCGAAAAGCCCGCTCGGCGCCCGCACCCTCTATCTCTTCGGCGAGGGACGCGACCTCGGCTACCGCATCCACGGCACCTTCGAGCCCTATACGGTCGGCACCAATGTCTCATCGGGCTGCATCCGCATGATCAACCAGGACATCGCCCATCTCTACGCGCGTGTCTCGCTCGGCACGCCCGTAACCGTGCTGCCCGTGTGAACGCCGGCAAGATGAACGCCAGCCGACCGATCGGTTCAGGTTCTGTTGAACCTTCTTGTGGTTTCATGCGCATCGAAAGGAGTTTGCCATGCGCAAGCTGTTGATTTTAGCCGGGATTGCAGTCGGGAGCGCGCTGGCCGCGCCCGCCATCGCCTCAGAGGCCCTGCCGAGGGATCTGGCCGCGCGGCTCGACAAGGCGCCGGCCGAGTATTCCTGGTCGGCTGCCGCCGAGCGGCGCCACATGATCATGGAAGAGACCATGCGGCAGCAGCGCCATGGCCGCGGCGGCTACGGCCCGCGCGGCTACGGCCCGCCGCGCGGCTATGGCTACGGTCCCGGCCCGGGCTGGGGTCCGCCGCCACCGCGCTATTATCCGCCTCCGCCGCCTCCCGGCTGGTGGTGACCCCAGGAGCGACGGGCAACCGTCGCTCTTTTCATGCGTCTGGCCCTGCCTCGCCAGAAAGCGAAGTTCGACTTGCCAGCCCGGCCCTATGGCGGCAATCTCCGCCCGGCTATGAATTCCACGATTGTAGGCCGGCACGGTTCCCCCCCGGCAGTAGCACATGGGACATCCCCGATCATGATCATCGATGCTAGGAATGGCGGCGCCGGCGCGAAGGCTTCGCTGGAACGCCGGCCCGGCCTTGTCGACCGCCGTTCGTTTCTGGTCGGCTCGGCCGTCGGCCTCGGCGCGCTCGGGCTCGGCGGCTGCGCCGGCGACGGCATGAGCCTCGCCGAGGCCCAGCAGATGTACGGGCCGGTGCCGGACAAGAAATTCGCGATTCCCGCAGCGGACGTCACCAAGGTCGACCGGAAATACTGGCGCCGCACCGTCCGCTACGAGAGCAAGGAAGAGCCCGGCACGATCATCGTCGATCCCGCCAACTACTATGTCTATCGCATCGAGGGCGACGGCAACGCCACCCGCTACGGCGCCAATGTCGGTCGCGACGGCTTCCGCTGGAGCGGCGACGCCTATGTCGGACGCAAGTCCGAATGGGCGACCTGGACCCCGCCGCCGGAAATGATCAAGCGCCAGCCCGAAGCGGCGAAATATGCCCGCGGCATGCCCGGTGGGCTCGACAATCCGCTCGGCGCCCGCACGCTGCATCTCTACCAGAACGGCAAGTACACGCTCTACACGATCTATGCCTCGAGCGACGAGGAATCGATCGGCTCCGGCATCACCAGCGGCTGCGTCGGCCTGCTCAGCCAGGACATGATCGATCTCTACGACCAGACGCCGGTCAAGACGAAGGTCGTCGTCCTGCCGGCCTGAGCCACGCGCCAGCCGTGCGGTCTGATCCAAACCCCGGCCCTCGGCCGGGGTTTTTCATGAGCGGCGGGATGGTCTGGAGCATCGGACTGAATACCGCATTCAGCCCGATGCTCCAGACCTTCGATTTTGCGTCGGCTTCGTCCGAAAGCCGCGTTTCACTTTTCGGGCCGATGCTCTATCCCTGCCGGCATGACCGCGCTCGTCATTCGCGGAGCAGAGCAGGCCGACCTGCCCGCGCTTCAGAACCTCTATCGCCATCTCCTCCCGGAGGATGAGCGCTGCCCGGATGACAGGGCCGCGGCGATTCTGGAAAGCCTGCGGCGGTTCGAAGGCAGCGCCGTCCTGATCGGCCTCCTCGGCACCGATCTGGTCGCAAGCTGCACATTGGTCGTCATCCCGAACCTGACGCGGGGCGGCACACCCTATGCGCTGATCGAGAACGTCGTCACCGATTCCGGCCATCGCAATCGCGGGCTGGGGAAAGCGATCCTGAAGGCTGCGCTCGACCGCGCCTGGGCGGCCGCATGCTACAAGGCGATGCTGATGACGGGCTCGAAGAAGCCGTCGACGCTCGCCTTCTACGAAGCTGCCGGTTTCGAACAGTCCAAGACCGGCTTTCAGGCCAGGCGGCTCCCGATCCGCGCCGAATGATGCGACGCCCACCCAATGAAAAACCCCGGCCTCACGGCCGGGGTTCGCAAACGCAACTGAACTCACCTGGCTTAGGCGGCCTGTCGGCCGCCTGCCGGGATCACGCCTTCGGGGCGGTCGGGACGGCCTTGGCAACGATGCCTTCGAACGGCTTGTAGGCGTCCTTGGCGAGAGCGGTGTAAAGCTCGCCCATCTTGGTGAGCTGGGCGACGGCGCCCTCGAACGAGGTCTTGATGAAATCGGCCTGGATCTCCAGGGCCTTGTCGAAGGTCTTCACGCCAGCGAGCTTCTCGAGCGTGGCGGTGCCGGCTTCGAAGGACTTCTTGGCATAGTCGGTGGTCTCGACGGCGATCGCCTGCACGCCCTTCGAGGTGGTGCCGAAAGCCTTCAGGGCGGCGTCGACGTTCTCTTTGGAAGCCTTCTGCATGGTCTCGAACTGCTGCATCATGGGTCGTCTCCTGGCACCGCAGTGCCTCATGGGATTTGATGGGCCTGGCTGGCCGGAATGCCGCCCCAAGGTCGTGTGAATCGAGATCACCACCGGGGACTGCCTGCATATTGTGCATTGCAACATGAATGTCAAGAGGACGCTGCATTGCACCAAACGCAGATCGTTCCATTGGCAACCGTTCAAGTTTTAACGGCTCCGTAACCGCATCCGCCTAACCTCCCTCACTGTGTCCCCTGCGCCACGATGAGCCAGGTGCGGGATCGGCCCAGGTGAGAGAGTTCGAGGCGGGTTCATGTTGTCTGGTTGCGTTGGGTTGCGGCGGTCGCGTCTGCGGGCCGTTGCCGGTCTGATCGGTGTCGTCGCCGTTGCGGCCACGGTCGCCTCCTCCCCCGCCGAGGCGCGCAAGCGCCGGCATCACGCGGGCGGGGGCTATACCCCTCCCTATGCCGCGATGGTGGTCGATGCCAGGACCGGCCGCACCTTGCATGCGGTCAACGAGGATGCCGCGCGCATACCGGCCTCGCTGACCAAGGTCATGACGCTCTACATGCTGTTCGAGCAGATGGAGCGCGGCCGCTTCACCATGGATACCGAGCTCAAGGTCTCGTCCTACGCGGCCTCGCAACCGCCAACCAAGCTCGGCCTGCGCGCCGGCTCGACCATCGCCGTAGAGGACGCGATCAAGAGCATGATCACGCTCTCGGCCAACGATTCCTCCGTCGTGGTCGCCGAGAACATCGCCGGCTCCGAGGACGCTTTCGCCGAGCAGATGACGCGCAAGGCGCGCGCGCTCGGCATGAGCTCGACCCGCTTCTACAACCCGCACGGCCTGCCCCATTCCCCGCCGAACATCACGACGGCGCGCGACCTCACCATCCTCGCCCGCGCGATCCAGGAGCGTTTCCCGAAATACTATCCGCTCTTCTCGATGCGCGCCTTCCAGTACGGCAGCCGCACGATCCGCGGCCATAACCGCCTGCTCGGCAAGGTCGAGGGCGTCGACGGCATCAAGACCGGCTACACCCGCGCCTCCGGCTTCAACCTGATGACCTCCGCCAGATCGGAAGGCCGGCATGTCGTCTCGATCGTGCTCGGCGGCCGTTCCGGCGCCTCGCGCGACAAGATCATGACCGATCTCGTGCTGGCCAGCCTGCCGCGCGCCTCGACCAGCGGCCGCGCCTCGGTGATGGTCGCCGAGGCTCCGGAGCCGGAGGAGCGGCCGCGCTCGCTGCCGGTTCAGCAGGCCGCCGCCGAGCCCGCGCCGATCCCGGTGCCGCGCCCGCGCCAGCAGGTCGAGGAGCAGCCTCTTCCGGCCGCCGCCCGCGCCTATGCTCCGATGCCGACCACCACGCCGATCGCGCCGCCGCGCCCGGTCGCTGTCGCCGGCGGCCAGCCGCTGCAGATCTCCGGCATGCGCCCGGTCGCCGCCACGACGACGCCCTCGGCCATGCGCTGGTCGATCGGTGCCCAGCCGGCCGATGCCAAGGTCCTGCGCCCTCCGGCGAATGTCGACGTCACCTCATCGATCGCCAAGGCGCCCGAGCCCGTCGCCGAGCCGGTGAAGGTGGCCGAGGCGAAGGCCGAGATTCCGGCCGCCCCGGTTGCCCGCAAGGTCGAGCCCGCTCCCGCCAAGGTTCAGGCGCAGGAGCCCGCTCCCGCCATGTCGCATCAGGCCGCGATCGTCGCGTCCGGCAAATGGGTGATCCAGCTCGGCGCCACCGATGACGAAGGCAAGGCCAAGGAAATCCTGGCCCGCGCCAAGGCCAAGGCCTCATCCTCGCTCGCCAGTGCCTCGCCCTTCACCGAGAAGGTCGCCAAGGGCGGTTCCACCCTCTTCCGCGCCCGTTTCGCCGGTTTCGACGACTCCAAGGATGCGCAGAATGCCTGCAACCAGTTGAAGCGCGGCGGCTTCGCCTGCTTCGCCACCCGCGGCTGAGCCTCGGACCAGGGAAAGGAGTTCACGACATGTCGCAGACCCACTCCCCGAGCCCTTCGCTAGCGCTGCTTCAGAAGGACGTCCTTGGCCTGGTTGACGCGAGCGGCAAGGCCGCTGGTGCCCCCGGCATCCGGGTGGATGCGCTTCATCAGGGCCCGGTGGGCTTCGCGGACCGCCTCCTCGCCCGCCCCCGGCTGAAGCCCCAGGATATCGTAGGCCTCCTGCTGCGTCATCGCGCCCGCGCCCGGCGCGCCGCGCTGCCCCGCGTCGCCATCACGCTGAGCGTCTTCACGCCAGCCGGGCGACCGGCGGTCGAGATATGCCTCTAGCAGCCGGGCTCCGTCCGGATCGCGCGTGAGGCAGTCGCGCATCAGCACGGCAAGCTCCGCCATGTCGAGGCTGTCGAGCGCCCGCCCCGCATGGGGACCGGCCGTGACGTGGCCTGCCATCGCGCCGCTATCGTGGTCCAGCTCCATCTCCAGCAGGGCCGACTTGACCTTGGAAGTCGCGCCCGGCGTCGGGCCGGAGCGGTCGGCCCAGGGAAAGCGGATACCGCCCGGCCCGGTCGCGCTCCAGCCGAGCAGCCAGGCGCCGACGCCGCCGAGGAAAATCGCCATATCCATCCGGCCGCGCACCATCAGGAGCCCGGCGATGCCGAGCGCCGCGACACCGCCACCGGTCTTGGCCAGGCGTGCCAGCACTTTGGGGTTGGCTCCGGCGAAGAGCTTCGCCAGCCACCAGACCAGGATGAGCACGGCAACGCCGTAAAGCAGACTCACCGGCGGCCTCCATCCATCGAAGCGATCAGCCCCTTCACCGCAGGGATCGAGCCCGCCAGCCTGAGCATCGCCTCGCGCCCGCCGGCCGCATAGGCGGCAGCCCCGCGAAGGAGATCGAGCAGGGAGGCCGGCGCATTCACGTCGAAACGGGCATGGGCACCGCCGGTCAATCGCGCGATCGTGGCGAAAGCGCCGCTCGCCGCCGGATCATGCCCCTCCTGGAAGACGAAGCCGCGGATGCCGCGCAGGCCGAGCTCGCCGGCGAGCGCCGCGAGCGCATCGACATCCTCCTCCATCGCATCGCCGACATAGACGAAGGCCCGCACCGGCACCGTCTTCGCCTCGTCGCGGACATGGCGCAGCACGCGCGCGATCTGGGTCTGCCCGCCCTCGCAGGCGATCTTGCGCATCAGCCCGGTCAGGCGCGCCGGCTCGCCGACCCAGCCGGAAGCGCGGCACTCACCGATCCCTCTGAAGTAGACGAGCTGCACCGCCAGCCCGCCGCTTTGCGATGTGACGTCGAACATCCGGGCCTGCAGCGAACAGGCGAGGTCCCATGTCGGCTGGCGGCTCATCGTGGCGTCGAGCGCGAAGACCAGTCGCCCCGCCTGCCCTGTCGCCAGGGGCGCGAGCTGCTTCGCCGCACCGAGAAAGCGGTCGATCTCGCCCGGCTGCGACTGCGTCGCCGGCGCGGTCGCACCTGCCTTGCCGACGGCCCGGTCCTTCCTCTCGCTCATCGGTCCCTTCGATCCGCCTGAATCATCCTTTGCCCTGATATTGGCCATGGCGGCGGCATTTGCTACCCGTGCGCCGGGCGGAGACGGCGTGTTCTCCCCGGCCCTCGCCCCGCGTGGCCGGCTGGAAATTCTCCGAGCCCTCATCCTGAGGAGCCGCGAAGCGGCGTCTCGAAGGATGCTCCAGGAGGCTCCCGAACCATCTGGCGCATCCTTCGAGACGCGCTCTGCGAGCGCTCCTCAGGATGAGGGCTGGAGGTTCCAACCGGACACGCGGGATGAGGGCCGAGGAAATCGGCGCGGGTGGGAAAGGCAAAGCGATGGCGGGAATCACGGTTTTCGAGACGGTCGCCGCAATGCGCGAGGCCGTAGCCGGCTGGCACGCCGCTGGCGACAAGGTCGCACTGGTTCCGACCATGGGCGCGCTGCACGAGGGCCATATCGCGCTCGTCAGTGAAGGCCAGCGCCATGCGAGGCGCGTCATCATCACGATCTTCGTCAACCCGACGCAGTTCGCGCCGCATGAGGATTTCAAGAAATACCCGCGCACCTTCGACGACGATTGCGCCAAGCTGGTCGCGGCCGGAGCCGATGCGGTGTTCTTCCCCTCGGTCGCGGAGATGTACCCGGCCGGCTTCGCCACCCGCGTATTGCTGCTCGGCCCGGCCGCCGTCGGGCTGGAGGACCGCTTCCGCCCGACGCATTTCGAAGGCGTCGCGACCATCTGCTGCAAGCTCTTCACGCAGTCGCGCGCAGATTTTGCGATCTTCGGCGAGAAGGACTACCAGCAGCTCAAGGTCGTGACCCGCATGGCCGCCGACCTCGATCTCGGCATCACGATCGTTCCGCTGGCGACGATCCGCGAGGCGGACGGCCTCGCGATGTCCTCGCGCAACCGGTACCTCTCGGCCGAGCATCGGGCGCTTGCGCCGCTGCTCCAGCGCGCGATGCAGGATCTCGCCGCGCGCATCCGCAACCGCGACGACCTGTTCAAGGCGATGGCCGATGCCCAGAACGAAATCATCGGCGCCGGCTTCGAGCTCGACTATCTCGAAGCGCGCCATGCCGAGACCCTGGCGCCGATCGCCTCGCTGGCGGACGGGCCGATCCGGCTGATCCTCGCCGCCCGCATCGGCAGCACGCGGTTGCTCGACAATATCCCGGTGTGAACGCGTCATTCTCCGGCGCAGCGAAGCGAAGACTCGAGATTGTCATGACGAGAAGCCGTTGGTTTCCGAGATACCCGGGTCAAGCCCGAGCGTGACGCCGCTCAGCTAAAGCAGCCCCAGCCCCGCCAGCTCACGCCGCAGCTCCTCCGGCATCTCGCCGATCTCGCCGCCATGCTCGGAGAGGTCGCGCGGCGCGTCCTTGACCTGCAGGTAACGCCAGCCCTGGAAGGGGCGGAACGGGCGCGGCTCGACCGGCACCACGATCGGCTCCATCACCAGATGGCAGCGGCCGATGCCCTCGCCATCGGTGAAGGGGCGGATATCGATCAGGCGCTGGCGCGCCGAGATCTGGCCCTTGATCACCCAGTAGAGCGAGCCGCCATCGAGGATCTCCTCGATCTTCTTCGGCACCATGCGCGTGGTGTGCAACTGCTCGGCCGGCTCGCCGCGGGCGCGCCGCTGAGCCTGGCGCTCGGCTATCCAGTCCTCGAGATCGCTGATCGATTCCGCGCCGACGCAGAGCTTGAGCAGGTGAAGGGGCATGCCCGCAAAATAGGCCTGCGCCAGCCGCCAGACCAGTCTCCGCCACGCTTCTCCACAGCCCGGCTGTCAGCTGTGATGCGCCAGCACATTGACCAGCCGGCCAAACGGATCGCGCAGGAAGAAGCGCCGGACGCCCCAGGGCTCGTCGACCGGGCCGTACACGATCGCATGATCGGCGGCACGCGCCCGATCGAGCACGGCGTCGAGATCGTCGACCTCGATCGAGAGATCGGGCATCGGCGCGCCGGAGCCGCCCTCGCTGGCGAAGCTCAGTTGCGGCGCGGCCGTTACCGCTTCGGCCGCATAGGTCTGAATCCAGCCATGATCCATGACGAGGGTGAGGCCGAAGAGATCGCCATAGAAGGCTTGCGCCAGCTTGGGTTCCGCGGTTGCGATGTTGGCGACGATTCGCTTCACGACCATTCCGACCTCCCGAACCAGACAGGGACGCTTCCCATGCGCGGACTAGCAGGCAAGGTCATTCTCGTCACCGGCTCCTCGACCGGCATCGGCTTTGCGATGGCCGAGCGCCTCGTCGACGAGGGAGCCAAGGTGCTGATCCATGGCCGCGACGCGGCGGAAGTCGATGCGGCCGTCGCGAAGCTCGGCACCGCAACGGCAGGTACGACCGGCGATCTCGCCGAGCCCGCGACCGCGCAGGCCCTCGTCGACGCCACGCTCGCCGCCTTCGGCCGCATCGACGGGCTCGTCAACAATGCCGGCATCTATCCGCGCGGCATCCTGACCGAGACCACCGCCGCCTTTTTCGACCATATATTCGCAATCAACACCCGCGCGCCCCTGCTCTGCGCCGAGGCCGCGATCCGCGCCTTCCGCGCGCAGAAATCGCCCGGCGCCATCGTCACCGTCGGCTCGATCAATGCGTATTGCGGCCTCTCGAACCTCACGGTCTATTCGATGTCGAAGGGCGCGCTGATGACGATGACGCGCAATCTCGCCAACACGCTCGGCCCCGAGCGCATCCGCGCCAACCAGCTCAATGTCGGCTGGACATGGACCGCCAACGAGGACGCGACCCAGCAGCGCGAGGGCCGCAAGCCCGGCTGGCAGAACCATCTCCCCCTGCGCGACGCGCCGACCGGCCGGATCATGCAGCCCGAGGAGATCGCCGCCCACACGGCCTTCTGGCTCTCGGAGGACAGCGCCCCGGTCTCCGGCCAGATCTACGAGGCCGAGCAGTTCCCGGTAATCGGCCGCGGATGAGCGGGAGCCCCGTCCCTGGAATCACACCGTCATTCCGGAGCATCGCGTAGCAATGAGCCCGGAAGCCAGCCCGATGTCGTTTCCGAAAAGAGCGCGGTAGCCTCGCCGTCACACGATATGCGAAACGTACTGGTTCTGAATTCCGAGCTCGGGCCTTCGGCGGCCCCGGAATGACGGCGCCCATTTCCAACCGAAGCCCGCGGCCTTGAATCAAGGTCACAGCAATCGCCCGCAAGCGATTCCGCCGACTCCGTTATTCCTTCAGCACGACCACCTTCGCGCCCTCGGCCACCTGCGCGCCCGGCTCGCCCGCGACTTCGCTGACCGTGCCGTCGCGCGGAGCGGTCAGGACGTGCTCCATCTTCATCGCCTCGACGATGGCGAGGCGCTGGCCCTTGGTCACGGCCTCGCCGGGCGCCACGAAGACCGCGACGAGCTTGCCGTGCATCGGCGCCTTGACCACGCCGCCGGACCCCGCCGCCGCGTCGAGATCGACGCCGAACGGATCGAACAGCGAGACCGCCGTCTGCCGGCCGTGATGCAGCGCGAACCAGGTGCCGCCCTCGCCCTCGGCCAGCGCGATCTCATGCTCGCCCTCGCCGATCTCGTGGCCGGGCAGGCTGACGCGCGCATCCTCGCCATGCCACTCGATCCGCGCCTCGATGCGCTCGCCATCGACCGTCAGCGGCAGGCCCAGCGGCTGGCGCGGCATCAGCGAGAAGGCGTCGGGATCGAGCCAGGGCGAGCGGGATTCGCCCTCGGCCCGGCCGGCCGCCGCGATCATGCCCGCCGCCTGCCGCTCTTCCTCCAGTTGCAGCGCTGCCGCCGCCACCGCGGCTGCATCGAGCGGCTGCGGCTCGGCGCCGAGCGCGCTGATATTGCGGTCGATGAAGCCGGTATCAAACGGCCCCTTCCGGAAGCCTTCCGCCTCGGTCAGCTTCTTCAGGAAGGCGAGATTGGTGCGCGGCCCGGCCACCACCGTCTCGCCCAAAGCTGCGCCGAGCCGGTCGAGCGCTACATCTCTCGTAGGACCATGCGCGATCACCTTGGCGATCATCGGGTCGTAGAACGGCGTCACGGTATCGCCGGCCTCGACGCCGGTATCGATGCGGATGCTCTCTCCTTCCGGGAATTGCAGCGCCCAGAGCTTCCCGGTCGAAGGCAGGAAGCCCTTCTCGGGGTCCTCGGCATAAAGCCGCGCCTCGACGGCATGACCCGTCGCCGTCACATCGGCCTGCGTAAAGCCGAGCGGCTCGCCGGCCGCAACTCTCAACTGCAGCTCGACGAGATCGAGCCCGGTGATCGCCTCCGTCACCGGATGCTCGACCTGAAGACGCGTGTTCATCTCCATGAACCAGAAACCGTCGGCCTTCAGCCCGTCGCGCCCGTCGGCGATAAACTCGACCGTGCCTGCCCCGACATAGCCCACCGCCCTGGCAGCCTCGGTCGCGGCCTTGCCCATCGCGGCGCGGACCTCGTCGCTCATGCCCGGCGCCGGCGCCTCCTCGATCACCTTCTGGTGGCGGCGCTGCAAGGAGCAGTCGCGCTCGTAGAGATGGACGACATTGCCGTGGCTGTCGCCGAAGACCTGGATTTCGACATGGCGCGGCGAAAGCACGTATTTCTCGACCAGCACGCGCGCGTCACCGAAGGCGTTCTGGGCCTCGCGCTGGGCGCTGGTGAGCGCATCGTCGAAATCCTCAGGCCGGTCGACTTTCTTCATGCCCTTGCCGCCGCCGCCGGCGACCGCCTTGATCAGCACGGGGTAGCCGATACGTCGCGCTTCCGAGCGCAGAAAATCGGCGCCCTGCTCGGAGCCGTGATAGCCCGGCACGACCGGAACATCGGCCTTCTCGACCAGCGCCTTGGCGGCGTCCTTCAGGCCCATCGCGCGAATGGCCGAGGCCGGCGGGCCGACGAAGACGATGCCGGCCTCCGCGCAGGCATCGGCGAACTCGGCGTTCTCGGAGAGGAAGCCATAGCCCGGATGAATGCAGGCGGCGCCGGCCTGCTTTGCGACGGCGAGGATCTTGTCGGCGTCGAGATAGCTCTCGCGGGCCGGGGCCGGGCCGATATGATAGGCCTCGTCCGCCATCTGCACGAACAGCGCCTCGGCATCGGCATCCGAATGGACGGCGATGGTGCGCAGGCCCAGCCGCCTGGCGGTGCGGATCACCCGGCAGGCGATCTCGCCGCGATTGGCGATCAGGATGGAGGGCAGCTTGGCGGCGATCGTCATGGCGGCGGCATCCTCAGGAGACGTGCCGCCTTTATAGCCCGCCTGCGGCGTCTGTCTGCGCCTTGTTGCGCAAACCGGTTTGGGATGCTTCCGTTTCCACGCTCCGCCGCAGCGAGCGCCAGATCGCCCAGGTCGCCTGGAAGCAGATGCCGGCGACGACGAGATCGAACAGGTATTCGGGCCAGCGCACCGGCGCGACGCGGGCGGCGAGCCCGACCAGCGCAAAGCCGGTGGTCGAGATTGTGTCGTTGCGGCTCGACAGCCAGGTCGCCTTGATCACCGGGTTCTGCTCGCGCCGGAAACGCCAGAGCGCGGCGACGACGAGGAAGGCGATGACGATGGCGCTCGCCGCGGCAAAGCCGAGCGTCCAGACCTCGATCGGCCGTGGCCGGACGATCTTGTCCCAGAGATCGTAGAGGGTGTGCAATCCGGCGACCGCCATCACCGCGCCGATTACCAGGGCCGCGAGCCGCTCGATCCGCGCGTCGCGGCCGAAGACGATCGCCGCGATCCCGTAGAGCGCGACGTCGTAGACCCAGTCGACGCCGTCCTTGAAGAGCTGCGCATTGCCGATGGCGAGCGCCCAGGCGACGGTCGCCACCGCCTGGATCAGGATACCGAGCGCGATGCCCCAGATGGTCAGCGTATAGGCGCGGGCCACCTGCCGATCCACCGGCGCGAACGGGCCGGGCTCGCCCGTGACCGTCCCTGAACTCTCGCTGCTCGTCACGGGGCGCCCTGCTTCACGCCCGCCAGTCTGGCGCGATCGCACCAAACTGCAAGCCTGCTTCCCAGCGGGGATTCGACATGATTAGCTGGGGAAACGACACGGCCGGAACATGAGCACGGCGGAACCGGCTTTCCGCGAGGGCGGCAGGACCATCAGGAGATCGAAAGCAGAATTTCAGCGCTTTTATTGGAGGAGGAAGAATTGGCATGACCACGATCATTGGTTTCCTCAACACCGTCTTCTGGGGCTATGTGCTGATCTACGGGCTGCTGGCCGTCGGCATCTTCTTCACGCTGCGCCTGAAATTCCTGCAGATCCTGCATTTCCCCGAGCTCTTTCGCTCCGTGCTGAACGCGCCCATCGAGGACAAGAGCGGCATCACCCCGTTCCAGGCGCTCTGCACCAGCCTGGCGTCGCGCGTCGGCACCGGCAATCTCGCGGGCGTCGCGGTCGCGCTGTATCTCGGAGGCCCCGGCGCGATCTTCTGGATGTGGATGGTGGCGCTTGTCGGCATGGCGACAGCCTATTCGGAAAGCACGCTCGCCCAGCTCTACAAGACCCGCGACGAGAACGGGCAATACCGCGGCGGCCCGGCCTTCTACATCGCCAGGGGCTTGAACGCGCCCTGGGCGGCGGTGCTGTTCTCGCTCTGCCTGATCCTGGTCTTCGGCCTCGTCTTCAATGCCGTGCAGGCGAACTCGATCGCCGACGCGATGCAGGGGGCATTCGGCTTCAACAAGCTCTATGTCGGCATCGCGCTCGCGGTCATCTCGGGGATCGTGATCTTCGGCGGCATCAGCACGATCGCGCGCGTCGCCGAATATGTCGTCCCGTTCATGGCCGCCGCCTATCTGCTCGTCTCGATCTACGTGCTGGTGACGCATCTGACGGAAGTGCCCGCGATGATCGCGCTGATCGTCAAGAGCGCCTTCGGCCTGGAGGCTGCGGGCGGGGGCATCGCCGCGGCGATGCTCAACGGCGTCAAGCGCGGCCTGTTCTCCAACGAGGCCGGCATGGGCTCTGCACCCAACATCGCCGCCGTCGCCACGCCGAACCCGCATCACCCGTCATCCCAGGGCTTCGTGCAGGCATTGGGCGTCTTCATCGACACGATCCTGATCTGCACCGCGACGGCGGTGATGATCCTGCTCTCGCAGAAGCTCGTTCCGGGCTCCGGCGTCACCGGCACCCCGCTCACCCAGGAGGCGATGAGCGCGCATATCGGCGAAGCCGGCCGCTATTTCATCGCCATCGCGATCTTCTTCTTCGCCTTCACCTCGATCATCGGCAACTACGCCTATGCCGAGAACGCGATGACCTATCTCGGCGCCAACGGCACGACCGGCCTCGCCATCCTCAGGCTCGGCGCGCTGGTGATGGTGATCTGGGGTGCCTATGAAAGCGTCGCCACCGTGTTCGACGCGGCCGATGCGGTGATGGGCCTGATGGCGACGATCAACCTGATCGCGATCGTGCTGCTTTCCGGAACGGTGACGAAGCTGACGGCGGACTATCTCGCTCAGCGCAGATCCGGCGTGCCGCGTTTCGACGCCGGCCAGTACCCGGAGCTGAGCGGCAAGATCGACCGCGACATCTGGGGCACGAAGTAACGGATCTGCGCCGGCGTCCCGCGACGGGGACGCCGGCTTTTGCTTAGAGTATCGGACTGAATATCGTATTCAGTCCGATACTCTAGCTCTTTGATCTTGCATCGGCTTTTCCCGAAAACCGCGTTCCACTTTTCGGGCCGATGCTCTAGCCACGACCGACGAACGGAGCCTTGGTCGCCATAACCGTGACGAAGAGCACATTGGCCTCGGGCGGCAGGCCGGCCATATGGAGCACGGTCGTCGCGACGTTCTCCACATCCATCACCGGCTCGACCTTGATCGAGCCGTCCGCCTGCGGCACGCCGGTCGTCATCCTGCGCGCCATCTCGGTCAGCGCATTGCCGATATCGACCTGGCCGACGGCGATGTCGTATTTGCGCCCGTCGAGCGCGGCCGTCTTGGTCAGACCCGAGATCGCATGCTTGGTCGCGGTATAGGCGACGGAATTCGGCCGCGGCGCATGGGCCGAGATCGAGCCGTTATTGATGATGCGCCCGCCCTGCGGCTGCTGCTCCTTCATCGCCTTGAAGGCGGCCTGCGTGCAGAGGAACGGTCCGGTCAGGTTGGTGTCGACCACCTTCTGCCAATCCTCCAGCGAGAGATCCTCCAGCAGGATGCCGCCCGGCGCATTGACGCCGGCATTGTTGAAGAGAACGTCGACCCGGCCGAAGGCGTCTTTCGTCCTGGCGAACAGGTTCTCGACCGAGGCCTTGTCGGTGACGTCGGTCGGCACCGCCAGCGCCCGGTCCTTCTCGACGCCGGAGAGCTGGATCGTCTCCTCGAGCGCATCCGCGCGGCGGCCGGCCAGTACGGTGCGATAGCCGTCCTTCAGGAAGGCGATGGCGACCGAGCGCCCCACGCCCGAGCCGGCGCCGGTGATGATCGCGACCTTGTTATGTCCCGCCATGCGTTTCCCCGTATTTCCCTAGACCTAAATCGTTTGAGATAGCGCCCGACCATAACGGGCGAAACCGCCGAGGGGAACCATCAGGCAGCGGGCACCCCATGCGCTTGCCGCCCGCCGGACCTGCCTTATCCTTGTAGTAGGGAGGACGTCGCGATGACCAGCCTGAACCGCCGCCATCTGCTTGCGGCCGGCGCAGCCGCACTCGCAAGCCCGGCGCTTGCCCAGCAGCAGGGCCACGAACATCACGGCCCGCAATACGAGCGCCTGAACCAGCCGGGCCGGATCGAGAGACCGCCGCTCGCCGCGACGCAGAACGTCTTCGATTCGCCGGCCCCGAAAGCAGCTTCCCCCGGCCGCTGGAGCGCCAAGGCGCCGCTGCCGTTGCCGCGCTCGGAAATGGCCTGGGCGACGTCCTTCGAGGACCGGATGCATGTCGTCGGCGGCTATGGCGAGCAACGCACCGACCGGGCCTACCACCATGTCTATGACGGCAAGGCCGACACATGGAACGATGGTGCGCCGCTGCCCCAGGGCGCCAACCATGTCGGCGTCGCCTTTCTCGACGGCAGGCTTTTCGCCATCGGCGGCTTCCTCGAACAGAACCGCAAGCCGCATCCGCGCTGCTTCACCTATGATCCCAGGGCCGATCGCTGGACCGAGATCGCCGCCCTGCCCCGCGCTGCCGGCTCGACCGCCGTGGTCGGCCTCGGCGGCGTGCTGCATGTCATCGGCGGCGCCGTCGGCGAGACCACCGAGACCAAGCGCTCGATCGACTGGCATCTGGTCTACGATCCCAAGGCCGACCGCTGGAGCGAGCGCAGACCGCTACCGACCGCCCGCGACCACACCGGAACGCTCGCCATCGGCAGCCTGATCCATGTCATCGGCGGGCGCGTCGATTCCTTCCACACCAACTCGAACCTGCACCATTCCTACGATCCGGCTGCGGATAAATGGACAATGCGAACCCCGGCGCCGACCGGCCGCTCCGGCCATGGCGCGGTGCTCTATCGCGGCAAGGTCTTCGTCATGGGCGGCGAAGGCACCAACCGCGTCTTCGGCCAGATGGAGGCCTATGACCCCGCCACCGACGGCTGGGAGCAATACGCGCCGATGCTGACGCCACGCCACGGGCTGGGTGCAGCCCTCGTCGGCGACGCGGTCCATGTCGCGGGCGGCGGTCCGGTCATGGGCGGGGGCGTGCAGAGCGCGGTGCACGAGGCGTTCTCGCTGGGGTGAGGCGCCCGTTCGCCATCATGCTCGGGCTTGACCCGAGCATCTCGGAAACCAGAGCCCTCTCGCCCTGAGATTCTCGGGTCGCCCTGCGGTCGCCCGAGAATGACACGCGGATGCTCTCACATCCGGAACACGCCGAACTTCGTCTCCGGCACCTCGGCATTGAGCGTCGCGGAGAAGGCCAGCGCCAGCACGCGGCGCGTTTCCGAGGGCAGGATGATGCCGTCATCCCAGAGCCGCGCCGTCGCAAAGTAGGGCGAACCTTCTTCTTCATAACGGTTGCGGATCGGCGCCTTGAAGGCTTCCTCGTCGGCTGCCGGCCAGCTTTTGCCCTCGGCCTCGATATTGTCGCGGCGCACCGTCGCCAGCACGCTGGCCGCCTGCTCTCCACCCATCACCGAGATCCGCGAATTCGGCCAGGTGAACAGGAAGCGCGGCGAATAGGCTCGCCCGCACATGCCGTAATTGCCGGCGCCGAACGAGCCGCCGACCAGCACCGTGATCTTCGGCACCCGCGCCGAGGCCACCGCCGTGACGAGCTTCGCGCCGTCCTTGGCGATGCCGCGCGTCTCGACATCGCGGCCGACCATGAAGCCGGTGATGTTCTGCAGGAAGAGCAGCGGAATCCGCCGCTGGCAACACAATTCGATGAAATGCGCGCCCTTCAGCGCGCTCTCCGAGAATAGGATGCCGTTATTGGCGATGATGCCGACCGGGATGCCGTGGATACGGGCGAACCCCGTGACCAGCGTCGTGCCGTAGAGCTTCTTGAACTCGTCGAACTCCGAGCCGTCGACGAGGCGCGCGATCACCTCGCGGATGTCGTACTGCTTCTTGAGGTCGGTCGGCACGACCGCCTCCAGCTCGGCCGGGTCATAGAGCGGCTCGACCGGCTCGGCGATGTCGATATCCGGGCGCTTGACGCTGTTGAGGTTGCCGGCGATCCGCCGGGCGATGGCGAGCGCATGGGTATCGTCGCCGGCATAATGATCCGCGACGCCCGAGAGACGCGCATGGACATCGGCGCCGCCCAGGTCCTCGGCCGAGACGACCTCGCCGGTCGCGGCCTTCACCAGCGGCGGGCCGCCTAGGAAGATCGTGCCCTGCTTCCGGACGATCACCGTCTCGTCCGACATCGCCGGGACATAGGCGCCGCCGGCGGTGCAGGAGCCCATCACCACCGCGACCTGCGGAATGCCCTCGGCCGAGAGCGTCGCCTGGTTGTAGAAGATGCGGCCGAAATGCTCGCGATCGGGGAAGACCTCGGTCTGGTGCGGCAGGTTCGCACCGCCGGAATCGACGAGGTAGATGCAGGGCAAGCGGTTCTCGCGCGCGATCTCCTGCGCCCGCAGATGCTTCTTCACCGTCATCGGATAATAGGTGCCGCCTTTGATCGTCGCATCGTTGCAAACGATCATGCATTCGCGACCGGCGACGCGGCCGATGCCGGCGATCATGCCGGCGGCATGGACATCGCCTTCATACATGCCGAAGGCGGCGAGCGAGCCGATCTCGAGGAAGGCGGAGCCCGGATCGGTCAGGCGCAGCACGCGCTCGCGGGGCAGAAGCTTGCCGCGCGCCGTGTGGCGCTCGCGGGACTTGGCATTGCCGCCGAGCGCGGCGGTGGCGCGATGCTGCTGGAGTTCGTCGCGCAATCCGGCCCAGGCTTCGGCATTGGCGCGCGTCTCGGCCGAATTCAGATCGACCTTGCTCTCGATGACAGGCACGGGCGCGCTCCTCGGTAACAATCGCTGCCGAGTTTATGGCGCGCCGCGTCGAAAACGCCAACCGGCGCGGACGCACGGACGCGGCCGTGCGAATCCGCGCCGCTGGAGCGGCTCATTCCTGCATCTTGTTGATCGAGCCGGTGACCGACGGCGCCGCGACTGCGCCGATCGCGCCGCCGGCGATGGCCCCGATCGGCCCGCCGACAAGGGCGCCGGCTCCCGCGCCGGCCGCAGCGCCGGCGATACGCTGGTCGGTCGTGTTGCAGGCCGCCAGCAGCAGGGCGAGGCCGCCCGCCAGAAAAACGCTTCGCATGGTCATCCCCATCTTCAGCCCAACCCCAAGGGCAAAAATGGCGGCGCCATGGCTAACGGCCGGTAAATCAGGCTTGGACGGTCGGGCCGAACACGCGCTCGAACGCCTCGCGCAACACCGAATCGACCTCCGGCATCGTCACCGGCAGGCCGAGATCGACCAGCGAGGTAACCCCGTGTTGGCTGACGCCGCAGGGCACGATCCCGTCGAAATGCGTCAGGTCCGGCTCGACATTCAGCGAGATGCCGTGGAACGAGACCCAGCGCCGGACGCGGATGCCGATCGCGGCGATCTTGTCCTCGGTGTCGGCACCCTTGGTGGGCCGGCGCACCCAGACGCCGACACGGTCCTCCCGTCGCTCGCCGCGCACGTTGAAATCGTCGAGCGCGCCGATCAGCCAGCCTTCCAGCGCGGCGACGAAGCGGCGCAGATCCGGCTGGCGCCGCTTCAGGTCGATCATGACATAGGCCACGCGCTGGCCCGGGCCGTGATAGGTGAACTGCCCACCCCGCCCGGAGCGGAACACCGGGAATCGCTCGGGAGCGATCAGGTCCTCGTCGCGGGCCGAGGTGCCGGCGGTATAGAGCGGCGGATGCTCGACCAGCCAGACGCGCTCGCACGCCACCCCGTCGGCGATCAGCCCGGCACGGGCCTCCATCTCGGCGACGGCCTCGTCATAACCGACGAGCCCTTCGCTCACGACCCATTCGACCGGCTCGGACGTCCCTTCCGGCAGGAAGGAGACAGCCAGTTCCTCACGCATCTTCACCATGGCTTAACCATGTTCCGTCCAAAGTTTCCGGGCTGGCGACAACATCCGGCACGGCCCTCGCAACGCCTCTTGCGCCCAAAACCGGCAGGCAGGCAAGTTTCGCTGGTCCAATTCTGAAGTAGGGTTCCGGAGACAGAACTTGAAGGCCGATCTCGATCTCGTCCCGGTGGAACTCACGGTGGTGCTCGGCCAGACCGAGATGCCGATCTACAAGCTGCTGCGCCTGGGCCGCGGCGCGATCATCGAACTCAACACCAGCGAGACCGACGAGGTCCAGATTCTCGCCAACAACCACCCCTTCGCCAAGGGAATCGTCGTGGTCAGCGGCGCACGCATCTCGGTCGAGATCACCCAGATGCTGAAGCGCCCGACGATCTACACCCTGCAGACCGTCGCCGAAGCCGCCTGAACCGGCCGATCTGGGGAAAAATCGCGCTTCTGCGTTTTTCCTTGATGACGCTCTTGTGGCGGCGGATTCGATTTGCTAGATCGGCGCCGCTCCCTGGTTGCACCGCCCGCAACCGGAACAGAGCTGCGGTCGTGGCGGAATTGGTAGACGCACTACCTTGAGGTGGTAGCGGGGAGACCCGTGGAGGTTCGAGTCCTCTCGACCGCACCAAATTCGGATGAAAATCCAGCGAAAGGCGACCCAGCGGGTCGCCTTTCGCGTTTCCGGACTTCGTCACGCCGTCATGCTCGGGCTTGCCCCGAGCATCTCATGCCGGAAGAGGCTCCTGAGCTTACCTTGCCGAAGATTCTCGGGTCTACGCTGCGCTCCGCCCGAGAATGACGCTAGCCGATTCCGCGCCGCCACCGATCGGGCTGACAGGCGGCAGAACTTTGGTAACGTAAACCGGCCATCAAGCATTCCCGGCAATTCTGCTCGACATGAACGCTCGCCGCATGCCCCGTTTCCGTGCTCTCCCCCTTCTGGCCATCGCTGCTTTCGTGGCGCTCGGCGGCTGCGTGGCGCTCGACAGCTATCCGTCGAAGGGCGATGCCCGCCCGCATCCGGGCGTCGCGGCGGCCCACAAATACCCGGTCCACGGCATCGACATCTCGCGCTGGCAGGGCGAGATCGACTGGAGCGCCGTCAAGGCGGCCGGCACCCGCTTCGTCTACATGAAGGCGACCGAAGGCGGCGACCATGTCGATCCGAACTTCCGCCGCAACTGGGAGGGCGCACGCCGCGCCGGCGTCCCGCGCGGCGCCTACCATTTCGTCTTCTGGTGCCGCCCGGCCCATGAGCAGGCGGTCTGGTTCAAGCAGCAGATCCCGAACGATCCCGACGCACTGCCGCCCGTGCTCGACGTCGAATGGAACGGCCATTCGCGGACCTGCTCGCGCAAGATCGACGCCCAGCTTGCCCGCGAGAAGATCGCGCTCATGCTGACCGAGCTCGAGCAGCTCACCGGCAAGAAGCCGGTGATCTATACCGACATCACCTTCCACCGCGAGGTATTGGAGGGGCAGTTCAACGATTACCCGTACTGGATCCGCTCGACCGCAGCGCTGCCGGAGGCGCGCTACAGCAACCGCCCCTGGGCTTTCTGGCAGTTCACCACCACCGGGCGGGTACCCGGCATCAAGGGCGATGTCGACCGCAATGCCTTCTTCGGCAGCGAAAGCCAGTTCGCCGGCTGGCTGCGCGGCGAATACGATATCGGCACGCGGCGCTGGAACCGGCAGGAGGCACCGGCACAGCCTGCCCCGATCCAGCAGGCGCCGCTGCCTGCGCCCGCCATGCCCCCTGCGCCGTCTGCCCCCGAGCCGCAGGAGCCAAGCGACGTGCCGATGGCGCGCATCCCCGGCAGCGTGCCGGCCGTCGCCTCGACCATGCGGGCCATGGACAATCAGGTCGAGCCCGTCGTCCTCGATTGAGCGAGGGCCTGAATCCGGCCGGTTAACCAAGGCTGAAATTCATTCCTCGACTGCGCTGCAATTCTAACCGGCGCTTAACCACGCTCCCCGCATCTGGACCTCTGATGCGGGAGAAACACATGCCGGCGCGCAAGCTGACCAGCGGACGGATCGGGCTGAACGCCCTCGCCTTCGCGACCCTGATGATAGGTCTCGTCGAGCCGGCGCAGGCGCTTTATCCGAAGAAGGGCGACAGCGCCCCCCATCACGGCGTCCGCGATGCGCGGCGCAAGGCGATCCAGGGCATCGACGTCTCCCGCTGGCAGGGCGAGATCGACTGGGCTCGCGTCAAGGATGCCGGCACGCGCTTCGCCTTCATCAAGGCGACCGAGGGCGGCGACCATCTCGATCCGAATTTCAGGCGCAACTGGGCCGAGGCGAAGAAGCATGGCGTCGCCCGCGGCGCCTATCACTTCGTCTGGTGGTGCCGTTCGGCCAAGGAGCAGGTCCGCTGGTTCAAGAAGCATATCCCGCGCGATCCCGACGCCTTGCCGCCGGTGCTCGATGTCGAATGGCAGAACGGCTCGCAATGCACCCGCAGGATCTCGAAGGAGCTGGCGCTCGCCAAGATCAACGAGATGCTGAAGGGCCTGCGCGAACATACCGGCAAGAAGCCGATCATCTATACCGACATCAATTTCCACGAGGATGTGCTGGAGGGCGAGCTCAACGACCATCCCTTCTGGCTGCGCTCGACGGCGGCTCCGCTGGCGAAGCGCTACGAGCGCGACCGCTGGGAGTTCTGGCAGTTCACCACGACCGGCCGCGTGCCGGGCATCACCGGGGATGTCGACCGCAACGCCTTCTTCGGCAGCGAGCGCGAGTTCGACGCCTGGCGCCACGGACGCTTCGACATCGGCTCGCGCAAATGGCATGGCGGAGAGCCGAAGGTGGCGATGCGCACGCCGCCGGCCACGCCTGCCGGCCTGCGCGCCCCCAGGGCGGCCGGCGGCGCCAGGCTCAAATTCGCGCCTCCGGGTCGCATCCCGAACGCACGCACGGCCGATAACCGTCGCGCCGACGTGACCGGCTCGATCGGGCGGGACTGACATAGCTTTGCCGGCTGTCACGCCCCTGTCATATCGACGGCGCCCTTAGGCCCCGCGCCGCCGGAGATGTCCGTGGCGACAGCGGACATCCGGCATGCTCAGCGATCTCCAGTCCCAATCCGGCATCATCTGGGCCTATCGCTTCGACGCGGACGGAAAGCCCACCCGTATCCCGCGCGACGAGATGCCGGACCTCGCGCCGGCCGAGGGTTTCATCTGGCTTCATCTCGACCTCGTCCACACGCGGGCCCAGAGCTGGATCGCCGGGCAGGACCTGCCGGACGCGACGCAGGAAGCCTTCCTCTCGCATGAGCCGCATCAGCGGCTCGACCATTCCGCCAATCTTGCCTGGGGCGTCTCGCACGACCTGATCCGCGACATCGCGGACAAGTCCGAGGATGTCGGCGCGCTGCGCTGGATCATCGGCGAGCAGTTCCTGCTGACCGGGCGACGCGAGGCGCTGCATTCGATCCGCATGACCGCGGAAGCGCTCGACCGCGGCGAGCCGGCCGCCAGCCCGGCCGGGCTCTTCGAGCAGATCATCGAATACATCATCGACGACGTCACCGATGCGGTGGTGCGTCTGGTCGACGAGACCGACAGTGTCGAGGACCATATCCTGCTCGACCGCCTGCATGACGGCCCGCAGCGCGTCGGATCGGTCCGGCGCACGGCGGTGCGGCTGCATCGCCAGCTCAGCGGCCTGCATGTCCTGTTCCGGCGCTTCGCGGAGACGCAATCGGGCCGCAGCGCGCCCGATGCCGTGAAGGCAGCGGCGACACGGCTGCTCCAGCGCGTCGACGGCCTGCATCACGATGTCCAGTCGGTGCAGGATCGGGCCAGATTGCTGCAGGACGAGATCGCCGCCCGTTCCGCCAGCCGCACCAATCGGCAGCTTTACGTGCTCTCGCTGCTGACGGCGCTCTTCCTACCCGCGACCTTCATCACCGGCCTGTTCGGCATCAATGTGAAGGGCCTGCCCTGGGTCGAATCGGATGCCGGCGCGGTCTTCGTGGCGCTGACCTGCCTCGTCGCCGCGCTGCTGACCCTCGTCCTGCTCCGGCGCCGGGGCGTGATCGGAAACTGAGACGCATCGACGCCAAGATGCGCCGGGCGTCACTGCGCACTGACGCTCTCGGCGCGGACCGCTATAAGCGAAGGTCAAGGGAGCCCCGCTCCCCAACGATGTTCCGGGAGGATCCGCCATGCTCGCCAACGCGCCGCGCCCGTTCAATTTCGACCTCGGCGAGACCGCCGACGCGATCCGCGACACCGTCCACGCCTTCGCGCAGGAGAAGATCGCCCCACGCGCCGAGGAGATCGACAGGACCAACCAGTTCCCGCGCGATCTCTGGCCGGAGATGGGTGCGCTCGGCCTGCACGGCATGACGGTCGAGGAGGAATATGGCGGCACCGGCCTCGGCTATCTCGAGCATTGCATCGCGGTCGAGGAGGTCTCGCGCGCGTCGGCCTCGGTCGGCCTGTCCTACGGCGCCCACTCGAATCTCTGCGTCAACCAGATCCGCCGCAACGGCAACGAGGCGCAGAAGCGCAAATACCTGCCGGGCCTGATCTCCGGCGAGCATGTCGGCGCGCTGGCCATGTCGGAACCGGGCTCGGGCTCCGACGTCGTCTCGATGCGCACCCGCGCCGACAGGAAGGGCGACCGCTACGTCCTCAACGGCAACAAGATGTGGATCACCAACGGCCCGATCGCCGAGACGCTGGTGGTCTACGCCAAGACCGACCCGGAGGCCGGCCCGCGCGGCATCACAGCCTTCCTGATCGAGAAGGGCATGAAGGGTTTCTCGACCCATCAGAAGCTCGACAAGCTCGGCATGCGCGGTTCCGACACCTGCGAACTCGTCTTCCAGGATTGCGAGGTCCCGGAGGAGAACGTGCTGGGCCAGGTCGGGCGCGGCGTCAACGTGCTGATGTCCGGCCTCGACTACGAGCGCGTCGTGCTGGCGGCCGGCCCCCTCGGCATCATGCAGGCGGCGCTCGACGTGGTCATGCCCTATGTCCACGAGCGCAAGCAGTTCGGCCAGTCGATCGGCGAGTTCCAGCTCGTCCAGGGCAAGGTCGCCGACATGTATGTCGCGATGAATTCCTGCCGGGCCTATGTCTATGCCGTCGCCAAGGCCTGCGACCGCGGCGAGACCACCCGCGAGGACGCGGCCGGCGCGATCCTGATCGCGGCCGAGAAGGCGACGCAGGTCGCGCTCGACGCGATCCAGCTCCTCGGTGGCAACGGCTATATCAATGATTACCCGACAGGCCGCCTGCTGCGCGACGCCAAGCTCTACGAGATCGGCGCCGGCACCAGCGAGATCAGGCGCATGCTGATCGGCCGGGAGCTGTTCAACAAGACGAAGTGAGGCGCAGCACGGCGTCATGCTCGCCCTTGTGGCGAGCATCCACGTCTTGACCCAGGCCCTCGAAACGCGAAGACGTGGATGGTCGGGACAAGCCCGACCATGACGGAAAGCGTGCGACCCCAGCCATGCCCCTTTACTTCGCCTACGGCCTCAACATGGACCCGGCCGGGATGGCCGAGCGCTGCCCGAAGGCGCAGCCGCTCGGCCCGGCCCGCCTGCCGCGCCACCGCTTCATCGTCACGCGCGACGGCTATGCCTCGGTGATCCGCGATCCCCGCGAGGAGGTCCATGGCGTGCTCTGGGACTGCTCGCTCAGCGACATGCGCGTCCTCGACAAGTTCGAGGAACTGGCCAGCGGACTCTATGTGAAGATCAGCCAGCCGGTGATCGTGCCGGGCGGCGCCAAGCGTGCGCTGATCTATATCGGCCGCTCCGGCGATCCCGGGCGGCCGAAGCCAGGCTACATGGAAACAGTCATCGCCGGCGCAAAACATTTCGGCCTGCCAGAGACTTACGTTGCCGGCTTGAATCGATTTCTGACCAAGCCGACTCTCGATCTGAAGGCCTTGAATCAGGACGAGAACGCGCCGCTGCCGCCCGGCCCGGTGAGGGGCGTGCGGCCGAGAGCGCTGGCGCCGAAATAGATCCTCGCCGTCATGCTCGCCCTTGTGGCGAGCATCCACCTCTTGCCCCACCCCTCGAAAGGCGAAGACGTGGATGGTCGGGACAAGCCCGACCATGACGTTGCGGGTCGGCCAGCGGCGCCTACGCCGCCAGCCCCTTGGCCAGCTCGCTGACCTGCTTCTCGAACAGCGCGCGATAGGCGCCGTCCGGACGGGTCAGCAGGGCCTCGTGCGGGCCCTCCTCGATCACCCGGCCGCGATCGAAGACCAGGATTCGGTCCATGGCCCTGACCGTCGAGAGACGATGCGCGATCACGATCGTCGTGCGGCCTTCCATCAGGCGCTCGATCGCCTGCTGGATCAGCGCCTCCGATTCCGAATCGAGGCTCGAAGTCGCCTCGTCCAGGATCAGGATCGGCGCATCGGCCAGGAAGGCGCGGGCCAGCGCGACACGCTGGCGCTCGCCGCCCGAGAGCTTGATGCCGCGCTCGCCCACGAGCGTGGCGTAGCCCTTGGGCAGGCGCATGATGAACTCATGCGCATTGGCGAGCTTCGCCGCCTGCTCGACCTGCGCCAGGCTCGCGCCCGGCCGGCCATAGGCGATGTTCTCCGCCAGTGAGCGGTGGAACAGCACCGGCTCCTGCTGCACGATCGCGATCTGCTGGCGCAGGGACGCCTGCGTGACGCCGGCGATATCCTGCCCGTCGATCGCGATGCGGCCCCCGGTGACGTCGTAGAGACGCTGCACCAGCTTGACGAAGGTCGTCTTGCCGGAGCCCGAGCGGCCGACCAGGCCGACCTTCTCACCGCCACGGATGGCCAGCGAGAAATCGCGGTAGAGCGGATCGTGATGGCCTCCATAGTGGAAGGTCACGTCCTCGAAGGTGATCTCGCCCGCGGTCACGCCCATATCCACCGCGCCCTTTCGGTCCGGGACGCCATAGGGAAGGTCGTGCATCCAGACGAGCTCCTCCATGTCGTTGACCGAGCGCTGCAGATTGTGGACGTGCTGGCCGACATCGCGCAGATAGCCATGCACCACCGCATAGGCCGTCAGCACGAAGGCGACGTCGCCGGGAGAAGCCTGCCCGTTCGCCCAGAGCCAGATCACGAGCCCGATCACCGCCGCGCGCAGCGCCAGCAGCACGACGTTCTGGCCGGTGCCCGACCAGGTGCCGCGCAACCAGGCGCGCCGCGTCCGCAGGCTCCACTTGGAGACGACCGTCGCCAGCCGCAGATCCTCGCGGGCCTCGCCGCCATAAGCCTTCACCACCGGGTTGCAGGTGATGGCATCGGCCAGCGCACCGCCCAGGCGCGTATCCCAAGCGTTGCCGAGCCGTGCCGCCGGCGCGACGAAGCGCAGCGAGAGCGCCAGCGTCAGCCCGATATAGACGAGCGCGCCCAGCGCGACGACGAGGCCCATCGCCGGCCAGTGCCAGGCCAGCACCGCCGTCATGCCGAGCAGGATGACCAGCGAGGGCAGAAGTGCGATCAGGACCGTGTCGGTCAGCAGGTCGAGCGCCCACATGCCGCGCGTGATCTTGCGCACCGTCGAGCCCGCGAAGTTGTTCGCGTGCCAGTCGGTCGAGAAGCGCTGCAGGCGCGCGAAAGCCTCCTGCGAGACGTCGCTCATCGTGCGCAGCGTCATCACGGTCAACCCGACAAAGGCGAAATGCCGCCCGAGCACCATGATGGCGGCGAGCACCATCATTGCGCCGAGCGCCCAGAGCGCCGCCTCCGTACCGCCCGCACCGGCACCGCCCGACACCGCATCGACGAGGCGACCGGCATAGACCGGCGTGAACAGCTCGGCGAGCGTGGCGGCGATGGTGACGCCGGCCACCCAGGCGACCTGCGCCGGCTGGCGCGCCCAATGCTTGAACGTGAAGCCGAGAACGGCCCGGAACGGCTCGCGCCGCCCGGTTTGAGTATCGTGAGACATAGCGTCATTCGGCGCCGAGACGGCCGCCGACTCCGAAATCATGCGAAGACGACGGCGCGCGCCGGCTTCGGCAATGAAAGATAGAAGTTGGAAAAAGGCTCAGGAGACTGCCCGGAGGCGGGCCTCGTGCGAGACCGGCCTAGTGCCGGGTTGGTCGCATGGGAGTGGCTGCGGTGTTGATGAATGTCATTCAGCCCTCCCTTTCTTGAGTTGGAGCCAAGGCGAGGAAAGATGCCTGATGTTTAAGCAGCGCGCAAGCCTGCCTCTCATGCAATGGCTGCACGAGGCGTCTTCGTCCAATTCAAGGCAGGGTTGTGCGCCAGCTCACCAGAACAGCGCCACGAGCCGAACCGCGATCACCAGCAGGAATGCGGCGATGATCGTGCCCAGCACCTGCTGGCGCTTGGCATGGTTGGGCCAGCGCCGCGCGAGCAGCCTGCCCAGCGGCTTGCGGAACACGAAAGCCGCGACCAGCAGAACGATGACGTAATGGGACAAGCTGCGAGCCTCAGCCCTTCTTCTCAGCCGAGGCCGTATCGATCGGCGCGCCGGCCTTCTTCCACGCGCTGAACCCGCCCGCCACATGCGCAACCGGCTTCAGCCCCATCTCCTGCGCGGCCTGCGCGGCCAGGGCCGAGCGCCAGCCACCGCCGCAGAAGAACACGAAACGCTTGTCCTGGCTGAAGACCGGCTTGGCATAGGGGCTTTCCGGGTCGATCCAGAACTCCAGCATGCCGCGCGGACAGTGGAAGGCGCCGGGCATCCGCCCTTCCCGCTCCAGCTCGCGCGGGTCGCGCAGGTCGACGAAGACCACGCCGTCGCTGCCGTGCAGCGCCTGCGCCTGCTCGACCGACAGGGTCTCGATCAGGCTCTCGGCCTCCGCGACCAATGCCTTGTAGCCCTTGGTTATGGTCTGCGGCATGGCGAACGCCCTCTCCGATTCCGGCCGCACCGTGGCCGCTCCCCGCCGCAGCGTCAATGCCATCGGGCTTGTCGCCCGTACGGCTTCGTCACAAGCTGCTTGCCACTCCGGCTCCCGAAATGGCAGAGCGGCAGCATGCTCGGCTTCAGCAATCTGGACCTCATCGCGCTCGCGTTCTTCGCGACCTCCTGGGTCGGCTATCACTATGCCGTCGAACTCGGCCCGCATGCCGCCAGGACGCTGAACATGCGGATGAACCTGCGCCGCGCCCGCTGGATCCGCGAGGCAGCGGGGCGCGAGGTCCGGATCGTCGACACGCAGGTCATGGGCGGATTGCAGAACGGCACCGCCTTCTTCGCCTCGACCTCGCTGATCGCGATCGGCGGCACGCTCACCCTGCTGAACTCGACCGAGCGCGTGGTCGCGATCTTCAGCGACCTGCCCTTCGTGCCGGTGACGCTGCGCTCGGTCTGGGAGATGAAGGTGATCGGCCTCACCGGCGTCTTCGGCTATGCCTTCTTCAAGTTCGCCTGGGCCTACCGGCTGTTCAACTACTGCGTCATCCTCCTCGGCGCCTTGCCGCCCTTCGACAGCAAGGACGAGAAGGCGATGGCGCACGCCGTGCACGAAACCGTCGAGATGAATATCGCCGCCGGCCGGCATTTCAACCGCGGCCAGCGCGCCTTCTTCTTCGCGCTCGCCTATCTCGGCTGGTTCCTCGGCCCGATCACCTTCATCGGCTTCACCGGCGCGGTCCTAATCGCGATGTATCGCCGCCAATATGCCTCCGACGCCGCCCGCGTCTTCACCTATCCGAGTGGACCATGACCACCGAACACGAGGCGATCGAGAGCATGATCCTCGATCTGCTCGCGAAGCGCGAGGCGGGCCTGACGATCTCACCGATGGATGTCGCCCGCCGCCTCGGCGGCGACCATCCGGACGGCTGGGGGCCCTTGATGCAGCCGGTGCGGCGCGCCGCCGTGAAGCTGATGAAGGAGGGCCGGCTCGTCATCACCCGCAAGGGCCGGCCGGTCGATCCCGACGATTTCCGCGGCGTCTATCGGCTGGTGTTGCCGGCAGCGTCTTGACTACGGCGCCGGGAAGAGCTCGTCCGTATAGCCCGCGAGCCGGTAGGCAACGAGGCCGACCCATTCCTTGAAGCCGTTATCGGCGATTTCGAGCGCGCGCGGGGCACGGCTATAGGGCCGGATGAAATCGCCGGGCTCGCCGCTCGACCAGAAATCGACCGGGAAGGCCTCCACTGCGAAGCCGGCCTTGCGGAAGACGCCGATCGAGCGCGGCATGTGCCAGGCCGAGGTCACCAGCAGCCAGCGCTCGCCGGGCTTGGGATCGACGAGCCTGCGGGTAAAGGCAGCGTTCTCGCGCGTGTTGCGCGACTTGTCCTCCAGGATGAGCCGGGCGGGGTCGAGCCCGAGCCCTTCGAACAGCAGCTTCGCGCCGTCCGCCTCGGTGACGGTCGCTTCCGAGATCAAATTGGCGGCGCCGCCGGTGAAGACGATTTTCGCCTGCGGATGCAGGCGTGCCAGTTCCACCGCCTTGGTCATGCGCGCCGCCGAGGAATTCATCGCGACATCGCCGCGCGCCATGCCGACGGCGCCACCCAGCACGACGATCCCGGTCACCGGTCCCTTGCGGGCATCCTGCTGCGGAAAACGATCCTCCAGCGGCCTGAGCACGATGCGCGGCAGCGGGCTGAAGGCCATCAGGCCGAGAGCGATCAGCGCCATCAGCCCGATCCAGCGCGCCGGCCGGGCGAAGCGCGTGAAGGCGAGCAAGGCCGAAAGCCCCGCGAGCAGGATCGCGAAATTGACCGGCGACAGGACGAACCAGACGACCTTTGAGAGAACGAAGAACATCGAGGCTCGCAAGCACAGGGCGGGACGGCGATTGGCTCGCTTTAGCCGAGATCGTGATTTGATGACATCGGCACGACGGTTTTGTCGCCGTCATTCTCGGGCGCAGCGAAGCGCAGACCCGAGAATCTCAGGCGAGAAGGGACGTCTCCCCGGCCAGAGATGGTCGGGTCAAGCCCGAGCATGACGCGGCGGGACGCTCGCAAGCCCTGTGCGTCGCCCCGTTTCACCGAATGATCCGCGGCGGCGATTGCGGGCGTCGCCCGGCAGCCTGCGGCAGGACTTTCGCGAGCTCGATCGCGCGACCGGCGACCTCGCGCAATTCGCAGCCGGCCTGTCGCCCGGCCTGCAGGGCCTCGCGCTGGGTCGCGCCGTAGAAGGCGCATTTCTGGGTGACATAGCTCTCCCAGGCGAGTTGCAGCGCCGCGAGGCGGCTGCGCTGGCCGGCGTCGAGCCGGCGGCCCGTCATCTGCAGGGCGATCGTCAGACGCTGACGCCAGGCGGCCTCCTCACGCCGGGCACAGCCGGCTTCCGCGCCGCGCGGATCGTTGCTGGCGGCGCGCACGCAGGCCACCGCCACCGCGCCGATGCAGGCCGAGGGCGAAGAGCCGCTGTCGCGCAGGCAACCGGACAGGACCGCGAGGTCGGTCCGCAGCGTCGGCGAGGTCTGCGCGACCGCCGGAGCCGTCGCTGCGAGGCTGCACAGAAGCAGGATCGTCCGAAAAGCGCTCATGTCGTCATCATGCCTGCGGCAGCGCCTCGATCAAGCGCCGCGTTGCGACATCACGCGATCGGCAACGGCAAGGCGGCCTGCGCCGCCGGCCTTGCGAAGAGCATATCGTACCAGCGCTGCACGCGCGGCCGCGCGATCCGCTCCACCGGCATGTTGAGCCAGCGGTGCACGCCGCAGCCGACCGCGATATCGGCCATGCCGAAGCGCTCGCCCGCCAGGAACGGCCGGTCCGCCAGTTGCGCCTCGAGGATCGTCATCAGCGTCTCGGCCCGCGCCACGCCCTCGGCGATCACCTTCGGATCGGTGAAGGCCGGCACCTTGCGCACCACGCCCCAGAGCACCGGAGCCAGCGCCGGCTGCAACTCGGACTGCATCCAGTCGATCCAGCGATCGGCCAGCGCGCGCCGCGCCGGGTCCTCCTCCCAGAGAACGCCGGAGGCATAGCGGGCGGCGAGATAGCGCAGGATGCTGCTCGATTCCCATAAGACGAGATCGCCGTCGCGCAGCACCGGGATCTGCCGGTTCGGGTTCATCGCGGCGAATTCCGGCGTGTCCAGCCCGCCGAACGGCCCGCCGACATCGATGCGCTCGAAAGCCTGCCCGGCTTCACCGGCGGCCCAGACCACCTTCTGGACGTTGATCGAGCTCAACCGCCCCCAGATCGTCAGCATGACAGGCTCCTCAACCACCTCGCCCACAGCAGAAGGCAGACGAAACTCCATGACTCGCAGCCCTCACCCTGAGGAGCCGCGGCACGCGGCGTCTCGAAGGATGCTCCAGAGAGCGCAGGAGCCTCCTGGATCATCCTTCGCGACGCAGCCCTCGGCTGCTCCTCAGGATGAGGGCTCGCGTGGTTCTCGAGCGGTCGCTCGGGCGCTCACGCGAATTCCATGATGACGGCATCGACAGCGAGCGAATCGCCCTCCTTCGCCAGAATCTTGGCGATGGTGACATCCTTCTCGGCGCGCAGCACGTTCTCCATCTTCATCGCCTCGACCATGGCGAGCGGCTCGCCGGCCTTGACCTCCTGCCGGACCGTGACCGCGATCGACTTGACCAGCCCGGGCATCGGGCAGAGCAGGAACTTGCCCGTATCGGCCGCGACCTTCTCCGGCATCAGCGCGGCAAGCTCCGCCTCGCGCTGCGTATAGACATGGGCATTGGCATAGGCGCCGGCATGGCCGAGCGCGACACCGTTCAGGATCGGCCGGACCTGCGCCGCGACCTTCACCCCGTCGAGCGTGCCGTGCCAGACCGGCTCGCCCGGCACCCAGTCGCTGACGACGCTGACGCTGCGCCCCGCGAATGCGATGCTGACCGCCTCGCCCTGCTCCGTCACCTCGCCTTCGAAGCGCTCAGCTCCGAGCTGAACGACGCGCTGCCGGTCGAAGGAGACCTTGCGCCAGCCTTCCATCTGCGCCGAGACGTTGCGCTTGCGCTGGTTCATGCGGTGATCGCAAGCGATGGCGATCGCCGCCATGCGCTGTGCCGTCTCACCCTTCGGCACCGGCAGCGAGAAGCCCTCCGGGAACTCCTCGGCGATGAAGCCGGTCGAGAGATTGCCGGCGATCCAGCGCGGATGCTGCATCACCGCCGCGACGAAGGGGATGTTGTGGCGGATGCCGTCGATGGCGAAGGCATCGAGCGCGCGCGCCTGCGCCTTGATCGCCGCCTCGCGCGTCGGCGCATGGGTGACGAGCTTGGCGATCATCGGATCGTAATAGATCGAGATCTCGCCGCCTTCGAAGACGCCGGTATCGTTGCGCACCATCGCCTCGCCGTCCGGCCCCTCGCTCGGCGGCCGATAGGTCACCAACCGGCCGGTTGAAGGCAGGAAGTTGCGGGTCGGGTCCTCGGCATAGACTCTGGACTCGACCGCCCAGCCGTCGAGCTTCACGTCGGCCTGCGCGATCGCGAGCTTCTCGCCATAGGCGACCCGGATCATCTGCTCGACGAGGTCGATGCCGGTGATCATCTCGGTCACCGGATGCTCGACCTGGAGACGGGTGTTCATCTCGAGGAAGTAGAAGGACCTGTCCTGCCCGGCGACGAACTCGACCGTGCCGGCCGAGTCGTAATTCACGGCCTTGGCCAGCGCGACCGCCTGCTCGCCCATCTTCCTGCGAGTCGCCTCGTCGAGCAGCGGCGACGGCGCCTCCTCCAGAACCTTCTGGTTGCGGCGCTGGATCGAGCATTCGCGCTCGCCGAGATAGATGACGTTGCCGTGCTTGTCGCCGAGAACCTGGATCTCGATATGGCGGGGATCGACGATGAACTTCTCGACGAAGACGCGGTCGTCGCCGAAGGAGGACGCCGCTTCCGACTTGGCGCGGGCGAAGCCTTCCGCGACCTCTCCGGCCGAATGGGCGATGCGCATGCCCTTGCCGCCGCCGCCGGCCGAGGCCTTGATCATCACGGGATAGCCGATCTCGTCGGCGATGGTCACGGCATGTTCGGGGCTCTCGATGATGCCGAGGAAGCCGGGAACCGTCGAAACCTTGGCGGCGGCAGCCGCCTTCTTCGATTCGATCTTGTCGCCCATCGCGGCGATGGCGCCCGGATTGGGGCCGATGAAGACGATGCCGTTATCCTTGAGCGCCTGAGCGAAGGCCTCGCGCTCGGACAGGAAGCCATAGCCGGGATGCACGGCCTCGGCGCCCGTTGCTTTACAGGCAGCGATGATCTTGTCGATCAGCAGATAGGACTGGGCGGCGGGAGCGGCGCCGATATGCACGGCCTCGTCGGCCATCTCGACATGCAGCGCATCGCGATCCGCGTCGGAATAGACGGCGACCGTCCTGATGCCCATCCGCCGCGCGGTCTTGATGACCCGGCAGGCGATCTCGCCGCGGTTCGCGATCAGGATCTTCGAGAACATGCGCGGCCACTCCCGGCTTCGGACCAGATTGCAATAGCCGGGGTCTATGGGATGCCGCAACTGCCGTCCACCGATGCGAAAGTCGGCTATCGGCCAAGCCGTTGTGCAAGGATGCACAGGTCCGGGCGCCGCGCTCCTGGCGGGGGCGTCTGCCAACGCCGCCATGCCCGGGCCTGACCCGGGCATCTCTCGCAGGGAAGGCCTTCCTCTCCCAATCGTTCGTCAGGCCCAGGCTGGGCCAGCGCTTTCTCAGGTCAAGCCCGAGAATGACGCCCGGCTCAGCTCGCGAGCAGGACGACGCGCGGGGAGCCGCCGACACCGGACCGGGCCACGTCCTTCGCCGCGCCCTTGGCGAAAGCGAAGGCGAGCAGGGTCTCGTCGCAATGGTCCGCTTCACGGACGATCTCGTTGGCGATGCGCTGGGCGGTTGCGGTCGGCCCCTCGCCAGCCGAGAGCGTCGTGACCAGCCAATGCGCCTTGTCGCGATCGATCACGCCGGTCGGACGGTTCTCCCAGACGGCGAAGTCGACGACCAGCGTCACGAGGTAATCCGCATAGGCCTTGCAGTTGAGCGGCACGGCCCGGTCGAGCGCGATGAGAACATCGACGATATCCCGCGTGATGACGATATCGCTCAAGATGTTACGCTGAAGCATCTTGACGTCTTCTTCGTCGATCGCGCGACGGTTCATCACGCGATCGACGAATTCACGAAGCTCATGATCCATCATGTTTGAACCCCTGTCCGGCGTTGTTTTGTGCCGGTACGTCCCTGTTGTGGGAACACCATGCACCTCGCCTCGGCATCAGGTGGTTAACGCGCAAATCTGAACGGTTATTCAGGTTAAACGGAACTGAGTCGGATTGGTTGCGAGGATGTTACTGCGGTGAGCGCGGACACCTCGAACTCCGGCTTTCAGCCCGCACTGCGGCAAGGGCGCCGGATGAGCGCCGCTGCCTGAGATCATGCGAGCGAGCACGGGCAAGGTCCGAAGGGATAAAGGCACTTCCTGGGCAGCCCGGCCAGGCGATCAATCGTTCCGACGCGAAACCACCCTTGTCATTCCGGGGCTTCGCGTCAGCGAAGAACCCGGAACCCACGACCGGGCGAGCCGCTTGCAGCCGAACACCTGCATGTCTCACCCCGACATAGGTTCCGGGTTCGCGCCGCTGGCGCGCCTCGGAATGACAAGAGCGCACATCGAAGAAACATCGGGCCGCTTTCGACCGCGCCCTACGCCGCGACCGCCTTCGGCAGACCCAGCGCCGACGGCAGTTCCGGGAACTCCCGCAGGACATGCCGGGCGCCGAGCGAGACGAGCTTCTCGACCGGCTGGAACCCCCAGGACACCGCGACGGGCACGACGCCGGCAGCCACCGCCATCTCGATATCGAAGGAGCTGTCGCCGACCATCGCCGTGCGCGCCGGCAGCGCTCCCGTTTCCGCCATCGCCCGCTCGATCATGCCGGGATGCGGCTTCGAGGGCGCGTCGTCAGCCGATTGCACGGTGTCGAACAGCCCTTGCCAGCCGTGCCGGGCGACGATGAACTCGGCGCCCTTGCGCAACTTGCCGGTGGCGATGCCGAGCTTCAGCCCGCCATGATGCTTCAGCTCAGCCAGCGTCTCGGCCACGCCCGCGAAAAGCGGCTCGTCCAGCGACGGGTCGGTCTCGGCCTGCACCCGCATCGCGCTGAAGACCTGTCGATAGGTCTCGGTCAGCACGTCATCGGGCGCGTCGAGACCGGCGAGCTGCGCCATCGCGATGTCCAGCGTCAATCCGACGATGCCGAGACCGGCTTCGCGGCCGGGATGCACCCGCCCGCAGCGCCTGAAGGTCTCGTATTGCGCGCCGAGGATGATCGCCTCTGAATTGATCAGCGTGCCGTCGAGATCGAAGATGATGAGGTCCATGCCGGCGCTTTAGCCCGGATCGCCGCTGCGATCCATTGCAAGTCCGGCATGGCATCGTCCCATCGCGATGGGCTCAGCCTTTGGCCTCGCGGGCGCAGGCATCGACCGCCTTGCGCAGATCGGCGCCGTCGAGCCCCTTGGCCCGCGCCTCCTTGCGGCATTCGGAGCGCTGGGCGAGGTCCGGCCGCTTGCCGTTGAAGCAGGCGGTCAATGCCGCGATCCGCTCGGAGCCTTCGAGCTTGCGCCCGTCGATCTCCGCCTTGCAGGCGGCCCGCGCGGCGACCGCGGTGGGCTTGCCGTCGCGGGTCAGGCCGTCGCGGGCATAGAGCTGCACGCCCGGGAACTTGCCCTGCATGCAGATGCGCATCGCGGCGCGCAGGTCGTCGCCGGTCAACGCGATATTCTCGGACAGGCAATCCTGCCTGGCCCTGGCCCGCTCGGCCCGTGGGATCGGCTCATCAGCCGATGCCGCAGCAGGCGCGGCCACAGGCGCCTTGGCCGGCGCGGTGCTCTGTGCCTGGGCGGCGCCGCCAAGGCCGAGAACGAAGGCGGTAACGATCAAAACCGAACGCATGGTCAGCCCCTCCGATGACGAGAACATCACTAGAACAGAAAGCGTTTTGTTCCGCAACTGTTCTCTTACGTTTCGTCACCACACGAGGCGAGGCCTCACTCGTCCGGGGCCTCGACGATCGGATCGTAGGGCGCGTCGTCGAAGCCGAGCAGGTTCCAGCTCTGGCGCATATGCGGCGGCAGCGGCGCGCTGACGTCGATCGTGCCCTTGCCGCGCGGATGCGGCAGCACGATCCGCCGCGCCAGCAGGTGCAGCTTGTTCTGGATGCCGCCGGGCAGTTCCCAGTTCTGGATGTTGAAATATTTGGGATCGCCGATGATCGGATGGCCGATATGCGTGGTGTGGGCGCGCAGTTGATGCGTGCGCCCGGTCACCGGCTTCAGCGAGAGCCAGGCGAGCTTCTGCGCCGCCGTTTCGACCACCGCATAATAGGTCACGGCATGCATCGCGCCGTCCTCGCCATGCTGGGCGACGGCCATGCGCTGGTCGCCGTCATAGGCCTCCTCGCGGGCGAGATAGGTCGAGATCCGGCCCTGGCGCACGCGCGGCACGCCGACGACCAGTGCCCAATAGACCTTGCGGGCCGAGCGCGAGCGGAAGGTCTTGGCCAGCGTCGCCGCCGCAAAGCGCGATTTCGCGATGACGAGACAACCGGCCGTGTCCTTGTCGAGCCGGTGGACGAGGCGCGGCTTCTGCCCGTCCTTGCCGGTCAGGGCCTCCAGCATCTTGTCGACATGCTTCGTCGTGCCCGAGCCGCCCTGCACGGCAAGCCCCGCCGGCTTGTTGAGGACCATGACGTCGTCATCCTCATAGAGCGTGATCGAGCGCAGGAAGCCGATCGTGTCGGCATCGGCCTTGGCCGAGCGCGGCCGCTCGGCCTGCTCCTCCAGCCGCAGCGGCGGGATGCGCACGGTCTGGCCTTCGCTGAGCCGGTCCTTGCTGTCGGCGCGCTTGCCGTCGACGCGCAACTCGCCCTTCCGGACGATGCGCTGGATATGGCTGAAGGAGAGCTGCGGGAAACGCGCCTCGAGGAAGCGGTCGATCCGCATCTCGTTCTCGTCCGGCGTCACCACGAGCTGCTGCACCCCGGTCGAGAGCACCTGCGCCGTCTCGGCCTTCACCTGCGCGCGGGTCGCCTTTGGAGCCTCTTCCACCGGACGCGGGCGGGGCGCGCGCTGCACACGCTCCTCGCCGCCGGCCGGGCGGGCCGCGGCGCGGCGCCGGGCGTCGTGGCTCGGCCGCTTGCCGCGCGGAGCACCTGCCGCGGGTGGTTTGCCGCCACGCGACGAGCCTCCGGTGCCCTTGTTTCCGGGGCCCTTGCCGCCGGGGCCTCTGCCGCCCGTCTTCATGACATGCTCCGCATCACGGCAAGGCCGCCGACCAGCGCCGCCAGCGACAGCACGACCGAGCCGATCACATAGGTGACCGCCAGCATCGTCTCGCCCCGCTCCCAGAGCAGGACGGCATCGAGCGAGAAGGCGGAAAAGGTGGTGAAGCCACCGAGAATGCCCGTCGCCAGGAAGAGGCGCAGGTCCTGCGGCACGCCCTCCCCGGCGCGGAAGGCGAACCAGCCGGCGACCAGCCCCATCAGGGCCGAGCCGATGATGTTGACGGTTATGGTCCCGTAGGGAAAGCCCATGCCGAACCAGCGCGGCGAAACGGTATTGATACCGTGGCGCAGCGCGCCGCCGATGCCGGCGCCCAAAAAAACGAAAACGGTGGAGATCATCGCTGTGGAATAGAGCGCGCTGCCGCCTTGCACAAACGAAATCCGCCGCAATTGCACGGCTCGTTGCGGCCGGACGGAAAGCCCGGCGTCAGGAATGGGCAAGGCGGGAACGATGGGAACGACAAGGATGCGTCTTCAGCTTCGGGTCGGCGGCGCAGGGCTGCTTGCCGGCATGGTCATCCTCGGCGGCACGGCCGCCTTCGCCCAGCAGGGTGGTGGCACGGACTGGCCGACAGAGAAGTGCAACCGCTACAGGAAGGCCTACGACCAGTCGATCGCGCGGCTCGGCAGGAAGGGCCTGGGTGCGGAGTTCCTCGCCAGCCACGACGCCTTCCTCGCCGCGAACTGCCAGGCCCGCGCCGAGGTCTGCGCCCGCAGCAAGGAGGAGCTCGAACTCGCCAACCGGCTCGTGCTGATGGCGATGAACAGCGGCATGTCCGGCACGTTCCTGCCGTTCAACTGCCGGAGCTGAGCTGCTGCCTCGGGAGTCTGCTGGCTTTAAACGGAACCGCGCCGTCATTCCGGGGCGCCGCGCAGCGGCGAGCCCGGAATCCATGAACGCGACGCTTGCCGTCATGGTCGGGCTTGTCCCGACCACCCACGTCTTCAGCAATGCCAGGCGGTGTCCGAGACGTGGATGCTCGCCACAAGAGCGAGCATGACGAACTGGATTCGCCTCGCGCCATGAATTCCGGGCTCAGGCCTGCGGCCTGCCCTGGAATGACGGCGATGGCTCGACGTAAGATTAGCAGGCTCTAGGAGCCCCTGCGCCTTCTTAGCCAGGGATGCACATAGAGCTCGAAGGCGATGGTCAGCACGATGAAGACCAGCGCGATGGCGAAGGCCACGACCCAATAGGAGACGTCGTCCTTCGCGACGAACCAGCCCGCGATCACCGAGGGCACGATCAGGAACAGGCGCGCCAGCAGGAACATCCCTACTCTCCCCGCTCCTGCCGCAGCCGTTCCCAATATTCCAGACGCTTGCGGATCTCGCGCTCGAAGCCGCGCTCCGGCGGATCGTAGAAGCGCTGCCGGCCGAGCGCATCCGGCCAGTAGTTCTGGCCGGAGAAGGCATCGGGCTGGTCGTGATCATAGGCGTAGTCGGCGCCGTAGCCCTCCTCGCGCATCAGCTTGGTCGGCGCGTTGAGGATGGTCTTGGGCGGCATCAGGGATCCCCGCTCCTTCGCGACGCGCACCGCCGCCTTGTAGGCGGAATAGGCCGCGTTCGATTTCGGCGCGGTCGCCAGATAGATCACGCAATTCGCCAGCGCGAGCTCGCCCTCGGGTGTGCCGAGCTGCTCGTAGGTCTGCGCCGCGGCGCGGGCATGCATCAGCGCCTGCGGATCGGCGAGCCCGATATCCTCGACAGCCATCCGCACCAGCCGCCGTGCCAGAAAGCGCGGATCCTCGCCGGCATCGAGCATACGCGCGAAATAGTAGAGCGCCGCGTCCGGATCGGAGCCGCGGATCGTCTTGTGCAGCGCGGAGATCAGGTTGTAGTGGCCGTCCTGCGCCTTGTCATAGATCGGCGCGCGGCGCTGGATCACGTCCGAGAGGCCGTGCTCGTCGAGGATTTCGCCAGGCTTCGCCGCCCGCCAGATCTCCTCGGCCAGGGTCAGCACGGCCCGCCCGTCGCCATCGGCGAAACGCGCCAGCGCCAGTCGCGCCTCGGGCGTCAGGGGCAGTTCCCTGCCTTCCAGAACCTCGGCCCGGCCGAGCAGGAAGAGCAGCGAGCCCTCGTCCAGCGACTTGAAGGTCAGCACCCGCGCCCGCGACAGCAGAGCGGCATTGAGCGCGAAGGAGGGGTTCTCGGTCGTCGCCCCGATCAGCGTGATCGTACCGTCTTCCATGACGGGCAGGAAAGCGTCGAGCTGGGCACGGTTGAAGCGGTGGATCTCGTCGACGAAGAGCAGCGTGCCCCGCCCGCCGAGCCTTCGCCCGCGCGCCGCCTCGAACACCTTCTTGAGATCGGCGACGCCGGAGAAGATCGCGCTGATCTGCTCGAAGCCGAGATCGACCAGCCCCGCCAGCAGGCGCGCGACCGTCGTCTTGCCGGTGCCGGGAGGGCCCCAGAAGATCAGGCTTCCGACCGTGCCGGAGGCGACGAGCCGCGTCAGCGCGCCGTCCGGGCCGGTGAGATGCTCCTGCCCGGCGACCTCGGCCAGCGTCGTCGGCCGCAGGCGGTCGGCGAGCGGCCGCGGGCCGGACTTGTCCAGCCCCGAGGCTGCGAACAGGTCGCTCACCCCGGGAAGACCGAGGTGATCGTCTGGCCGCCGCGGGAGATGGTCACCTCCCAGGCGCGCCTGCGGTCCTTCAGGATCGCCTCGACCTCGCGCGAACTGGTCATGCGCTCGCCGTTCAGCGCCATGATCATGTCGCCCTTCTGGAAGCCGACATTAGCGGCGGTGCTGCCCTCCTCGACCTCGCTGACGACGACGCCCTCGTTGCCGGTCTCGATCGAGAGCTCTTCGGCCAGCGCCGGCGACATGTTCGCGACCGTCAGGCCGGCGAGCGGCGAGCGGCTGGTGAGCTTGACCATGTCGCGCGGCCGGGTCTCGGGCGCGGCGATAAGCTTGACGGGAATCGAGATGCGCTTGCCGCCGCGCAGCACGCTCAGCATCGTCGTGCCGCCGATCGGCCGGGTCGCGAAGCGGTAGCCGAAGGATTCGGGGTCGTCGACATTGACGCCGTCGACCGAGAGGATGACGTCGGAGCGCTTGAGGCCCGCTTGATCGGCCGGACCCTTCTCGACGACGCTGGCGACGACCGAGCCGGCCGGACGGTCGAGCCCGAGCCCGTCGGCGACCTCGGCCGTCAGGCTCTGCAGGCGCGCGCCGAACCAGGGGCGCTTGACCGTCTTGACGCCGGCCCTGGCGCTGTCGACGACGAGCCGCACCATCGCCGAGGGAATGGCGAAGCCGATGCCGACGCTGCCGCCGGAGCGCGAATAGATCGCGGTGTTGATGCCGACGACGCGGCCCTTCATGTCGATCAGCGCGCCGCCGGAATTGCCCGGATTGATCGCGGCATCGGTCTGGATGAAGGACTGCGCATCGCCGACGCCGATCTGGGTGCGCGCCAGCGCCGAGACGATGCCCTGCGTCACCGTCTGGCCCACGCCGAAGGGATTACCCATCGCGAGCACGATGTCGCCGACCTGGAGCTCGTCGGTATCGGCGAGTTCGATCGCGGTCAGGTTCTTCGCATCGGCGAGCTTGAGCACGGCGAGATCGGTGCGCGGATCGCGCAACAGGATCGTGGCCTCGACCTCGCGCTTGTCGGCGAAGGCGACCTTCACCTCGCTCATGTTCTCGATGACGTGATTGTTGGTCACCACGAGGCCGGCGCCGGCATCGACCACCACGCCCGAGCCCAGCGAGCGCTGCACCCGCTCGCGTGGCACGCCGAAGCCGCGATCGCCGAAGAAGCGACGGAAGAACGGATCGTCCATGAACGGGTTCTGCGGGCGCTTCTCGACGCGCGCGCCATAGACGTTCACGACCGCGGCCTGCGTCTGCTTGACCAGCGGCGCGAAGGAGAGCGTGACCTGCTCGCGCGATTCGCGAACCTGCCGCGGCTGGGCGACGACCGTACCCGGCACGGCGCCCGCCATGAAGGCGCATGCGAGCATGCCGGCTGCCAGCGCCGTCCGGTTTCCTGCAAAGCGATCACTCATGCTCATCCTCGTCGCGACGATCGGCGTCCAAGTCTATACCGCTGCGGTGCGCTTCGGTTCCTCACCGACATGTCGTGCAACGGAGCCGCCTCGGCAAGAGGCAATGAGTGAGACTGGGCACCCGCGCTTGCAAGCAAGCGTTCCGTCATTCCGGACAAGCCGCGAGGCGGCGCCGGTTCGGAATCCATCGAAGGGCGCGGCGCTTTACGATGGATCCCGGGGTCAGCCGGGGATGACGCATGGCTCGGCAAATGATCAGCGAGCCAAAAGAAAAGGGCGGCCCAAAGGCCGCCCTTTCCGAAACCTGGATTGCGAAGCCGCTCAGGCGGCTTCGTCTTCCGCCGTGAAGACCGGGCCGGAATCCTTGCCCTTGGCGTCGACGTCGCGATCGACGAACTCGATGATCGCCATCGGGGCGTTGTCGCCGAAGCGGAAGCCCGCCTTCATGATGCGGAGATAGCCGCCGTTGCGCTCCTTGTAGCGCGGGCCGAGGACCGCGAAGAGCTTGCCGACGAGCTCGACATCCTTGATCTGCGCGATCGCCTGGCGGCGGGCGTGCAGGTCGCCGCGCTTGCCGAGGGTGACGAGCTTCTCGACGACCGGGCGCAGGTCCTTGGCCTTCGGGAGAGTCGTGGTGATCTGCTCGTGCTTGATCAGGGCCTGGGCCATGTTGGCGAACATCGCCTGGCGATGCTCGGCCGAGCGGTTGAAACGACGGCCGCGGAAACCGTGACGCATGGATTGGCTCCTTCGTTGCTTACGGCCGCCGTGCCACGGTACGGCCGTTCGTTATGCTCCGGTTCTCATGAACCGGGCGGGGTTGGCGCGGGATGCCTCCCGCGCCGTTGAGGCTCAGTAGTGCTCTTCGAAGCGCTTCGCGAGCTCTTCGATGTTCTCCGGCGGCCAGCCCTGGACGTCCATGCCCAGGTGCAGGCCCATGGTGGCGAGCACTTCCTTGATCTCGTTCAGCGACTTGCGGCCGAAGTTCGGGGTGCGCAGCATCTCGCCCTCGGACTTCTGGATGAGGTCGCCGATATAGACGATGTTGTCGTTCTTGAGGCAGTTGGCCGAGCGGACCGAAAGCTCCAGCTCGTCGACCTTCTTGAGCAGCGCCGGGTTGAAGGGCAACTGCGGCGCGGTCGAGACGGCCTCTTCCTTGCGCGGCTCCTCGAAGGTGATGAACACCGCGAGCTGGTCCTGCAGGATGCGGGCGGCGAGCGCCAGCGCGTCCTCGGGGGTGACCGAGCCGTTGGTCTCGATCGCCAGCGTCAGCGAGTCCTTGTCGAGATTCTGGCCCTCGCGGGTGTTCTCGACGCGGTAGGAGACCTTCTTGACCGGCGAGTACAGGCTGTCGACCGGGATCAGGCCGATCGGCGCGTCCTCGGGGCGGTTCTGCTCGGCCGGGACATAGCCCTTGCCGGTGTTGACCGTGAACTCCATGCGGATCTCGGCCCCGTCGTCCAGCGTGCAGAGCACGAGGTCGGGGTTCAGGATCGAGACGTCGCCGATCGTGTTGATGTCGCCGGCGGTGACGGTGCCGGGGCCGGACTTGCGCAGGGTCATGCGCTTCGGACCCTCGCCCTGCATCTTGACCGCGACGGCCTTGATGTTGAGGACGATGTCGGTGACGTCCTCACGGACGCCCGGAATCGAGGAGAACTCGTGGAGGACGCCGTCGATCTGGACGGCGGTCACGGCCGCGCCCTGGAGCGACGACAGCAGCACGCGACGGAGCGCATTGCCGAGCGTCATGCCGAAGCCGCGCTCGAGCGGACGCGCGATCACGGTGGCCTGACGCTTCGGGTCGTCTCCGACCTTCACTTCGAGCTTGTTCGGCTTGGAAAGATCCTGCCAGTTCTTGCTGATCACGACCGCACTCCTGGTGCTGAATTCTTCTGGCGGCCACCGCCGCCCCGGACAGGCGCCCGCCCCTGCGGGCGCCGTGGGCTAACCAAATCAGGCGTCAGACGCGGCGGCGCTTGCGCGGACGGCAGCCATTGTGCGGGATCGGCGTCACGTCGCGGATCGAGGTCACGGTGAAACCCGCGGCCTGGAGCGCGCGAAGAGCCGACTCGCGGCCCGAACCCGGACCGGTCACCTCGACCTCGAGGGTGCGCATGCCGTGCTCGGCGGCCTTGCGGGCGGCGTCCTCGGCGGCGACCTGGGCGGCGTAGGGGGTCGACTTACGCGAGCCCTTGAAGCCCATCGTGCCGGCCGACGACCACGAGATCGTGTTGCCCTGCGCGTCGGTGATGGTGATCATGGTGTTGTTGAACGAGGCGTTCACATGCGCGACGCCGGAGACGATGTTCTTGCGTTCGCGACGACGGACGCGCTGGGCTTCCTTGGCCATATCCTGTCTTCCATCCTTCAGGCGCGCCCGTCATGCCAGGCGCTGGGGAGTATTCTCTGTCGCCGTCATGCCCGGGCTTGCCCCGGGCATCTCGGGCAGAAGAAGGCGTCGTGCAACGCCCTCTCGTAAGGAGATCCTCGGGTCAAGCCCGAGATTGACGCTCGCCTCAGGCGATCGTCACTTCTTCTTGCCGGCGATCGGCTTCGCCTTGCCCTTGCGGGTGCGGGCGTTGGTATGCGTGCGCTGGCCGCGGACCGGCAGCGAGCGACGATGGCGCAGGCCGCGATAGCAGCCGAGATCCATCAGACGCTTGATGTTCATCGAGACTTCGCGGCGCAGATCGCCCTCGACGAGATAGTCGCGGTCGATGGTCTCGCGGATCTGCAGGACCTCGGCGTCGGTGAGCTGGTTGACGCGACGTTCGTCGGCGATGCCGACCTTCTCGCAGATTTCCTTGGCCTTGGCCGCGCCGATGCCGTGGATGTACTGCAGGCCGATGACGACGCGCTTGCCGGTGGGAATGTTGACGCCCGCGATACGAGCCATGGTCTCATCTCCATGTCGGCCGAAGCACCCGATGGCACCCCGGCGGTGGGAAAAATCCCGCGTCCGGTGGAGGCCGGCTCATGCGGGACGTTGAACGGCTCCACGCGATAATGCGACGTCGTCCCTTCTCGCGAAGGCAACGGCATCGCTCCCATGAAACCGGATGGCGGCTCGTTAACGGGTTGGGCGCAACGAGTCAACCCGCCGCAACCAAGAAACATGCCAAAGTTGGCAAGGGCGGGCCGGGTTGGATATTTGCCGTCATGCTCGGGCTTGACCCGAGAATGACGGCCCTGCCGCGCTTCGGGATCAGCCCTGAGCCGCGACCGAAAGCGCGTCCGTGATCGCCTGGGAGACGCTGTCGATCGGCTGCATGCCGTCGATGGCGGTGAGCTGGCCACGCTTCTCGTAATAGGGAGCGACCACCGCGGTGTCGCGGTTATAGGCTTCGAGCCGGGTCTTAAAGACCTCCGGATCGTCATCCTTGCGCACTGGCTGCCCCGCCGCCCTCGCCTCCTCGGCGCGGCGAACGATGCGGTCGACGAGCTTGGTCTGGTCAACCCTGAGCTCGAGGACGGCGTCGAGCTTGAGCCCCTTGCCTTCGAGCATCCTGTCCAGAGCCTCGGCCTGCGCCAGCGTCCGCGGGAACCCGTCGAGGATGAAGCCCTTCTTGGCATCCGCCTCTTCGATGCGGTCAGCGACGATGCCGATGACGATCTCGTCCGAGACCAGCCCGCCCGCATCCATCACGGCCTTGGCCTTCTGGCCGACCGGCGTGCCGGCGGCCACTGCCGCGCGCAGCATGTCGCCGGTCGAGAGTTGAGGAATGCCGTGCTTCGCGACGATGCGCGCCGCCTGAGTGCCCTTGCCCGCCCCCGGCGGCCCCAGGAAAATCAACCGCATTTAGCGCCTCGCTCCTCGCAACTTGGCCTTCTTGACCAGCCCTTCGTACTGATGGGCCAGCAGGTGTCCGTGAACTTGCGCCACGGTGTCCATCGTCGTCGTCACCACGATGAGCAGCGAGGTGCCGCCCAGCAGGATGATCGGGATCTGAGCATAGGTGATCATGAACTCGGGGATAAGGCAGACGATCGTCAAATATCCTGCGCCGAGAACGGTGATGCGCGTCAGGATGCGATCGATATGCTCGGCGGTCCGCTCGCCGGGGCGGATGCCCGGCATGAAGCCGCCATGCTTCTTGAGATTGTCCGCCGTCTCGACCGGATTGAACACGATCGCGGTGTAGAAGAAGCAGAAGAAGATGATCAGCGCCGCGTAGAGGATCATGAACAGCGGCCGGCCATGGGCCAGATAGGTCGCCATCAGCGACAGGAAGCCGGTGCCGCCCGAAGCCTGCGAGAAGCTCGCGACAGTCGTCGGCAGCAGCAGCAGCGACGAGGCGAAGATCGGCGGAATGACGCCGGCGGTGTTGAGCTTCAGCGGCAGGAACGAGGTCTGGCCCTCGTACATGCGGTTGCCGACCTGGCGCTTCGGATAGTTGATCAGCAGGCGGCGCTGGGCGCGCTCCATGAACACGCAGAATGCGATGACGCAGACCGCCATCACGAGCACGCCGAGCAGCAGGCCGGTCGAGATCGCGCCCTGGCGGCCGAGTTCGAAGGTCTGGGCGAGCTGCGCCGGGAATTCGGCGATGATGCCGGCGAAGATGATCATCGACGTGCCGTTGCCGATGCCGCGGCTGGTGATCTGCTCGCCCAGCCAGAGCAGGAACATCGTGCCGCCGACCAGGGTGATCGTCGTCGAGAGCAGGAAGAACGGCCCGGGCTGCAGCACGAGATTGCCCGAGCCCTGCAGGCCGACGCCGATCGCATAGGCCTGGAACACGGCCAGCACGAGGGTCAGGTAGCGGGTATACTGGTTCAGGGTCTTGCGGCCCTGCTCGCCTTCCTTCTTCAGCGCCTCGAAGCTCGGCACGACGCTCGATAGAAGCTGCACGATGATCGATGCGGAAATGTAGGGCATGATCGCCAGTGCGAAGATCGCGAGACGCCCGACTGCGCCGCCCGAGAACATGTTGAACATGCCGAGCATGCCGGACTGGGTCTGGCGGAAGAGATCGGCCACCGCATCCGGGTTCATGCCGGGCAGCGGGATATAGGTGCCGAGCCGGTAGATGACGAGCGCGCCCAGCGTGAACCAGATTCGCTTCTTGAGTTCATCCGCCTTGGCGAAGGCCCCGAAATTGAGGTTCGCCGCAAGCTGTTCAGCCGCCGATGCCATGCGTCCGGTCCCTGGGTCTCAAACTGGTCCCAGATCATCACGCGTCCTGCCGGACGCGGTAACGATGATCTCTCTCATAGTCGGAGCATCGGTTGTTCCAAAAAGTGGCTTCCACTTTTCGGCCCGACGCTTTGGAAGCAAATGCCCCAACGCACGCGTACGTGCTGTCTGCGGATTCGTGCCTTGCGTCAAACAGTCAAACGGCGGCCAAGGCGCTAGGCCCGGCCGCCGTTCGCAAAGGTCATGTAGGCGCTGGAGCCGGATGGTTCCAGATGGCTGCGCTTCGCGCTGCCATCTGAAAGCTGAATCCGCCTCCGATCAAGCGTCACGCCTGTGAAGCGGCAGCCAGGATCTTGACCGAACCGCCGGCCTTCTCGATCGCGGCGACGGCCGACTTGGACGCGCCCGCGACTTCGAAGGCAAGCTTGGTCTTGAGCTCGCCGACGCCGAGGATCTTGACGCCGTCCTTGGCCTGACGGGTGATGACACCGGCGGCGACGAGCGCCTCGATGGTCACGGTGCCCTTGGCGTCGAGCTTTCCGGCTTCCACCGCCTGCTGGATCCGGCCGAGGTTCACCTCGTTCAGGTCCTTGGCGAAGAGGTTGTTGAAGCCGCGCTTCGGCAGGCGACGATACAGCGGCATCTGGCCGCCTTCGAAGCCCTTGATGGCGACGCCGGCGCGCGAGGTCTGACCCTTCACGCCGCGACCACCGGTCTTGCCCTTGCCGGAGCCGATGCCACGGCCGACGCGGATGCGCTGCTTCAGAGCGCCTTCGTTGTCACGGATCTCATTGAGTTTCATGTGTCGCCCTCCTCACTTCGCGTCGACGACGCGCACGAGGTGCTTGACCTTCTCGACCATGCCACGCACCGCGGGGGTGTCCTGGAGGGTCGAGCGGCGGCGGATCTTGTTCAGGCCGAGACCGATCAGGGTCTGGCGCTGGGCGGCCTCGCGGCGGATCGGCGAACCGATCTGCTCGATGGTGAAGGTCTTCTCAGCCTTTGCCATGATGTCCCCCTCACGCTTCCGCGGCCGCATCCGTGCCGGCATCGCGGCGACGGGTCTGCAGGGCCGAAACCTTGAGCGAGCGACGGGCCGCGACGGAGCGCGGGCTGTCCTCGTTCTTCAGCGCGTCGAAGGTGGCGCGCACGAGGTTGTACGGGTTGGAGGAGCCGAGCGACTTTGACACGACGTCCTGCATGCCGACCGCCTCGAAGACGGCGCGCATCGGGCCGCCGGCGATGATGCCGGTACCGGCCGGAGCCGCGCGCAGCACGACCTTGCCGGCGCCGTGGCGGCCCTGCACGTCGTGATGGAGGGTACGGCCCTCGCGCAGCGGGATGCGGACGAGGCCACGCTTGGCGGCTTCCGTCGCCTTGCGGATCGCCTCGGGAACTTCACGGGCCTTGCCGTGGCCGAAGCCGACGCGGCCCTTCTGGTCGCCGACGACGACGAGCGCGGCGAAGCCGAAGCGACGGCCACCCTTCACCACCTTGGCGACGCGGTTGATGTGGACGAGCTTGTCCACGAATTCGGAAACTTCCGTTTCCCGATCTTTACGCTCACGCGGCTCTCTAGCCATGTGTCTGTCCTCTTACTTGCGCGGACGAGGGTCGAAGCCCCGCCGCTCGCTCGAGCCTAACCCCGTGCGTCATTGCGCGGGGAAGCCTGTAAACGAGTACCGCCCGGCCGGCGCGCGAACGCCGGCCGGGCGAAACCCGATAACCTCAGAAGCTGAGGCCGCCCTCGCGGGCCGCATCGGCCAGCGCCTTGACGCGGCCATGGTACATGTACGGGCCGCGGTCGAAGACCACTTCCGTCACGCCGGCCTTGACCGCGCGCTCGGCGACGATCTTGCCGATCTGGCCGGCCGCCTCGACATTGGCGCCGGACTTGATCTGCTCGCGCACGTCCTTGTCGAGCGACGAGGCCGAGGCCAGGGTGACCCCCTTCACGTCGTCGATGACCTGGGCGTAGATCTGCTTGCCGGTGCGATGCACCGAGAGGCGCGGGCGGCCGTTGGCAACCGCCTTGATCGCGCGGCGGACGCGGGCCTTGCGGCGCGCAGTCACATCGTTCTGCTTGCTCATGGCTGGCGTCCTTACTTCTTCTTGCCTTCCTTGCGGAAGATGAATTCGCCGGCGTACTTGACGCCCTTGCCCTTGTAGGGCTCGGGGCCGCGATAGTCGCGGATTTCCGCGGCGGTCTGGCCGACGATCTGCTTGTCGATGCCGGCGACGACGATCTCCGTCGGCTTCGGGGTCGTGATCGCGACGCCGGCCGGGATTTCGTAGTCGATGTCGTGGCTGTAGCCGAGCGACAGCTTCAGCACCTTGCCGGCGACGGCGGCCTTGTAGCCGACGCCGTTGATCTCGAGGCGCTTTTCGAAGCCGGCGGTGGTGCCGATCACGAGGTTGTTGATGCGGGCGCGCGAAGTGCCCCAGAGCGCACGGGCGCGCTTCGACTGCGAACGCGGCTGAACCGCGATCGCGCCGTCCTCCATGGCGACCGAGACGTCCTCGGGAACCGTGAAGGAGAGCTCGCCCTTGGAGCCCTTGATCTTGACGAGCTGGCCGGTGACCGAGGCGGTGACGCCCGCGGGAACCGAAACCGGCTTCTTACCGATACGAGACATTTGGATCTCTCCTGAAAGTGAGCGGGGCGCCTGTAAGGTCAGAAGACCTTGCAGAGCACTTCGCCGCCCACGTTCTGCTCGCGGGCCACATGATCGGCCATCACGCCACGCGGGGTCGAGACGATCGTCACGCCAAGGCCATCGGCCACGCGCGGCATGGTCTCGACCGACGAGTAGACGCGCCGGCCGGGCTTCGAAACACGCGAGATCGACCGGATAACCGGCTGGCCCTCGTGATACTTGAGCTCGATGTCGAACTCGGTCCGGCCGTTGCCGAACTCGGTCTGGCTGTAGCCGCGGATGTAACCCTCGGACTGCAGCACGTCGAGCACACGGGCGCGCAGCTTCGAGCCCGGGGTGGAAACGCGGGACTTGCGACGCATCTGCGCATTGCGGATGCGGGTCAGCATATCGCCGAGCGGATCAATGATTGCCATTGTTCCAGTCCTCCTTACCAGCTCGACTTCACGAGGCCGGGAACCAGCCCCTTGTTACCGAGCTCACGCAGCGCGACACGCGACATCTTGAGCTTGCGATAGAACGCGCGCGGACGGCCCGTCACTTCGCAGCGGTTGCGAATGCGGATCTTCGCCGAGTTGCGCGGCAGTTCGGCCAGCTTCAGACGGGCGAGGAAACGCTCGTCCATGGGCTGGTTTTCGTCATTGGCGATCGCGAGAAGGCGAGCCCGGCGGCCGGCGAACTTCTTCACCAGCTTCCTGCGACGCTCGTTGTTCTCGACGGAGCTTTTCTTAGCCATCGATCTCTCCTGGTTTCCGCGTATGAACGCTCAGGTTCACTGCCGGAACGGGAAGTTGAAGTGCTTGAGCAGGGCGCGTGCCTCGTCGTCCGACTTCGCAGTCGTGCAGACGATCACGTCCATGCCCAGGACCTGGTCGACCTTGTCGTAGTTGATCTCGGGGAACACGATGTGCTCCTTGATCCCGAGCGCGAAATTACCGCGCCCGTCGAACGACTTGGGGTTGAGGCCCCGGAAGTCGCGCACCCGCGGAAGAGCGATGGTGACGAGCCGGTCGACGAACTCGTACATCTTGGTCTTGCGCAGGGTGACCTTGCAGCCCACCGGCATATTCTCGCGCAGCTTGAAGCCGGCGATGGCCAGGCGGGACTTGGTGATGACCGGCTTCTGGCCGGCGATCAGGGCGAGATCGCCCGCGGCGTTGTCGACCTTCTTGCGGTCCGCCGTCGCCTCGCCCACGCCCATGTTGATGACGATCTTCTCGATCGTCGGCACTTCCATGGCGTTCTTGTAGCCGAATTCCTTGATCATCGCGGGACGAACGACGTCCTCGTAATGCTTCTTCATGCGCGGCGAAAGAGCCGCCTGCTGAGCCTCAGCCATCGATCAGATCCCCCGAACGCTTGGCGAAACGAACCTTGCGGCCGTCATCGAGCACCTTGAAGCCGACCCGCGTCGCCTTGCCGTCCTTGGGATCGGCGATGGCGATGTTCGACAGGTCGATCGTCGCTTCCTTGCTGATGATGCCGCCCTCGGACTGCGGGGACTGCTTGGTGTGACGCTTCACCAGGTTGACGCCGCGAACGACGGCACGGCCGTCCTTCGGCAGGACCTGGAGAACCTCGCCCGCCTTGCCCTTGTCGCGGCCGGCGAGCACGACGACCTTGTCGCCCTTCTTGATCTTCGCAGCCATCACAGCACCTCCGGCGCCAGCGAAATGATCTTCATGTGGTTCTTGGCGCGCAGCTCGCGCGGAACCGGTCCGAAGATACGCGTGCCGACCGGCTCCTTCTGGTTGTTGATCAGCACGGCCGCATTGCGGTCGAAGCGAATCACCGAACCGTCCTGGCGCTTGACGTCCTTGGCGGTGCGAACGACGACCGCCTTCATGACGTCGCCCTTCTTCACGCGACCGCGCGGAATGGCTTCCTTGATCGAAACGACGATGATGTCGCCGACACCGGCGTACTTGCGCTTCGACCCGCCGAGAACCTTGATGCACATCACGCGACGCGCGCCGGAATTGTCGGCGACGTCGAGATTCGTCTGCACCTGGATCATGGCCTTGATCCTTCCAATCTGTGTATCAGCGCGGTTTCCCGGACCGCATCAGCGCCGCCCGGGACTACGACTGACGGGGGTCGATCGCCCCCTGGCCTCAAACAAAACACGATCCGCAAAAGTGGTTTCCACCTTTGCGGAGAAACATGTCCGGCTTCTTTCCTGTCCCGCCCTGCCCCTGATTCGGGGCCGGGCGAAGCCGTCCCGACTTACGCCTTGGGGGCGTCGTCGAGCACAACCCAGCTTTTCAGCTTGGAAATCGGCTTGGACTCCTCGATCCAAACCGTGTCGCCGACCTTGAACGAACCCGCCTCGTCATGGGCGTGATAGTTCTTCGTGCGGCGCACCGTCTTCTTGAGCAGCGGGTGCGTATAACGCCGCTCGACCTTGACCACAACAGTTTTGTTCTGCTTGTCGCTGACGACGACGCCCTGCAGTACGCGCTTAGGCATTATTCTCTCCTCACGCGCTCGCCGCGACGGTCTTCGACCGCTGCAGCGTCTTGATGCGGGCGATGTCCTTGCGCACTTCGGTGACGCGCGCGGTGTTCTCGAGCTGCCCGGTGGCCTTCTGGAAGCGCAGGTTGAACTGCTCCTTCTTGAGCTTCAGGAGCTCGTCCTGGAGCTGGTCCGTGCTCATGGCCTTCAGGTCGGACTGACGCTGTGTGATTTTCATGTCGCCCTCCCTTACTCGGCGATGCGCTGGATGAAGCGGGTCTTGATCGGCAGCTTGGCGGCGCCGAGACGCAGCGCCTCGCGGGCGATCTCCTCGGACACGCCGTCGAGCTCGAACATGATCCGGCCCGGCTTGACCTTGGCCGCCCAGAACTCGGGCGAACCCTTGCCCTTACCCATGCGGACTTCGGTCGGCTTCTTGGAAACCGGCACGTCGGGGAACACGCGGATCCAGACACGGCCGACGCGCTTCATGGCGCGGGTGATCGCGCGGCGGGCCGCCTCGATCTGCCGGGCGGTGATGCGCTCGGGCTCCTGGGCCTTCAGGCCGAACTGGCCGAAGTTGAGGTCCGTGCCGCCCTTGGCGACGCCGGAGATGCGTCCCTTGAACTGCTTGCGGAACTTGGTGCGTTTTGGTTGCAGCATGGCTCTTCTCGATCAGCCTTACGCAGCCTGCTCGCGACGATCGCGATGGTCGCGATCACGACCGCCGGAGCGGCCGCCCTCGTCGGAGAGGCGCTTGTCCTGGGCCATCGGGTCGTGTTCCAGGATCTCGCCCTTGAAGATCCAGACCTTGATGCCGCACGTCCCGTAGGTCGTGAAAGCGGTGGCGACGCCGTAATCGACGTCGGCGCGCAGCGTATGCAGCGGCACGCGGCCCTCACGATACCATTCGAGGCGGGCGATCTCGGCGCCGCCGAGGCGGCCCGAGCAGTTGATGCGGATGCCCTCGGCGCCCAGACGCATCGCCGACTGAACGGCGCGCTTCATGGCACGACGGAAGGCGACGCGGCGCTCGAGCTGCTGGGCGATCGAGTCGGCGACGAGCGTCGCGTCGATCTCGGGCTTGCGCACCTCGACGATGTTGATCGTCACGTCGGCCTTGGTGAGCTTCGAGACTTCCTTGCGGAGCTTCTCGATATCGGCACCCTTCTTGCCGATCACCACGCCCGGACGCGCCGAGTGGATGGTGACGCGGCACTTCTTGTGCGGACGCTCGATGATGATCTTCGAGACGGCGGCCTGCTTCAGCAGCTTCATGAGCGCGGCGCGGATAGCCATGTCCTCATGCAGCAGCTTGCCGTACTCGCCCTTGTTGGCGAACCAACGCGAGTCCCAGGTGCGGTTGATGCCGAGGCGAAGGCCGATCGGATTGATTTTCTGACCCATCGTTCTCTCCTCAGGCCTTCGCAGCCTGCACTTCGCGCACCACGATCGTGATGTTCGAGAACGGCTTCAGGATACGGGCGCCACGGCCGCGGGCGCGGGCATGGAAGCGCTTCATGACGAGCGCCTTGCCGACGAAGGCCTGTGCGACAACGAGATCGTCGACGTCGAGATCATGGTTGTTCTCGGCGTTGGCGATCGCGCTCTGCAGGCACTTGCGCACATCGAGCGAGATCCGCTTGCGCGAGAACTCGAGATCGGCGAGCGCGGTCGCGACCTTCTTGCCACGGATGAGCTGAGCGACGAGGTTTAGCTTCTGCGGCGAGACGCGAAGGTTGCGAGCGATCGCAGTGGCTTCGTTCTCGGGCAGCGCACGGGGGGCGGATGCTTTACCCATGGCTTACTTCCTCTTCGCCTTCTTGTCGGCGGCGTGGCCGTGGAAGGTGCGGGTCGGCGAGAACTCGCCGAACTTATGACCGACCATCTCCTCGGACACGGACACCGGCACATGCTTATGGCCGTTGTAGACGCCGAACGTCAGACCGACGAACTGCGGCAGGATCGTGGAGCGACGGCTCCAGATCTTGATAACTTCATTACGAGCCGAGGTCCTGGCGACCTCGGCCTTCTTCAGGAGGTATCCGTCGACGAACGGACCTTTCCAAAGCGAACGCGCCATGACGGACCTCAGTTCTTCTTCTTGCGGGCGTGACGGCTCGACACGATGAACGTATCGGTCCGCTTGTTCGAGCGGGTCTTCTTGCCCTTGGTCGGCAGACCCCAGGGCGTGACCGGATGACGGCCACCCGAGGTCCGGCCTTCACCACCACCATGCGGGTGGTCGACCGGGTTCATCGAGACGCCGCGGTTATGCGGACGGCGGCCGAGCCAGCGCGAGCGACCAGCCTTGCCGTCGTTCCGGTTCATGTGATCCGGGTTCGAAACGGCGCCGACGGTAGCATAGCACAAGCCCGAGATCAGGCGCTGCTCGCCCGAGTTCAGGCGGACGATGACGTAGCCCTGGTCGCGACCGACGATCTGGGCGTAGTTGCCGGCCGAACGGGCGAGCGCGCCGCCCTTGCCGATCTTCAGCTCGACATTGTGCACGATCGTGCCGATCGGCAGCGAGCCCATCGGGGCCGCGTTGCCGGGCTTCACGTCGACCGAGTCACCCGCGAGGACCGTGTCGCCGACAGCCAGGCGCTGCGGCGCCAGGATGTAGGAGAGCTCGCCGTCCTGATACTTGATCAGGGCGATGAAGGCCGTGCGGTTCGGATCGTACTCGATCCGCTCGACGGTCGCCGGAATGCCGGCCTTGCCGCGACGCTTGAAGTCGATGAGACGCAGCGTGCGCTTGTGGCCACCGCCGCGGAAGCGGACGGTGATGCGGCCGAGATTGTTGCGACCGCCCGAGGACGACTTGCCCTCGGTCAGGGTCTTGACCGGCTTGCCCTTGTAGAGCTCGCTGCGGTCGACGATCACGAGCTGGCGAAGGCTCGGCGTGATCGGCTTGAAGTTCTTCAAAGCCATGATGATTTCCTCACAGGCCCGTGGTCACGTCGATGGAGTGGCCCTCTTCGAGGGTCACGACCGCCTTCTTGACGTCCGAACGCTGGCCGGGACGGCCACGGAACATCTTGACCTTGCCCTCGGTGACGATCGTGTTGACGCTCTTGACCTTGACGTCGAAGAGCTTCTCGATCGCCGCCTTGATCTGCGGCTTCGTTGCGGTCTTGGCAACCTTGAAGACGACCTTGTTGTGCTCGGAGAGCATCGTCGCCTTCTCGGTGATGACCGGCGCCACGATCACATCGTAGTGGCGCGGGTCGAGGTTCTTGGCGGACTGGCTCATTTGAAGCGCGCCTCCAGCGCATCGACGGCCGCGCGCGTCAGGACGAGCTTGTCGCGACGCAGGATGTCGTAAACGTTGATGCCCTGGACCGGCAGCACGTCGACATTCGGGATCGAGCGAGCGGCCAGGCCGAAATTGGTATCGATCTCGGCGCCGCCGATGATCAGCGCGCTCGACAGGTCGAGCTTGCCGAAATGGCCGAGCAGCACCTTGGTCTTCGGCTCGGAGAGCTTGGCATCGTCGATCACGATGATGCCGGCATCCTTGGCCTTGGCCGAGAGCGCATGGCGCAGAGCGAGAGCGCGGACCTTCTTGGGAAGATCATGGCCGTGGTCGCGGACGACCGGGCCGAAAGCCTTGCCGCCGCCGCGGAACTGCGGAGCCGAAGCCGCGCCGTGGCGAGCGCCGCCGGTGCCCTTCTGCTTGTAGATCTTCTTGCGGGTGCGATCGACTTCCGAGCGGCCCTTGGACTTGTGGGTCCCGGCGCGGCGCTTGGCGAGCTGATAGCGGACCATGCGGGCGAGCAGATCGGCGCGCGGCTCCAGGCCGAACACCTCATCAGCTGCCTCGAGCGAGCCGGCAGATTTGCCTTCAAGAGTGACGATATCGAACTTCATCACGCGTTCTCCTCAGCCTGGGCCGCAGGAGCCTCTTCCGCCTTGCCCTCGCCGGAAACCTTGAACTTACCCGGCAGCGGCGCATCCTTCGGCAGGGCGCGCTTGACGGCGTCACGGACATGGATCCAGCCGCCGGCGACGCCGGGAACGGCGCCCTCGACGAGGATCAGGCCGCGCTCGACATCCGTCTGGACGACGCGCAGGTTCTGCGTGGTGACGCGCTCGGCGCCGAGATGGCCCGGCATCTTCTTGTTCTTGAAGGTCTTGCCCGGGTCCTGGCGGCCACCGGTCGAACCGATCGAGCGATGCGAGACCGACACGCCGTGCGTGGCGCGCAGGCCGCCGAAGTTCCAGCGCTTCATGCCGCCGGCGAAACCCTTACCCGTGGTGGTGCCGGAAACGTCGACGAACTGGCCGACGACGAAGTGGTCCGCGGTCAGCTCGGCGCCGACGGGGATCAGCGCGTCGTTGCTGACGCGGAACTCGACCACCTTGCGCTTCGGCTCGACCTTGGCGACCGCGAAATGACCGCGCTCGGCCTTCGAGACATTCTTCACCTTCGCCTGGCCGGAGCCCAGCTGCACGGCCACATAGCCGTTCTTCTCGATCGTGCGATGCGCGACGACCTGGCAGTTGTCGAGCTTCAGCACGGTGACCGGGATGTGCTCGCCGGCATCCGTGAAGATGCGGGTCATCCCGACTTTCTGTGCAATCACACCGGAACGCATCGGTGCATACCTTCCTTTGGGGTCATGTCCATCCGGGGTGAGCCGGAAACAGAGGACCCGTTAAAACTGGATCAGAGCTTGATTTCGACGTCGACGCCGGCGGCGAGATCGAGCTTCATGAGGGCGTCGACCGTCTGGGGGGTCGGGTCGACGATGTCGAGAACCCGCTTGTGGGTCCGCATCTCGAACTGCTCGCGCGACTTCTTGTCGATGTGGGGCGAGCGGTTGACGGTGAACTTCTCGATGAGCGTGGGCAGCGGAATCGGTCCGCGGACCTGGGCGCCCGTCCGCTTCGCGGTCGACACGATCTCGCGCGTGGAAGCGTCGAGGATGCGGTGGTCGAACGCCTTGAGGCGGATCCGAATGTTCTGACCGTTCATGGTCCTGGTTCTCCGTGACGTGAAAAGGCGAAGGCCCCGAAGGGCCCTCGCCCCTCACGCAAACGCGTTACGCGATGATGCTGGCGACGACGCCGGCGCCGACGGTGCGGCCGCCTTCGCGGATGGCGAAGCGCAGCTTCTCTTCCATCGCGATCGGGGCGATCAGCGTCACCTCCATCGAGATGTTGTCGCCCGGCATCACCATCTCCGTGCCTTCCGGCAGCGAGACCACGCCGGTCACGTCCGTCGTGCGGAAGTAGAACTGCGGGCGGTAGTTGGTGAAGAACGGCGTGTGACGGCCACCCTCTTCCTTCGTCAGGATGTAGGCCTCGGCCTTGAACTTCGTGTGCGGCTTCACCGAGCCCGGCTTGCACAGCACCTGGCCGCGCTCGACGTCCTCGCGCTTCGTGCCGCGCAGCAGCGCGCCGATGTTGTCGCCGGCCTGGCCCTGGTCCAGCAGCTTGCGGAACATCTCGACGCCCGTCACCGTCGTCTTCACCGTGTCCTTCAGCCCGACGATCTCGATTTCCTCGCCGACCTTCACGATGCCGCGCTCGACGCGGCCGGTCACAACCGTGCCGCGGCCCGAGATCGAGAACACGTCCTCGACCGGCATCAGGAACGGCTGGTCGATCGGGCGCTCCGGCTGCGGGATGTAGTCGTCCACCGTCTTCATCAGCGCGATCACCGCGTCATGGCCGATCTCCGGCGTGACGTTGTCCAGAGCGGCCTTCGCCGAGCCCTTGGTGATCGGGATGTCGTCGCCGGGGAAGTCGTACTTCGAGAGGAGCTCGCGGATCTCCATCTCGACGAGCTCGAGCAGCTCGGCGTCGTCGACAAGGTCAACCTTGTTCATGAACACCACCAGCGCGGGAACGCCGACCTGGCGCGCCAGCAGGATGTGCTCGCGGGTCTGCGGCATCGGGCCGTCGGCCGCCGAAACCACCAGGATCGCGCCGTCCATCTGCGCCGCGCCCGTGATCATGTTCTTCACGTAGTCGGCGTGGCCGGGGCAGTCGACATGGGCGTAGTGACGGGCCGGGGTCTCGTACTCGACATGCGCCGTCGAGATCGTGATGCCGCGCGCCTTCTCTTCCGGCGCCTTGTCGATCTGGTCATACGCCGTGAACGCGGCGCCGCCGGACTCGGCCAGCACCTTCGTGATCGCAGCCGTCAACGACGTCTTGCCATGGTCGACGTGACCAATCGTGCCAATGTTGCAGTGCGGCTTGTTGCGAGCGAATTTCTCTTTGGCCATCGTAGCCTCCGTCAAATCTTGTTCAAATGGTCAGTCGGTTCGGTGCGGGGTTCAGGCGTACTTGGCCTGGACCTCGGCGGCCACCGCCGACGGCACCTGCTCATAGTGGTCGAACTGCATCGTGTAGTTCGCGCGGCCCTGCGAGAACGAGCGAAGCTGGTTCACGTAGCCGAACATGTTCGCCAGCGGAACCATCGCGTTGATCACGACGGCGTTGCCGCGCATGTCCTGGCCCTGGATCTGGCCACGACGCGAGTTCAGGTCGCCGATGACCGAACCGGTATAGTCTTCCGGGGTCACGACCTCGACCTTCATGATCGGCTCGAGCAGCACGGAGCCGCCCTTCTGCAGACCCTCGCGCAGCGCCGCACGGGAGGCGATTTCGAAGGCCAGGGCCGACGAGTCGACTTCGTGGAACGCGCCGTCGATCAGCGAGACCTTGACGTCCACCACCGGGAAGCCGGCGAGAACGCCCGAGCTGATGACCGAGTTCAGGCCCTTCTCGACGCCGGGGATATATTCCTTCGGCACCGCGCCGCCGACGATCTTCGACTCGAACTCGAAGCCCTTGCCGGTCTCGTTCGGCTCGATGACGAGCTTGACGCGGGCGAACTGGCCCGTGCCGCCGGTCTGCTTCTTGTGGGTGTAGTCGATCTCGGCCTTCTTGGTCAGCGTCTCGCGATACGCAACCTGCGGCGCGCCGATATTGGCGTCGACCTTGTAGGTGCGCTTCAGGATGTCGACCTTGATGTCGAGATGCAGCTCGCCCATGCCCTTCAGGATGGTCTGGCCGCTCTCCTGGTCGGTCGACACGCGGAAGGACGGATCCTCGTTCGCGAGCTTCGACAGGGCGAGGCCCAGCTTCTCCTGGTCGGCCTTGGACTTCGGCTCGATCGCGATCGTGATGACCGGCTCGGGGAACTCCATGCGCTCCAGGATGACCGCCTGGTTGGGGTCGCAGAGCGTGTCGCCGGTGCGGACGTCCTTGAGGCCGGCCAGGGCGACGATGTCGCCGGCATAAGCCTCCTTGATGTCTTCACGGTTGTTCGCATGCATCAGCAGCATGCGACCGACGCGCTCCTTCTTGTCGCGGGTCGAGTTGATGACGCCCTGGCCGGCCTCGACCTTGCCCGAATAGATGCGGCAGAAGGTGATGGTGCCGACGAAGGGGTCGTCCATGATCTTGAACGCGAGCATCGCGAACGGATCGCTGTCGCTCGGATTGCGGACGGTCGGCTCTTCGGTCTTGAAGTCGATGCCTTCGACCGCGCCGCGATCGACCGGCGACGGCAGGAAGTCGACGACGGCGTCCAGCAGGGGCTGCACGCCCTTGTTCTTGAAGGCCGAGCCGCAGAGGACCGGGTGGAACGCACGGCGCTGCACGGCGGTACGCACCAGACGACGCAGCGTGTCGGCGTCCGGCTCGCTACCCTCGAGATAGGCTTCCATCGCGGCGTCGTCCATCTCGACGGCGGCCTCGACCAGCTTCGAACGGTACTCGACAGCCTTGTCGGCGAGATCGGCCGGGATGTCCTTCTCCTCGAAGGAGGCGCCGAGCGCCTCGCCGTTCCAGACGATCGCCTTCATCTTGATGAGGTCGATCACGCCGGCGAAGTTGGACTCCGAACCGATCGGGATCTGCAGGCAGACGGGCTTGCCGGCGACGCGGTCGATGATGTCCTGGACGCAGCGATAGAAATCGGCGCCGATCTTGTCCATCTTGTTGACGAACACGACGCGCGGAACGTCGTACTTGTCGGCCTGGCGCCAGACGGTTTCGGTCTGGGGCTCGACGCCCTGGTTGCCGTCGAGGACGCAGACGGCACCGTCGAGCACGCGCAACGAACGCTCGACTTCGATGGTGAAGTCGACGTGGCCGGGGGTGTCGATGATGTTCAGGCGGTTGTCGCGCCAGAAGCAGGTCGTCGCAGCCGAGGTGATCGTGATGCCACGCTCCTGCTCCTGCGTCATCCAGTCCATGGTCGCGGCGCCGTCATGGACTTCGCCGATCTTATGGGATTTGCCGGTATAGTAGAGGATACGCTCGGTCGTCGTCGTCTTGCCGGCATCGATGTGGGCCATGATGCCGAAGTTGCGATAACGCTCGATGGGATGGGAACGGGCCATGATCGTGCTCTATGTCTCGGGTCGGCGCGCCGCTTACCAGCGGTAGTGCGAGAAGGCGCGGTTGGCTTCCGCCATCCGGTGCGTGTCTTCGCGCTTCTTGACGGCGTTGCCGCGGTTGTTGGCGGCGTCCATCAGCTCGGCCGACAGGCGCTCCACCATGGTCTTGTCGTTGCGGCCGCGAGCGGCAGCGATCAGCCAGCGGATCGCGAGCGCCTGACGGCGCTCCGAGCGAACCTCGACCGGAACCTGATAGGTCGCGCCGCCGACGCGACGCGAACGGACCTCGATCGCCGGAGCGACGTTCTCGAGCGCCGACTTGAAGACGCCGAGCGGCTCGCTCTTGGTCTTCGCCTCGATGATGTCGAAGGCACCGTAGACGATCTGCTCGGCGGTCGACTTCTTGCCTTCGTACATGACCGAGTTCATGAACTTGGTCACGACGATATCGCCGAACTTCGGGTCCGGGATAACTTCGCGCTTTTCGGCACTGTGGCGGCGGGACATCGTCTAGTCTCCGTAAATCTTCAACGCGGCGGACCGGCTCAGGCGGGGCGCCCGGCCGGTCGGGCCGAAATTACTTGGGACGCTTCGCGCCGTACTTCGAACGGCGCTGCTTGCGGTTCTTGACGCCCTGCGTGTCGAGCACGCCGCGCAGGATGTGATAGCGCACGCCGGGAAGGTCCTTCACGCGGCCGCCACGGATCATGACGACGGAGTGCTCCTGGAGGTTGTGGCCCTCGCCCGGAATGTAGCCGATCACCTCGAAGCCGTTGGTCAGGCGAACCTTCGCAACCTTGCGGAGCGCCGAGTTCGGCTTCTTCGGGGTCGTCGTATAGACGCGCGTGCAAACGCCGCGCTTCTGCGGGCAATTCTCAAGCGCCGGGGCGGTGTTGCGCACCTTCACGGGCAACCGCGGCTTGCGGATGAGCTGGCTGATTGTCGGCATTCTGGCCTCTCGCCCCACTGAGCGTTTGGAAATTCCTGGTCAATCTCCCAGGCCGAGCAAAGCCATGACATAAACGAAGCCGCGCCATCGGCGCCCTTTCAGGGGCCTCAGGCGCGTTCGCCAGCAGAGGAACACGGAAAACCCGCGTTCATGCGTCCTGCCATGTCGTCAATCGACGCTGGAATTCCGACGGAGTTTCGGTCGCGAACCTCGCTCGCGAACCATGCGCAAGCGACAAACGTGTCCGACAGCCGTCGACAGTGGCGCGCTTATGACTCACGCGGAGATTCGCGTCAACCCCGAAATGGCCGAAAACGCCGGGGTTTTGTGGCGATCCGCCGAGATGGTCCGCCGCCCTCCCCTGCTTGAAACAAAAAGGCCGCCCGGGAGGGGCGGCCTTTCCGATGATTGCCGAACGCGCCTGCTGCCGACCGCTTACTCGGCAGCCGGAAGCACCGCCGCGGCTTCCGCAGCAGCCTTGGCCGCCGCATCCGCCTTCTGGCCGACGATGAGGTCGTCGCGGCGCGTGGCGACCTGCTTGATGCGGGCGACCTGGGCGCCGGTGCCGGCCGGGATGAGCGAGCCGACGATGACGTTCTCCTTGAGGCCTTCGAGCATGTCCGACTTGCCGTTGACCGCCGCCTCGGTGAGGACGCGGGTGGTCTCCTGGAAGGACGCCGCCGAGATGAAGGAGCGGGTCTGCAGCGAGGCCTTGGTGATGCCGAGCAGGACCGGAACGCCGGAGGCCGGCTTCTTGCCCTCTTCGCGCAGCTTCGCGTTGACCTCTTCCAGCTCGATCCGATCGACCTGGTCGCCGGTCAGGATGTCGCTGTCGCCGGACTCAGTGATCTCGACCTTCTGCAGCATCTGCCGGACGATGACCTCGATGTGCTTGTCGTTGATGGTCACGCCCTGGAGGCGATAGACCTCCTGGATTTCGTTGACCAGATAAGCCGCCAGCTCCTCGACGCCCTTGATCGCAAGGATATCGTGCGGGGCCGGATTGCCGTCGAGGATGTAGTCGCCGACCTCCACGACGTCGCCGTCCTGGAGATGGATGTGCTTGCCCTTCGGGATCAGGTACTCGACCCCGTCGGAACCGTCATGCGGCGTCAGCGTGACGCGACGCTTGTTCTTGTAGTCCTTGCCGAAGCCGATCACGCCCGACTTCTCGGCAATGATCGCCGCATCCTTCGGACGACGCGCCTCGAACAGCTCCGCGACGCGCGGCAGACCGCCGGTGATGTCGCGGGTCTTGGCCGAGTCGGTCGAGACACGGGCGAGCACGTCGCCGGCCTTCACGGTCGCGCCGGGCTCGACCGAGATGATGCCGTCGACCGGCAGGATGTAGCGGGCATCGCCGCCGCGGGCGAGCTTCGCAACCTTGCCGTCGGCGCTCTGGATCACCATCGCCGGCTTGAGATCGGCCGTACGGGCCGAGCCGCGCCAGTCGATGACGACGCGCTTCGAGATGCCGGTCGCCTCGTCGGTCGTCTCGGTGATCGACATGCCGTCCACGAGGTCCTCGTAGCCGACCTTGCCGTCCACCTCCGCGAGGATCGGGCGGGAATAGGGATCCCACTCGATCAGGCGCTGGCCGCGCTTGACCTTGTCGCCCTCGTCGACGCGCAGCTTGGAGCCGAACTGGACGCGATGGACCGCGCGCTCGGCGCCGTCCGGGCCGACGATCACGATGGCGATGTTGCGCGCCATGGCGATGAGGTCGCCGTCCGAGTTCCGCGCGACGTTGCGGTTGCGCATCTTGACCGTGCCTTCGAAGTTCGACTCGACGAAGGACTGGTCGGCGATGGTGGCCGCGCCGCCGATGTGGAAGGTACGCATGGTGAGCTGCGTGCCCGGCTCGCCGATCGACTGCGCCGCGATGACGCCGACGGCCTCGCCCATGTTGACGGGCGTGCCGCGAGCGAGGTCGCGACCGTAGCAGGTGGCGCAGACGCCGTTCTTGGTCTCGCAGGTGAGAACCGAGCGGATCTTCACCTCCTGGACGCCGGCGGCGTTGATCCTGGCGATGTCGCTTTCCTCGATCACGACGCCCTTGGCGACGAGGACGTTGCCGTCGCCGTCCACCACGTCCTCGGCCGCAGCGCGGCCCAGGATGCGCATGCCGAGCGAAGCCACGACCTGGCCGGCATCGACGATGGCGCGCATCTTGATGCCGTTATCCGAGCCGCAATCCGTCTCGGAGATGATCGCGTCCTGCGCCACGTCGACGAGACGGCGGGTGAGATAGCCGGAGTTGGCCGTCTTGAGCGCCGTGTCGGCGAGACCCTTGCGGGCGCCGTGGGTCGAGTTGAAGTACTCGAGAACGTCGAGGCCTTCCTTGAAGTTCGAGATGATCGGGCTCTCGATGATCTCGCCCGACGGCTTGGCCATCAGGCCGCGCATGGCGGCGAGCTGGCGCATCTGCGCCGGCGAACCACGGGCGCCCGAGTGGCTCATCATGTAGATCGAGTTGATCTGCTTGTCGCGGCCGGTCTCGTCCTTCTGGACGGTCGAGATGCGGGCCATCATCTCCTGTGCGAGCTTGTCGGAGCACTTCGCCCAGGCGTCGACGACCTTGTTGTACTTCTCGCCCTGGGTGATCAGGCCGTCCTGGTACTGCTGCTCGTAATCCTTGGCGAGCGCGCGGGTCGTGTCGACGATCTGCCACTTGTTCTCCGGCACGACCATGTCGTCCTTGCCGAAGGAGATGCCGGCCTTGAAGGCGTGCTTGAAGCCCAGCCCCATGACGCGATCGCAGAAGATCACCGATTCCTTCTGACCGCAGCCGCGATATACGGCGTCGATCATTCCGGAGATCTCCTTCTTCGTCATCAGCTTGTTGACGACGTCGAAGGACACGGCCGGGTGCTCCGGCAGCGCGGTCGAGAGGATCACGCGGCCCGGCGTGGTGTCGTAGATCTTCGTGTACGGCTTGCCGTCATGGCCGATGCCGGTCCAGCGGTATTTGATCTTCGAATGCAGCGTTACGACCTTCTCGTGCAGCGCGTATTCGAGCTCACCGAAATCGCCGAAGATCTTGCCCTGGCCCGGCTCGCCGTCCGAGACGATCGAGAGATAGTAGAGGCCGAGCACGATGTCCTGCGACGGCACGATGATCGGCATACCGTTCGCCGGGTGCAGGATGTTGTTGGTCGACATCATCAGCACGCGCGCTTCGAGCTGCGCTTCCAGCGACAGGGGCACGTGCACGGCCATCTGGTCGCCGTCGAAGTCGGCGTTGAAGGCGGCGCAGACCAGCGGATGGAGCTGGATCGCCTTGCCCTCGATCAGCACGGGCTCGAAGGCCTGGATGCCCAGGCGGTGCAGCGTCGGGGCGCGGTTCAGCATCACCGGATGCTCGCGGATGACCTCGTCCAGGATATCCCAGACCTCCGGCTTCTCCTTCTCGACGAGCTTCTTGGCCTGCTTGACCGTGGTCGAGTAGCCCTTGGCGTCGAGGCGCGCATAGATGAACGGCTTGAACAGCTCCAGCGCCATCTTCTTCGGCAGGCCGCACTGGTGCAGCTTCATCTCCGGGCCGACGACGATGACCGAGCGGCCGGAATAGTCGACGCGCTTGCCGAGCAGGTTCTGGCGGAAGCGGCCCTGCTTGCCCTTCAGCATGTCGGCGAGCGACTTCAGCGGGCGCTTGTTGGCACCCGTGATGACGCGGCCGCGGCGGCCGTTGTCGAACAGCGCGTCGACGGATTCCTGCAGCATCCGCTTCTCGTTGCGGATGATGATGTCCGGCGCGCGCAGCTCGATCAGGCGCTTCAGGCGGTTGTTGCGGTTGATGACGCGGCGATAGAGGTCGTTCAGGTCCGAGGTCGCGAAGCGGCCGCCGTCGAGCGGAACGAGCGGGCGCAGATCCGGCGGGATGACCGGGATCTGGGTCATCACCATCCATTCCGGCTTGTTGCCCGATTCCTGGAAGGCCTCGATGATCTTGAGGCGCTTCATCAGCTTCTTGGGCTTCAACTCCGACGTCGTCGTCGCGATCTCATGCTTGAGATCGGCGTTGATCTGGTCGAGGTCGAGCGCGCGCAGCATCTCGCGGATGGCTTCCGCGCCGATCATGGCGGTGAAGGTGTCCGCGCCGTACTCTTCCTGAGCCCGGACGTACTCTTCCTCCGACAGGAGCTGACGGTCCTTGAGCGGGGTCAGGCCCGGCTCGATGACGACGTAGCTTTCGAAATAGAGGATGCGCTCCAGGTCCTTGAGCGGCATATCCATCAGGAGGCCGATGCGCGAGGGCAGCGACTTCAGGAACCAGATATGCGCGACGGGCGCGGCGAGCTCGATATGGCCCATGCGCTCGCGCCGGACGCGGGCGAGCGTGACTTCGACGCCGCACTTCTCGCAGATGACGCCCTTGAACTTCATGCGCTTGTACTTGCCGCACAGGCACTCGTAGTCCTTGATCGGCCCGAAGATGCGCGCGCAGAACAGGCCGTCACGCTCCGGCTTGAACGTGCGGTAGTTGATGGTCTCCGGCTTTTTGATCTCGCCATAGGACCAGGACAGGATCTTCTCCGGGCTCGCGATCGAGATCTTGATCGCGTCGAAGGCCTGCTGGACCGGCTGCTGGCCGAAAAGGTTCATGACCTCTTGCTTCATCGCCTGTCTCCTTCCGCCGGTGGGGCTCAAGGCCGCCCTGCCCGGCTCGTCAATTCCGTCAGCCGGCGGCGTCAGTGCCGCCGGCGAATATCCAAGGTTCGTCTAGCGGCTCACTCGGCCGCTTCGGCCGGCGGCAACTCGCCCGGCTTCACCTTGTTGTTGACCAGCTCGACATTGAGGCCGAGCGAGCGCATTTCCTTGACGAGAACGTTGAAGCTCTCGGGGATGCCCGCCTCGAAATTGTCCTCGCCGCGCACGATCGACTCGTAGACCTTGGTGCGGCCCGCGACGTCGTCCGACTTCACCGTCAGCATTTCCTGCAGCGTGTAGGCGGCGCCGTAGGCTTCGAGCGCCCAGACCTCCATTTCGCCGAAGCGCTGGCCGCCGAACTGCGCCTTGCCGCCCAGCGGCTGCTGGGTGACGAGCGAGTACGGGCCGATCGAGCGGGCGTGGATCTTGTCGTCGACCAGGTGGTGCAGCTTGAGCATGTAGATGTAGCCCATCGTCACCTTGCGGTCGAAAGGCTCGCCCGTGCGGCCGTCATAGAGGGTCGACTGACCAGAGCTATGCAGGCCGGCCTGCTCCAGGAGCCGCTCGATATCGGCTTCCTTGGCGCCGTTGAACACCGGGGTCGCGACGGGGACGCCGCGGCGCAGGTTCTGGCCCATCTCGACGAGCTCGTTCTCGTTCATCGAGGCGATGATCTCGTTATCCTCGTAGACGGCGTCGAACTCGGCCTTCAGCGCCTTGAAGTCGTTGGACTTCTTGTAGGCGTCAAGAGCCTTCGAGATCTGCTTGCCGAGGCCGGCGGCAGCCCAGCCCAGATGGGTCTCCAGGATCTGACCCACGTTCATGCGCGAAGGCACGCCGAGCGGGTTCAGCACGATGTCGGCATGGGTGCCGTCCTCAAGGAACGGCATGTCCTCCACCGGCACGATGCGCGAAACCACGCCCTTGTTGCCGTGGCGGCCGGCCATCTTGTCGCCCGGCTGGATCTTGCGCTTCACAGCGACGAAGACCTTGACCATCTTCATCACGCCCGGCGGCAGCTCGTCGCCGCGCTGCAGCTTCTCGACCTTGTCGAGGAAGCGCTGCTCGAGGCGCTTCTTCGACTCGTCGTACTGCTTCCGCATCGCCTCGATCTCGGTCATCAGCGAGTCTTCGGCGGTCGCGAACAGCCACCACTGCGAACGCGGGAACTCGCTCATCACCTCGCGGGTGATGACCGTGTCCTTCTTGAAGCCCTTCGGGCCGGCAAGGCCAGTCTTGCCGGTCAGGATCTCGGCCAGACGCGCGAAGGTGTTGCGGTCCAGGATCGCCTGCTCGTCGTCACGGTCCTTGGCGAGACGCTCGATCTCCTCGCGCTCGATCGCCTGGGCGCGCTCGTCCTTGTCGACGCCATGGCGGTTGAACACGCGGACCTCGACGATCGTGCCCTGCACGCCGGGCGGAACGCGCAGCGAGGTATCGCGCACGTCCGAAGCCTTCTCGCCGAAGATGGCGCGCAGCAGCTTCTCTTCCGGGGTCATCGGGCTCTCGCCCTTCGGCGTGATCTTGCCGACGAGGATGTCGCCTGCCGCCACCTCAGCGCCGATATAGACGATGCCGGCTTCGTCGAGGTTCTTCAGCGCCTCTTCCGAGACGTTCGGAATGTCGCGCGTGATCTCCTCCGGGCCGAGCTTGGTGTCGCGGGCCATGACCTCGAACTCCTCGATATGGATCGAGGTGAAGACGTCCTGGGCCACGATGTTCTCGGAGAGAAGGATCGAGTCCTCGAAGTTGTAGCCGTTCCACGGCATGAACGCGACGAGCACGTTGCGGCCGAGCGCGAGCTCGCCGAACTCCGTCGACGGGCCGTCGGCGACGATGTCGCCCTTCTTGACGATGTCGCCGACGCGGACCAGCGGACGCTGCGTGATGCAGGTCGACTGGTTGGAGCGCTGGAACTTCTGCAGGCGATAGATGTCGACGCCCGGCTTCGTCGGATCCATCTCGTCCGAAGCGCGGATGACGATACGGGTCGCGTCGACCTGGTCGACGATACCGCCGCGGCGGGCCGCGATCGCGGCGCCCGAGTCACGGGCGACGACCGCTTCCATGCCGGTCCCGACGAAGGGCGCGTCGGCGCGAACCAGCGGCACCGCCTGGCGCTGCATGTTCGAGCCCATCAGCGCGCGGTTGGCGTCGTCGTTCTCGAGGAACGGGATCAGCGCCGCGGCGACCGAGACGAGCTGCTTCGGCGACACGTCCTGGAAGTCGACCTTGTCGACCGGAGTGACGATGACCTCGCCGGCGCGGCGGCAGACGATCAGGTCGTCCGTCAGGCGGCCCTCAGCGTCGACGGCGGCGTTCGCCTGGGCGACGTTGTACTTCGCCTCTTCCATCGCCGAGAGATAGATCACCTCGTTCGTGACCTTGCCGTCACGGATGCGGCGATACGGGCTCTCGATGAAGCCGTACTTGTTCACCCGCGCGAAGGTGGCGAGCGAGTTGATCAGACCGATATTCGGGCCTTCCGGCGTCTCGATCGGGCAGATGCGGCCATAATGCGTCGGGTGCACGTCGCGCACCTCGAAGCCGGCGCGCTCGCGGGTCAGGCCGCCCGGGCCAAGCGCCGAAAGACGGCGCTTGTGAGTGACTTCCGAGAGCGGGTTCGTCTGGTCCATGAACTGCGAGAGCTGCGACGAGCCGAAGAACTCGCGCACGGCGGCGGCGGCCGGCTTCGCATTGATCAGGTCCTGCGGCATGACCGTGTCGATATCGACCGAGGACATGCGCTCCTTGATGGCGCGCTCCATGCGGAGCAGGCCCAGGCGGTACTGGTTCTCCATGAGCTCGCCGACCGAGCGCACGCGGCGGTTGCCGAGATGGTCGATGTCGTCGATCTCGCCCTTGCCGTCGCGCAGGTCGACCAGCGCCTTGACGACCGCGAAGATGTCTTCCTTGCGCAGGATGCGCACGGTGTCCTCAGCGTCGAGGTCGAGGCGCATGTTCATCTTGACGCGGCCGACGGCCGAGAGGTCGTAGCGCTCGGCGTCGAAGAACAGCGACTGGAACATGTTCTCGGCGGTTTCGAGCGTCGGCGGCTCGCCCGGACGCATCACGCGGTAGATGTCGAACAGGGCTTCCTCGCGGCGCGAGTTCTTGTCGACGTTGAGCGTGTTGCGGATATAGGGGCCGACCGTGATGTGGTCGATGTCGAGCACCGGAATCTCGTCGAAGCCGTCATCGACGAGCTGCTTCAGCAGCTTCTCGGTGATCTCCTCGCCGGCCTCGGCATAGACCTCGCCCGTCGCCGGGTTGACCAGGTCCTCGGCGATGTACTGGGTGTACAGGTCCTCGTCCTGCGCGCGCAGGAACTTCAGGCCCTTCTCGGCGAGCTGGCGGGCGGTGCGGGCGACGAGCTTCTTGCCGGCCTCGACCACGACCTCGCCGGTATCGGCGTCGATCAGGTCCTCGGAGGCCTTGAAGCCCTTCATGCGCTCCGCGTCATAGGGAACGCGCCAGCCCTTGGCGTCCTTGGTGTAGGTGATGTGGTTGTAGAACCGGCTGAGGATCTCCTCGCCGTCCATGCCGAGCGCGAACAGCAGCGAGGTGACCGGGATCTTACGCTTCCGGTCGATGCGGGCATAGACGATGTCCTTGGCGTCGAACTCGATATCGAGCCAGGACCCGCGATAGGGGATGATGCGCGCGGCGAAGAGCAGCTTGCCCGAGGAATGGGTCTTGCCCTTGTCGTGGTCGAAGAACACGCCCGGCGAACGGTGCATCTGCGAGACGATGACGCGCTCGGTGCCGTTGACGATGAAGGTGCCGTTATCGGTCATGAGCGGCATGTCGCCCATGTAGACATCCTGCTCCTTGATGTCCTTGACCGACTTGGCCTGGGTGTCCGGATCGATATCGAACACGATCAGGCGCAGCGTCACCTTGAGCGGCGCGGAGAAGGTCATGCCGCGCTGGCGGCACTCGTCGACGTCGTATTTCGGCGGCTCGAAGGTGTACTTGACGAACTCCAGCAGCGAGGCGCCGGAGAAGTCGCCGATCGGGAAGACGGACTTGAAGACGGACTGGAGGCCCTCGTCGGCGCGGCCGCCCTTGGGCTCGTCTACCATCAGGAACTGGTCGTAGGACGCCTTCTGAACCTCGATGAGGTTCGGCATCTCCGCCACTTCCTTGAGCTTGCCGAAGAACTTGCGGACGCGCCTGCGACCCTGGAGCGAATTGACCATGTTGTTCCTCGCGTTCTTCGGGCCCGGCGGAGAACGCCATGCCCAACCTTGACACATCCGCGCAGATTCATCCGACGATGAACCGCTGTTGCAGACGGCTGACCCGGAGGTCCCGCAGAGCCGACGGCAAGGCCGCCGGGTCAGCCGTTCGAGGCAAATCACACGATCTGCCTCACCGATTCGCCGCGCCTTGCGGAAACGACGCAACAGCCCCGGAGGCGTGAGCCGCCCCGGGACTGTCGATAGTGACTACGGTCGGACCGGCATCAGCCGGCCCAAGCTCACTTGAGCTCGACCTTGGCGCCGACGGCCTCGAGCTGCTTCTTGAGCTTCTCGGCCTCGTCCTTGGCAACGCCTTCCTTGAGCGGCTTCGGAGCGCCTTCGACGAGGTCCTTGGCTTCCTTCAGGCCCAGGCCGGTGATGGCGCGGACTTCCTTGATCACCTCGATCTTCTTGTCGCCGGCGGCGGCAAGAACGACGGTGAACTCGGTCTGCTCTTCAGCAGCGGCGGCGGCAGCGCCACCGGCGGCCGGGCCAGCAGCGACGGCGACGGCGGCGGCGGCGGAAACGCCCCACTTCTCTTCGAGCATCTTGGCGAGGTCAGCGGCCTCGAGAACGGTGAGCGACGACAGTTCGTCGACGAGCTTGGCGAGATCGGCCATGTTAAACTTCCTGTCTTAAGAGGTTCGAACGATAAGGGTTTGCTGGCTATCAAGCCGCATTCTTGTCGGCGTAGGCCTGAACCACGCGAGCCAGCTTGCCGGCGGGCGCGTTCGTGAGCTGCGCAAGCTTCGTAGCCGGGGCCTGGACAAGGCCGATGAGCTTGGCGCGCAGTTCGTCGAGCGAGGGCATCGTGGCCAGGGCCTTGACACCATCGGGGTTCAGGGCGGTCGTGCCCATCGCGCCGCCCAGGATGACGAGCTTGTCGTTCTCCTTGGCGAAAGCGGTGGCGACCTTCGGCGCCGCGACCGGATCGTTTGAATAAGCGATCAGGGTGGGACCCGTCAGCAGCTTGCTGATGGACGCGACGTCGGTGCCTTCAAGAGCGATCTTGGCCAAGCGGTTCTTTGCGACCTTAACAGTGGCGCCATTCGCCTTCATCTCGCGACGAAGCTTCTGGAACTGGGCCACGGTCAAACCCGCATAGTGGGCCACGACGACGACCGACGTGTTCGCAAACACGCCGTTCAGCGACGCGACGGCATCTTTCTTTGCCGCTTTATCCACTGGGCTCTCTCCGGTAGGCGACTGGCCTTGTGGGCTGGCCGCCGGTTGCAAATGCCGCTTCCCGAAACCCCGGTTGACACCGGCGTCCCGCAAAGCGACGCTTGGTGCCCTGTCCCCGCTCCCGAACCCACGAAGGGCCGCGATCGGGCGAGATGGTTCGAACCGTCTTTCCGGACCTCGCGATCCGGGACTAAGCTCTTGCACCGTCTATGCAGGCCTCTTGGCGAAATTATGCTCCCGGACGAACCGGGAAGGCACCTGCAGTCTCAGACAGGACTGGATGATTCCGGCCTTGGAAATCGCTTTCTTCGGCCCCAATCACCCATCTTTCAGCGGAAAACCGCCGAAAAACGCGAAACAGACCCCTTCGTGCCAGGCACGCCGGAGCCCCTTCACTCATGGAAACAGGCGTGGCTATAGCGCCTTCGCCTGCTCCTGCCAAGTAGGCTCTTGACTTCACGAAATCAAGAGCGGGTGGGCGACTGGATGACCGGCCGCCCTTCCCTAAGCCTGATCAGCCGCCGATGACGGTGTTCGGCTCGATCTTGACGCCCGGGCCCATGGTCGACGACAGGGCGACGCGCTGAATGTACGTGCCCTTGGCACCGGCGGGCTTCGCCTTGGCGACCGAATCGACGAACGCCTTGATGTTCTCCGAGAGCTTCTCGGCCGAGAACGAGGCCTTGCCGACGGCGGCGTGGACGATACCGGCCTTCTCGACGCGGAATTCGACCGAACCGCCCTTCGAGGCGGCGACGGCAGCGGTCACGTCCATGGTGACGGTTCCGACGCGCGGGTTCGGCATCAGGCCGCGCGGGCCGAGCACCTTACCGAGACGGCCGACGAGACCCATCATGTCCGGGGTCGCGATGCAGCGATCGAAATTGATCTCGCCCTTCTGGACGGTCTCGACCAGCTCCTCGGCGCCGACGATGTCGGCACCCGCAGCCTTGGCCTCGTCGGCCTTGGCGCCGCGGGCGAAGACGGCGACGCGCAGCGTGCGGCCCGAGCCGTTGGGCAGGTTGCAGACGCCGCGGACCATCTGGTCGGCGTGACGGGGATCGACGCCGAGATTCATCGCGATCTCGACAGTCTCGTCGAACTTGGCGTTGGCGCGCTCCTTGATGAACGTGACAGCCTGGTCGAGCGAGTACAGCTTGGTGCGGTCAATGCCTTCACGGCCCTTGACGACGCGCTTTCCGACATGTGCCATTGGTCAGCCTCCCTCAGCCCACGACTTCCAGGCCCATCGAGCGGGCCGAGCCACGGATCATGGCCGAAGCCGATTCGACGGTGTCGCAGTTGAGATCGGCCATCTTCTTCTCGGCGATCTCGGAGATCTGCGCAGCGGTGACCTTGCCGACATTGGCGCCCTTGCCCGGGGTCTTCGAGCCCGAGGTCAGGCCGGCGGCCTTCTTCAGCCAGTACGAGACCGGCGGCTGCTTCATCTCGAAGGTGAAGGAACGATCGGCATACGCGGTGATGATCACCGGGATCGGCATGCCCTTTTCCATCTGCTGGGTCTTCGCGTTGAAGGCCTTGCAGAATTCCATGATGTTGAGGCCGCGCTGACCCAGCGCCGGACCGATCGGCGGCGACGGATTGGCCGCGCCCGCCGGAACCTGAAGCTTCACGTAGCCCGTGATCTTCTTCGCCATGATGGCTGCTCCTGCCGTCCGCTCCGCTGCCTATTCGGAACGACGACGACCCCGCCTGCCGATGCTCTTCATCGGGGCCGGGGTGGTTGCAGTGCGTGGTGCGGCGCCTGTGATCCGGCTGGCGACCGGCACGCCTCCCACGCGGTTGAGGCGCGCCCTATGACATAAGGAAGCGCCGAAGGGAAGCCCGGAAAGGCTTCCCGATCTGGATCAGAGCTTCTCGACCTGGCTGTATTCGAGTTCCACCGGCGTGGCCCGGCCGAAGATCGAGACCGCGACCTTGAGGCGGGCGCGAGCGTGGTCGACATCCTCGACGACGCCGTTGAACGAGGCGAAGGGGCCATCGGCGACCTTCACCTGCTCGCCGACCTCGAAAACGATCGTCGGCTTCGGCCGCTCGATGCCCTCGGCGACCTGGCCCTTGATCCGCATCGCCTCATGCTCGGGGATCGGCATGGGCTTGGCCTTGTCGGCACCGAGGAAGCCGGTGACCTTCGGCGTGTTCTTGATGAGGTGATAGACCTCGTCGGTCATCTCGCACTTCACCAGGACATAGCCCGGGAAGAACTTGCGCTCGGTGTCGACCTTGCGGCCGCGACGGACCTCGACGACCTTCTCGGTCGGCACCAGCACCTCGTCGAACTTATCGGCGAGGTTGCGCTGCGCGGCCTGGTCGCGGATCGACTGTGCGACCTTGTTCTCGAAGTTCGAATAGGCGTGGACGATATACCAGCGGGTGCTCACGTTCATGATTCCGTTCAACGGGCGCCGAGGACGAGGCCGAGCACCCAGCGGATGACGGTGTCGGTGAAGAGGAAGAACAGGCTGGAGAGGACCACCATGGCGAGCACGAGGCCCGTGGTGATCAGCGTCTCGCGGCGCGAAGGCCAGGTGACCTTGGACGCCTCGGAGCGCACCTCCTGCAGGAACTGGAAGGGATTGGATTTCGCCATGAACCACCTCGGGTTCCGATCCGGCCGGCATCACTGCCGCGCACCGAATCGGCCGTCCTGAAACATTCGCGGCGCGGAACCCGGGAGGGTTGCGCGCCGTCATCGCAAGCCTCTTACATCGCTTGAGGCCTTTAGCCAAGACCCTTTCGGGCAGTCCGGCTCAGGCCCGGCTCGCCGCGACCAGCAGGAAGAAGGGCCGCTCGCGCTCCTTCGCCCAGCCCGGCTCATGCGCGACCTGCTCCGGGCTCGGTGCCCATTCGACCAGCCGGTCCAGCCGGAAGCCGGCTCCCAGCAACAGGTCGAGATAGCTGCCGATCGTGCGATGGCGCTTGACCACGCCCTCTGCCAGCCAGTTGCTCACCCGCCTGCCCTCGTCGTGATAGCCGTTGACCGGCCAGGCCGCGCGGCCATCGGCATCGGCGAGCCATTCCTGCCGCGCCGGCGCCGTCATGATCGGATGCTCGACCGAGCAGACGAGGCCGCCGCCCGGCTTCAGCGCCGCATGCACCCGCTCGAACAACCCGGCGAGATCCGCGACATAATGGAAGGCGAGCGAGCTATAGGCGAGGTCGAAGGCGCCGGCCGGCGGCGCATAGGTTTCGAGATCGGCGCGCTCATAAGCGACGTGGGAATCGGCCGTCTCGCGCCGGGCCCGCTCCAGCATCTTCTCGGACACGTCGACGCCGAGCACGCCGGCAGCCCCCTCGCCCGCCGCGAAGCGGCTGAACCAGCCGAAGCCACAGCCGAGATCGAGCACATGCTTGCCGCTCAACACAAGCAGCATCGCGCGCAGCACCGGCCATTCCGGCGCTCCGTCCAGTCCATGGACCGAACGCGGCAACTGGCTGTAGCCCGCGAAGAAGGTCTCGTCGTCGTAGATGTTCTGGGTCATGGATGCCTCGCCAACCTGCTTGGGCATCCGGGCTTCAAGTCGCCAGCGGAACGACTGGCAGGGGCAGCAGGGCTCGAACCCGCGACCTGCGGTTTTGGAGACCGCCGCTCTACCAACTGAGCTATACCCCTGCAGGTGGGCGTCATGTGCCCCAAGGCGCGGATCATTTCAAGTCGAAATCGCTGATCATGCTCATTTGCTGTAGGGGCCCAGCTCGCGTGCGTAGCGCTCGACCAGCTTGAGCCCGAATTCGGTCGGCCTGAGCGCCGGGCCGCGATCATGGATCGCGATGCCGGCCCGCGCCCCGAAGATGCGCTTGCCGTAGCAAAGCAGCGTCTCGATCGACTGCATGATGAAGGTGATCGCCGGCAGCACCTCGCGATAGGCCGCGTCCGCCCCGGCCTCGTCGCCAGCCTTGTAGCGGTTATAGGCCCGCAGTGCGTAGTCGATGGTGTCCGGCGCCAGGATCATCCCGGCGCAGCCGGCGCGGAAATTGTCGATGAGTTCGAGCCCACCGCGGCCGTTGAGAATCGGCAGATGGCCCTCGGTGACGGCGATCAGCCGCTCGATCTCGACGACCGTGCCCTCGCCCTTGATCAGGCTGATATTCGGATAGCGCTGCGTCAGCTCGCGGATATCCTCCGCCGAAAGGCCGCGCCCCATATAGGCCGGCGCATTCTGGATCGCGACCGGCAGCGCGGTCGTCTCGGCGATGCGCCCGAAGAAACTGATGTATTCGGCCGCCCCGAAGCTGCCGACCATCGGCGGCTGGAGAATCACCCAGTCGGCGCCGTTCTGCTCGGCGACCTTCACCAGCGCCGCCTGCTCGGCCACCGAGGAGCCGAAGATCGTGAAGGCGAGCGGCTTCCTGCCCGCTACGTCCTCCGCCATCCATTCCATGACGGTGCAGCGCTCGCTGAAGCTCAGCTTCGAGACTTCGGTGGCAAGCCCGAGCGCCGCCATGCCCTGAACGTCGAGTTCGAGACTGATCTGCGCCTGCTTGCGCATCGCCGCCCGGTCGAGCCGCTCTTGCTCGTCGAACAGGGCGAAGACGATCGAATGGATACCCGGGAATGGCGGCTTGAACGGCATGGGCTGGCTCCTCCGCAGCGGGAGCGGCTGGCCCGCTCTCTCACAGCGATTGAGAGCATGGAACGGAGGGGCTCGCTAGAAGGCTGAGCGCGACGGGCCTATTCGTCAGGCGGCGATCCTCAGCTTAAATCCCAGGGAGTTGAGCACCCCCAGGAAGGTGGACAGACGTGGATCGCCCGTCTCGCTGAGAGCCCGGTACAGCGCTTCGCGGGTCACGCCTGCATCCCTAGCGACCTGCGTCATGCCCCGCGCCCGGGCGACATCCCCGAGCGCCTTCGCCAGGAAAGCCGGGTCATTCTCCTCAAGCGCCGCCTCGATATAGGCGGCCTGCTGTTCGAACGTCTTGAGATAGTCCTGGATGTCGAACTTGGTGGTTTCGAGAGGCATGTCACAGCTCCTTCGCCATCTGCCTTGCTTTGGCGATATCCGCCGGTTGAGTCCGCTTGTCGCCCCCGCACAACAGGATCACCAGCGTCCTGCCTTGCCGGACGAAATACAGTCGATAACCGGGCCCGTAGTCGATCCGCATTTCGCTGACGCCTTGGCCAACGGACTTCACGTCGCCAGCGTTACCTTCCTCAAGTCGCCGAATGCGCGCAGCGATCCGAAGCTGAGCGCGGACGTCGCGAAGGCCGCTGAGCCAGCAGGAAAAAGCCGTCGTTTGCCGGACTTCGAACACATGTAACTTATAAGTTACAAAGCCGCTTTCGTCAACGATGCGCGAAGCGGGGGCGGCCCCACGACCAAAGAAAAAGGGCGGTGTCGCCACCGCCCTTTCCCAAATCGCTATGCGTGCCGTCGATCAGGCGATGATCGAAGCAACAACACCTGCTCCAACCGTGCGGCCGCCTTCGCGGATGGCGAAGCGCAGCTTCTCTTCCATCGCGATCGGGGCGATCAGCGTCACCTCCATCGAGATGTTGTCGCCCGGCATCACCATCTCCGTGCCTTCCGGCAGCGAGACCACGCCGGTCACGTCCGTCGTGCGGAAGTAGAACTGCGGGCGGTAGTTGGTGAAGAACGGCGTGTGACGGCCACCCTCTTCCTTCGTCAGGATGTAGGCCTCGGCCTTGAACTTCGTGTGCGGCTTCACCGAGCCCGGCTTGCACAGCACCTGGCCGCGCTCGACGTCCTCGCGCTTCGTGCCGCGCAGCAGCGCGCCGATGTTGTCGCCGGCCTGGCCCTGGTCCAGCAGCTTGCGGAACATCTCGACGCCCGTCACCGTCGTCTTCACCGTGTCCTTCAGCCCGACGATCTCGATTTCCTCGCCGACCTTCACGATGCCGCGCTCGACGCGGCCGGTCACAACCGTGCCGCGGCCCGAGATCGAGAACACGTCCTCGACCGGCATCAGGAACGGCTGGTCGATCGGGCGCTCCGGCTGCGGGATGTAGTCGTCCACCGTCTTCATCAGCGCGATCACCGCGTCATGGCCGATCTCCGGCGTGACGTTGTCGAGAGCGGCCTTCGCCGAGCCCTTGGTGATCGGGATGTCGTCGCCGGGGAAGTCGTACTTCGAGAGAAGCTCGCGGATCTCCATCTCGACGAGCTCGAGCAGCTCGGCGTCGTCGACAAGGTCGACCTTGTTCATGAACACCACCAGCGCGGGAACGCCGACCTGGCGCGCCAGCAGGATGTGCTCGCGGGTCTGCGGCATCGGGCCGTCGGCCGCCGACACAACCAGGATCGCGCCGTCCATCTGCGCCGCGCCCGTGATCATGTTCTTCACGTAGTCGGCGTGGCCGGGGCAGTCGACATGCGCGTAGTGACGGGCCGGGGTCTCGTACTCGACATGGGCGGTCGAGATCGTGATGCCGCGCGCCTTCTCTTCCGGCGCCTTGTCGATCTGGTCATACGCCGTGAACGACGCGCCGCCGGACTCGGCCAGCACCTTCGTGATCGCAGCCGTCAACGACGTCTTGCCATGGTCGACGTGACCAATCGTCCCAATGTTGCAGTGCGGCTTGTTGCGAGCGAATTTCTCTTTGGCCATGACACCCTTGTCCTCGAAGGCGGCCCTTCGGGCCCAGAAACGCGGTCGCATTAGGGGTTTTTGAAGCGGGATGCAAGGCACCCGCGCAGGAGCCCGGAATCAGACCCCGAACACCCGCCGATAGCGCTTCACCGCTTCCGGATCGCCCGAGACCTTTTCGGGATTGTCGGAGAGCTTCACCGCCGGGCGGCCATTCGCCCTGGTGACCTTGCAGACCAGCGAGATCGGATCGAGCGCGCGCGAGCCGTCGGGCGAGCAGCCGACGAGATCGTTGGTCAGGTCGGTGCCCCAGCCGAAGGCCATGCGGACCTTGCCGTCGAAATGATGATAGACGCGCTCGATCGCGTCGACATCGAGCCCATCGGAGAAGACCAGCATCTTGTCGCGCGGATCGCGCCCGTGCTCGCGCCACCACGCCATGATCGTCTCGCCGGCCGGAATCGGCGGCGCGCTGTCGGGGCGGAAACCGGTCCAGTCGGCGACCCAGTCCGGCGCATGGCGCAGGAAGCTCTGCGTCCCGAAGGCGTCGGGCAGCGCGATCAACAGGTTGCCGCCGTAGACCTGGCGCCATTCGTCGAGCACGCGATAGGGCGCGCGCAGCAGATCCTCGTCCGAATCGGCGAGCGCCGCCAGCACCATCGGCAGTTCATGGGCATTGGTGCCGATCGCCTCCAGATCGGCATCCATCGCCAGGAGCACGTTCGACGTGCCGGTGAAGGCCGAGCCCAGACCCTCCTTCAGCGCCTCGACGCACCAGCGCTGCCAGAGATGGCCGTGGCGCCGGCGCGTGCCGAAATCCGAGAGCTTGAGGTTCGGCAGCTTCTGCAGCCGCTCGACCTTGTCCCACATCTTGGCCTTGGCGCGGGCATAGAGCACGTCGAGCGAGAAGCGCTTCTGGCCGAGCATGACCCGCCGTGCACGCAGCTCGTTGACGATCGCCAGCGCCGGCACCTCCCACATCGTGCTATGGGTCCAGGGTCCCTCGAAATGCAGTTCGTACTGGCCGTCGACCTTGCGCAGGTCGTAATCGGGCAACTGGAAATCGGCGAGCCAGGCCATGAACTCCGGCGAGAACATCTGGGTCTTGCCGTAGAAGCTGTTGCCGGCGAGCCAGATCAGTTCGTTCTTGGTGAAGCGCAATGAGCGGGCATGGTCGAGCTGCGCCCTGAGCTCGCCCTCGTCGACGATATCGGCGAGGCGGATATGCCGGGAGCGGTTGATGAGCGAGAAGGTGACCTGCACGTCCGGATGGAAGGCCCGGATCATCTGCAGCATCAGCAGCTTGTAGAAATCCGTGTCGAGCAGGCTGCGGATGATCGGGTCGAGCCGCCAACCGTGGTTATAGGTCCGCGTCGCGATATCGGTGAAGATCATATCGAAGTCCGGGCCGGCTCACGGCATAGGCGATGGAACGGCGCGGGCGCCGGGCGAAGGAACGCGCATCAGAACAGCGCCTTGAGTGCGGGCGCAAGCGCGGGCCACGCAGCCATGCCCAGCGACAGCACCATGAGCGCCGCCAGCAGGACGCAGAGCAGCGGCAGCACCGCCCGGAAAACCGCTCCAGCCGGCACCCGCATGATGCCGCTGACGACATAGACGAGGATGCCGAGCGGCGGCGTCAGCCCGTGGATCATCAGGTTGACGACGAGGACCACGCCGAACTGGATCGGATCGAGCCCCGCCGCCACGGCCACCGGCAACAGCAGCGGCGCGAGCAGCAGGATGGCCGCGCCGATATCGAGGAAAAGCCCGGCCACCAGCAGCACGAGGTTCGCGAGCAGCATCACCGCATAGGGCCCGGCGCCGAAGGCTGTGACGAGCCCGGCCATCTGCTCGGAGATACGATCGACCGCGAGCAGGAAGGCGAAGGGCGCCGAGGCGCCGATCAGCAGGCCGATCGCCGCGGCCTCCGCTGCCGATTTGCGCAGGGCGGAGAACACCCCACGCGCGTTCAGGCTGCGCAGCGCGAGGCATGCGATGACGGCATAGGCGACGGCGAGCGCAGAGGCCTCCGTCACCGTCACCACGCCGAAGCGGATGCCGACGACCACGACGATGCCGAGCCCGATCGCCGGAATGGCGCCGGTCAGCGCCCTGCCCCGCTCGGCCATGCTCGCCTTCGGCGCCGCATCGACGACGCCGCGCGCGCTGAGATGAATGCCGATCGCCAAGGCCAGCGCCAGAACGCCGCCGGCGACGAAGCCGCCGACCAGCAGCGAGCCGACCGAGAGATTGGTCGCGCTCGCCAGGATCAGGAATGCGATCGAGGGTGGGATGATGTTGTCGAGCATCGAGACGCCCGCGACGATCGCCGCCGCATTGGCCGGCGGATAGCCGCGCGCCACCAATGTGGGCGCCATCACCTTGGCGCCGAAGGCGGCATTCGCCACCGAGGAGCCCGACGCTCCGGAGAAAAGCACGCTCGCGACCAGCGCCGTCTGCGCCAGCCCCGCCCGCCAATGCCCGACCAGCGTCGCTGCGAAGCGGATCAGGCGTTCGGCGAGCCCGCCCGCCGTCAGCAATTCGCCTGCGAGCAGGAAGAAGGGGATCGCCAGCAGCAGGAACTTGCCGACGCCGCCGACCAGGGTCTGCACGATCGCCGGCTCCGGCATCAGCCCGCCGAACGGCCCCGTCAGTGAGACACCGGCAAGCAAGGCGAAAGGCAATGGCGCGCCGAGCAGCAGCCCCGCCCCCGCGACGAGCGCAGCGACGAGGCTCGGCGTCGGGAAGAGATCGAAGGAGAGCTGTGCCAGCCCATAGAAGCAGCCGCCCAGCGCAAGCGTCGCGAATGCGCCGGCCCAGCCGCGCTCGATCCCGCCTCGCAGGAACAGCATCCCAACGGTCAGCCCGCCGCCGCAGGCGAAGACGGCGAAGCGCAGGGCTTCCGGCAGGCCGAGCACGGTCGAATGTCCGCCGACGAGCGCGGCGACATTCGCCCCGCCGGCCGCCAGCACCAAAGCGCCATGGAAGGCGATGCCATCCGCCAGCACGGCGGCGAGCTGGCGCGGAATCGCCGGCAGCAAGCGGACAAGCACATCGAGCCGCATCGCCAACGTGCCGGTGACGGCGAGCGGCGCGCCGACCGCGATCAGCGCCAGATGCAGCCAGATCGCCAGCTCGTCCGACCAGACGAAGCCGCCGCCGAACAGATAGCGCTGCAGCACGGCCGCCATGACCACCAGGAACAGCGCCGCCAGGATCGTCGCACCGGCGCATTCCAGCACCATGCGGAAGGCAGCCTCGGCGCGGGCGGCACGTCCTGGCTGGTCCTCCGGCCGCTGCATCCTGTCCTGCGCCATCCTGTTCGCCCGCAAGCGTGGGCCAATCTTCAGCCCTCATCCTGAGGAGCAAGCAGAGCTTGCGTCTCGAAGGATGCTCCAGAGGTCCCCGGAGCCTCCTGAAACATCCTTCGAGACGCCGCTTCGCGGCTCCTCAGGATGAGGGCCGGCGATCTTCCAGTGTCGAGCTGGCAATGCCTCGTCAAGCCGCACGAATTGACATCACCCTTGAATTGACCACAGGAGCGGGCTTGCCGCGTCGTCCCGGCCGGGATTGGATGGCGCCTTCGCCCAGCTTTTTCCAGCCTTCCAGAAGACGCGCATGGCTTCCGAAACGACCTCGACCTTAGCCGGCTTCGGCACCGCCCCCGCCACGCCCTACGATCTCGCCGTCATCGGCGGCGGCATCAATGGCTGCGGTATCGCCCGCGACGCGGCCGGGCGCGGCGCCTCCGTCGTGCTGTTCGAGAAGGACGATCTCGCCAGCGCCACCTCGTCGCGCTCGACCAAGCTGATCCATGGCGGCCTGCGCTATCTCGAGCACTACAAGTTCCGGCTGGTGCGCGAGGCCCTGATGGAGCGCGAGCGCCTCTGGGCCATCGCGCCGCATATCATCCGCCCGCTGCGCTTCGTGCTGCCGCATCACAAGGGCCTGCGCCCGGCCTGGCTGCTCAGGCTCGGCCTGTTCCTCTACGACCATATCGGCGGCCGCAAGCTCCTGCCGGCGACGCGCACGCTCGACCTCGCCCATGATCCAGTCGGCAAGCCGCTCAAGGACGACCGGGCCAAGGCCTTCGAATATTCCGATTGCTGGGTCGAGGATGCCCGGCTCGTCGTGCTGAACGCGATGGACGCCGCCGTGCGCGGCGCCGCGATCCACACCCGCACCCGCGTCACCGCCGCCCGACGCGAGAACGGCCTCTGGCAGCTCGAGACCAACGGCCCCGAAGGCCGCCGGACGGTCTGGGCGCGCACGCTGGTCAACGCTGCCGGCCCCTGGGTCGGCGATGTCCTGAACGGCGTCATCCACACCAATGCCAGGGCCGGCGTCCGCATGGTCCAGGGCAGCCATATCGTCGTGCCCCGGCTCTACGAGCACGACCGCTGCTACATCTTCCAGAACGCCGACGGGCGCATCATCTTCGCCATCCCCTACGAGCAGGATTTCACGCTGATCGGCACGACCGACCGCGATTATCACGGCGACCCAGCCGAGGTCGTCGCGACGCCGGACGAGATCGCCTATCTCTGCGCCGCCGCGAGCGAGTATTTCCGCCAGCCCGTCATGCCGGAAGCGGTGGTCTGGACCTATTCGGGCGTGCGCCCGCTCTATGACGACGGCGCCTCGAAGGCGCAGGAAGCGACGCGCGATTATGTGCTGACGCTCGATGCGCCCCAGGGCGAGGCGCCGCTGCTCTCCGTCTTCGGCGGCAAGATCACGACCTATCGCCGCCTTGCGGAGGCCGCGATCGCCAAGCTCGCGCCGCTCGCGCCCTGGGCCGCCCGCGCCGAGTGGACGGTTTCCGGCGCCCTGCCCGGCGGCGATTTCCCGGTCGGCGGCTTCGACGCGCTCGTGAGCGGGATCGCCAGCACTTATCCCTGGCTGGAACATCGCACGGCGACGCGGCTCGCCCGCGCCTATGGCACCCGCGCCCGCGACATCCTCGGCGATGCGAAGAGCCTCGCCGATCTCGGCCGGCATTTCGGCGCGGACCTCTACGAGCGCGAGGTGCGCTACCTGATGAAGGCGGAGTGGGCGCGCCGGGCGCAGGACGTGCTCTGGCGCCGCGGCAAGCTCGGCCTGCGATTGTCGAAGGCCGAGAGCGAGACGCTGGACGAGTTCATGCAGGCGGCAGCGCCTGTCTAGGTCCGCTCAGGCAATCCAGGCCGGCGGCCGCACTACGATGACCTTGCCGGTGCCGTCGACCTGGATGTATTTGCCGCTGCCGCCGGACTTGACGCCATCCCAGCCGAGTCGACCGTGCTTCGGGCCGAAATGGCCGGAGCCGTCATTGGCGCCGTTCGAATGGGCGATCAGCAGCGCGTCCGGAATGACGTTGGTGTAGGATACCAGCGCGATATGGCCGGGCTTGCGGGTCTCGAGCATCTTGTCGGTCATCCAGACGACCATGTCGCCGGTCCTGATCTCGTCGAAATCCCAGATCAGGGCGCTGGGCAGGCCGGGTGGCTTGCCCTTCTTGGCCGCGCCGACCAAGAAGGGGCAGCTCGCGCCGCCCGAATACTTGTCGAGGCTGATCCGGCTCAGCTCGCTGTAATAGGCGACGACGAAGCCGGTGCAGTCGACTCCGAGGCTCTGGTCCGCCCAGGCCTGGATCGTGCTCTCCGTCGCCTTGCCGGTATCCAGCGCGAGGCCGAGGATATGTTCGCAATCGTCGGGGCTGACCTTGCCCATGCTGGCGCGATTGAACGCCTTCTTGTTCACGGACAGCTTGCGCCTTACCGCCTCCTGCATGACGAGGCTGCGCTTGGTCGCCCCCGCATCGGCATTGTGGATGCCGATCATGTATTTGTTGATCGATACCGTGATGTCGCCCACCGGGACATTCCAGTAGCGATCGACCCAGTCCGCGGGCGAGGGCGAGGCATTCGCGATATCGGTCGGGTTGCTCGGATCCGGGACCATAGGCGATCTCCTCGCCGGGACGTTGCGAAAGTGCGGCTCACGCCACCTGATAGGCGAACTGGCCATCCTCGACCGAGACCTTGGCCTCGGTCAGCGGCTTCTTCTCCAGTTGCAGGTTGAGGATCGCGCGCGAGAGCGCCGGCAACATCGAGTTGGTAATGATGTTGTCGATCATGCGCCCGCCCGAATCCGGGTCGTTGCACTGGCCGACGATATGCTCGACCACCGCATCGTCATAGGCGAAGGCCGCCTTGTGGTTCTCGGCCAGACGCTTGCCGATGCGCCCGAGCTGGAGCCGCACGATTCCCGCCAGCATATCCGACGACAGCGGATAATACGGGATGGTCACGAGCCGGCCGATCAGGGCCGGCGGGAAGACCTTGAGCAGCGCCGGCCGCAGGCTCACCGCCATCGCCTCCGGATCGGGCTTGGCCGCGCCGCTCATGGACATGCTCATGATCTCGTCGGTGCCGACATTCGAGGTCAGGATGATCAGCGTGTTCTTGAAATCGATGCGCCGGCCGGTGCCGTCCTCCATCTGGCCCTTGTCGAAGACCTGGAAGAACAGCTCGTGCACGTCGGGATGCGCCTTCTCGACCTCGTCGAGCAGCACCACCGAATAGGGCTTGCGCCGGACTGCCTCGGTCAGGCGCCCGCCCTCGCCATAGCCGACATAGCCGGGAGGCGCGCCCTTCAGCGTCGAGACGGTATGCGCCTCCTGGAACTCGCTCATGTTGATGGTGATGACGTTCTGCTCGCCGCCATAGAGCGATTCCGCCAGCGCCAATGCCGTCTCGGTCTTGCCGACGCCGGACGGGCCGCAGAGCATGAACACGCCGATCGGCTTGTTGGGATTGTCGAGCCGGGCGCGATTGGTCTCGATGCGCTTGGCGATCATGCCGATGCCATGGCCCTGCCCGACGACGCGCTTGTTCAGCGTCTCGGCGAGGTTGAGCACGGTCTCGATCTCGTCCTTGACCATTCGGCCGACGGGGATGCCGGTCCAGTCCGAGACGACCGAGGCAACGGATTGCTCGTCGACATGGGCGTAGATCATCCGGTTGGCCGGGTCGATCTCGCTGAGCGCCGCGAATTTGGCGTTGAGCGCGGCGCGGGATTCTTCGGGATCGGCCGCAGTCTCCGGAGCGGAAGCCTCTGTTTCGGCGGCCGCAGGCGCGACATTCTCGTTCGCTTCCGGCTCGCCGGCCTTCGCCTCCCCGCCCGGCGCCTTCTCGCCAAGCTTGTTGCGCAGCGCCTTGATCTCCTCGACGATGGCGAGTTCGCCCGCCCAGGCGCCTTCGAGGCCCGAGAGCTTCTCCTGCCGCTCTGCGATCTCGGCCTCGATCTCGCCGAGCCGCTTGGTGGCGTCGGTGCCGAGATCGGCATCCGCCGTCAGCGCCGCCTTCTCCTGTTCCAGCGACGAGATGGCGACGCGCGCATCCTCGATCGCGGCCGGGGTCGCGCTCTGGCTGATGGCGACACGGGCGCAGGCCGTGTCGAGCAGGCTCACCGCCTTGTCGGGAAGCTGGCGCGCCGGGATATAGCGATGCGACAGCGAGACGGCCGCGACGATCGCCGCATCCGAGATGCGGACCTTGTGGTGCTTCTCCATCGGACCGATCAGCCCGCGCAGCATCGTGCAGCAGCGCGCCACATCGGGCTCGTCGACCTGCACCGGCTGGAAGCGCCGGGTCAGCGCCGGGTCCTTCTCGAAATACTGGCGATACTCCGACCATGTCGTCGCGGCGATGGTGCGCAGCGTGCCGCGCGCCAGAGCAGGCTTCAACAGGTTGGCGGCATCGCCCGTGCCGGCCTGCCCGCCGGCGCCGATCAGCGTATGCGCCTCGTCGATGAACAGGATCACCGGCGTCGGCGAGGACTGCACCTCGTCGATCACCGAGCGCAGGCGCTGCTCGAACTCGCCCTTCATCGAGGCACCGGCCTGCATCAGGCCGATATCGAGCGCGCAGACACGCACGCCACGCAGCGGCGGCGGCACGTCCCCCGCCGCGACGCGCTGGGCGAAACCCTCGGCGATCGCGGTCTTGCCGACGCCGGCCTCGCCGGTGAGAATCGGGTTGTTCTGGCGCCGGCGCATCAGCACGTCGATGACCTGCCGGATCTCGTCGTCGCGGCCGAGGATCGGATCCATCGTCCCGGAGCGGGCCTTGACGGTCAGATCCTGCGAGAAGCGGTCGAGCGCGGTCGTGCCCTTCGCCCCCTCGGCCTGTTCGGCGCCGGGCGTGCCCGCCGCGCGCAGGCCCGAGCCGTCCATCGGCCGCAGGTTTTCCTCTTCCGAGCTTTCCCAGATCTTGCCGTGGCCTGCGGCCAGTTCCTCGACCGGGATCTTGGAGAATTCCTTGGAGAGCCCCGTCAGCACGCGGCGCAGTTCGGTGGATTTCAGTGCCGCGACCAGGAGATGGCCGGTCCTGATCTGCGTCTCCCCGAAGAACAGCGTCGCGTAATGCCAGCCACGGTCGAGGATATCGACGATGTGGTTGGCGATGCCTGGCATCTCCGTCTCGTTGCGGCGGAAGCCCTCGACCACGCCGCCGAGCTCCATCAGCATCTTGGCGCGGTCGAGCTTGTAATGATCGGCGGTCAGGGTCAGGTCGTTCGACGTGCCCTGCAGGACCTGCAGCAGCCAGTGCGCCAATTCGACATTGCGGTTCCCCGCGCCTTTCGCCTGCCTGAGCGCCTGCAGGAAGGTGTCGTAGCCGACCCGGTTGAGCTTGCCCGTGACGGCTTCGAGGCTGATATCGGCCATGGTCGTCCCCTTCGATGTCAGATGGCCGCAGCGCGGCTTCGTTTCAGGCGCAGGCTTTCGGCGGGATGGAAGCGGGCGTCGCGGCGCAGCGCGCCTTCCTCGACGTTCCAGTTCGGCGCCATCCAGCTCGTCCAGCCGAGGTGGCCGGACTGGCCGAGCCGGACCGGCTTGACCGCACCGACCGGCAAGGCGAGCTCGACATCCCATTCGAACTGCTCGCCGAGATGGAAGAACACCGCATCCGCCAGGGGCTCGCAGCGATCTCCGCTTGGCAGGAAGCGCTCGAACTGTTCCAGATCCCGGGCGACGATCTTCACGCGGAACTTGTCCTCGACGCTGTAGACGCTGCCGCCGAGCAGCGCGTCGCCTCCCAGCGTGCAATGCGCACCGCCCAGCCGCGTCCGATCGCCCGCATCGAAGGCCAACCACATGCCGGCAAACTGCTCGATCTCGATCTCGGCCTTGAACAGCCCTGCGAGGAAACGCTGCAGGCGCGAGGCCGATTTCGCCTGCGCGCCGATCAGCCCGGCATGGGCGAGCTTCTCGGCGTCGGGCACCGAGTCGCGCTTGAGATAGGGCTTCGAGCCCACCCCGATCATGCTGCCGATATAGGCGGCGAAACGATCGAGATCGGGCCTATCATGCTGGGCGACCGGTCGCGAATCCGCCCAGGCGCGATAGAAAAGCTGCAGGAAGCGATGGTTGAAGATGTCGAGGAAGCGCGGGAAGGCGTCGTCGCGCGCAATCGTCCACTGGTAGCTCTCCTCGGTCGTCGCCAGGGGCAACGGTCCCTGCGGGCCGAGCAGGCCGAGGAACTTGACGAAGAGCCGCAGGCGCCCCTGCCCGTCGCGATCGGCCTCGGCGAGGCTTGATGCGGGGAAGTCGAGATAGGGCTGCTCGCCCAGCGCGACATATTCGTCGCGCCGCGAAGCGACGTCGCCGACCCGCGGGCGGTCCGGGAAGCTGCGCTCCAGCCGGCGCATCACCGCATAGAAGTCGAAGCGCCAGGGCTCGTCCTCGAGTTGCGCCTGATAGTTCGGCGCCTTCTCCAGCGGGATGGCGGCGTCCTCGTTCACAGGATGCGCCTCGCACCGGCGCGCGGCGGAAAGCGCATGACTTCGCCGCGCTCGACGGTGCGGATCACCGTCTGGGTGAAATGGTTCATCGCAGCGTATTCCGCGAAGAAACGGTCGAGCACGGCGCCAAGCAGGAAGACGCCGGAGCCCTCGAACGCCTTCTCGTCGAGCAGGACGGTGATTTCGAGCCCGCGTGCCGCGCCCGTCCCAGCCCGCTGCGGAAAGCGGCGCACGACGGCGCGGCTGTCGACGCTCTTGATCCCGCGGATGCGCCGCTCGGTGGCGCTGTCGGCGAGATCGGCGAAGAGCGAGAGCAGTTCGCGCAAGGCCTCGCCGTTCTCGCCGGCGCCGCGCTGGACGAGGCCGAGATGGTTGAGGCTGATCAGGTTGACCAGCCGCCAGGTCACGACGCCGGTGCTCGCGGTCTCCGCGCGCAGCTTGAGCTGGGAGACGACCGGCTCGCGCGGCGGCGTCGGCCCGGCCAGGCAGGCGATGTCGAGCGAGACGTTGTCGATCAACCGGAAGTCGGCGCCGCCCTGCCCCGTCGGCAGATGCTCGGTGAGGTGCCGGTTGGAGCAGAGCGCCCGCACGCTCAGTTCCGCGACCGAGGCCGCATCGGAGACGCCGGCCGGCTCGACCAGCGAAATGAACATCTCCGTCCCCGTATAGTCCGAGGCCTTGCCCTGCCTGCGCTCGGCCGAGGAGCGGCGGCGCGGCAGGCGGCGCTGGGTATAGTGCAGCCCCTGCGTCGGCGAGGCCCCCTCCGGCGAGGAATAGAGCGGGTGGACCGGCTGCTTCTCGCGCCCGCCGACATAATGCGCGTGAACGGACAGGATGCTGTGCGGCTCGTAGTCGAGCGCGCGACTCCGGTCCGGCACGACATGGAACTCGTGCTGGTTCGTCTTCACCGGGATGCGGTCGGTCGTCTTCTCGAACAGGTTGATCGCCGGTGCCGCATAGAGCGCGAACATCTCCTTGCGCACGGCGCCGGGCAGCCGCGTATTCACCTCGTCGAAGACGAAGATGATGTCGATCGACTTGGCTTTGAGCTTCGGCATGACACGGCCGAGCCCATCCAGCCGGAAGCCGAGGAACTTGCGCGGGAACCAGAACAGTTCGCGCAGCAGTTCGAAGCCGCGGAAGACGCGGGTATCGGCCGGCAGCAGCGCCTCGTCCCCGTCGAAACCGATCTGTTCGATGCTGCAACCGTCGCCCGGCGTCACCACGGGGTCGCCGAATTCGTCGAGATGACGGAAATGGATGCCGATGCAGTTGGCGAAGAGCTGTTCGTAGAGCGCGACCGCGTCGGCCTCGCCGCCCAGCAGATGGAAGGGCAGTTCGCGGGTGCGGCAGCCGGCGAACCAGCTTGCCGGGTTCTTCAGCGCCTGAGCGGCGGACGGTTCCTGCTCGCGATCGGCCATCATCCGATGGGTCAGGGACAGGCGCAGGCCTGCCAGCGCCCGCGGCCCCGTGCGCAGGCCCAGAGCCTGGAGCGGGCCCGGCGCCGGAATGTACTCGGCCGCGGAGATCTCGAACGGCCAGAGGGTGACGTCGCCGCCGAGGCGATAGCGGCAGGCGACGCGGCGCTCGCGCTCGAGATAGGTCGCGTCGATATAGGAGCCGCGCGGAATGCGCATGCCCTCGCGCAACGCCGGATCGGAATAGATCGGCATCACGCCCGCCAGCAGGGCCGAAGGGGTCGGCGCCAGATAGTTCGGCAGCAACTGCTCGATCAGGTTGTTGGTGAACTCCGGAAACTCGTGCCTGAGCTTGAGCTGGACCCGTGCGGCGAGAAAGGCCGCGCCCTCCAGCAGGCCGCCGACCATCGGGTCCATGCGCTCGCCGGCAAGCCCGCCGAGGCGCTCGGCGATGCCCGGATATTCCTCCGCGAACTCCTTGCTGTGCTCCATGAAGAGCCGGAGTTCCTGGTTGTAGAGGTCGAGAAACTCCTGGTTCATCGTCATCGGCCCTTGATGGCGATCTTGCCGGTGTCGAGCTCTAGATCGGCGACGAATTGGACCGGAATATTCAGCGGCTCGCAATTCAGATCGGCGCGAACGAGGAAGCGGATCTTCAGCTCGGCCGGATCGAGGCTGTCGTCGCGCTCGACCGCGACCGACTTGCGGATCAGGCGCGGCTCGTAGCCGACCAGAACATCGGCAAGGTCGTCGCGGATGGCGTCGACGCGATGCTCGTCGATCGACAATCGGGTCAGGTCCGGGAAGCCGTGGTTGAGCACCGAGCGGCGCACATGCTCCAGCGACGAAAGATCGATGCAGGAGCCGAGATTGATGGTGTTGACGAGGGCATCGAGGTCGAGCGCGATCTCGCGGCGCAGCTTCTGTTCGGTGATGGCGGCCCGCGGCGCGGCACGGCGCGGCGCGATCACGCGTTCGCCGCCCTCGTCCCTCAGGTCGAGCGCGGTCCTCGCATCCTTCTCCAGATGCGCCTCTCGGAATGCGAACATCAGGGGCGGCCGCAGCCGCTTCTTGGAGACGGGATCGATCATGGTCTATCGGACGCCAGGCAGGCAGGGCGCCGGCTCCGGCAATACCGGAGCCGGCGTGTTTCAGCTCACTTCTTGTTGGCCTTGATGTCCCAGGTCATCGTGATCGGCGCCTCGAGCGTGCCGTCCTGCTTCTGGGCCTTGTACTCGTACTTGATCTTGGCATAGTTGAGCGAGAACTGGTCGGTCGGGATGCTCGAACCGCCGGCCGCGTCGCCGGACTGGTAGCTCGACACCAGCAGGTCCTCCAGCGTCAGCACATAGTAGTCCTGCTGGTTCTCGCCCTGCTTGCGGACGTAGAGAACGGCCTTCTTGATGTGCTTGCCGTTGGCGCAGGACAGGGCCAGGTTGGCCGAGGCCTTGCCGACCGAGGACGTGAAGTGGATGTCCTGGAAGCTCGCCTTGCCCGCGCCGCCGCCGGCGTTGGACGCATGCGAGCCCGCATTGCTGACGCCCCAGGAAAAGGAATCGACCTCGATCGTATCCTTGTGCTTGGAATCCTTGCTTTCGCCCTTGATGCCGTCGATCTCGAGCAGGAAGTCGCTAGCCATTTTTACCTCCAGGGTAGGGATTGCTGTGGGCGCGCGGATGCGGGCCCGCTGTGGACGCACTTCTCCTGTCGCGCCGCCCTCAAGCGGCCGGCGCGCCGAAGATCCTCGTTGTCGCCGTCACCTGCGGGTCAGGTGACGGTCACTGCTTGGGAGCTGGCAGTCGCGAGACCAGGCTCAGGCCGATATCCATGCCTTCGAGCTGGAAGTGCGGCCGCAGATAGAACTTGGCCGAGTAGTAGCCAGGGTTCTCCTCGTCCTCGAAGACGTCGATGCGCGCATCGGAGAGCGGGCGCCGTGCCTTCGTCTCTTCGCTGGAATTGACCGGATCGCCGTCGACATAGTCGGTGATCCACTCCTGCAGCCAGCGGCGCAGCGGCTCCTTTTCCTTGTAGGAGCCGATCTTGTCGCGAACCATGCACTTCAGGTAATGCGCGAAGCGCGAGACCGCGAACATGTAGGGCAGCCGCGACGACAGGTTGTCGGATGCGGTGGCTGCCACGCCGTCCGGCCCCGAGAAGGCCTTGGGCTTGTAGAGCGACTGGGCGCCGATGAAGGCCGCCTTGTCGGTGTTCTTACGATGGATCAGCGGAATCAGGCCGGATTTCGCCAGTTCTGCCTCGCGCCGGTCGCTGATCGCGATCTCGGTCGGGCATTTCAGGTCGACGCCGCCATCGTCCGTCGGGAAGGTATGGGTCGGCAGGTTCAGAACCTCGCCGCCCGACTGGACGCCGCGGATGCGCGTGCACCAGCCATATTCCTTAAAGGCGCGGTTGATATTGACCGCCATCGCGTAGGCCGCGTTCATCCAGGCGTATTTCTCGCCCCGGTGCCCGTCGGTATCCTCCTCGAAGGCGAATTCCTCGACCGGTTCGGACTTGGCGCCGTAGGGCACCCGCGACAGCACCCGCGGCAGGCACAGGCCGACATAGCGGGAGTCGGCGGCGTCGCGCAGCCCCTTCCAGGCCGCATAGTCCGGCGTGTCGAAGACCTTGCCGAGATCGCGCGGATTCGACAGCTCCGTCCAGGTATCCATGCCCATCAGCGTCGGATCGGCTCCGGCGAAGAAGGGCGCATGCGCCGCCGCCGCCACCTTCGACAGGTCGCGCAGGAGCTGCACGTCGGTCGGCACATGGCTGAAATGATAGTCGCCGATCAGGCAGCCGAAGGGCTGGCCGCCGAGCTGGCCGAATTCCTGTTCGTAGACCTGCTTGAACAGCGGGCTCTGGTCCCAGCGCGCACCGGGATAGGTCTTGAGATTGCGGTAGAGCTCGCCCTTGGAGACGTTCATCACCTTGATCTTCAACTGCGCATCCGTCTCCGAATTGAAGACGAGATAGTTGAGACCGCGCCAGGCGCTTTCGATCTTCTGGTATTCGGGCGCGTGCAGCACCTCGTTCATCTGCTCGGTCAGCTTGGCGTCGAGCCGGGCGATCATCTCCTCGATCGTGTCGATGACGTCGCCCTTGATCAGACTCTGGTCCGCAAGCGCCTGGTTGACCAGGGTCGCGACCGCGTTCTCGACCTCGGTCGCCGCGCGTTCGGTCTTGGGCTTGAAACTCTGCTTCAGGATCGACGAGAAATCGTCGATCTCGCGCGTCTCGACTGCTGCCCCGCCGGGCTGTTGGGTTTGTGCTTCCGCTGCCATTGCCGCCTCGCTCGCTTTACCGCCTGCAGGCCCTGCCCCGCCCCCGTGGACGGGATCGCTTCGGATCATCCGGAGCCTTCCTTCCGCGAAAGCCGGTTTCCGGCTTTCGCGCGGAGCGCCCCGGGGCCAGGCCCGCGCCCTGCCCTCAGTTCGCCGTCTTGTCCTCGGAGGTCTCGCCCTTGCCGAGCTTGTCCTTCAGCGCCGCCATCAACTGGGGATCGGCCAGCAGCGCCTTGATCTGGTCGCTCGCGGCCATCTTGCCGTCCATGTAGCGCAGCAGGTTGGCGAGCTGCTCGCGCGCCTCCAGGAGCTTCGCCGTCGCCGGGATCTGGCGGGCGATGGCGGCCGGGTTGAAATCCTCGAACTTCGTGAACTTCAGCGCCACCGAGAGCTTCTCGTTGCTGTCCTCGCCGAGCTTGTTGGGCACGTTGAAGGACACGGCCGGCTCGATCGCGGCCATGCGCTGATCGAAATTGTCCATGTCGAAATCGAGGAACTTGCGCTGCGAGATCTCGGGCTTCTCGACCGCCGAGGCATTGCCCGACAGATCGGCCATCACGCCCATGACGAAGGGCAGCTCGACCTTCTGCTCCGCGTTATACGGGTCCTCATAGGTGATATGGACCCGAGGTGGCCTGTTGCGGCGGATGAACTTCTGTCCAGAATCCCCGGCCATTTGACGTGCCCCTCTGCATTCGTGCCACGCCGACGTAACGTGACATCCTATCCGTTTTCACCCGTCATCGATATAGTCTCGCGACTGTGACGGGAGGTTCAAGCCGATGACGAAAAACTTCCCTAGCTGTCGGTCTCCGGAACCGGCACGACATCTGGCAGGATGTTGCCGAGAAGCGACATGAAGTCATGCTGCGCCAGAGCACAGGCCTTGTCCATCAGAAGCGGCGTCGGATGCGACGGTTCGACCTGGCGATAGAAGGCGGCGACCGCCTTCATCGCGCCGACCGCATCCGCGCGGCTGCCGATCACGATCGCGGGCGGCGCCGGATTCGGCGCGGCAGCGGCGACCTCGGGCAGCTCGACGGCCATCTCCTCGCCATCGTCCTCCTGGGAAGCCTCCTCGCCGGCCTCGGCATCGCTGCCGTAGCCGTCGTCGCTCTCGTCCGCACTGTCGTCGTAGCTCTCGTCCGCATCGCCGCCGGCGTCGTATTCGCTCTCCGTCTCGTCGCCGTCGGGCGCAGGCAGCCGCTCGAGCGGCAGCCGGAACCGGCGCTGGTCGCCGATCTCGAAGACCGCCTTGTCGACCTGGTCGGGGAACATGATCTGGATGACCTCGATCAACGATTTTCCGATCAGCTGCTGCGCCTGCCCGATCAGCAGGACGGCCGGGCTCGAAGGCTCGGTTCTGCGAAAGTAGCCGAGGCAGGCAGCCAACGTATCCTTCACATGGAGGATGCTGGAAAGGCTGCCGGGATTGAAGGTTGCGGAGTTTGCTGTCGCTCCCTGCGGGGCCGCCGCCGCGGGCTCCGGCCCCGTCGCCTGATGGCCCGGGACGCGCCGGGCGACCGCGGCATCGAGGAAGGCGGCGATCTGGTCCAGCAGCGTCGCCAGGCGCGGAAAGCTCAGGGGATGATCGACGCCGACCTTGTCCAGCCAGATCGATCGCATCCGCGCGAGCGCGTCGCGCGCCGCATTGACCTGTCCGAGAACCGCGACCAGGTCGTCGGCCTCGACCTCGCCCAGAGCGGCCTGGATCGCGCCCGTGTCGGGATGCTGCTCGCCCTCGACCAGCCTGGTCTCGCCGCTCGCGACGAGCTGGCTGCGGAAGATGAACGGCCCGATCCGGCGGCTGGTGAAAAGCGGCGCATGCTGCAGCGGCAGCACCACCGTCGCCAGTTCGTCGAGCCCCTGCAAGGCGACCTCGCGCATCACGAAATCGCCGTCCAGCGCGCGGGGATGCATCTCGTCCCAGTACGAGCCGAGGAGATCGGCCATGGCTGAGAGACCGGCGGTGAAGCCCCGCACGTCGCGATTGAGGATCGTAAGCTTCGCCGCGAGGACGAGGATCCTGAGGTCGCGCGAGCGCTCCAGCAGCTTGCCGAGCTCGGTGAAGGCAGCGGGAAACTCGATGCTCGTCCGGTCGAAAGCGATCTGCCGCCCGTCGTCATCGCGGCGGAAATACGAAGCCGGCAGCGCCACCTCGAGCCGCGCCATCGCATTCATGAAATCGAGATCGTCTTCGAGATCCGGCCCGCACGGCTCGTCAGCCGAGATCGGCTTCGTCAGTTCGGCGAAATTCAGGCCCGCCATCGCTCTCCCCGCGGGAGCATCTCTGCGCTTCCGCGAAGCGCGGAGAGGCTCCGAATCTTGGTTTCATCGCATTCTCTTCACGCGAACCGGCATCCACTTCGCTCGAAAATGCGCTTGCGGGAGCGGCGGCCCGGCAACGGCCGGGATCGCCGCGACCGTTGCTCGTCGTGCCTTACTCGGTGCGCAGGCGGGTCTCGACCCGGCGGTTGTCGCCGGAGAGCGGATCGTCCGAGATCAGCTTGCTCTGCCCGTAGCCCTTGGCGATCAGCTTGGAGGCATTGACCCCATGCCCCCCGAGATAGCGGACGACGGCCTGGGCCCGGCGCTGCGACAGGTTGAGATTGTAGGAAGCGCTGCCGGCGGCATCGGTATGCCCCTCGACCATGAAGGTCTGCTTGGAGAGCTGCGGGGTCTTCAGCGCCTTGGCGAACTCGTCGAGATTGAGCTTGGCCTCGGGCTCCAGCTCGTCGGAATTGTATTTGAACTTCACGACGAGATCGAAGGCGCTGACCGGCTTGGCCGGCTCGACCACCTGCCCGGCCCGGGCGCATTCGGCTTCCGTGCCGACGCAGAGACCGCGCGTGATGGCGGGCTTCGGCGCCACCGCCGGCCCGAAATGCTTGACGATGTCGTCCGCCTTGTAGGTCTGCGCCCCTGCCCCGTTCGCGATGGTGAGAACCAAGGCGCCGGTCAGGGCGACAAAGGCAGTGAAGCCGGGCTGCTTGCGCATGGGAACACTCCCGCTGAGTTTCGCCGTCTGGCAGTTGATGACTTAGGGATCGAAGGATGACTCCAGAAATCCTCTACGTCAATATAAAAATAGCAGCACGGATCGAAAGGTTCAGTTGATGCCATCCGCTCTTGCGCAAGACAATAGCACTGCATCTTTCTCTACACCAAAGGGGAAAGACGAATTTACAATTATCAAGTTCGAAGCCAACGAAGCTTTGAGCGAGTTGTTTACTTATAATATCGAGGCGATCAGCAAGACTGAAAACGCCGACCTGCAAAGCATCATGAGCGAGAAATGCGCGATCAAGTTCACGCTCAAGAACAAGAGCGAGCGCATTTTGAACGGCACGCTGGTCGACGCGCAGTGGCTCGGCAAGCAGGACGATCTCTATGTCTATCGCTTCACGCTCAAGCCCTGGCTCTGGCTGCTCTCGCAGCGGGCCGATTGCCGGATCTTCAAGAACAAGACCGCCTTGGACATCATCAAGGAGATCTTCAAGAAGGAGGGCTCGGCGAGCTTCGACGATCGCACCAGCGAGACGCTGCAGCCGATCGACTATTGCGTCCAGTACCGCGAGACCGACCTCGACTTCGTCCTGCGGCTGATGGAGCAATACGGCATCTACTACTATTTCAAGCACAGCGACGGCGACCACAAGCTGGTGCTCTGCGATTCCCGCTCCGCCCATGACCAGGTCCAGGCGGCGGCCGAGCCGAGCTTCCAGGGCGACGCGTCCGGCTACGCCTTCGTGCCCCAGGGCAACCGCTTCCCGCGCAGCGCCGTCGAGCACCTGACTCACTGGTCGACGATCCGCCGCCTGCGCACCGGCAAGTTCGAGCTAAAGGACTACGATTTCGAGAAATCGGAATCCGATCTTACGGCCCGCGCCGAGGAAGGCTTCCCGAAGGCCAAGTCCTACGAGGCCTATGACTACCCTGCCGCCTACACCAAGCGCGACCAGGGCGAGCATTTCGCCCGCGTGATGGCGCAGGCCGAGCAGGCGCAGGACGATCGCCGCTATGCCGGCGGCGATGCCGCCAGCCTCTATCCCGGCGCGCTGATGAAGCTGATCGACCACCCGACCGGCGCGGAGAACGGCGAATATATTGTCGTCCGCGCGACCCATGCCTACGGCATCCAGAGCTATCGCTCCTCGGGGCGCCGCGACGAGGCGCTCTATCACGGCTCCTACGAGCTCCAGAAAAGCGACAAGCGCTTCCGGGCCCCGCTCGTGACGCCGCGCCCGACCGTCTACGGACCGCACACCGCCAAGGTCGTCGGCGAGAAGAACAAGGGCGAGGAAGGCGATATCGACGTCGACGAATACGGCCGCATCTGGCTCCGCTTCCACTGGGACCGCGAGGACGGCTCGACCTCCTGCCGCACCCGCGTCGCGCAGATGTGGGCGGGCAAGGGCTGGGGCGGCCAGGTCATCCCCCGCATCGGCCAGGAGGTGATCGTCGAGTATATCGAGGGCAATCCCGACCTGCCGCTCGTCGTCGGCGCCGTCGTCAACGACCAGCACAAGCCGCCCTACGAATTGCCCGCGAACAAGACCCAGTCCGGCCTCAAGTCGGAATCGACCGATGGAGCCGGATTCTCCGACACCTATAACGAGATCAAGTTCGAGGACCGCAAGGATCAGGAGGTCCTTGAGATCCGGACCGAGAAGGACCACAAGATCACGGTCAACAACATCGAAACCCGCGATATCGGCGAACGCTACCAGGACGGCGGCTATTCGCGCGAGACGACGCTGAAGAAGGGCAACGACAAGCTCGACATCCAGAACGGCAAGCTCGACGTCGAGGCGCTGACCGAGATCAACCTCAAGGTCGGCGAGAGCACCATCAGGATGACGCCCGGCAGCATCGAGATCAAGTCGCCGACCATCACCATCCATAGCCAGGCCAAGACGGAGGTGAAGAGCGATGGCATCCTCATCGTCAACGCCCCGATGGTGAACATCAACTGACCGCGCATATCGATAACGAGCGAACGGCCGGAGCCTCCATGTCACGCCTGCGCTTCAGCACCGCCAGTGAAGTGTTCGAAACCTATCCCGCGGCCCGCCAGGCCGTGACGATGGCGCCGACCAACGAGCCGCCGCTCGCCTTCCTCGGCCGGCTGGTCAGGGGCCCTGCGCCGACGGAGGCAGCGAGCTTCTGCGCCTTCCTTCTGCCCCGGCGCGAGACGGTCTGGTGGGCCTTGCAGGCGGTCCGCTCGATGGAGCCGCCCGGCACGCAGGATCCCGGCCTCGCGGCCGCCGAAGCCTGGGTGCGCGAGCCCGGCGACAAGACCCGTTTCGCGGCGCTGCGGCAGGCCCAGGCCGGCGACAGCGCCCGCCCTGGCACCTTCGTCGCCTGGGCGGCCGGCTATTCCGGCGGCAGCATGTCGGAGAGCCATCCCATCCCGACGCCGTCGGACCTCACAGCCAAGATGGCCCGCATCGCCGTGCTCAACGCCATCAACCGGCTACCGGCCCGTGAGCGCGACGGCGCATTGCGCGCCTGCGTCGAAGCATGCATTCGTTTGGCAGAAGACGATGCCGGCAAGCGATGATCCTTCCACTCGGGCCGGAACGGGGCATCCGCGATGGCGCTGACACTGACGATCGAGAACGAGACCTCGCTGCCCGATGGCGGCCCGCTCAGCGTGACCGCGAGCGGCGGGCGCGGTCTCGATATCGGCCGCGACCAGCATCTCGACTGGGCGCTTCCCGACCCTTCGCGCGCCGTTTCCGGCCGCCATTGCGAGATCCGCTTCCGCGACGGCGGCTGGTGGCTGCGCGACATCTCGACCAACGGCACCTTCGTCAATGGCGGCGAGCATCGCGTCCAGTCGCCCTACCGGCTCCAGGACGGCGACCGGCTTGAGATCGGCCACTACATCATCGCCGTCGCCATCGACGACGAGGCCGGGCAGGCCCCGGGCGCGATCGCCGACCCGCCGCCCTACGCCGCCCAGCCCGAATCGCTCTGGGCGCCGAGCGAGGAAGCCGCCCCGCCGATCCCGCGCCGCGACCTGATGCCGCCGAACCATGCCAGGCCGGTCCATGCCGGCTTCATCGACTGGGCGGCCGATATCCCCGCCCCGAGCACCGAGCCGGCCCCGCCGCCTGCGCAGGATTGGTCGCCGCCGCCCGCGCGGAACGACGAATTCGCCTGGGCGCCGCTCCAGCCGCAGCCGCTGCCGCCGGAAGAGCCGGCGATTCCCATCCCGACACCGCGCCGTCCGCCTGCAAGCAGCCCGTCGGGCGCAAGCCCCTGGGACGAGCCGGCCGAGGCCGCGCTTCCGCCCGCGGCGCCGGTCGAACCGCCACCCGAGCCGTCCTTCACGCCGCCTCCGTCCCCGCCCCCCTTCCCGGCCGAGCCCTCGCCGCTACCAGGCGGCACAGCGCCGATCTCGATGGGCGAGTTCATGCAGCGTTTCGCCAAGGGCGCTGGCGTCTCGCCGCAGGCACTGACGACACAGGACCCCGGCGCCTTTGCCGAGCAGCTCGGCGGGCTGATGAGGCTCATCGCCGAGGAGCTGAAAGGGCTGCTCGCCGCCCGCGCCGAGACCAAGCGCATCGCCCGCAGCACCAGCCAGACGATGATCCAGGCGCAGGACAACAATCCGCTCAAGTTCTCGCCTACGGTCGACGACGCCCTGCAACTGATCTTCGGCCAGCCGCGCAGCGGCTATCTCGACGCCAGGCGCGCCTTCGACGAGAGCTTCCGCGATCTCAAGGCGCACCAGATCAAGACCTATTCGGCCATGCAGCACGCGCTCAAGATGCTGGTCGAGGACCTCGATCCGCAGGCGATCAACGAGGCGACGGCGCAGGATGGCGGCATCGGCGGGCTGATCGGCTCGCGCAAGGCCAGGATGTGGGAGGCCTATGTCGCGCGCTGGGACGCAAAGACCGCTCCTTACGAGAACGGCCTCGTCGACGCCTTCATGATCTACTTCGCCGAGTGCTACGATCGCGGCGGGAAGTGACACGCCTCCGCCGTCATGCTCGGGCTTGACCCGGTGTCTCGGGAACACCGTCATTCCGGGGCAGGCCGAAGGCCTGAGCCCGGAACCCAGAACCGATGCCGCTGATCGCAGGGGCGGCACCCGGTAATATCGACGACAAAGCTCATCGGTTCTGGATTCCGGGCCCATTGCTTTGCAATGTCCCGGAATGACGAGGGATATCGCTCACCCCTTCGCCGCCACCGCGGTGATCTCGATGGCGTAGCCGGGCGAGGCCAGCTTCGCCTCGACGGTCGCGCGGGCCGGAGAATGGCCCTTCGCCACCCATTTGTCCCAGACCGCGTTCATCTCGCCGATCTTGCCGATATCGGTGAGGAATATCTGGACGCTGAGGATGCGCTCCTTGCTGCTGCCGGCCTGCGCCAGCGTGTCTTCCAGCAGCGCCAGCACCTCCCCGGTCTGCTCCGCCAGCGAAGCGCCCTCGGTCTTCTCGGCGACATGGCCGGCAAGGAAGATGATGCCGTTGAAGATGGCGGCGTCGCAGTAGCGGGCGGCGAGTCCGATGCGTTCGATGGTCATGGGTGCGGGTCCTGTCGCGGGAGAAAGAGCTCCCGCTTGGCCCGCCCGCCCTGCCCGGTCAAGCCGCCGGCAGCGCCAGGATCTCGCGGATCGCGCGCGGCTGGAGCTGGCGCGGCGGGTCATCCATCGCGACCTTGTAATAGCCGAGGATGCTGAGCTGTTCGTAGGTCGCCCAGATCGAATCGTCCTCGAAGGCGGCCATCCGCTCCTCGAAATTCAGGATCATGCCGTATTCCGGGCCGACGCCGCGCTCGATCGGCGGCGGGGTCGGCTTGCTGCGCTTCTGCGCCTCGGCCGCTGCGAAAGCCGCGAGCGCGCCCGGTAGCCAGACCTGCTCATAGGCCGCCACGATATCGGCGACAGCCTCGCCCCTGGTCGTCAGTACCCGGCGACAGGCATCGGCGAAGGCATCGGTCAGACCGTTCGCCTCGGCGGCAGAATCGGCTTTGTTGTAATCGGCCCGCAGCGGCTCGACATAGGCGAAGAGGTTCTCGAGCTGCCGCGCCGCCGGCCCAGCCAGGAACAGCCAGGGAAAGGCGCCGTCGATCGAGATCTGGCCGGGCAGCAGATGCGCCGCCTGTTCGCCGTCGTCGGCCCGGAAGAACTGGCGCACCGCCGCCGTGCAGCTCACGTTCGGCACAGGCAGGATCGGCCTCTTGCGTCGGGCCGGATCGCGGATCAGCGCCATGAAGCAGAGCGTCTCCGCCACCCGCCCGTTGCGGGCAAGCCCGTGATTGAGCGCGCGCTTCTGGTCGGAGGACAGGCGCTGCACCGTCTTGTGACGAAAGCGCTCGTGCTTGGCCTCCGCCCGATCCGGAACAGTGCGCCTGCCCTTGCCCATCACACCTCGCAGCGAAAAAACGATTCTGCTTCAACGGCTTCCGCCGCCGCGTTGAATCGATCCGTCATCAGCCGCCGATGATGACGGTCGGCAGACCCATCATGATCTTGTTGGGCGGACCGAGCGCCTCCAGGATCGTGTCGCCCACCCGGCAGGCCGGCAGGTTGTTGATCAGCACGGTCTGCGAACCGTCGATGACCACGCCCGGCCCATGCGGCTGCGGCGGCATCAGCGTCAGGCAGTTATGGATGTCGGCCCCGCCCGATGCGCCGGTGATCGTCGAGCTCATGGCGGAAAGCGCCGCGGTCTTGGCCGCCTCCTCCGCCGCCTTGGCCGCGGGGGCGCCGGGCGTGCCGGCCGCGGCCAGCGTCGCGGCCTGTGCCGCCTGAAGCGTCGCATCGGAGGTCGCCTTGGCGGCCTGGAGCGCGGCGGCGGCGGCGGCCGGCACGCCGCGCCAGGCCAGCATGCCGCCGATGATCACGTTCATGCTGCCCGGCCCGGGCTGGAGCATGCCCGGCAGCGGGTGCAGCACCGGGTCCATGATGCGGGCCGCCGGTCCCTTGGGCATGCAGGCCTCCTGCTGGAACGGATTCGTCGCTGGATCGATCTGTTGTCGCACCGGGCCGGAAAATGGTTCCCGCCTTTCGGTCCGATGCGAGAGGACTGCCGTGAAATTCGCCCCGCCGCATCCTTCAAGTCAATGATGGCGGCGCATCCGCGACGCGCTAGCATTCGTTTGGTGACGCTTGGGCATGACCCGTATAACCTCACCTGCCTGCCGTCGAGTGAGCGAGACCGGAATGTCGTGGTACAGCAAGGTCGTCTGGTCGGAAGGGCTGTTTCTCAGGCCGCACCACTTCCAGCAGAGCGACCGCTATCTCGAGAACCTGCTGGAAAGCCGCGTCCGAAACGTCACGCCCTATCCATGGGGCTTCTCGGTGCTGGAGATCGACCGCGACCTCGCCCAGCAGAGCCGCATCGGCCTGCGCCGCGCCGTCGGCGTGATGCCGGACGGCACGCCCTTCGCGCTGCCCGATAACAGCCCGCTGCCGGCAGCGATCGAGGTGCCGGAGAACGCCGCCGGCCAGATCGTCTGGCTCTCGCTGCCGCTCGCCGCCGCCAATACGCGCGAAGTCGAGGATACGCTCGACGGCTCGGCCAGCCGCTATATCCCGGCGACCGAGATGCTGATCGATTCGACCGCCTCGCTGCGGACGGAGGAAGAGATCGACGTCGCCCATCCGCGCCTGACGCTGGAGCTGCGAAAGACCTCGAAGGCCGGCTATGTCGGTCTGGCGCTCGGGCGCATCCTCGAAGTGCGCGATCGCGCCATCCTGTTCGACGAGAAATTCGCTCCGCCCGTGCTGGTCTGCTCGGCCTATCCGGTGATCGAGGGCTGGCTCGACCGCGTCATCGGCTGGATCGACAACAAGCTGGAGGAGCTCGCCCGTTACGCTGCCGATCCCACGGCCGGCGGCGGCCTGCAGAGCGCCGATTACTTCGTGCTCCAGCTCCTGAACCGCAACATCCCCGTGCTCAAGCACCTGCGCCGCTCGCGCTTCGTCCATCCCGAGCGGCTGTTCACCGTCTTCGTGGCGCTCGCCGGTGAGCTCGCGACCTTCACCACGGCCGAGCGCCGCGCCCGCGACTACCCGGCATACGACCATGACGACCTGGAGAACTGCTTCGCCCCCGTGGTGCGCGATATCCAGGATTTCCTCTCGGCCAATCTCGGCCGCCGGGCCATCCGGCTGGAGATCGTCGAGCGGGCGCAGAACGCCTTCATGTCGACGATCCGCGACCGCAGCCTCGTGCGCAACGCCACGCTGGTGCTGGAAGTGGCGGCGCGCCGCCCGCTGACCGAGATCCAGGCGCAGTTCCCCCAGCTCTTCAAGATCGGCCCCAACACCAAGATGAACGAGATCGTCCATGCCCATCTGCCGGGCATCAATCTCGTCCACCTGCCGACGCCGCCGCCGCAGATCCGTGCGCTCACGGATCATGTATACTTCTATCTCGACCGCACCTCGCCGCTCTGGCCGGAATTCTCGACGGCGAGTTCGATCGGCATGCATTTTTCCGGTGATTGGCCCGATCTCGAGCTTGAGCTCTGGGCCGTTCTGGAGGGCAGGCGATGAGCGATCCGGGTTCGCCTTCAGATCCGTTCGGCCGCTCGGAACGGACGATCATCAGGCCGAACCCCGGCGGGCGCCGCGCGCCCCTGCCGCCCGCGCCCGCTGCCCCCGCACCGGCCGCGCCGCAGGCACCCCAGCCCTATCAGCCGCCGCAGGTGCCCTCGCCCGGCGTGCCCGGCACCGGCGACGAATGGATGTCGCAACCGGCGCCGATCCCGCAGCGCCAGCAGGCTCCGCCACCTCCGGCCGGTGGCGGCCAGTCCCTGCCGCGCCGCGACCAGCTCCTGACGCCGAACGCCAACCCGCTGCTGCGCGCTGCCGGCCCGCTCCTGCTCCTGCTCGGACGGATGCGCGCCAATCTCTCCAATGCACCCTTCGCCCAGCTCCTCGGCCAGGTCGGCGAGACGATCGAGGCTTTCGAACATGAGGTCCGCGCCGCCGGCGTCTCGGCCGAGACCGCGCAGACTGCGAAATACGTGATCGCCGCCAGCGCCGACGACATCGTCCAGAACATCCCCGGCGACGACCGCCATGTCTGGACCCAGTACAGCATGCTCTCGCGCTTCTTCGGCGAGCGCATCGGCGGCGTGCGCTTCTTCGAGATGCTCGACAAGGCCAAGGCCGATCCCTCGGTCAATTACGACCTGCTGGAGCTGATGCATGCCTGCCTGGCGCTGGGCTTCCAGGGCATTCACCGGACGTCCGCCGGCGGCGCCAACAATCTCCAGATGATCCAGCGCAACCTGTTCGAGACGCTGCGCCGGGTGAAGCAGCCGGACCCCGAACTCTCGCCGCGCTGGCGCGGGCAGGCCATCGCGCAGGCTGCCGCGGGCTTCAAGCTGCCGGTCTGGTCGGTGGCTGCGATCGCCGCGGTCGCCCTGCTCGGCGTCTATTTCGTCTTCCGCGCCCTGCTCGCCGGCAATGCCGAGGCGGCCTCCACCGCGCTGCTCTCGGTCCATCCCAAAGGCGAGATCGGCATCATGCGCAAGGTCTTCTCGGCCCCGCCGCCACCTCCTCCGCCACCGCCGCAGCCGCCCAAGGTCTGCGCGGCCGTGCAGCCGCCGATCACCTGCCAGGTCACGCCGAACGTCATCATCGTGCGACTGGCCGGCATCGCGCTGTTCGAGGGAGGGCAAGCCGCCGTGCGAAGCGAGTTCCAGCCGCTGATCGAACGCATCGCCGCCGTGCTCGAACAGGAGGGCGGCGCGGTCAAGGTCGTCGGTCATACCGACAGCGTTCCGATCCGCACCGCGCGCTTCCCCTCCAATGTCGTGCTATCGCAGGCGCGCGCCAAGGCGGTCGGCGACCTGCTCGCCGCCAAGCTCAGCAAGCCCGGCCGTATCGGCACCGAAGGCAAAGGCGCCGACCTGCCGATCGCCCCCAACAACACGGCTGCCGGCCGTGCCCAGAACCGGCGCGTCGAAATCCTGATCCAGCGGCAGAGCTAGGAGGGCGATCTTATGAACCTCGCCACCTGGCTCCGCATCGTGGCCATCCTGATCGGCGCGCTCGCGCTCGCCGCACTGATCTGGTTCGGCGGCCCCTTCGTCGCCTTCGGCGAGGTCCGCCCGTTCGAATCCGTCTGGGTCCGCCTGCCCGTCGCCGTGTTGCTCGTAGTGGGCGCATTCGTCTGGATCGCCGTCATCGTCATCCGCCGCCGCAAGGCGGCCGCAGCGCTGACCGAGGCTCTGGAAAAGGAGGAAACGACCGGCGACGGAGCCGCCCTCTCCAGCGCGATGAAGGATGCGCTGGCGACGCTGAAGAGCGCCCGCGGCAAGGGCGGCGACTATCTCTACGACCTGCCCTGGTATGTCATCATCGGCCCGCCCGGCGCCGGCAAGACCACGGCGCTGGTCAATTCCGGCCTGAAATTCCCGCTGGCGCGTGGCGCCACGCCGGCCGCCGTCGCCGGCACCGGCGGCACCCGCTATTGCGACTGGTGGTTCGCCGAGGACGCGGTGCTGATCGACACCGCCGGCCGCTACACCACGCAGGACACCGACACCAAGGCGGAGAAGTCGAGCTGGCTCGCCTTCCTCAACCTGCTCAAGACCAACCGCCCGCGCCAACCCATCAACGGCGTGCTCGTCGCGATCAGCGTCGAGGACCTGCTGACCTCCTCACCCGAGGAGATCGCCGCCCATGCCGATGCGATCCGCGCCCGCCTCCTCGAACTGCACGAGCGCCTGAAGGTCGATTTCCCGGTCTATGCCGTCTTCACCAAGGCCGACCTGATCGCCGGCTTCAACGAGTTCTTCGGCCAGTTGACCGAGCCGCAGCGGCGCATGGTCTGGGGCCATACCTTCCAGACCGCCGACAAGACCCGCAACATGATCGGCGACGTGCCGCCGGAATACGACGCGCTGATCGAGCGCCTGAACGAACGCCTGCCCGACCGGCTCCAGGACGAGCACAACCCGACCGCGCGTGCCCAGATCTTTGGTTTCCCGAGCCAGATGGCGACGCTGAAGCGCGGGATCGTCGATTTCCTGACCCGCGTCTTCGAGCCGACGCGCTATCACGCCAATGCGACGCTGCGCGGCTTCTACTTCACCTCCGGCACGCAGGAAGGCACCCCGATCGACCAGTTGATCGGCGCGCTCTCGCGCAATTTCGGCTCGGACCATGCCGGCGCGGCCTCTTTCTCCGGCAAGGGCAAGAGCTATTTCCTGACCGAGCTGGTGCAGAAGGTCGTGATCGGCGAATCCGGCTGGGTCTCGACCGATCTCGGCGCCGCCCGCCGCACGACGGCGCTTCGCATCGCCGGCTTCGCCACGGTCGCGCTTCTGTCGCTCGGCGCGCTCGGCCTGTGGTGGACGAGTTTCTCGCGCAACAGCGACCTGATCACGGCGACCAATTACGGCCTCTCGGATTATCGCAGCGCCGCCGCGCCGGTCCTGCAGGAGACCACGATCTCCGACCGCAATTTCAGCCGCATCCTGCCGCTGCTGCACAAGCTCCGGAACATGCCGGCGGGCTATGCGACCAAGGCCGAGCCGACGCCGACGCTTGCCACCTTCGGCCTCAGCCAGCGCGACCGCCTCCAGAACGCAACGGAGATCACCTATCAGCAGGCGCTGGAGCGGATGCTGCGCTCGCGCATCATCTTCCGGCTGGAAGAGCAGCTCGAGGCCAACGCCAACAATCCCGGCTTCGTCTACGAGGCGCTGAAAGTCTACATGATGGTCGGCGGCCAGGCCAAAATGGACCGCGAGCTCGTCACCTCCTGGATGCGGCTGGACTGGGCCGAGAACCTTTTCCCCGGCCCGGCCAATGCCAAGGGCCGCGAGGCGCTTGAGGAGCATCTCGCCGCCCTCCTCGATCTCGACGAGGGCACGGACGAGCCGATCGTCAAGCTCAACCAGTCGCTGATCGAGCAGAGCCAGCGCACATTGCGCCGCCTCAGCATCGCCGAGCGCGCCTATGAACTCCTGCGCACGCAGTCCCGCAGCGAGAGTCAGAAGGACTGGGTCGTGTCGCAGCGCGGCGGCTCCGATGTCCGCCTCGTCTTCGAAGGCGTCACCGGCGAGGATCTCGACCAGATCCGCGTGCCCTATTTCTATACCTACGACGGCTTCCAGAACGCCTTCATCGCAAAGCTCGGCGATATCGGCGACCAGATCGAGCGTGAGCGCTGGGTGCTCGGCGAGAATCTCGACCAGCAGGCGATCACGGCCCAATACGCCACGCTCTTCCCGGACCTGATGAAGCTCTACAGCCGCGACTATGTCGCGAACTGGCAGCGCATGCTGAAGCGTCTCAAGCTGCGGCCGCTCAATGCCGACAAGCCGCGCTATGTCGCGCTCAGCGCCATCAGCGCCGCGACCTCGCCGTTCAAGCAGGTGCTCGAAGCGCTCCGCGACGAGACGCAGCTCACCAAGGAGCGGCCCAACGCCAGGAAGGCCGTCGCCCAGGCTGCGGCGCAGGCGGCCGCCGATACGCTGGCTCAGCGCGCGAGTAACGCCTTGAGCCGTCTCGGCGCAAACCTGCCGCTGGCGGCTCCCGGCGTCGACCGCGTGCTGGCGGGCGGTGGGGCCGATACCGCGCTCGGCGCCGACATCGATAGCCAGTTCAAGCCCTTCCACGTCCTGGTCGACGGCGATCTCGGCCGCCGGCCGGTGGACCAGCTCCTCCAGACCTTCTCGGAGATCAACCAGAACCTCGCCACCGCCGCGACCAATCCGGCTCAATCGGCGGCCGCCAATGCCGCGCTCGTGCCGCTGATCGCGACCTTGCGCGCCAATTCCTCGCGCTATCCCCCGCCCTTCGACGGCATGGTGATCCAGGCGGTCAACGATTTCGAGGGCGATGCCACCGGCGCGACCGTCGCCTTGCTCAGGCAGGCTCTGGCCGAGCAGGTCACCCGCGTCTGCACCGAGGTGATGAACAATCGCTACCCGTTCACCAAGGCGAGCACGCGCGATGTGCCGCTCGCTGATTTCGCCCGGCTCTTCGCGCCCGGCCAGATCATGGACAAGTTCTACAAGGAGCGGCTGGAGCCCTTCGTCGACACCTCGAAGCCGCAATGGAGCTGGCGCGTCGACAGCCGCGTGGCGCGCGCCCTCTCGCCGACGACCTTGCGGGAGTTCCAGCGCGCCAGCGAGATCAAGGACGCCTTCTTCCCGACCGGCGGCAATCTGCCCTCCTTCCAGATGGTGGTGACACCGACCGCGCTCTCGGCCGATGCCGCCAATGCCAAGCTGGAGATCAACGGCTTCACCGTGACGAGCCAGCAGGGCGTGAACACCCCGACCCCGGTGATGTGGCCGGGCGGCGGCATCGGCAAGACGGCGGTGACGCTGACGCTGGGCGGTGGCAGCAACAATTCCGGCGGCATGTTCAGCGGCGGCTTCTTCTCCTCCGGCCAGCAGGCGCCGCAAGGCGAGGCCAAGCTGTTCGAGAAGGACGGCACATGGTCCTTCTTCCGCCTGCTCGATGCCGGCTCGGTGCTGAAGCAGGGCGACAATGTCGGCTTCAACCTGAATGTCGGCGGTCGGCAGGTCGGCTACTCCTTCGGCGTCGGCTCGCTCAAGAATCCCCTGATCCTGCCGGCGCTGCGGGAAATCCGCTGCCCCACCGGGATTTGAGCCTTGAGCTGCGGCCTCTTCGGCAAGCTCCCGGCCAAGCGCGACTTCATCGCGCTGAATGCTCCCTCCGGCTTCCTGACCGTCTACGAGAAATGGCTGCAGGGCGGCCTGACCGCGAGCCGGCTCGAACTCGGCAACCGCTGGCAGGAGGCCTATCTCAACGCCCCGATCTGGCGCTTCTGGCTGGGCGATGCCCATGGCGGCCAGACGGTGGCAGGGGCCTTCATGCCCTCCGTCGACGGCGTCGGCCGCTATTTTCCGCTGACGGTCTTCGCTGCAGGCAGCCCGGGCGCCGCGATCCCGCCGCCCGAACTCGATCCGCAGGGCAAGTGGTTCGAGGCGATCGAGGATTTCCTGCTGCAGGCGCTGGAGCCCCAGGCGAGCTACGAGGCCGTGGCGCAGCGCCTCGCCATCCTGCCCATCCCCAACGACCATCACCTCGCAGCCCCACCGGAGGACATGGTCCGCCTCGCAGACGGCACCATCGTCAGCGCCGCGATCAGTTCCGGCTTCCCCGAGCGGCTGGCCGCCCTGCGCGTCGAGGACCACGCCCGCGCCTATGCCCACGCGTGCTATTTTTGGACGGTCGGCGGCCCGAATTTCGAGCCGCTGGCCCTGACCGGCCACGCCCTGCCCGATCCCTATCTCTTCGCCGGCCTGCTCACCGGCCGCTTCGACGGCCATCTCGCGCCCGAGCGCGCCGGATCATGAGGGCGATGCCATGAACGACGCCCCGCGCCAGAGCCCGGATTTCGAAACCGGCTGCATCAGCCATACCGGCAAGGTCCGCAAGGCCAACGAGGATAATTTCATCCTGCGGCCGGAGATCGGGCTCTGGGCGGTCGCCGACGGCATGGGTGGGCACGAGAACGGCGCGCTCGCCAGCGCGACCGTGGTCGCGGCGCTGGAGACGGTCGGCGCCGCAGGCTCGGCGCCGGACCTGCTCGCCATGCTCGAAGCCGGCGTGCTCAAGGCCAATGACGACCTGCGCGCCGAGATCGGCCGGCGCGGCGCGACCATGGGCGCGACACTGGTCTGCCTGCTGATCCACCAGCGCCATTTCGCCTGCCTCTGGTCCGGCGACAGCCGCATCTACCTGATCCGCGGCGGCATCATCGCGCAGGTCTCGCGCGACCATACCGAGGTCCAGGACATGGTCGATCGCGGGCTTCTTACCGCCGAGGAGGCCAGGCGCTCGCCGCGCCGGCACATCATCACCCACGCGATCGGCGTGCACGAGACCCCAGAGCTCGATCTGGAGAACGGCGAGATCGCCGATGGCGACGCCTTCCTGCTCTGCTCGGACGGGCTGACCGAGCATGTCACTGATACCGAAATCCTCTCCGCCGTCGAAGCGGGGAGCGCGCAGGATGCCTGCGACGCCCTGCTGGCGCTGACGCTGGAGCGCGGCGCGCGCGACAACGTCACCGTCGTCATCGTACGCTATCGACAGGGGGCCAACGAAAGGACACGCTGGATGCCGAACCGGTCCATGCGCGGAGTTGCGACGCCGGGGAGCCCCACGCCAGGGAGCACAACGTCATGAGCGACGACTCCGAACGCACCGTCTTCGCGCCCCGCGCCAATGCCCGCATCGGCACGAAGCTCAACGGCATCTACGAGATCGAGAGCCTGATCGCGGTCGGCGGCATGGGCGAGGTCTACAAGGGCCGCGCCATCCAGACTGGCGATACCGTGGCGATCAAGATGATCCGCCCCGACCTCGCCCGCGACGAAGCGGTGCTCGCCCTGTTCCGGCGCGAAGCGGCGGCGCTGCACAACCTCTATAACGAGGCCATCGTCCGCTACTACGTCTTCGCCATCGATCCGGTGACCGAATGGCCGTATCTCGCGATGGAGTTCGTCGACGGCCAGCCGCTCTCGGAGCGCATCAAGCAGGGGCCGCTCAGCGTCGAGGAAGCCGATATCCTGCGCCAGCGCGTCGGGCCTGGCCTGCATGCCGCCCACCGGCTCGGCATCATCCATCGCGACATCTCACCGGACAACATCATCCTGCCGGGCGGCGACCCTTCCCGGGCCAAGATCATCGATTTCGGCATCGCCCGCTCCAGCATCCTCGGCGAGGGCACGGTCATCGGCTCCGGCTTCGCGGGAAAGTACAACTACGTCTCGCCCGAGCAGCTCGGCCTCTATGGCGGCGAGGTCTCCGGCCGCTCGGACATGTATTCCTTCGCGCTGGTGCTGGCCCAGGCCCTGACCGGCCGCGCCATCGACATGGGCGGCTCCCAGGTCGACATCATCGACAAGCGCCGCCGCCTGCCCGATCTCTCGGGCGTCGATGCGCGCATCCGCCCTCTGCTCGCGCGCATGCTCGCGCCGGACCCGAACGATCGCCCGGCCGACATGGCCGAGGTTGCGGGCTGGCAGGCGTCGGCGCCGGGCGGGAGAGTTCCCACCGGGGCGCAGGGCGGCAAGGCCATGGCGGAAAAACCGGGGCGCTCGCCGCTGCCGCTCGTCGCCGGCATCGCCTTGCTCGCGCTGCTGGCGGGCGGGGGCTATTACGCCTGGACGACCTTGGACGAAGGGCAGCCGGCGCGGGTGGCGGCCAACGATCCGCCGCCGCTCTCGGAGCAGCCCGCGGCCGGTACGCCCATCGCGACGAACGCGCCGCCGGCTCTGACCGAAGCGCCCGCGGCGCAGCCCCCGGCCACGAGCGCCCCGCCCGCGCTCACGGAAGCTCCGGCACAGCCGGCTGCCGCCGCAACGCCGCCTCCGGTCGCTGAAAAGCCCTCCGCTCCCCAGAATCCGCCTGCGCCGCCTCCGGCAGCACAGCCCCCGGTCGCGCAGCCCCAGACGCCGCGGCCACCAACACCGCAGCCGCAACGGCCCGCATCCGGGTCGCAGGTCGCCGTCAATGTCGAGCCACCACCGCAGGCGCCGGTGCGCCCTCCTGCGCCCGAGCCCGCCAAGCCGCCTCCGGTCATCGAGGTGAAGCCCCCCGAATCGCCGCCTGTCGCCGTCGTCATCCCGACGCCTCCGGTCAGCCCGAGCGTTTCGCCTCCGTCGCAGCAGCAGGCCGCCGCCATCGTCCCGGAACCGGAGCCAAGAACGCCGGCCGAGCGGATCGAACGCTATGTCCGCGACTATGACGGCGGGTCATGCTTCTTCCTCTGGCCGCTCGAGGTCGGCGACCGCAAGGCGACGCTGGAAGGTTTCGGCAGTTCGTCCGCGCCCTTCGTCGCCTTCGACAGCGCCTTCAAGGCGGCGCAGGGCTTCGAGGCCCAGATCCATCTGCGGCCGATGACCGATGCGCAATGTCCGATGGTCGATTTCCTGCGCCGGCCCGGCATCGGCATCAATCGCAGCCCGAAAATCCAGATCGGCGCCTTCAACATGAAGAGCGGCGAGATCCTCAACGGCTCGGTCGAGGCCGGCGGCGGCCAGAATCTCGATGTCGTGCTGATCGGTGACGACGGCCTCGTCTACAACCTCGCGAGCTTCATGAAGCGCGAGGGCGGCAAGGTGACCTTCAACCTCAAGCTCGAATCGACCGGCGGCGCAGCGCGTCCGCAGACCGTGCTCGCGCTGGTGACCAAGGAAGCCCTGCCGGCGCTCTCCGGCCCCAATCCCTCGCCCGCGAGCGAGTTCTTCGCCAATCTCAAGCTCGACCTCGCCCGCCAGAGCGGCAAGCTCGGGCTGGGGATCAAGTATTTCCGGATCGAGTGAGGCGATGACGGAGCGGACACCCGCGGGATCCCCTCTCCTGCAAGGAGAGGGGTAGGGGTGAGGTGTTCGGCAGCGGAAACGTTGGCCTGAACCCGGCCACACCGTGAGCGTGCACGCCACTGGTCCGGGGGGCCGACACCTCACCCTGCCCTCTCCTTACAGGAGAGGGTTCCCCGCGCCCTGCATCACGGTCTCGATCGGGCCACGGTTGACCAGCCGGGCATGATGCCTCCCGCCGCCCCTCAATCCTCACGGTACAGCTCGCCCCATTCGTCCTGCCAGACGCCGGCCTTGTCCTCGACCACGATCGGCGCCCTGATTTCGTTAGCGAGCCGGATCGCGGTGCGAAAGGCTTCCTTCGCCGCGAGCTCGTCGCTGACGAAATCGTTGACGAGATGCCCACCGGCGAGATCGGCCGGGCAGAGCACATGGCCGAAGGCCTCCCCACCGCGCTCCGACAGCTTGAGCGTGATCGCATCGGTCGGCGGCTCGTCGACTTGCTCGAAACGGTTGGCCGGCATGGGTTTTCTCCTCTCGATGCTCCCGGGGAGCGGCTGACCGCGCATAGCGGCATGGCGTCATTTCTTCGGTGGAGGCCGGGCGATTCCCGCCCCCATGCCGGGCCGGACCGCGCTGTAGCGGTCGAGCCGGACCTTGATCATGTCGTTGAACTTCTTGTGGACCTCGGAGACCGTGAGCACCTTGGTCTCGTCGCCGGAACCCGCATAGAAGATCGGCCGGTTGGCCTGGGCCGGCCGGGGCAGCAGTTCGGCGGCCTTGACGCCGGGTTGTTCCTCCATGGTCTCGATGAAGGTCTGCGCCGCGTCGGGACCGAGGAAATGGATCAGGTAGATCTCGCCGCCGGTGAGGTGGCGCCCCAGCGCCCGTTCCAGCCTCAGCGTGTCGCGCTTCAGCATCTCGGCCGCCAGCAGCGCGGAGATATAGGGCTCGCGCCGCATGTCGAGGATGCGCTGGCGCTGGGCTGAATCGCTCACGACGAATTGCCGTCCCGACCGGCCGATCAGTTTCGCATCGGCGGCGAGGCCGTGCTTCGCGCCGAACTCGTAGATCACGCCGAGCCAGGTCTGCTCGATGAATTGGTAGAGCCCGGTGGCCGAGGATGTCTGCGCCTTCACCGCCGTCGAGAACGAGGATTCCTTGTCGGCCACCGCCATCAGCAGGGTCGGGTCGGCGCCGACGACCTTGCTGGCGCGCACGATGAGATCGACGAGATGGCGCCGGATCTTGATCGGCCCGAATGTCAGGATCTGGTCGGGATCGCCGCTGGAGATCTGCGGCGGGGGCTGCGGCGCGCCGGTGGACGAGACCGGCCCCGGCGGCGGCCCGCCCTGCATCTTCGGCGGCACCAGCAGGATATTGGACGGCAGTTGCAATTGATTGACCGGCACCTGCTGGGTCGGCGCATCCTCCTGCGGCTTGATCGCCGCCAGCGTCGGGTCGTTGTCGAGGGCGAACTGGGCCGCCTGCCGCGCGCCCTCCAGGTCCTGCTCGACCGAGGACAGGATCAGCGAAGGCCGGGCGGGCGCATCCTTCAGCGCCGGAGCCTCGACGGCCGCGATTTCGATGCCGCGCTCCGGCTCCGGCCGCTCCTGCTGCTGGAGCCGCGCATAGGCCAGCCCGAGCACCGCGGCCGCCACGCAGGCGACGCCCGCCGCGACGGCCGCGATCGCCTTGCGGCCGGAGGCGGCTTTCTTGGGCCGGGCATCGGATGGTTCGATAGCCTCCGCAGGTTTTGCGGCCGGGGCGAGCGAAGGAGCCGGCGCAGCGGCCGCGGGCGGTGGTGTGGGAGGCGCTGCCGGCGTCGCGGCAGCCGGCCGTGCCGGAGCTGGTCGCGAGGGCTCCGGCACCGGCTTTCGAACCGAGGCCGGAGCGACGGCAACGGGTGTTGAGCGCGGAGGCGGTGGATTGGCGGCCACTGGCTGCGCAACGGCTTCCGGCTGGCCCGTGACGAGGCTGCGCAGCGCCTCCAGCCAGCGGGCATCGCTGCGCCCGGCCAGCGCCGTCAGGTCGTCAACGAGCCGCTTCGCCGTCACTTGCGGCACCCCCGCCTCGCGGGCGATCGCGCCGACAGCGCCTTTGCCCGGCTGCTCCGATACCGTCTTCAGCGCGTAGAACCAGAGCTGCAGCGGCGTGCGCCGGCTTTCCAGCGGCGTCCCCGTCGCCGGATGGATCATGTAATTGCAATGCTGGCAGGCGAAGCCGCGTAATTTAGGGCGCGGCTCGAATTGCGCCGGCCGGCCGCAGGCAGGGCACGCCATGCTCGTCCCGCCATGGCGCAGGCGCATCAGCGCGGCGAGGCAAGCCTCCTCCGGAAACAGCGCCTGGAATTGCCGGAAGCGCTCGCTCATTCCGCCGGTCCGCGCTCCATCGCCCCCTGCCGCAAGGTTACGCCCGGCACGGGCGCTTCACAATCGTCACGCCCGCAGCAGCCCAAGCCGCGCGACATCCTTCAGATGCATCGCCACCTCCTCCGCCGTCGCCCGCTCCGGCAGGCCAGGCACGGCGATGCCGGCGGCACGGGTTTCGTCGAGGAAGGCGTTCATCGCGTCGAGCAGCATGCGCCGGTCGCGCGAGCCGTCGAGCAGGCTGACGAACTTGCGCACGACGAGGCCGTCGAGCTGCACGGTGCGATGGCGCAGGTCGGTGACCTCGGCGGAGGTCGAGGCCTGCCAGCGCGCGATCTCGCTGGCCGCGGGCTTCTCGCTGATAGCCGTCGTCAGGGGCGGCGCCTCCAGACGGAGGTCGAGCAATCCCGCCTTGAAGATCGCGGTCAGGGCTTCGTCCAGCCTGCCGATCTCATGCGCCCGGTCCGGACCCAGTTCGCCCGCCACGTCGTTGCAGGCGCGCGCGACGAGGTCGTCCCAGGCGATGCTCGCAGGCCAGATCGTGCTGAGGATACCGAGCGCTGCCTTGCAGAGCGGCAGATCGACGGCGAGCTGCACGCCGTCGTCGAAGCTGAAGCGCTGGACGCCTGGCTTCTCGTCCTCCTTGGCCGGGGCCAGCCACGCATTGGCCGCGAGATGATAGGGCTTGAGCGAGCCCGGCCGGACACCGCGCCTGAGCGGGATATCCATCCGGCACAGGAGCGTCTCGCGAAAGGCGCGGCCGATCAACAGGTCGAGCGTCTGCTCGCGCAGCGCCATCCGCTCCACCGGTATCCTGTCGAGCATCTGCTGGGCCGGCCCTTTGGCGGCACCGTAGAGGTTCGGGAACGAGGCTTCGGCCAGGAACTGCAGGCCGTGACGCTCCGCCGCCGAGAGCACCTCGTGCAGCGCAAAGGCGCGCGCACCGGGATTGAGGTCGTCATGGTAGAGGACGTTGTCCGGCAGCTCGTCGACCTGCTTGAGCCGCTGCCGCAAGGCCGCGCCGTGGAAGCTTTCGGGATCGCTGCCCTCGGCGATATCCTTCAGCGCGCCACGGGCGACCCGGACCCGCTCGCGCGGGTCCTCGATATCCTTGATCGCGAAGAGCATGACGTCGCGCGCGAGATCGCGCAGGCGGCAGCCGGGCAAGGCGTTGTAGCTGACATAGGCGACGCCCTGCGGCGCCAGCAATTGCCCGAACAGAGCGATGATCCGCTCGCGCACGGCATCCGGCACCCAGGAATAGACGCCGTGGACGATGATATAATCAAATCTTCCGATCTCCTCGCCCACCGCGAGGATGTCACGCTGCTCGAAGGCGAGATTGGAGAGGCCGAGCTCGGCGGCGTTGGCGCTCGCCTGCCGGATCGAATCGCCGCTGAGATCGATGCCCAGAAAGCTGCTGCCGGGATATTGCGCCGCCATCGGGATCAGGTTGCCGCCGCGCCCGCAGCCCAGCTCGAGCACGCGCATCGCGCTCGGCAGCGCCGGGACCATGCCGTGGAAATGGGCGATGGTCGCCAGCCGCGCGGGATGGGTCTGCGAGAAGGAATGGCCGGGATAGGCCACTGCATCATAGGGATTGATGGCAGGATCGCTCGTCATGGCTGCTTCCGCCCCGCTCCGTCCGCATCATTCCAGCCGAAGCGCCACCAGGGCGCCTCATTCATTTGAAGGAGCGGTCATCCCAGATTGCCCTCCGGTGCGCGCTGGAGAAAGCCGCCAGCGCTGGCAATTAAGTCACACCCGCGCGATTATGCTTGAATCATCGCTGCGACTACCTCGCCTAACGCGGTGCAAGGCTTGGAGAATCAAGCGTTCAAACACCCGGTCCCGACGTGGCTTTTCCATGTCGATTTGATGTTGCTCCGACCACCGGGTTTCTGGGAACCTCCATCATATGGCGGATGCCCGTTCGAATCGCGGGCGGCAGACAGGGTCGAGCGAGTCGTTTGTCTCGCGCAGGGGAAGCAGCATGCGTTTACATGCCCGGGCCTATGCGTATCTCATCGCCGCGTGGATGGTGGTTCTGGCCGCCCTGAGCCTCGGCGCCACACCAGCCCTGGCCCAGAAGCGCTTCGCCTTCGTCATCGGCAACGGCGCCTATGCCAATGTCACCAAGCTGCCCAATGCCCTGAACGACGCCAATGCCACCCGCGCCATGCTGCAGGAGGCCGGCTTCGACATCACGCCGGCGCTCGACATGTCGCTCGCCGGCCTGCGCGGCGCCCTCGACGTCTTCATCGACAAGGTCCGCCGCAGCGGGCCGGAGACCACCGCGCTGGTCTATTATGCCGGTCATGCCGTCCAGCTCGACGGCGCCAACTACATCCTGCCGACCGATATCCGCCCGCAGATCGCGACCAGCATCGCCGACCAGTCGCTGTCGCTGGGCGACATCCTGCGCCGCCTCGACGGCGCCGGCGCCAAGTCGAAGATCGCGATCCTCGACGCCTGCCGCGACAATCCCTTCGCCAACCGGCAGGTCGCCCGCGGCCTCGCCCTGCAGATCGTCGACGGCGCCAACGAGGGCATCAGCAGCGAGGCCGGCCTTGCGCGCGTCGATTCCGGCAGCGGCACCTTCGTCGCCTTCGCCACGTCGCCGGGCTCCACCGCCGCGGACGGCACCGGCGCCAACAGCCCCTTCACCACCGCCTTCCTGCGCGAGGCGCGCGAGCCCGGCCTCGCCGTCGAGCAGATCTTCCGCCGCATCCGCCTCGCCGTCTACGATTCCACCAACGGCACCCAGATTCCCTGGGACACCTCCTCCCTGATCACCGAATTCAGCTTCTTCCAGCTCCCGGCCGGCGCTCCCGCGTCGCAGCCCGCTACCGCCGGGAACGTTCCCCTGTCGGCGCGCCCGACGCTCGCCTCCCTGCGCGACATGTCGCCGGCCGACGCCGCCCGCACCGCCATCGCCTGGGACCGCAGCGACGTCTACGGCAACGCACTCGCCATCAATCCCGAGGACCAGAATGCCCTGCGCCTGAACCGCATCCTCGCCCAGCGCACCGACGAGCGGGCCTGGGCCGAGGCGATCCTCGCGGGCGATGCCGAATCCTTCAAGCTCTACGCCCGGCTGTATCCGGTCTCGTCGCATACGGCCGCGGCCCTGCGGCTGGCTGCGACCGCGCCCAGCCGCAACCGCGTCCAGGTCGCGCAGACCTGCCCGGTCTGCCCGGCCGTCCAGCAGCCCCGCAGCCGCCGCGCCGGCGACGGCCCGCGCGCCGTTTCGCCAGCCCGCGCCGGCACGCCGCGCAGGGCTCCCGTCGTACCGCCCTATACCCCGCCGCCCGGCCAGCAGCAGACCCAGGCGCCGGACATCCCGCTGCTCCTGCCCGAACGCCCGCGCTGGACCGGCTTCTATGTCGGCGGCTCCGTCGGCGGCGGGCGCCAGAGCAATCGCACGACCGTGGCGGGCCCCTTCGGCGGGCCGACCTTCACGCCGACGACGACCACCACGACCACCACCACGCTGCCCACCACGCCGTTCCCGACCACCGTCGTGACCACCACCACGACGACCGGGACGCCGGTTCTCGCGGCCAGCGCAATCAACCCGCTCGGCGTGCCCAGGAGCCTTTCGCCCGAGGGCAGCGGCGTGGTCGGCGGCGCGCAGTTCGGCTTCAACTATCAGATCGGGGCGGTCGTGATCGGCGCCGAGACCGATATCGCCGCGACGAGGCTGGGCGGCAGCGACACCGTCTCGATCGATCCCGGCACACGCTTCACCACGCGCGCCGAGAATGAGCTCTCCATGCTGGGAACGGTCCGGGCACGCGCCGGCTTCGTGCTCGGCGACTTCATGATCTACGGCAGTGGGGGCTACGCTTACGGTCTGGTCGATCAGAAGGGTTCGATTTCGCCCGACAACCCGACGACCACCTCCGGTGCCGCGGCCTCGCGCTCCGGCCTCGCCAGCGGCTGGGCGCTGGGTGGCGGCGTCGAATACGCGATTCTCCCCGGCATGACGCTCAGGCTCGATTACACGCATTACGATCTCGGCAGCCAGAAGCTGACGTTGCGGGACTATACCGGGCTCGCCCCCGGCCAATACGCGACCATGCGCGCCCGCACCTCGGGAGACATCGTCAAGGCCGGCTTCAACTTCGGCTTCTGAATCCGGCGGCCTTCTCCGGCGGCAGAGTAGAGCGCCGAACGCCGGATCAGGCGGACAACCCTTCCCGCCCCCTTGACACTGGCGGGTCCGATGGGGAATTTGGCGCCCGATGCGGGTGTAGCTCAATGGTAGAGCAGCAGCCTTCCAAGCTGAATACCCGGGTTCGATTCCCGGTACCCGCTCCATCCCCCTACCTTGACATGCCACCGCTCTTTACGCCGGCGGAACCGCGCGAGAGCCGGATGACGATCCGCGTCCGTAGCCGGCGCGTCAGAGCGTGTCGGACGAGTCGCGCGGACGCCTGCGCCTGCCATGGCTCCGGTTGGAGCGCCTGAACAGGGTGGTATGGACCGCCTGCAGGATCGGTTGCGGTTTGCCGAGCAGGTAGCCCTGGGCTTCCGTGCAGCCGGCCCGGTCGACCGCATCGAGCTGATCCTGCGTCTCGATACCCTCCGCCGTGGTCGCCATGCCGAGCTCGGTCGCCAGCGCGGCAACGGCGGCGACGATGGCGGCACTGTCGGAATGGGCCGTCATGTCGCGCACGAAGGAGCGATCGATCTTGACCTTGTCGAGCGGGAAGAGCCGCAGATGGCTCAGGCTGGAATAGCCTGTCCCGAAATCGTCGAGGACGATACGGACGCCCAGCGCCTTCAGGCCTCTCAGCGTCGCGAGATTGCGATTGTCGTTGGCGAGCAGCGCGGTCTCGGTGATCTCGAGCTCGAGCCGCGCCGGATCGAGGCCTGTTTCGGCGAGGATGCCGCGCACGGTCGCGACCGCGTCGCCGAAGATCAACTGCACCGGCGACAGGTTGACGGCGATGCGAAGATCGCCCGGCAATTGAACAGCGTTCGCGCAGGCCTGCCGGATGACCCATTCGCCGATCTCCACGATCAGCCGCGTCTCTTCCGCCAGCGGGACGAAATCGGCCGGCCCGACCAGCCCGCGTTCCGGATGATGCCAACGCAGCAGCGCCTCGAAACCGCGAAGCGTGCCGGTCCTCAGGTCGAAGATCGGCTGGTAGGACAGTTCGAACTGCTGGTCCTCGATCGCCTTGCGCAGGTCCATCTCCAGCGCGAGGCGCGCGCGCAATTGCTCGTCCATCGCCGCCGTGAACACGCAGCAGACGCCGCGTCCCTGCGCCTTGGCCTCATAGAGCGCGAGATCGGCCTGCTTCAGCAGGAGATCGGCGTCGAAATCCGGCCCTTCGGCGATCGCGATGCCGACGCTCGCCGAGATCGAGATCGTCCGGTCCTGAATGAGATAGGGCTGGCTCAGAACCTTGATGATGCGGGCCCCAAGCGCCTGCGCCTGCCGCGGCTGATCCTGTCCGAGGCTGAGGACCGCAAACTCGTCTCCGCCCAGCCGCGCGACGCATTCGGTATCCCGCACGCAGGTCGCCAGGCGCTCCGCCACCGAGAGGAGCAGCAGGTCGCCGACCGGGTGCCCCAGCGTGTCGTTGACGTCCTTGAAGTGATCGAGATCGAGGAAGAGCAGCGCCACGGTCGCAGGTTCGCCCCCCTTCCGCAGCAGCGACTTGGCGATCTGACCGCGGAAGGCGAAACGGTTCTGCAGGCTCGTCAGGTCGTCGTGATGGGCGAGGAAACGGATCCGGCTTTCCTGCTCGACAAGAGCCACGTTCTGCTGACGCGCCTCCTCGGCGGCTTCGTTCGCGCGCGTATTGGCGGCGGCGAGGTCCGCGAGCGCCTCCTTGAGAGCCGTGATGTCGGTGCGGATTCCGACGATCCCGCCATCCCGCATCCGTCTCTCGGTGATCAGGAGCCAGCGGCCGTCCGGCAGCAGGCGCTCGATCGAGCCGCTGCCCTGCCGGTGCCAGGTGGTGACATCCCTGACGAACTCCCCGACATCGCCGGACGCCTGCGGATATTGGCCGACCTCTGCGCCCTTGCGGATGATATCCTCGAAATGCGCGCCGGCGATCATGAAGGGCGCGCTCAGGGCATAGAGCTCGCGATAGCGCTCGTTGCAGGTCACCAGCCGGTCGTCCGCATCCCACATCACGAAACCGTCGGACATGGCCTCGATCGCGTTGTCGAGGACATTGGCGGCCCGCGCGCGCTCGGCATCAGCGCGCTCGCGCTGATGGATCGCGAGCAGGATCGCGCCTGCAAAAGCCGCCAGAAGCAGGGCGCCGACGATCGCCGCGCTCACCGTCCTGTCGCGATCATGGCGCCAATCCGTGAGGACCTCCGTGCTCCTCACGCTGAGGACGACGCGGATACCGCCATAGAGCGAGCCTCTGACCACGTTGAGCGTGCTGGCCTCGCTCTTCCTGTCCCCGATCATGAAGGCCTTGCCGTCCGCCGCTTGTCCCGGCAGCGCCGCGGGGCGGGACTTGCCGATCAGCAATTCGTCATGCGGCAGCGTCGCCACGACCAAGCCATTGGCGCGCTCCAGCGAAATCCGCGTGCCGGCCCCGATGCCCGCCTCGCCCAGGAGCTTCATCAGCGTATGCAGGGGCACTTCCGCGACGGGGACGATACCGTGCCAGGCCGGGATCCGGCGCGCTACGTAAAGCGCCCAGTCCCCGGTGACGGGATTGCGGAGCGGACCGATCAGGTTCGTCGGCGCCCGCCCGATCAGCGCGACATCCGGGGGCAAGGGGTGACGCGCGCCGCTCCCCCGGGCCGAGGCCACGATGCTGCCATCAGGCCCGACGAGCAGCAGGTCGCGGAAGGCCATCGTCTGGAAGTTGAGGCCGCGCAGCAGGCGGCTGGCAGCGTCGCGCTGCCCCGGTCCGATCTGCGCGACGTCGAACAGGGTCGCGAAGCTCGCCAGCGCACCGTCGACCTGCAGCAATTGCCGGTCGAGGGCATTCTCGACGGCGATGGCCGCGCCTTCGAGCGATTGCTCGGCGCTGCGCCAGGCGGCCTCCTGCCTCTGGCGCACCAGATTGGAGGCGCCGGTGGCCGCCACCGCCAGGATGGTGATCGTCCCCGCTGCCACCAGGAGTTTAAGGCGCTTGATCATTGATCCTCGTCGTGGGGCGGCGAGTCACGGCGTCCGGGGCTCGATGGCGTGGAGCGGCTTGAGATAGGTGTTCCAGGCCGAGACGCAGTCCTGGCCGCAGCGCTCGAACCAGCGCGGCAGGACGACCTCGGCGAGCAGACGCCTGCGGGTTGCATCCGCAGGCAGGGCCGGCACCTCGGTCATCGGCCGCTCGGGCTTGCCGGAGCAGGGTTCCGTCCCGGCATTGCAGGCCAGGCCGCGTTGCGTATCGGCCTCCGCCTGCGACCAGATTCGCGTCTCCAACTGCCCGACACCCTGCCGGATGATGTCGCGGGCGTCTGCCGGAAGCGCATCCCAATAGGTTCCGTTCGCCCCGAAGATCGAGACGCCCCAGTTGAGCGCGAGGGCATGGACGGCGACGGCAACGCGCGGCAGGCCGATCTCGTAGCCGCTCAGCGTGCCCGTGATGGCACAATCGGCGACCCCGCCGCGAAGCGCCGCAACGACCTCGGCGAGAGGCAGGATCACCGGAAACGCCCCCATCGCCGTCATCAGCTCGGATTGCGCGACCGAGGAGGTCCGCACCTTGCGGCCGGCGAGATCGTCGAGCCCCTTGAACGGCTTGGTGCAGAACAGAACCTGGGCCGGATAGGTGTAGATGCCGAGAAGCCTGATATCGTACCGCTCGCGCAACACGTCGCGCAGATGCTCGCGGAATGCGCCGACGGTCCTCCGCAGGGTCGCCACATCGGGGTTCAGCAGCGGCAGGTCGATCGCGCTCAGCTCCGGCTCGTCGCCGGAGGCGGCGCTCAGCAGGGCCGTACCGAAGGACACGACGCCCAGCCGCATCAGCTGGAGCATTTCCTGGGTGCGCAACCCGCCCGCATCCAGAGGCCGGATCGTCGCAGTGACACGCCCTTTCGACAGCGTCGCGATCTCGGACTGCCAGAAGGGTTGCTCGATCCTGGTGTATTGGGTGAGGCTCGCCAGCCCACCGATGATCTGCAGCTTGACCGGCTCTTCAGGGCGCGTCTGGGCCGGCGCAGCGCCGCCTGCGAAGGCGAGCATGGCGGCCAAAGCCGCAATCGCAACCTGCACACGGCCGGGCGGACGACAGGTGGTGGCGACGTCGCAGGCTCTGGCCATCTCCCCCCCAATTGGTTGCCCTGTCCGATCGGGGCGATCATCGGCCGCAGCGGTTAACCACGGTTGAATCGGAAGACCTCACGCGGCTTCCAGGCGCATCTTTTCGCTGCAATCGGCACGCTGGGCGCGAAGCGGGACGAGCGGGATCGCTCATGCGCAACTGCCTTGGAAAGCCCGCCCCTCCCGGCGCGACGGGAGGATTCTCAAGGATAGACCCGAGAACTGTTCCAAACCATGTCGCCGCTATATTGCAGAAGCGAGATGTCATCGCCCCTCTTGCAGCAACGCCCCGGCGTAGGATTCCATGGTTGCCGTGCAAGCCAGGCTTGCTATGCTTGCTGATCTGCTGCTCCCCTTCTCCGATGCACCGCCGGACCTTGCGGCTCCTCCCGTCACGCGCGCCAGGCGACAACGCGCGAAGCAAGGCGGGACCGAGCTGGCGAAGCGGGCTCCGAAGGCCGGGAGCGGTCGAAGGCGGTGGAAGTGAAACGAGGTGGGGAGATGATGCGTCTGGGGGCGCTGGCGGCGCTTTGGCTTCTGGCCTGCCCGGCAGCGGCGACGAGCGAGGTGCTGCGCCAGGGCGAATTCCTGCAGGACTACATCACCTGCGAAGCCTGGATGAAGCGCGGGAGTGCCGATGCGGAGATGCATGGGCTCATCGGCCGCTGGGTGGTCGATTCCCTGCGCCAGGGCTCCCCCTCGCGGCTGTCGAAATATGGCGACGGCGAAGTTCTCGAGGCCGTCGAGCGGCAATGCCGGGCGCAGCCGGAGAAGACCCTGACGGTCGCGACCTTCCTCGCCGGGCTTCGCCTGCCGGACTAGCGCATCGGCCCGAAAAGTGGAACGCGTTTTTTTGGAAAAAATCGATGCAAAATCAAAGCACTAGAGCATCGGACTGATATTCAGTCCGATGCTCTAGTGCGCTTCCGCCGCCCGTCAGAACGAGGGCAGCACGCCGTTGCCGAAACTGTCGGAGCGCCCGGCGAAACTCGTCCCGCTGTCGCGCAGATAGGCCGGCGCGCTCTGCCGGGCGGGCGCCGGACCGGGGTCGAGAAAGCTGCGCTGCTGCGGCTGGATCGTCATGCGCTGGACCACCGGGGCTTCCGAGAACTCTGCCGGCTCGCGCGACGCGCAACCGCCCAGGGCCGCAAGCAGGAGCACGGCCGGGCCGAGATGGATAAGACGCATCGTTCCCTCATCGAGGCAGCGCGGAAGGACGGCGCGGATCGCCGGGGTGAATCGCGCCGCTGAAACAGCATTATCGAGGTGGCCTCCGGAAATGTACATCGACACTTCGTTCGCCAGCCCGTGCTCCCGACATGGCGTCGCGCCGTGGCAGACCGCCGGCACTCCAGGACGAAACGACCGTCCGATCAGCGTAGTCCGCCGCGGGCGGCGGCTGGTACGAAGTCGAGCTGCTCATCCGCAACGGTCCCGTCGGGCAGCATGACGGCCTGCCAGCGGCGATTGCCGCAGCGAACCGAGAGACGCCAGCGCCCCTCGTCCTCGCCTTCGCCGCGCTCGACCCGGCTCGTCACCAGCCCGCGGCGCATCAGTTCGCGCAACTCCTCTGCCGACCAGCCGAAGCGTTTGGCCAGCCGCGCGGCATCGAGCACGAAGGAGCCGTCCCTGTCGCGAACGAAGGGGAGCTCGGGATCGGCTGCGCCGGCGGTCACGGCGTTGGGCTCCCGAGCTCCATCGGCCAGGAAACTCGCCGAACCAATTCTCTCCGTCCGCACCCGAGCCAGGCTTTCATCGTTCCTCGATCGCCAGCACGGCGAAGGTCGCAAGCCAGTGCTCGCCCATATAGTCGCCGGCGATATGCGGCAGCCCGGCTTCGAGATGCAGCGTCGCGGCTTCCGCGATGACCGGGCGCCGCACGTCCCATTCCGGCAGCGCCGCAGCCAGCGCGCTCCAGCACCAGGCGCGGCTGAGGTTGAGCCCGTCCAGATGGGCGATCTTGCCGTCCGTCCGGTCACTCACCGTCGCCGGCCTGAACAGGATCGCCGGCTGCTGCTGCGCGATGCGCGGCAGGAAGCGCTCGAACCAGGGCAGGAAACGCTCCGCCGGCAGCAGGCGGCGCATGCATTCCGCCTCGATCAGCGCCGAGGACTGGAAATCGTCGCCGCTCGGCTCGCCCCAGGCCGGGCAATCCTCGTCGGCCCCGTACCAGCGCAGCGCCGTCTCGCGCAGCAGGGTCAGGAAGGCGCCGTCGCCGGTCGCATCCGCGTAGTCGGCCGCCATCCGCAACCCGAAAGCCGTGTTGAAATGCGTGCCGACGCGCACCGGATAGGTCGCGATCGGCAGGAAATCGCGGAAGCGCTGGGCGAAGGCCTCGGCGAGCGGCGCAATCGCCCGGCCCCAGCGCCCGTCATCGAGCCCGTTGAGCTCGGCAGCGAGCTTCAGCAGCCAGCCCCAGCCATAGGGCCGCTTGAAGCCGCGCGCCGTCGGCTGGGCGAGATAGGCGCATTCGACCGCGATCTTCTCGGGGACGAGCTGCGCATCGAACAGCGCGACGATATCGGCCGCTGCTTCCATCATCGGATGGCGCCTGAGCAGCCGCGCCAGCATCCAGTAGCTGTGCACGCAGGAATGCCAGTCATAGCTGCCGTAGAACACCGGATGCAGCGCGCTCGGTGTCTGCGCATCCTGCGGCCCGGCCAGCGTATGATCGGGCTTGTTCGGGTATTCGCGACGGACATGTCCGAGCGCGATCCGGGCAAAACGCTGGGCGATCTCTTCGGTCAGCATGGGGGTGGTCATGAGGCGGCCGTCTCCAGGGCAGCGCAACCTATCAGGGATTCGGCCCTCGCAAAGCGCCGCGCGCCACCGAGCTGCAACCCCGCCATCTCCTGCCGTCGGGTCCCTTCGCCGATCCGGTATGATCTAACCAGACCAGCGCGCTCCAGCAGGCATCGGCCGGCCGGGAAGCGCCGCCAATCCAATCGCCCGAGGGGAAACGCCGTGGACCTGCCTGCCAACGCCTTCAAGGCCGCGCTGAAGCGCGGCGAGCTTCAGATCGGGTTGTGGAGCAGCCTGTGCAGCCCGATCGTCTCCGAGATCATCAGCCAGAGCGGCTTCGACTGGATCCTGGTCGATACCGAGCACTCCCCCAATGAGCCGCCCGACGTTCTCGCGCAGTTGCAGGCCCTGAAGGGCGGCACCGCGACCCCGATCGTCCGCCCGGCCTGGAACGACGCCGTGCTGCTCAAGCGCCTGCTCGATATCGGCGTGCAGGCCGTGCTGGTGCCCTTCGTCCAGAATGCCGAGGAAGCCCGCAAGGCCGTCGCAGCCTGCCGCTACCCGCCCGCCGGCATCCGCGGCATCACGGTCAGCGGCCGCGGCAGCCATTACGGCCGCGTGCCGGACTATCTCAAGCGCGCCGATGGCGAGATCTGCGTGCTGGTGCAGGTCGAGACCGGAGAGGCCCTCGCCCGCATCGAGGAGATCGCCTCGGTCGACGGCGTCGACGGCGTCTTTATCGGCCCGGCCGACCTCTCGGCCTCGCTCGGCCATATCGGCAATCCCGGCCATCCGGAGGTCCAGGCCGCGATCCAGGATGCGGTGAAGCGCCTGACCGCGATCGGCAAGCCGGCCGGGATCCTGACGCCGTCCGAGCCCGATGCGCGCCGCTATATCGAATGGGGCTATCGCTTCGTCGCGGTCGGCTCCGATCTCGGCCTCATGACCAAGCATGCCGACGCGCTGGCCAAGGCCTTCGCCGGGCAGCGCTGACCCGGCTTCACCGTTGAAACCTCTCCGTCATGGTCGGGCGTGTCCCGACCATCCACGTCTTCTGTCGGGTGATACGGCTTCAAGACATGGATGCTCGCCACGACGGCGAGCATGACGATTTGGCCGCGCACTTGGTCGTTACATTCGTCTTCCACGCGACGGATGCTTGCTCTGAGCAGTACGCTGGGCCAACGGCCTGAAACCTGAAATTTCAGGATTGCCGTCGCCGGCTTTGTGCTGTCTGATGGTCGCGCGCCAAAGCCGGCAGCCGCGCCGACGCGGGCAGGCCCGGCGCTCCGGAAGAACCATGCTGCAGCCTGCCGTCGAACCCGTTGCGCCCGACCTGCTGCGCTCCCTGCGCGAGCATGTCCACGAGCGCCTGCGCCGTGCCATCGTCGCCGGCCGCTTCCGCAATGGCGAGCGCCTGAACGAACGCAACCTCGCCGAGATGCTCGGCGTCAGCACGACCCCGGTGAAGGACGCGATCCGCAAGCTCGAAAGCGAGGGGCTGGTCCGGACGGAAGCGCGCCGCGGCGTCTTCGTCGAATTCTCGCCCCGGCAGGCATTGGAGATGGCGCTGGGCCGCGCCGCGCTCGAAAGCGTCATGGCCCATATCGCAGCCAACCATCTCACCGAGGCCGGCGCGGCCGAGCTCGGCAGGCTGATCGCCGAGATGGAGCAGGCGACCGAGCATGGCGATCTCGACGACCTCGTCGAACTGAACGAGGCCTATCATCGCGCGATCCATCGCATCTCCGGCTGCACCTATCTGAAGCGTCGCCTCGACGGCCAGCGCATGTACGACCATGCCCAGCGCATCGCCCTGCATTCGCAGCCCGATGAGCGCCGTCGCGGCTTCGAGGAACATCGGGAGATTTACCAGGCGCTCCTGGCACGCGATCCCGCGCGCGCCGAACTCAGGATGCGCCGTCACATCGTCCGTTCGGCGAAGGCCCATATATGGCTGGCCTTCGGCGCGGATGCGGAGGGACTGGATTATGACGCATGACAAGGTCCGCCGCGCGGTTCGCGGCATTTCCGGCGTCCATGTCACGGCCTGGAAGGCGGATGGCGAGGCAGACTGGGCGCTGACCGGCCGGATCGTCCGGCGCATCGCCGAGGCCGGCATCCACAACATCGTCTCGGCCGGCAATACCGGCGAATTCTACCCGATGACGACGGCGGAGGTGGAGCGCTCGCACGCCACTGCTGCCGAAGCCGCAGCCGGCAAGGCTTTGGTCACGGCGGGCATCGGACGCTCGCTGCGCGAAGCGATCGCCACCGGCAAGCTCGCAGCCCAGGCCGGCTGCGATGCCGCGATGGTGCATCACCCGCTCGACCCCTTCGCCGCCCCGCAATCGCAGGCCGACTACATCCTCGCCATCGCGGAGGCGCTGCCGATCCCGCTGGTCGCCTATATCCGCTCCGACGCCATCGGCGTGAAGGATCTGATCCGCGTCGCGACCCACCCTAACGTCGCCGGCGTGAAATTCGCCTCGGGCAACATGATGCTGCTCGCCGATTGCGTGCGCGAGACCGCGGGCTCCTCCGCCAACTGGATCTGCGGCCTCGCGGAAGGCTGGGCCGCGCCCTTCTATGCGCTCGGCGCCCGTGGCTTCACCTCGGGGCTGATCAATGTCGCGCCGGAGCGTTCTCTCGCCGTCTGGCGCGCGCTGGAGGCCGGCGACTACGACACCGCGCGGCGCGAGGTCGACGCCATCGCCGGCTTCGAGAAGCTGCGCACCAAATACGGCAACGGCGCCAATGTCACCGTCGTCAAGGAGGCGCTCGGCCTGCTCGGCACCGATGTCGGCCCGGTCCGCCTCCCCGGCCTGCCCGAGCTGAACGAGGCCGAGCGGGCCGAACTGCGCGGCATCGTCTCGGGCTGGGGTAGCCAACGCGCGGCAGCGGAATAACCTCTGTCATTCCGGGGCATCGCGCAGCGATGAACCCGGAACCCACGACCGGGCGAGCCCTTCACCGCGGGCTTCTATCGTCCGACCCAGTCGTGAGTTCCGGGTTCGGCTCTGCGAGCCGCCCCGGAATGACAAGCCATTGAGCCAACGAAAAATATCACCGAGGAAACGACCATGTCCGCCCGCCCCCGCAAGACGCCCGAGACCCTGCGCAGCTGGCGCTGGTTCGGCGCGAGCGACCTGCGCTCCTTCGGGCATCGCTCGCGCACGCTGCAGATGGGCTTCTCGCACGAGGAGTTCATGGGCAAGCCGGTCATCGGCATCATCAACACCTGGTCGGAGGTCAATCCCTGCCACACCCATCTGCGGGACCGCGCCGAGGCGGTGAAGCGGGCGGTCTGGGCGGCGGGCGGGTTTCCGGTCGAGATTCCCGTGATGTCGGTTTCCGAGCAGTATCAGAAGCCGACGACCATGCTCTATCGCAACTTCCTGGCGATGGAGACGGAGGAATCGATCCGCTCCCACCCGCTCGACGGCGCGGTGCTGCTCGGCGGCTGCGACAAATCCACGCCGGCCCTGATCATGGGCGCCTGCAGCGCCGGCCTGCCCTTCATCTTCGTGCCGGCCGGCCCGATGCTGCGCGGCAACTGGGCCGGCAAGGTGCTCGGTTCGGGGGCCGATGTCTGGAAATACTGGGCCGAGAAGGAGGCCGGCAATATCACCGAGGCGCAGTGGCACGATATGGAGAGCGGGATCGCCCGCTCCTACGGAACCTGCATGGTGATGGGCACGGCTGCGACGATGATGAGCCATGCCGAGGTGCTCGGCCTCACCCTGCCCGGCGCATCCGCCATTCCCGCCGCCGATGCCGCCCATCCCCGCATGGCCGCGATGTCGGGCAAGCGCATCGTCGAGATGGTCTGGGAGGACCTGACGCCTGACCAAATACTGACCCGCAAGAGCTTCGAGAATGCATTGACGGTTCATATGGCGGTCGCCGGCTCGACCAATGCGATCATCCATCTCGTCGCCATGGCCGGCCGGGCCGGCGTACCGCTGACGCCGGACGATTTCGATGCCTTCTCCCGCAATGTCCCCGTCATCGCAAACCTGCGCCCCTCCGGCGATTTCCTGATGGAGGATTTCTTCTATGCCGGAGGCCTGCCTGCCCTGCTGAAGCAGCTCGAGAGCAAGCTCCACACCGATGCGATGACGGTGACCGGCAAGCCGATCGCCGAGACCATCGCGCTCGCCCAGGTCTACGACGACAACGTCATCCGCCCGCTCGACAAGCCCGTCTCGACCGCGAACGGCCTCGCCGTGCTCAAGGGCAACCTCGCCCCCGATGGCTGCGTCATCAAGCCATCGGCCGCCGAGCCGCGGCTGCTCAGGCACTCCGGCCCGGCGCTGGTCTTCGAGCATTACGACGCGATGATGCAGGCTGTGAACGACGAGAATCTCGACGTCACCGCCGACCACATCATGGTGCTCAAGAATTGCGGCCCCGTCGGTGGCCCCGGCATGCCGGAATGGGGCATGCTACCGATCCCGAAGAAACTCTTGAAGCAGGGCGTGCGCGACATGCTGCGCATCTCGGATGCCCGCATGTCCGGCACCAGCTACGGCGCCTGCATCCTGCATGTCGCGCCGGAGGCCTATATCAAGGGGCCGCTCGCGGCGGTGCGGACGGGAGACATCATCAGCGTCGATGTCGAGGCCCGCAGCATCTCGGTCGCTCTCACCGATGCCGAGATCGCCGCCCGCCTCGCCGTCTGGACGCCGCCCGACCGCGACTATCCGCGCGGCTGGGGCAAGATGTCGGCGGCCCATATCCGCCAAGCCGACAAGGGCTGCGATTTCGACTATCTGGAAGGGACGGCGAAGGTGCCGGAACCCGAGATCCACTGATGCAGGATATCCGCGACATCGAGCGCATCGCCATCATCGGCGCCGGGCTCATCGGCAGCTCCTGGGCCGCCCTCGCCATGGGTCACGGCCTGAACGTCGTGGCCTACGACCCAGCGCCCGGCGCAGAGGAAAAGTTCCGCCACGCGGTCGACCGCGCCCGTGCCCAGCTCACCGAGCTCGGGCTCGCCAATACGGGCCAGTATCAGTTCACCGGCGATCTCGACGAAGCTCTGCAAGGCGTTGATTTCGTTCAGGAGAGCGGGCCGGAAAATGAGGCCGCCAAACGCGCGCTTCTCGCCCGGCTCGATGCGGCTTTGCCGCCCGAAGTCATCGTCGCCAGCAGCACCTCGGCCCTGCTGCGCAGCGCGATCGTCGCCGATTGCCGGGACAAGCGCCGGGTCATCGTCGCCCATCCGTTCAACCCGCCGCATCTCGTGCCGCTGGTCGAAGTCGTCGGCGAGGACGAGGCCGTCGTGGCGCGCGCCGCCGCCTTCTATCGCAGCCTCGACCGGCGCCCGGTCATCCTCCAGCGTGAGATGCCCGGCCATGTCGCCAACCGGCTGGCCTCGGCGCTCTATCGCGAAGCCGTCCATCTGGTCGAGCAGGGCGTCGCCAGCGTCGCCGAGATCGATGCCGCGCTCTGCAACGGCCCCGGCCTGCGCTGGGCTTTGATGGGTCCGCACATGACCTATCATCTCGGCGGCGGCGAAGGCGGCATCGCCGGTTATCTCGCCCATCTCGGCCCGAGCCAGGTCCGGCGCTGGCAGTCGCTCGGCACGCCCTCGCTCGACGCGGACCTCCAGCACAAGATCATCGAGGGCGTCGCCGAGGAGGCGGCGGGCCGCACGATCGCGCAGCTCGAGGAGCGCCGCGACGAAGGGCTTCTCGCCCTGCTGCGCGCCCGCAAGCTCGTCAGCGAGTGAGCGCTACAGCTCCGCATCGAAGGTGATGGCGTCGAAAGCCGCCCTCACCCGCCCCAGCGCTTGCGCGGTGACATAGGCATAGGCGCGCTCAGAGGATTGCGCGACGACGCCCCTGTCGGTGCCCTGCACATTGATCTCCAGCGAGACCGCGGCCGTGACGCTCGGCGTCGCCCGCATCGGTATCGGGAACGTCAAGCTCTGCCGGCTCGTCGCCGCCGCGGCCTGATAGGCATCGATCAGCACCTGCCCGTCCTGCTTCAGGAAATAGCGCCGGCACAGCATCTGCTCGACGGACAAGGGACGGGCGGACCAGCGGGTGGCAAGCGGCCCATGCTCCAGCTTGATCCGGGCGAAGCTGACGGTGCCCGCGCTCGGCGAGAGCTGCACCTGCAGCACGCCGGTGTCGCCGGCAGCGGGCGTCAGCGTCACCGAGCGGCGCCCCGCCCCCGCCGTGATCGTGCCGGATTGGCTGCCGATCGCGACCGCGAGGCTGCCGCCGGTGAGGTTCTCGACCGAGAGCGTCAATGGCAGCCCGGCGAAGGAGTCGAGCCCCCATAAAGCAGGCTCGACCGGCTGGATGATCGCACCCGAGGTCAATGTGATCGTGAAGCCGCTAAGCGAAAGGTTCGCACCGCCCGTCGCCGCCTTCCAGCGATCAAAGCCGTAGGTACCGGCAGCCAGGGCGCCGCCGGCAAAGACTCGCTGGTTGACCGCCATGTCGCCATTGACCAGCAGATTCGCCGCCGTAGCCCAGGGCGAGCCCGGCAAGGCGACGCTCCCCGACGCACGGTCGATCGCAACGGCATCATGCCAGGCCGAGCCGTCGGCGCTGACCTTGACCCGGAAATCGTCGTCGCCGGCCAGCCCGAACTCGGCCCGGCCCGACCAGTTGCTCTGGAACAGCAGGCTCGCGGTATTGCCCGCCGCGTTCTTGTTGATCTTCAGGCGATGATCGCTCCCGGCATGGTTGAACAGGCTGGCATCCGCGGACACCGCGAATCGGTTGGTCGTATCCGCGGTCGCGTTCACGCCCCAGCGTTCGGCACCGAGGCTGCTGAGCGGGCTGTCGCGGCGCCATTCCGTGCCGGTCCAGATATTGTGCTCGACTTCGTCGATCACCCAGGCTTGCCAGCCGGCGCGCGGCGACAGGAACGTCCAACCGCTATCCTCGAACAGCGCGACCTGATCGGTGCGGCCGGCGAAGGCTCCCGTGCCGCCGGACGGCACGATATAAGCCGAGAGTTCGGTCGGCGACACCGGCGGCGCGGTCTGCGTCCGGCTGTCGACGGTGAGGTGGATCAGCCCGTCGAGACGGATCAGGGCGTCGTTATGGGTGACGTGCTTCTGCGCCTGCCCGGCGGCAAGCAGCGGCAGGGAAAGACGGGGCGTATCGGTCATGGAGCCTCGCGGGCGGGATTTCAGCGAGGCGGATTATCGGGCGGCTGGAATGACCGGGGATAAGTTCAGCCGAAGCGGCGCGGCCTCAAGCCGGCATGGAACCAGTTGATCAGTGAATAGATGTCATGGACCGGCAGCCCGGTCGCCGCCTGCACATCGGCCGCATAGGGCGGCATGTTCGTGCATTCGAGCACGATCGCACCGACATCCGGATGGCGGGCGACGAGATCGAGCGCCGCCTGCACCACGTCCTGCCGGGCGAGCTCGACATCCATGTCGTCCTTCTCGGCCTTGATCAGGACGCGGAAGAATTCGCGCCCGTTCTCCGTGCCGGTGACGGGCGTATCGAGCGGCACGCCCGCCGCCTCCAGATGCTTGGGCGTCAGCGTCGCCGCCGAGACGGTGACGACACCGACGCGCTTGCCGGGCGGCAGCGTCGCCTGCACCCAGGGCACCTGCATCAGCGAGGAGGTCGCCACGGGCACGCCGACGGCCTCCGCGAGTTCGCGCTGGAACAGCGAAAGGAAACCGCAATTGGTGGTGATCGCCTCGGCGCCGAGCCGCACGAGGTCGCGCGCCGCCTCGATGAAGTCCGGCAGCAGGCCCGCCGCGCCCTTGAGCACCACCTTCTCGGGGCTGGCGCCTCCCACGACACGATACAGCACCGGAAAGGGCCAGGTCGTGCCATTGCCCATGTCGCCGGGAATGCGCGGAAAGCGGGCCTCCAGCATCAGGATACCCAGCGGAACGCCGTAGATCGCCTTGCCGCCGCGTGCGATCCGCGCCGACGGGGCTCCTGCAGACATATCGATCATCTGGTCTCCATTTGCGGACGAGGCGGCCTGTCGGGCTGGCGCAAGCTCAACCACCGGAGCATATCGCCGGACCGGATTGAAGAGAAATTTCATGAGCTTCGGTCAATATCCCGGTGCTGCCATTACTTCGTCGTTTTTGCATCGTCATAAGACTGTCGCATACCCTGCTCGCGCGCGATTCCGCCGGTGCTGGTCCCGATCTTGCCTGCCCGCCCCGCCGTTCGTCCGGAGCCCGGTTTTGTTCACCTCGCTTGAAAAGCTTCGTCGCGTGGCTCTGTTCGCCGGCTGGGCCGCCCTGCTCACGATCCTGTTCTCGACGCTCTCGCCGATCGAAGCTCGCCCGCACATCCCGTTCCTGGGAGCGGATGTCGAGCGTTTCCTCGCCTATTTCGCTGCTGGAGCGACCTTCGCCTTCGCCTATCCGCGGCAGCGCTGGCTCGTGCTGGCTGGCATCGTCGCCCTCGCGATGGGCCTGGAGTGGCTTCAGACTCTCGAGGAGACCCGTCATGGCCTGCCCCATGACGCGATGATCAAGATCGCCGGCGCCACGCTTGGCAGCGCCGTCGCCGCCGCCTTCGACATGATGGCCCATCGGCTCCGCAAGCCCGCCTGATACGGCCGCGGACAGCAGCCTTCGGTCCCGGGCGCCGCGCTTTGCCCTTCCAGCCGATCGGATCTCTATCCGCCCCGATCCGACCCGCGTCGCCCGGCACGCCGCTTGCCACCCCTTTGCCGATCATGGTTTCGCGCCGGCATTTTGTGCCGTTGCGGAACATGCTGAAGCCGGCTGGGGTCAGAATGAGCGTCAACGATCTGAGGGGTGTGCCGCAGGCCCTGCCAGACAACCGGTCGAGCGCCTGGCGCCTTTGGCTCGGCCCTCTTACCGCGGCAAGCGATGCCGCCGTGGTTGCCGCGCTCGTCTACGCGGTTTCATTCGCCTATCACCTCGGCGCCACCGGCCTGCCGGGCGTCGACCGCTCCACGCGAGAACTGGCGGCGATGCTCGCGACGCTGTTCGTCTTCGTCAACCTGATGCGCGGCCGCTATCAGATCGGCAACTACCTCGCCGCACAGGGGCAGATGGGCTCCGCCTTCGCCGTCTGGAACATCACGATGGTCGCCTTCCTGGCGCTGCTGTTTCTCGCCAAGATCGCCGATCACTATTCGCGTGCCGTGATGGTCGCGACCTATTTCTCCGGCGTTCCGGTGATCGCACTCTCGCGCTCGATCATCGTCAGGCTGGTGGCGGCCGGGAGCCGGTCCGGCCGGATCACCGCAGAGCGCGCTTTCCTGATCGGCCGCGAAGCGAACATCATGGCCTTCGTGTCGCGGCACAAGCCCTGGCATATGGGCTTTGCCGTCACCGATGTCGCATTCCTGAAATCGCCCGACGGGACCGGCACGGCCGCGCTCGCTGCCGACCTGGCCGCCGCCGTGGCGAACTGCCGGGCGAAGCGGCCGGATGCGGTCTTCATCGCCATTCCCTGGGCCGAGCAGCACACCATCTCCGCTTGCGTCGACGCCTTCATGAACCTGCCGGTCGCGATCCATCTGGCGCCCGAGCCGATCATGGAGCGCTTCAGCGGGACGCATGTCGTGCATACCGGCACACTGTCGAGCCTGCGCCTGACCCGCCAGCCGCTCTCGGCGGCCGAGATCGCGGTCAAGCGCGCCTTCGACATCGTGGCCGCCTCCTGCGGCATCGTCCTGACCCTGCCGCTGCTGCTGCTGATCGCGGCGATGATCCGGCTCGACTCGCCCGGCCCCGTGCTCTTCCGCCAGCGCCGCTACGGCTTCAACCAGCAGGCTTTCCGTATCTTCAAGTTCAGGACGATGACGACGACCGACGACGGCCAGGTCGTCGTCCAGGCCAAGCGCAACGATCCCCGGATCACCCGCCTCGGCCACCTGCTCCGGCGCTACAATCTCGACGAATTGCCACAGTTCCTGAACGTGCTCGCCGGCGACATGTCGCTTGTCGGGCCGCGCCCGCACGCCCTGGCGCATGACGTCGAGTTCGAGCGCAAGATCGCCAACTATGCACGCCGCCACAACGTCAAGCCCGGCATCACCGGCTGGGCCCAGGTCAACGGCCTGCGCGGCGAGACCGATACCGACGACAAGATGGCGCGACGTGTCGCCTACGACCACTGGTACATCGACAACTGGTCGCTCTGGCTGGACATCACGATCCTGTTCAGGACCGTTCTGAGCCGGAAGGCATTTTCGAACGCGCGCTGAGCGCGCCGCGATCAGCTCCGGCGGCGGCGCGGGACCGCGGCAGCGCGAGCGGCGTCCATTTGGCGCAGGCTCTGCCCCAGAATGATGCGGGCGAAGCGCAGGCCCGCCTCTGCCGCAATGCCAAAGCGGCGCAGCCGCGCCGGTACGGAGAAGCGGGACAAGCCCTGCTGCGGGCCGAAGGCGAAGCCGGCGAAGCTTCCCGGCAGGTTGATCCGGCGTCCGTCGATTCCTCCGGCGGCGCATTGCGCGCTGAACAACCGGAATCGCGCCAGCGGAAGGTCGGTCATGATCAGATCGGCATTGGCTGCGCGGATATGATCGAGAACGGCGCGATCGACCGGCCCGACGAAATCGGCATCGCAGACGCCCGCGATCCTGACTGTCGGAAACGCCGACGCAACCCGCTCGCGCAGCGCGTAGATCGTACGGCCGTCGCTGCCGAACAGGAAAACCCCGTGCTCGCGTAAGGCACAGTCGCGCAGGAGAGCGGTCAGCCCGGCAGGCTCGTCCGGCCGCTCCGTGGCAGCACGGTCTTCGATCCTGCCGTGGATGGTTCTCGACTGCACGAATGCCCCGGGATGAGTAAAATTGGCGTCCCGACGCGGCCGGGGCGCAACGCGTCAGGATGGCAGCCCGTCGGTCATCCGATGCGATATATCGATTTTCAACGATACCTGCCGCTGCGTCAATGCGCCCTGCCGGCGCATCCGCGGCGATCAGCCGGTGCAAGCCGGCATCGCCGGCTTTTCCTCAGGCGAAGTGGCGCCAGAGCGCCCGGACGAGCCAAAGGCTCCATCCGGCGACGATCGCCAGGGCCAGCAGGGCGGCGCCGGCGATCAGGGAACGACCGATCAGGATGCTGACCACGCTATCCCTGATCTCGGGCACGTTGTCGTTCGCCGCCTGCAGCCGGCGGCCGAGGCTGGGAGCCTGAACAGGCGCTGGGAACCGTCGCACACGCTCGGGCCGCATGACTTTCTCGTAAGGTTACGCAGGCATCAACACAGGCTTCTAGCAATGATCCAATTCGTGACGAAATTAAAGGATTAATGCATATCTTCCCCAGCGCGACGGCAAGCACCGACGCTCATCGTTAACCGCCATACTGGGTGTCGGAGACCTGCTCCATCCAGTCGACGACCTTGCCGTCCTGGACCTCCTGGATCGCGATATGCGTCATGGCCGTCGCCGGAGAGGCGCCATGCCAGTGCTTCTCCCCCGGCGGGAACCAGACGACGTCGCCGGGGCGGATTTCCATGATCGGCCCGCCCCAGCATTGCGCCCGCCCGAGACCCGCCGTGACGATCACGGTCTGGCCGAGCGGATGCGTATGCCAGGCCGTACGGGCGCCCGGCTCGAAGGTGACGCTGGCGCCCTGAACGCGCTCGGCCGCATGGGCATTGCAGAGCGGGTCGATGCGGACCGTCCCGGTGAACCAGTCCGAGGGGCCCTTGCCGGAGGGCCGCGTTCCGGCGCGCGTGATGTCCAAACTAGCCTCTCCTCGCTTCGATCCGGGATATTGGAACAATGCCGCCGCTGGAGCTGGGAATCCAGTGCGATGCGACCTGTCGCGCGGAATCCGGATGCGGCAGGCCGCCACCGCGCCCGGCCGGAACTTCGACGACGGTGCGATACAAGGTCGCTTTGCCGGTCCGCCGGGGATCGCGCTGGCGGAGAACGCCTGTCTGGGCGCGGCGGCGACGCGCAGCCTTGCGTGCGGCCCACCGCTGGAAGAAGACCCGGCCGATCAGGCCGCGGCGACCTTCGGTGGCCCGTCGAGGGCAGCCTCGGTCTGGCGCGTCTCGCCGGTGATCCGGGCGATGGCCGGCAGGCGCACGATGAAACAGGAGCCCTTGCCGAGCTCGCTGGTCACCGAGATGCTGCCGCCCATCAGTACGCAGAGCTTCTGACTGATCGAGAGCCCGAGCCCCGTGCCGCCGAATTGGCCGGCGATGCCGGCCGTGGCCTGGCCGAAATTCTGGAAGAGCCGGGCGAGCCCCTCCGGCGCGATGCCGATGCCGGTGTCGCGAACCTGGAACTCGATCCAGTCGCCGCCCGGCTTCGCCTCGCGGCGGACAGCCAGGGTGACTGAGCCGTTCGCCGTGAACTTGGCGGCGTTGCCGAGCAGGTTGAGGAGGACTTGCCGGACCTTGGTGGGGTCGGACTGCATGGCGCCGAGCTTGCCGATGCAGGTCAGGGTCAGCTTGCTGCCATTCTCCTCGACGAGATGCTTGGCCGTCGAAACGGCGTCCTCCGCCAGCCAGTCGACATCGAAGCTCGTGATCTTGAACTTGTCGCTCTGCGTCTCGATCCGCGAGAGGTCGAGCACGTCGGCGACCAGCGCCAGCAGATGTTTGCCGGCCGCGTTGATGCGCTGCAGATCGGCGATCTTGCTCTGGCTGCGGCCCTGATCCTCGAAGCTTTCCAGCAACATCTCGCTATAGCCGATCACGGCATTGAGCGGCGTGCGCAGCTCATGGCTCATCTTCGCGACGAAGATCGACTTCAGATGCGTCGCCTCGTCTGCGGCCTCCTTGGCGGCCTGGAGGCGCCGCGCGGTCTCGCGATGACGCTCGGTCTCACGCTCGATCTCGGAGCGCTTCGAGGTGATGCTGGCGTAATAGGCCGCCATCCAGGACATGTAGACCGCCGCGGCCAGAATCGAGATCCAGCCGACCTTTTGCAGCTTGTCCAGCGGCACGATGGTCGGAAAGCCATAGATCATATAGGCGGCCGAGAAGGTCAGAATGTTGGCCGCGAACAGGCCGAGCACCAGCAGCGGCCGGTCGTGCAGATAGAAGAAGCCGAGCAGCAGGCTGATGATCAGCCAGGGCAGGAAGGGCGAGCTGACGCCACCGTAATGGAAGGCCCCGAACAGCGCGGTGAAAGCGAGAAGCTCGACCGAGATCAGCGCGGCGAGCTGCAGCCGCTTCGTCAGCTTCAGCACGAAGGGCAGGAGCCAGAACAGCCAGGTGCAGACGATGATCGTCCAGCAGGCCAGGCCGGGATCGGGATCGGTCAGATAGAGGAAGACGCCGATCGGCTGGCTCAGAAGCGGGCCGAACAGATGGGTGAAGACGAAGTTGCGGGCGAGGCCCTGCTCCGCGCGGTCGAATTTCGCCGCATCCGGGAGGAACCAGTCGATAAACTTCATCATCCTGTTGCGTGCCTTGATGTCGATACGGCCTGCAGGGCGTACGTGTCGACTTCGAGGATACGAGCAGGTCCTTAACAATCAGACTCGGCGTCAATTGCTTGCGACAACCCGGATTCACGCGGCCTTAATGCCTTTGCGCCATTGACATTGCTTTCATGCGAATGGGTTCGCAGGATCGATCCGGCCGGTTGTTTCAAGCATTATCCGCCTCTTCTCTGGCATCCGGGATTTCATGTCGATGGCACAGGGCGAAAAACGCCTCGGGACGATGGTGAGCGATCTCGTCGACTGGTTCATCCCGGCCGCGATCGCGCAGGACCGCCAGAAGCTCAAGCAAGTGCGGATGTTCCTGATCAGCCACATCTTCGGGCCCTTCATCGGCAATACCGTTCCGCTGGCGCTTTATGTCTTCGATCGGGACCCGGGATATCCCGTGCTGGTCCTGGCGCTGTCGATCTCGGCCTTCTGGATATTCCCCTTCGTGCTGCGGGCGTGGGGGCATTACAACGCGTTGGCGCTGGCCTCCATCCAGAACCTGAACTTCTGCATCCTCTGGAGCTGCTATTTCTATGGCGGTGTCACCTCGCCGACATTGCCCTGGGTCCTAACGATCCCGCTCCTCGCGCTGTTCTATATCGGCGAGGAGCCGAGGCTGCGCACGATCGCGCTCGGCATGTTCGCCGCCAATTTTGCCGCCTTCGGGGCGGTCTGGTTCCTCGGCGGCGGCATGCCGAGCCGGCTGGATGTCGCGGCCCGCGAGGGGCTCGGCCTGGTCTCGACCATCGCCGCCTCGCTCTATGTCGCGATGATGGCGCTGTTCTATGCCCGTCTCCTCGCCTCGCAGACGGAGCTGGAGACCGCGATGCAGGGTCATCTCCAGACCGCGACCGAATTGCGCGAGGCGATCGAGGCGACGGAGCGCGCCGGCGCCGCCCGGACCGAGTTCCTGGCCAAGATGAGCCATGAACTGCGCACCCCGCTCAACGCCGTGATCGGCTACAGCGAGATCCTGCTCGAAGATGTCCGGGAGGAAGGCGACGAGGAGGCCGTCGAGGACCTGAGTCGCATCCAGAGTTCCGGCCATCTCCTCCTCAAGCTGGTCAACGAGATCCTCGATCTCGCCAAGATCGAGGCCGGCAAGATGGAACTCCATCTCGAAGCGATCGATCCGGCCGATCTGGTCGAGGCCGTCGCGGCCGATTTCCGGCTGCGGGCGCAGGACAACGGCACCGAGATCATCGTCGATTCCGCACTGGCACCCGTGCAATTCATCGCCGACCGCGCCAAGCTCCGGCAGATCCTGGCCGAACTCGTGGTGAATGCCATCAAGTTCACGCGCAACGGCCGGATCGACCTCGTTGTCGCCACCTCCGCACGAGGGGACCTCACGGTGGCGGTCGAGGATACCGGCGGAGGCATCGATTCTGAGCTGCTGCCGGTGCTGTTCGAGCAGTTCACCGATGCCGGCGATGCGAACGGCAGCAAATATGGCGGCGCCCGCCTGGGCCTCGCCCTGTGCCGGAAGATCGCCAGGCTCTCCGGCGGCGATATCGCCGTCGAAAACCGCCCCGGCAGCGGCTGCACCTTCACGCTCACCCTTCCGAATGCGCCGCCGGCGGCGGCACACTTGCTCGCTTCCGCCGCGCTTCGCGCCGATATCGCGCCGGGAGGGAACGCAAGCCCCAGCTCCACATCACGGTCGACCATTGCCCATGCCTAAGATCCTGCTCGTCGAAGACAACGAGATGAACCGGGACATGTTGAGCCGGCGCCTGCAAAGGCAGGGCTATACCGTGCTCTGCGCGCCCGATGGCCCAAGCGGCGTCGCCATGGCGGGGACCGAGGCGCCCGACCTGATCCTCATGGACGTCGCGCTCGGCGACATGGACGGCTGGGAGGCGACGCAGCAGATCAAGGCCTCGCCCGCCACGGCGCGGATTCCGGTGATCGCCCTGACGGCGCATGCACTGGCCAGCGACCAGGCTCGCAGCGCTGCGGTCGGCTGCGCGGATTTCGACACCAAGCCGGTGGATCTGCCGCGCCTGGTCGGCAAGATCCGGAACTGCCTGGGTCGGGCCTGAAGGCAGCGCCCCGCTCCGATCGGCTGGCCTTGCCGGTAGCCGGCGCGAGCCGAACGCAATCCTTCCGCTATCCGCCGGACATCCCGCAATCCAAAGTATGGGCCGGCCCTCCCCCCTCGTCGATGCGGCAATTCCCTGATGATGCCCGGCCCCAGAAAGCGTTGCGCGCACTAACCTTTCGTTAAGGCTAATGGAATATCAACGAGAGACCTCGATGATCGAGTTATTCGCCGTCACAGGATCGACCAGATGCGCCTCCCTCTCGTTGCCGTGGCCGCGCTCGCTGGCCTCACAGGCACCTTTGGTGCGCAGGCTGCCGACCTGCTGCGAGGCCCGATCACCACGCCAGCTCCGATCTACCAGGAGCCGGCGTTCAAGCGCTTCTTCCTGCACGCCGGCCCGGCCGGACTGTTCTATTCGGAAGGCGCCAAGATGCAGGCCGGCGGCTTCCCGATCGCGGGGGCCGATGTCCGCATCCCCAACGCCTATACCTTCGCGATCGAGGCGGGCTATCATTTCACCCCCAACTTCGCGATCGGCCTCGCAGCCGGCTACCCGCCCCTGAACAAGGTCGAGGCGCGCGGCTCGCTCACCGGCCTGGGCACGCTCGGCAAGGTCGATGGCGGCCCGATGGCCTTGACCGCCCAATATCATTTCACGGGGTTGGGACGCTTCCAGCCCTATATCGGTGCCGGCCCCGCCCTCATGATCATCTTCAAGGACCATGACCACGCGGTGACCAGCCTCAAGACCGACCACGCCCTCGGCTTTACCGGCCAGGTCGGCTTCAACTACATGCTGGACGACAACTGGGGCTTCTTCGTCGACGTGAAGAAGGTCTATCTGCGCGCAAAGACGCAGGGTTACATGGGTCCGGTCCCGATCAAGGCGACCGTTACGCTCGATCCCATGGTCGTGCACACCGGCGTGACCTACAGATTCTGAGACGAGCGCGATCAGGAATCAAAGCCCCGCGCAGGTGCTGACCGGCGCGGGGTTTTTCTTGATCGACTGGCCTGCGCACCCGGGAAACCCCGAGGCTCCCTCAGAAGGTGACCGGGAAACCGACCGGATCGCCGTTGCCGTCCAGCGCTTCGAAGACGCCCTCGATTTCCATGGCCGATATCGGCTTGCCGAAGAAGAAGCCCTGCACGAGGCCGATGCCGTTCGTCCTGACGTGCTGGAGCTGCTCCTCGGTCTCCACGCCTTCGGCGGTGGTCGCGACGCCCAGCTTGTGGGCGAGCTTGGCGATTGAGGCGACGATGGCACGGGTACCCTCGTCGGTCGGCAGCGAGCGGATGAATGACTGGTCGACCTTGATCTTGTCGAACTCGAAATCGCGCAGGTAGCTCAGGCTGGAATAGCCGGTTCCGAAATCGTCCATGACGATGCGCACGCCGAGCTTGCGCAGCTGGCGCAGCGCCTCCAGCGTCTGCGGCGCGCTGAGCAGGATCAGGCTTTCGGTGATCTCGAGCTCGAGACGACCAGGCGCCAGGCCGGACGCGGCGAGCGCGCTCATCACGATCGAGACAACGGGGCTGCGCTCGAACTGGATGGCGGAGAGATTGACCGCGACCTTGGCGTCGTTGGGCCAGGTCATCGCGGTGGCGCAGGCCTGGCGCAGGACCCATTCGCCGATCTGGACGATGACGCCGGTCTCCTCGGCGATCGGGATGAACTCCGCCGGCGAGACGGCGCCGCGCTTGGGGTGATTCCAGCGCAGCAGGGCCTCGAAGCCGCTGATCGTGTGGTCCTTGAGCTCGACCACCGGCTGGTAGACGATATTGAACTGCCCGCTCTTGAGCGCGACGCGCAGGTCGCGTTCGAGTTCGGAGCGGCGGCGCGACGCCTCGGCCAGCTCCGGATCGAAGACGCGGAAGCGGTCACCGCCATCCTTCTTGGCGCGATACATCGCGATATCGGCATGGCCGATCGTGGTCTCGGCCGGCTCGTGCATGCCGGCGGGCGCGGCGATGCCGATGCTGACGCCGACGGCGACCTCATGGCTGTCGACGACCATCGGCTCGGTCAGCTTGCGGACGATCCGCTCGGCCAGCGTCGCGGTCGGCTCGTCGCCGGGGCCGCACGGGTGGAGCACGAGAAATTCGTCGCCGCCGAAGCGCGCCAGCGCGTCCTTGGGCGAGATGATCGCCTCCAGCCGCTCGGCCACCCCCTTGAGGGCGAGGTCCCCGACCGCATGGCCGAAGGTGTCGTTGATGATCTTGAAGCGATCGAGGTCGAGAAAGAGGATGTCGTAGGGCGCCCCGCCCACGGCATGGGCCTCGCTGGCCATCGTCGCGGCTTCGAGGAAGGCGGCGCGGTTCATCAGCTTGGTCAGGCTGTCATGGCGCGAGAGGAACTCGGCGCGCAGCGTCGACTGGCGCTTCTGCTCGACCTCGCGGGTCATCTGCGTGGTTGCTTCCGAAAGGGCGGCGGTGCGCTCCCTGACGCATTGCTCCAGCGTATCGGCCGCGCGCTTGCGGTTGACCTGTACGACGATGCGGGCATGGGCCACTTCGAAGTCGACCGGCTTGGTGATGTAGTCGTCGGCGCCGCATTGCAGGGCCTCGACCACGTCGTCGGTGAGTGACTTGGCAGTGACCATGATCACCGGCAGTTGCTGCGAGGTCATCGTCTTGCGGATCTCGCTGACGACCCCCAGGCCGCTGATGCCGGGCATCATCACGTCGAGCAGCACGAGGTCGAAGCGCTCCCGCGCCAGGATGTCGAGGGCGGCCTCGCCGCAATCGGCCTCGACGATCTCGTAGCCGCGCCGCTGCAGCCTGCGCCCCAGCACGATGCGATTGTCGAGGACATCGTCGACCAGGAGGATACGTCCGGGCGAGGCCGGGCTCGCTCGCCCCTCCTCCTGCGTGTCCGGCAACGGCATGGTAATGGCACTCGCCTTCTGGCTCGGGCTCATGGAGATATAGTCCTCGATCGGAGAGCGTTCGCTCTGAGGAGAGCATGACGCGTAAAAGTTGAACGACTCTTACGGAAGGTCATGCTCTGGATTGCAGTCGGTCCGGTAGATTTATGCCGGCTCTCCTCAGGCCACCGCCCGCATGGCGGGTCGGCCGGCCTCCATCGTCGCGAGCGCGATCTCGGCTTTCGCCTTCGCGGCCACGATGCGCTGCACCGCATCCGTGACGTTCCGGCGCGTATGCTTGGCCATGACCTGCATGCGGAAGCGCGCGGCGCCCTTGCCGACGGCGGGGTATTCGACGAGGTTGGCGAGCAGCCCGAGCTCGGGCAGCTCCCGGCTGACCAGCCGCGCCAGCCCTTCCGAGCCCATCTTCACCGCCACGATCGCCGACGGATCGCCGTAGTAATCGAGCCCGGCCTCACGTACCTGGCGCCGCAGCTCCAGGACATTGGCCATCAATTCATCGCGCAGGACCTGACCTTCTTCGGTCTCGATGATCTCGAAGGCCTTGAGCACGATTGCGGCATTGACCGGCGACATCGCGTTCGAGAACGTCGTGGTCGGGCTGTAGAAGCGCAGGTATTCCTTGACCGGCCGCTCCTTGACCGCGACGAAGCCGCCATTCGAGGCGAAGGTCTTCGAGAACGAGCCCATCACGATATCGACCTTGCCGAGCATGTCCTGCGCGCCGATATGGCCGCGCCCGCCCGGGCCGAGCGCCCCCAGATCATGGGCGACGTCGACCATCAGGGTGGCGTTGAACTCGTTGCAGAGCTCCTGCATCGCGGCGATGTCGGGCGTATCGGAGTCCATCGAGAACAGGCCTTCCGTCACCACCATGATGCCGTTCTCGGTATCGGTGGAGCGGATCTTCTCCAGCCAGCGCCGGCAATGGGCGAGGTCGAGATGGCGGAACAGGTAGATGTTGCGGGTGGCGGCGTTGGCGCCTTCCTGCAGGCAGGTATGGGCCAGCGCATCCATGACGATGTGGTCGGAGGAGCGCACCAGCCCGCGGATCACGCCGTAGCCCGCGCCCCAGCCCGTCGGATAGAGCAGGCAATCGTCCATCTGCAGGAAGTCGGCGATCTTGCGCTCCAGCGCCACCGAATGCGTGGTGTTGCCGACGAGCGCGGCCGAGCCGGCGCTATGGACGCCGTAGCGCTCGATCGCCGCCAGCGCCGTCTCCTTGATCTCCGGGTGCGAGGACATGCTGAGATAGTCCTGCGAGGCGAAGTTCACGCCTTCCATGTTGATGCCGCGATCGTCGGTCGCCAGGACCTCGGTGCGCGGCCCGAAATCGGTCGCACGGGAGAATGGCCACAGGCCGTTCTGACGGCGCAGGTTCTGCCACTTGAAGAAATTGCCGACGCGCCGCTCCAGATCGGCACCGCCCGGCACCCGGAAATCGCGCATGCTTCCTGTCAGAGCCGCGCCTGGCAGCCTCTCGTCCGTCATCATCGTTTGAACCCCGAGCCTGTTGTGTTGCTTGCGGCATTATTTGCCATCTGACTCAGCGAATACACGATCAGGGATTAAATTTCGGTTCATCGCTATGAAAATCATAGTTTTCAGCGACGTTAACTATAGATTCCGCCCGATGGTTACTGAAATATATCAGCGATCCCTGACTCACACCCTTATCGGCAGTCGGACCCCTGCGATGCAGAAACAGGGCGCAACCATCCTTGTCACCCCGGATGCCTTCCGCCGTCGTCCGGCGCGTTTACTTTGCGGCAGCCGCAGCCCGCCCCATGAAGAAAGGCAGCACCCATGGCCGATATGGCGGCCGAATGACGCCTCGGAACGTGCCGATAAGGAAGCCTTAACCATATTTGTGGCAGGAAGGAGCCAGTTAGGGATGCCGGATTCTCCGGCTCGTCCGCATCTGAGGGCCAGTCGATATGCGTGGCTTGCGCCATTTCCTCCTTGCAGCAACGCTCCTGAGCGCGTCGTCCGGCGCGATGGCCGCCGACCTGCTCAGCACCCGCAAGGGTCCGCCGGCGATGATGATGCCGCCGGCTATGACCTGGACGGGCTTCTATGTCGGTGGCCAGGTCGGCTACAGCTCGGGCGTCGACACGACCAAGGAATTTCTCACCGCGACGATGGGCTATGTCGGCCTGAAGAACCGCTTCGATCCGGACGGCTTCGTCGGCGGCGCCCATGTCGGCGCCAACTATCAGTTCGGCGCCTTCGTCGCCGGTATCGAAGGCGATATCGAGTTCGGCAAGATCAAGGGCGGCTTCACCGATCCGCCGGTGGCCCCGTTCAATCCCGGCGGCCGCGGCCAGACCGAGATCGACACGCAGGGCTCGCTGCGCCTGCGCCTCGGTTATGCGATCGGACCGGCGCTGCTCTACGCCACCGGCGGTCTCGCCGTTGCCGACATCAAGAGCACCTACTGGAACTGGCCGGGCACCTCCGAGAGCTTCAGCAAGTCGGCGACCGGCTACACGGTCGGCGGCGGTATCGAATACGCCTTCACGCAGTCGCTGTCGGCCCGCGTCGAATACCGCTTCACCCAGTTCGAGCGCATCCAGAACGACTCGCAGCTCGCCTTCCCGGGCTTCAGCGGCACGCAGGAGCCGCGCTATCACACCGGCCGCGCCGGCGTGAGCTACCGCTTCTGAACAGCGCAGCCTGATCGATCATCCGAAAGGGCGGGGCCGCTTGCGGCTCCGCCCTTTCGGCATCTGCTCGGCGTCATCGTCCGCATGGAGGAAACCGGACGACCGCTCTCCATCGTTTGCGTCCGATACGGTCGCCCGCCCGACTAACGCTTGACCAGCTCCACGCGGCGGTTCTGCGCCCGGCCGGCCTCGTCGGCGTTCGAGGCGATCGGCTGGCCCATGCCCTTGCCAATGGGGTTGAGGCGCGTGCGGTCGATGCCATGGCGCATCGCGAGCTCAGCCACCACCGCGAAGGCGCGCGCATCGGAGAGCCTGAGATTGTAGGCCGCCCCGCCCTGCCCGTCGGTATGGCCGATGACATCGAGCCTGAGTGCTGGATCGCGCTTGAGCAGCGCCGCGATCTGCTGAATCTGGGGCTGCGACTCCGGCTTGATCTCGGCCTTGTCGAAATCGAACAGGATTCCGTAGAGATTGATCCGGCCCTGCGTGTCGAGACTGCGGCTCATCTCGTCGGCTTCGACGACCTTGATCATGCCGGTATCCATCGTCGTGCTCTCGATGACGCGGGCGATCACCGCCCGCCCCCGGCTCTCGTCATCCGAGAAGGCAAGGCTGACATGCACCGTCCCGGTGGGCCGGTTCAGCTTGGCATAGACATAGCGGCCATTGCCCTTGCCGAAGAAATTGCGGACGAAATCGCCGAGCTGGAGCTTGGGAAGATCGACCCGGCCATCGAGCGCGAGGCCGAGGAAAAGCCCGGGAAACGACCCCTCGTTGAAGCAGGTTCCGGCCTCCGTCGAGCAGGAGAAGGCGATCTCGAAGCCTTTCGCCTTCAGCGCGGCCTCGTAGTTGCGCTGGGCCTCCAGGCTCGTCCGCCCCGCCGGCAGGATGTAGTAGAGCGTCGTGATCTTGCCTTCGATCAGCGCCCAGCCCGGGCCGTCCTGCGCCGTCGAGCCGCGCTCGTTGATCTTGCCGGTGATGATCCGGGCCTCGTCATAGGCATCGACCTTGTAGCCGACCTGCCTGGAATCGCCGTAACGGCCGAGCAGCGGATGGTCCTGGGCGATGGCTGCGAGCGGCGCCAGGAACAGTGCGACAAGGAGCGAAAAGAGCTTCGTCGAAGGGGACATCGTCCATATCTCCCTGCAGGTCAAAGATGGTCGGCGGCGGAAACCGGCGCCCGGCTCGCGGCTTCCGCCTCGTAGAAGGGCGGCAGCGTGCCGACGCCGGCCGCCCCGGCGAGCAATCCGCCCGGAAAGATCTGCACGGCGTTGCGGAGGTCGCCGACCGCGCTGTTGTAGAAGCGCCGGGCGGCGGCGATATTGGCCTCGACCTCGGCATAGCTGCGCTGGGCCTCCATCATCGGCCCCGAGGAGGTCAGCGCGGGATAGTTCTCCGCCACGGCGAACAGCCGGGTCATATCGGCGCCGAGCGAGGCCTCGGCCTTGAACTTCTCGGCGATGCGACCGAAATCGCGCTCGCCTATCCGCGGCAGCGCCTGCGTCCTGAGCGCGGTGATCTCGTCGAGCAGCACTTTCTCGTGCTCGAGGAAATGCCGCGCGATGGCGAGCACGTTCGGGATCAGGTCATGGCGCTGCTGCAATTGCGCATCGATGCCGCCGAGCGTCTCCGCCACCTTGTTCCGGCGTGCCACGATCGCCGCATACCAGACGTAGAGGACGATGCCCGCGGCCAGCACGAGCAGGATCAGCAAGAGGGTCATGGCAGAGGGCTCCGGGCTGGATGCGGGGGCGGAGGAGGCAACGCCTCGTGCGGCGCCCGCACGGCGACATGCATGTCGATCATCGCGTCGGCGAGAGCGAAGACGCGGGCGAAATCGGCTTCGAGGCTGGCGAGTTGCTGGGCCGCGACATGGGTTTCGAGGCCCGGCGGCTCGAACAGCGCGCCGGGAACGATAGCCGGGAGCGCGAACACCATCCTGTCGCCGCCGATCAGGAAGAGCGGCGGCAGGAAGGATTGGCCGTCAGCCATCACCAGGAGGCGTTCCATCACCGCCGGCGTCAGAACGGCGCGGCCCTCGACCTGATCGCTCGACCATGTCGCGTAGATCTCCTCGAAGACCGGATCTTCGAGGCGCAGCCGCTGCAGGCCGTTGCCGGGCTGCCGGCCTTCCCGGTCGCGCAGGATCGTGGTGCCGCGAAACGGCGTGGAGACGCCGATCTCGACATAGAGGCCCTGGAACAGGGTCTCGGTGCTCTTGCCCGCCTTGCGGCTCACGGTGATCTCGCTGATCGTGATCGCACGGCCCCGGTAGCGTCCGGCGAAACCGTCATCGGCAGCGAGCTTGTCATAGGCCGGCAGCAAACCGAGCGCGACGGCCCGGCCGAGATCGGGCTTCGTCCCGATGCTGTGGGTCAGTTCGCCATGGGCCGCGAGCAGGCGCGGGATCAGGCTGTCCTTGAAGGCTTTCCGGTAGCGGCTTCCCGGCCCTCCGACAGCCCAGATCCAGGCCCCGCCGCCCCCGATAACCAGGAAGATCACCAAAGCGACGAAGGGCGAACCTTTCGAGGAGCCGCCGCTCCCGATCATCAGCCGGTACAGCAGCAGGGCGGCGGCAAGGCCGAGCGGAACGAACAGGATCGTCCGCCGCCGCGCCTCCGCGGCCAGCTTGCCGCGGAGCGCTTCCAGGAGAGCGACCTCCGACGCGAGCGGCGAAGCGGCTTCGGAGGAAGCCTGCGCCGCCGCCGCTCTCGCGGGCGGCTTCCTGTAGTAGTTGCGGAAGAGAGCCCAGGCGCCGAGCACGAACAGCGCCGGAACGAGCAGCGGCAGCGCCAGCGAGGTCAGCGCGGCGACCGCGAAGAGCGGAAGCCCCACCAGAAATGACCAGCCGGAACCCGCACCGAACTGAAAGATCAGAAGGGCGAGCAGCGCAAGGCAGACCGGCCCCGCGATCACGGCGAGCGCGATGCGTTCGACGATGCGCTTCGCCCGGCGCTGCTGGCGCTGGAGCTCCACGGCCGAGGACGACCAGCCCTCCTCGGTCTGCGTTGCGACAGGGCGATCGGGTCGTTCCATCCGGCGCGCATCCGCTTGGTTCAACTGGCGCCATCACGCCGGAAACCGCGGGACCGCGCGTCCATCGTTTGAGGGACCGGCCCTCAAGCCCCTGCGAAGGCGCCTTTCGACAGGCGGAAGCGTCTCCCCGGGAGACCGTGCCTCCGGACCGATAGGTGGTTTACGGCCCGGCCGAACTTGAGCAAGGGTATGAGCAGGCAGCAGCGAATGGAGAAAGCACTCAGCCATGTCGAGTGAGGCGCCGAAGGTCACGATCGAATTCCTGATCGAGATGCTCAAGCAGGTCATCGAGGAGAACCCGTCGCGCGATCGCGGAGCGATTGCCGACGCGGCCTGGGGGCCGGAGACCTTGCTGGAGGAGACCGGCTTCAACTCCTATGATCTCGTCGAGATCATCTTCAAGCTCGAAGACCATTTCAGCATCGAGATCGACTACAACGCCAACAACGCCATCAATGACGTGAAGACGATCGGCGGACTCCGCGATGAAATCGCCAAGCTCGTGGACAAGAAGCAGGCGGCATGACCCGCGTCGTCGTCTCCGGGCTCGGCACCGTCTCCCCGCTCGGCTGCGATACGCAGAGTTTCTCGCAGGCGGTCCTTGCGGGAGGCGAGAGCTTCGCGGAAGCCTCGACCTTGCCGGGCAGGAGCATCCGTTCGGCGGAGGTGCAGGACCAGAGCTTCATGGAAGGCTCGGGCTTTCGCCCACGGCCTGTGATCGCAGCGCGCTCTTCGCCGTCGCGGCGGTGCACCGGGCGCTCGCGGCCGCCGGTGCCTTCGAGGCAATCGCGACGATCATGGCGATCAAGCACGGCATCGCCCCCCGACCGCCGTGCTCTCCGGCGGCGTGCCGATCCTCGCGCCCTCCTCGCGCCGATACGCCTGTGATGTCGTCGGCCGGCAGAACGAGCTCAATTTCGAGCCGGGCTACGACCTGCTCTACAGCAATAGAAAATTTCCTGCTGCTCTCAGAGATCCTGGAGAAGGTCTCCGGGCTCAGCTTCAACGACCTCCTGAAGAAACGCATCACCGGCCCGCTCGGCATGCACAACACGGCGCTGATGCCGAGCGACGACGTGATCCTGCCGCGGCTCGCCGGGCATCATCGCCGCCAACCGGACGGCACCCGGCTGAAGGCCGCCAATCGCACCAAGCGGCTCGTGCTGGGCGAGGCGGCTCTGTAGACGCCTGAACGCGCCACCTTTCACACCGGAGCTTCGCACGCCGTGGTCGAATGGAAGCCCCCGATCGGCGAGCCGGCGCTCGCATCGGACAGGCTTGCGAAGCGCTCGAGAACGACGATGCACCTGTGCGGGATGCATTGACGGCGGATGCGTGCAAGGAGAGCGCTCCAAGGCAGGAAAGGACCCACGCTCGACAAGTCGATAGAGATCGCGCATTTGGAAAGATGGTGGTGGGGGAAGCAGGACTCGAACCTGCGAAGGCATAGCCAGCGGATTTACAGTCCGCCCCCTTTGCCGCTCGGGACATTCCCCCGCCTGCGCCCTTGATCGGCTCTGTGAGCCCAGGGCCACCGATATGTCACTTTCGCGACGACCGGTAGGCGCGGCCGGACTTATGGTGACCGGGCCGCGCCCTGTCAACGGCAAAAAGACCGATCATGTGAATTCGTTGTGAAGGCCCGGCGAGCTCCGCGGAAAATCGCTCATCCCGAGCCGAGCAGGCGATCGCGCACGAAGCTCACGCGCTCGGCGACGCTCGCGCAGGGCAGTTCGACGAGTTCGTAGCCGTAGCGGGGATAGGTCTCGGTCATGGCCACGTAGGTCCGCTCCGCCTCGGCGAAATCCTGCTTGCGCTCGGCATCCTGCGTGAAGATCTCGCGCCAGGGCGGCGCGATGAAGACGGTGCGGCGATAGCGCAGTCGCCGCGCGGCCCGCGCGACGTGATCGGGAACCGGCAGGCCGCAAAGCGTCAGATATCCGGCAATGTCGGGAATCCCGCGGTCGAAGAAGACCGTGCCCCGCCTCGCAAGCGCCTCGGCATGGCCGCGCAGGTCGGCGGCCAGCATCAGTTCGGCGAACAGGGCCGGATCGACCCAGGGCAATCCCCTGCCCCCAACCGCCTGATGGGCGCGGATGACGGCGCGCCCGGCCTCCGGTCGCACCGCATGGCCGCCGGCGGCCAAGGCCTCGATCAGGCTCGTCTTGCCCGCGCCCGGCCCCCCGGTGATGACGATCAGCCGGTCGGTCTCGTCTGGCATCATGACTCCTGTCCTCGTGGATTTGTCGGCAAAGGGTGGTTCGCGCTGGCCAAGCGCGCCGCGCCGTGGCACGGCAGTCCGGCAATCACTGGAGAGAGCGATGGCTCCGCCGTTCCGCCCGAAACATGCCAAGCCCGCCGGGAGCAGACATGACGCCCGCCGCGCCGACGGGCCACCGCCGCACCGGCCGGGCGATATCGACGAGGCCGTGCTCTTCGGCGTGCATCCGGTCGTCGAGGCGCTGAAGAATCCGCGGCGCCGCCACAGGCGCCTGCTCGCCACCGAGAATGGCCTGCGCCGCCTTCAGGAGCAAATCGATCCTTTGCCGCTCCAGGCCGAGATCGTGCGCCCCTCCGAGATCGACCGGCTGCTCACCCCCGATTCGGTACATCAGGGCCTCTATCTCGTCTGCGATCCCCTGCCCTCGCCCGATCTCGACAGCCTGCCGGACGATTGCGTCGTGCTGGCGCTCGACCAGATCACCGATCCGCACAATGTCGGCGCCATCCTGCGCTCGGCCGCCGCCTTCGCCGCGGCGGCGGTGATCGTCACGATCCGCCACTCCCCGGCGGCGACCGGCGTGCTCGCCAAATCCGCCTCGGGGGCGCTGGAGCATGTGCCGCTGATCGCCGTGCGCAATCTCGGCGATGCCCTGGAGACGCTGGGCAAGCGCGGCTTCCTGCGCGTCGGCTTCGATTCGGATGGCGATGTCGCGCTCGACGAGGTCGCGCTGCGCCGCCCGCTCGTCATGGTGATGGGCGCCGAGGGCAAGGGCCTGCGCCAGCGCTCGCGCGAGCTCTGCGACCATGTCGCAAGGCTCGAGGTGCCCGGCGCGATCACCAGCCTCAACGTCTCCAACGCGACCGCGATCGCGCTCTACGCGGCCAGCCGCCGCTGACCGGCCACGCCGCGATACGCGGCGAAAAGGCGCGAGATCGGCCCTGTTCAGGCAGGCATCAGCGTCTTCACCGATAGTCTCATAGACGAACGGTGCAAGACCAAGTGCCTGATTGCCCCTGCGACAATCCGCGCGCAATCCTCTGAAGCGAGCTGGAATGACGGGACTCACCCGCCATCCGGCCGCGTGGCCACCGTCATTCAGAACGCGAACCGCGCGAAACGAGGTTGCCGGGCTCAAGCCCGGTTTCAGGGCTTCACCAGGGGAGACAAACGCCATGAGCATGGCATCGCAAGCATCGGACTCGCGGTCGGCACCGCGGCCGATGACCAAGGAGGAAAGGAAGGTCATCATCGCCTCGTCGGCCGGCACGGTCTTCGAGTGGTATGACTTCTATCTGGCGGGTTCGCTCGCCGCCAACATCGCCCAGACCTTCGTGCCCGGCGACAACGACACCGCGAAGTTTATCTTCGTGCTGTTCGGCTTCGCCGCGGGCTTCGCAGTCCGCCCCTTCGGCGCCCTGTTCTTCGGCCGCCTCGGCGACATGATCGGCCGCAAATACACCTTCCTCGTCACGATGACCGTGATGGGCATCGCGACCTTCGTCGTCGGCCTGCTGCCGAGCTTCCAGACCATCGGCTATGCCGCGCCCGTGATCTTCATCGCCTGCCGCCTGCTCCAGGGCCTTGCGCTCGGCGGCGAATATGGCGGCGCCGCGACCTATGTCGCCGAGCATGCCCCGATGGGCCGGCGCGGCTTCTACACCTCGTGGATCCAGACCACTGCGACGGTCGGTCTCTTCCTCTCGCTGATCGTGATCCTCGGCCTGCGTCTCAGCATGAGCCCGCAGGATTTCGCCGCCTGGGGCTGGCGCATCCCGTTCCTGCTTTCGATCATCCTGCTCGGCTTCTCGATCTGGATCCGTCTCCAGCTCGCCGAATCGCCGGCCTTCGTGCGGATGAAGGAAGAGGGCACGCATTCGAAGGCGCCGCTCTCCGAGGCTTTCGGCAACTGGCAGAATGCCAAGATCGGCCTTATCGCGCTGCTCGGCGGCACCGCCGGCCAGGCTGTCGTCTGGTACACCGGTCAGTTCTACGCGCTGTTCTTCCTGACCCAGACGATGAAGATCGACGGCACCACGGCCAACCTCCTGATCGCGCTCTCGCTGCTTGTCGGCACGCCGTTCTTCATCTTCTTCGGCTGGCTCTCGGACAAGATCGGCCGCAAGCCGATCCTGCTGGCAGGCTGCCTGATCGCCGCCCTGACCTATTTCCCGCTCTTCACCATGCTGGCGAAGACGGCCAATCCGAAGCTCATCGCCGCGACGGACACGGTCAAGCTGGTGCTCACCTCCGATCCGGCCCAGTGCGGCACGCTCTTCGATCCCGTCGGCGTGCGCACCTTCACCAAGCCCTGCGACGTCGTCCGCCGCACCCTGGCGACCAACTCGATCCACTACGATCTGGTCCCCGGCCCGGCCGGCTCGCCGCTCAAGGCTTCGATCAACGGTGCCGATGCGCCGGCGACCCCGGCCGAGCTCGTCGCCGCCGCCCAGGCCGCCGGCTACCCCAAGCCGGGTGATCCGACGATCCTGAAGACGCCGACGATCGGCCAGGTGCTGACCGATGGCCGTGCGCTGCAGGCAACGGCCATCCTGTTCGTGCTGGTGCTCTTCGTGACCATGGTCTACGGCCCGATCGCCGCCCTGCTGGTCGAGCTCTTCCCGACCCGCATCCGCTACTCCGGCATGTCGCTGCCCTACCACATCGGCAACGGCTGGTTCGGCGGCTTCCTGCCGCCCACGGCCTTCGCCATCGTGGCGGCCAGCGGCAACATCTTCTCCGGCCTCTGGTACCCGATCATCGTCGCCCTCGGCACCTTCGTGATCGGCCTGCTCTTCCTGCCGGAAACCAAGGACCGCGACATCCTGAAGTAATCCATCGCCAGACGGCGATCCCGGCCCCGCCTGCCAAGGCGGGGCTTTTTCTTGACTGGGACAGCGGGCTTGCCCTCCCATCGCGCGGCTGCTAACCGCTACGCGAGGCAGCCCCGGACACGCGGCAGGGCGGCCGCTTCCGGTCTCGAGGCCGGATACGCCGGCGTAGCACAGCGGTAGTGCAGCGGTTTTGTAAACCGAAGGTCGGGAGTTCGATCCTCTCCGCCGGCACCATGTCCATCGGGAGCTTTCGCGGCAGCGAACGGCCCGTTCCGCGAAACCCGACTATCAATGCATGGCTGCGCTTACGGTGCGGGCTTCGCCGAGGGCATCGAGATCACCTTGCCGTCCGGCATGATGATGTCGCCGGGCTTCTGGCCGGGTGCGCATTCACCGAGACGCTTCGCCTCGACCACGAGCTTGCGCTCCACCGGGCCGGATTGCCCGGGCATGCCGCTGATCTTCGTCGTGCCCTCGGTCCGGACCGAGGTCTGGAAATCGCCGGTGATGACGCTGTTGCCGGAAGCCCTGATCTGACCGACGGCGCATTCCGTCTCGACCGCGTATCCCGTGGCCGTCTTGGTCACCTGCATCTTCGAGCAGGCGCCGGCGGCGAGGCCCCCGACCATCGACTGGTCGGTTCCCGGTCCGACGCATTGCCTGGCGGTGGTTTCGCCGTCATTGCCCGTCGATTTCGTTTCCCACAGCCCGGGCTTGCGCTGGGGCAGTTGCTGCTGTGCCGCCGCCGGCAGCGCGACGAGCGTGCCGAGCGCGGCGATCAACGCGAGTTTCATGGGCGATACCTTCCAGGGTGAATCGGCGCGCGCAGAGACAAGACGGACGCCAAGGCCAGAATGAGGCGGCGCCATGCACCGGCACGACACGCCCGCATCGACAAATCGCCTTGACAGACCCATCTCTCCGGGAACGTTTGACGGGCCGGACGGTTATCCCTCCGGCCCAGCTCTGGAGGCTTCCATGAAAGCCATCATCCTCGCGCTCGCCCTCCTGCTTCCTGCGGGAATCGCGGCCGCCCAATCGCGCCCCTCGACCGTTTCGCGCCCCTGCGCGGCGAGCCAGCGCGACGTCCAGGTCCATGGCGCGGTCGTCCTCGGGACGGGCGGCTACACCTATGACCGCTTCGTGCGCGACCGCAGCTTCTGCCTGGTGAACGAGGGGACCGACCCGGCCTTCGTGCGGAGCGCCGACACGCCAGCCTGTTTCGTCGGCTATCGCTGCAAGGACATGATGCGCTGGTTCGACGACTGAGGTCGTGACAACGCGGAACCTCGCGCCTTACGCAAGGTTCTCACGGATGGGGCGAAACCCAGGTTGAGTTCAGGGAGGTTCGCATGCGTCGCCTTCTTCTCGTCAGCACCGCCGTCACGCCGCTGCTCCTCGCCACCGGCATCACGGCATCGTCACAACCGCATTTCGGCGGGGCCGGTTACCGGCACGGTGGCTTCCATGCCCGCGGCATCGGCATGAGGCCTGTTGGGATACGTCCGGCATTTCCTGCCCATCGCCAGCATGTCCGCTCCGGCTGGCAAAGCCGCGGCTGGGGCTGGCGGCGCGCCGGCTACTACCCCTATCGCGGATATCGCGGCAGCTACCCTTATCGGGGCACGGGCCTCGCGGCAGCGGCCACGCTCGGCGCCATCGCAGGCTATCCGGCCTACCCCGTCTATCCCGCTTACCCGGTCTATCCCGCCTACGAGATCGTGCCAGCGGCCGAAGGCGGCATGTGCAGCACGCCGGTCAAGACCTGCACGCTCTACGAACCGGCGCCTCTCGGCATCGGCTGCTCCTGCCGCGCGCCGGGAGGCCGCGCCCGAGGCGTCGTCGTCGGTCCCTGAGGCAGGCCATCGGAGGTGATCCGCATTCCATGGCTGGCCGGCAGGCGCGATCATGGGTTAGAAGTCCCAGCTTGCGATGCCGGCCTCGCCGCGCACAGACCTCTTCGCTTTGCCACGGACCGGAATGGACGACCGGACACAACTTCTTGCGCTCGCGGCTCGCTGCGAGGCTTCCAGCAAGCCGGATCGCGAGCTTGACGCCGATATCTACGAGGCGCTGGGCTTCGTCGTCCGGCGCAAGCCGACGCGGCTCGTCAACCGGCGCACGCCGGCCGGTGGCATCTACCAGCACGGCTCGTTCTGGAAGACGCTGGGGACTGTCAGCGCCGATATCGACATAGCCGTCTCGCTGCTGCGGCAGAAGGCCCCCGGCTGGAGCTGGAGCCTGCAATGCCTCGCGAACGAGGAGAGCCTGGCCTTCCAGGCGCTGGTCTCGGACTGTTCCGGCCAGGGCGTGATGGGCTCGCTCGCGCTCTGCGCGGCGATGCTGCGCGCACTGGCGCGGCGTGATCCGGCTATCCCAGAATCCGGCCTCACGGAAACTTGACCTGCCGGCAAGTCCTTGCGGTTGAAAGCGGGATGGCCGTCGCTAGTCTGCCTGCCACCCGAGGGGAGACAGACCATGCAGGACACAGATTTCTCGCGCCGCGCCGCCCTTGTCGGCGCCGGTGCTCTCGCTGCCGCTGCGACACTCGATCTGCCCGGTATCGGCCCGGTCCAGGCACAAGGAGTTCCCGTGAATCAGGCTCCCGGTTTCTATCGCTACAAGATCGGCGACATCACGCTGACCGCGATCAATGACGGCTTCGGCAAACGCCCGCTCGAAGGCTTCGTCCGCAATGCCGAACTCGCCGACGTCAAGAAGGCGATGGAGCAGGCCTTCCTGCCGCAGGACGCTCTCAACATCACCTTCACCACCCTTGCGATCCAGCATGGTGGCAAGCTCACCCTGATCGATACCGGCAATGGCGATTCGGGCGCGCCGACCTCCGGTACCTGGATGGCGAACTTCAAGGCGGCCGGCCTCGACCCGAAAGATGTCTCCAGCGTCGTGTTCAGCCATTTCCACGGCGACCACATCAACGGCTTCCGTCTGAAGGACGGGACCGCCGTGTTCCCCAATGCCGAGGTCATGGTGCCGGCGGCCGAATGGGCCTTCTGGATGGACGATGCGAAGATGAATGCCGCGCCCGAGGGCATGAAGGGCGCCTTCGCCGGAGTGCGCCGCGTCTTCGCACCCGTAGCCAAGGACGTGAAGCAGTTCGAGCCCGGCAAGGAGCTCCTGCCCGGCCTGACCCCGATCGCCGCCCCCGGCCATACGCCGGGCCACACGGTCTTCGCGCTGAGCTCGGGCAACGGCAAGCTGATGATCATGTCCGACACGACCAACCACCCTGCCCTGTTCGTGCGCAATCCCGACTGGTCGGCCGTATTCGACATGGACGGCCCGCAGGCGGCGGCGACCCGGCGCAAGCTGCTCGACATGGTCTCGGCCGAGCGCATGCAGGTCGCCTTCTATCACGCGCCTTTCCCGGCGACGGGGCATATCGCCAAGAGCGGCAACGGCTTCGAGATGGTGCCGGTGCAGTGGAGCACGGCCATCTGATCGCTGGTTTCCAATCGTTTCGCCTTCGAGGCCGGGCGCAAGCCCGGCCTTTTCGTTACCGGGACTTTGTTGCCGCCATGGCCTCGCGGCCGGGCGCCCTGACGTGTTAAGCCTGCCCGGGATACCGCAGGGCCTGCCGTTTCAGGACACGCTATGACCGAACGATTCGGCGCGATCTCCTTCGTCGCCAGCGACACTCCTGAAGCGCAGGCGGCGCTCGACAAGCTCGTCGAACGCTATGGCAACGCCGATCCGGCTGAAGCCGATGTTGTGGTCGCGCTCGGCGGCGACGGCCTGATGCTGCAGACGCTCCACCGCTTCCTCGGCACCGGCAAGCCGATCTACGGCATGAATCGCGGCTCGGTCGGCTTCCTGATGAACGAGTTCAAGGAGCGCGGCCTGACCAAGAGGCTGGACGCCGCTCAGCGCAGCATTGTGCATCCCCTCTCGATGCAGGCCACCGACCGCAACGGCGCGACCGTGCAGGCCAAGGCGATCAACGAGGTCTCGCTGCTGCGCCGCTCCTATCAGGCGGCGAAGCTGCGCATCTCGGTCGACGGGCAGGTACGCCTGTCCGAGCTGATCGCCGACGGCCTGCTGCTGGCAACGCCCGCCGGCTCGACCGCCTATAACCTCTCGGCCAACGGCCCGATCCTGCCGCTCGATGCGCCGTTGCTGGCACTGACGCCGATCTCGGCCTTCCGGCCGCGGCGCTGGCGCGGCGCGCTCTTGCCGGACCATGCCACGGTCTTCATCGAGGTGCTGGAAGCCGAGAAGCGCCCCGTCAGCGCCGTCGCCGATCACACGCAGATCGACGAGGTCAGCTCCGTCTCGATCGAGATCGACCGCAATGTCGATCTCGTCATGCTGCATGATCCCGGCCACAGCCTGGACGAGCGCATCCTGCGCGAGCAGTTCGGGTATTGAGCGGATCGAAGCAGGTTACAGAACCTCACCGTCTTTCCGGGGCTTCGCGCAGCGAAAAGCCCGGAATGACAGCCTGTTTCCGCACCCGATCAGGACAGCCCGGCTCAGGCAGCGTCGCGCAGGTCGCTCTCGGCGAGCTCGATCAGGAAGGACGGGTCCGCCTCGACCAGCAGCGCGAGCGCGGCGTCATCCGCCAGCGAATCCGCCAGGCTGCGCGCCTCCTCGCGGGCGGCCTCCGCATCCATGCGGCGCAGCAGGCCCAACAGACCGTCGGCCTCGCGTCCGTCCAGCCGCTCGCAGGCGATCAGAACGGCGCGCAACAGGCTGCGGTCGATGCCGTTGCCGCTTCCGCCCCGGTCGAAGCCGCGCGCATTGAGGGCGAGGATGGCAGCCGAGAAGGCGGGCTCCAGCGACGCCGGCAGCCCTGCCTTGCGGCAGAGCGCCTTGAGCCCCGCGCCACGCTTGTCGCGCAGCAAGGCGGCGACGCGTTCCTCGGGCAGGCCGGACAGCGAGACGAAGGCAGCCTCGGCCAGAGCCGGCTCGCCGCTGAGGAGCGAACGCAGCATCAGACCCGAGGTCAATCGCCCGGTGGCCCTGAGCACCTCGACGATCGCAGGCGCATCGCTGACTTCGCCGCCGGCGGCGAGCGCCACCGCGACGCGTTCGGTCGATTCGCGCGCAAGCCGCGCGCTGCGCTCCGGCGTCAGCCAGCCGCAGCCGGCGACGAAATTCGCCAGGGTGTCGGAGACCTTGGCGGCGATGGTCTGGCGCAGGCCGCCCGGCAGGTCGGCGCGCTCGAGCAAGGCCTCCCGCAGCGCACCATTGTCGCCATGGCGCTCGATCATGCGTTCGAGCGAGAAATCGGGGATATCGGCCGTGCGGTTGCCCGCGAGCGTGACGAGCGCCTCCTCGCAGCCGACTTCGGCGAGCGCGGCACAGACGCCGAGCGGGAGGCAGCGGCGCATGGCGATCGCCTTCTGGGCGAGCGTATCGCCGATTGCAGCCGCATCGACCAGATCGGCCTCGGTCAGCACCGGCGAATGCGCCAGCACGAGCGCCGCGACATCGCTCTGCTCGGCGATCAGGCTGAGCGCCAGATTGCGCGGCGTACGCATCGAGGGTGCCATCTCCTCGGCGATCGCCCGGCGCACGAGGGGCGATGGATCGTCGATCAGCGCCATCAGCGCCGTCTCGGCCTCGTGCCGGTCCTCGTCGGACATGCCGGAGCGCAGATAGGCCGCCGCGAGATTGGCGGCGCCGCTCGCGCGCGCCTCCGCCGGCGCGGTCCGGGCCCAGAGCAGGAAGCGCCGAACGATCATGTCCCGCTCCGCTGGATCATGAAGGAAGACAGGTCGAGCGGCCCGCTGCGGCGCTTGCGCGCCGGCTGTGCTGCCGCGACGTCGGGCTGCGACAGATCGCTCGGCCGCGTTGGCGGCAGCGGCGCGCTGACCGCCTTGGCCGTGGCACCCACACCCGCGGCGCCTGCGACCGGATTGGCATCCGACATCGTGGTCTCGCTCTGGCCGGAGCGCGGGAAATAGCGTTCCCCGCCTTCGAGCGAGGCCATGCGCGTGCCGCCCCGCGGCGGCGTGGTCCAGAGATTGGCGACGGCCTTCGAGACAGGATCGCGCGAGCCATTGGTCGAGAACAGCCCGACGAGCCCCTTGGCGCGGCCTTCACGCAAACCGGCGGCGACCTCGGCGACAGGAGGCGCGTCCTGCCCCGCTTGCGGATTCTGCGCGACATTGGCCGCGACCTGCGTGCTGGCGTGACTCGCCGCCAACACGCCATAAACCTCCTGCACGCTGCGCGCGCGGCCGGCCTTGTCGTAGAAGATCGAGCGGTTCGCTGCGGCGGCTTCCGGGAAATCCCGCGCCGCGACGCGGCTGGGATCGCTCGCGGCTGCCCGGATCAGGTCGGAGGCGCCGCGCGCACCGAGCACATGCGCCATGTAGAGTTCGCCGGCCTGCGGCTGGCGGCCGAGGCTGCCTGCAAGCTGGTCGCGATTCTTCTGGGTCAAGGCGCCGGCCATCACGGCCGCGACCTGCGGATCGTTGCGCAATTGCAGGATCTTCTCGCGCGCCGCCGGATCGGAGACGCTGAGCCGCCCGCCGCTCTCGGTGATCGCGTCGGCATATTGCGCGAGGCCCTGCTTCGGCCCCTCCTGCTTGACCATGGCGAGCCAGGTCTGCTCGATGAACTGAAACAGCCCCGTGGCGCTCGACGTGTTCGCCTTGGCCGTCGGCTCCAGCGACGACTCGCGCTGCGCCGTCTTCAGCAGGTAGTCGAAGCCCGCCCCCGTCCGCTCCGCGCCCTGGCGGATGGCGCTGACGACCGGGTTCGCTGGCTGCGTTTCGCGGCTCTGGCTCTGCGGCGTGGTGAAGAGGAACATCGAGACCTTCGGCGGCGGCCCGCGCGCAATGCCCAGGCACCCTCCGAAACTGCTCCATTATGGTAAGCGAACCGTTAAGATCGGCCTCCTGCCGCCGGGGCAGCAGCGCTTTCCGCTTCCCTCCCGACGGAGGGCACACTACGACTTCTCGTTCCGGCTCAGCAGCCGGCCAGCATCGAACCGAAAAGTGGATTCCACTTTTCGGAAAGCTTCGATGCCGTGACAAAGATACCGATCGCCATTGGCGCGCCCGACAGGGCGCGCGGCGATCTTTATGAAGGCGGAGGCGTCTATGGCGGATATGGTGCGTCACAAGCGTGGCGGAATCTATTTCGAGGATTTCCAGGTCGGCGCGGTCATCGAGCACGGCCTGACCCGCACCGTCACGCAGATGGACAACATGCTGTTCTCCAACATGACGCTGAACCCGCAACCCCTTCATATCGATGCGCATTTCTGCGCGACCGAAACCGAATGGGGCAAGCCGCTGATGAACTCGCTGTTCACGCTCGGCCTGATGATCGGTATCTCCGTCAACGACACCACGGTCGGCACCACCATCGGCAATCTCGGCATGACCGACGTGCTCTTCCCCGCCCCGCTCTTCGAGGGCGACACCATCAACTGCACCACCGAGATCGCCGCCAAGCGCGAGTCGCGCTCGCGCCCTGATGCCGGCATCGTCGAGTTCGTGCACAAGGCCTATAAGCAGGACGGCACGCTGGTCGCCCAGTGCCGCCGCCAGGCCTTCATGCGCAGGCGCCCGGCCCCCGCCACGGTCGCGGTCTGACCGGCATGCGCTCGCTCCTGTTCGTGCCGGGCGACAGCCCGAAGAAGCAGCAGAAGGGCCTGGACTGTGGTGCAGACGCGCTGATCCTCGACCTTGAGGATTCCGTCGCGCTCGACGGCAAGCCGCAGGCGCGCGAGATCACCCGCGCCTTCCTCGAAGCCACCCGCCCCCTGCCGAAGCGCCCGCTGCTCATCGTCCGCATCAACGCCCTGACGACCGGCATGAGCGATGCCGATCTCGACGCGATCATGCCCGGCGCGCCGGACGCGATCATGCTGCCCAAATCGGAGGGCGGCACCGATGTCGGCCATCTCGCCGCCAAGATCGCGGTGCGCGAGGCCGAGGCCGACCTGCCGGACGGCACGACGCGCATCCTCCCGATCGGCACCGAGACCGGCAAGGCGATCTTCGGGCTCGGCAGCTACAGCCGCTCCTCGCACCGCCTGATGGCGCTGACCTGGGGCGCGGAGGACCTCTCGGCCGATCTCGGCGCCGAGACCAACAGGCTGGAGGACGGCTCCTATGCCGATCCCTATCGCCTCGCCCGCGCCCTCACCCTCTTCGCCGCGACGGCGGCGCAGGTCGACGCGATCGACACGGTCTTCACCAATTTCCGCGACGATGCCAGCTTCCGCGCCGAATGCCTCGCCTCGCGCCGCGACGGCTTCACCGGCAAGATGGCGATCCACCCAGCACAGGTCCCGGTCATCAACGAGATCTTCGCGCCTTCGCCGGCAGCGCTCGCCAAGGCGGAGCAGATCATCGCCCTGTTCGAGGCCAATCCCAGCGCCGGCGTCATCGGGCTCGATGGCGAAATGCTGGATCGTCCCCATCTGATCAAGGCGCAGCGGCTCGTCGCACGAGCTCGCAAACTGGCTGAATGAACCGCCGGAGGCGATTCGAATGACTCAGGTTTTCGAGGTTTCAGGCATGCATTGCGGCGGTTGCGCCTCGCGCGTCCAGCGCGCCGCGACAGCGCTCGCTCCCGGCGCGACGGTGACGCTCGATCCGCCGCGCCTCACCTTGCCGGAAGGCGCCAAACTCGATGCCGAGGCGATCAACAAGGCGCTGGCGGAATTCGGGGATTACAGCGCCAGGCCGCTGGCGGGTTGAAGCCGACGCCGTCCGGGGCACGCTTCCCGTCATGGTCGGGCTTGTCCCGACCATCCACGTCTTCATCGATGCAGTGCGGTGTTCAAGACGTGGATGCTCGCCACAAGGGCGAGCATGACGGCGCTTGACGATCCTACCCGCCCGCAGGGCGCGTGATCGAGAACAGGCTCGTCACCTCGGCATAATCGGCATAGCCGCAGCGCGCGATCGGGTTGGCGCCGGCGGTGTCGAAGCGCCCGTCCTTGACGAAGGCATCGTCGATGAAGATGCCGACGACCTGCCCCAACACCATCCAGCGCGGCACGGCGTTGCCGTCGATATCCTGCAACTGCTGGACCGAGAGCAGCTTGCATTCGAGCGCGGCCGGCGTGCCGGCGACGCGCGGCGGCTTGACGAAGCGCGACGGCGCCATCTCCAGCCCGGCATGGGGATATTCGCTCTCGCCCCGCGGCAGCGGCGCCGAGGTCAGGTTCATCGGATGCGCCAGCGCCTTGGTCACCAGCGAGCAGGTGAACTCGCCGGTCTCCTCGGCGAAGGCGACGGCGTCCTTCCGGTTCTCCGAGGAGAACATCACGATGTTCGGCCGCGACGAGATCGCGTTGAAGAAGCTGTAGGGCGAGAGATTGACCTCGCCTTTGGCGCTCAGCGCCGTGATCCAGCCGATCGGCCGCGGCGCGACGATCGCCTTGAACGGATCGTGCGCGAAGCCGAGATCCTCTTTCGTGGCCGAATAGATCATCGTGTCAGGACCCGTAATAGCTGACGATATCGGCCATCACCGGCCGGTCGCGATCGGTGATCGGCGCGGTCGGGGTGCCGAGATGCAGGAAGCCGGCCATGCGCTCGTCCTCGGCCAGCCCGAATTCGCTCAGCACCTGCCGGTCGAAGGAGAACCAGTTGGTCAGCCAGGAGCCGGCATAGCCCATGGCATAGGCGGCGACGAGCATGTTCATGCAGACCGCGCCGGCCGAGAGCTCCTGCTCCCAGAGCGGAATCTTGGCGTGCTCGCGCGCCCGCGATATCACGGCGACGATGACCGGCGCATGCAGCAGGCGCTTGCGCTCGAACTCGACCTGGTCCTCGCTCGCCTGCGGGTTCTTCTCCCGGAAGATGCGGGCGACGATATCGGCCGCCTCCTCGCGGGCCGCCCCCTTGAAGACGATGAAGCGCCAGGGCGCGAGCTTGCCATGATCGGGCACGCGCGCGGCAATGGCCAGGAGGTCGTCGAGCTGGGCGCCATCCGGGCCAGGCGCCGTGAGGAACTGCGGCGGCACGGAGCGACGCAGCTTGAGCAGAGAGAGCGTATCGGTCATGAAACATCCTGACTATGGCTTGGTAATTGACCTATTCCTTCGCCATGATGAGGACAAGCGGAGCTGCTCATACATCGCCGCAGAACCGCCGAGGACGAAAAGCATGCTTGAATTGGAGGGCTTCAAAGCTCGCCGCCTTGTCGGAGCGGCCTTCGCCATGGCCGTCCTGCTTGCGCCCGATCTTGCCGGCGCCCAGTCCGCCGATCCCGGCCCCGGAGCCGATGCGCCTCCTCCTGCACCGATGCAGGGCCAGCCGGCCGCGCCGAACGGGCTCGCGCGCCTGACCTTGGCCGCCCAGTTCGCCGCCGACCGCAAGCCGATCCGCTCCGGGCTGAACTGGCGCGTCCTCAGCGAAGGCGTCGATGGCGCCTCCCCCAGGATCGTCGCGCGCTCCTCCGAGCCGGAGCCCGCCTTCTCGCTTCCGCCGGGCAACTACGTCATCCATGCCGGCTATGGCTTCGCCAGCGGCACCAAGCGCCTCAGCCTGGGGCCGGACGGTCTGCGCGACCAGGTACAGATCAGCGCGGGAGCGCTCTCGCTCGCCGGTTCGATCGGCGATGCGCCGCTCCCGGGCTCCCTGCTCTCCTTCTCGGTCTTCGTGCCGCTGCAGGGCAATTCGGAAGGACGCCTGATCACCAGCGGCGCCAAGGCGGGCGAGGTCATCCGCCTGCCCGAGGGCACCTATCACATCGTCTTGACCTACGGCGATTCCAACGCGATCCAGCGCGCCGACGTGAAGGTCGAGACCGGCAAGGTCACCGACGCGACGCTGCATCACCGCGCCGCCAAGGTGACGCTGAAGCTCGTCGCCAATGCCGGCGGCGAAGCCTTCGCCGGCACCGCCTTCAGCGTGCTGACTCCCGGCGGCGACGTGATCCGCGAGGCGATCGGCGCCTTCCCGCAGGTCATCCTGGCCGAGGGCGACTATGTCCTGATCGCCCGGCAGGAGGGACAGGTCTATTCCCGCGACTTCAAGGTCGAGTCGGGCAGCGACCGCGATATCGAGGTTCTGGCAAAGTAGGCCGGCAGCTCCTTCGCACGCCCGTTGTCATTCCGGGGCGCGCCGCAGGCGCGCCCCGGAATGACAGAACTTCAATTCGTCGGCTTTCCCTTGCCCGCCGTCTCGATCCTGACGGGCCCGATCCCGGCGACGATTCCATCCGCCAGCCGCAGCGCCAGGCAGCGATAGCCCGCATCGACCAGATGCAAGCCGTCCATGCCGACGAGTTCCTCCGGGGTGAACTGGCGTGAATTCGACCAGCCCTTCATCATCGCATAGCGCGGAAAGAGCGCGATCGCCTGATCCTGCGCCGTTTTCGTCAGCACCTTGCGGTAATCGTCGTAATGCGGGTAGCGCCCCTCGCGTGGCAGCCAGGGCAGGTCCATCAGGATCATCTCGATCCCGGCAGCCCGTGCCTTGCCGACGCCCTTGCGCAGGATCTTGCCGAGCTTGTCCTCGCCGACATCGCGGATCACGTCATTGATCACGGCCTGCCAGATCACGATCGCCGGCTTCTCGTCGATGACGTCGGCCTGCATGCGCGACAGCATGTCGTAAGCCGACTGGCCGCCGACGCCCTTGTTGACGACCCTGACCTCGGCCCCCGGCAGGCGCCGGCGCAATTCCGCCTGCAGGACGGACGGGTAGCTCCTGTCGTCGGCGCTGGCGCCGGACCCTGCGGTCGCGGAGGAACCGAGCGCAACGATCGTCAGGCGGCCGGTTTCCTGAAGCGCCCTGCGGGCGGCGGGAAGGCTTGGCTGAAAGGCGATCTTCGCCGCTTCCGTGCGGCAGCGGGCATCGAGCGGCGGCGGCAGCGGCGCCGCGCCCGATCCGGAATTCAGCGCGAGGAGAAGGACGGCCGCGGCAACGGCGCGCCACGGGCCTGGATAGCCTCGGCGCTTGCGCCGCGTTTCGTGATCGAACCGTACCACGACAGGAAAATCCCTAACCCTGTCAGGATTGTAGCGCCAGCCGTGCATATCAGCAACTGAACGCCGAGATCGAAGGAGGTTTCCGCGAGCACGATCTGCCCGATGATCGAGAGCACGATGCCGACGCAGAAGACATGCAGCGAATTCTGTCCCGTCTTGGCCAGCGCGCGGCCGGGCATCGCCTTGGCCAAGGCACCACCCGCCGGCAGCCAGCGGATCGCCAGCCAGGCCAGCGCGCCGATATGCAGGATGCGCGTCCAGGCGAGATTGGTCTTGTCCGAGCCGAGCTGAACGGAGTCGAACCAGTCGTTCAGCGTCACGATTCCGGTCGGATTGCCGCTCGACGCCTTCACCACCCAGGCGAAGACGATGAAGGCGACCGCCGCGACGTCGAGCCAGACGAGGCGCGGCGCGCGAACGCCGAGTTGCGCCGCGCGGCCGATGACGACGCCGAGCGTGAACACGACCTGCCAGGCGAAGGGGTTGAAGAACCAGGTGCCGGCATTGCCATTGGGCAGGTTCAGCTCGAAAGCGAGCGCCGCCTGCCAGATCGCCAGCGAGCAGGCGAGCGTCAGCAGCGGGCTCAGCCGCGCCGCATAATACATCATCGGGAACAGCGCGAGCAGCACGATATAGAGCGGCAGGATATCGAGATAGGACGGCTGATAGGTCAGGGTCAGCGCGCCGATCAGCGCCTCGATCGTGTCGCGGAAGAAGGGCTGGATGTTGATCGCCTCGATATAGAGCGGGTTCTGCGTCCGCGTCACCGCCGTGGCGACCACGCCGCAGACGATGATGAACACAGCGATATGGGCGATGTAGAGCGTCCAGAGCCGGGCGCCGAGCTTCAGGCCGGCGACCGCGAAGCCACGCTGCTCGATCAGCCCCCCATAGGCCAGCGTCGCCGAGACGCCGGCGAGCAGCACGAAGATATCGGCCGCGTCCGAGAAGCCGAAATTATGCGGCATATAGGCCGAGACCACGTTCCCCGGCATGTGGTTGATGAAGATGATCAGCAGGGCGAGCCCGCGGATCACGTCGATCCGCGCGTCCCGCCCCTGCGCGGTCAGCACCGCGTCCACGGCCGGTCGGCCGAGAAGCAGGAAGCGCCTGAAGGAAGAGAGGGAGGACACGGGACGCAAGTCCTTGAGCGAGGCAGCCTTCGGCAGGCCGGAAATCACAGTCGAAACGTCGACGGCCGATACATGTTCCCGGGTCAACGCTCCCAGATGAACGTCCGCTGTCGAAGCCGTTCATCTGCTGTTCATATAACTCCCGGGGATTCGCGTCACGCGGCGCGTTGTCACAAGCACGTGTGATGCATCATGAGCGGCTTTGCGGCGGGGTCGAGACGGAGCGGCGCCGACACGGCAATGTGATAACGGACGCCGTCGGACGATGACGCTTAAGGAAATACGCAGGTCATCCCGGGCTTGACCCGGGATCCATGCCGGAGCGCTTCCAGTCAAGGTTCAGGAATGGACCCCGGATCTCCGCTTCGCCGCGTCCGGGATGCCCCACGCTTTTACGAGAAGTCGAGGCGGGCCCGTGAACAGCCAATGCTCTTCAATACGGCGGTTCGGCGTAGACCGGCTTGCCGTCGATCAGCAGACGCTTGATCGCGGCCTCCCCCGACGACGAAACGGCGGCGACGACCTCGATCCGGGCCTTGTCGGTGGTCTCGATCGCCTTGCCTTCGCCCTGCGGCACGAAATAGCTCTCGAGCCCATAGGCGATGCGCAGGCGGTTGCGCCGCCCACTGCAATCGACATCGCCGTTCGCGTTGGTGGCGCAGGCCGAGGTCGCGGTGACGCGTCCGGCGATCACGACGATACCGTCGCCGACCTTCGGCCAGTCACGCGCGACGCCGGTCGCCTTGGCGAAGCCCTGCTCGTCCCGGCCGAGGCTGACATAGACGCGCTCGCCACGCTGGAAGCCCGACTGGCCCGCGGCATCGGCTTCCACCGTGCTGATCGGATAGGCGAGGATGACGTAATCGCCGCGGAAGAGGTCGCGTGGATCGACCGGCACGCTCCGCAGACGGATTTCGGTACCGCCTCGCAGGATGCGCGCCCGCTGCTCGACGAGCGCGAGCAGCACGAGCCCCAGCAGCAGCGCGGTTGCCAGCGCGCGCCAGACCAGCGGCACCCTGGCGACGAGGCTATCGGCCGAAAGCGCGCGCATCAGGCCGCTTCCTTCTCGGGCGGGTTGAGCCGGGCGAAGAGCCGCCGCGCCCCGGAGGCGATCGCCAGCAGCGCGGCGCCCGCGACGAGGAAGAACAGCGACTGGTCCAGCAGCGTGCCGATCGTCTGCCAGAGCAGGATCAGGATCGCGACGCCGAACAGCGCCGAGCCCGCCAGAACCAGCCGCCGGATGCCGCCGACCGACCCGGCCACCACCAGCGCGGTCGCCGCCAGCAGCACGAGGCTCGCGACGATGATCTTGCCGACCATGGCTGTGACGATCCCGGTCCAGAACACGGCGGGCACCAGCAAGGCGAAAGCGAGCCCCGCCGCCAGCGGCCAGGCGAAGCGCCGCTCGCGCGCGAGGCCCGCCAGACAGGCGACGACGGGAATGGCGACGGCATAGGCCAGGAAGACGAAGCGGAAGGCATGGCCTGCCCGTGCCTCGTCCCGGTCGAGGATGCGGATCAGTTCGACGTTCAGCACCAGCACCAGCCCGAGCAGGCCCCAGGGCAGGCAGGCGGTCAGGACAGAAGGCAGGTCCCGGTCGAGCGCCAGGGCACCCAGCGCCACGTAGAACACGGCGAGCGCCAGCCCATAGGCCAGAAGCCCGTAATCGAAGCGGTCGAACAGCCCATAGCCGGGCGCCATCGCGAGCCAGGCGGCTGCCGCGAGCACGACGAGGTGATGCACCAGCCGGTTGTCACGCGACAGCGAGAGCCAGAGCGCCGGCAGATAGAGGATGAAGAAGCTAAGATGGGCGCCGCTGCGCGCCTCCTCCCAGCGCCCACCGCTCCAGGCGCAGATCGCGATCAGCGCGATCGCGAGCGCGCCGTTCGAGCCCATCAGGACGGCGGCGATCAGGCCGCCGAGCGCGACCAGCAGGGCCCCGCCCGGCCAGTCCGCCGGCAGATGATACATCTGGCCGACCAGTGCCAGGCCCGCGCCGAAGATCAGCACGCCGCAGGTCACGGCGGCATCGGCGCCGCGCGGCGAACCCTGCCGCTCCAGCCGGAACGCATAGGCGATGCAGATGGCAATCGCAGCGAGGACCATGCCGAGCTTGACGAGGCGCGGGATGTCCTCCCAGCCAGCCGCGACGAAGGCGGCGACGCTCGCCGCGATCAGCAGGCCGCCGAGCAGGCCGAGCACGGCCGGCAGGCGGATGCCGCCCTGCTCGCGCGCGACCGAGCGCCGGATCGCGCCGGCATTCTCGGCCGTGAGCCAGCCCTCGGTGACCCAGCGGGGAAGATCGGCTTCGAGCCGCTTGCGATAGGAACCGGTCAGCATCGCCGGCAATCTGCCATGGCGAGGGCTGGATTCGCTAGTGGAGTGCAAACACCGTTGTCATTCCGGGTCTTCGCGCAGAGAAGAACCCGGAACTCACGACTGGGTGCAACATCTAACGTCTTTTGCAGACGGCTCACCCGGTCGTGGGTTCCGGGTTCGCGCCTGTGGCGCGCCCCGGAATGACAAGCGTGAGGTGCCGCTGGTTACACAGCCTTCACGGCCTTCCGGCGCGCCAGATCAGGCGCAAGTGCCTCCTGGCCCAGCGCCGCGAGCGCCTCGTCCAGCGTCATCACCGTCTGCGCCTGGCTGCCGAGCCGGCGGACCGTCACGGTCTTCTCCTCGGCCTCGCGCTTGCCGACGGCGAGAATGACCGGGACCTTGGCCAGCGAGTGCTCGCGCACCTTGTACGAGATCTTCTCGTTGCGCAGATCGGCGCGGGCACGCAGGCCGGCGCCCATCAGGGCCATCGTCACATCCTCGGCATAGGCATCCGCCTCCGAGGTGATCGGGCAGACGACGATCTGCTCGGGCGCCAGCCAGAGCGGGAAATGCCCGGCATGGTGCTCGATCAGGATGCCGGTGAAGCGCTCCAGCGAACCGCAGATGGCGCGGTGGACCATGACCGGCTGCTTCTTCTCGCCGTCGGCGCCGATATAGAAGGCGCCGAACCGCTCCGGCAGGTTGAAGTCGACCTGCGTCGTGCCGCATTGCCAGTCCCGGCCGATGGCGTCGCGCAGCACGTACTCGAATTTCGGCCCGTAGAACGCGCCCTCGCCCGGATTGATCTCGATCTTGATCCGGTTGCCGGACTGCTTGGCGATCCGCTCCAGCACGCCGGTCATCACCTCCTCGGCATGGTCCCAGACCGCATCGGAGCCGACGCGCTTCTCGGGGCGCGTCGAGAGCTTGATCACGAGTTCCTCGGTGAAGCCGAAATCCTCGTAGACCGACAGGATCAGGTCGTTGATCTTCAGGCACTCGGCCGCGAGCTGCTCCTCCGTGCAGAAGATATGCGCGTCGTCCTGCGTGAAGCCGCGCACGCGCATCAGTCCATGCAGCGCGCCCGAAGGCTCGTAGCGATGGACATTGCCGAATTCGGCAAGCCGGATGGGCAGATCGCGATAGCTCTTCAGACCATGCTTGAAGATCTGGACATGGCCCGGGCAGTTCATCGGCTTCAGCGCGAAGACGCGGTGATCGCGCTCGGCATCGGCCGGGTTCTCGAAAGCCGAGGCCGATTTCACCGCGAACATGTTGTCCTGGTACCAGCCCCAGTGGCCCGAGGTCTCCCAGAGCGACTTGTCGAGGATCTGCGGCGCGTTCACCTCCTCGTAGTCGGCGGCGAGGCGGCGGCGCATATAGGCGATGATCTCCTGGAACAGCCGCCAGCCCTTGGAGTGCCAGAACACGACGCCCGGACCTTCCTCCTGGAAATGGAACAGGTCCATCTCCCGGCCGAGCTTGCGGTGGTCGCGCTTCTCCGCCTCCTCGAGCTGCTTGAGATAGGCGTCGAGCTCTTCCTGCTTCGCGAAGGCCGTGCCGTAGATGCGGGTCAGCATCGCGTTGTTCGAGTCGCCGCGCCAATAGGCACCGGCCGTCTTCATCAGCTTGAAGGCGTTGCCGACCTTGCCGACCGAGGTCATGTGCGGGCCACGGCAGAGATCAATCCAGTCGCCCTGTGCGTACATCTTCAGCGTCTGGTCGGCGGGGATCGCATCGACCAGCTCGACCTTGTAGGCCTCGCCCTTTGCGGCGAAGAAATCCTTGGCCTTGTCGCGGCTCCAGACCTCCTTGGTGAAGGGTTTGTCGCGCGCGATGATCTCGCGCATCTTCTTCTCGATCGCCGGGAAGTCCTCCGGGGTGAAGGGCTCGTTGCGAGCGAAATCGTAGAAGAACCCGTTCTCGATCACCGGGCCGATCGTCACCTGCGTGCCGGGAAAGAGCTCCTGCACGGCCTCGGCGAGGACGTGCGCGGTGTCGTGCCGGATCAGCTCCAGCGAACGCGGGTCTTCCCGGTTCAGAAGCTCGATCCTGGCATCCGCGGTGATCGGATCGGCGAGATCGACGACGGTGCCGTCGAGCGCCATCGCGACAGTGCGCTTCAAGAGGGAGGGAGAGATGCCCTTGGCGATCTCGACTCCGGTGATGCCGGAGGGAAACTCGCGCTTGGCGCCATCGGGAAATGTCAGGGAGATCGTCATCGATCGTGCTCCTGCTCACTCGGGGATACGGGCCCCGTAAGTCAGACCGGCTGCGAATGTGAGGTCGTTCCGCCGCCCGCAGTCGGTTCGGCTTCGGAATCGAAAGCCGCCGGCACGTTCGTTCCGCGCCAGCGGCCATAGGACCATGGCCTATACCACCTCGCATCGGGCGGCAATGCCTCGCAGACGATGTCGACGCCGCTCGTGCCCCAGGGGTTGCAGCGGCAGACGCGGGCAACGCCGATCCAGCCGCCGCGCCACAAGCCGAAGCGCAGGATCGCCTCGTCGGTATAGGCCGAGCAGCTCGGCCAGTGCCGGCAATGCCGCCCGACCAGCATGGAAAGGCTCAGTTGATAGCCGCGAATGGCGAAATGCGCGGCCTTTCTGGGGAAAAGCGCGATGCTTCGCAGCAGCGAAAATCTTTGCTTAACAAAGAGACGCTGGAATAGATCGTCTGCTTCGTTTCGTTCAGCCACAACCAGAACCGCTTCCCTTGCTCGATACCGGACACATGATGCGCGCCGCTCGCTTTCGCCAAGCCCTCGTTCGCAAGGCCTCCCTTCGGAAAGCTCTGCTCGGCACCGGGCTGGCCCTTGGCCTTGGCATCGCCATGCCGGCTTCCGCCCAGCAGCGGCCTTACCTGCTCTGGCTCGACGGCGCCAAGCTCGACATCGCCAAGATCATCGGCCTGCCGCCGGCGCAGAACAGCCCCGAGGGCAAGGCCGAGTTCGAGCAGGTCCAGCAGATCACCTTGAACCGGACGCCCGAGCGCGAGAAGGCCGCCATCGCCGACCAGCGTCAGGCGCTGGTGAATTTCCTGAACGGCATGGACACCGGCTATGTCGACAACACCCATCGCGAGGTGCGGCTGCTGTTCCGCGAGGCGCAAGTCGAACTCGGCATTCTCCTGAAGAGCGTCAACCGGCTGACCAGCCGCCAGCGCCCCTTCCAGCTCTGGGCCAAGACCCGCGTCAAGCCTTGCCCCGGCGCCCGGCCTGTCGGCACGTCCTTCCCCTCCGCCCACGCCGCGACGGCGGCCCTTTATGCCGAACTGCTCAAGGCGGCGATTCCCGAGCTGTCGGACAAGCTGGAGGAGCGGGTGAAGAGCTATGACGAGAGCCGCCTGATCTGCGGCTTCCACTATCCCAGCGACCTCGTCGCCGGCGACAAGGTCGGCCGGGCCGTCGCCAAGGCCCTGCTGGCGGACCAGGCCTTCAAGGCCCGCTTCGACGAGACCCTGCCGGAAATCCGCGTCGCCTTCGGGGTGAAGTGATCGACCGACATATCGTCAGGCGAATCTGGAAGCGTTTCCGGCTCGAACCACCTTGTCATTCCGGGGCACGTCGAAGACGTGAACCCGGAACCCACGCCCGGATGAGCCGCCTGCCATCAGGCATTGTATGTCCCACCCGGTCGTGGGTTCCGGGTTCTTCGCTACGCGAAGCCCCGGAATGACAAAGCTAGGCAAATATCGCCCGCCGCTAGGCTGCGGCCTCCCGGCGCTTCGCCTCGATCTGGTCGATCGCGTCGACCACCGCGTCGAAGGTCAGCATGGTCGAGGCATGCCGCGCCTTGAAATCGCGCACGGGCACGAGCACCGCCAGATCCGCCCATTTTCCCTCTGGCGGGGCGGCATTCTCCTTCAGGATGGCCCGGGCCTGCTCGCGCACCTCCCGCAATTCCGTCGCTGTCGAGCCGACGACATGGCGCGCCATGATCGAGGACGAGGCCTGTCCCAGCGCGCACGCCTTCACCTCATGTCCGAAGCCGGTGACGACATCGCCCGCCATGGTGACATCGACTGTCACGGTCGAGCCGCACAGCTTCGAATGGGCGCGCGCCGTCGCATCGGGGGACGGCAGGCGCTGCAGCAGGGGGATGTTGGCGGCAAGCGAGAGGATGCGCTTGTTGTAGACGTCGTCCAGCATGGCCAGTTCTCTCGCCGGTCTGGAATGACCGGCATGCAGATCCAATATAGGGTTGATCGTCGTATGATGGGAGAGCCTGAAGACCTCTTCCGCCGTGAGGCATCAGACTTGTCACACCGGCCTCGGGAGCCGCAGCCTTTGAGGGGCAGTTCGCGAGGCTTCATCGTCCCAACGGGAGGCACCACATGATCCCTGTGGTTAAGTCCTTGTCCGTCGAGGGGGCCGTCGGCCCCTCCGCTGACAAGTTTCTGGTCCGCAAGCCGACGCAGGAAGAGGCCGAGGCCGCTGTCCGCACATTGCTGCTCTGGGCGGGCGACGACCCGTCGCGCGAGGGCCTGGCCGACACGCCGCGGCGCGTCGCCAAGGCCTACAAGGAATTCTACAAGGGCTATGCCGAGGATCCGCATCATATCCTCGACCGGGTCTTCGAGGAGGTCGAGGGCTATCGCGACATGGTCCTTGTCCGCGACATCCCGTTCTATTCGCATTGCGAGCACCACATGGTGCCCTTCGTCGGAAAGGCGCATATCGGCTACTACCCGTCGAAGGGCGTGGTCGGCCTCTCGAAGCTCGCCCGCATCGTCGACGTCTATGCCCGCCGCCTGCAGACGCAGGAGACGATGACGGCCCAGATCGCCGACGTGATCGAGGAGGCGCTGGAACCCCGCGGCATCGCCATCCTCGTCGAGGCCGAGCATATGTGCATGTCGATGCGCGGCGTGCAGAAGCAGGGCTCCTCGACGATGACCACGCAATATCGCGGCATCTTCCAGGACGATCCGGCCGAGCAGGTTCGCTTCTTCACGATGGTGAAGTCGGCGGGGCTTTGATCGCTCCGGTTGGCTGCGCCTTGCGAACAGGCCGTCATGCTCGGGCTTGACCCGAGCATCTCAGGGCGAGAAAGCGGCCTTTCCTGCACGAGATTCTCGGGTCTGCGCTTCGCCTCGCCCGAGAATGACGTCAGGATCACGTCTTAGAACGATTTTCCGACGGAGCCGCAATGCCCCTCTTCCCCACTGCGCCCGACAAGCACGCCCTCGAGGAGGGCAACATGCTGAGCCCCCGTTTCGACGCGAACGGCCTCGTCACCGTCGTCGCGACGGAGGCCGACAGCGGCGCCGTTCTGATGGTCGCGCATATGAATGCCGAGGCGCTCAGGCGCTCGATCAATACCGGCGAGGCCTGGTACTGGTCGCGCTCCCGCCAGGAACTCTGGCACAAGGGCGCGACCTCCGGCCAGGTCCAGACCATCGTCGAGATGCGGGTCGACTGCGACCAGGATGCGCTCTGGGTCAAGGTGAAGGTCGCCGGCGACGGCGGCTGCTGCCATACCGGGCGCTGCTCGTGCTTCTATCGCATGCAGCCGCTACGAAGCGAGGCGCAGAAGCCGCTGGTCGTTTGCGACTGAGGAAGCCGACCGCCACGCGCATCCGCGATGCGGCCAAGCCACCTTCACGGAATCGTCAAGGACAGGCGATAATCGCCGTAGGCTTGGCCGTTCATCTTTCGCTCATCGGCTTCTGAGACCCTCTCATTCCAAGGAGGGACGAGCCCATGCAGTGGGATGGTGTCGCGCGGCGGGCCTTTGGTCTCGGCGGAGGTGGTGCCGCAATGAACGATATGCGCCCGGTCGAGGGCAAGCCGGCCCTGATCCGGCCGAAGATCGGCCTCGCGCTCGGCGGCGGCGCGGCCCGCGGCTGGGCCCATATCGGCGCGCTCGAAGTACTGATCGAGGCCGGCTTCGCGCCCGATGTCATCGCCGGAACCTCGATCGGGGCGGTGGTCGGCGGCTGTCTCGCCGCCGGCAAGCTGCCCGAGCTCACCGAATTCGCCACCAGCATGACCAAGCGCCGGATCGTCGGCCTGATGGATTTCCATATCGGCGGTGCCGGGCTGATCGCCGGCAGCCGCCTGAAACGCCTGCTCGAACAGAATTTGAACGGCATCCGGATCGAGGATCTCGATCGCCGCTTCGTTGCAGTCGCGACCGAGCTTGGATTCGGCCATGAGATCTGGCTGACCCGCGGCCCGCTGGTCGAGGCTCTGACCGCCTCCTACGCCCTGCCCGGCATCTTCGACCCCGTGAAGCTCGGCGGGCGCTGGCTGATGGACGGCGCGCTGGTCAATCCCGTCCCGGTCACGGCGGCGCGCGCACTCGGCGCTGATGTCGTGATCTGCGTCAACCTCAACAGCGACCTTACCGGCCGCGGCACGACGATCCAGGACCAGAGCTCCGATCCCGATCCGCTCGTGCCGGAACTGCGGATCGAACCCGAGCCGCGCTGGTATGACGGCATCAGCGGCGCGGCGAAGCGCGTCCGCAATATCGTCGGCCGCCCGGCCGAGAACCGCCCCGGCCTCGCCGGCGTGATGATCGACGCCTTCAACATCACGCAGGACCGGATTTCGCGTTCGCGTCTGGCGGGCGATCCGCCGGACGTGATGATCGGCCCCAAGCTCGGCCGCATCGGCCTGTTCGACTTCCACCGGGCCGGCGAGACGATCGAACTCGGCCGCCAGGCCGCCCGGCGGTCGCTCGACGACATCGCCACCCTCGTCGCCGCCAATCATATCGCACCGGAGAGCTGACGCTCTCCGGCTGCGCCTGAGCCTACCGGATTTTGCATGGAAACACGCGGGTCATCCCGGGCTTGATCCGGGATCCATGCCGGAGCGCTTCCGATCAAGGTTTAGGTATGGATCCCGGCTCTGCGCTTCGCTCCGGGCCGGGATGACCCGTGTTTCAACGGAAACGCGAACAGGCTTCCATCACGCCATCGCGATATAATCGCGCATCGCCTGGCTTTCGGCCTCGATGGCGGCGACCCGATGCTTCACCACGTCGCCGATCGAGACGAGGCCGGTAACGCGGCCGTTCTCGACCACCGGGACGTGGCGGAAGCGGCCGGTGGTCATGATCTCCATCAATTCGTCGACGCTGGTCTGCGGCCGGCAGGTCACGACCTTTGAGGTCATCGAGCGCGACACCGCGCTCTCCAGAGCGCCGGCTCCCAATTCGCCAAGCGCCCTGATGATGTCGCGTTCCGACAGGATACCCACCAGCGCCCCGTCCGCTCCCATGACGACGACGGCGCCGATGCGCTTCTCGCTCAGCGTGCGGATCGCCTCGGCCAGCGTCCGATGCGGCTGCACCGAGATCACATCGTGCCCCTTGCCGCTCAGCAACTGCTCGACATTCATGGACAGTCCCTCCTCGCAGGCGCGCCGTTGCCGGCGCGCGGTTCCGCTGGAACTTCGCGAGGGCCGGCAAGTCTCGCGATGCCGGGCCGGCTCGGAAGCGCTTCGCAATGCGGCGAGTGTGGGCGAAGACCTTGGCGCAAGCAAGGTTTCCGAAACCGTTCTAAAGAGCCTACTGGGCGCCCGCGTCAGCTCGCTTGCCGACCCCGGTCGAGCAGCGGAAACAGCAGCAATCCGACGACGAATCCGCCGATATGGGCCTCCCAGGCGATACTGGTCTCCTCGCCGAAGATCGGCACCAGCCCGGCACCGAACAGGATGTTCGTCACGAACCAGATTGCGATGAACAGCAGCGCCCGCGAATTGCGCCAGAGCTGGCCGAGCGGCTCGGCCGGAATCGCCCGGACGACCGCGTCGTCGCCGAGCTCGCCGAAGCGCAGCCCCGGCGCGAAGACGAAGCGAACCGCCGCCGCCGTCGCCCCCGAGATGCCGGCCGAAGCACCGACCAGCGGCAGCACGTCGAGATCGCGCGACCACCAGTGCAGCAATGCGCCGCCGATCGTCGCCAGCGCCATCAGGTTGAGGAAGCGCCCCGGCCCGAGCCGCCGCGCGACCGGGCTGCCGAAAGCCGCCAGCCAGACCGCGTTCGAGACGAGATGCAGCCAGGAGCCGTGCAGCAGGCCATAGGTCAGGACGGTCCAGAGCCTCACCCCGCCATCCGCGAGCAAGAGCCGGACGAGCTGCAGGCGCTCGGCCACGTCCTGCCCGCCCGTGACCTGCGCCATCGCCCCGACGACATCGTCGATCCGCCCCGGCGAGAGCCAGAGCGTCAATCGCGCCGGCACGAAGGCGAGCCAGGACATCAGCACGTAATCGTCATAGTCCGACAGCAGCGAGCGGCCGGCCTGGATCAGGGCCAGAACCGCCAATAGCCAGACCACGGCGGAAGGCAGGTTGAAGACGGGCTCGCGCCCCTGTGGAGGAGAAGATTGGGAAGCCATGCGGCCGACACACTTGCCGAAGCGCCCGCAGGGTGCAAGCGGCGGGCCCTGCGGGATTCAACGAAAAAGGGGAGCGGCTCGCGCCGTCCCCTTTTCCGCCGGCTGTGAGGCCGCCCGGTCGTGCCGGACGGCTGGCTCACGCCCCCCTCCACCTCGTCTTGCGGAAACCGTCGCATCCGCGAATCTCGGGGGAGATTGATGCGCATTTTAACGATCATCCACAATCGTAAGACTTGATTAACCCTAACGCCCCTGCCGCCTCCCCCGACTCAGCACGGGGTGGCAAGACGGCACGGCGAATGCGTCAGCGATCTTCTGAGAGATTGATTCGTCCTCCTTTCGAACGGATCCGCGCCGTCTTCGGACGCCGGCCGCTCCAGGGAGAGACACCGGGCGATATGGGCACAGGATGAAGAACGCGAGCACACGTCTGGTTTTCGAATATTGGGACGGGTTGCGCGGCGAACGGGCCGCGCCCGAGCGAGGCGAAATCGAGCCCGGCGCCTTGCGGCACGCCCTTGCCGATACCTTCGTGCTGGAGAACGAGCCGATCGGGCCGGTCTTCCGGTTGGCGGGAACGCGGCTCTGCGCCCTGATCGGCCGGGAATTGCGCGGCCGTGCCTTCACCGCGCTCTGGGCCGATGTCGAGGCGCAGGGCGACATGCGCCGCCTCGTCCAGACGGTAATGGACGAGAGCGCCGGCGCGGTCGCCGGCCTCTCCGGCAAATCGGTGACCGGCACGCCGATCTATCTCGAACTGCTGCTGCTGCCCTTGCGCTACCGGGGCCGCACCCATGCCCGCGTGCTGGGCGCGCTCTCGCCCGCCCTGTCGCCGGACTGGCTCGGCCTCGACACGATTGAATCGATGCGGATGATCTCTCTCAGGATGCTCTGGCCTGCGGCGACCGCACGCCCACCCGTCGCGCCGCGCCGAGCCGAACCGCCCCGTCTCGTGGTATTACCGGGCGGGCGGGCCTGATCGGAACGATGCGTTAACCGAAACCCGCCTAGGATCATCGGGGAATCTAGGTCGGTATTGATGTTGAGCGCCCTCAAAACGCCCCGTGCGGCTGCCTACCCTGCTGAGCGCAGGCGGCATTTCCGTATGAAAGTGGTGTTGTTGGGCCGCTATATGCTGCCGAACCGCATGGAATATCCCTGCCAGTCGATCGACATCTCGCCCGGCGGCGTGCATCTCGCCGCGCCGGCCAAGGCCCGGCCCGGCGAGCGCGTCATCGTCTATCTCGAGCATCTCGGCCGCATCGAGGGCAATTGCGTCCGCACCACGGCCGAAGGCTTCGCGATGACCATCACCGCGACCAGCCGCAAGCGCGAGAAGTTCACGGCGCAGTTGACCTGGCTCGCCAATCGCGAGGAACTCGGCCTGCCCGAGGATCGCCGCCACGAACGCATCGTGCCGCGCAATCCGCGCTCGACCCTGGTGATGGACGACGGTGCCGAGCATATCGTCCGCATCATCGACATCTCGCTCTCGGGCGCCGCCTTCTCCAGCGACCTCGACCTGCCGCTCAACACGCCGGTTCGGCTCGGCACCACGCCGGCCCGCGTCGTCCGCCGCTTCGACGGCGGCTACGCGGCGGAATTCCGCTTCCCGCTCTCGGCCGACCTGCTCGACGAGAACCTGGAACTCTGACGCCCGCACTCGCGGGCGCCCTCCTTTTTCGACGTCACTCCGCAGCGCGCCGCTTCGCGTCCGCCGACTTGAACAAGGCAATCTGATCGGCCTCAGCCTTTCGAAAGGCCGGGCGATCAGTGACGCGGGCGACATAGGCCTCGCTCGCCGGCCGATCGCCGAAGGCACGGACCTTCTCGACCCGCAGTACATCCGCCATCAGCAGGTCCGCGACGGTGAAGCGGCCGGCCGCCAGCCATTCGCGTTCGCTGAGCACCTGCTCGAGCTGGCCAAGGCGCATCCCCATCCAGCCTGTCAGATGGTTCTCGGCTGCGCCGGTCACGGTCAGGAACCACCAGGGCACGCTGACCATCTCGATCGAGTTGAGCGCAGCCAGCGTCCATTGCAGCGTTTCCGCCTCCCCGACCGGATCGGTCGGCATCAAGGCCTCGCTCTTGCGGGCCAGATGCAGCAGCCCCGCCCCGCTCTCGAACAGCTTCACCGCGCCGTCGTCCAGGAACGGGATCTGGCCGAAGGGCTGGCGCGCGAGATGATTTGTCTCGCGCCCGTCGAAGGGAATTGTGCGGACATCGTAAGCAAGCCCCGCCTCCTCGCAGGCCCAGCGCAGCCTCAGATCGCGCACGAAGCCCCGCGGGCCCTCGGGCACCCAGTCATAACTCCAGATGGTCAGCTTGCTCATCGTGGCGCGTCCTTCCTACCCAGTTCGATCAGGATAACCGACCGGAGTCCACCGGCGTTCCAGCCAGCACCGGCACTTCGGCATCCCCTCGACCGCAGTCCTTTCGGTCCCGGCGCGGTAACGAATGCGTAGGTTAATCAGCTCTCGCTGTACAACGAACAATTAAGGGTTAACGCTTGGTTTTTCCATCGACGCAAATCGTTACTTCCGCTTTCGAACAAGGTTGAGGCTGATCTTTACTTGGCCATTCCTGCGGCCGAATACATAAATTTGTACGTTTCCATTTCAGCTCGAATCCATCCGCCGGCACGCATCGTCTCCCCGGGACAGAAAGGGGACGACATGCTCTCGCTCAAACGCAATCTGATTGGTACCGCTCTCGCCTCCATGGTCGCCATGGCCGGCGCAGGCATGGCTCAGGCTCAGGGCTCGGCCGGCATTCCCGTCGCGAGCCTACCGGCCGAAGCCTCCGGCGACGCCCGCGCACCCTATGCCTGGACGGATTTCTGCAAGCGCATGCCGTCCGAGTGCCGCGTCGACACCCGCGAGGCCGAGCGGATCAGCCTGAACGCGAAGCTCTGGAAGACGATCGTTTCGGTCAACAACAGCGCCAATCGCGAGATCGAGGCGATCACCGACGAGGATCATTGGGGCGTCGTCGACCGCTGGGATATTCCCACGGATGGCAAGGGCGACTGCGAGGATTATGTGCTGCTGAAGCGCAAGCGCCTGGCAGAGGCCGGCCTGCCGCGCCGCGCCATGCTGGTCACCGTCGTGATCGACGAAGAGAATGCCGGCCACGCCGTGCTGATGATCCGCACCGATCGCGGCGACTTCATCCTCGACAACAAGCGTAACGCGATCCTGCCCTGGAGCCAGACCGGCTACGTCTACGTCAAGCGCGAGTCGCAGTACCGCACGGGTTGGACCTCGCTCGGCGGCGCGCAGACCCCGACGGTGGCTTCGGTGCAGCGCTGATGAAATCGGTCGCAGCCCGATTGCGACTGCGGCGATAAGGACGGCGAGGCTCGGTCACGTCCCCACCCACCCGTCCCCAAGGATCGGGTTTCGCCAAGGGCCGGCTTTCCTCCGCGGGAAGCCGGCCCGCTTCTTTTGGAGCCTCAGTCCAACCGTTCGAGCCCCGCCGCGAACTGGCGCCAGCGCTGGACATAGGCCTTCGCTGAAGCGGTGATTCCTTCCGCAGCCTTGTCGTCGAGCGTCCTGACCGCGCGGGCCGGCGAGCCGACGATCAGCGAATTGTCGGGAAATTCCTTGCCTTCCGTCACCAGAGCATTGGCGCCGACGAGGCAGTTGCGGCCGATCTTCGCACCGTTGAGCACGGTCGCGCCCATGCCGACGAGACTGTTCTCGCCGATCGTGCAGCCATGCAGGATGGCGCGATGGCCGATCGTGCAATTCGCTCCGACAGTCAGCGGATAGCCCATATCGGTATGGAGAACGCAGCCTTCCTGGATGTTGCTGCCCTCCCCGATGGTGATCCACTCGTTGTCGCCGCGCAGCACCGCGCCGAACCAGATCCCCACCCCGGCCGCCAGCCGGACCCGGCCGATGACATGCGCGTCGGGCGCAAGCCACCACTCTCCGGTCTTCGCAGTGTCCGGCCTTGTTCCATCGAGCGCATAAAGGGGCATCGGCTTGTCCTGACGGTTCGAGCCCTCAGGATTGCAGGCGGGCGGCGCCTGTCGTCAAGCGCCGAGGAGATGCAGCAGGTCGAGCACGACCCGGCCCGAAACCAGGCTCCAGATGCCGGCGGCGAGGCCGGCGAGCATCAGCAAGGAAAACGGCCGCCCGCCGCTCTGACGGCCATGCACCGTGTTGCGCAGGATCAGGAAGGGCGCGCTGAAGATGACCACCGGCACGCTGGCGACGGCGACGAGCCCGCCGGCCTGCAGCAGCTTGAAATCGGCGCGCTGCGCCGTGAACAGCTCGAAGGCGCTTGCGAGCAGCCCCGCGAAGGCGAAGCCGAGGAACAGGGACTGGAGCGCCTCGATGGCGGCAGGTTGGACGGTCACGAACACAAACTCTCGACCAGAACGACGCGAGAACCTGCCGCAGGGCCGGCGGTCTGTGAAGGGCGGATTTAACCGATAGTTAACCGTGCCGGCGGGGTTATGGTTTACGCCGCGTTAAGCCGGCGGTGATTCAGTGGTTGCGACTTGATCGCAAGGCACCGGAATGACCGCATCGCTGCCCTATCACCGGCCCGGCCACCAGGCCGCCCATCTGACCTCGATGGTACGCATGCGCCTGCAACAGCGGGCAGCCCCCCTGCCGCGCGCCGACGGCGCCCTGCTGAAGGCGATGCTGCTGATCCTGACGGCCGGCGTGCTGGCGACGGGGTTCGCCGTCTATCTGACCCATCGCCGCGATGAGCCTGCGGCTGCTCCGCAGCCGGCCCGCGTCGGCGACGTCGCCCTGATGATCCCGAAGGACCTCACCGGCTTCGACGATGATCGCGACACGAGCCAGTTGGTCGGGATGGTCCGGCTTCGCCTGGATTGGCCGAGCCTCGGCCCGGCTCAAGCAGACAACCGCAGGCGCCTTCTGATCACGTTGAGCCCGCCCGACAAGGTCAACGAGCCGGCCCGGCAGCTCGCCACCTATGCTCGTTTCCTGACGCCGACCGTCTGGTCGAATCCCGGCGGCCTCGTGGTCCGCGGTTTTCGCAAGGGCTCGCCATTCGAGAATGACGAGTTCTACGTCTCGGTGCCCGACGGGAGAGGCTTTGCCGCACGCTGCCCGATCGAGACCGGCTCCGGCCTCGATGAGCCCTGCCGCATCACCTTCCAGCATCGCGGCATGGACGTGAACATCCGCTTCCCCCGTGCCATCATCGCCGACTGGGCGGTGATGCTCGGCGGCGTCCGGCGGACGCTCGACGGGCTGATCCGGTAGGATCGAACGTCATTCTCGGGCTTGACCCGAGAATCCCCGGCAGAAGAAGGCACTTAGCCGCCACTTTAACGTCATGCTCGGGTCGAGCCCGAGCATGACGCCCTGGCTTCTCAATCCTCAAGATCGACGTCGAGGATCGCCATGGTGAAGTTGAACGAGCGATCGCCGTCCTCGTCGTCGACATGGATGATGCCGATGAACTCTTCGCCCAGATAGACCTCGGCCGAGTCGGTCTTCTTCATCCGGGCGCGCACGCTGATGGCGTGGTTGTTGAAGGTACGGCGAAGATAGCCTTCCAGCTTGGCGAGTTCTGTCTTGTCCACGGTCCTGGATCCTTTCGATTGGCCGGGAGCGATGCCACGGCAGGCCGCGAAGGGCAAGCGAAAGCCGCCGCCACCGCATGGCCGCCCTCATCCATCCGATGGTTGCCGGCGCCCGGCGGAATCGTGCCATGTTCACGCTCTTCCGGAACCGTGACGGACCTGAGATCATGAAGCCGTGGCTTGCCCCTGCCCTCGATTATGTCGCGTCCTGGCTCGATTTCCAGCGCCGCCACCATGACCAGCCGGGCTGCGCGGTCGCGATCGCCGATGGCGACGAGGTCGTTCTGGAGGCCGCCTTCGGCAGCGCCGATCTCGCGACCTGCGAAGCCCTGACGCCGCGGCACGGCTTCCGCATCGCCTCCCATTCCAAGAGCTTCACCTCGGCCGGCATCCTGCGCCTCGTCGACCAAGGTCGCCTGCGGCTCGACGACGAGGTCGGCAGCCTGATCGACGGGCTGCATCCGGAGGTCGCCAGGGTCACGGTCGGCCAGGTGCTCTCCAACAGCGCCGGCCTGACGCGCGACGGCCCCGATGCCGGCCAGTTCCTCGATCGCAAGCCCTTCTGCAGCAAAGAGGAACTGCTCGCCGATCTCGCAAAGCCGCCGGTCCTCCCCGGCTCTCAGCGCTTCAAATATTCGAACCACGGCTTTGCGCTGCTCGGCCTCGTCATCGAGGCCGTGACCGGCCGGAGCTACAACGAATGGATCACCGACGAGGTCGTCGCCAAGGTCGGCCTCACCGAGACCACGCCCGATATCGAATTCTGGGGCCAGCGACCGATGGCGAAGGGCCATACCGGCAGGCAGTTGCTTGGCCGGCGCGCGGTCATCCCTGCCGATAATCACTGCCATGCCATGGCCTCCGCCACTGGCTTCGTCGGCACCGCCGCCGATGTCGCGCGCTATTTCGCGCAGCTCTCGCCCCTTGCCGAGCGCAGCATCCTCTCGGCCAGGAGCCGCCGCGAGATGATCCGCCGGCTCTGGCCGGACGACGAATCCAGCTTGGGTCGCCACTACGGCCTTGGCACGATTTCCGGTGGCGAGGGCGACTGGCGCTGGGTCGGCCATTCCGGCGGCTTCCAGGGCTTCATCACCCGCACCGCGATCATCCCGAAACAGGACCTGACGATCTCGGTCCTGACCAACGCCATCGACGGCCTCGCCCATCCCTGGCTCGACGGCATCGCCCATATCCTGAAGCTCTTCGCCGAGCGCGGCGCCCCCTCCGCCGAAACCCGCGACTGGAGCGGGCGCTGGTGGACGCTCTGGGGCGCGACCGATCTCGTCCCGGTCGCGGATCGCGTGCTCTGCGCCGCCCCGGCCCTGCTGACGCCCTTCCTCGATGCCGCCGAGATCGCCGTCGAAGCACCCGATCAAGGCCGCATCGTCCTCGCCTCCGGCTTCCACAGCCCCGGCGAGACCGTCGCGCTGGAGCGCGACGGAACGAAGGTCCGCTCGGTCAGGATGGCGGGATCGCGCCTGCTCGAAGCCGACGCGATGCGCGCGGAGATGGAGGAGCGCTACGGCGGCCGGGCCAACAGCTAAGGCGGGCCACTTTTTTCAGGAAACACGGGTCATCCCGGACGGAGCGAAGCGGAGATCCGGGATCCATTCCTGAACCCAATCGAATTCGCTCCGGAATGGATTCCGGGTCTCCCTGCGGTCGCCCGGGGCGACGGCGTACAGATCTGCCACGCATTCGCCGCCTTCAGGTCGCAGCCTCGCGTCCGAGGGCTGGCCGATGCGTGTTCTTGCCTCGATCATCGCTGCTGTCCTGATTGCGGGGGCGACGGTCGCGCGCGCCCATCAGGCCCCTCGAGGCTGGGACTATCCGTTCTATTGTTGCCTCGATTCCGACTGCTCCGAGATCGAGGCGGAAGCCGTGCAGGAAGTCCCCGGCGGCTTCGTCGTCACGATCGCGCCCGGCAAGCACCCGATGTGGTCGAGCGAGCGCAAGAAGCCGCTGACGCTCGAAATCCCGCAGGACAAGGCCAAGCAATCGCCGGACGGCCGCTGGCATCTCTGCATCGACGACTCAGGCGAATTGCTCTGCTTCTTCGCGCCGGGGAACGATTCCTAGCGCATGAAATGCAGTGTCCGGAACCGCGCGCGGAACGCCGTGACATCCTTCGCCACCGCCTCGGCAGGGCGCGAACCATTGAGCCCCTCGGCGATATAGCCCGCAAGCTCCGGCATATCCGCTGCCGTCATGCCGAAGCGGACGATCTCCGGCGTTCCGAGACGCAGGCCGTTGACGTCGCCGTCAACCGCCGGCAACGGGAGGCCGATGCCGCAGGACAGGATGTTGACCGCACGCAGCGTCTTCGCCGCTGCCTGCCCGCCGCCATAACCGGCCGCCTCGATCGCGAACTGATGCGAGGTCGTCATGCCCCGGTCGCGGGCGAAGACCGGCACCTGCCGCTCTGAGAGCGCCTCGGCCAGCGCCTTCGCCGTCTGCGCCATTTCCTGCGCATAGGCGCGGCCATAAGCCTTCCAGTCGAGCAGCGATACCGCGAGCGAGGCCGATTTCGCCGCATCGAAATTGGCGGTGAGGCCGGGATAGGCGATGGCGTCGAGCTTTTTGGCGATCTCGGCATCGTTGGTCACGATCAGGCCGGAAGGCGGCCCGCCCAGGCTTTTGTAGGTGCTCATCGTCATCAGATGGGCGCCTTCCTCCAGCGGCTGCTGCCAGCCATGGCCGGCGATCATGCCGGACATATGCGCCGCATCGAACAGCACGAGCGCGCCGACCTCGTCGGCAATGGCCCGGATCTCGCGGATCGGGTGCGGGAAGAGGTTGAGGCTTCCGCCGATCGAGATCAGCTTCGGCTTGAGGCGCAGCGCGTCGGCGCGAAGCTTCTCGACATCGACGGTATAGCGGATCGGGTCGATCGGCGCGGGATGGGTGACGATGCCGTAGAGCCCGGCCGCGCCCGCGCCGTGATGGGTGACATGCCCGCCGATCTCGCCGGGCGGCGCGATGATGCAGTCGCCGGCCTTGGCCGCGATCATGAAGGCGTAGAGATTGGCGATGGCGCCGGAGGGCACGCGGATTTCGGCATATGTCGCGCCGAACACCTCGGCCGCGAGCTCGGCCGCGATGATCTCGATCTGCTCGATCGCCTCGAGTCCCATCTCGTATTTGTCGCCGGGATAGCCGAGCGAAGGCCGCGCCCCGATCCCCGCCGAAAGCAGCGCCTCGGCCTTCGGATTCATGACATTGGTCGCGGGGTTGAGATTGACGCAGTCGCGCTCGTGGATCGTCCGGTTCTCGGTCGCGAGCGCATCGATCCGCGCCGCGATCGCATCGAGCGGCTGTCGCGCCGTCTCGCCCGCGATCTTCAGCACATAATCCTCGCTCGCCTGCGGAACCCAGTCGCGCCTGCCCAGTGCCGTCATCTCGCTTGTCTCCCGAACCGACTAATCCCTCGTTGCCGCCATAACAGCGGTTTGCCGGCCCGCGCGCAAACGAGTATTCATCGCTCGCAGGCTGAGGAATTCTCAGCCTCGACCTGGAGTTTCGCCTTTGCCGGTCAAGCCGCCGCGCCCGCGCCTGCCCCCACTCAAGGCCTTGCGCGCATTCGAAGCCGCGGCGCGGCTGGAAAGCTTTGCCAAGGCCGCCGACGAGATCGGCGTCACGGCCGGCGCCGTCACCCAGCAGATCAGGCAGCTCGAAGCGACATTGGGCTTCGCGGTCTTCCGCCGCCTGCCGCAGGGCGTCGCCCTGACAGAAGCCGCACGCGAGGCCTTGCCCCGCCTGACGCGCGGCTTCGACATGCTGGGACAGGCGGTGCAGGCTCTGCGCGAGGCGCAGCCGAACCGCCCCCTCGCCATCGCCGCCCTGCCCTGCATCGCCCAGCTCTGGCTCTCGCCGCGCCTGCCGGCACTACGGGCTGCGTTCCCGGACTTGCAGATCTCGATCGCGGCTATGGAGGAGCCACCCGATCCGCAGCGCGATCCGTATGATCTCTCGCTGTTCTACCGGGAGGCCGCACCACAAAGCGGTGGGGTTCAACTGGCGGGCGATGCGATCCTGCCGGTCTGCGCGCCCGCTCTCGCCGTGAAGCTCGCGACACCGACCGATCTGGCCGCGCAGACGCTCTTGCATGATGCGGTCTGGCGCGGCGACTGGGCGCGCTGGCTCGCCTTCGTCGCTCCCGGCACCAAGGTCGATCCAGGCCGGGGCCCGGCCTTCTCGCTCTACAGCCTGGCGCTGGATGCCTGCCTGTCGGGCTCGGGCATACTGATGGGGCGGATGAGCCTCATCGGCCCGCATCTCGCGGCGGGCAGGCTCGTCGCACCTTTCGCGAAAGCCATGCCGACACCGGACCGCCTGACTCTCGCAACCGCGACGGCCGCCGGCGCGCATCCGTACCGGGCCGAGATCATGGACTGGCTCGCCGGCGCGGACGAGGAAGGTGCCTTTAGACCCTTCACACCCTCAAAGCCCTCATCCTGAGGAGCCGCAAAGCGGCGTCTCGAAGGATGTCCAGATATCTCCCGAGCCTCCTAGGGCATCCTTCGAGACGCGCCTGCGGCGCTCCTCAGGATGAGGGGTGGAGAAGCACCAAAGCTCAGATATAGGCGCCGCAATCTCCGGCGAGAATCTGGTCCATGGAGCGTGAGGGCTCGGCACAGCCCGCTTCCCCGACCACCTTGGCCGGCACGCCCGCCACGGTCTTGTTGCGCGGCACGGGCTGGAGCACGACCGAGCCGGCCGCGATGCGGCTGCACTGGCCGACCTCGATATTGCCGAGAATCTTGGCGCCGGCGCCGATCAGCACGCCCTTGCGGATCTTGGGATGGCGGTCGCCGCCCTGCTTGCCGGTGCCGCCCAGCGTGACGCTGTGCAGCATCGAGACATCGTCCTCGATGACGGCGGTCTCGCCGACGACCAGGCCCGTCGCATGGTCGAGGAAGATGCCCTTGCCGATCCGTGCCGCCGGGTTGATGTCGGTCTGGAAGACCTCGGACGAGCGCGCCTGCAGGTAGAGCGCGAAATCGCGCCGGTCCTGCTTCCAGAGCCAATGCGCCAGGCGGTGGCATTGCAGGGCGTGGAAACCTTTGAAGAACAGCACCGGCTCCAGCACCCGGTAGCAGGCGGGATCGCGGTCGAGCACGGCCATCACGTCGGCGCGCATGCCGAAGCCGATCGTCTCGTCGCTGGCCATCGCCTCGGCAAAGCCCTGCTCGATCAGGTCGGAGGTCACGGCGGGGTGGCCGAGCCTTGCCGCGACGCGATGCGCGACGGCAGCCTCGAAGCTCGGCTGGTTGAGGACGGAAGCGACGATGAGCGTGCCAAGCGCCGGCTCGGCGGCAACCGCGGCCTCGGCCTCGGTCCGCAAGCGGGACCAGACGGGATCGAGCCGGTCGAGCCCGGTTGCGGGATCGCGTGCTTCCACGACGGAGCGCCCTGACGGCATGGTCATTCTCCGGAAAGACGGGTTCGGCGGAAGGACAGCCTAGCGCAGGGCCGGTGTCCGCATCAAAAGCTCATGCCGAACCGACGTTGAATCGAAAAGCGAGGCAGCGGAATCAGTTTTTCAGGGAAGATCGACAACACATTGGCGTCGCCCGCTTTTTTGGATTGCCTCTATTCATCTCCGAGGTTCTCACAAACGCGCGAGGAAGTCGAGGACAGCCTGCTTGTGGCTCTTGTCGCCGACAGCGAGGTTGTGGTCGCGCCCGACGATGTCGAAGGCTACCGCCCCCGGAATGAGCTTCGCCAGCTCCGGCCCGGAGCCGGAGACGTCGTCCTTGGTGCCGACGCTGATCAGGGTCGGCATCGAAATCTGCCCAACCTGCCCGGCGGTCAATGTCTGGCGCGAGCCGCGGATGCAGGCGGCGAGCGCCTCCAGGTCGCTCTTGGTCTGCTCGGCGAAGGCGCGGAACATCCGCTGCATCGGATCGGTGAGAACATCGAGCGACGGTGCCTCCATCGCATCGGCGATGCCGAGCGGCAGGCCGACGCCCTCGACCAAATGGATGCCGAGCCCGCCGAGCAGCAGAGCCTCGAGCCGGCGCGGATGCGCCAGCGCCAGATGCGCCGAAATGCGCGCGCCCATCGAATAGCCCATCACCGCCGCGCGCGGGATGTCGAGATGGTCCATCAAGCGGCGCACGTCCTCGGCCATGATCTGGGAGGAATAGGCGGCGGGGTCGTAGAGCTTCTCGCTCTGGCCATGACCGCGATCGTCGAGCGCGACGACGCGGTAGCCGGCATGGGTCAGCGTCTTCGTCCACTGGGTGTTGACCCAGTTGATCATGTGCGAGGAGGCAAAGCCGTGCACGAGCACGATGGTGCGGTGCTTCGGCTCGTCGCTGGTCGGCGCCATGTCGATGAAGGCGATCTTCACGCCGTCGGAAGAAAAGCTCTGCATGCGGGTCTCGGGTCGCGACATCGGAACGGTCGCCCTTCCCTGCCATGACCGGGCGGCTTTGGGTACCCGCCATGGCGCCGCTTGCTTATGAGCGCCCGCCATGATGAACGATGGCCCATGACCCAGCCCGCGCCCCGCGAATCGTCACGCCTCGCCATCGTCGATATCGCCCGCGGCGTCGCGCTGCTGGCCATGTTCGTCTACCATTTCGCCTACGACCTCTCGATGTTCAGGCTGATCGAGACGGATATCGTCACCGAGCCGGGCTGGCGCCTGTTCGCGCGCGGCATCGCCGGCAGCTTCCTGACCATCGTCGGCTTCAGCCTCGTTCTCGCAACGCGCAGGGGCCTGAATCTCACGGCCTATCTCAAGCGCCTCGCGATGGTCGCGGGCGCCGCTGCTCTCGTCACGCTCGGTACCTGGCGGTTCATGCCGGGCGATTTCATCTTTTTCGGCATCCTGCACCATGTCGCGGTCGCGAGCGTGCTCGCGCTGCCGTTCCTGCGCCTGCCGGTCATCGCCGTCGCGCTGGCCGCGGCGCTGGCCTTCGCCCTGCCATCCTTCGTCGCCCATCCGCAGCTCGACCAGCCCTGGGCCACCTGGCTCGGCTTCTCGCAGGCGCCGATCCACACGGCCGATTTCGTGCCGGTCTTCCACTGGTTCGGCTGTGTCTTGAGCGGCATCGTGCTGGCCCGCCTCATCCTGCCGCGCCTCGACGGCACCGCGCTCGCCGGCTGGCGACCGGGGAACAAGGCGACCCGAATCGCCGCCTGGGGCGGGCGCCACAGCCTGCTGGTCTATCTCGTCCACCAGCCGCTCTTCATCGGTGCACTGATGCTCGCGACGCAGGTGATCGCCCCGCCCTCGCCGGAGGAGCGCGCCTTCCGCGCAGAATGCCAGCGCAGCTGCGCCGGCCCCAACGTGCCCGAACAGGTCTGCAAGATGGTCTGCGCCTGCACCGTCGACGGCCTCAAGCGCGAGCAGCTCTGGCAGAAGGCGCTCGACAATCTGCTCTCGCCGCAGGAAAGCGCCCGGATGACCGAGCTTGCGCGCGGCTGCCTGCGCGACGGGCGCTGATGCGAAAGAGCGCACTGGAGCATTTTCGAGCGAAGTGGATACCGGTTCGCGTCAAGAAAATGCGACAAAACAAAAGACTAGAGCCTTTTCGCGTTTCGGAGAAATGCGGAAAGGCTCTGGCGTTGGGCCGGTTCACACGATAGGTTGCGGCCGAATTTCAGACCTTCGAAGAGCGACGACCATGGCCGCCACCGGCATCCCGCATTTCCACAATGACCTCGGCGTTCCCGCCATCAAGGTCGGCGCGCACGAGTTCATGTGCATCGGCGCCAAGCCGCCCTTCGACCATCCGCATGTCTTCCTCGACATGGGCGCGGACCACGAGATCATCTGCCCTTATTGCTCGACGCTGTTCACATACGAGCCGTCGCTGAAGGGCGCCGCCTGCATCCCGCCGGAATGCGCCTATACCGATCCGGCCAAGGCAGCCTGAGGCTCGCCCACCGCATCCGGCGCGCGGGTTCTGAGGGGCACCCGCGCCTCGTCTTCCAGCATCATTATCGAAGGCGTCCGATCCCGTGTCCGCTCCTCATTTCGTCATCGCCGGCGCCGGTATCGGCGGCCTGACCATGGCCCTGTCGCTGGCGCGGCGCGGCATCGCCGCGACCGTCGTCGAGAAGCGCACCGGCTTCGGCGAGACCGGGGCGGGCCTGCAGGTCACCTCCAATTCCGGCCGCGTGCTCGATGCGCTCGACCTCGCCTTGCCGCTGAAGCGGATCAGCGTGACCTCGCACGGCCTGATGATCCGGCGCTGGTCCGATGGCTCGCAGGTGCTGGAGATGCCTTCCAGCCCCGAGCGCATGCCGACGCCGTTCCGCATGATGAAGCGCAACGACCTGCATACCGTGCTGCTCGACGCTGCCCGCGCCATGCCGAATATCCGCCTGATGGTCGGCCGCAGCGTCGATGAGGTCAGCCTGAATGCCGAGGGCGTCACGGTCGGACTGACCGCGCGTGACGGAATCGGCGGCACGCTCTCCGCGCTCGGCCTGATCGGCGCCGACGGGCTGTGGTCGCGCGTGCGCGATCTCACCGGCGACGCCTCGCCGCCGGTCTTCACCGGCTACGAGGCCTGGCGCGCCGTGGTGCCGGCCCGCGCCGGCGACAAGCCGCACGTGACGCTGCATATGGGCTCTGGCCGCCATGCCGTGCATTACCCCGTCGCCGGCGGCCGCGAGATCAACATCGTCGTCGTGCGTCAGGCCAGGGAGGCCCGCGAGGGCTGGTCCCGCGACGGTGACCGCAATGTCGTCACCGAGCACCTCGCCGGCGCCTCGCCGGCCCTGCGCGAGCTCACCGGCGCAGCCGAGGGCTGGCAGGTCTGGTCACTGTTCGACCGCAAGCCCGCCGCCATGGCCAAGGGCCGGGTCGCGCTGCTCGGCGATGCCGCCCACCCGATCCTGCCCTTCCTCGCACAGGGCGCCTCGCTCGCCATCGAGGATGCCGCGGTGCTCGCCCGCCTGCTCGCCGAGACGCTCGGCCGCGAGGGCGCTACCGGCGTGCCCATGGCCTTCGCCGCCTATGCTGCCAACCGCGCCCGGCGCGTCGCCCGCGTGCAGGAGGAAAGCCGCGGCAACGGCCGCAACTACCATATGGGCTGGCCGCTCAACATCGCACGCGATTTCGCGCTGAAACGGCTCGGACCGGACGGCCTGCGCAATCGCTATGCCTGGCTCTACGACTGGCAGGACGCGGCCTGAACGCGCCCGATCTCGTCAAAGCCGCAATCGCTCCCTATCTCTAGCCTCAAGGGAAGGGACCGAAACCAGATGATCCGCGTCAATCTCTACGAGCAGCTCAACGGCCGCACCCGCGCCATGCCGCGCTGGCAGGCCTGGCTCGCCATGGCGGCGAGCCTGACCGTCGGCGTCGCGCTTTTCGTGCTGGCCGCGAGCCTTGCGCTCATCCTGATCCCGGTCGTGCTGGTCGTCGGCGCGATCGCGGTCTGGCGCCTCAAGGCGAAGCTGAAGGCGGCGGGCATCGATCCCGCCAATCCCTTCGCCAGCCAGCCGCGCCAGCCCGATCGCGTCGAGGTCATCGACGCCGAATACCGTATCATCGAGCCGGATGAGCCGCGCCGCTGAGGCTCACAACCCGCCCTTGAGCAGGGTCCCGGCGACCGCGCAGGCGGCGAGAACCGGCACCATGCCCAGCTTGAAGCGCAGAAGCGCGATGGCCGCACCGGCCGCCAGAACGGCCGCGCGCCAGTCGAGCGAGGTCAGAACGGGCACCTCCGGATTCATCCCGAGGAAGGACAAGCCGGAAACCTCGCGGAAGAGGACATGCAGCCCGAACCAGAGCGCCAGATTGGCGATGACGCCGACCACGGCGGCGGTGATCGCGCCGAGCGCGGCGGAAAGCCCCTTGTTCTCCCGGAGCGCCTCGACATAGGGCGCCCCGAGGAAAATCCAGAGGAAGCAGGGCGCGAAGGTCACCCAGACGGTCAGCAGCGCCCCGAGCCCGCCGGCCACCAGCGGCGACAGGCTGCCCGGCGCCCGGAAGGCGGCGAGAAAGCCGACGAATTCGAGCACGAGGATGAGCGGCCCCGGCGTCGTCTCGGCAAGCCCCAGCCCATCCAGCATCTCGCCGGCCGTCAGCCAGCCGAAACCGTCGACCACCGCCTGCGCGACATAGGCCAGCACCGCATAGGCGCCGCCGAAGGTCACCATCGCCATCACGCTGAAGAAGTGGCCGATCTGCGTCCAGACGCTGCCCGGGCCTGCGATAAGCCAGAGCAGGGCGACCGGTGCCAGCCAGAGCGGCAACCAGAGCGCGAGCACGCGCGCAGCCTTCCCGATCGAGGGCTTGACATGCGCGAGCGCTCCTTCAGACAGCAAGCGATCGACCACACCAACGACCGACGGCCCGGCCGCACCATGCCGCCCGCCCCTGCCGAACCAGTCCGGCCGGATGCGGCTGCCGAGCCAGCCGACGAGTCCGGCTGCCAGGATGATCGCCGGAAACGGCGCCTTGAACAGGAAGATCGCGATGAAGGCTGCGACCGCGACGCCGACCATCGCCCTGTTCTTCAGCGCCCGCCGGCTGATCCTGAGGCCCGCCTCGATCACGATCGCGAGCACGGCCGCCTTCACGCCGAAGAAGATGCCGTCGACCAGCGGCACATGGCGCCAGCTGACATAGAGGATGCTCAGGCCCAGCATCACCAGCGCGCCGGGCAGGATGAAGAGCAGCCCCGCGATCAACCCGCCGATCGTGCGGTGCATCAGCCAGCCGATATAGACGGTGAGCTGCTGCGCCTCCGGCCCGGGCAGGAGCATGCAGTAGTTCAGCGCGTGCAGGAACCGCTCCTCGCCGATCCAGCGCCGCTCCTCGACCAGCTCCTTGTGCATCAGCGCGATCTGGCCGGCCGGCCCGCCGAAGGACAGGAACCCGATCCGCGCCCAGACGCGCGTCGCCTCGGCCAGCGTCGGGAGCCGCATGGAAGGCTGCGGCTCTCCCGCCCTGTCAGGCATCACTCGATCCGGCTGACCAGGATCTTGTCGATGCGGCGGCCGTCGAGATCGACGACCTCGAAGCGCCAATGGCCCTTGTCGAAGCTCTCGCCGACATTCGGCAGATGGTTCATCTCGGCCAGGATGAAGCCGGCGACCGTCTGGAAATCGGCGTCGCGCGGGATCGGGATGCCGAGTTCATGCGAGAACTCGTCGACCTGCATCCAGCCTGCGACGAGATAGGAGCCGTCGGCGCGGGTCACGATGGCCGGCTCGCCCTCTTCCTCCTCCTGGAAGGCGCCGATGATCGCCTCCAGCACGTCGCCCGGCGTGATGATACCCTCGAAATGGCCGTACTCGTCGAAGACCAGCGCCATATGCACGCGGCTGGAGCGGATCTCGCGCAGGACCTGGAGAGAACCGGCCGTATCCATCACGATCGGCGTCTCCTGCACCAGCGCGCGCAGGTCCTGCGTGTTGCCGGCCTGAAGGAACTCGATCAGGTCCTTGACCACGATCACGCCGATGATCGAGTCGGCTTCGCCATCCTGCACCGGCAAGCGCGAGCGCCGCGTCGCGCGCAATTGCTCGCGGATTTCCTCGGCGCTGTCCTCGAGATCGATCACCTCGACCTCGCGGCGCGGCGTCATCAAGGCGCGGGCCGAGCGGTCGGCCAGGCGCATCACGCCCGCGATCATCTCGCGCTCGTCGCGCTCCAGCACGCCGGCAGTCTCCGCCTCGGCTATGATGGTGCGAACCTCCTCCTCGGTGACCCTCTCCTCCGACTCGCCCTTCTGGCCGAGCAGGCGCAGCACCGCCTTGCCGGAGATGTCGAGCAGAAACACCAGCGGCGCGCCGATCCTGGAGAGCAGCGACATCGCCGGCGCCACTCGCGCCGCCACGCGCTCGGGATCGCGCAGGGCGATCTGCTTCGGCACGAGTTCGCCGAGGATCAGCGAGAGATAGGTGATCGCGACGACGACGATGCCGACGCCCAGCGTGTCCGACATCGACTGCGAGAAACCATGCGTGCCCAGCCATTCGGACAGGCGCGCGCCGAGCGTGGCGCCGGAGAAGGCGCCCGAAAGCACGCCGACGAGCGTGATGCCGATCTGGACGGTGGAGAGAAAGCGACCGGGATCTTCGGCGAGGCGCATCGCCGTCGCGGCGCCCTTGCTGCCCTGATCGCTGAGAACCTTGAGGCGCGCCGTGCGTGACGAAACCACGGCGAGTTCCGACATGGCGAGGAGTCCATTGACGATCGTCAGCGCCACGACGATCAGGATTTCGGTTAACAAAACCAGCCTGCTTGCTGCGAAGCCGCGACATCTGGCGGCCCGCTTCCAGCCCCCTTATAGCGGATCATCGTCCCAACGCGATGGGCCGGAAGAAAGATTCGTGAGCGGATGATGAGCAAGCCCCAATTCTGGCAGCCGAACGCCGATCAGCAGGCCGCCGCCGATCCCCGCCTGCGCGCGCCCTCGGCCCAGCGCAACCGCGATGCAATCCGCGCCGTACTGCGCGATATCCTGCCCTCCTCCGGACTCGTGCTGGAGATCGCCTCCGGCTCCGGCGAGCATGCCGTGCATTTCGCCGAAGCCCTGCCCGGCCTGACCTTTCAGCCGAGCGATCCCTCGCCAGACGCCGCCGCCAGCATCGCGGCCTGGACCGCCGAATCCGGGCTAGGCAACATCCGCTCGCCGCTGATCATCGATGCCACGGCGCCGGACTGGCCGCTCGAAGCGGCCGACGCGATCCTCTGCATCAACATGATCCATATCGCGCCCTGGGCCGCCGCAGAGGGCCTGTTCCGGCAAGCGGCGCGCCTGCTGAAGCCGGGTCGGCCGCTCTATCTCTACGGTCCCTATCGCCGGCCAGGCCGGGCTCTCGAACCGGGCAACATCGCCTTCGACGAGAGCCTGCGCAGCCGCGATTCGGCTTGGGGCCTGCGCGAATCGGATGCCGTCGCCGCCCTCGGAGCGGCCAACGGCTTCAGCGATCCGGACATCGTCGAGATGCCCGCCAACAACCTGAGCGTGATCTTCAGAAAGGCCTGACCGAAAGGAAGCGCGCCGGCTCGCAAACGGGAATCACCGCTGCGGCGGATGGTGCGGACGGCGGGACTCGAACCCGCAAGCCTTTGAAGGCGCAAGATTTTAAGTCTCGTGCGTCTACCAGTTTCGCCACGTCCGCGGGCGCCACAGCGATAGCGGGCGGGCGCAGGCGGCGCAAGTCTCCGGGCAGCCGTTCAATGCGGCCGGGCGGGCTTGTACCACTCGACACCGTCAGGATCGACATAGAGCCCTGGCTTCACGTCCGAGCCGATGGCCTTCTCCTCCATCGGCACGCGCACCGTGTCGTCGCGGTCGCCACGCTTGACATATGGGGCCGCGCCCTGCCCGACATGGCGATGCGCGCCGCGCCCGGCGCTGCTGGCCTGCCCGATGATGCCCCGGCGTCCTGCGACCTTGTCCTGCAGTTCCGTCACCGACCGCCCGGCGAAGGCGACCTTGGCCGTACCCTCGACCACCGGCAGTGCCCGGCGCGCGGCGCCCACGCCGGTGACGCGTACGCCGATGAAGCGCGGCACATAGCTCGCCCCGCCCTTGCCGAAGGATTCCCAGCCGCCGGCCGAGATCATCTGCGCGCCGCAGCGCTTGTGGTTGCGCTCGCAGGCCGCGCGCGACCCGTAGCGCGGCGCCGCCTGCTCGAACTCTGCCCGGGCGTTGCGATAGGCGAACTCGCATTGCTCGGCCGTCAGCTTGCCGGCCTCGATGCATTCGTCGCGGCGGACATAGAACGAGGCCTGAGCCTGCGCGGCGAGATCGGACGGCCCCGCCAGCGACAGGGCTGGAGCCAGGGTGGCGATGCGCAACAGCGCCAGGGCGGAACCCGGAATCATCATGCGGCGTAATAGGACGAGGATTGTGGCTTTACCGAAGCGAGCCGGACTCACAGCAGCGACCTCCGCGAAGCCGCGAGTTCGCGCGTCGAGCCATAGTCGATCTTGCCGTTGCCGAGCACGGGGATGGCCTGCGTCACCAGGATCGCGCGCGGAACCCATAACTCCGGGAAGCCCTGTTCCTTCGCCGCCTCCTGCAACGCGGCGCGGTCGGCCTGCGGCGTCTCGGTCACGAGGATGAGCTGCTCGCCCTTTCGCGGGTCCGGCAAGGCGACGACGACATGGTTCTGGTCCGGCCAGACCTTGGAGACCATCGTCTCGACCGCCGCGAGCGAAACCATCTCGCCGCCGAGCTTGGCGAAACGCTTGGCCCGGCCGCGGATCGCGACGAAACCGTCCTCGATCACGACGATGTCGCCGGTGTCGTGCCAGCCGCCCTCGGGCGGGACGATGCGACCGGTCTGGTCGGGGTCGAGATAGCCGGCCATGACGTTCGGTCCGCGCACCGTGAGCCTCCCGCCCTCATGGATGCCCTCGACCGGCTCCAGCTTCGCCTCGATGCCGGGCAGGAGCTTGCCGACCGTGCCCTCCCGGATCGCGGCGGGCGTGTTGACGGCGAGCACCGGCGAACACTCCGTGCAGCCGTAGCCTTCGAGGATCGTGGTGCCGTAGGGCTCCCACATCCGCTTGGTCTCGGCCTTCACCCGCTCCGCGCCGGCCACGACATAGCGCACGCTGCCGAGATCGTCCTTCTCCGCAGCACGCGCATACCCCTGTAGAAACGTGTCGGTGGCGAGCAGGAAGGTCGCCTTCATGTCGCCGATCAGCTTCGGCACCTGCTTGTAGTGCAGCGGGCTCGGATAGAGCACGACCTTCATGCCGTGCAGCAGCGGCACCATCAGCCCCGCCGTCAGCCCGAAGGAATGGAAGGCGGGCAACGGATTCATGAACACGTCCCGCTCGGAGATCGCGCCGGCCGCATGGGCGAAGACCTGCCGCGCGTTCGAGACGATATTGGCATGGCTCAGCGCCACGCCCTTCGGCTTGCCCTCGGTGCCGGAGGTGAAGAGGACGACCGCGATGTCGTCGGGCTGCGCTTCGAATGCGCGATGCGCCAGCCCCGGCGCGAGGCTCTGCAAGGCGCCGAGCGCCTTGTCGAAGCTGGTGATCTGCTTGCGCACATCTTCGAGATAGATGACGCGCCGCCCCTCGCCCAGGGCCGCGATCTCGTCGTCGAGCTTGCCCTGGTCGACGAAGCGGCGCGAGGTGACGATGGTCTTGAGCTCAGCCAGCTCGGCCGCCGCACGCAGGTTGCGGACGCCGGCGGTGAAGTTCAGCAGCGCCGGCACCCGGCCATAGGCGAAGAGCGAGAACAGCGTCACCGCCATGCCCTGCATGTTGGGCAGCAGCACGCCGACCTGCTCCTTCGGCGCCGTCAACGCCGCGAGCTTGCGCCCCAGCACCAGAGCACCGAGCACGAGCCGGCCATAGCTGATCGGCTGGCGCTCGGGGTCTTCGAGCGCGATGCGGCCCTTGCCGTGGCGGGCTATTGTCTGCAGCAGGGCGCGGAAGATCGTGATCCGCGCGCCCTCGGCGTCGAAGCTGGTAGCGGCCATGCCTGGCACGTCTCCCGTCGGCGTTTCCCTTGCCGGTCAAACTAGTGAGATCGGCGCGGGTTTCAACGTTCGGAACGCACGTCATGCTCGGGCTTGACCCGAGCATCTCGGAAACCAGCGCCTACCGGTCACGAGATTCTCGGATCTCCGCTTCGCTCCGCCCGAGAATGACGCGGCACCAATATTTTACCCGAACGCGCCGATCTCATGCTGGATCGCCCCGGAAATCTCGCGGACCAGCGCGAACAGCCCGAGCATCGGCGCGAAGACGTCGCGATGCAGGGCCTCGTAGGTGCCGCCCTCGCGCGGTCCCGGCGGCTCGCCGAAATCGAGGCCGAGGGTCGGGTCGGGATCGCGGGGGAATATCTCGGTCAGCAGCGCCAGCGAGGCCGGCACGTCGAGGCGCAGCAGGCGCTCGATCAGGGCCTCCCGGGTCAGGCCGGCATGCGGCCGGAAATCCGGGATATGGGCGAAGGACAGCCAGATGCGATGCATCGCCGCCAGTCTCAGCGCATGCAGCGCCACGAGCCGCGCCGGCATCTGCGGCACGTCGTCGGCCGCGACCTTGAGCTTCAGCGCATCCGCCGAGAGCCGCCAGAACAGCCGCCGCAGAGCCGGCGCCAGCTCCAGCCGCGAGAGCGCTTCCGCGACGACCAGCAATTCCTCGCGCCGCCCTTCCTTGACCGTCCGGCGCGCGCGGTCGAACCAGCTCCCGGGATCGAGTGTGTCGAGATAGGCGCGCAGCACGTCGAGATCGCTATGCGCCATCGCATGGGCCGCGAGGCGATAGGCCCGGTCGAAGCGCTGCGAGCGCTCGCGCATGCTGCGGAACAGGTCCGGAGCACGCGAGGCGGCATGGCCGACACCATGCATGCTGTTCGCCATCCAGCCGAGCTGCTGGAGGATGGCGTTGTTGGGGATGGCCCGCAATTCGCGGGGATGGCGGATGCGCGTCGGCCCCGCCCCTTCCGACTGGCGCGCGGCGGGACGCGAGCCGGTCTTGTCCAGCAGCGACGGGCCGAACGTGCCGATCAGGGCGGCATAGCCGGGATCGTCGACCAGTTCGTTCATTTCCTCGCGCACGGTCTGGAAGAATTCGCTGGCGAAATCCGGCTCGTCATAGATCGGGTCCTCGGCCGGCTCGGGCGCTGCGAAGACCGCCTCGGCGATGCGCCCGACCGTGGCCCCGGCAAGCTGGGGCGTGCCGAACAGCAGATAGCCATCGCTGCCCTGGAAGCTGGTCTCACGCACGGTCCGGATGCCGGCACGCGCGAAGGCCTGCCGCGCATAGGCCGGATCGAGATAGGCCAGCCGGTCCGACAGGCTGTCGGGATGGGCGCCGCGCCCGACCGACTCGCCATGGGTGTCGAAGATCACCAACTCGACATCCGCAAGCGCGTAGCGTGCCAGCAGTTCAGCAATGCGGATGCGCAGGCGCTCGACCCAGAAGGTCGAGGCGACCTGCCCGATATAGCGCCCGGAATCGGAGTAGCCGAACTGGATGCAAAGCCGCCCGTGCCGCTTGAGATAATCGCGGAAATGCGGGCTGCGCAGCGCCTCGTCGATGATGCGCGGCCCCTGCTCCAGCGCATCCGAGGTCTCGAACAGCGGCGAGATCTCGATCCGGTCGGCGATGCCGAAACGGCTGGCGAGCCAGAGCGCGCAGAGCAGCGTGTAGCCCGTCTCCGTCTCCGCGATCAGGAAGCGTACGGGCTTCGAACCGTCGACATGCTTCACGATCTGCGCGATCGTCATCATCATCCGCGCCGCCGAGGCCCGCTCGGCCGCCAGCGCCCCGAAATCCACGGCGATCGCCTCGACCTTGTCCAGCGCCGTATTGGCGGCTGCGAGGAAGGCACGCCGCTGCGCCGGCTGGCCCGGCTCCTCCTCCAGCGGAATCGTCGCGCGCAGGGCGTTGTGGAGCTGCGAGGCGTTGAGCCGGAAATGCGGCAGCGCGATCGAGACGCCATGGGCGAGACAGCCGGCCCGGATCAGGGCGAGCGCGACGCGCGTCTCCTCGTCGGAAGAATCGGCCAACGCCTTGTCGAACGCCTCGACCAGGCGGGCAGCATCCGGCAGCGCCGTCTCGCGCTCATGCACCAGCGACAGCGCGAAAGCCTGGAGAGCCTGCAACGAGGGCTGCGTCCCGATCGGCGGCGCCAGCGCAAGCTGTCGCTCCACCGCCGCAAGCGCCTCGCTCACCAACTGGCGAACCTCCGATGTGGCAAGACCCTGAGGCAGCTTCTCGAGGATGCGCGCGAACTGGCCGCTCTTCGATTCCAGCCGATAGCGCAGCGTGTCCCACCAGCCGATATCCGTGCGCCCATCCGTGTCGCAGCCGACCCAGGAGGCGAGCGTGACCGGCTTTGGCGCAAGTTCCGTCCATCGTTCCGGCCAACGTTCGCGCGCAACGGCGAAGAGGGCCGTGTTCAGACGGTCGATGGCATCGCGGGCATGGCGCACAGCATAGCGCGCCTGCTCGAACTCGTCCTGCAAGGTGATCCGTCCGTCGGGACGGAAGCTGAGCGTGTTCTCGTTGACGACCGCCTCGCCCGCCTTGCCCCCGGATGCGAGATCGGCGAGCGCATGGCAGAGCCGCCGCGCCATGCCGAAGGTCGGATGCGCCGTGAACACGGCCGCGAAGCGTGCCCGCTCCATTTCCTGCCGAAACGCATCGAAGCACGTGGCCGTCCTCGCCGCCGCTTCCGCCACGGCCGCGAAAACAGCGGCTTCGTCATTCTGGAGCCCGACATAGCGCGCGACCCGGCCGGCGCGCTGATGCAAGGCCTCGCGCCCGAGCCGGCGCACCAGTTCGGAGGCTGCATCCATGCCCAGCTCGCCGCGATCCATCAACCGCGTCAGCCAGAGCGTAACGCTCAGCACCGGATTGCCGAACGGGTCGTCCCGTGAATCACTACGGGCCGTCGCGACACGGGCCAGCAGTTCGTCTGCGAGACCGGCGACGTCGGGCGGCGAATGACCTTCCACAGCGATCGTCCTGGTCATGGCCCCTCTCCATCTTTTCGATCGGCGGCAAGCGATCATGCGACCGCGATCGACATCGCGTTGCATTGCAGCATCGGAATCTCGCAGCCGCAAGCAGGAAGCCTCACCCTTGGCGTCTAAATTTTACCCGGATCATATTGCCTTTGTTGGATCACCCGGATAACAAGCCTCCGATCAGGGAGCACTCATGTCCGGCACGACCTTCAGACCTTGCACCGCCTTTCACGACGCCGTCCGCATCGCCTCCGGCGCCTTGCCCGATGTCGCATTTCGTGTGAAGGCGGCATTGGCGGCCGATCCCATGGCTACGATCCTTGTCTTTGATGACGAGACTGGAAAGGTCGTCGATCTCGACCTGCGCGGCAGCGACAGCGACCTGGCCAGGCGATACGCGCCTGCGGCAGACGAGACCCAGGCCACGGCCGCCGACGCGCCGCGCGGGCGCGGCCGGCCGAAACTCGGCGTCGTCGCCCGCGAGGTGACCCTGCTGCCGCGGCACTGGGATTGGCTCGCCCAGCAGCCGGGCGGTGCGTCGCAAGCCCTGCGGCGCCTCGTCGACGAAGCCCGCAGGCTGGATGGCGGCCGCAGCCGGACGCGCGCCGCACGGGAGCGCAGCTATGCCTTCGTCGCGACGATGGCCGGCGATCGCGAAGGCTTCGAGGAGGCGTCGCGCGCCCTCTTCGCCGGAGATGGCGAGCGCTTCGCCGAACACAGCCGCTCATGGCCGCAGGATATCCGCGACCACGCGGAAAAGCTGCTTGCCGGCAGCGATCCGGCAAGCGACTGAGGGCGACCGGCGGAACGCTGCCGGCCTGACCCGGAAGCATCCCGGCAGCGCAACCGCCGCGGGTTGCCGCCCTGCCTCGGCGAGGGCATAGCAGCGCTCGCATCCCGCCGCCTGCATCGCCCTGCCGAAAGCCGCCCGTTCATGACCTCCCGCGCTCGCTGGCTAGGCATCCTCTGCGGCTTGCTCACAGCCATGATCTGGGGCGTCCAGTCGGTCGTGTCGCGGCACGCGATGCTGATCGACCTGACACCGGCCGATGTCACGATCCTGCGCTTCGTCTCGGCCGCCGCCGTGCTTCTGCCCTGGGCACTCAGGCATATGCGCCCCTTCCCGGTCGGCTCGCTCGGCTGGCCGCGCGCCTGGGGCATGGCATTGCTGATCGGGCCGCTCTACAGCCTGATCCTCGTCGCCGGCGCGTCCTTCGCGCCGGCGCTGCATTCTTCGATCATCTCGCCCGGCCTGATCCCGGTCTTCACCGCGCTATTGATCTTCCTCGTCACCGGCGAGCGCGCCGGACGGATGCGGCTGATCGGGCTCGGCATCATCGTGCTCGGCATCGGCATCTTCTCGCGCGATGCGCTGGCCATGACGCCGTCGCGGCCCGATGCCTGGATCGGCGACCTGCTCTTCGTGCTGGTCGCCTTCCTCTGGGCGATCTTCGGCCTGCTCGCCCGGCGCTGGAGCGTCAGCTCGCTGGAGGTCACCACGGCCTCATGCATCCTCTCGGTGCCGCTGCTGGTGATCGTGGCGCTGGTGCTGCCGATCCATATGGCGCGCGCGCCTTTCGCAGAATTGCTGCTGCAGGCGCTCTATCAGGGTGTGCTGGTCGGCGTCGTCGCGCTCTATCTCTATGCGCGCTCGGTCGAGATGCTGGGCGCCGCCCGTGCGACGCTGTTCCTGCCGCTGGTCCCGATCGCGACTGCCGCCGCCAGCGCCCTGCTGCTGACGGAGCTGCCCTCCACGACCGAGCTCATCGGCATGGCGATCGTCGTCACCGGGATGCTGATCGCCTTCCGCTCGCCCTCGGTAGGCTGAGCGGTGGTCTCTCAGCCCTTGTGCCCCTTGGCGATCGGCTCGACATAGGAGAGCCCCATGTCCCAGGGGAAATAGATCCAGGTGTCCTGGCTGACCTCGGTGATGAAGGTGTCGACCGTCGGCACGCCGGCCGGCTTGGCATAGACCGTGGCGAAATGGGCGTTCGGCAGCATCTCGCGCACGACGCGCGCCGTCTTGCCGGTATCGGTGAGATCGTCGACCACCAGCACGCCCTTGCCCTTGCCGTCGCCGATCGCCTTGATATTCGGGGCGATGTCCTTGAGCACCTTGAGCTCGGACTGGTTCTTGTAGTCGTGATAGCTCGCGACGCAGACCGTCTCGATCATGCGCAGGCCGAGCTCGCGGCAGATGATCGCCGCCGGCACCAGCCCGCCGCGCGTGATGCAGACCATCGCCTCGAACGGCCCCTTCTCGGCGAGGCGCCACGCCAGCGCGCGGGCATCGCGATGGAACTGATCCCAGGAAACCGGGAAGGCCTTGTTGGAGGACGGTTCGGCCATGGACAGCGCTCCGGACTTATCGCGACGCGACAGGCGCCGTTTCCGACCGAAAAGCCTATCGGCGCGCGCCTGACAAGAGGCACGCACCGAACATCCCCAATTCAGCGTCGACAATCCGCCTCAGAACTCGGCCCAGCCATCCGCCGAACCGCCGCCGGCGACGCGCCGGCCGCGCATCGCCGGTACCGCAGGACGCGGTGACTGGTGGGCGGAATGGACCAGCTGCGGCACAGGCCGGCACTGGTCGCCGCCGAGCTGGAAGGCCGAGACCATCGAGCTCAGCGCGGCGGTCTCCTGCTGGAGATCGCGCGCAACCTTGGCGCTCTGCTCGGCGAGCAGCGAGTTCTGCTGCGTGATCTCGTCCATATGCGCGACAGTGCGGGCCATCTCATCGATGCCGTTGGCCTGCTCGGTTGTCGCCTGCGAGATCTCGCTGACGGTGGAGGCAACCTTCGAAGCCGCGCCGACGATCTCGCCGAGCGTCGATCCGGCATCCTTGACCAGCCCGACGCCGGCTTGAATCTGTTGCGTAGAATTCGCGATCAACGCCTTGACGCCATTGGCGGATTCGCTGCATCGGGCCGCCAGCGCCCGCACCTCCGTCGCCACCACCGCAAAGCCGCGCCCGGCATCGCCTGCCCGCGCCGCCTCGACCGCCGCGTTCAGCGCCAGCAGGTTGGTCTGGAAGGCGATCTCGTCGATCATCGCGATGATCTCGGAAATCCCGGACGACGCCTGTTCGATCCGCTCCATCGCCGCAACCGCCTCGGTCACGATGGCGCCGCCGCGCGCCGCGACCTCGCTCGCCTCGTTGCCGAGCTGCACCGCCATCTTCGAATTGCCGGCGCTGTGCTTCACCGATGCGGCAAGCTCCTCCGTCGTCGCCGCGGTCTGCTGCAGGCTCGATGCGTTCGCCTCGGTCCTCTCCGCCAGTTGCTGGCTGTCCGAGGTGATCTTGAGCGAGGCATTGTCGATGCGCACCGAGATGTCGCGCACCGAACCGACCACTTCGGCAAGCGTATCGAGCAGGTCGTTCACCCCGGCGCAGAGCGTGGCGACCTCCCCGCTCTTGCCGTCGAGCGGCACGCGGCCGGTCAGGTCCTTGCCCTTGGCCTGGCCGATCACCGCGCTCGTCTCCTTAACGGCCGCCTCAAGCTGCTTGCCCTTGAAGGTCGCGGTGATGTCGGAGGCGAACTTGACGACCTTGTAGGGTCGCCCCTGTGCATCGAGGATCGGGTTGTAGCTCGCCTGGATCCAGACCTCCTTGCCGCCCTTGCCGAGGCGCCGGTACTGGCCGGCATCGTATTCGCCATGGCCGAGGCGCTCCCAGAAGGCGCGATAGGCCGGCGTCTCGCGTTCGACCGGATCGACGAACAGGCGGTGGTGCTGCCCGACGATCTCCGGGAGCGCATAGCCGAGGACGCTGAGGAAATTCTGGTTCGCGGTCAGGATCTTGCCGGTCAGGTCGAACTCGATCACGGCCTGCGCCTTGTCGATCGCGGCGCGCTGACCTTCGAGATCGGCGAGGCGGTTCTTCTGCTCGGTCACGTCGAAAGCGTATTTGATCACGCCGACCGGCTTGCCGCCCGCTCCCAGGATCGGATTGTAGCTTGCCTGGATCCAGATTTCCTTGCCGCCCTTGCCGAGCCGCAGATACTGCCCCCGCGCGAACTCGCCCCGGCCGAGATCGGCCCAGAACTGCTTGTAGGCCGGGCTCACCTTCTCCTCGGGTGTCACGAACAGGCTGTGATGCTGGCCCTTCACCTCGGCCAGCGTGTAGCCCATCGCCGCCAGGAAGTTTTCGTTGGCATCGAGGATCGTGCCGTTGAGGTCGAACTCGATCCGCGCCTGTGAGCGATCGATCGCATCCAGCTGAGCATGCCGGTTCGAGAAAAGGCCGGAAAAGAGCGGCATCTGCGATCCCCCTCGGCGCGGCCCGCGCATGAGGCTATCGGGCCGGCGTCGTCCTGAAAGCCGTTTTGGTGCCCACGACGCGGAAGCGCGGCAGGCGAAGCCGAATGCTCTTCGGCCACCCAGGAAATATCGCATCAAACGGTTTATAAATGGTTGCTGTTGAGAATTTTACTCAACTTTTAGTAGAATAAATTTCCTGATCATCGAATTCAACCGAATATAATAATATTCAAATCCAGGGAAAGATTTGACGAATATAACGACGAGCAAAAACCCTCGGTAAAGTTGTATAAAAATCGCGTAAGTTGTATATTTTATTTGCTGAAACCTAACCTCTGCCTCTCTGAATTGATCATAGCCTTCACGGCGGCCATCGCAGCGAGAAGCTTCTCGGGATCGCGCGACCTGACGACAATGTTGGTATCAGGCCCGGTCTGCGACCAGAACGGATAGGAGCCGATCGAAACATCGGGATGGGCCTTCGCGATTTCGGCCAGCGAACCACCGATATCGCCTTCGCGCAGCCCGGCCTGCGCCGTATCGGACAGCATCTTTACTCCCGTCCGCAGCGTCGGGCCGATGACGTCGAGCATCGCCTGCATGATCGACGGCACTCCGGCCATCACGTAGACATTGCCGATATGGAAGCCCGGCGCCTTCGAGATCGCGTTCGCGATCAGGTCGGCCCCGGCCGGAATCCGGGCCATCCGCATGCGGGCCTCGTTGAGCTCCGCCGGCGAGAAGCGCTCGGACAGCATCGCAACCGCGCGCGGATCATGGTCAATCGTCACGCCGAAGGCGGCGGCCACCGCATCCGCCGTGATGTCGTCATGCGTCGGCCCGATCCCGCCGGTGGTGAAGACGTAGGTGTAGCGGTGACGCAGTGCATTGAGCGCGGCGACGATATCTTCCGCGACATCTGAGACGACGCGGACCTCGCGCAGGTCGACGCCGATATTGGTGAGGTACTCGGCGATATAGCCGATATTCTTGTCCTTGGTCCGTCCGGACAGGATCTCGTCGCCGATCACCAGGATCGCGGCCGTGACGATGGTGGCGGAACCGGGTTCGTTGGCGGACATGCGGCGCTCCTGATGCTCGCACCAGAGCTAGTGCATCGACGTGAAAAGGGGAATGCGGCTTTCGGGGCAAAGCCGCAGCAGGATCGAAGAGCCGGCCCATCGCACCGCGTATGGCGCCAGGTTCGGACATGCTCCACAGGCGCGCTCAGCTCTGCTTGCGCTCGAACATCAGGTTGAGCCGCGTCTGGGCGACGAGCGTGTAGCCGTTGCGCTCGAGCAGGCCTGCGAGGTCGATCTGCCAGCGCTGGCGCGAATCCTCGATGATGATGAAGCCGGGCCAGAGCGTCGGCGGCGCATCGCGCAGGAACGGCTCCAGGATCAGGTCCTCGGCGCCCTCGACGTCGAGCTTGATCGCATCGATGCGCTCGTAGCCCTCGCCCTCGACCAGCGAGAGCAGGGTGATGGCCGGCACCTTGACCGAGGTCGCAGCGCTGGAATTGAGGATACGGACGCTCGATTCGCCGCGATTGGTCGGATCGATGAACAGCGTCAGCTCGCCCGGCTTGTCGGCGAGCGCGCAGGCTACCGCCTTGACGGTGCCGAACGGGTTCTGAGCGATGTTGAACGAGAGCCGCGCGAAGATCTCCGGCTGCGGCTCGACCGCGAGGATGCGCGCACCACGCCCGGCGCGCGCCGCGACGAAGAGCGAGTAGGCGCCGATATTCGCGCCGATATCGATGAAGGTGAAGCCTTCGCGCAGCCGCGAGGCGAGCAGCTCCCGTTCGACGGCATCGAAATATTGCGGCGTGAACAGCACACGCTTCTCGCAGACATTGCCGTCCGGATAAAGGCGCATCCTGGCTCCCAGCGACTCGATGTCGACGGGCGCTCCATCGAGCGAACGCAAACCCAGGCGCCGCAGCGCATAGGCGACCTTCCGGCCGATATAACTGTCCGAGGCCGCCCGCGTGCGGGCGATGATGCGGGCGAGATAGGCTTTCGGCGCGAAGGTGCCGAAAGGCCGCTCTTCCGCCGGGTTCTGATCGATGATGGCCATGGCGCCAGCCTGATACACCCCGGCGGGCCGGCGCGCCAGTCGTTGGCTGCGCGTCTACTGTCCGTCGGCGAAGCGGTCGTGTATCTCGCCGAAGCGCGGCGCAATCTCCTGGAAGACGTCGACGAGCTGGGGGTCGAACTGCCTGCCGCGCTCGCTCATCACCACGGCGACCGCCTCGTCATGCGTCATCGCCTCCTTGTAGACCCGCTTCGTGACCAGCGCGTCATAGACGTCGGCGATCGCCATCAGGCGCCCGGACAAGGGAATGGCCGGGCCGGCGAGCCCTTGCGGATAGCCTCTCCCGTCCCAGCGTTCGTGATGCGTATGGGCGATCTCCTTGGCGAGCCGCAGGAAGGAGCTGGAACCGCCGAGATGACGCTCGGCATTGCCGATGGCGATCCGCCCGAGTTCGGCATGGGTCTGCATCGTCGCCCGCTCGCCGTCGTCGAGTCGGCCGGGCTTCAGCAGGATGCTGTCGGGAATGCCGACCTTGCCGATATCGTGCAGCGGCGCCGACTTGAACAGCAGGTCGAGCATGGCATCGTCGAGCTCTCCGGCGAAGAGCCCGCGCTCGCGCGCGCCCTCGGCCAGAACCCGCAGATAGTGCTGGGTGCGCCGGACATGGTTGGCCGTCTCGTTGTCGCGCGTCTCCGCCAGCGACGCCATGGCGAGGATGACCGCGTCCTTGGCCCGCTCCGCCTCCTCCAGCGCCGCCGAAAGGGAGTTCACCAGCGCGATATTGGTCATGGCGACGGCGGCGCTGTTGGCGATCCGCCGAAGCGCCCGGATCACCTCCGGCGCCGGCCGGTGGCGATGCGCCCAATAGGCGCCGATCGCGGCGACGGGATCGTCCTGCCGGACCGGCACCATCACGAGGCTGCGCACGAAGGTCGGGCGATAGGCCTCATGCGGAATCCGTGCGTCCTCGTCGATATCCTCGATGACGACGACCTCGCCATGCTGCATCGCCCAGCCGGAGATGCAGGTCTCCATCGGGAAGCGCTGGCCTTTCCAGAGCGGCGCGACGGCATCCTCATCGGCATAGTAGCAGCGGCCGTTGTCGCGCAGGATGAAGCTGATGCCGTCTGCCCCGATCAGCCCGCGCGCATTCCGGCGCACCACCGCCATGACCTCGTCGATGCCGCGCGCCATGGCGAGGTCGAGCGACAACTGGTCGAGCGCGCTGAGCGTCGGATCGGATGAATCCAAGAGCAACGAAGAAACAGACGCTTTCATGTGTCCACGCGGGAGCAATCGGGCAAACGAAAGGGGCGGGCGAAAAGATGCCTCAAAAAAGTTACAATTCCCCCAACGTCACCACCACGACGCCCGCTGTATCGCCGTCCCCGAGGCAACGTGAGCTGCAGCCCAGGCCCAGCGCGGCAATCGGCTTGCGTGCACCGGCAAACGCAATAGATATGAGGGCAAGGAGTTTTCCGCGCGCAATGACCTTCGAAGACACCATCGGCCGCTCGCGTTCGCGCGAGCCCGCCATCAAGATTCACGGCCCCGAGGCCTTCGCCGCCATGCACAAGGCCGGCCGGCTGACGGCCGCCGGGCTCGACATGCTCGGCTCCTACGTCAAGCCAGGCGTCACCACGCAGCGGCTCGACGATCTCGCCTTCCAGTTCGCCATGGACAACGGCGCCTATCCGGCGACGCTGTTCTATCGCGGCTACACCAAGTCGATCTGCACCTCGATCAACCATGTCGTCTGCCACGGCATTCCCGATGACAAGCCGCTGCGCGAGGGCGACGTCCTCAATATCGACTACACGCTGATCGTCGACGGCTGGCATGGCGATTCGAGCCGCATGTACGGCGTCGGCGAAATCTCGCGGAAGGCCGAGCGCCTGGTCGAGATCACATATGAAAGCCTGCTGCGCGGCATCAAGGCGGTGCGTGCCGGCGCCACCACCGGCGATATCGGATTCGCCATCCAGCGCTATGCGGAAGGCGAGCGCTGCTCGGTGGTCCGCGATTTCTGCGGCCACGGCATCGGCCAGCTCTTCCACGACGCGCCGAACATCCTGCACTACGGCAGCCCCGGCGAAGGCGTGCTGCTCAAGCCCGGCATGGTCTTCACCATCGAGCCCATGATCAATCTCGGCAAGCCGGGCGTGAAGGTGCTCTCCGACGGCTGGACCGCCGTGACGCGGGATCGCTCGCTCTCCGCCCAGTTCGAACATCAGATCGGCGTCACCGAGCAGGGCTGCGAGATCTTCACGCTCTCGCCCGGCGGTCTCGACAACCCCCTCGCCCCGAAATGAGCGTCGGCATCGGCAAGGGGACAGAAAAGGGATCGCGCAAAGCACCCTCGTCTGCTGCCTCTGCCGATGTGCCGCATTATCACGGGCATCGCGAACGCCTGCGTACTCGCTTTGAAGAAGCGGGAGCAGAGACGCTGCCGGATTACGAATTGCTGGAGCTGCTGCTCTTCCGTTCGATTCCACGGCGCGACGTCAAACCACTCGCCAAAGACTTGATCCAGCGCTTCGGCTCCTTCGCCGAGGTGCTCGGCGCACCCGCTGCACGCCTTGCGGAGGTCGATGGCGTCAGCGAAACCGTCGCGCTCGATCTGAAGATCGTCGAGGCAGCGCTGAAGCGCATGGCGAGGGGCGCAGTCGGCAAACGGCCTGTGCTCTCCTCCTGGTCCTCGGTGCTCGACTATTGCCGGATGGCGATGGCCTTCGCCGAGCGCGAGCAGTTCCGCATCCTCTTCCTCGACAAGAAGAACATCCTGATCGCCGACGAGGTCCAGCAGACCGGTACGGTCGATCACACGCCAGTCTATCCGCGCGAGGTGATGCGCCGCGCGCTCGAGCTTTCGGCCTCTGCCATCATCCTCGTGCACAACCACCCGTCGGGCGATCCCACGCCCTCCGGCGCCGACATGCGAATGACACGCGAGCTGGTCGATATCGCCAAGCCGCTGGGCATCGCCATCCACGATCACATCATCGTCGGCCGCGACGGCCATGCCAGCTTCCGCAGCCTCGGACTGATCTGATGACGCAACTGATGGTGAAACGCGTCTACGATCCGCCGGCACCCGGCGACGGCACGCGCACCCTCGTCGACCGGCTCTGGCCGCGCGGCGTCTCCAAGGACCGGATCGATCTCTGGCTCAAGGATCTCGCGCCGAGCGATGCGCTTCGCCACGAGTTCCACGGCCACCCCGACCGCTGGGACCAGTTCTGCGCCGCCTATGCGGCCGAGCTCGGCAGCCCGGCGGCACAGGCCGCCCTCGCTGCTTTGGCAGACAAGCGGAGCAAGGGCCCGATCGCCCTGCTCTATGCGGCCAAGGACGAGAAGCGGAACAACGCGCAGGCGCTCCGCCTCTGGCTGGACGGCCGCACGTTTTCGGTCCAAGAATAGCGCAGGCACAGCCGCAGCGTGCGGCAGGATGGAGGAACCGCCGCGTTCAGCGGGCCGGATCATCTTTGCCGATATTATCGAAAGCAAACTGTACCTGATCAATACTGCCCTCGAAAAAGGCAGAATTGATGAGTTACATGGCTATTCTCCCTCTTCCCGAACGGCCGCGAATGCGCATAGGCTGCCCTCACAGGGGAAGAGGGCTGCATGGTCGCATTCGATGAAATGACGGGGTCGGGGGCCGAACTGCGGCCCGCCTACGAGGCTCTGGATCGCTGGCTGAAGGAAGCGCCGCCCGAGACTCTGGCATTGAGGCGCAGCCAGGCGGAACTGTTCTTCCGCCGCATCGGCATCACCTTCGCGGTCTATGGCGACGAGGAATCGACCGAGCGCCTGATCCCCTTCGACATCATCCCGCGGGTGCTGACCAAGCCGGAATGGACCAGGCTGGAAGCCGGCCTGCGCCAGCGCGTCACCGCCCTCAACATGTTCCTGGCCGATGTCTACGGTCCCAAGGAATGCCTCAAGGCGGGCATCATCCCGCCCGATCTGGTCTATCGCAACGCCTGCTACCAGCTCGAAATGGTCGACTTTAAGGTGCCGCACGGCATCTACTGCCATATCGCCGGCATCGATGTGGTGCGCGTCGACGCGGATACGTTCTATGTGCTGGAGGACAATGCCCGCACGCCGTCCGGCGTCTCCTACATGATGGAGAATCGCGAGGTGATGCTGCGGCTCTTTCCGGAGCTGTTCGCGACGCATCGCGTCGCGCCAGTCGACAATTACCCGGACCAGCTGCTGGCAACCCTGCGCTCGGTCGCGCCGCGCAGCGCCTCGTCGGACCCGACGATCTGCCTGCTGACGCCCGGCCAGTACAACTCGGCCTTCTACGAGCACTCCTTCCTCGCCGACAAGCTCGGTGTCGAATTGGTCGAGGGCTCGGACCTGCTGGTCAAGGACGATGTCGTCTACATGCGCACGACCCAGGGGCCGAAGCGCGTCGACGTGATCTACCGTCGCATCGACGACGATTTCCTCGATCCCCTCGCCTTCCGCAGCGACTCGGTCCTCGGCGTCCCCGGCATCGTCGGCGCCTACAAGGCCGGCAATGTCACGCTGGCCAATGCCATCGGCACCGGCGTCGCCGACGACAAGGCGGTCTACAGCTACATGCCCGAGATCGTGAAGTTCTACACCGGCGAGGAGCCGATCCTGAAGAACGTCCCGACCTTCCGTTGCCGCGAGCCGGAAGCCAATGCCTATGTGCTCGACAATCTCGAGAAGCTCGTCGTCAAGGAGGTCAACGGCTCGGGCGGCTACGGCATGCTCGTCGGCCCTCACGCCAACAAGGCGCAGATCGAGACCTTCCGGCGCAAGCTCAAGGCCCAGCCCGAAGGCTTCATCGCCCAGCCAACGCTCGCGCTCTCGACCTGCCCGACCTTCGTCGCCTCCGGCGTCGCGCCGCGCCATGTCGACCTGCGCCCCTACGTGCTTTCCGGCGCCAACGGCATCTCCTGCGTGCCGGGCGGGCTGACGCGTGTCGCGCTCAAGGAGGGCTCGCTCGTCGTCAATTCCAGCCAGGGCGGCGGCACCAAGGACACCTGGGTGATCGACGCATGAGCATCCCGGCCGCGCCCTCGCCTGCCCTTATCCCGCAACAGCCTGCCATCCCGCGGAAAGGCACACGCTGACCATGCTTTCGCGTACCGCAGACAGCCTCTACTGGGTTTCCCGCTATGTCGAGCGGGCCGAATATCTCGCCCGCATTCTCGACGCGACGACGCGCCTGACCAACCTGCCGACGACCTATGGCGGGGCCGGCACGGAATGGCAGAGCGCGGTCCTGACCGCCGGCTGCGAGGAGGCCTTCGCCAAGGCCTATGGCGAGGCCAATGAACGCAATGTCTGCGACTTCCTGACCTTCAGCCCGGACAACCCCTCCTCGATCCGAAACTGCCTCGCCCAGGCGCGCTCGAATGCGCGGGCGGTGCGCACCGCCCTGACCTCGGAGATGTGGGACGCGCTGAACGGCGCCTGGCTGGAATTGCAGCGCTTCGAGAAGAAGCGCATGGACCGCGAGGAATTCGCCCGCTTCCTCGACTGGGTGAAGAACGTCTCGCTCGTCTTCGACGGCTCGGCCTACCGGACCATGCTGCGCGACGACAGCTACTGGTTCTCGCGGCTCGGCGTCTATCTCGAGCGTGCCGACAACACCGCCCGCATCCTCGACGTGAAATACCATGTGCTGCTGCCGGCCGGGGAGCAGGTCGGCGGCTCGCTCGACTATTTCCAGTGGACCACGGTGCTGCGCGAGGTCTCGGCGCTGACCGCCTATCACTGGGTCTATCGCGAGGCGGTGAAGCCCGTCCTCGTCGCGGACCTTCTGGTGCTGAATCGGCGCATGCCGCGCTCGCTCGCCGCCTGCTACGAGAGCATCTCGCGCTTCCTCGACGCGCTCGGCGACGCCTATGGCCGCCAGGGACCGGCGCAGCGCCAGGCCCGGAAGATCCTGACGAATCTCAGCAACACGCGGATCGACGACGTCTTCGCGCACGGGCTGCACGAGTTCATCGAGGAGTTCATCACTGAGAACAACCGCCTCGGCAACACCATCTTCGAGCAGTATCTGCAATGAACCGCCTACGCATGCTGATCGTGCGATTGCCGTAACCCTGCCGGACTGGACCATGCGGATCAGGATTTCCCACACGATCGGCTACGACTATGCCGAGCCGGCACGCCACATCACCCAGATCCTGCGGCTGACCCCGCGCGACCATGACGGCCAGCACGTCATGTCCTGGCGCATCGAGCCGAATGTCGACGGCCGCCTGCGCGCCTCGCAGGACGCCCATGGCAACATCGTCCATAGTTTCTATGCCGACGGGCCGATCTCCTCGCTCGCCATTCGCATCGACGGCCTGATCGAGACGATCGATCTCGCCGGCGTCGTGCGCGGCGGGCTGGAGCGCGTGCCTTGCGAGGTCTATTGCCGCGACACGCTTCTGACGGAGCAGGACGAAGCCCTGCGCAGCTTCGCCGATGAGGTCACGGCCGACGCCGGTACGCCGCTCTCGCGCATGCATGCGCTGATGAACGCCGTCAGCGACCGGATGGATTGCGTCGAGGCCAGCGGCCGCGCCGGCGTCGGCGCCGCCCGGGCCTTTGCCGCGCGGGAGGCGATCGCGCAGGACATCGCCCATGTCTTCATGGCCTGCGCCCGGCATCTCGGTCAGCCCGCGCGCTATGTCTCCGGCTATGTCGCGCAGTCCGACAGCCTGCCGCATGGCAACGGCGCCCATGCCTGGGCCGAGGTCCATCTCGACGACTACGGCTGGATCGGCTTCGACTGCGCCAACGCCCTGTGCCCCATCGATACCCATGTACGGGTTGCCATCGGTCTCGATTTCGCCGATGCAGCGCCGGTCCGCGGTTCGCGACAGGGCGGCGAAGGCGAGAATCTCAACATCCTCGTCAGCGCCCGCGAGGCCGAAGGCCGCGGCGCCAACCAGTAGCTGTCCGCCCGGCGGGCGCGGCCGTGAAGACAGGGCAAGAGAACAGGAACCCAGCCCGTGACCTATTGCGCCGGAATCCTCGTGCAGGATGGCCTCGTCATGATTGCCGACACCCGCACCAATGCCGGGCTCGACGACATCTCGACCTTCCGCAAGCTCCATGTGTTCAACTGGCCGGGCGATCGCAATTTCGGCCTGATGACCGCCGGCAATCTCTCGATCACCCAGTCCGTCGTGAGCTTCCTGCACGAGGGCTTGCCGAATCCCGATACGGGAGAGCTCGACACCCTCCAGAACGCAAGCTCGATGTTCAGGGCGGCCCAGCTCGTGGGGCGCTGCATCCGCCATGTCCGCGAGATCGACGGTCCCGCGCTTGAGGATGCCGGCGTGAAATTCGAGATCGGCATGCTGTTCGGCGGCCAGATCAAGGGCCAGCCGATGCGGCTCTTCATGGTCTACGGCGCCGGAAACTTCATCGAATGCGGCATCGATTCGCCGTTCCTGCAGATCGGCGAGCACAAATACGGCAAGCCGATCCTCGACCGCGCCGTTACCTACAAGACCCATCTCTACGATGCCTTGAAGGTCGGGCTGATCTCGATGGATTCGACCATGCGCTCGAATCTCGGCGTCGGCCTGCCGATCGATCTCGTGCTCCTGCGCCGCGATGCCGACGATTTCGAGCTCAACCGCCGCATCGAGGCGGGCGAGCCCTATTTCCATGACCTGCGCGAGCGCTGGTCGGCTGCGTTGCGGGCCGCCCATATGGCCATTCCGCGTCCGCCCTATGCGCCTTCCGGGAGCTGAGCGCCCGGAATCCCGTGCTCCGGCAACCGGATGTCAACACTTCGGGCCTTAAGTCGCAGTACGAAGACCATTCCTGGAAGACTGATGCCCGCATTCAATGCCGCGAAGATGACGAATGCGGGTTCCTCCGCTCGCATGTTCGCGAGCACCGTGGTGACGCTGGGCTGCGCCTTCCTGCTGCTGATGGCTGCCGGGATCGGCGTCGTCGTCGCGATCACCCGCGAGGCCAACCGTCTCGAAGCCCAACGCCAGGGCGAGCGGATCGAAGCCGCCATCAACGGACAGATCAAGCTCAGCGAACTGCGGCTGGAGCGGCTCGTCGCCGCCGGCGACCTGCCCGAGGCCCTGCAGCAGCCGGGTCCGACGACCGCCATGCTTCAGGCCGCTCTCAAGCGTCTGGGCGGCCAGCTGATGGATTTCGACGGCGCCTATATCAGCGGAACCGGCGGAGCCGTGCTGGCCTGGGTCGAGAACCAGGCTGCGGCCGATCACGGCAATACCGACGGCCCGCACCATATCGAGGCCCTGCAACGCGGCGCCAAGAGCTCCTTCGTCGCGACGGTGATCGGCGACGAGGTCACGCCTCAATTCGGCGCCGCCCGCTCGACCATCGTCGCGGATGGCGGCGAGACGCTGATCCTGACCGTGATCGACCTGTCGCGCATCGCCTCGTTCAGCTCCGATGGCGGCCCGAAGCCGGTCTCCTTCGTCGCCTATCGCCACCTCTCGAACACCCTGATGTCGGATCTGGCCGAGCGCAACCGCATCGCCGACATCCAGCTCGTCCACACCCCGCCGGCCGGGCCGGCTTCGAAGCTCGGCCTGCGCACCGCCGACGGCAAGATCGGCGCCTGGCTGACATGGTCTCCGGCGCGCCCCGGCGATGTCATGCTGCGCCGCTTCCTCTGGGCGCTCATCGCCGTCGCCCTGCTGTTCTCCGCGATCTTCGTCTTCGTCGTCCAGCGCCTGCGCGCCTCGGCCGAGCAGATCGAACTGCGCGAGCGCCAGATCCAGCGCCTCGCCGGCCAGGACGAACTCTCCCTCCTGCCGAACCGGCGCAGCTTCGACCTGACGCTCGACCAGACGCTCGCCCATATCCACGACGACGGCCCGAGCCTCGCCGTGCTGCTGATCGACCTCGATCGCTTCAAGGCCGTCAACGACACCTATGGCCACACGGCCGGCGACGAGCTGATCCGCCAGGTCGCGGTCCGCCTCTCCGGCGCGGTGCAGGTCGGCGACACCGTGGCGCGCCTCGGGGGCGACGAGTTCGGCATCATCCAGACACATTCCGCGACCCCGGCCGGCTGCGCCGCGCTGGGCGAGCGCATCCTTGCCAGCCTGACCGAGCCCTTCACCATCACCGGGGCGGAGGTCACCATCGGCTCCTCGATCGGCATCGCCATGGCGCCGCGCGACGGCACCAGCCGCGAGGCTCTGCTCAAGCTCGCCGACACCGCGCTCTACGAGGCCAAGAACAGCGGCCGCAACCGCTACGCCTTCTTCGAGTCGCAGATGAACCGCTCGATGCAGCTCAAGCGCATGGTCGAGGACGACCTGCGCCACGCCATCGACAACGACCAGCTCATGTTGCACTACCAGCCGCAGGTCTCCGTCGACGGCTCCACCATCGTCGGCGTCGAGGCACTGGTGCGTTGGCAGCACCCGGTCCACGGCATGATCCCGCCCTCGGATTTCATCGCCATCGCCGAGGAACGCGGCCTGATCGTGCCCTTGAGCGAATGGGTGCTGCAGCGTGCCTGCACCGAGGCCAAGCGTTGGAAAGGCATCCGCCTGGCGGTCAACGTCTCGCCGATCCAGTTCCGTCACAAGGACTTCGTCGCCAACGTCATCCGCACCATCGCGGAGACGGATTTCGACCCGGCCCAGCTCGAGCTCGAACTGACCGAAGGCGTGCTGATCGAGGACGCGGACGCGGCGGAAGCCGCGATGATGGACATCCGGGCCCATGGCGTCGGGCTTGCGCTCGACGACTTCGGCACCGGCTATTCGAGCCTGATCTATCTGCGGCGCTTCGCCTTCGACAAGATCAAGATCGACCGCTCCTTCCTCGAATACATGGAAGCGACCGGCGAATCCGCGATCCTGGTCCATTCGATGGCCCATCTCGGCCGGGCGCTCGGCCTGCGCGTCTGCGCCGAGGGCGTCGAGACCGCCGAGCAGCACCGCTTCCTGCAGGCGATCGGCTGTCACGAATTGCAGGGTTTCCTGTTCTCCAAGGCGGTGCCCGCCAGTGAGATCGACCGCCTGCTCGGCCTCGACAATCCCTTCGCCGAAATCCTCGCAGCCGCCTGACGACCCACGAGCCGGACGGGCGGCGGATCTCTAGAAGAACAGCTCGTGGATGCCGCTGAAGATCGCGTAGGCGAAGCCGGCGCTGAGCAGCAGGCCGACGGCCCCGACGACGGCCCCGATGATGATCAGGACCCCATCCCGCTCGACCAGGCCGAGCCCGACGAGGCAGACCGCGAGCCCCAGCGGGATCTGGCCGATGAAGGGCGCGGCGACGATCAGGCCGAGCGCCAGGATCAGGATCACCAGCCCCAGCACCGGGATGGCCCAGGCTCCGCCAAGCATGGTCAGGCGCGGCCGCGAGAAGCGCTCCAGCCAGGTCAGGGCCGGCAGGGCCCGCGCCACCGCCCGGTTGAGCTCGGGCTTGCCGATGCTGCGCGCGAGCAGCGCCTGCGGCAGCCATGGCATCCGCCGCCCGGTCAGCATCTGCACGGCGACGAAGGCGAGCACCAGGCCGCAGACCAGCGGGATCGGCGGCGGCATCGGCAGGCAGTTGGGCAGGCCGAGCAGCACGACGAGCAGCGCATAGGCCCGGTCCTGCAGCGCGGCGACGATCGTGCCGACGGCGATGCGCTCTCCCGGCAGGCCCGCCAGCGCCGTCAGAAGTCCGGATGTACGCAGAGGAGATGACAAGGGAGCAGGCCGAGCCGACGCGGAGAACGCCCGCCTAGCATGGCCGGGCGTCCACCAACAAGCGAGCCGCACGCAGGCTTTCAATGCCCCTGGCTCAGGGCCCGCGCGCAGGCCAGGAGCTCAGTGCAGAGTGAAGACCCCGTTCACGTTGCGGATTTCAGCCGGCCGGATCAGGCGCGAATGCGCGACCGTGACCGAGTGCAACGGCCCTTCCAGCTCGCGCTTCCAGAACGTCAGGAAGTCCTGGAGCACAGGGAAGCGCGGCGCCACGTCGTACTGTTGCCAGATATAGGTTTGCAGCACGCTGAGATGATCCGGCATCCGATAGAGGATCGTTGCCGTGGTCAGCCCATAGCCTTCGAGCTGCCGGATGAAATCGGTCTTAACCATCGCCACCTCCCCTCCGTTACGGACTGAAAGCTTTGCCGGATAGATCGAGCCTGCTCCCGCCTGGTTAACAAAGACTTGCCAGCGTACTGCCAAACTGCTGCAATCCTGAGGCAGGCCGGGGGGATGGCGGCCTGCGCGACGGCGGGCGTGGGGACTTGCGTGGCGTGCCGTGTGGGCAAGGCCGGACTGGCCGGGCTGGCGATAATTGTCGCCGCCGCCCCAATCTCTGTGGCTCGAGCCGATGAGGAGGAGCTCGAGCGAAGCCCCCTCTCGATGGTGATCTTCGGCTCGATGGAAGCCGGGCCGACCAAGACCTTCCTCTCGCTCGGCATGAAGAGCGCCATCCGCGGCGGCCTCGCGGAAAGCGGCTTCCGGCTCTTCGTAAAGGCCGGCGGCTCCCAGGAGCAGATCCGGCGCCGGGCGCCGCACGGCACAACCTACAAGATCGAATCGCAAACGCTGCTCGGCTACGAGTGGCGCATCGGCAGCAGCTTTCTTGCGCTCTATGCCGGCCCGGACGCCGAAACCGAGCTGCGGTTCCCGGCCTTCGGCCCCGTCTCTACCGCCACCCGCTACGGGGCCAGGGTGCAGGCCGATCTCTGGCTCGTCCCCTCGCCCGGGATGGTCGTCCAGGCCAATGCCTACCTATCCTCGCTGAACGGGCGGGTCTGGGCGCGGATCGCGCCAGGCTGGCAGATGCCGGCCGGCTTTTATGTCGGACCCGAATTCGAAGCCTATGGCGCGCGCGACTACCGCAAGTACCGGCTCGGCCTCCATCTCACCGGCCTGCGCTTCCTCGGGCTGGACTGGCGCCTGTCCGGCGGCCTCCAGTCGACGAGCAACCGGCCCTCGGAATATTACGCCACGCTCGGGCTGCACTGGCTGCGTTGAAAGGCCCGTCAACCCCGCAGTGCCCGCAAGGCCTCCGGCGTATCGACATCGATGGCAATGGCGGGGTCCTCGAAGGGAACGTCGAGGACGCGCTCCCCGGCCTCGTCGAGCAGTCGCCGCGCCCCTCGATCGCCGCTCAAAAGCGACACCGCGGGGAAGATCGCCCGCGCGAGCAGCACCGGATTGCCGCGCTGGCCGAACAGCGTCGGCACGGCCGCCAATGCCTCGGGCTGGCCGCGATACGCTTCCGCCAGGCGCTCGATCACGGCAGGCGTGACATTCGGCATGTCGCCGAGCGAAATCACGGCTGCCGGAACCTCCGGCGGCAACGCGGCAACACCTGCCTTGAGCGAGCCCGCCAGGCCGGAGGCGTAGTCGGCGTTATGCACGAGTTGCACCGGCAACTCCGACAGCACGGCCTCGACCTCCGCGCGCTGGTGGCCGGTCACCACGATAATCGGGCTCAGGCCCGCTTCGATCTGCGCCTCGACCGCGTGGCGCAGGATCGGCTTGCCGCGCAGGGTCTCGAGCAGCTTGTTCTCAGGCCCCATACGTGTCGATTTCCCCGCCGCCAGCACGATTCCCGCCAGCGGTCCCTTCTCGATGGAACCCGGCGCGCGCGGCTGCGGCCGCGAGACGATCTCCATCAGCAACCCGCCGACGCCCATCTTCTGAACGTCGCCGCGCCCGACGGGAACGCCGGCGAGATGGCGCTGCAGCACCCAGTCGAAACTGTTCTCCTTGGGCGAGCGGGCGCAGCCCGGCGCGCCGATCACCGGCTTGCCGGCGATCCGGCCGAGCATCAGCAGGTTGCCGGGATCGACCGGCATGCCGAGATGCTCGACCTCGCCGCCAGCCTCGATCAGCGCCTGCGGGATCACGTCGCGCCTGTCCGTGATGGCGGAGGCGCCGAAGACGACGATGATGTCGGCCCTCCCCGCCGCCTGCTCGGCGATGGCCGTGGCCAACGGCTCGATTTCGTGCTGCACGCGCCTGTCAGCGGCCAGCACCGCTTCCGCCGGCTCCAGGCGGTCGCGCATGATGCGCAGGGTCTTGTCCACGACGCTCGGCTTCAGCCCGGGCAGCAGCGTCGAGATCACCGCCACGTTCGACGGCCGATAGGCTGCGACCGAGACCGGCGGCGTGTTGCCGAGCGCGTCGAGCGCCTGTTCCACCAGGGCCTGCGGCACCGCATAGGGAATGATCTTCACGGTCGCGACGAGTTCGCCCGCCACGACCGCCTTCAGCGCCGGCAGGGTCGCGACGGTGATCGCCTCGTCCACCGCGTTGAAGGCGTCGATCGCCGCGATATCGATGCGCAGCACGCCCGCCTGGGTTGCGAACATGTTGACCCGCCCGGTGAAGGGCGGCTCGGCGACGATCGCCTCGCCGACCATCCGCTCGGCCAGGCGCGCAGCCGCGGCATTCTCGTCGATATCGCCGGGCTCGAGTCGGACCGCGACGATCTCGGCGATTCCGGCCTCGGCAAGCTTCGCGGCCAGATCGGCTGTGACGGTCGCGCCCTTCTTCACGATGGTCCCGTCGGCGCGGATGGTGTGCGCCGCGATGCAGCCGACGGCGTCCGCGATGGCGACCGGTCCGAATTGCATCCCCGTTCCTCAGGCCGGCCTGCGGCGCGGGCCGCGCAGCGTCTGGACGATTTCGGCGAGGATCGCGAGCGCGATCTCGGCCGGCGAGACCGCGCCGATATCGAGCCCGATCGGCGCATGGATGCGCCCCGTCGCCGTGTCGTCAAAGCCGGCTTCCGTCAACCGCTCCAGCCGCCGGCCATGCGTCTTCCGGCTGCCGAGCGCGCCGACATAGAAGCAGTCCGAGCGCAGGGCCGCGACGAGGCCGGGATCGTCGATCTTCGGATCATGCGTCAGCGCGACGAAGGCGGTATAGGCGTCGAGCCCGATCCGCGGAAGCGCCTCCTCCGGCCATTCGGCCAGCAGCGTCACTTCGGGGAAGCGCTCGGGCGTGGCGAAGGCCGTGCGCGGATCGATCACCACGAGATCGAGGTCGAGCGCGCGGGCCATCGGTGCCATCGCCTGCGAGATATGGACCGCGCCGGTCGCGACGACACGCGGATGCGGCGCCTGCACGGTCAGGAAATAAGAAGCTCCATCAGCTTCGACCATGCCGCTCTTGCCGGAGCGCAATTGCCGCTCCAGCAGTTCCGCCAGCGGGTCGCCGGCGATTGCAGACTGCTTCACCAGCCTTTGCGCGCCCGTTGGGAGATCGCTGATCAGCACGGCGGCGCGACGCGCCTGGCGCTCTTCATTGAGCGCGGCGAGGGTCGAAAGCTCCACCGCTCAGCCCCTGTCCGCCGCGAGCTTCAGACCGAGCGCGATCATCAGCGAGCCGCCGATCCAGCGCCCGAAGGCGAAGCTCGCCCGGGTCTTCTTCATCGCGCCGACGAGGAGCGAAGCGCCGAACACGGTAACGAGATCGGCCGAGGAGAAGGCGAAATTCACGATCGTGCCGAGGATCAGGAACTGCGCCCAGACAGGCAGCGCGGCGGAAGGATCGACGAACTGCGGCAGGAGCGCGATGAAGAACAGCGCGACCTTCGGGTTCAGGATCTCGACGATGAAGGAATCGAGCAGCGCCCGCTTCACCGTCTTGGGCGGCGCCACCGGCTGGTCGGGCGCGCCCAGGCGCGAGCGGATCATGCCGATGCCGATCCAGATCAGGTAGAGCGCGCCGGCGATCTTCACCGCCATGTAGAGTTCCGGCACATGCTTGAACACGGCGGAAAGTCCGAAGGCGGCCGCGAAGACATGCAGGTAGCAGCCGAGATGGATGCCGAGCATCGCCATCAGCCCGGCCTTGCGGCCATGGCTGATCGTCTGCGCGGCGGTGTAGAGCAGCGCCGGCCCCGGAAAATAGGCGACGAGGATCGTCACCGTCGCGAAGGCGACGAGGGTTTCCCAGGAGGCCATCTCAGTTCACCTTCTCGACATAGACCTTGATGCGCCCGCCGCAGGACAGGCCCACCTGCCAGGCGGTCTCGTCGGCGACGCCGAATTCCAGCATCCGCGCCTTGCCGTCGGCGATGACATCGGCGGCTTCGGCCACGACGGCGCCCTCGACGCAGCCGCCCGAGACCGAGCCGAGGAAATTCCCCTCCCCGTCGATGACGAGATGCGAGCCGACGGGGCGCGGCGCCGAGCCCCAGGTCTCGACCACCGTCGCGATGGCGACGCCACGGCCGCCGCGCGCCCAGTCCTCGGCCGCGCGCAGGATGTCGGTTTCGGTGCTGATCATGGTCGGCGTCCTATCTCAGCCCTCATCCTGAGGAGCCGCGCAGCGGCGTCTCGAAGGATGTTCTAGCGAACTCTGGAACATCCTTCGAGATGCGATCTACGATCGCTCCTCAGGATGAGGGCTCGCGAGCAAAAACATCATGCCTCAACCGGCTTTCTTCAACCACAGGCGCGGATCGCTCTCCCGCCCTGCATCCAGCGAAAGCGCGGCGCAGAGATCGGCCATCGCCGCGAGAGTATGGATCGGCCGGAACGAGTCGACATGGGGCAGCATCGCCCGGATGCCGCTCGCCCGCGCCGCGAAGGCGTCGTAGCGCAGCAGCGGGTTGAGCCAGACGAGCTGCCGGCAGGAGCGGTGCAGCCGGTCCATCTCGAAACCGAGGCTGTCGTCGAGATGACGCTCCAGCCCGTCGGTGAAGAGCAGCACGATCGCCCCGCCCGCCAGGACGCGCCGCGACCAGACGCGGTTGAAGTCGTGCAGGGCCGTGGCGATGCGCGTGCCGCCTTCCCAGTCCGGCGCGGCCTTGCCGGCCATGGCCAGCGCCTCGTCGGGATCGCGGGCCCTGAGCATCCGCGTGACATTGGTCAGGCGCGTGCCGAAGACGAAGGAATGCACGCGTCGGCGCTTCTCGGTCAGCGCATGCAGGAAATGCAGGAAGATCCGCGAATACTCGGCCATCGAGCCGGAGATATCGACCAGCGCCACGATGGGCGGATGCACCTCGCGCCGCTCGCGGAAGGCAAGGTCGATCGAGCCGCCACCGCCCCGCAGCGACTGCCGGAAGGTCCGGCGCGGATCGATGCGCGTGCCGCGATGCGCTGGCCGGAAGCGGCGCGTCACGATGCTGTCGTCGGGCAGCCGGAGCTCCGCGATGAGCTGCTTGGCGCGGGCGATCTCGGCCGCGCTCATCTGGGCGAAATCGCGCGATTTCAGCATCTCGCGATCGGAGACGGTGAGCCGCGCCGTCAGCTCGGTCAGCTCCTTCGGCGGCTCGTCCTCGCGCGGCGGCGGGGCGAAGGCTTCCGCGACGCGCAGCGCCCCGGCCTCGGCCTTCTCGGGCTGGCTGTCGGCGCGAGGCGAGACCGGCGATATCTGGGCCATGATCTTCTCGATCAGGTTGCGCCGGCGCCAGAACAGCCGGAAGGCCTGATCGTAGACCGGGCTATCCTCATGCTTCTTCACGAAAATCGCATGCAGCGCCCAATAGACGTCGTCGCGTCCGCCGAGCGCACCGCCTTCCAGCGCCGCGATCGCCTCGACCACGGCGCCCGGCCCGACGGGCAGCCCCGCCGCGCGCAGGGCACGGGCGAAATAGGCGACGTTCTCGGCAAGCTTGCCGCTCACGGCTGCCCGATGCGCGTCATGCTCGCCCTTGTGGCGAGCATCCACGTCTTGAGCACGATTTTCGACGGAAGACGTGGATGGTCGGCACAAGGCCGACCATGACGGTGCCGCACAGCCATCACGATCCGGTTTCCGTCATGAACACCTTCTGGACGATCTGCCAGCGGCTCTCGATCTTCAAGAGCGAGAGCAGGTCGGTGAAATAGCGCGGCGGCATCTGGCACTTCACCTTGACCAGCGCCAGCGTCGGCCCGACGAGATCGATCGTCAGGATATGGTCGTCGCGCTGCATGCCCGTAGCCTGCGGCGCCGGCCGGTTGCGCACGGCATCGAGCCAGGCGTCGCGCGCCACGATCTGGATCGCGCCATCGTCGCGCGCCGTGGTCAGCGCGCTGGTCGGGTGGAAGACATGGGCGAGCTTCTCGGCATCGCCCTCGTAGAGCCCGTCGAGATAGGTCCGGACCGTCGCCTCGACGGCCTTGATATCGGCGTTCATGGCATCGTCCTTTCGCTTCACGGCCAAAGCCTAACGTCTACAGGGATTTCACGGAACCACACCGTCATTCCGGGGCTTCGCGTCAGCGAAGAGCCCGGAACCCAGAACCGATGCGGCATATCAACGACGCGCCGGAACTTATCGCCCCCTTGGCCAAAGGCATCGGTTCTGGGTTCCGGGCTCGGACCTGCGGCCCGCCCCGGAATGACGGCGAGGCTCCATGTGACATCGACCGGCCCTAGCGCCCCGCCTCCGCCTTGGCCCGATCCAGCAGCTCCTTGACCTGCGAGCCCTGCATCGCCTGGATATCGTCCTGGTACTTCAAGAGCGCACCCAGCGTATCCGAAACGATGGCCGGATCGAGTGCGACGGCATCGAGCTCGACCAAAGCCGTCGCCCAGTCCAGCGTCTCGGCGACGCCCGGCGCCTTGAACAATTCCTCCTTGCGGATCGCCTGCACGAAGGCGACGAGCTGCTTCGAGAGCTTGGCCGGGGCGTCCGGCACCTTCGCCTTCAGGATCGCCAGCTCGCGCGCGGCATCGGGATAGCCGACCCAGTGATAGAGGCAGCGCCGCTTCAGCGCGTCATGGATCTCGCGGGTGCGGTTCGAGGTCAGGATCACGATCGGCGGCTCGGCCGCCCGGATCGTGCCGAGCTCGGGGATGGTCACCTGCGCATCGGCCAGCACCTCCAGCAGGAAGGCCTCGAAGGCCTCGTCGGTGCGGTCGAGCTCGTCGATCAGCAGGATCGGCGCCCCGCCCTCCTGCGGCTCCAGCGCCTGCAAGAGCGGCCGCTTGACCAGATATTTCTCGGAGAAGATGTCGCCTTCGAGCCGGTCGCGATCGTCAGCAACGCCGCCGGCCTCGGCCAGCCGGATCGCCATCATCTGCCCGGCATAGTTCCACTCGTAGACGGCGGAGGCGAGGTCGAGCCCCTCATAGCACTGCAACCGGATCAGGCGCCGGCCGAGCCCGGCGGCCAGAACCTTGGCGATCTCGGTCTTGCCGGTGCCGGCCTCGCCCTCCAGCAGAAGCGGCCGCTTCATCCTGAGCGCCAGGAACAGCACGGTCGCGAGCGCGCGGTCGGCGACATAGCCCTGCCCCTGCAGGAGCGCGAGCGTGGCGTCGATGGAGGCTGGAGGATGGGACGAGTGCAGCATATCCGATCTCTATCGCTCCTGCCCGGACGAAGGAAGGCATCGGGCACGGGGCCACTCTGCCGGCACTGCAAGGCAGCCGCCCGTCACCGTGTCGACCATGCGAACCAGATCGCAACCAGCGCCATGCCGAGTGCGGCGCTTCGACGGATCATCCGCTCGCGTCGAGGATGAAACAGGAGCCGGCGCGCGGCATTCGCCCCCAGCACCAGCGCGGCATGGATCGTCGTCGCGATGACGACGAAGGCGGCCGTCAGGAGAAGCACCCCGTCGCGCGGTGCCGGCGCCGTCAGAAAGAGCGGAATGACGGCGACATAGAAGACCGCCGCCTTGGGGTTCAGCAGGTTCGTGATCAGACCGCGCCGGAACGACAGGACGGCCTCGCCCGAAGCCTCGGGTATCGGGTCGCGCCAGGCATCCCAGGCGAGCCAGAACAGATAGGCCACGCCGCCCCAGCGCAGGAGCCAGGCAACGGCGGGGAAACGCTCGTTCACGAGAGTGAAGCCGAAAGCCGCGGCGAGCCCGAGCAGGCCCAGACCCAGCGCAACGCCGGCCACCGCCGCCATGCCGCTGCGCCAGCCTTTCGCAAGGCTGAGCGCAACGATATAGCCCATGTTCGGCCCAGGCGTGATTTCGGCCACGATCGCCGTCAGCACGAACTCCCAGAACCGCACCGGGCGAAAGCCGAACGGATTCTACTTGCCCGTCGCCTGCGCCACGGCCTGCCTGGCCATCACGCCGATCAGGTGGGCGCGGTATTCCGCATCGGCATGGATGTCGCCATTGATGCCCTTGGCGGTGTGCTTCAGCCCGTCCAGCGATTTCGGCGCGAAGCGCGCCTTCAGCGCCGCCTCCGCTTCCGGCCAGCGGAAGACGCCGCCCTCGCCCGCGCCGGTCACCGTGACGCGGATATCGCTGCCACGCTTGGCGACGAAGACGCCGACCATTGCATAGCGCGAGGCCGGGTTGCGGAACTTGGCATAGCCCGCCTTCGAAACCAGCGGGAACGAGACCTTCGTGATGATCTCGCCTTCCTCCAGCGCGGTCTCGTAGAGTCCGGTGAAGAACTCCTCCGCGCTCAGCTTGCGCTTGTTGGTGACGACCGTGGCGCCCAGCGCCAGCAGGGCCGCCGGATAATCCGCCGCCGGGTCGTTATTGGCGACCGAGCCGCCGATCGTGCCGCGATGGCGCACATGCGGATCGCCGATGCTGCCGGCGAGGAAGGCAAGCGCGGGAATCGCCTCCTCCACCTCGGCGGAGGCCGCGACCTCGGCATGGGTCGTCATCGCGCCGATGACGAGATTGCGGCCCTTGCGATTGATGCCCTTGAGATCGGGACACGCCCCGAGATCGACGAGCGCGGTCGGCGAGGCCAGGCGCTGCTTCATCGTCGGCAGCAGGGTGTGACCTCCGGCCAGCAGCTTGGCGTCCTCCTTCTTGGCGAGCAGCGTCGCCGCCTGCCGGGCGCTGGTGGGCTTGTGATAGGTGAAAGCGTACATGGACCTGTCCTTTCAGCTCACTCGGCCGCCTGGCGGCTGATCGACTTCTGCGCCGCGCGCCACACCGCCTGCGGCGTCGCCGGCATCGCGATGTCCTCATGGCCCAGCGCGTCGGTGATGGCGTTGATGACGGCCGGCGGCGAGGCGATGGCGCCGGCCTCGCCGCAGCCCTTGATGCCCAGCGGGTTCGACGGGCACGGCGTCACGGTCATGCCGACATCGAAGGACGGCAGGTCGTCGGCGCGCGGCATGGTGTAGTCCATGAAGCTCGCCGTCACGAGTTGCCCGTCGGCGTTGTAGCGCGCGCCTTCCAGCAGCGCCTGGCCGACGCCCTGTGCGATGCCGCCATGGACTTGCCCCTCGACGATCATCGGGTTGATGACATTGCCGAAATCGTCGACGGCGGCCCAGCGCTCGATCCGTGTCACGCCGGTATCGGGATCGATCTCGACCTCGCAGATATGGACGCCGGCCGGGAAGGTGAAGTTGGTCGGGTCGTAGAACGCCCCCTCCTTCAGACCCGGCTCCAGCTCCTGCCCGTTGAACTTGTGCGCGACATAGGCCTGTAGCGCGCAGGAGCCGAAATCGAGCTTGCGGTCGGTGCCCTTCACCGAGAAATGCCCGTCCGCGAAGTCGATATCGGCCTCGTCGGCCTCCAGCACATGGGCGGCGACCTTCTTGCCCTTGGCGATCACCTTGTCGAGCGCCTTGAAGATCGCGGACATGCCGACCGCGCCGGAGCGCGAGCCATAGGTGCCCATGCCCATCTGCACCTTGTCGGTGTCGCCATGGACGATCGAGACATTGTCGATGGGAATGCCGAGCCGGCCCGAGACGAGCTGGGCAAAGGTCGTCTCATGGCCTTGGCCGTGGCTGTGCGAGCCGGTGAGCACCTCGACCGTGCCCACCGGATTGACCCGGACCTCGGCCGATTCCCACAAGCCCACCCCGGCACCGAGCGAGCCGACCGCCGCGGAGGGCGCGATGCCGCAGGCCTCGATATAGGAGGAGAAGCCGATGCCGCGCAGCTTGCCGGCGCGCGCGGAGTCGCGCTTGCGCTTGCCCAGCCCCTTGTAGTCGATCATCTCCAGCGCCTTCTTCAGCGAAGCGCCGTAATTACCGGCATCGTACATCATGATGACCGGCGTCTGGTGCGGGAACTTCTTGATATAGTTCAGCATCCGGAACTTGGCCGGATCCTTGCCGAGCTGGCGCGCGGTGACCTCGATCAGGCGCTCGACCACGAAGGTCGCCTCCGGCCGCCCGGCGCCGCGATAGGCGTCGACCGGCGCAGTGTTGGTATAGACCGCATCGACCTCGCAATAGATCGCCGGGATGTCGTACTGGCCCGAGAGCAGCGGCGCGTAGAGATAAGTCGGCACCGAGGACGAGAAGGTCGAGAGATAGGCACCGAGATTGGCGGTGGTCTTGACCTTCATGGCGAGGATCTTGCCCTCGGCATCGGTCGCAAGCTCGGCATGGGTGACGTGGTCGCGGCCATGCGCATCGGAGAGGAAGGCCTCCGTCCGGTCCGCCGTCCATTTCACCGGCCGCCCGACCTTCTTCGCCGCCCAGACGCAGACCGTCTCCTCGGCATAGATGAAGATCTTGGAGCCGAAGCCGCCGCCGACATCCGGCGCGATCACGCGCAGCTTGTTCTCCGGCGCGATACCGATGAAGGCCGAGAGCACCAGCCGCGCGACATGCGGGTTCTGGCTCGTCGTGTAGAGCGTGAAGATGCCCTCGCCCGCGTCGTAATCGCCGACGGCCGCGCGCGGCTCCATCGCATTGGGCACGAGGCGGTTGTTGACGAGGTCGAGCCTGGTGACGTGCTTGGCCGCCTTGAAGGCCTTCTCGGTCGCGTCCTTGTCGCCGAGATGCCAGTTGAACACGCTGTTGTCGGGCGCCTCGTCATGGACCACCGTCTTGGCGCCGATCGCCTTGGCGGTATCGACCACCGCCGGCAACTCCTGATAGTCGACCGCGATCGCCTCGGCCGCATCGCGTGCCTGCGCCAGCGTCTCGGCCACCACCACGGCGACATGGTCACCGACATAGCGCACCTTGCCCTGCGCCAGCGCCGGATGCGGGCCGGCGCGCATCGGCGAGCCATCCTTGTTGTGGATCATCCAGCCGCAGATCAAACCGCCGATCTTGTCGGTGGCGAGGTCGTCTCCGGTGAAGATGCCGAGCACGCCCGGCATGCCGGCGGCGACCTTCGTGTCGATCGACTTGATCCTGGCATGAGCATGCGGCGAGCGCAGGAAATAGGCATGAGCCTGGCCCGGCCGGTTGACGTCGTCGGTATAGCGGCCCTGGCCGGTGATGAAACGGTGATCTTCCTTGCGGCGGACTGCGGCGCCGATTCCGGTGGCGGACATGGTGTTCCCTCCTCGCACGGCGCCTCTGCCGGGCGCCTCACTGCATGGAACGCATGAAGGATGAAAAGCCCGCGGCGAACGCGGGCGCGTGCCTCATTCGGCGGCCTGGCGCGCCGGCGCGGCGCCCTTGCCCATAGCCTCGGCCCCGGCGGCGATCGCCTTGACGATGTTATGATAGCCGGTGCAGCGGCAGATGTTGCCGTCGAGATCCTCGCGGATCGTCTTCTCGTCGAGATCGTGGCCGCGGCGGTTCACCATGTCGACGGCGGACATGATCATGCCCGGCGTGCAGAAGCCGCATTGCAGCCCGTGATGCTCGCGGAAGGCCTCCTGCATCGGATGCAGCGTGTCGCCGGCAGCGAGTCCCTCGATCGTCGTAACGGAAGCGCCGTCCACGGAGACGGCGAGCGTGGTGCAGGACTTCACCGCCTTGCCGTCGAGATGCACGAGGCAGGCGCCGCACTGGCTGGTGTCGCAGCCGACATGGGTTCCGGTCAGCCGCAGGTTCTCCCGCAGGAACTGCACCAGAAGGGTGCGCGGATCGATAGTGGCGGTGACGGCTTTGCCGTTCACCGTCAGCGAAACAGTGGCCATGAGCATATCTCCTGTGACCCGTCTCTGACGCCGGCCAGTCCTCTCCCCGGGACTGGACCGTGCTGAAACCGAAGGAGCAGCCGGCCTCATCAGGCAGGCTTTCCTTGGAACAGCTCAAAAATGAATGTGGACCCGCGTTTTTCCGGGGTCAAGCGGAACGACGCGTTCCGAAAGCCCTGATTTTCGCCGAATTCCGGGAGATTTCGCCGTCCCGCTCTTCCCGTGGCGCATATTGGCGAAATCTTAATGAGCCTCTGTCAGCCTCCTCCACGTGCCAGGCCATCCCGCATGAGCGACTTCGTGCCTCTGATCACGGAACAGATTCAGCGTCGCCTGAAGGCGATCGGCTATGGCGAGGCGCAACGCGAGCGTCTGCAGCGCTATCGGCCGCTCGTGGACCGCTTGATCGAAGGACTGGTCCAGGCCGATTTCGATCGGGCCTTCATCATCCACCCGCCGCTTCGCGAGGCGGTCCTACCGGTCGCGGCCGCACTCTACCCCGCCGAGGCCGCCCATTTCCGCCTGCTGTTCGCCGGCGCCTTCGACGCGGCCTATCTCGACTCGATGGACCGGCTTTGCCAGCTCGAGCGGCAGGCCAATGTCCGCACCCGTGCCCGCGCCTCGATCGCCTTCTCGCTGGTGCGCGAGATCTGCCTGGCCAACCGCAGGCGCTCGCTGGTCTCGCCCGCGAAATTCGCCGAGGACATCTTCATCATCGAGCGGATCCTGACCTATGACGTCAATACGGCGATGACGATCAGCCAGGAGGTCGAGGCGAGCGATGCCCGCCGCCGCTCCGCCACGCTCGACGAAGCCGCGCTCAAGCTCCGGTCACGCATCGCCAATCTCGACGACACGATCAGCGATGCCGTGGAGCAGTTCGTCTCGACCGCCGACGAAACCGGGCGGACCACCAGCTTCATCAAGGATATCGTCGGCAAGGTCTCCAGCGCCTCGGTCATCGTGCGCGAGAAATCGCTGCAGACCGCCGCTGCGACCGAAGAGATGTCGGCCAATATCGCCGATATCGGCCAGCGCGCCCGGCAGAGCCTGTCGATCACCCATCAGGCGGTGCTCGATGCCGGCGAGATGAACGAGGCCGTGCTTCGCTTGCGCGAAGCGACCGGCAGCATCGGCAAGGTCGTCGGCATGATCGCCGACATCGCCGCGCAGACCAATCTGCTCGCCCTCAACGCCACGATCGAGGCCGCCCGCGCCGGCGAGGCGGGACGTGGCTTCGCCGTGGTCGCCGCGGAGGTGAAATCGCTGGCGACCCAGACCGCGAGCGCGACGCAGGACATCGCCGGCCAGATCGCCGAGCTTGCGGCGAGCGCCGAGGCCTGCGGCACCCATGCCGCCGCCATCGCCGCAACGGTCGACGCCATCCGCCTCGATTCGGAGGCGATCTCGGAAGCCGTCACCCAGCAGAGCAAGGTCACCGCCTCGATCGCGCATGACGCCGCCATGGTCGCGGACAGTTCCGATGCTGCGATCGAGAGCGCCAATGCCGTCAACGGCAGCCTGGACATGACCCAGACGGCGCTGGAACGAGCCAATGCCGCCGCTGCCAATATCGCGCTTCAGGTCGGCGCCGCCGAGGCGGCGGTGACCCAGGCGCTCACCGCGTTGCGCGAAGCGTCCTGAGGCGCTACGCCGTTATCCTCGGGCAAAGCGAAGCGGAGACCCGAAAATCTCAGGCAGGATTCAAGGAGCCCATTTTTTTGCCGGAGACGCTCGGGTCAAGCCCGAGCATGGCGGGCATGGAATGGCTCAGCCCTCACTCACCGCCTTGGCGAAATTGGCGAAGAACTCGTCGGCGAGCTTCTTCGAAACCGAATCGATCAGGCGCGAGCCGAGCTGCATCAGCTTGCCCCCGACCTGCGCCTCGACATCGTAGCGCAGCAGGGTCTGGCCGCCCTCCGCATCGCTCAGCATGACTCGCGCCCCGCCCTTGGCGAAGCCGGCGATCCCGCCCTCACCCTCGCCCGAGATGCGATAGCCGTTCGGCGGATCGAGCTCGCTGAGTTCGACCTTGCCTTTGAAGGTCGCCTTCACCGGGCCGAGCTTCACCTTCACCACGGCCGAGAGATGCGTGTCGTCGTCCTTGGTGAGCTGCTCGCAGCCGGGGATGCAGACTTTCAGCACTTCAGGGTCGTTCAGCTTGGCCCAGACCACATCCTTGGCGGCCGGCAATGTCGCCTCGCCGTTCATCGTCATCGCCATGGCCTGTCTCCCGCATGAGGTCACCGCGACACGGACGATTGCGGCCGGCGCGGTTCGAAGGTTATCCAGTTCCCTATCCATGGTCGCAAAGCCCCCGCCTGCACAAGAGGCGCCCGGCATGGAACCCTTGCCGATCCGGGAGAACCGATGCTGGAACTCACCCAAGACGAGCGCGCAATGGCCGGCGGCGACGCCGGCGAAGGCGCGGCCATGGCGATGCGGATCGTCGCCGAGGCCGGCCGCATGATGGGCGCGCCGCGGCTGATCCCGATCGCATCCGCCCATATCGACGGCGCGCTCTACCACGGCGATTCCGGCACGCTCTTCGCCGAGAGGCTGGTCGCGGGCGGTGCCCGCGTCGGCGTGCGGGCCAGCCTGAACGTCGGATCGCTTGCACCTGCCGGCTGCGCCGCGATCCGTCTGCCGCCGCATGAGCGCGACATGGCCCGGCGCATGATGCGCGCCTATGAGGCGATGGGCTGCGAGCCGAGCTGGACCTGCGCGCCCTATCAGGCCGGGCACAGACCCGCGCAGGGCAGCCACGTCGCCTGGGGCGAATCCAACGCGGTCGTGTTCTGCAATTCGGTGCTCGGCGCCCGCACCAACCGCTATGGCGATTTCCTCGACATCGCCTGCGCCATCGCCGGCCGCGCCCCCGATTACGGCCTGCATCGGCCCGTGAACCGGATCGCGACCCTGCTGATCGATGTGCGTGGTCTCTCGCGCGAACTCCGCTGTAGCGACGTGTTCTATCCCGTGCTCGGCACCATCCTCGGCCGCCGGGCCGGCAGCGACGTCGCGGTGATCGAGGGCTTGCAGGACTGCACCACCGAAGACCGGCTCAAGGCGCTCGGCGCCGCGGCCGCCTCGGCCGGCGGCGTCGGGCTGTTCCATGTCGCGGGCGTGACGCCGGAGGCCCCGGACGCCGCGACCGCGCTGGCCGGCATCGCGCCCCGCGAAACGATCGCGCTGACGCCGAACGACGTTGCCACCGCCCTCGCCCGCCTCTCGACGGCCGGCATGACGGACCGCGTCGATGCCGTCGCCATCGGCTCGCCGCATCTCTCGCTCGCCGAGATCGGGGAGCTCGAACGCCTCATGGCCGGGCGCCGGCTGAAGGTGCCGCTCTACGCCAATACCGGCCGCCATGTCGTCGGCCCGCTGGAGACGCAGGGCCGGCGCGGCGCCTTGGAAGCGGCGGGCGTCGTCTTCGTGGTCGATACCTGCGTCGTGGTCACGCCGATCCTGCCGGAGCTGGAGGGCGCGGTGCTGCTGACCAATTCCGGCAAGTTCGCCCATTACGCCCCGGGCAATACCGGCTATGCCGTGACCTATGGCTCGCTCTCGGAATGCGTCGAAAGCGCGGTCGCCGGCCACCTCGTCAGGGAAACCCGCGCATGGCGCTGAAGGCCGAAATTATCTTGCCCGGCGACGCCGCGACGGGCACCTGCCTGGCCCTCACCGCCCCGATCAGCTTCTGGGGCGGCGTCGATCCCGCGAGCGGCACGATCATCGATGCCCGACATCCCGAGCGCGGCCAGAACATCGCCGGCCGCATCCTCGCCTTGCCGGGCACGATCGGCTCGTCCTCGGCCTCGGCCGTGCTGCTGGAGCTGGTCCATGCCGGCAAGGCGCCGGCCGCCCTGCTGATGGATGCGCCGGACGCGATCCTCCTGCTCGGCCTCGTCGTCGCCCGCGAGATGGGCTGGCCGACGCCGCCGGCTTTCCGCCTGCCGGCAGCAGACCAGCAAGCGCTCGCCGATCGCAGGATCGCGATCTCGGCGGAGGGATTGATCGCGGCGGCTTAGCGGCTGTTCTGTCCGGGTCACAACCACCTTTGTCATTCCGGGGCTTCGCGTCAGCGAAGAACCTGGAACCCACGACTGGGCGAGCGGGCTACAACAGGGCGCCCCATGTTTCACCCGGTCGTGGGTTCCGGGTTCGCGCCTGCGGCGCGCCCCGGGATGACAAGGGTGAAACTCGATACGCCTTTAGACCCCGCTGAAGCGGCGATGGCGATAGATCAGCCCGGCCCCGCGCCCGGCTCCGCCGAGACCGGCGACCTCGCCGATCACGATGCGATGGCTGGCGACATCATGCGTCGCGATCAGCCGGCAGTCGAAGGCCGAGATCGCATCGAGCAGGACCGGCGCCCCTGTGGCGAGCTGCCCCCAGCGGGCCGTCTCGAAACGCGCCTCGCCCTCGATACCCCTGCGACTCGCGAATATCTCCGCGAGATCGACGAGCTGTTCCGGCAAGGTGTTGATGCAGAACGTCCGGCTCGCCTCGATAGCCGCCAGCGTGCGGCTGCCGCGGGCGATGCAGACGAGAACCGTCGGCGGCGCATCGGAGACGGAGGCGACCGCCGTCGCCGTCAGCCCGACGCGCCCGCCTGGCCCGTCGGTGGTCACGACATGCACGGCGCTCGCGACCTGCGCCATGGCATCGCGGAAGACATGGGCGTCCGGATGGTCCAGCGGTGGCAGGGGATGGACGGTCTTCGTCATCAGCTCGATCGGTTCGCTGTCCCGCTCTGTCGGAACAGCAGTCCATGTAGAGACTGGATGGCACCGGCGCCAGTCAGGGCGAGACCGGCGGCTCTCTCCGGCACGCCCGGGATATAGCAGAAAGCCCTCCCCCTTCCGTTAACGGGCGGTCCCATGGGCCGTAACTTGATATCGCGAGGGCGATCCCTCAGGCTCGGCCAATGTCGGCTGCCAGCGGCCGGGCTGGAGCCTGGCGGATAGCCGGCCAGCGGCAGCGAGCCGGCGCTGCGACCAAGGAGTTCCCGATGGCCTTTGCCTGCACGATTCCCGCCACGCCGACCGTCCAGCAGGACGACGAGACGATCCGGATCACCCGCTGGGATTTCGAGCCCGGTGCCGTGACCGGCTGGCACGAGCATGGCTGGCCCTATTTCGTGGTGATGCTCGTCGCGGGAACGCTGCGGATCCATAACGGCACCGATGTCACAGACGTGCCGCTGGCGCAGGGCCAGGCTTATATGCGCCCCGCCGGCATCCGCCACGACGTGATGAACGGTTCCGATCATCCGATCGCCTTCGTCGAGATCGAGGTGAAGCAGCCCGGTGCCCTCAAGGAGCTTTCCCTGCCTTGATCGCGGAAGCGCATGACCAATCGCGCCGGCACCGCTGAACCTGGCCGCGATGCGGTGCCGATCCATGCATTTTTCCAATCCGTCGATCGGCTTTTCGTATTCGTCTTTGGGATGAGCCGCGCCCGGCGCATGGCGGAGGATTATGTCAGGTGCCGCAGGAAATGCGGTTCGACGGAGTTTTCACAGCCCGGAACGCAATCATCATGCGCAGAATGCCTGCCATATCGCAGAGTATTCTGCACATTTTCGCGCCGTTTCGTTCGTAATTGCTTTTGACAGAAAAATGGCACCGGGCGATTGTCCCCGGCACGAGCCGTTGGTAGCTCTGCACGGCAATCGCATCCCGCATGCGCCGGTGTCATGCCGGTGACGAGAACGGGAGCTGGTTCGAGGGGTCGGCGTTTTCATGGAAGTCTTCCTGCAGCAGCTCATCAATGGGCTGACACTGGGATCGATCTACGGTCTCATCGCCATCGGCTACACGATGGTCTTCGGCATCATCGGCATGGTGAACTTCGCCCACGGCGATATTTTCATGCTCTCCGCCTTCATCGCGCTGATCTTCTTCATGCTGATCACGGCAGTGGTCGGTACCGGCGCCGGCATGGTCATGCTGGCGCTCGTGGCGGTGCTGGGACTGGCGATGTTCTTCACCTCGCTGTGGAACTGGACGATCGAGCGGGTCGCCTACCGGCCGCTGCGCGGCTCCTTCCGCCTCGCGCCGCTGATCTCGGCGATCGGCATGTCGATCTTCCTGATGAACTTCGTGCAGGTCGTGCAGGGCCCGCGCAACAAGTCGATCCCGCCACTGCTCAACAAGTCGATCACCCTGATCGAGAGCACGACCTATTCGGTCCAGATCTCCTACAAGCAGATCGTCATCATCCTGACGACGGCAGTGCTGCTCGCAGCCTTCTGGTACATCGTACAGAAGACGCCGCTCGGCCGCGCCCAGCGTGCCTGCGAACAGGACCGCAAGATGGCGGCGCTGCTCGGCATCGACGTCGACCGCACGATCTCGATCACCTTCATCATGGGTGCCGCGCTCGCGGCGGTGGCCGGCGTGATGTACCTCGTGCTCTATGGCGTCGTAAACTTCGCCGACGGCTTCACGCCCGGCGTCAAGGCCTTCACCGCAGCCGTGCTCGGCGGCATCGGCTCGCTCCCCGGCGCGGTGATCGGCGGCCTGCTGATCGGGCTGATCGAGGTCATGTGGTCGGCCTATTTCACCATCGACTACAAGGACGTCGCCGCCTTCTGCATCCTGGCGATCGTGCTGGTCTTCATGCCCTCCGGCCTGCTCGGGCGCCCGGAAGTCGAGAAGGTCTGAGCCCATGGCGAGCAATCCGACCGCAAACCCGGCCGCTCCAGGCCGCGATCTGAAAGCGGCCTTCAAGGAGGCCGGCTTCGCCGCCCTGGTCACCTTCGGCCTCTGCATCCCGATCATCGCCTGGGGCACGCGCCAGAACCTGGACAATGTCCTGGTGCTCGACCCGCGCTGGGACGCCGTCGCCTGGGCCGTCGCCATCGTCTTCGTCGGCCGCTTCCTGGTCGCGCTGCGCAAGCAGGGCCAGCAGCAGGGCAAGGCGGCGATGCGCATCCTGCCCGAGGGTACCACCGCCTTCTTCCAGCGCCATTCGCGCGTCTTCTCGCTGTTCGGGCTGGGCTTCCTCGTCACGTTCCCTGTGATCGCGATCGGGCTCGCCGGCTGGGGCGGCGCGCTGAAATGGATCGATAATTTCGGTGTCCAGATCCTGATCTACGTCATGCTCGGATGGGGCCTGAACATCGTCGTCGGCCTCGCCGGCCTGCTCGATCTCGGCTACGTCGCCTTTTACGCCGTCGGCGCCTATTCCTACGCGCTGCTGGCCAAGAACTTCGGCCTGTCCTTCTGGCTGCTGCTGCCACTCGCCGGCATCCTCGCCGCCTTCTGGGGCATGCTGCTCGGCTTCCCCGTGCTGCGCCTGCGCGGAGACTATCTCGCGATCGTGACGCTGGCCTTCGGCGAGATCATCCGCCTCGTCCTGATCAACTGGACCGAATTCTCGAACGGCTATGCCGGTATTTCCGGCATTCCGCGCCCGACCTTCTTCGGCATTCCCTTCACGGCGGCGGATGACGGTTTCGCCGCCGTTTTCGGCCTGGAGTTCACGCCGCTCTACCGAACGATCTTCCTCTACTATCTCATCCTGTGCCTGGCGCTCCTGACGGCGGTCGTGACGTTGCGCCTGCGCCGCCTGCCCGTCGGGCGCGCCTGGGAAGCCTTGCGCGAGGACGAGATCGCCTGCCGTTCGCTCGGCATCAACACCACCAACACCAAGCTCACCGCCTTCTCGATCGGCGCCATGTTCGGCGGCTTCGCCGGGGCCTTCTTCTCGGCGCGTCAGGGTTTCATCTCGCCTGAATCCTTCGTCTTCATGGAATCGGCCGTCATCCTCGCCATCGTCGTGCTCGGCGGCATGGGTTCGCTCTGGGGCTGCGCCATCGCCGCGATCGCGATGATCGGCGGCACCGAGCTGCTGCGCGAGCTCGAGTGGATGAAGCAGATCTTCGGCAACGACTTCGATCCGACGAAGTACCGCATGCTGATCTTCGGCTTCGCCATGGTGGTGATCATGATCTGGAAGCCGCGCGGCCTGATCTCGACCCGCGAGCCCACCGCCTTCCTCAAGGAGAAGAAGGCGATCTCCTCCGATCTCGTCCAGGAGGGGCACGGCTGATGGCCACGACAGCTCCCCACCTGACGCCGCAGGGCCGCGCCCTGCTCGAAGTCGAGCAGGTCACCATGCGCTTCGGCGGCCTCACCGCCGTCAACGCCCTCTCCTTCCAGGCCCGCAAGGGCGAGATCACCGCGCTGATCGGCCCCAACGGCGCCGGCAAGACCACCGTCTTCAACTGCATCACCGGCTTCTACAAGCCGACGCAGGGCATGGTCTCGCTCAACCATGACGACGGCACGAGCTACCTGCTCGAGCGCATGCCGGACTTCCGCATCTCCTGGAAGGCCAAGGTCGCCCGCACCTTCCAGAACATCCGCCTCTTCGGCGGCATGACCGTGCTGGAGAACCTGCTCGTCGCCCAGCACAACCCCCTGATGGCGGCCTCGGGCTTCACCTTCCTCGGCGTGCTCGGCATCGGCGGCTACAAGGACCGCGAGAAGGAGGCGATCGAGAAGGCCGAGTTCTGGCTCGACAAGATCAACCTGACCCATCGCGCCGACGATCCCGCCGCCGACCTGCCCTATGGCGACCAGCGCCGGCTGGAGATCGCACGCGCCATGTGCACCGACCCGGTCCTGCTCTGCCTCGACGAGCCGGCCGCGGGCCTCAACCCGCGCGAGAGCCTCGACCTCAACACGCTGCTGCTCTCGATCCGCAAGGACCTCGGCACGGCGCTGCTGCTGATCGAGCACGACATGTCTGTCGTCATGGAAATCTCGGACCATGTCGTGGTCCTCGACTACGGGACCAAGATCGCCGACGGCACGCCGGCCGAGATTCAGGCCGACCCGAAGGTCATCGCCGCCTATCTCGGCGTCGATGACGAGGAGGTCGAAGAGGTCGAAGCGGAGGTCGGCATCTCGTGACTCAAGCCCAGCCTCTTCTGGCCGTCCGCGGCGTCAAGACCTATTACGGCAAGATCATCGCGTTGAAGGGCGTCGATATCGACGTCAATCCCGGCGAGATCGTCACCATGATCGGCGCCAACGGCGCCGGCAAATCCACGCTGATGATGACGATCTTCGGCAATCCGCAGGCCCGCGAAGGCTCGATCACCTACGAGGGCCGCGACATCACGCGGATGCCGAGCCACGAGATCGCGAGACTGGGTATTGCTCAATCCCCGGAAGGAAGACGCATCTTCCCGCGCATGACGGTGTTCGAGAACCTGCAGATGGGCGCCGCCGTCCGCAAGTTCGAGCATTTCGACGAGGATCTCGAAAAGATCTGCGTGCTCTTCCCGCGCATCAGGGAGCGCCTGCAGCAGCGCGGCGGCACGCTCTCGGGCGGCGAACAGCAGATGGTCGCCATCGCCCGCGCGCTGATGGCCCGTCCCAAGCTCCTGCTGCTCGACGAGCCTTCGCTCGGCCTCGCGCCGCTGATCGTGAAGCAGATCTTCGAGGCGATCCGCGAGCTCAACCGGACACAAGGGTTGACCGTCTTCCTGGTCGAGCAGAACGCCTTCCATGCCCTGAAGCTCGCCCATCGCGGCTACGTGATGGTCAACGGCGTCATCACCATGAGCGGCACCGGCAAGGACCTGCTCGCCGACCCGCAGGTGCGGGCAGCCTATCTCGAAGGCGGGAGGCACTGACGATGCAGGGCATCCTCTACGAAGAACCGACGATCTGGCTGTTCCTCCTGGTGACGGTCGTGATGGGCGGCTGGCTCGCCTGGATGGCCGGGCGTGCCATCGCGCTGACCTGGCGGTCGCAATGGCAGCTCGTCGTCTACATGCTGGCGCTGGGCCTGTTCGTGCGCTTCATCCATTTCGCGCTGTTCGAGGCGACGCTGCTGACGGTCCATTACTACATCGTCGACACGATCGTTCTGGTCGCTTTCGGCTATGCCGGCTGGCGCTACACCCGCGCCAAGCAGATGACGCGGCAATATCACTGGCTGTTCGAGCCCGCCGGCCCCTTCGGCTGGAAACCGCGGGCCGGCGCCGAAATACGACCCGAGTTGCTCTAAAAGCTAACGAGCTTGTCGCGTGACAGACCATCGGAAAAGCGCAAGACTGCGGCTCACGGTGGCCATCACGCGCCGAGACGGGCGGCCCGTCCAGCCCGTTGATCAATCAATACAGGGGAGTTGCATCACATGAAGAAACTGCTGTTGGGCGGCATTGCGCTCGGCGCGGTCCTTGCCTTCTCCGGCATGGCCAACGCGCAGATCAAGCTCGGTGTCGGCGGCCCGATCACCGGCCCCAACGCCGCGTTCGGCGCGCAGCTCAAGAACGGCGCCGAGCAGGCCGTCGAGGATATCAACGCCGCCGGCGGCGTCCTCGGCCAGAAGATCACGATCTCGCTCGGCGACGACGTCTCCGATCCGAAGCAGGGCGTCTCGGTCGCCAACAAGTTCGTCGGCGACGGCGTGAAATGGGTGCTCGGCCACTTCAACTCCGGCGTCACCATGCCGGCTTCCGAGGTCTATGCCGAGAACGGCATCCTGATGATCTCGCCTTCGGCCACGAACCCGAAGATCACCGAGCGCGGTCTGTGGAACACCTTCCGCACCTGCGGCCGTGACGACCAGCAGGGCAGCGTCGCCTCGGCCTATCTGCTGAAGAACTTCAAGGACAAGAAGATCGCCGTCGTCCACGACAAGACGACCTATGGCCAGGGCCTCGCCGACGAGACCAAGAAGGGCCTCAACGCCGGCGGCGTCAAGGAAGTGCTCTACGAAGGCATCAATGCCGGCGAGAAGGACTTCTCGGCGCTCGTCTCGAAGATCAAGGCCTCCGGTGCCGACTACCTCTACTGGGGCGGCCTGCACACCGAAGGCGGCCTGATCGTGCGCCAGATGCGCGACCAGGGCCTGAAGACGGTCCTCGTCTCGGGTGACGGCATCACCACCGACGAGTTCGCCACGATCGGCGGCCCCGGCGTCGAAGGCACGCTGATGACCTTCCCGCCGGACCCGCAGAAGCGCCCGGAGGCGGCCGCCGTCGTCAAGAAGTTCGCTGCCAAGAACTTCAAGCCGGAAGCCTACACGCTCTACAGCTACGCCGCCGTCCAGATCATGGCCGAAGGCGCCAAGCGCGCGAATTCGGTCGACCCCAAGAAGATCGCGGCGGCGCTGCATGGCGGCCAGCCGGTCAAGACCGTGATCGGCGATATCGGCTTCGACAAGAAGGGCGACATCACCCGTCCGGACTACACCGTCTACACCTGGAAGAAGGGTGCCGACGGCAAGATCACCTATGTCGAGAACTGATCTCGGCGGCTGATCTTACGTCCTGAATCAAAGAGCCCGCTCCGGAGCCATCCGGAGCGGGCTTTTCGTTGGACGGAAGCGGCCGTGGTTTTGTCCGTAACGGCCAATGACCGCAATGGGTCGGGAGCGGACGGCAGCGTTAGAGATTTAGTGCGACGCATGCCGGCGTGTCGCACTTCATGCTTCCCACAAGCGGCGCCCGGTATTCATAGGTAACGGTTCCTCCGCAAATCGGGCAGGGAGCCTGCGAGACGAAGCGTTGGTGCGCACGTTCGCGTTCGAATTGCGTCTGCAGTTCATAGACAGGCACCATCAGTGCATTGAAACGTTGGAGAAAATCCGGGTTCTGCAACGAGCCGGGTGACGCCTTCATCTCAGCTGCGAAGTTGTCCCAACGCGCCTTTAGGTTTTCGCTCATTTGACCTGCTTCGACAGCGGCCGCCTACAGCCGAACAGCGCGCCCGCGACCAGAGTTATTCCTGAGGCCGTAGGCAAGAAGGCGTGAAAGGTCATTGATCCAAAAGAGGCCCCGGGAACAGCCAGAAAGGATCCAGCAGCGCCAATCCAGAATTGAGCCAGGCCGAGCAGAAAACACCAAACTCGGATGATTGCTGATCTCATTTCGCCTCACACAATTCTCCCACGACTACCGGCAGGGCTGAACGTCTGCAACGGGTCGGAGACGGAAACTGGCAGTTGCTTGCCTTTAAGAAGTGCGCCATCAACGATGTTAAATCAAAGAGGGCGGATCGTCGGGATGATACATCACACGCGGCGTAGGTTGGGGGCAGTTTTGGCGGGCACGGTTCTGAGCCTCTCACCTATTGCGATAATCCATGCAGCTGAATCCAAGCCCATTAAGGCGCTCTTCGAAGAAGCAGTGCGGCAGGTTGAAGGCGAGCTCGGAAGAGGAATTTCAATTCGGCCAATAGTCATCAGCGCTCAAAGTCAAAGCATTGGGTTCTTCGGGCTTTCTGTAGTGAGTATGACTGCTGGCCAGGACAATGCGGGGTTGAAGTTCATATCAGCTGATAGGCGCGACGCGAATGATGTGGAATGGAAGGAGGCCGTCGCGATCTTAGTTGCATTTGCTGCGCCTGACGTCTCGGTTAGGGAGAAGCAGGCCGCGCTTGCGGAACTACTAGACGCCAGAACCAGAGGCAGGGGGCTGGCCAAGCAAATTTCAAACTCATGGATCATGGCGGGTGGCAATCCTCAAGAAGGTGAGACTTGGCTCGCCTTTCAAAGCGGTGTGACGCTCAACGGCAGAAAGCTCGTTCAACCGCCTCCGATGCCGTCGCCGCGCCAAGACGGTCGTTGAGGAGAAATGACGGCTACGGGTCGTAAGCAGCCCCGCTCAGGTGTACGCCACCCAGCCACGAAAGGCGAAGCCCGTATAGAACAGGCTCACCCCGCTGAACCCTGCATCGCGCAGCAAATGCTCGTCCTCCTCCGGCGCAAGGATCGGCAGGCGCTCGCCGATCGCCGCCGCGGCCTTCCGCGCCTGCTCCGGGTCGAGGCCCGACGCCGCCGCGAAGGCGGCATAGCGCGACAGCCAGAGATCGCGCTCGCCCGCGCCCTGCGGAAAGCTGAAATGCGCGACGGCGAAGGCCGCACCGGGCTTCAGCCGCCGGCGCACTTCGCGCAACGTGCGCAGGCGCTCCTCGCGCGCGACGAAATGCAGGGTGAGGATGCAGGCAGCGCCGTCGAAAGGCCCTTCGGGCGCGCTGTCGATGAAGCCGTGATGGAGTTCGGCGCGCGCGGCTAGCGGGCCGAGCGTCCGCCGCGCGAGGTCGAGCATCTCCGCCGAGGGATCGACGCCGTCGAAGCGCCAGCCCGGCTGAGCTAAGGCAAACGCCCGGATTTCGAGCCCGCCGCCCGCGCCGAGCACCAGTATCCGCGCATCGTCGGGCGCCCGCTCCGCGAGGAGCAGCCCCGCCATGCGCTGGAGATCGGCGAATCCGGGAACCAGCCGCGGCGGCCCTTCGGCATAGCGCGAGACGGCTTGCGGATCGGAGAATGCGTCCATCCTGGAAGCGTCCGTTTTCGTGGCAGGCTGGCGCGGACCGCTATTGACTCAATCTCTGCGGAACCACGCTCAAGCTCTTGAGAAAGCCCGCGAAACGCAGCAGCCCGTCAGGCCAGGGGCCATGCCCGGATTCGCTGTTGAGATGGCCGCTATCGCCGGCATCGACGAATTCCGAGCCCCAGGCCTCGGCGAGCGCCCTGGCCTCATCCTGCGTGCAATAGGGATCGGTCGCGCTGCTGATCAGCACCGAGGGAAACGGCAATGTCTCGCGGCGATGCGCGATGAAATCCGGCCCCATGCCGGGCACCGCGCCCTTCGCCTTCTCGGAGGCCGGCGCGACCAGGAAGGCGCCGGCGACCTCGCCGGGATGCAGGTGTTCGGCGGCAAACGCGATCGCGCTGCAGCCGGCCGAATGCCCGACGAGCACGACGGGGCGCGTCGCGCTGCGCACGGCCTTGACGATCTCATCGGCCCAGACATGGCGGGAGGGCTTGTACCAATCCGCCTGCTCGATGCGGCGCGCGGTCTTGAGCCGGGTCTCCCAGCGGCTCTGCCAATGGTCGGGCCCGGAGCCCGACCAGCCGGGAACGATGAGGATATCGACGTCGGAGGATTTCATGATGGGTCAGTAGAGCTGTCTTCCCGTGCGCGCTGCAGCGTGAAACGCTGCTGCGCAGACACGGGACCGTCTCACGAAGAAGCGCCTTTCCGTCATGCGGTCCCGCATCTGCGCAGCAGCACTGGCGTGCTGCGGCGCGTGCGGGATGACGAACCGGCCATCAAAATAAGTCGGCCCACCGATCGCTTCAAGCGTCGCCGAAGACCCGGCGGAAGATCGTGTCGACATGCTTGAAGTGATAGCCCTCATCGAACATCGCCTTGAGTTCGGAAGCGGAGAGCTTCTCGGCGACGTCCTTGTCGGCCATCAGGTTGGTCAGGAAGTCCTCGCCATGCTCCCAGGTGCGCATTGCGTTGCGCTGGACCATGGCGTAGCTGTCCTCGCGGCTGGCGCCGGCCTGGGTGAGCGCGAGCAGCACGCGCTGCGAATTGTGCAACCCGCCGAGCCGGTCCAGGTTCTTGCGCATGTTCTGCGGATAGACCAGCAGCTTGTCGACGACGCCGGTGAGCCGCGCCAAGGCGAAATCGAGCGTCACGGTCGCGTCGGGGCCGATCATGCGCTCGACGGACGAATGCGAGATGTCGCGCTCGTGCCAGAGCGCCACGTTCTCCAGCGCCGGCGTGACCATGCCGCGCACGAGGCGGGACAGCCCGGTCAGGTTCTCGGTCAGTACCGGATTGCGCTTGTGCGGCATCGCCGAGGAGCCCTTCTGGCCCGGCGAGAAATACTCTTCCGCCTCGTAGACCTCGGTGCGCTGCAGATGGCGGATCTCGGTCGCGAGCCGCTCGATGCAGGAAGCGACGACGCCGAGCGTCGCGAAATACATCGCGTGGCGGTCGCGCGGGATCACCTGGGTCGAGACCGGCTCGACGGCGAGCCCCATCTTCTCGGCGACATAGGCTTCGACCTGCGGGTCGATATTGGCGAAGGTGCCGACGGCGCCGGAGATCGCGCAGGTCGCGATCTCGGCGCGGGCCGCGACGAGGCGGGCGCGGCAACGGTCGAACTCGGCATAGGCCTGCGCGAGCTTGAGCCCGAAGGTCACCGGCTCGGCATGGATGCCGTGCGAGCGGCCGATCGTCGGGGTCAGCTTGTGCTCGAAGGCGCGGCGCTTGATCGCGGCCAGCAGCGCATCGACATCGGCGATCAGGAGATCGGTGGCGCGCGCGAGCTGGACCGAAAGCGTGGTGTCGAGAATGTCCGACGAGGTCATGCCCTGGTGGACGAAGCGCGCCTCCGGCCCGACGATCTCGGCCAGATGCGTCAGGAAGGCGATGACGTCATGCTTGGTGACGCGCTCGATCTCGTCGATGCGTGCGACGTCGAATACGGCATCCCTGGCCTTAGCCCAGATCGTCGCGGCCGCCTCCTTCGGCACGACGCCGAGCTCGGCGAGCTTGTCGGTCGCATGCGCCTCGATCTCGAACCAGATGCGGAAGCGGGTCTGCGGCTCCCAGATGGCGACCATCTCGGGGCGGGAATAGCGCGGGATCATGCTCGTTTCAGCCTCTGCACCGCCGTCATGCTCGCCCTTGTGGCGAGCATCCACGACTTGAACACCGCCCTCGATCCGCCGAGACGTGGATGGTCGGGACAAGCCCGACCATGACGGCAGGCGCCGAAAACGGCAATCATCTCAAACCCACGACCCGCGCGCGGCTTCGGCCGCCCCACGGATCGCCTCGATATTGCCGGCATAGGCCGAAGGCCCGCCCTTGAACACGGCGGAGCCGGCGACCAGCGTATCGGCGCCGGCCTTGACGACCAGCGGCGCGGTCTCGGGCGTTACCCCGCCGTCGATCTCGAGCGCGATCGGCCGGTCGCCGATCAGCGCCTTCACCTGCGCGACCTTCTCGACGACCGAGCGGATGAAGCTCTGCCCGCCGAAGCCGGGATTGACGGTCATCAGCAGGATGAGATCGACATCCTCGATCAGGGCTTCGGCCGCGCTCGCCGGCGTGCCGGGATTCAGCACGATGCCGGCCTGCTTGCCCTGCGCCTTGATCGACTGCAGCGTGCGGTGCGGATGCGGGCCCGCCTCGACATGGAAGGAGATCAGGTCGGCCCCGGCCTTGGCGAAGGCTTCGACATAGGGGTCGACGGGCGCGATCATCAGATGCACGTCGAAGAACTTGCTGGTGTGCGGGCGGATCGCCTTTAGCACATCGGGGCCGAAGGTGATGTTCGGCACGAAATGCCCGTCCATCACGTCGCAATGGATCCAGTCGGCACCGGCAGCGTCGATCGCGCGCACCTCCTCGCCGAGCTTGGCGAAATCGGCCGAGAGGATCGAGGGGGCGATGCGGATGGGGCTGCTCATGGCCGCGGGTTTAGCGCCCCGAGCCGCCTGCCGCAATCGCGAAACCGGGCCGATACAACCGCGTCATGCTCGGGCTTGACCCGAGCATCTCATGACACGGAGGCTCCGGCGCCTCCTCCTGCAAGAGGTTCTCGGGTCAAGCCCGAGAATGACGCTCTGAATATTCAGGCGCTCCGCCCCTGTCGCATCGCCACCGGAAAGGACAGCCTGCGGTCCGCTTCCGCCATCTCCGCCACCACCTGCACGAAGGCCGGACGCAACTTGAGCCGCGCATACCACTCCGCCAGCCCCGGATAGCCGTCAAGCGATGGCCCGCCGAGGCGGCGGATGAAGAGCATGCTCATGAACAGCGCGATATCGGCCACCGAAAGCCGGCCGCCGAAGAACGGGCGCCCGGCCAGCTTCTGCTCCAGCACGTCGTAATGGCGCAGCAGCCCCTCCTCGGCGATCAGAGCGTCGGCCTCCTGCGCGATGCGGCGGTCGCGATCCGGCGAAGGCGGCTCCGTGCGATGCATCAGGGGCTTCAGCGCCTGGAACAGGATCTCGTCGCCATAAAGCTCGTCGAGCCTGCAACGAGCGCGATCGACCGGCGTATCCGGCAGCAGCTTCGGCTCGGGATAGGCCTCGTCGAGATATTCGTTGATCACGGTCGAATCGTAGAGCACGAGCCCGCAATCGGTCAGCACCGGCACCTGCCGCTTCGGGTTGAGCGCCAGCACCTCCGGATGCCGCGGATCATAGCCGGTCGTCTGGTTGAACGGCACCACGACGCGCTGGAAGGCGAGGCCCTTCTCGGCCAGCGCGATCTCGACCTTGCGCGAGAACAGGCTCAGCGGCCCGGAATAGAGGGTGATCATGGCGCGGCTCTCCTGCGGCGGGAAAAGCCTCGCAAGCCCCTGCGTCAACGACCGTCAGCAGCCTCCCGGCGGCGAATCCGGGCCGCGATTCCGCCGAGCAGCCAGGGCAGCAGGTAGATCGGGAACTGCGCCAGCGCGAAATAGAGGAAGGTGGTCGGCGAGACCCCAGCTCCCAGCGCCGCGACCAGAAGGCCCATGTTCCGCTGCCCGGTGCCGTAGCCGATCATGAACCGCTCGGAGCGCGGCAGCAGCCGCAGCGCCAGCCAGCTCGACACCAATCCGGCTGCCGAGACCGCAAAGACGCATCCCAGTACGAACAGCACGAGACCGGGATTGTCGAGCGCGGCCTTGGTCACGCCGTCCATCGCCGCGATGGCGAAGATGAAATACATCAGCACGCCGAAGCCATCGAGATTGGCCTTCATCGCCTTGATCCGGGCGAGCCCCAGCCAGAGCCGGATCGCGGTCGCCACCGTCATGCCGCCGCCGATGAAGATCAGCAGGCGCAGCGTCAGCGCCCAGCGGTCGAGCGGCACCGCGGCGCCTGCCAGCAATTCGACGAGGATCGGCGCGACGACCGGGCTGACGATCGTGGTCAGGATGACGCTGGCGATGATCAGCGAGGGCTCGAACCCGTAGAGGATCGCGACCGCCGGCGAGGACATGATCGGCGGCGCCGCGCCCATGATCGCAAGCCCGAGCACGATACCGGGATCGAGGTTCTCGCGCCCGACCAGCAGCAGCGCCCCGCCGATCAGCAGCACCGGCCCGGCGATCAGCCAGGCACAGCTCGCGGCGAGCTTGGCCGGGCGCCGGAGCAGCCCGAGCGTCACGCTCATGTCGAGCCGCATGAACACGACCGTGGTGAAGCAGAAGATCGTGATCGGCAGCGCCGGCCGCGCCATCGCCGAGAATTGCGGCAGCGCGAGACCGAGGAAGATCGAGAGCGCGAAGCCTTGCGTGCCATGGCGGCCGAGCCACGCGAGCGCGGCAGCGAGAAAGGCGGCGGGATGCATCGACTGGGCTCTGGAATCGCTGGCGAAACAGACGCAGACTGACTGACCGTGCGCGCAGCGTCACCTGCCGGGAAAGCAGGCCGGTCCTGCGCCGGCATAAAATTGCGCAGATTTTCACCAATCATCGGCCCTGACAGGCCTCATCACGATGTTGGCGCAGAAATTGCGAAAGATCAGCCCGTTCCGCGCAAAATCCGGTCGCGCCGCTGACAAGTCGGCGCAAACCGGTATTTTCACGGAAAAGGGGTTGGCAGGAGCAGGTCATGAAGGTGGATACGATCGTTCTCGGCGCCGGTGTCGTCGGCATCTCGGTCGCGCTTCATCTCCAGAAGGCCGGGCGCGCCACCTTGCTGGTCGACCGGCGCGCGCCGGGCGAGGAAACCAGCTACGGCAATGCCGGCCTGATCCAGCGCGAGGGCGTCTACCCCTACGGCTTCCCGCATGATTTCGGTGCGCTCATCCGCTACGCGATGAACAACACGATCGACGCGCACTACCATTGGAGCGCGATCCCGAAGCTCGCGCCGTTCCTGTTCTCCTACTGGATGCATTCGCGCGCCTCCCATCACGAGGCGATCGCGCATAAATACGCCAAGCTGATCGAGCACTGCGTCACCGAGCATGACGCGCTCGCGCAGGAGGCCGGCGCCACCAGCCTGCTGCGCCGCGACGGCTGGATGAAGGTGTTCCGCACCGAGAAGGAGCGCGACACCCGCCTCGCCGAGGCCGCCCGCTGGAACCGCGATTTCGGCCTGAACTACCGCGCGCTCGACATCGCGACCCTCAAGGCCGAGGAGCCGCATCTCGATCATTCTAGCCTGATCGGCGGCCTGCACTGGACCGACCCGACCACCGTCGTCGATCCGCTCGGCCTGTCCAAGGCCTATGTCGCGCTGTTCGAGAAGCTCGGCGGTCAGCTTGCCATCGGCGATGCCGGCACGCTCCAGCAGAACGGGGCCGGCTGGACCGTCACCCTCGCCGACGGCACCACGGCCGAGGCCAAGGATGTCGTCGTCGCGCTCGGCCCCTGGGCCGATGTGCTCAGCAGGAAGCTCGGCTATCACCTGCCGCTCGCGGTCAAGCGCGGCTACCACATGCATTACAAGCCGCAGGGCAACGCCGTGCTCAACCATCCGGTGCTCGACACCGAGCGCGGCTATTTCCTGGCGCCGATGCTGCAGGGCATCCGCCTGACCACCGGCGCCGAATTCGCCGATCGCGACGCGCCGAAAACACCGGTCCAGCTCGCCCGCGCCGAGCCGATCGCGAAGCAGCTCTTCCCACTCGGCGAGCGCGTCGATGCCGAGCCCTGGCTCGGCCGGCGCCCCTGCACCCCGGACATGATGCCGATCATCGGCCCGGCGCCGAAGCACAAGGGCCTCTGGTTCTCCTTCGGCCACGCCCATCACGGCCTGACGCTCGCCGCCGTCACCGGCCGCATGATCGCGGAAATGGTCACCGGCCAGAAGGTCTTCGTCGATCCGGCGCCCTTCGCTCCGGCGCGCTTTTCATAAAGCGATTGTCATCCCGTGCGCGCCGCAGCATGCAACGCTGCTGCGCAGACACGGGACCGTCATCAGAAATAGGCGCCTTCTCGTCACGCGATCCCGCATCTGCGCAGCAGCACTGCGTGCCGCAGCGCGTGCGGGATGACACCTTGACGCACGGGATGACACCTTTACGTGCGGGATGACCGACCTGCGTCCCGCCCCCTCGCCTCCCGGCGCGCTCCCTGCCACGATCCGGCTCCCGATTCCCGACCGAGACCTCGCCATGGCCCTCGCCAAACCGCCCGTCCAGGACAATGCCTACGCCGCCGCGCTCGCTTTGCTCGATCGCGTCCCGCTGATCGACGGCCATAACGACCTGCCCTATGTCATCCGCAAGGATGCGAAGGCGAAGGGCGATGTCGCCACCTACGGCCTCGACAAGGTCCATGCCGAGGGCGACACCGACATCCCGCGCATGCAGGCCGGCAAGATGGCGGCACAGTTCTTCGCGGCCTATGTCCCGCCGAAACAGGCCAATCCCGCCGGCTTCGCCCTCGCCCAGATCGCGCTGATGCGCGACATCCTCAAGCGCCATGCCGACGTCTTCCGCCCCGGCCTCTCCGCTGCCGATGTCGAGGCCGCCAAGGCCGAAGGGCGCATCGCCCTGTTCATGACGATCGAGAACGGCTCGGCGGTCGATGGCGAGCTCGACGCGCTCGACGCCTATTACGATCTCGGCGTGCGCCTGATGACGCTCTGCCACAACGACACCACCGACTGGTGCGATTCCGCCACCGACGCGCCGCGCCACAATGGCCTCACCGCCTTCGGCAAGGATGTGCTGCGGCGCATGAACAGGCTCGGCATGGTCATCGACCTCGCCCATGTCGCGCCGAAGGTGATGCATGACGCGCTCGACGTCTCCAGCGCCCCGCTGGTCTGGTCGCATTCCAATGCCTTCACGCTCTGCGACCACCCGCGCAACGTCCCCGACGACGTGCTCGACCGCGTCGCCGGCAATGGCGGCGTGGTAATGGCGACCTTCGTGCCGGACTTCATCAGCCAGGCCTCGCGCGACTGGCATCGACCGGCCAAGGACCAGTACGGCAAGAGCCCTGAAGGCGTCGACCATGACAAGGTCGAGGCCGAGATCGCCGCCAAGTCCGGTCCGCGCCCGAAGGCGACGCTCCCTGAGTACTGCGACCATGTCGAGTATCTCGCCAAACGCATCGGCCACGACCATGTCGGCATCGGCTCGGACTTTTTCGGCTGGATCAATCCGGACGGGCTTGAGGACACCACGACCTTCCCCTCGGTGATCGCCGAGCTGATCCGCCGTGGCTGGTCGGAGGAGAACCTCGCCAAGCTCGCCGGCGGCAACATGCTGCGCGTATTGCGGGCGGTGGAGAAGGCGGCGGGCTGACGAACTCAGGGATCGTCATGGTCGGGCTTGTCCCGACCATCCACGTCTTTGCTTGTCGGACGCGGGATCAAGACGTGGATGCTCGCCACGAGGGCGAGCATGACGTATGAGCTAGCCCGACGCCCGGTCATCCGGGCGCGATGTCAGCCTCATCGCAAAGACAAGACCCGATTCCCATGACCGGTTCCGGCACCGACCGCACCCGCCCGGCCGTCCAGGCCGCCGCCCCGATCGTCATCCTGGTCGAGCCGCAGCTCGCCGAGAATATCGGCATGTGCGCCCGCGCCATGGCGAATTTCGGCCTCTCCGAGATGCGCCTCGTCGCTCCGCGCGACGGCTGGCCGAGCGGCGGCGGCCTCAAGAAGGGCGCGACCGCGGCCGCTTCCGGCGCGACGCATATCCTGGAGAACGCCCGGCTCTATGACAGCGCCGCCGAGGCGATCGCCGACCTCAACCATGTCCTGGCGACGACCGCCCGCGAGCGCGGCCAGATGAAGCGCGTGCTCACCCCGGCCGAGGCGATGCCGGAAGTGGCTGGCCGCATCGGCTCCGGCGAGCGTGTCGGCATTCTGTTCGGGCGCGAGCGCATCGGCCTGACCAACGAGGAGATCAGCCTCGCCGATGCGATCCTGACCTTCCCGGTCAATCCCGCCTTTGCCTCGCTGAACCTCGCCCAGGCCGTGCTGCTCAACGGCTACGAATGGTTCAAGACCACGGGAGGCGAGCCGCCCTTCCGCGAGAACAACCCCTCGCCGCCGGCCAGGCGCGAGATGATCCTGTCGATGTTCGATTATCTCGAGGCCGAGCTCGATCTCTGCGGCTTCTTCCCCGCCGGCAAGAAGCCGGTCATGACCGCGAACCTGCGCGACATCCTGCATCGGCTCGACATGACCGAGCAGGAGGCCCGCACGCTGCGCGGCGTCTTCAAGTCGCTGGTCGAGGGCCCCAAGAAGGCGCGGCTGCTGGCACGGCAGGCGGACGAGACGGATCAGGCCAAGGGCTGATCCGACTCACCGGCGGCATTCTGTTGCCCCCCAACTCGCACGCGTCATGCTCGCCCTTGCGGCGAGCATCCACCTCTTGAACGCTGCCTTCGTCCAGCGAAGGCGTAGATGGTCGGGACAAGCCCGACCATGACGGGAGAACCTGGAAAGTTCAGAAAAAAAGCCGGCCCCGAAGGGCCGGCTCGTCTGGTCGGGGGGTCTCGAATCGCCCGGTCAGAACTGGTATTTCAGCGTCGCCTTCACGGTGCGGCCCGGCTCGCTGTAATAGTCGCGGGCCTGTGCCAGCACGCCCGTCGGCACCGTGACGGCATCCCAGTATTTCCTGTCGAAGATGTTGTAGACGCCGACCTGCAATTCAAGGTCCGCGATCTGCGGCATCGGGCGCCACCAGGCCGTGGCATTGAAGATCGCGTAGCCGGGCGCCTGGAAGCCTTGCCCCGTGCCGGTCGTAGCAGCGACGCTCTTGCGGTCGCCGGCCAGCTTCGCCGAGACCTCGCCGCCCCAGTTCTCGTTGCCATAGGCGACGGCGATGATGCCCTGCACCGGCGGGATCGAGTTCAGGCTGGTTCCGGCGACCTTGTTCTTGCCGTCCGTATAGGCAAAGGAGCCGCGCACCAGCCAGTTCGGGGCGAAGGCGTACTGCATGCTCGCCTCGACGCCGGAGATCTCGACGCGTGCCACGTTCTGCGGGCCCTGGATGCCGCCCTGCGGATAAAGCCCGCCCGGGGGCGCGATCTGCACCGTCTCGATGAAGTTGCGGTAGTTCGTGTGGAAGACGGTCACCGAGCCGCCGAACGCCTTGTCGCCGAAGCGGAAGCCGACATCGATCCCGTTGCTGGTTTCCGGACGCAGGTCGGGATTGCCGGCGCGCAGATAGGTGCCGACGGCGCCGAAATTCGCATAGAGCTCGCTGGCGGTCGGAGCGCGGAAGCCCTTCGACCATTGCGCGAACAGGGTGACGTCCTTGATGTAAGGCGCGTTCTTGACGATGTCGTATTCCAGCCGGATGCGCGGCGACCAGGCGTCGTCGCTGGAAGCGGCCGGCACCCCGGCGAAGGACGAGCTCGCGACATAGGCCGCCGTCGCCTTCGGCTTTTCCTCGTACCGGTCGAAGCGGACGCCCGGCGTCAGGCGCAGCGTATCGTTGAGGAAGCCGAACTGATGATGCGCGTAGAAGGCCAGCATGTTGCCTTCGACGCGCGGCGTGTCGGACTGGTTGCTGTGCAGGTTGTTGCAGGCGGTGAACGCGCCCGTGTAGGGGCGGCGGCAACTGTCCAGACCGGCCGAATACTGGTCGAGCTGCGATGCGCGCAGCTCCGTGCCGAGCGTCAGCTTGTGCGAGACGGGGCCGGTGATGAAGCTCTTGATCAGGTGGCCGTTGAAGCCGAAGGACTTCTCCTCGACCTCGTTGTTGCGGGCATAGGGGCCGATCACGCTCGTATAGCGATAGGCGTTGAGGATCGAGTTCCGTGTGACGCCCTGCCAGTAGAGATTGGCATGCGCCTCGTCGATGAAGCCGCCCGGCTGCTTGTAGTCATAGGTCAGCGAAACGCGCTTGCGCTCGACGTCCTCTTTGGTCTGGTGCGCGCCGGGGCGATAGTTTCCGGTGAGAGAGACCGCGCTGGTCCGCGTTTGGATCTTCTCGTCGCGCTTGAAGATCTCGCCGGTCAGCCCGAAGCGATGCGCCTCGTTTACGTATTGATGCACCTTGGCGAGGAAGCTGTACTGATTGAAATCGGCCGGGTTCGGCTCGGTGCGAGCGGCCCCGATCGCCGGGTACGAGCCGCGGTTGTCGGTCTCGTGCCCCTTCCGGAAGCCGCCTTGCAACAGCACCCAGGTATTGTGGAACCGGCCGGCCACCGCGCCGCTGCCGAACACCGCCTTGTCGGTCGTGTCGAAGCCGGTCTTCGCCAGGCCGCCGACGGTCTTGCCCGGACGGATCAGGTCTTCCGGATCGAGGGTGCGCACCGCCAGTGCGCCGCCGAGCGAGCCCGAGCCGAGCGTGCTGCTGCCGCTGCCCCCGCGCAGCAGGTCGAGCGTCGACAGCGCATCGAAATCGAAGGCGGTGCCGATGCTGCGGTCGATGCGGTTGTCCTGGATGAAGGGCTGGCGGATGCCGTCGACGGTTGTCAGCACGCGCGCGCCGTCGAGTCCGCGGATGTTCACCGAGCCGTTCACCCGGTTGAAGGTGATGCCGGCCTCCAGTCGCTGCGACAGGTCCGCAATGCTCTGGATCTGCTGGCGGTCGAGTTCCTCGCGCGAGACGCGCGTCGTCGTCGGGCCGCCCAGCAGCGCGCCGCCCGGCTGCCCCTCGCCCTGAACCGTGATCTGGTCGAGGACGACGGGGGCCTCGGCGCTCTGCGCAACCGGCGCGGTGCGGACCCGGCCCTGCTGCTGCGCGATGGCGGGCGATGCAAGCAGCACCACCACCAAGCTGCCGAGCGCGACGCCTTCGCGCAATCTGCCGGAATACGTCCCCATGGCCTTGACCCGTCCTTCTGAACGCCACGGACGGGAGCCGCCGCGTTTCACAGTTTTAAATTAATACAAACAAGATCTTATCCGCCCGATAAGACAGTATTCGGATATTGACCGACTCAATGACTGTCAATTGGCTGACAAACGAAGGATATCTTCCGATGCAGGAAGATCACAATAGTAGAATTTGTCTAAAGAATAATAATTGATCGCATTACTCTAAGCTGGCGCCGCTTGGCCGTGCCTCGCGGCCCTGCGGGCTCCCGATCTCGTGATCGTGCCTTCCCGCCCGCTCGACAGCTTGCCGTTGCAATGCTCGGGCAAGGCTCCAACATGCGGGGCATCATGGGACTCCAGAGATGCTAGACCGCCGGACGATCTTGACGGGAGCGGGCGCCGTGGCCGCGAGCTTCGCCGTTACCGGTCGCGCGGTCGCGGCCCCGGATGCCGATGTCGTCGTGGTCGGCGCCGGCGCCGCCGGCATCGCCGCAGCCCAGACCTTGTGGGCTGCCGGAAGACGGTCAGTCGTGCTCGAAGCGCGCGGCCGCGTCGGTGGGCGCGCCTTCACCGATGCCTCGCTCGGCCCCGCCTATGATGCCGGGGCGATGTTCATCCACTGGGCCGAGCGCAACCCCTGGGTCCAGATCGCCCGCGATCTCGGCATCGCCACACCCGCAGAATCCTGGGGCAGCGGCTTCAAGGTCTTCGCCGACGGCAAGCCGATGGCGGATTCCGACCGCAATCGCCGCCGCAGCGCCTTCGGCCAGATAGACCGCCGGCTGGAAACGGTCGATCTCACGCAGCGCGACATGTCGATCGCCGAGTTGCTGGGCGATCTCGGCCCGGAGCTGGCGCCGGTCGCCGCATCCGGCCTGCTGCTCTCGATCGGCGAGGAATCGAGCCGCATCTCCGCACGCGATTACCAGCGCCTTTGGTCCGGCGACGATCTCATCGTCCCCTCCGGCTACGGCAATCTCGTCGCGCGCGCGGCGGCGGGGCTCGATATCCGCCTGAACGAACCGGTCGAGATGATCCGCTGGGACGGACCGGGCGTCACGGTCACAACCCGCTCGGGAACGCTAAGCGCCAACGCCTGTATCGTCACGGTGCCGGTCGGCGTACTGAAGGCCGGTACGATCCGCTTCATCCCGGAGTTGCCGGCCGCGACGCGCGATGCCCTTGCCGGCCTGCATATGGGCGCGCTGACCAAGATCGCCCTCAGGGTCGAAGGCGATCGCTTCGGTATCACGCCGGGTGCGAGCTTCCTCGAAGCGGCTGCGCCGGAACGTCTGATGAATCTCGACATGTTCCCCGGCGGCCAGGACATCGTCATCGGCTATTGCGGTGGTGACTATGCCCGCAAGCTCTCGGAAGCCGGGACCGAAGAGGCGCGCGCCCATCTCGTCGACCTGCTGGTCAAGATGGTCGGCGCGGACTTCCGCAAGGCGGTGAAGGCGGTCTCCTTCCCCGCCTGGTGGACCGATCCCTTCGCCCGCGGCTCATACTCGATCTGCGACCCCGGCCATGAGGCGGCGCGCGATGCCCTCGCCCGGCCGATCGGCAACCGGCTCTTCATCGCCGGCGAGGCGACCGCGGGCGGCGGCGCCATGACGGTCGGCGGCGCGACGCTCGCCGGCCGCGCCGCTGCAGCAGCCGTGGCCCGGCTGAAGGCATAAGCTGCCCGCGTCACATCGCTCCAAATCTACACATGTGCGAAGAGGTGAAATCCCGCGAGCACGACATTGATCTTAAAGACACGGACAGCGCGAGGAACCCCTCATCCTCCGGGAGAGGGTTCCCCCGCGAAATTTAAAGCAATGCCGCGCCCAAAGATGAGGCGCAGCCTTGCTAAGAAGAATCTGGATGCTCAGAGCATCAATTCCCAGTTCTGGCCGACGAGATCCTGACCGAAGGAATGGTGTCTCTCCTCGGCCACCAGCCGAAAACCCTCGCCGACATAGATTCCACGCGCCGCATGCAGGATATCGTTGGTCCAGAGCACCATGCGCGCATAACCGGCGTCGCGGGCAAAGCCGATCGCCTCGCGAACGAGCCGCTTGCCCAGCCCCAGCCCATGCGCCCGCTTCTCGACCAGCACGAGCCTGAGCTTCGCGGTCGCCCCATCCTCCTGCACCACGAAGGCCGAGCCCACCGGCTGTCCGTCCAGCTCGGCGATGAAGCAGCGTTCGCGGCCGGGTTTGAACTCGCGCAGGAACTTCGCCGCGATCTCCGCGACGAGCGCCTCGAAACTCAGGTCCCAGCCATAGTCGTCGGCATAGAGCCGGCCATGGGCGCCGATGACCCAGCCCATGTCGCCGGCACGATGCTCGCGAATGACGGGAACCGGACGCTTCTCCGCCTCGCCCGAGAGAAGGCGCTCCGTATCGGCGAGCGCAGCGACGAGGCGGGCCCGATCGACCGGCTCCAGGCGTTGCAGGATTGCCGCGGCTTGCGTGCTGGAGGCCCGGTCGAGCGGCTGGAAGGCGGCCCTGCCCTGCGCCGTCAATCGCAGCCGCCAGGCGCGGCCATCGGCAGCCGAGCGGATCCGATCGAGCCAGCCCTGCCCGGCAAAGCGCTTGAGGATGCGGGAGAGATAGGCCGGATCGAGGTCGAGTGCACGCGCCAGCTCCCCTGCCTGCCAGTCGTCGCGCTGCGCCAGCTCATAGAGCACGCGCGCCTCGGCCAGCGCGAGCCCGGAGCCGTGTAGGCTGCCGCCGAGCGCGCCGACCCAGCGGGTATGGAAGCGGTTGAAACGGCGGATCGCGGCGACGGCTTCGGTCTCGACGGCATCCATGGCGCACCTCCGCAACGAGACGAGGCAATTTAGTGGACGGAGTCAACTAAATTCGGGACAGCGGTTGAACCCATCATTGACCGTCCCTTAACCGGTCTCTGGCGGAGTCGGGCTTTGACGTCCTGCGGCATCATCATGCAAGTCGATCTCCTCGCCGGCACGGGCCACCGCCCCCTCACGATCCCTCGCCCCCAACCAACCATCCTCGTCTTCGATTCCGGCCTCGGAGGCCTGACCGTGCTCGGGCGCACCACCCGGGCCTGCCCCGGCGCCCATATCGTCTATGCCGCCGACGATGCCGGCTTTCCCTATGGCCGGCTGAGCGAGGACGAACTCGTCATCCGCGTGCTCGCGGTGATGGAGCGCCTCGTCGCGCGCTTCCACCCCGATCTCGTGGTCATCGCCTGCAACACCGCCTCGACACTGGTGCTCCCGGCGCTGAGGGCACGCTTCGCGCTTCCCTTCGTCGGCACCGTACCCGCGATCAAGCCGGCCGCAGCCGCGACCCGCAGCGGCATGATCTCGGTCCTGGCGACACCGGGCACCGTGGCGCGTGACTACACCCGCGAACTGATAGAGACCTATGCGGCCAGCCACCATGTCACGCTCGTCGGCGCGACGCGCCTTGCCGGGCTCGCCGAGCAGGCACTTAAAGGCGAGACGGTCGACGACGCGATCCTCGCCGCCGAGATTGCGCCCTGCTTCCTCGAGACGGATGGCCGCCGCACCGACGTCGTCACGCTCTCCTGCACGCATTATCCGCTGCTGCTGGAGCGGATGAAGCGAGTCGCACCCTGGCCGGTGGAATGGATTGACCCCGCGCCTGCGATCGCACGCCGCGTCGCCGATCTGCTGTCCGGCGCGCGCGAGCCGAATCTCGCCTGCCCGGACGCCGTCGCCGTCTTCACCGGCGGCTCGGGCCTGACCGGCCCCTTGCGGATCGCGCTCGCCGGCTACGGCCTGGCGCAGGTGGTCACAGAACCCATGCCCTTGGCCAACTGAGGGAACCCTGCCCTTCCCGAAAGCGTTCCGGGTTCCGGATCGCAGAAGGAGCCAGCCCCATGAGAACGCTACTGTTGCTGTTTGCACTTGCCGCCGGCCTCGTTTTCGCCGGCGCCGGCGCGAGCACCGAAGCCCAGGCGAAACCTCACGGTTGGCACAAAGGCCATGGACATCACGGCTTCTATCGCCATGGTCCGCGGCGGCACTACGGCTGGAATCGCGGCAATCATTACGGCTGGTACAAGCATCGTCCGCGCCGTCACCATTATTATCGGCCCTATGGCTACTGGCGTTGATTGCGGCTTTTCGCCGACCCGGAATTGACTCGAGACCGGCTTTCGGTCATACGCCCTCTCGTCGCGCGGCTCCTCACGGGGCCGCGTGGCTTTTTCCGCACCCGTGATCCGCTCTTCTTCGGAAGCTGGATCTGTCGCCTCGGCCAAAGCCGGGGAGCAGGAGGGCGCGGTCCTCAACTCGCGAACCTGAGAGGACACGCGACATGTCGAAGCGCCATGAGGCGAAGTACAAGATTGACCGCCGCCTCGGTCAGAACATCTGGGGCCGCCCGAAGTCCCCGGTCAACCGTCGTGAATACGGCCCCGGCCAGCATGGCCAGCGCCGCAAGGGCAAGCCGTCCGACTTCGGCACCCAGCTCCGCGCCAAGCAGAAGCTGAAGGGCTATTACGGCTCGATCTCCGAGAAGCAGTTCCGCCGCTACTACGCCGAGGCGATCCGCCTGAAGGGCGATTCGGGCGAGAACCTGATCGGCCTGCTCGAGCGCCGTCTCGACGCGGTGATCTACCGCGCCAAGTTCGTGCCGACCGTCTTCGCGGCCCGCCAGTTCGTCAACCACGGCCACATCACCGTGAACGGCAAGCGCGTCAACATCGCCTCCTATCAGGTCAAGCCGGGCGACGTGATCGCGGTCAAGGAGAGCTCGCGCCAGCTCGCTATCGTCATCGAGTCGGCCGCTCTCGCCGAGCGTGACGTGCCGGACTACATCGACGCCGACCACGGCAAGTCGACCGCCACCTACACCCGCACCCCGACCCTGTCGGACGTGCCCTATGCGGTGCAGATGGAGCCGAACCTGGTCATCGAGTTCTACTCGCGCTGATCGGCGGCAACGCCCCTCGCCTTTCGAGGCCGGGACGATATTCAGGGGATGGCCTTCGGGCCGTCCCCTTTTTCGTTCCGGGCCTGCAACGGAGTTGACGGCAAGCTCTGTCGCCTTCGATCATGATCGGGAGATATCATGAAGGCTCTGAAAACGATGCCCTGCGCGCTGGCGAGCATCGCGTGCCTGCTCGCCATGACTGTCGGGTGGAACGTGGTGCTCTCATCGGCTGCTTCGGCCGAGGTCCGCTTCGGACGCAATGTGCGCGTCGGCGGGCACGACTTCTCGCATCAGAGCTTCAACCGGAAGCGACGCGCTGAGATTTATCTCTATGACCGCACGCCCTCTCGCTCGGGCTGCGTCTGGCGCTCGGATGGCCGCGGCGGCAGGGCGAAGACCTGCCACCTGCGCCGGATCAGGTAGGGTCGGCCTGGGGCCGGAATGGGAAGCGGACCGTACGACGGCTCAGAGATGCGAGCCGACCTCGTTGCGGAAGAAGTAGCAGCCCACCCCCAGGCAACCGATCAGGATCGACAGCGCATAGGGTCCGAACAGGCAGAGGATGAAGACGGAACCGATGAAGGCCCGCATCGCCCAGCATGACCATGTCTGCTTCATGGTTCACCTTTCGCATCGCAATCACTGACAAAGCGTAAACGGCGAGCTGTGAATCCAACCTGAATGGATATGGTAAATAGCTGAATTCCTTTTAAAATCTGCATGTTAGGAATTTTGGCGAAACCGGGGCGACACCATTCTTCCCCGTATCTCCCGGACACGGGTTGGCGTAGCGTCATCGTTCCCGAGAGGAGATTCGCATGACAAGACTTCTGCTGACGGCCATCGCCCTGTGCTGCATGGCCGGCGCCGCCCAGGCGCAAAGCTGCAACCTTCAGGCTTCTGACAAAAAGCTGGCGGGCGCGGCCAAGACGAGCTTCCTGACCAAATGCGAGAAGGACGCCGGCATGGCTTGCGACAAGCAGGCCGCCGACAGGAAGCTGGCCGGCGCCGCCAAGGCCAGCTTCACCAAGAAATGTGTCTCGGACGCCGTTGGCACCTGAAGCCGGCATCGACAGGTGCCGATCGTCGTGAAAAATGCGTGGGTCATCCCGGCCGGAACGAAGCGAAGAGCGGGTATCCATCGAACAGAACCGGTAGCTTAATTCAGACAAGAGGGGCCGCGCCTCCCAGGCGCAGCCCCTTGTACCGATCAGACGATAGCGTGAGTTCGGCGCTCAATCGTAGTTGCGATCGTCGCGACGATCATCGCGATCGCGCCAGTGCCTGCGCCCGCCGCGGTCGCCCCGTTCCCAACGGTCGCCACGATCGTCGTCGTGCCAGCCGCCACGCCAGGCGCGCATCTCGCGGAAGCGCTCGCGCCCCTCCGCCATGGCTTCGCGCACCGAGCGGCGCAGCACCGTCTTCTGCTCGTCGCTGAGCGTCGTCCAGAGCGGGCGCACGGCATCGGCCAGTTCCTTGGAACGGGCCGCGCGCTCGCCCTGCCGGGTGGCGGCCGCATCGAGCCGCTCCATCAGATCGGCATGGCGCAGCGCCTCGCGCCGCTCGCGCATCTGGTTCCAGCGCTCGCCGCGCTCGGCGCTACGCTGCTTCACCAGTTCCTCCACCTTGTCGAAGAGAGCCGTCTGTTCCGGCTTGAGCTTGAGTTCGTCGCGGACCTTGGCGAGGCGCTCGTCAAGCCGCGCCTTGGCGCGCTCGGCCCGGCGCTCGCGCCATTCCTCGCGCCGCTGCTCGCGACTCTCAGAGCGCTCCTGCTTCTGGTCCCCGCCGGCCGGCGGCACGGGCTGCGGCTGCGCCAGGGCGAAGCTGCCGGCGAGCATGGCGATGGAGGATGCGGCGATGATGGCAATGGGTTTCACGGGGCAATCTCCTTGGAGCAGTCCAGTCGAAGCGTCGCGCAGCGGGTCTCGAAGCCGATTGGCGATAGCGTGAACCTGATCCTGCGGGCCTGACCCGGCAATGGCCAGCGCATGAAAAGATCGTAATGTAGCGACAACGCCGCCAGCGCGATTCGGTTCGCCATCGGGTCTCTCCATGCAGAATCTCATCACCGATGTCCGCGGCCTGCGCGTCGGCCAGGCGCATGACGCTGCGGCGGCGACCGGCGTCACCGCCGCGATCTTCGATCGCCCGACCGTCGCCTCCGCCGCCGTGCTCGGCGGCGCGCCCGGCACCCGCGACACCGCCCTGCTCGACCCCGAAATGACCGTCGAGCATGTCGACGCGATCGTGCTCTCCGGCGGCTCCGCCTGGGGATTGGGCGCCGCCGACGGCGTGATGCGCTGGCTGGCGCAGGAGGGGCGCGGCTTTCAGGTCGGCGCCTTCCGCGTCCCGATCGTCCCGCAGGCGATCCTGTTCGACCTGATGAATGGTGGCGAGAAGCCCTGGGCCCGCGGCGACGGGGGGACGCCCTATGCCCGGCTCGGCGCCGAGGCTGCCGCCGCAGCAGCCGCCAGCTTCGCGCTCGGCAGCGCCGGTGCCGGCTACGGCGCGACCACCGCGACGCTGAAAGGCGGCCTCGGCTCGGCGAGCGCTCGCGCCGCCACCGGCCATGTCGTCGGTGCGCTCGTCGCGGTCAATGCCGTCGGCAGCGCTACGATCGGCGACGGCCCGCATTTCTGGGCGGCGCCCTATGAGCGCGACGGCGAGTTCGGCGGCCTCGGCTGGCCTGCGGCGATCACGCTGGCCGATACCGCGCTGCGCTTCAAGGGCGGCACCGGCCAGAACACCACGATCGCCCTCGTCGCCACCGATGCCGTCCTGACCAGGCCGCAGGCCCGCCGCCTCGCGCTCGCTGCTCATGACGGCCTTGCGCGCGCCCTGCGCCCTGTTCATGCGCCGCTCGACGGCGACATCGTCTTCGCCGCGGCGACCGGTTACGGCGGCGCGCCTTCGGACGCTTTCGCGATGACCGAGCTCTGCGCCACCGCCGCCGATGTGCTGGCCCGTGCCGTCGCACGCGGCGTCCATGCGGCGACGGCCCTGCCCTTCGCCGGTGCCCGGCCCGCCTGGCAGGACCGCTTCGGCGCCTGAAGCGATCTCGCCGGCATGCCGCAAGGTTAGCGAGGCGATTTACCAAGCATAAAGCCGGCCTCCGTAATCTGCCCGTCTAGGTTTCCATCTCATGATCGGACAACCGGGGGGACATAATGCGCGAGATCGGCTTCGGCCTGGTCTGCGGCATCGCGATGGCGGTGGCCGCGCTTCTGATTGCGGCCTGGCCGGTACCCGGACGTCCGATCGCCGCTTATTTTCCCGCCGGAACCGCATCGGCCGAAATCGCGCAGGCCGTGACCGGGGCGAGCGGCAGCCTCCTGCAGATCGATGCCGGCTCCTCCGTCGCATTCACGATGGGAGAGCGCGACGGCTTCGTTTCGGCGCTCTATGGAGCCGGCGCCTGGCTTGTCATCGATGCCGCCTTCGCCCGGCTCTGCACCGGGAGCAGTCGATGAACGCGGTCCTGCGCTTTCGCGAGCGCTTCTCCCATTGCCTGATCGCGATCCTCTGGGCGAACGCCGCCATGCTGGCGATCGGAACGCCCGCGGCCTCGCCGCTGCACAGCCCCGCTATCGTGCTGGCCGGCATTGCCCTGGCCACGCTCGCAACCATGGTCTGGCGCATCGAGCGCACCGGCTGGATCATGCGTCAGATCTCGAGCATCGCGACCATGGGCCAGGTGATGCTGCTGGTCTATGCCTATGCCGGCCATCCCTACCAAGCCGACATGCACATGTATTTCTTCGCCATGCTGGCCGTGCTCGCCGGCTGGCTGGACTGGCGCATTTTCCTCCCGACGACCATCGCCATCGTCGTGCATCACCTCGCCTTCAGCCTTGTCATGCCGAGTGTGGTCTTCCTCAACGGCAACCAGATCGACCGGGTGCTGCTTCACGGAGCGATCGTGGCCGTGCAATCGATCGCCCTGAGCTGGGTGGTCTGGTCGCTGCGCCAATCGCTTGAGATATCCGAACGCGAGCGCCATGAGGCCGATACTGCCCGTGCGGCGGCGGACGAGGCCAGGCGGGACCTCGCCGAGACCACGGAACGGGGCGCCCTCGTCCGTCGCCAGGTCCTGCATGCCGTCGCCGATGAATTCGAGCGCGAGATCGCCGGCATCGCCCGCGACGTCATCGCTTCCGTGCAGTCGCTGCGCATCGCCTCGCAGCAGATGAAGACCGGCGCGCTCGAAGTCTCCGAGCGCTCCAGCGCCGCCTCGCAATCCTCGCGCCAGACCTCGTCCAACGTCGTCGCCGTCACGCAGGGCACGGCAGAGCTGGCGCATTCCTTCGCCGAGGTCGACCGCCAGGTCGCGGAAACCACGCGCGTCGTCGGCGAGACGACGCGGCAGGCTCGCGCCGTGCTCGACACCGTCGGCGAATTGTCGCGCAAGGCCGGCCAGATCGGCGACATCACCGACGCGATCTCGACCATCGCCAAGCATACCAACCTGCTGGCGCTCAATGCCTCCATCGAGGCGGCACGCCTCGGCCGCTCGGGCGGCGGCTTCACCATCGTCGCCCAGGAGATCAAGTCGCTGGCCAACCAGACCTGGCGGGCGACCGAGGAGATCCAGAGCCAGATCGGCGCCATTCGCGACTCCAGCTCAGAGGCGATCGGCGCGATCGATGCCATGAACACGACGGTCGGCTCGCTGAACCAGATCTCCGGCAATGTCGCGACCGTGGTCGAGCAGCAGAACGCCGCGGCCGCCAACATGGCCCAGATCATCCGGCGCGCCGCCGACGAAACCGTCTTCGCCGCGGGCCATATCGACATCGTCAGCCGCATCGCCGCGGAGACCGACGAAGCCGCGAGCCATGTCGCCGAATCCGCCGACAAGCTCTCGCGCCAGTCGGTCCATCTCGACTCGGAGGTCGCCCAGTTCCTCGGCCGGATCCGCGCCGCCTGAACGCCGGTTTCCCAGCCGGGCGCGAATGCGCTATGGCGGGCCATGTCCACAGACGATTTCCTCGCCCGCTTCGGCTCGCCCGGCGCCAGCCAGCCCGACCCCGTCGCCGCCGCCCAGCAGGCGATGCGCAATTCCCTGCCTGCCCGCTTCTACAAGGAGGCCGGCGTCGTCGAGCGCGACGGCCTCTTCCATGTCGCCCTCGACGGCAGGACGGCGCGGACCCCGGCCCGCAAGCCGCTCGCAGTGACCTCCCGTCCCGTCGCGGAAGCGCTGGCCGCCGAATGGCAGACGCAGGCCGAGCGGATCGACCCCGCGCAGATGCCGCTGACCCGGCTTGTCAACTCGGCGCTCGACGGTGTCGAGGACCAGCAGGAGGCCGTGCGCGCCGAGATCGTCCGCTATGCCGGCTCGGACGCTCTCTGTTATCGTGCCGGCGAACCCGAGGCGCTGGTCGAGCGGCAAAACCAGGTCTGGCAGCGGATCCTAGGCGATATTGAAGCGCTGATCGGCGCCCGCTTCCTGCTGGCCGAGGGCGTCGTCTTCGCGCAGCAGCCGGAGGGAACGCTCGCGGCGATCGCCCGGCAGGTCGAGACGATCCCCGCCCCGCTCGCGCTCGCCGGCGCCCATAACGTCATGACGCTGACCGGCTCAACCATCCTCACGCTGGCACTGGCGAATGGGCAGATCGACCCGGATGACGCCTGGAACGCCGCCCATCTCGACGAGGACTACCAGATCGGCATCTGGGGCCAGGACGAGGAAGCGGCCGAGCGCCGCGTCATCCGCCGCCGCGAGTTCGACGCGGCCGTGCTCCTGCTGCTGAAGGGCTAGGTAGCGGAAGCAGTTGATTGCATCGGCTTTGCTCAACCGTTGTCATTCCGGGGCTTCGCGCAGCGAAGAACCCGGAACCCACGACCGGGCATGTCCTTGCAACCGCATAATCGCGACCATTCACCAAGTCGTGGGTTCCGGGTTCGCGCCTGCGGCGCACCCCGGAATGACAAAGATGGCGCGAAGTCGCTGATCACCCGCCTTCCGCATGATTGCGGTTCCGGCTTCAGCAAACGTCGCAATGGACTCATGCGCGATGGCCGCTTAAGCCGACTTTCGAGACGTGATTTCCGGCCGGGAGCCTGCCGCCATGAAGGACATCCTCGAACAGCTCGAAACCCGCCGCGAGGGTGCCCGCAAGGGTGGCGGCGAACGCCGCATTGACGCGCAGCACAAGCGCGGCAAGCTGACGGCGCGCGAGCGCATCGAGCTCCTGCTCGACAAGGACTCCTTCGAGGAGTTCGACATGTTCGTGCAGCACCGCGCCGTCGATTTCGGGATGGACAAGGCCGAGAAGATCCCCGGTGACGGCGTGGTCACCGGCTGGGGCACGGTCAATGGCCGCACCGTCTTCGTCTTCTCCAAGGACTTCACCGTCTTCGGCGGCTCGCTCTCCGAGACCCATGCCCAGAAGATCATCAAGATCCAGGACATGGCGCTGAAGATGCGCGCGCCCATCGTCGGCCTGTTCGATGCCGGCGGCGCCCGCATCCAGGAGGGCGTCGCGGCGCTCGGCGGCTATGGCGAGGTCTTCAAGCGGAATGTGCAGGCGTCCGGCGTCATCCCGCAGATCTCGGTGATCATGGGCCCCTGCGCCGGCGGCGACGTCTACTCGCCGGCGATGACCGACTTCATCTTCATGGTCCGCGACACCTCCTACATGTTCGTGACCGGCCCGGAGGTCGTGAAGACCGTCACCAACGAGACCGTGACCTCCGAGGAGCTGGGCGGCGCCAAGGTGCATACCTCCAAGTCATCGGTCGCCGACGGCTCCTTCGAGAACGACGTCGAGGCGCTGCTGCAGGTGCGCCGCCTGCTCGACTTCCTGCCGGCCAATAACACGGCCGGCGTTCCGGAATGGCCGTCATTCGACGTGCCCGACCGCGTCGACATGAGCCTCGACACGCTCGTGCCCGACAATCCGAACAAGCCCTACGACATCAAGGAACTGATCCTGAAGACGGTCGACGAGGGCGACTTCTTCGAGATCCAGGCCGCTTATGCCGGCAATATCGTCACCGGCTTCGGCCGCGTCGAAGGCCGTACCGTCGGCATCGTCGCCAACCAGCCGATGGTGCTGGCCGGCGTGCTCGACTCCGACGCCTCGCGCAAGGCCGCCCGCTTCGTGCGCTATTGCGACGCCTTCGAAATCCCGATCGTCTCGCTCGTTGACGTTCCCGGCTTCCTGCCCGGCACGGCGCAGGAATATGGCGGCCTGATCAAGCACGGCGCCAAGCTGCTCTTCGCCTATAGCGAATGCACCGTGCCGCTGGTCACGATCATCACGCGCAAGGCCTTCGGCGGCGCCTATGACGTGATGGCCTCCAAGCATATCGGCGCCGACGTCAACTATGCCTGGCCGACGGCGCAGATTGCGGTGATGGGCGCCAAGGGTGCGGTCGAGATCATCTTCCGCGGCATGGACGCGGATGGCATCGCCGCCAAGACGAAAGAATACGAGGACCGCTTCATGTCCCCCTTCGTCGCGGCCGAGCGCGGCTATATCGACGAGGTGATCATGCCGCACTCGACCCGCCGGCGGATCGCGCGGGCGCTGGCCATGCTCCGCACCAAGAGCGTCGAGCGGCCGTGGCGCAAGCACGACAACATCCCGCTGTAACGCCACGAAGGGTGAGCAGCCCCGTCATGCTCGCCCTTGTGGCGAGCATCCACGTCTTGAACACCGCTCTGCATCAGCGAAGACGTGGATGATCGGGACAAGCCCGACCATGACGCGATAAACGTCGTACTCATAAGTTCCAGGCTGATGCCTGCGGTGCGCGCCGGAATGCTGGCGCCACATCTGAAGCCCCCTCAGTCCAGCGTGCTCCGGAACCGCATCAGCGCGAGCCCCGCATAGATCGGCACGAACAGGCTGAGATAGAGCACCTCGTCGCCAATATCTCTCAGGCCCGCGCCCTTCAGCATGATCGCGCGGATGATCCGCAGGAAATGCGTCAGCGGGAACAGTTCGCCCAGCGCCTGCGCCCAGCCCGGCATGCCGGCGAAGGGGAACATGAAGCCGGACAGCATCAGCGAGGGCAGGAAGAAGAAGAAGGTGAGCTGCATCGCCTGGAGCTGCGTGCGCGCCACCGTCGAGATCGTGTAGCCGAGCAGGACCAGCGCCAGCACGAAGATCAGCACGCAGGTGAGCAGAAGCCCGAGCCCGCCGAGGAAGGGCACCGCGAAGAGCAGCTTCGCCGCCCCGAGCACGATCATGACCTGCACCGCGCCGATCGCGAGATAGGGCAGCACCTTGCCGAGCATGATCTCACCCGCCGTCGCCGGCATGGCGAGCAGATTCTCCATCGTGCCGCGCTCGATCTCGCGGGTCAGCGCCATTGCCGTCATCATCACCATGGTCATCTGCAGGATGACGCCGAGCAGGCCGGGCACGATGTTGTACTGGGTGATGTTCTCCGGGTTGTAGCGCCGGTGCACAACGAAGGAGAGGCTGTCGCCACTGGCACCGGCCGGATCGGTCACCGGCTCGCGCCCCTGCGCCCGCTGCAGGGCCCGGTTCGCGATGGTGCCGAGCGCCGAGACCGCGCCACTTGCCGCCGCCGGATCGGTCGCGTCGGCCTCGACCAGGATGCGCGGCTCGTCCGCCCGCTCGACGCGCGCGCCGAAATCGCTGGGAATCGTGACGAGGAAGGAGATTTCGCCTTTCGCCATGAGGCTTTCGGCCTCGGCCGCGCTCTGCGGGCGCTCGCCGAAGCGATAATAGTTCGAGACCTCCAGCGCCGAGACCACGGCGCGGGTATAGCGATCCTGCCCGAGCGCCAGGATCGCCGCCGGCAGGCCGCGCGGATCGTTGTTGATCGCATACCCGAAGAGCAGGAGCTGGAGGATCGGCACCGCCAGCATCATCGCGAAGGTGATGCGATCGCGCCGCATCTGCACGAATTCCTTGGCCAGCATCGCGCCGAGCCGGCGAGGAGAGAACAGGCCGATCATGCCGCCCGTTCCTGGGCGCCGGTCATGAACTTGATGAAGACGTCCTCGAGGCTGGTCTCGCCGGGTTCGACCGCGATGCCGGCCTCGTTCTTCAAGGGCTGGAGCGCCGCTTCCAGCTTGGCCCGGTCGGTACCGACGACATGCAGCGTCGCGCCGAAGGGAGCGACCTGCTCGACGCCCTCAGTCGCCTCCAGCGCCCTGATCTGGCCAGGCTTCAGCGCGCCATGCACGACATAGGTCACGAGCCCGGAGCCCTTCACGACCTCCTCGACCGTCCCTGTCGCCAGCATCCGGCCATAGGCGATGTAGCCGATGCGATGGCAGCGCTCGGCCTCGTCCATGTAATGGGTCGAGACCAGCACGGTCAGCCCGTCGCCGGCCAGCCGATGGATCTCGTCCCAGAACTCGCGCCGCGCCTTGGGATCGACGCCGGCGGTCGGCTCGTCCAGCAGCAGTAGTTTCGGCTGATGCATGATGCAGGCAGCGAGTGCCAGGCGCTGCTTCCAGCCGCCCGAAAGCGTGCCGGCGAGCTGGTCCTTGCGCGAAGTGAGACCCAGTCCGTCAAGCGTCTTCGCCACGGCCTCGTCGACCGGATCGAGTTCGTAGAGCCTCGCCACGAAGGTCAGGTTCTCGGCGATGGTCAGGTCTTCATAGAAGGAGAAGCGCTGCGTCATGTAGCCGACCTGGCGCTTGATCGCGGCGCTCTGTGTGCGGACATCGAGCCCGAGCACCGTGCCCTCCCCGGCATCGGGCTTGAGCAACCCGCAGATCATCCGGATCGTCGTCGTCTTGCCCGAGCCGTTGGGGCCGAGGAAGCCGACGATCTCGCCGGTTGCCACGGCGAGGTCGACATCGTCGACCACCGTGCGCTTGCCGAAACGCTTGGTCATGCCGCGGACATCGATGGCGAGCGGCGCGCTCACTGCGGACTCCTCAGCATCACGTCGACGATCTGGCCGGGCTGCAAGGCCGATTGCGGCCCGCCATCCGGCCGCGCCTCGACGAGATAGACCAGCTTCTGGCGCGTCTGCGCCGAATAGATCACCGGCGGCGTGAATTCCGGCTCGGGCGAGACATAGGTCACGGTCGCGGTCAGCCCGGGCGCGCAGCCGTCGCAGCGAACATCGAGCTTCATGCCGGTCGCAACGCCGGAGATTCGCACCTCCGGCACGTAGAGCATCAGCTTGGCGGCGCCGTCCGGCAGCATCAGCAGCACCGGCGCGCTCGGCCCGGCGAGCTCGCCCACCCGGCGCAGCACGTCGCTGACCCGCCCGGCCGAGGGCGCGACGAGCTGGCGCTGCGACAGCCGCCAGCGCGCCTGCGCCAGGGCGGCCTTGGCCTGCTCGACGGCGTTCTCGCTCGCCTTGATCTCATCCGGCCGCGCCGGCAGGCGCGCGACATCGAGATTGGCGGCGTTCTGGCGCACGCTCGCGGCCGCGACGTCGCGCGCCGTCTCCGCCTGGTCGAAATCGGCCTGGGTCGAGACGCCGCGTCGCAGCAGGTCCTGCCGGCGCTCCAGCGCCCGCTCGGCCTCGCGCTGCTGCGCCTTGGCCGAAGCCAGATTGGCCTCGATGACCGCGATCTCCTCCGGCCGCTTGCCGATGCGCAAATTGTCGAGCTGCGCCTGCGCCTGCACCAGTCGCGCCTCGCTCTCCCGGACCGCGTTCTCCGCATCGGTCGTCTCCAGCCCGGCAACGACCTTGCCGGCCTCGACGCGGTCGCCGCGACGGATGTCGATATGCTCGATCCGGGCGGTGTCGATCGGGCCCAGCCGGACATATTCGCCCTCGACATAGCCGGCGATCCGGACCGTATCGCCGCCGCAGGCGGAGAAGCTCCCGGCGATCAGACCGAAGGAGCAGAGAAAGCCGAGAATCATGACCTGTTCTCCCGCATGCCGGCGATGCTGGCGCGGACATTGGCGCGGATGACGCCAGCAATCGCAGCGCTCTGTTCTTGGTCGATCGTGCTCCAGCCCATCCGCCGCATCACGGCGGGCCGGGCGAGCCGGAAATAGAGCACCTGCCCGATCGTCGCGAAGACCGCGAGCCTGGTGGCCTCGGCCTCCGGCTCCATCCCGGTCGCCGCCGCCCAGAGCCGGCAGAGCCGGCCATGGACCGGGCCGACCAGCCCCTCGTAAAGCGTCTCGAAGGCGGAGGTCGGCTCCATCATCTCGCGCAGGACGAAGCGGGCGATCCTCTCGCTCTCCTGTGCCTGAGTGGCGAAGGCGGTGACGCGCCCGACGATGCCGAGCAGCATTTCCACAGCCATCTCTGGCGCGAGCCCATCGAGCGGCGGCATGGCAGCGGCTGCACCGAACACCCGCTGCTTCATCGTCGCCACGACCGCCTCGGCACAGGCCTGGCGCAGGCCGTCCTTCCCACCGAAATGATAGGCGATTCCGGCGCTGTTGGCGCCCGCCGCCCGGGCGACCTCGCGGATCGAGCTCGCCTCGAATCCGTGCCGCCCGAACAGGTCGAGCCCGGCCCGGATCAGCGCCTCGCGCGTTCCGGCATCGCTGTCTGAAATAGCTTTCATGCCGTCCGTATAACATTGCAGGCTTCCTCAATCAATCGATTGATTGAATTCTGGTCGAAAGGCCTGCAATAGCTCCGCCCTCCTTCCAACAAACGCGCCGTCATCCCGGGCGACCGCAGGGAGACCCGGGATCCATGCCTGAGCCTCTCCCGGGAGCCCTCCGGACTGGATCCCGGATCTCCGCTTCGCTGCGTCCGGGATGACCAGCGCCGGAGGCCCGGATTAACTCCCAGGCATCTGCGCGCCTCCGACCGCCAGACCCTTAACGCTCAGAATGAGCGCTGAAGGGCAGATGCTCACCTTCTCCATCACGCCGCACCACCCCCGACATGACTCGCCGCCGATAATGGTCTAAGGCGGCAGCCATCCCTTGATCCGCTTCCCGCCCGATGCTCTTCAATTCCTTCGCCTTCCTGCTCGCCTTCCTGCCGCTCGCGCTCGCCCTCCATTGGGGCGCGGAGCGCTTTGCGCCGAGCCTGCGGCTACCGGTGCTGGTCATGCTGTCCTTTGCCTTCTACGGCTACTGGGACTGGCGCTTCCTGCCGCTGCTGGCGCTCTCGATCGGGCTGAACTGGCTGATCGCCGAGGCCTTCCAGAAAACGAAGTCGGGCGCGCTGATCACGCTCGCGATCGTGCTGAACCTCGCCGTGCTCGCGGTGTTCAAGTACTTCAACTTCTTCGCCGATCTCGCTGGAATGATTCCCGGATTGCCGGCGCCGAAATTCGATATCGCGCTGCCGCTCGGCATCTCCTTCTTCACCTTCCACCACATCATGTACCTGACGGATCTCCGGCGTGGGCAGGCCCCGCGCTACGATCTCGTCCGCTACGCGCTGTACATCGCCTTCTTCCCGCAGGTGCTCGCCGGCCCGCTGGTGCGCTGGCGCGAGATCATGCACCAGTTCGACGAGCGGCCCTATCAGCGCCCGGATGCGGCCGAGCGGATCGCGCGCGGGTTGATGCTGCTGACCTTCGGCCTCGCCAAGAAGGTGCTGATCGGCGATCCGCTCGCCGAATACGCCAACCCGGTCTTCGCGGCGGCGGCAGCCGGCAAGGTCGTCAGCCTGATGGAAGCCTGGCAGGCGACGCTCGCCTTCACCTTCCAGATCTATTTCGACTTCTCCGGCTATACCGATATGGCGCTGGGCCTTGCCCTGCTCTTCGGCGTCGTGCTGCCGCAGAACTTCGAGGCGCCTTATCGCTCGCTCTCGATCCAGGATTTCTGGCGGCGCTGGCACATGACGCTGTCGCGCTTCCTGCGCGACTATCTCTACATCCCGCTCGGCGGCTCGCGCAGTGGCCTGCCGACGCAGATCTGGGCGCTCTTCGCCACGATGGCGCTGGGCGGGCTCTGGCATGGCGCCGGGCTGACCTTCGTCGCCTGGGGCGTGGCGCATGGGCTGGCGCTGATCGTCGCGCTGTTCTGGCGCCGTGCCAACCTGCCGATGCCGGCAGCGCTCGGCTGGTGCCTCACCTTCCTGTTCGTGGCGCTGTGCTGGGTGCTGTTCCGGGCCACGAATTTCCAGGCCGCGCTCGCCATCTACAAGGGCCTGTTCGGCTTCGGCCCGATCGGCACCGGGTTCAAATGGCGCGCGTTGCTGCCGGCCGCCGCCTTCGCCATCATCGGCCCCACCGCCTGGAACCTCGTCCACAAATTGCCACCGGCCCGCTGGCTGGCGATCCTGTGCGGGCTCCTGTTCGTCATCATCCTGCTGAAGATCGGCGAAGACGCCAATTATGAGTTCATCTACTTCCAGTTCTGAGCAGGCCGCTCGGGCGGCGAAGTGGACGGGCTTCACCGGCGCCTTCCTGAGCGCGGCGGTGCTGATCGCGGCCGCCTTCCTCACGGCCGCTTTCCTGATCGACCCCTATGATTCCGGACGTTCGCCCCTGAAGCTCAAGGAGGGCGTACGTCCGCAGGGGCCGCGCACCGCGCTGGCCAGCCGCGGCCGCGACCCGAATTTCACCGGCGCCATCTTCGGCAATTCGCATATCCAGTTGATCTCGCCGGAGGAGCTGCGGGCGAAGACCGGCATCCCCTTCGTCTCGTTGATCGCGCCGGCGACCATGCCGAAGGAGACCTTCGCGACGATCGACTGGTTCTTGCGCCATCACCGCACGGCACCGCCGAAGGCGATCGTCGTCGGCATCGACAATTACTGGTGCACCGCGAACCCGGCCCTGCCCAACGAGAAGCCCTTCCCCTTCTGGCTCATGAGTCGCAGCCTCTCCGAGTATGTCGGCGGGCTGATGCGCTTCGACCTGCTGGAGGAATTGCCCCGCCGTATCGGCTACCTCGCCTCCCGCAAGGCCGAGCGCGCCCGCCCGGACGGCTACTGGGACTACGAATCGGGCTATGGCGTGCAGGGCTACGGCACCAATCCCGAGATCATCGCCCGGCTGCAGAAGCCGATCGAGACCGGCGGCGGCAATGTCGACGGCCCCTTCCCGGCCGCGAGCGGCCTCGAGGAGCTGATGAAGACGGCGCCGGCCGAGACGGCGCTGATCCTCCTGCGCCCGCCGGTCTATGTCACCGCCCTGCCGAAGCCCGGCACGCGCGATGCCGAAGCCGACACGGCCTGCCGCAAGGCATTCGCCGATCTGGCGGCCCGGCGCCCGCGCACGGCGCTGGTCGACTGGCGGGTCGAGAGGCCCGAATTGCGCGATCCCGGCCTCTTCTTCGACCATAGTCATTACCGCCAGCCGATCGCGCGGCTGGTCGAAACCGACATTGCCGAGGCGATACGCAAGCTGAACTGACGCGAAACCGGCCGATTTCATCGAAATTCGGCAGAAAATCGCGTCTTTTCACGAAGCCGTTGAAGCCCTGTCGGAAGCGATTGTTCCGCTTGAGACTGATCGCTATAAGGGCGCCAAATCGGCTCCCCTCCCGCGGCACAGCCGATGGGTGCGTGAGCCGACAAGAGAGAGAGCGCGCCCATGTCGAAGCAGATCATCCTCGAGGCGGATTACAAACCGAGCGATGACGAGCCGTTCATGAACGATCGTCAACGCGAGTATTTCCGCGGCAAGCTTCTCGTCTGGAAGGACGAGATCCTGCGGGAGGCCAAGGAGACACTGGTCACCCTGCAGAAGGAGAGCGAGAATCACCCGGACATCGCCGACCGGGCTTCCTCCGAAACCGATCGCGCCATCGAACTGCGCGCCCGCGACCGGCAGCGCAAGCTGATCGCCAAGATCGACGCCGCGATTGCCCGGATCGACGACGGCTCCTACGGCTATTGCGAGGAGACCGGTGAGCCGATCTCGCTCAAGCGTCTCGAAGCCCGCCCGATCGCGACCCTCTCGCTGGAGGCTCAGGAGCGCCACGAGCGCAACGAGCGCGTCTTCCGCGACGATTGAGTGGGCATGCCCTCTCCGGACTTTCGAAAGGCCCCGCGTCGACAGGTGCGGGGCCTTTCGCGTCGAGACACGGCCTGAAGGCCGCGCTGTCGCCGGCTCGCAGCCTGCTTTAATCTCCGGTTGACGACCGCCGGTTGGAAGGAGACGCGACATGGACCGTTTCTCGGGCGGCTGCCGGTGCGGCGATATCCGGATCGTGGCATCGGGGCGCCCTTACCGGGTCGGCATCTGCCATTGTCTCGACTGCCGCAAATTTCACGGCGCGCTCTTCCACGCCTCCGCGATCTTTCCGGAAGAGGCGGTGACGATCGAGGGCGAGGTGCGCGACTATGACGGACGCTTCTTCTGCCCCCGCTGCGGTTCGACGGTGTTCGGGCGCAGCGGTGACGAAGTCGAGATCAATCTCGGCTCGCTGGATGCACCGGACCAGTTCGTGCCGACCTACGAGCTCTGGACGATCCGCCGCGAATCCTGGCTGCCGCCCTTCCCGCTGAAGAAGCGCTATGAGCGCAACCGTACCTCCGCGGATCGGACAGAGGATTAGAGGCGATGGGGAGCCTGCGGATAAGTGCGTTGATGTGGCGGAAGCTCGCCGTCAGCCTGCTGGTGACGCTGGCGATCTCCGCCTGCGCGCGCGGCGAACCGCGCTGCCGGACGCACAAGATCGCGAATGGCGAGCTCACGGAATGCAGCGGAGGCTGAGCGCGACGCCGGCGACATCGATCGTGCCCGGCCTCCCGTGACCCGCATGGCCCCTGCGCGCCGCGCGTTATTGCACTGCAGCGAGAGTTTGCTATGCACGTCGCATGATCGCGCTCATCCGGTTCCTGCGCACGCGCCCGACTCCGCCCTAGAGGCCGGCTTCCCGTCTTCGCTGCCGCGCATCCGCGGCCGATTCTGATTGCCCGGAGGCTTTTGGCCGAATCGGGCTGGGAAAGCCATGTCATGACCCGATCTCATCTGCGGAGCGAATGGGCTCCGAACATCACGCGCGAGCTTCTCGCCGGCACCGTCGTCGCGCTTGCCCTGATCCCGGAAGCCATCGCCTTCTCGATCATCGCCGGCGTCGATCCGAAGGTGGGGCTCTACGCCTCCTTCTGCATCGCCGTCATCACCGCGATCGCCGGCGGGCGCCCGGCCATGATCTCCGCCGCGACCGGCGCGATGGCGCTGGTCATGACCACGCTGGTGAAGCAGCACGGCCTCGAATATCTGCTGGCGGCGACGCTCCTGACCGGCGTCTTCCAGATCGTCGCCTCGGTCCTGAAGCTCGGCAACCTGATGCGCTTCGTCTCGCGCTCCGTCGTGACCGGCTTCGTCAATGCGCTCGCGATCCTGATCTTCCTTGCCCAGATGCCCGAGCTCCTCGGGCGCGGTCCGATCGTCTATGCGATGACGGCAGCCGGGCTTGCGATCATCTACCTGCTGCCGCGGCTGACCCGGGCGATCCCCTCGCCGCTGGTCACGATCGTCGTGATGACCGCGATCTCGATGTATTTCGGCTTCGGCATCCGCACCGTCGGCGACATGGGAGCGCTCCCGAGCGAGTTGCCGGTCTTCGCGCTGCCGCAGGTGCCGCTCACCCTGGAAACGCTGAAGATCATCACGCCCTATGCCCTCACCCTCGCCATGGTCGGCCTGCTCGAAAGCCTGATGACGGCGGCGATCGTCGACGAGATGACCGACACGACCTCGGACAAGAACCGCGAATGCGCCGGCCAGGGCCTCGCCAACATCGTCGCCGGCTGCTTCGGCGGCATGGCGGGCTGCGCCATGATCGGGCAGTCGGTCATCAACGTCTCGTCCGGCGGCCGCGGGCGTCTCTCGACCCTTTGGGCCGGCGGCTTCCTGCTGTTCCTGATCGTCGTGCTCGGACCCTATGTCGCCCAGATCCCGATGGCCGCGCTGGTCGCGGTGATGATCATGGTCTCGATCAACACCTTCCAGTGGCGCTCGCTGAAGGCGCTGCTGATCCAGCCCAAGAGCTCCAGCTTCGTGATGCTGGGCACCGTCGCGGTCGTCGTCGCTACGCATGACCTCGCCAAGGGCGTGCTCTTCGGCGTGGTCCTGAGCGGGCTGTTCTTCGCCCACAAGGTGACACGGTTCTTCGCCGTCGCTTCCGAGCGCGCCGGCGACGAGCGTGTCTACCGCGTCGGCGGACAGATCTTCTTCGCTACGGCCGAGGCCTTCCATGCCGCCTTCGACTTCCGCGAGGAGGAGGTGAAGAAGGTGGTGATCGACCTGAGCGCCGCGCATTTCTGGGACATCACCGCGATCAACGCGCTCGACCGGGTCGTGCTCAAGTTCCGGCATCATGACATCGCCGTCGAGATCGTCGGCATGAACCAGGCGACAGCCACCATGGTCGAGCGCCTCGCCGTCCATGACAAGGGCAACGGAAAGCTCGCGGCAGAGCACTGAAGACCAGCCCCAAGAATGGGCCGCCTCGCAAAGCGATCCCGCGCCCGGAGGAAGGAGCGGGATTGCCGCTATGTTCGAACAGCACGCGTGGCGATCCGGCCGCCATGATGGAAAAGCCCCGCGTCGGGAGAACGCGGGGCCTGGGGCCGCCTGCCGTGAAAGCTTGGGGAGCGTGGCGGGCGGCCGGGATGGTGGCGGCTCGGGAGAGGCCGCCGGCCGTCCGGCGCGGAGACAGGGGGGAGCGTTCCGCGCCGACCGGGATTTCGGGGAGACCGTTCGCGCGGCTTAGAACGGCAGCAGGATGTCCATCACCTGCTGGCCGTAGCGCGGCTGCTGGACATCGGTGATCTGGCCGCGGCCACCATAGGCGATGCGGGCCTGGGCGATCTTGGTCGATTCGATCGTGTTGTCGGATTCGATGTCCTCGGGCCGGATCACGCCGGCGACGATCAGCTCGCGCACCTCGAAATTGACGCGGATCTCCTGCTTGCCCTCGATCACGAGGTTGCCGTTGGGCAGGTTCTGGGTGACGACCGCCGCGACGTTCGTCGCCAGGGTCTCGGAGCGGTTGACCGAGCCCGCCCCCTCGCTGGAGCCGTCCGATTCGAGCTTGAGCAGCGAGGAAGCCTTGGCGCCGTTCGGCAGGAAGGCATCGAGCTTGTTCTCGAAGCCGAAAGCGTTCTCGGCGCCGAGATCCTCACCGTTCTTGCGGCTGCGCTTGGTCGTGTTGTTGAGCTGCGCCCGGTCGGTGACCTTGACCTTGACGGTGACGAGATCGCCGACATTGCGGGCGCGCTGGTCCTTGAAGAAGGCGCGCGAGCCGGTGCGCCAGAGCGAATTCGGCGCGTAGGAAGCATGCGACACCTCCGGCATCGGCATCTGCACCGGCTTGTAGCCCTTGGCAGCGGTCGGATCCTCGATCGGCGAGAGCGTCGGCGCCTGGCCGACATTGGCGAGGCGGTCGCCGATACCGCAGGCGCCGAGCGAAGCGGTCAGCAGCAGGAGGCCGGAAAGCTTGGCGAGGCGGTTGGCGTACATGGCTCTTTCCACGGAACTTTACTGGGCGCTGGCGATACGGCCGGCGGCGGAAGGCTGGACGGAGACCCGCCCCGGCCCGCTGACCTTGCCCTGCAGCACGCGCTTCGACTGGGGATTGGTGACGGAGACGACATCGCCCATCGCGCCGGCTTCGTTGGCCCGGCCGCGCAGCGTGATCAGCAGGCCCGGCGCCTCGTAGACGATGGTGACGAGGTCCCCCTTCGCGACGATCTCCTCGCGCTGGACGTCGCTGCTGCGCAGCGGCACCCCGGCGAGCAATGCCCGGCGCGCCACCTTGTCGATCGCGGCCCGGACATCGCCGATGATCTCGTTGCCCTGGCCGTCGCGCGGGCGGCGCTCGACGGTGACGTCGTCCTTCCCCAGCGTCTCGCCGCGGGCGATCAGGCGCTTGGGCACCACCACCTCCATGGTCTCGACGAGCTGGCCGGAGATGCGCAGGGGCTTCAGCCGCATCGCCGCGCTGCCGGGCACCGCGAGCCGGGCCTGCAGACGCCGCGAGCGGGCATCGAAGGAGAGGTCGACCACGGCGACGTCGCCGGTCAGTTCCGGCTCGATCGCGACGCTTGGCGCCCCGCCGTCGATCGCCAGGGCGAAGATGCGGGCATCGACGCCGAAGCGCTCCTGCAATCCGGTCTTCACGGCGGCTTCGAGATCGATGGCGGTGATGCGGCGTGCGGCGCGCGTCACCACGACCTGCGCGAAGCCCTGGCCGTGCAGCTCATTGGCATCGTGGATGATGCCGGCGGCGCGGGCGGCCTCGACGACGCGGGCGACCTGTATGGTGCCGGTCTCGCCCAGCGCCGGCGCCCGGAAGGCGGCGGTCGCTGCGGCCTCTCCGGCAAGGCCCGGAATGAGATCGCCGAAGGTGACGAGATCGCGAGACAGGTTGATTTCGGGGCGCAGTCGGAGCTTGGCCGGCAGCGCCGCGGCAGCGGGGGCCGCAACCGCCGCGGCCACCGCGACCGGCTCGCTCTGGCTCTGCTGCGGCGCGGCGAACGCGGCCGAGCCGGAGAGCAGCAGGACGATCAGGGAAAGGCGGATCATGCTGGTGCCCCCTTACCCGCGGAACATCTGGGTCGTCGCCGACATCATCTGGTCGGCGGCGGTGATGACCTTGGAGTTCATCTCGTAGGCGCGCTGCGCGGCGATGAGGGAGGAGAGCTCCGTCACGGCCTGAACGTTGCCTTCTTCGAGATAGTTCTGCTGCAGCGTGCCGAAGCCCTCGCCGCCGCCGAAGCCGTCGATCGGCTGGCCCGAGGCGGCCGTCTCGACATAGAGGTTGTCGCCGATGGACTCGAGGCCGACCTTGTTGACGAAGCGCACGAGCTGGATCTGGCCGAGCTGCTGCGGCGCGGTCTGTCCGGGCACCATCGCCTCGACGATGCCCTGCGCGTTGATGCTGACGCTGGAGGCGTTGTTCGGCACGGTGATGCCGGGCTCGACCTGATAGCCGTCGCGGGTGACGATCTGGCCCTGCGCGTCGAGATCAAACGAGCCGTCGCGGCTGTAGGTGGTGCGCCCGTCCGGCATGCGGATGCGGAAGAAGCCTTCGCCGCGGATCGCGACGTCATAGGGCTTCTCGGTCGGGGTGATGTTGCCCTGGGTCATGACGCGGCCGGTCGAGACCGTCTTGACGCCCGAGCCGATGAAGGTGCCCGCCGGTGCCTGGGTGTTCTGGTCCGATGTGGCCGAGCCGGCGCGCCGGAAATGCTCGTAGAGCAGGTCCTGGAAATGGATCTGCTGGCGCTTGTAGCCGGTGGTCCGGACGTTCGCGATGTTGTTGGAGATGACCTGGACGTTCATCTCCTGGGCCATCATGCCGGTCGCGGCTGTCTGCATGGCGCGCATGGTGCGTGCTCCTCTCCGCTATCAGGCTTGCTGGTCGGCCAGGCGCGAGATCGCCCGGCTGCGCAGTTCGTCGGATTTGCTCATCATGTTGGCGACGCTCTGGTAGTTGCGCTGCACCTCCATCAGGCGGGTCAGTTCGACCACGGCCTTGACGTTGGAGCGCTCGATCGCGCCAGGCTCCAGCCGCGCCTCGATGCCGGCGGCCTGCGGCGGCGTGGTCGAGGAGAACAGGTTGGTGCCTTCGCTGACCAGCGCGGCCGGGTCGGCGAAGCGGACCTGGCGCAGCTTGCCGCGCGTGCCCTGGTCGCTGCTGACGGTACCGTCGGCGGCGATGCGCATGGAATGTTCGCTGGAGCCGAAGGCGATCGGCCCGCCATCGCCCATCACCGGCAAACCGGTCTGGGTCACGAGCCGGCCCTGCCGGTCGATGGTCAGGGAGCCGGCGCGGGTATAGCGCTCGCCGTTCGGCGTCTGCACGACGAGGTAGTTGTCGCCCTTCAGCGCGACGTCGAGCGGATTGCCGGTCATCTCGATCGTGCCCTGCGACAGGTCGAGCGGCGTGCCCTTGTCGATGACATAGGAAAGCGGCCGGTCGGCCGGCTTGAAAGCGTCGGCCTTCGCCACAGGCATGAGGAATTCGTTGAAGCGCGCGCTGCGCGCCTTGAATCCATTGGTGCCGACATTCGCCATGTTGTTGGCGATGACGTCCAGCTCGCGCGCCAGAGCCACCTGACGCGACAGGCCGATGAGAAGCGCGTTCTCCACGGCTTATCTCCCGATCATGTCCCGCGGCGACCTCGACGCTCCCCAGCGCAGTCGCCACGGCCCGATACCGGCAAACGGCATGCCAGGATGGTTAATTCCTGCAAGCCTTTGATATCATTGATTGATAGCTCGAATCCGTCAGCCACCGGCACTCGGCACAGGCTGCTGGAGCGGCAAGAACGGCCCGGCAAATTATGCCGCCTTAACGACGCGTTAACCGTAACTGGCGAAGGTGCTCACATGGGTGGCAGAAGGCGGCCCGACGACCCGGGGCGCGTGACGAGATGGCGAAGAAACCCAAGGTGAAAGAGGAAGGCGCTGCCGGCGAAGAGGCGCCGAAGAGCAAGAAGAAGCTCTTCATCATCATCGGCGGTGTCGTGCTGCTGGCGGCTGCCGGCGGTGGCGGCTGGTTCTTCCTCAAGAAGCCCTCGCCCGAACAGGTCGCCGCCGCGGAAGCAGCGGCCAAGGCCAAGAACCCCATCGCCTTCCTCGACATGAAGGACATGATGATCGGCATGTCCAATAGCGGCCAGCAGGACCGCCAGTCGGTGATGAAGATCAAGGTCGTGCTGGAGATCGCCGATGCCAAGGCGGCGGACCAGGTCAGGCCGCTGCTGCCGCGCGTCGAGGACGCCTTCCAGGTCTTCATGCGCGAACTGCGTCCCTCCGACCTCGAAGGCTCGGCCGGCATGTTCCGGCTCAAGGAAGAACTGCTGCGCCGCGTCAACCTGACTGTCTATCCGGCCAAGGTCGACGCCGTGTTGTTCAAGGAACTGCTGGTGCAGTGAGCGAGCCGATGGCTCTCGCAGACCGGACCGAGATGGCGGCGCAGAGATGAGCACCGAAGACGACAAGAACAAGCCGAGCGACGAGCCGCTGACCCCGGAGGGTATGGCCGCCGGCTGGGCCGCCATGCCCGACATCGTCGAGGACGATGGCGAACAGGAAGGCGGTACCGACCGCCTGATGTCGCAGGAAGAAATCGACACGATGCTCGGTTTCTCCAGCGGCGACGACGGCACGTCCCGCAACGGCATCCAGGCGATCGTCGATTCCGGCTCGGTCGCCTATGAACGCCTGCCGATGCTCGAAATCATCTTCGAGCGCCTGGTGCGCCTGCTCTCGACCAGCCTGCGCAATTTCTTCACGGACAATGTCGAGGTCACGCTGGAGAGCATCCGCTCGGTACGCTTCGGCGACTACATCAACTCGATCTCGCAGCCGGCGCTGCTCTCGGTGTTCAAGGCCGAGGAATGGGACAATTTCGGTCTCATCACCATCGAGTCCTCCCTGATCTACTCCGTCCTCGACGCGATGTTCGGCGGCAAGCGCGGCCAGCCGGCCCCGCGCATCGACGGCCGCCCCTTCACCTCCATCGAGATCCGCATGGTCCGCCGCGTGATCGAGCTGGTGCTGGGCGATGCCGAGGCCGCCTTCAAGCCGCTCTCGCCGGTGATCTTCACGGTCGACCGTGTCGAATCCAACCCGCGCTTCGTCTCGATCTCCCGCCCCGCCAATGCCGCCATCCGCGTCGAGCTGAAATTCGACATGGAGGGCCGTGGCGGCGCGCTGCATATCCTCCTGCCCTACGCCACGATCGAGCCGATCCGTGAACTGCTGCTCGAAAGCTTCATGGGTGAGAAGCTCGGGCGCGATCCGATCTGGGAGAACCATCTCGCGACCGAAGTCTGGCAGGCCGATATCGACGTCACCTGCGTGCTCCACGAGACCCAGTTGCCGCTGAAGCGCGTCATGAAGCTGGAGATCGGCGACACGCTGATGTTCGACGCCAGGCCCGATTCGATCGTCTCGCTGCGCTGCGGCGACTTCGTCGTCACGGAGGGCCGTATCGGCCGGGTCGACGACAAGATCGCGGTGCAGGTGGTGAATCCGCTGCGCCGCTCCAAGACGACGCTTGCCGCCTTCGACAGCCTCGCCAGCCATCTCGGCGCCACCACCTGATAGGGATGTCATGACGCTCAATCTCATCGCCGACGTGCTTGTCGCCTGTCTTCTCGTCGCCACCATCGTCACCTGCTTCATCCTGACCAAGCGCATCGAGCGCCTGAAGGCGGACGAGGCCGGCATGCGCCAGACGGTGGGCGCGCTGATCACCGCGACCGACAATGCCGAGCGCGCCATCGCGGGCCTCAAGTCGACCCTGGGCGATTGCGACCGCACCCTGGAGGAGCGCCTGCGCACCGCCGAGCGCTACGCCGCCGATCTCGCCGCCCAGGTCGAGGCCGGCCAGGCGGTGATGGAGCGCATCGGCCAGATCGTCAGCGCCGCGACCCTCGTCGGCGCCAAGGCGGCTCCGGTCGAGGCGCCGCCCGCTCCGGTCCCGGTCCCGGTCTCGCGGCTCGAGAGCGCGGCCCAGTCCGCCGCCGCCATCCGGGCCCGCGCCGCCCGCCGCCTGGAGGAACAGGCGGCGTGATCGAACGGCCTCGCCTCCTGCCGGCAGTGATTCTCGGCGCCATGGGTCTCCTGGCGCTGAAGCTGCTCGCCTGGACGGCGGAGCCCTCTCCCGGCCATATCCCGCCCAACGCCCCGCTGTTCGCGCAAGCCGAGGCCAAAGGCGCCGGCAAGCCCAGGCCCGCGCTCTTCGACCCCGAGACGACCGGCTCCGTGCCTGCTCCCGATCCGAAGAAGGCGGAGGGGAAGAAGGAGGCGGAGGGGAAGAAGGAGGCCGAGGCCAAGGCCGATGCAGCCCGCGCCGCCAATCCCAACAACAAGGCCGGCATCATGAACGGCTCGGTCCAGCCGGTGTCGCCGGCCGAAAAGGCGATCCTCGAGCGTCTGGGCGAACGGCGCGAGGAGCTGGAGAGCCGGATGCGCGAGCTCGAGATGCGCGAGCGCCTGCTCGATACCGCCGAGAAGAAGCTCGACGGCCGCGTCGGCGACCTCAAGGCACTCGAAGAGAAGGCCGGCGGGCCGGGAGCCGGCAAGCCGGCCATCGAGGAAGCCAAGGCGATCAAGAACCTCGTCATCATGTACGAATCGATGAAGCCGAAGGATGCCGCCCGCGTCTTCGACCGCCTCGGCCTCGACGTGCTGGTGCCGGTGGTCCAGCAGATGAATCCGCGCAAGATGTCGGAAGTTCTGGCGGCGATGTCACCCGACCGGGCCGAAAAGCTCACCGTCGCGCTGGCGACCAGCGGACGCGTCGCGACCGTCGAGCGCGTGACGAACGAAGCGCCTCTGCCCGGCAACGAACTCCCGGCGATCGCACCGGCGCCGCGGCGCTGATTCAAGCCTGTCAGCCCGCCTGGGCCCGGACCAAGGCGAGGTCCGGCTCATGCACCATCTCGGCCGGCGGCCCGTCATCGGGCAGATGGCGTGAAACCTTCGCCATGAGCTGGTCGAAGCCGTTATCGTAAGGCGAAAAGCGGATTCGCGGTCCAGCAAACCCGGAAATCCAGTAATACCCGGTCAGCTCCACTCCGAGACGCGACAGCTCGTTCCAGGACAGGACCCGTTCCTGCAGCAGCATCGTGCGGCGCTCGATCCGCTTGCCGTTCCAGCGTACGCGCTCGACGATGATGGTCAGGGCCAGCACCAGCGTGACCAGCACGAAAAAGGCCGCGAGCGGAACCGGCGCCTTGCCTGCGGCCGCGACGAGAGTTCCGACGGCCGACACGATCACCCCGCAGAGCATTCCCAGCCAGGAGAACGGCCCCGGCGTCAGGTAGCTCCAGCCGCCGCTGCGTTGCGCGCGCCGTCGCTGGAAGCAGGTGCAGAAAGCAACCAGCATCATGAAGCCCGGAACGAACAGCGCGATCTGGCTCAGGGTGGTCATGCAGCCTCGCCGGCAACGGATGCGGGCAGGGAACCTAGCCGATCTCCGGCAGCCGGCCAAAACAGACCGTGGATGATGGCAAACAAACCCTCGCGCACGGAGTGGCCTGCGCTCACGCCACGGCCGCGTTAACATGCCATTATGGTTGACGCGCTAGCGTGCCGGAGGGCCGCTGCGTTCGCATGGATGCGGCGAGGCTCAGTGTCGCGTTGGGTCGAGTATCACGGTTTGCGTCTGTCGCGCTCCCTCGCCTTCGGTATCGGGCTGGCTGCTCTCGCGCTTGCCGCCGGCCTGGAGACGCCTGCCTTCGCGGCCGGAGCGAACCTGCGCGGCGAGGCCATGCCGGCCGGCTTCGGCCGGCTCTCCCTGAGCTTCGACGAGCCGATCCAGACGCGCATCCGGGTCTCGAACGGCGTGCTGATCGTCGCTTTCGGCGGCCAGGTCCAGGTCGATGTCGCGCGCATCGCCCGCGAATTGCCGAACTATGTCTCCGTCGCCCGCGTCGATCCCGACGGGCGCGGCATGCGCTTCGCGCTCACCCAGCCCTACAAGGCCAACCTGATCGAAGCCGGCGACAAGGCCTTCATCGACCTGCTGCCCCAGAACTGGGCGGGTGTGATGCCCGGCCCGCCGGCGGAAGCCATGGCCGAGCTGACCGAGCGCCTGCGCCTCGCCGAGGCCCGGGCGAAGGAAGCGGCGCGCCAGCCTGCCGCCCCACCGGCCTTGCTGACGATGACCACGGCGAGCCTGCCGACGCTGGAACGCCTGATCTTCAAGGCGCCGCCCGAGACCAAGCTCGCCAGCACCCTGTCGGACGGCACGTTGAAGCTGGTCTTCGACCGGCCGATGAATGTCGAGGCCGGCGCGATCCGCAACGCCTTGCCGCGAGATATCGACCTCACCGGCCTCGATGCCGGCAAGGAAGCCCTGAGCCTGGCATTGGCGCTGCCCAAGGACTGGCAGATGCGCAGCTTCAGCGACGAGACCGGGCTGGTCGTCGACCTGCTCCGCCCGGTGAAGCAGGAAGCGCTCTCGCTCACCGATCTGATCAAGCCACCGGCGCCGACGCCGGCGCCCCCGGCCGAACCCGCCGCAAAGCCCGCCACGGCGCCGGCCGCGCAGCAGGCCGCGCCGGCGGTCAAGGCCGCAGCCGCGCCGCCGGAGGCCCCCGAGATACCGCCCGGCCCGGTCGTGATCACGGCCGACGGCAAGCGTCTCGACTTCCGCTTCACCCGCCCCACCGGCGCCGCCGCCTTCCTCGATGCCGGCGTGATGACGCTGGTCTTCGATACGCGCGACACCATCGACCCCGCGAAGCTCGCCGGGCTGATGCCGAAGCTGATCGAGGACAGCTCGGTCTCGCGCGAGGGCAAGGTCACGCTGGTCAGGCTGAAGCTCGCCGGCCAGCCGCTGACGCGCGTCTTCGACAACGGCCCCGTCTGGTCGCTCGATCTCGGCGAGGATGCGGGGCGCCCCGCCGCCCCGGTCGAACCGAAGCGCAGCATGGACGAGCACGGGCAGACCATCGTCGCCGTGCCGCTGCCGGGCCTTACGGGCATTCACTGGCTGGAGGCCGGGCCCGCCGGTTTGCCGGTCGCCGTCGCGACCGCGACCGGCCCCGCCCGGCTCGCGCCGAAGCCCTACCAGTTCGTCGAGTTCGGCCTGCTGCCGACGGCGCAGGGCCTGGCCGTCCAGCCGCGCGCCGACGATGTCGCCGTCCGCGCCGGTACGGAGCAGGTCCGCATCGGCCGTAGCGGCGGTCTCAACGTCTCACTCGATCTCGGTCAGCCCGCCGACAAGGCCGAAAGGAAGGCCGAGAAGCAGGAGGCCGCGCCGCTGCTCGACGGCGATGCCTGGGCCGGGCTGCGCCTCGGCAATCCCCGCGAGCGTGCCCACGCGCTGATGCTCGACATCACCGACGCGTCGCGCGGCCGCAAATCGGAGGCCCGGCTGGCGCTTGCCCGCTTCTATGCCGCCAACGGGCTGATGCCCGAGGCCGCCGGGCCTTTGAACGCCCTGCTCGTCGACGACAAGAGGATGCGCGACAACCGCGAAGCGCTCTTCCTCAAGGGCGTCATCGCCGCCGGCATGCATCGCAACCAGCAGGCTCTGGCCGCCTTCGATGCCGCCCCGATCAAGGACGATGTCGAGACCGGGTTGTGGCGCGCCCTCATCGAGCAGCGCCTGAACCGCAATGCGCAGGCTCTCATCGGCTTCCGCCGTGCCGAAGCAGTGCTCGACCGCTATCCGGCCGATCTCCAGGGCGAGTTCCGCGAAGCGATGGCGCGCGCCGCGCTCGCCCAGCAGGATATCGCCGTCGCCGAGCGCCAGATCCAGTTGCTGGCCGATATGCCGCGCGGCAGCTTCGATCAGGAGCATCTGGCCCTGCTCCAGGCATGGCTCGACGATGTCGGCGGCCGGCCGGAAGCGGCGATGAACGGTTACAAGCCGCTGTTCGAGGCGAAGAGCCGCCCGATCGCGGCCGAGGCGCAGTTGCGCGCGGTCAAGCTCGCCGATGCCGAGAAGCGTACCGATATCAAGCCCGAGGAAGCCATCGCCCGGCTGGAGACGGTCTCCGTCATCTGGCGCGGCGGGCGGCTCGAGATCGAGGCCCTGGCCGGGCTCAGCCGGCTCTATGCCGACCAGCACCGCTGGCGGGATGCCTTCATGGTCGCGCGCCGGGCCAACGAGAACTTCACCGAAGACCCGCTGACGCAGCGCATGCATGACGAGACGGCGCAGCGCTTCGCCGAACTGTTCAGCGGCGACGGGCTCGGCAAACTGCCGCGCATCGAGGCGCTGGCGCTGTTCTACGACTTCAAGGAGTTCCTGCCGATCGGCCGGCGCGGCGACGAGATCACCCGCCTGCTCGCCGACAGGCTGGTCGAGCTCGACCTGCTCGATCAGGCGGCCGAGATCCTGAAATACCAGATGGACCGGCGCCTCAGTGGGGCGGCGCGTTCCACCGTCGCGGCAAGGCTGGCCATGGTCGACCTCATGAACGGCAAGCCCGCCGACGCGGTTCGCGCGCTCCAGACGACACGGCTGGTCGAGTTGCCGGCAGACGTCAAGCGTGCCCGCCTGCTGCTGGAAGCCAAGGCGCTGTCGGATCTCTCGCGCACCGATCAGGCACTTGAAATGCTGGAGGCCGAGCGCGGCCCCGAGATCGACCGGCTGCGTGCCGACATCCACTGGACCGGACGCCGCTGGCGCGAGGCGGGCGAGGCTTACGAGCGCCTGCTCGGCGAGGCCTGGCGCGGCGACGGCGCGCTGAGCGACGGCGAACGGGCCGACGTGATGCGGGCGGGCGTTTCCTATGTGATGGCGAGTGAGAACCTCTCGCTCGACCGGCTGCGCAGCAAGTTCGCGCCCAAGATGGCCGGTGGTGCCGATGCCCGCACCTTCGCCTTCATCACCGGGGCCGACCGGACGCGCGCCGCCGACATCCGCGAGATGGCCCGCGCAACCGCCAATGCCGATACGCTCTCCGAATTCCTGAAGGCCTATCGCGAGCGCTATCCCGCCTATTCGGCCGCGATGCGCAAGCCGCAGGCCCCTGCCGCCGACAAGCTGCCCTCGCCCGCCGACGGTGCCGCGGCCGAGCCGGCGACGCCGCCCTCGCGGAGCTGAGGAACACCACCGTCATTCCGGGGCATGGCGGAGCCATGAGCCCGGAACCCATGAACGCGACGCGATCCAGTTTTCGTCATGCTCGCCCTTGTGGCGAGCATCCACGTCTTGAATACGGCATCCGATCGACGAAGACGTGGATGGTCGGGACGAGCCCGACCATGACGGGAGCGTCGTGTTCATGGGTTCCGGGCTCTTCGCCGACGCGAAGCCCCGGAATGACGGCGCTGCTCCGACAAGCCCGAAGTGCCCAAATGTCGAACCGCGCCTAGCCCGGCCCGGAATTCGTATCCTCACCGCGTGCCTTGGCGCGCAGGACGAATTGCAGGTTGCGGATATAGACGAAGACGCCGAAGCCCTGGCCGAGGATGAAGACCGGGTCGCGTCGGTAGAGCGCATACATCAGCAGCAGCAGGCCGCCGCCGATCGAGAACCACCAGAAGGTCATCGGCACGACCGAGCGCTTGGCCTTCTCGCTCGCCCACCACTGCACCACGAAGCGCATGGTGAAGAGCCCCTGCGCGACGACGCCGAGCAGCACCCACCAGTCGATATTGTTGACGAAAACGTCGTGGAAATAGTTGCCGATGGTCTGCTGGAGGTCGATCAGCATCACGGCGTCTCCGAGACGATCCGGGGCACGCGCTTGCGCCGCCGGATCAGCCACCACACGCCGGCGAGATCGAGGATGCCGACCCAGAGCCGGTCGAAGAAGCCGTAATTCGAGACGCCGGTCAGCCGCGGCCGGTCGCGCACGTCGACATGCAGCACCTTGTGGCCCTCGCGCGCCATCAAGGCCGGCATGAAGCGGTGCAGCGCGTCGAAATACGGCAGGGCGAGATAGGCCTCGCGGCGGAAGCATTTCAGCCCGCAGCCGGTATCGCGCGTATCGTCCTTGAGCACGCGCGCGCGCACGCCGTTGGCGATCTTCGACTGCCAGCGCTTGAAACCGGTATCCTTGCGCCCGACACGCTGTCCCTGGACCATGCCCGCCTGGAGCCCGGCCTGCTGCAGGGCCTCGACCATCTCCGGCAGGAAGGCGGGGTCGTTCTGGCCGTCGCCGTCGAGCGTCGCGACGATGGCCGAGCGGGCATGGCGCACGCCGCTGCGCACGGCGGCGCTCTGGCCGCAGGACTGGGCATGGGTGACGACGCGCAGCCAGGACCGCGTCGCGGCGAGCTCTGCCAGCGCGGTCGCCGTGCCGTCGGTCGAGCCGTCATTGACATAGACGACCTCGAACGGGCCGATCGCCGCGCAGGCCTTCTCGATATCGGCGACGAGCGGCGCGATATTGCCCTGCTCGTTGCGCACCGGCACGACGACGCTGAGCAGCGGGTGGGAGGAGGGTTCGGTCAAAGGGGCATCATCCGGAAAAACGGCCCGCAAACTGCGTCAGCGCGGCGGATAGGGCAAGGGTTTCGCGCAGAAGGGCTTCGAGCACAATGGATCTCAGCTAGGCGAGTTGGCAAAGACCGCGATCTCCAGCCGGCGCCCGCCATTCAGGTTGAAGCCGTTGATCGTGGTCACGAGCCGCGGCTTGACGCTCTGGCTCGCCAGCGCGCCCTTGAAATCATCGGCGAAGCGGCGTTCGACGAAGGCGACGCGGCAGCCGGGCTGGTTGAGGAAAGCCGCTGCATCCGAACCGCTTGCAGCCATCGCCAGCTTCGTGCCGGTCAGGAACACCAGGCTCGGCTCGCGGTAGCCCAGCGTCAGCACGGCCGGGTCGGCGCAACCGACGGACCTCGCCGCCTCGGCCAGCCGCGGCGACAGCTTCAGCGAGCGCAGGCTCTCGATGGCGAAGGGATAGACGGCGATCGTCAGCAGCAGGCTCGCCGCGACGCAGCGCCAGAGCGCGCCCTCGAAATCGAGCCGCCGGAAAGCCGCGATGACGCTGATGCCGATGAGCAGGACCAGCGCGAAGAACGGCAACGCGAGCCACGGCACGGCCCGGTCGAGCGTCCAGTTTCCGAACAGGATCGCGCCCATCAGCGCCAGCGGCACGATGACGACGAGGCAGGCGGTGAGCACCGCGCCGCGCCGGTAGCGGTCGATGCCACCATTGAGCACGGCGAGCAGCAGCAGCGCCGTGATCGCCGGATAGAGCGGCAGCACGTAATGCGGCAGCTTGGTCGGCACCGCCTCGAAGACCAGCCAGGACGGCACGATCCAGGCGATCAGGAACAGGATCTGCGGCTCCTTGCGCCTGACCCAGGCGAAGGGCACCGCCATCGCCGCGAAGGCCGCCGCCGGCCAGTAGGTCGCGAAGAAGACGACGAGATAGAGCCCGGGCGGCCCCCAGTGCTTCTCCTGCCCCTCGGCGACCTTGCCGAGCATGTCCTGCCCGACGCTCTCAGTGAAGAAGCTGCCGCCGGTCTTGATCATGATCGCCGCGAACCAGGGTAGCGCGACCACGAGGCAGAGCAGGATGCCGGCGCCGAAACGCAGCGGCTTCAGCCAGCGGAACGAGCGCTGGTTCGCGCTCAGCACCAGAATGGCGAGGCCCCAGACCATCGGCACGATCGGCCCCTTGATCAGCAGGCCGAGTGCGGTCGCGCCCCAGAACACCAGCCAGTTCAGCCGATGCGGCACGAAGGCGAGCGACCGCGTCCAGTCGAGCCATGTCCGCGCCAGCGCGCCCATCGTGGCGACGGCACAGGCGGCGAGCAGCGCATCGGTCTTGGCGATCCGCGCCTCGACGCCAAGCAGCACGGCGGCCGCCATCAGCGCCCCGCCGAGCAGGGCCAGCGGTGGCGACAGGAAGGCGAGCAGCGCCCAATAGGTCAGGAGCACGGTCGCGGTCGCGCCGACGAGCGAGGGAATGCGGTAGAGCCAGATCTGCGTGCGCGCCTCGGGCACGCCGAGCGCCTCGCCGGCCTTCACCGCCGCGCTCTGCAGCCAGTAGATGCCGACCGGCTTCTTGTGGCGCGCCTCGTCCTGGAAGCGGATATCGACGAAATCGCCGGTCTCCAGCATCTGCTTGCTCGCCTGCGCGAAGCGCGGCTCGTCGCGATCGAGCGGCTGGAGCGTGCTGAAGCCGGGCAGGAAGGCGGCGAGCGACAGGAGCAGCAGGACGATGCAGGCCCGCAAATGGCTGGCCGAGGCCGCGTCCTTGAGGCGGTCGATCGCTGGCGTGAGCGAAAACATCATTCATCCCCGCGGCTGCCGGCCGCAAATGTCCGGAATGCCGGCTGCCGCCCGATGGCGGGCCATTCAGGCACGATCAAGGCGGTGCCGCGCGGGGTTTACGCTGCCGGGCCATGGTCGGCAAGCACCGAAGGCCGATGACGATCCAAGCTTGGGCCACCGACGGCCGGCCACCCTCTCGTCAGTCGACGGAGGCTGCGTCGTCGATCCGGATCGCCTGGAGCATGCGCGGTGACAGGGTCATCGCATGATCCGGCATCGCTGCGACGGGGTCGGCCAGGGCCGGCAGGCGCTCCGGAAACTCGCAGGCCGCTTTAGAGCCAAGCCCGTAGGAAGACCCCACCGCCGGCAGGCTCACGGTCTTGACGAAGCCGGGTTCGGCACTTGCCGGGGACGAAAGGGCCGCCGCGACGGCGGCGATGGCGACGAACCGCACCATGGTTGCTCTCCGCGTTTCCCCCGCTTCCACAACGAGACAAGGCGGCGCCTGTTCCGTCGGGGGAAAGCCGCGCTATGCTCGGCGCGAATGGGGGAAACTCGGATGGCGCGCCTGCTGACCAAGGCACTGCTGGCAGGCCTCGCCGGCCTCGTCATCGGCCCGCTTCTGGGCCTGATCTGGGTCTTCGGGCTGATGATGTTCGACCCGAAATGCGGCCCCGGCGATTCCGGCGGCTGCGCCATGGGCCTGCTGACGGTCCCGGTCGTCCTCGCCCTGCCCAGCTTTGCGCTGTTCGCGCTCGCGAGCCTGATCCGGAACCTGTGGAAGCTGCGCCCGCGCGACCCCGCCGCGACGATCCGCAAATTGCGGAACTGGGGCCGCGAAGACTGACGCTTCAGGGTGTCTGCCTGAAAACTCCTTGAGCCCTCATCCTGAGGAGGCCTGCAGGGCCATCTCGAAGGATGCTTCAGATGGTTCCGGAGCCTCCTGAAGCATCCTTCGAGACGCGCCTTCGGCGCTCCACAGGATGAGGGCTGACCTTCCCAAACGGGCCCTCAGCGGTCGAACGCGATCCCGAGATAGGTTCGGTCGTCGGTCCAGCTATCGGCGCCGGAGCCGTTCACGCTGGCATAGGGGCCGATCTTGTCGGGGTCGATCCGCTCGACCTCGGCGAAGCTGGCCTCCCAGGCTGCCACCCCGAAAGCATCCGGCTCGGCGAAATAGCCGTCGCTGAACAATTCGAGCCGCGCGACCTCGGCCGCGGGATAATCGGCCGTGAAGACATGCCGCTCGGCAACGGCGAAGCCGTCGAGCACGCCATAGCCGAGATCGCTCGTGGGATGATTGGCGAAGGCGCGCTGGCCACTGATGCCGCTATCGGCGACCCGCTCGATCTCGGCGCGCGCGATCGTCGGCATCTCCTCGTCGCAGAGCCGCAGCACATGCGCCCGGATCGTGGCGCAGGCCTCGGCGCTGAGCCCGGCCGGCGGCTGGCGCAAGCCGTTCCAGACGGCCTCGTCCGAGATCGAGCGCTGCGGCAGCGGATCGGCCCGCATCCTGCCGAGATGCGCCCAACACTCGCGCCGGATCAGCGCGGTCACGCGGTCGAGCGGCTTCTCCTCGACATGGCGGACCGTTCCCAGCGCCTTCCCGCTCAGCCGGATGCCGGAATCGCCGATCGAGACCAGTTGCAGTGCCGGGCCGTCACGATAGCCAAGCGCCAGCGTGCAGCCGATCCGGGCGGCGGGATCGGCAGAGGCCTGGTCCAGAAGGCCGTGCGCAGTATAGCCCCCGCGCAAAGCCTCGCCGATGGCCTGGACCAACCTGCCCACGCGCTCCGGCCCGCCGCGAACGCTCAGGTCCTCGGCAAGAAGGAAGCGGGTAACCGCCGTCGCCACGAGACTGGAGGCGAAGCGCCCTGCCCGCATGGCGCCGAAGCGGCGCCCGCTGCGGTCGGTCACCCCGTCGATCACGGCATAGCCGCGGCCGGGCAGGATGACGACGGCGTCCTCGTTCTCCTCGGGGCTGGCGAAGCGCTTGCCGAGGCTGAAGCATTCGATCTGCATGGTCGTCGTCGTATCCGGCCGTCAGCCCGTCAATTGCCGGTCACCTGCCGCCACTTCTCGATCAGCGCCTTGGTGCCGCCGAGTTCCTCGACCGACTTGAGCTTGACCAGGGTCAGCTCGGAAAGCGGCTTCACGTCGCCCGGCGCGGCGACGTCCTTGCGCACCGAGCGGCGCCCGGCTTCCTTGACCAGCGCTTCCTGCGTCTTCTTCGACAGGGCCCAGTCGATGAAGCGCTTCGCGGGCTCCGGGTTGGGCGCGCCCTTCAGCATCGCCACCCCGTCGGGCGAGGTCGTCGTGCCGTCCTCGATATAGGAGATCTTCACCGGCGCGCCGCCGGCGACATATTCGAGCGCGTTGTCCTCGAGCGTCAGGCCGAGCGGCGCCTCGCCATCGGCGACGAAGCGCGGCACCGCGCCGGAGCTGTCGGAGAACACGAAATTCTTGGCGAGCTTGCCGTAATTCTCCCAGCCCTTGTCGCCGCCGGCGGTCAGCACCGTCGTCATCTGCTGGAAGGCGGAGCCGGAATTGTCGACGCGGGCCGAGGCGACCTTGCCCTTCCATTTCGGATCGGAGAGTGCGGCCCAGGTCTTCGGAACCTCCGCATCCTTGACCATGCGAGTATTCACCATCAGCACGTAGATGACGGTCGTATAGGGCGTCCAGGCCGGGCTGCTGACGAAGCGCGGGTCGATCGCGGCCTGGTCCTTCGGCGCATAAGGCGTGAGCAGGTCGGCATTCTCGCCCAGCAGCGAGCCGGTGACGCTCCAGATCACGTCGGCCTTGGGTGCGGCGGCCTCGGCGCGGGCGCGCCGGAAGACATCGCCGGAACCGAGCTGAACGACCTCCGCCTTGATCCCGGTCTCGGCCTCGAAGAGCGGAATCATCTTCTGCACGATCGAGGACTTGTGGGCGGTGTAGAGCACGACCTTGTTGTCGGCGGCGTGGGACACGCCAGCGACACCCAGCAGCCCCGCCGCCACCAGGATACCACCAACCCAGTTGTTGCCCGACATCATGACCCTCTCCCGATCTCTTCCCGAGGCGCCGATCTGCGCCGGCAAACGATCAGCCATCTTGCCGTCCAATCGCGGCCATGCGCAACTAGGCGAAAGCGGAGATTATTTGCCGGCATGGCTTATTTGAACGTCGAAGGCGCGATCAAGCGCTACGGGGCTACGACGGCGCTGAACGGCGTCTCCTTCACCGTCGCCCAGGGGGAGTTCTTCACGCTGCTCGGCCCGTCCGGCTGCGGCAAGACGACCCTGCTGCGCTCGATCGCGGGCTTCTCGCAATTGTCGGAGGGCAAGGTCTCGCTCGCCGGTACCGATCTCTTGGCGGTGCCGCCGCACAGGCGCGATATCGGCATGGTCTTCCAGGATTATGCGATCTTCCCGCATCTCACCGTCGCCGAGAACGTCGCCTTCGGCCTCAAGGCACGGAAGGTCGCGGCGTCCGAGATCCGCGACCGCGTCGCCGAGGCGCTGGCGACGGTCCGGCTCTCTGCCCTGTCCGAGCGGCTGCCCGCCGCGCTCTCGGGCGGCCAGCAGCAGCGCATCGGCATCGCCCGGGCGATGGTGGTGAAGCCGCGCCTGCTGCTGATGGACGAACCGCTCTCCAATCTCGACGCCAAGCTCAGGCTCGATCTGCGCGACGAGATCCGCGACATCCAGCGCACGATCGGCATCGCCGCGATCTACGTCACCCACGACCAGGAAGAGGCGCTCGCCATTTCCGACCGGATCTGCGTGATGGATGGCGGCTCGATCGAGCAGATCGGCACGCCGCAGCAGATCTACGGCCAGCCGGCGACGCGCTTCGTCGCCTCCTTCGTCGGGACGATGAACCTGTTCGCGCCCTCGGCCTTCGGCCTGCCCGACGTGCCGGACGTTGCTCAATGGGCCCTGCGGCCGGAACGCCTGCGCCTCGCCGAGGCGGGAGAGACCGGGCACGGGGCCGCCAGCATCACCGGCGTGGTCGAGCATTTCACCTATCTCGGCCGCGAAGCGCATCTCACGGTCCAGGCCCAGGGCAACCGTCTCGTCGCGCAGATCGCGGCCCCTCCCCCCGATCTCGTGATCGAGGCAGGCCGGGATATCAGCCTCGGCTTCGACCGGGCCGACCTCCACGCCTTCGATGCCGCGGGCCGGCGTGTCGCGACGGAACTCGCGGCATGAGTGCGGTCGTCGCTCCCGCAGGGCGCCGCGGCTGGCGCCTGGATTTCTGGACGCTCGTCGCGGTTGCGGCCTGGGCGATCCTGATCGTGCTGCTGCTGATCCCGCTCGGCCTCGTGCTGGTCTCCAGCTTCCGCGACGAGAGCGGTGCGCTGACCCTGGCCAACTGGCAGAGGCTATTCACGAGCACGCGCTATCTCAACGCGCTGATCAACACGCTGATCGTCGGCTTCGGCGGGCTGGCGGGAGCGCTCCTGCTCGGCTCGGTCATGGCCTTCTGCATGGCCCGCCTCCGGATCAAGGGCGGCCGCATCGTCTCGATGATGGCGATCCTCGCGCTGGTCTCGCCGCCCTTCATCGGCGCCTATTCCTGGATCGTGCTGTTCGGCTCGGGCGGCATCGTCCGGCAGACCCTGATGGGCTGGGGCATCTTCATGCCGCCAATCTACGGCGTCTGGGGCATCCTCATCGTCTTCGCCTTCAAGTTCTACCCCTACGTCTACCTGCTGACCTCCGGCGCGCTGGCCAATATCAACCGCTCGCTGGAGGAGGCGGCGGAGAATCTCGGGCTGACGCCGTTCCAGCGCGTGCTGAAGATCTCGTTCCCGCTGGTCCTGCCGGCGCTCTCGGCCGGCGGCCTGCTCGCGCTGATCCATGCGATCGCCGATTTCGGCACGCCGCGCCTGCTGGGACGCGGCTTCAACGTGCTCGCGACCGAGGCCTACACCGCCTATTCCGCCGAGATCGGTTCCAATCTCGGCATGGCGACGACGCTGAGCCTCGTGCTGATCCTGATGTCGATGATCTTCGTCTTCATCCAGCGCTACATGTCGCGGCGCAATGTCTATCACAGCAACCTGATCAACCGGCCGGAGAAGATCCGGCTCCGCGGCTTCGCCAATGTCGCCGCCCATGCGGCGGTCTATTTCATCGCACTCGGCGGCGCGATGCCGGCGATCATCGCGGCGATCTACTCGATCAGGAAGACCAACGGCCCGGTCTTCCAGCCCGGCTTCGGCCTCGAAAGCTATACCCGCATCATCGCCACGCTCGGCGACGTTGTGCGCAACTCGCTGGTCTTCTCCGGCGTCTCCGTGCTGCTGATCGTCGTCATCGGCACGCTGATCGGCTGCCTGGTGGCAAGGCGCAACACCGCCCAGAGCTCGCTGCTCGATGCGACCCTGATGGTGCCCTATGTCATGCCGGGCATCGTCGTCGGCGTCGCCTTCATCGCCGCCTTCAACACGCCGCCGCTGGCGATGACCGGCACGGCGGCGATCATCATCCTCTCCGTCTTCATCCGCCGCCTGCCCTATGCCGTGCGCTCCTCGGCGGCGGCGCTGCGGCAGGTCGGCCCGAGCATGGAGGAAGCGGCGATCTCGCTCGGCTACAGCCCGGTCCAGGCCTTCCTCAAGGTCACGATCCCGCTGATCCTGCCCGGCATCGTCGCCGGCGCGATGCTGTCCTTCGTGACCGCGGTCAACGAGCTATCTTCGTCGCTCGTGCTCTATGTCGGTGGGACGATCACGATGCCGGTCAAGATCTACATCGCGATCAACGACGGCGACTACGGCACGGCTGCCTCGCTCTCGACGATCCTGCTCGTGCTCAGCGGCACGGCGATCTACCTGGCCTTCCGCATGCTGGGCCGCGACGAGCGCGCCCTGCTGTAGAGCCTATCTTGTTTTGCTGGAACGCAGGTCGTCCCGGACGAAGCGAAGCGGAGATCCGGGAGCCATTCCGGAACACTTCCGGTTGAGGTTCAGGCATGGATCCCGGGCCAAGCCCGGGATGCCCCAATGGTTCCAGCGCCCGGCTGGAAAAGTTGCTGGGCTTCCGGCCGGAAAGCCTGCTCCGCCGGCTGAGCAAACAAGAAATGGCGAGCCCGGCAGGACGCCTCTAGGTCGATCTGGTGGGCGATGCCAAGATGTTCTTTTGATTGCGGGATTCCCGTTTCGAAGTAGCGTTCCCCTCGTTTCGAGGCAGATCGGTCTATCTATGTGGCCGAAGAAGTTGAGCGAGGTCGGGATCGAGGATGGCACGTTTAGGGCTGGTGCCGTTCACGAGGCAGTGGACGCGAGGTGGCGTCTTCGGCTTCCGGTTCCAGCTTCCCGCCGACGTGTTCGAGGCCCTGGTTGCCGCCGGTACGGCAGGCACGCGACGGTCGGTGACCTTCTCGCTCAAGACCCGCGATCCCCTGACGGCTCGAAGCCGGGCTCTGCGGGCTGCGGCTGATGTCGGAGACATGATCTCGGCGGTTCGGGCTGGGACGATCCCGCGCTGGCAGTTCGATCCGGCCGCATATCGGCAGGACAGGATCGTCATCCCGGCGACCGGCCGGAAGCAGTCCATCGCGCAGCAGGTCGGCCCGGCCGCATCGAAGAAGGGGATGACTCTTCGTCGGGTGTACAAGGAGGTCTATCTGCCACGCCGCCAGGAACGGAAGGGAGCCGTGCCGCGTCGGCGGTCCAGGCTCGACATGGAGAAGGCGATCACGCGCTTCGTGGCCTCGGCCGGGGACCTCGCCGTCAACACCATCACCCGGAGGGACGCGGAGAAGTTCGTGCGCTCGCTAAAGGTGGGCTCGGTCGCGACGATGAAGAAGACGGTCACCTGCCTCTCGACGATCTGCAACGCTGCCCTTGCAGCGGGGCTGATCACCAGCAATCCGTTTAGGGGCCTCGGGCCGGACCGTGCCGCGATCGTTGCAGCGCGCCGCAGCTACTCCCGCTTCGACCATGACCAGCTTACCCGGTTCTTCGGCAGGACCGAGCGCGAGGACGGCGCGGTGCTGTGGTTGCCCAGGTTGTTGCTGCTGACGGGTGCCCGCCTGGAGGAGATGGCCCAGCTTCGTGCGGCATGGTTCGTCCGTCGTGACGGCGTCGAGGTGATCGACCTGCACGAGGCCAAGGTGAAGAACCCGCACAACAAGCGGTACATCCCGCTGCACCGGGACCTGCTCGACCTGGGTGTTCTGGACCATGTTCGTCGATCACCCGAGCGGCTCTTTCCCGAGTTGAAGTACCGGGCCTCTGCCGAGAGTTGGAGCAGCGCGATCAGCATGAAGCTGAACCGCGAGATCGACGCGGCGCTCGGGACTGATCGACGGCTGACCGTGCACTCGCTCAGGAAGACCTTCGAGCACGCCGCCTATGTCGTGGGAGTGCCGAAGGCGACGATCAACGCGATCACCGGCCACAAACCGGGCGACATCAGCGAGGAGCATTACCTCCTGCTTCAGGACGATCTCCCGCTGCTGAAGCGGCACATCGACCAGATCGACTTCCCGTTCCTGCGGCGGCTCGCGGCCTGAGAGGGGTCATTTTCGACTGAATGCTCTTCGTGAACACCGACCTGGACATGGTCTCCATGACCATGTTCGGCATGTTCTCGCGCACCAACATCACGTTGCACTAGGCGGCGGTCTCCTGACCGTCCTCCACCGTGTTCAAGGCGATCTCCTGGACCGTCAGGCAAGCGCGCTCCGCCCGCCCTTCACGGCTCGATAGATCGTCGAGGGCGCGACGCCGACATGCTCGGCGATCTCGGACATGGTCAGCGTGCCCTCGGCGATGAGCGTCTTCACCACGGTCAGCTTCACCGGGTCGAGGGCCTTTGGACGACCGCCGACTCTTCCACGCGCACGGGCGGCCCGAAGACCGGCATGGGTACGCTCTCGAAGGAGATCGACTTCAAGCTGGCTCAGCGCCGACATCGTAACATAGAGGAATCTGCCCGCAGGCGTCGTCGTGTCGATGGCCTCGGTGATTGACTTCAGGCCGATCTCGCGCCGCTGGAACTCCTCGCTCAGGTCGATGAGGTGGCGCACGGAGCGGGCCAGTCTGGACAGGCTGTACACGACCACCACGTCGCCAGCACGAGCATGATCGAGGAGCTTCCGCAGTTCGGGGCGATCGGCCTTGGTCCCGGAGATGGTCTCGGTGAAGATGCGCTCGCACCCCGCCGCCTTCAGCGCGTCAAGCTGGAGGCTGTGATCTTGTCCGTCCGTGGAAACTCGCGCCAGCCCCAGCTTCATCGCCTCTCCTCTCTCGAAACCCGTCACATCGACGGTCTCATGAGAAGCCAGTTCTGCAAGCAGTTTTTGCGAGACCGTCGCCAGCATAATCCCGGACGATCACGCCGCCATCACCAGCGTCGCGGAAACGACCGTTATTGCGAGGCTGGTTCGAGGAAATGGAGAGGCTGGAAACGCAGGAACATTATGCTCGCCCGCCGGTTGGTAGCCAGAAGCGAGGGCTTCTTCATCGTACCCCTACCTCATGGCTGCTCTTCCGAGCAGCCTTTTTTTGATGACCACCTCGTCCGCCGTTTGGGGTCAGATCAGCGATCCGGCGATTTACCATTCGTTAATGCCGCGCTACGTTTCGCCATCGTCGGAGTGAGGTGGCATGAGAGACATTCCATTAGTGGCTGGCGATGGTCCGGCAACGCGGACGCGCCCTGAGCACAGCCATCTGTTCATTGGCACGTTCATGTGCGTGTTTGGTCTCGCTCAAACCGTCTGGATCGGCGCGATCGGCTATTTCCTTTGGAACTTCTTCACAAGTTAGTTTGAAACGCGGCTTCCCGTAGCGATCACTTTTGGGCTCACGAGCAGGCGCTACACGGAGGATGCGAGGTGCTGCTGAGTAGTCGAAATTCCGGAGTCTGGATTAGGACGGCTATCGTTCTGGTGCTCGGGCTCATCGTCGCTGCGCCGATCATCATTAGCCTCTAACGCAGTTCCATAGATTGGCTCGCTCGCGCCGCGATGACGCGGCCGAAGACGAAAACGCTGTCTGATGAAGTTCGCTGCACGTTCAATGTGCTGAAACTCCGCCGAACTGCCCAGGTAACCCATCGTATGACCCGGCCCGGAGCGTCCGCATTCGGAAACGTGGCTTCGGCCATCGTTGGCGTCCCCTGGCGCAAAGTCGAGCCAACCCCCTCATCATGAACGGTTATTCATGGAACTCATGATGCCCGTCACGGTTTGCTTCTGCGGCGGGGGCCCTAGGAATGGGAGCAGATCATGATCAAGAGTCTCGTTCTGATTACCGCACTCGCAGTCGTCCCGGCTACCGCTTTCGCGCAGTCCAACTCGGGCGCTGCGGGAGGAGCAGCGGGCGGTGCCGCAGCCGGAGCAGTCGGCGGCGCTGTTGTCGGCGGTCCTGCGGGAGCCGCAGTCGGCGCGGTGGGCGGTGCTGCGGCAGGCGCGATTGTAGGCGGAATCTCGGCTGATCATCGCGCAGAGTTCCGCACCTATGTTCACGAGCAAAAGGTCCCGTCTGTCACGTACAAAGAAAAGGTCGTAGTTGGCGCGACCCTGCCTGACACCGTTACCTATCACGAAGTTCCTGCCAAATATGGCAAGACCGAGTACCGGTATACAGTCGTCAATGACAAAACGGTTCTCGTTGAGCCGAAAACTCACAAAATCGTTCAGATCATCGAATGATCGCAGGAGCCCGCTCTTCAGAGCGGGCTCTTCTCATTTATTTGTACCTCGCTCTGCCTTTCGACCCCTCGAACCGACATAGGTCAGACCGCCCATCACTGCCTGACCCTCGTTGGATCGAGATTCTCCACGGCAATGTCACAACGTCATCGGCTGTGTCGTCATAGCTCTGATCGCCTCAGAGCGAGAATGACGGAGCCATGTGAATGTCCAATCTACCCCGCCTTGTTTGGTCGGATGTCGCGCCTGAGGCAGCGAAGATTTTGTATCGAGTTCATCAGTATGTCACTCACGATACCAGTCTGCCTGAGGAATTGATCCACCTCGTCTTTCTCCGGGTTTCCCAAATAAACGGATGCGCCCACTGCATCGACATGCATACACGCGATCTTCTAAAAACGATGCCAATTGACAAAGTCGCGCTGGTACCAGTTTGGCAGGAAGTTCAGCACCTGTTTCCGGCGCAATATCTTGCCGCGCTGGCTTGGGCCGAAGAGGTCACCAATCTTAGCGAAACCAATGCTTCGGACCATGCCTACGCCGCAGCGGCCGCAGCATTTGAACCGAGGGCTTTGGTCGATCTCACCATCGCCATCGCCGCGATGAACGCGTTCAACCGCTTAGGTGCTCCATTCCGACTGCCTGTGAAAGCGAGGCCCTGATCGGGATACGGATCGCACTAAACGGTTTGATTTTTGACGGCCTTGAAGAGTGGACGCCTCGGTTCACGATGTTCGCTCTCTAACTTGGGTTAGTGATCCGCTAACGGCTAATAGGATTAGCTGCCTTCGCCCGAGACTTCGGTCGCCGCAACGGGCCGCCGCTGATAGGCTTGGCTTCCCCCAGCACCTGTCGGCGGCGTTCCCAGCGGGGCGCAGACACGAAGGATTTCGCTTGTGGCGCAGATATTGGCTTTAGCCATCAAAATACTGCTTTAATTTGATGGAGATTCGGAGACATTACGTTGTCATTTGCAAGCGCAGATAGCGTTGACGATTTAGTTTGCGCGTGTAATCCGGCTGACAACTTGCGTAACGTAAAATACTTGTCGGGAAGCCTGCCTAAAATCTTTTCCGATATCGGTATCGCGCGTACTTTTGCTTCGGATGAAACCCTGTTCAGGGCCGGACAACCGAGTCGGTTCTTCTACCGGATCGAAGCTGGGATGGTGCGGCGGTATGTGGCGGTCTCTGCGCGTTGTCGCCAGATCACCGGCTTTTCACTGCCCGGTGACTGGATCATTGCCTCGCTAACAGGCCAGAGCCGCTATTCCGCAGACGCCATTGATGCGGTCACGGCAACATCATTTGCGCAGTCATTAATCGCCAGGGCGTGGCGCGAATGTCCAGCGATCCTGGAAGAATTTCATCGGCTCGCGCACGATCAGTTAGCTGCCGCAGAAGATCACCTGCGGCTTCTCGGACACCGACGCTCCGAAGACAAGATCGCAGAATTCCTCCTCATGATGCGCGATCGATGGGGGCAGGCTGGCATCAAATCAATCACCGTTCACCTGCCGATGCCCCGTCGCGACATTGCCGATTACCTCGGTGTCACCGTAGAAACGGTTAGCCGAACACTAGCGCGCTTCGCCCGCGAGCGGGTCATTCTCTTGGTTCCCGAGGGTGTGAGATTGATGGAGCCCGACATTTTGCGGCGCGATTTGGCAACAAGATAGATCGTGGTTTTAGGTATCGGCTCATTCCCGCTTCGCGTTTGGGGGGTGTTCGCCGTGACTTATCTCCTCTTCATTGACGCAACGTCACCTTGACACCGCAGCATTGGGGTCGCTCACTAGCTACAAGCCGACTACCCCCGCTTGGGCGGTTAGCATTCTCAGTTCCCGCGTCGCACGCGGACGATCGGCTTAATCATGAACCCGTCTTCCCAGTCTTATACAATCGCTATGCCGTGGTACGAACGTACCGATTTCGAGGAACTTTGGGCTCTGTCTGCTGACAAGGACGAGGTGCCGCGTGATTACGATCGTTGGCACGCAGAGGCATCCCGCGTGATGAGAGATCATCTCGCTCGCGGCGTAGCGATCCAGTTCATCAGGATTCGGCCTGTCGAATATCTGGAATGGCTCGCTGATGCACCCAACACGGCATCAATGCGTCGGACCTATGTAGAGTATCTCGCGGCGGGCGTCGCCCGCCAGAGCGAGATCATCGACGCTGCTTAGATCGCAAGAGCCTCTTCAAGCTTGCGAGGCATTATCGGCTTGCTAAGGAATTGAGCGTCTTCGGGAAGCTCGTCGGCTGCGGGTTTCATCCGGCCACTAATGACGATGATTTTGACCGGTGGCCAACGGTCTCGCGTCAATCGGGCCAGCTTCAGACCATCCATCGATCCCGGCATATCAATATCGGTGACCAAACGTTGAATCGCGGGTTCGCGTTCGAGCACCGTCACTGCTTCGTCGGCGTCTCCGGCTTCGATCACATGGAACCCCGCGTCCTCGACCATCGTGGCGATGTCCATGCGGATGAAGGGGTCGTCCTCAACAACCAGTACGCGGGTTTTCAAAACCAACTCCTGTACGCGCGCAACGGCCCCCCCTAACGCGTCTAGTTAGGGCGTAGTTCCACATGCCTTTCAAATTTCAAAACGGAACGGCGCAGCGTGATTCATCACGGGCTTCCGACCACCAGCCCGAGCGGAGGAATGACGAAAAGCGCTTGGGTCCCAGAGTGCTTGTAGAAGCTTCCTGAGCTTCGCAGCGCCTGTTCGATTCCACGGGGCCATAGCCAGGAGCCGGTGCGCCCACAATGGAGTGAGAACGCCGAGCCGTCCTTGAAAAACGATGAGGGCAAAGGCGTGGGCTTCCATTCCCCCGAGAACAGGGGCCGCTCAGCGCGATGGCCCTCCCTCTCGATGTCCGCAAAATACGCGATCCCCTGCGCCTCGATCGCCGAAACTGTGGTTTGAGCCAAGCCGAACGCGTAAGACCGCTGAAAGCCCGGAAATGCACCGCAACTGCCCTCAGCGTAGAACCACCCGAGTTGGAGCTTTGAAGGCAGTGTCTGACGCTGAATTTCTCGATTGATCAGGAGATAGGCAGCGTAGGCGGTGAAAAGGAGCAGTGCAAACGCTGCTACGATGTACGGGACTGGCTGGGCAGCGGATGCGCGTTCCTGATCGCGGTCAGTGCCAAGCGCTGCCGTGTGCAGGTACGCGGCAACGTCGTTCTCATCGGGGCGTGAACGCATATCCAAGGTTCACGCCCCTAAAGGGTTGGAGACGAAAAAGCTTTGCCCGATCCAAGAATGTGCTCAAGACGAAATGGCCAGGGTGGTTGATGAGTGATTGGCGAGATCATCGAATCCGGCATGCGCCTGCCGGAATCGCAATGGTTGCGGCAAATACGCGGTAGTCATTTGTTCCAGCGGATTACCGACCAAATTACAACGAATTCGGCGGATAGATCACCCTTCCTGCGGCCGTTCTTTTTGCCCCAAGCGTCGCAACAGCGTGGTCGATTTGTCCCGGCCCCATAAGATGATCAACAGCATGGCCGTTCAGGAGCAGGTAGTCGGTAATAATCCGGCGATGGCACCGCCACCAAACGGCCTCGGAGCACATCAGCGACACGCGCCGACCTGCGCCCAGCAGGAGTAGTTCTTGGAAAGCGTCCCAGAATTCCGCACTCAAAGCGTAGTCAGCGTAGTTGTGGAAGCTCTGCACCCGCCAAAGCGCGTTCACGTGCTCGTCCACGCCCTTCTGCTTGCGCCTCCGCCCGCCGAGTTCAGGCATGTGACGATAGCCGATCTGGAAGCGCTCCAGATCGCCCGGAAGCCGGTCGATATTGAATGCGGGATTGGTCCGCGATCGCGGGAAAGCACGGACATCGAGCAGGAGAACGACACCGGCTTCGCGCAGCATCGTCACGAACTCGGAAAGCGGTCGATTGGAGTGGCCAATGGTCGTGAACTGCGCCACCATCAGCCGATCTTACTAAGAGCCGTGCCCTTATGAGCCGCCACGTGGTCCGTCTTGTCGCTTTTAATCTCGTACTGCGGCTCGTCCTCCGAGGCGCGATGTCGATGCCCCTTGTAATCGAAGTCGCCGCGATGGACTTTGACGATCCTGCCGCTCACCATCCCGGCTTCTGAGTTCCACCGAACGTGATCGCCTACCTTGAATTTCATCATGAAAGACCGGCCTCCGTTTGAAAAATTCGTCGTCGGAGAAGTTGTTCCGGGAGGCTCGGCGCGGAGCGTCGCGTGACAAGCCGCACGGAACAGTTCGGCGAAATTAGTCGTTGGAGACCATGCTGGGGAATGACGTGAGCGGGAGAAGAACCATCTTCTGCCTCCAATTTCAAAGTCCTGCATGGAGACAAAAATGACCGATGAGACCGAAAACGTTAGCGGAACAGGAATGGAGCAAATCAAGATCGTCCTGAACTCGATCTATCTTTGTCTTTCGTTTGCGATGAAGCATATAGCTGAGAACGAGGGAGAGGCATCCGCCGCGACGTTCAAAGCCAAGATGCTGGAAGCTTTGAAAAACGGCGATATTGACATGGCGCTGCTGGAAGAGTCGAGGACCTACGAATTTGTCGTGTCCAAGATCGAGGCGCTAGGAAACACCAGCGACAGCTAGAAATCCAGTTTTTACACGTATCGCTCGCGGCCGCTTAGACGCAGACTAATCTGGTGAACCGCGATCAGCGGAATGCCAAATCGTCCGATAGCGATCCGCACGTGGGCCGTCACTTGGAACCAAACCGAAGCGGGACCATCAACGAAGTCAGCACGAAGATCAGGGCTGCATTTCTGACGCAGATCGTGCCGTCGCATCGAAAACCTGCGCCGCCGACAACATACCCACGGCTCTTGACGATCACCACCCAGAAGATCATCGTCCACAGCAGACGATGGCGAATGAACTGAGCACTGCGCCTGCGCCGACCCGGCACCCTTACCCTAGCCGAAACAAACTAGAAGCGCGGTCTGTCATGATCTCCTATTTCGAAGCCGCACGCGAACTCGACGTGCGTTGGACTGGATCATTGCAGTTTTTGCCGCCGACTCCGATGTTGCGGACCGAGCGCGACTGCTTCGTGGCACGCCAAATTGCTACGACAGAAGTCGATCTCTTTATTCGCTACGCGAGGGAGATCGCAGTGTCGAATAGGCTGAATTTCCGGCTTCTGCTCGATTACTATGACATGCTCCTGGCAGCGGGCGTAAATTTACAGAAGGATTCCTCGACGTTCTGCACGTACCTCTCGCCACGCACGCTCAAGCGCTGCGCTTTCGCCGAAGTCCAAGCCCAACGGAGCTAGGCCGAAACTGCGTTGCACTCACTAACGAGATCGAACCGCTTCGGCGCGATCGCCACGTAGCTCCAGGAGCCTGAGCACCTCCCTGGTCGAAAAGCCTTCACGCGGGCTCTTCAACCTTTGGCGGAGGGCGCAGCTATTGCCTGACATTCAACGCCGTCATAGGCCACCTGGATGCCGTTCCGAGCCCTTGTTGCAGATGAAGAGGATTTGACGACGCTGGTCGAGGCGTTCGATGCGGCGTGGATCGAAGTGAATCGTTCCACCCCGATAGCCCCACCGTATCGCGCGGCCGCTCAAAACCGGCTAGGTGAGATCATCGTTGCGATGTGGAGGGCTGATTCTGACGTGCTGTTGATCGAAAGGGCAGTGGCCGAGTTTAATACTCAAAGCTCGGTACCGCCGCCGGGTCCGCAGACGATCTGAACACAACGATGGACGTTGAAAGATCGACTTGCTTAGCGCCCTTCCAGCGCCAAGCATGCTGTGGATCACTTGTTCTTCTCGCTCGACATGGGGGGCGGCCGAAGGCGCTTCGTGGTCCGCTGCCAACTGTCCTTGTCCTCGCGACAATCACCGAGGGCTAGAAATTGGCGAACACACGGATCGTCTCCCGCTAAATCAAAAACAGATGGTTCCGGCCACGCTCGCCGACACGATCCGGCCTCGTCGCCAGCCCCGTGTTGCAGGGGTTTGCGATGACGGCTGTGGGACGGTTCGAGGGAGGGTTTTGGGACAGCCCGGCCGGGTGGTTGTAGGATGCTGGCGAGTTGGAAGAGCGCATCAAAGGTCGATATTGACCTGCGCCGCAGGCATGGCGCAATTACGCAGCGGCAAGCGGTTGTGGGGCTGCATGTTTGACAGAGAAAAGCTGATAGACCGCATTTACGAGGCTGCGGTCGTTCCCGAACTGTGGCCCGGCGTTCTTCAAGATGTTTCTTTGCTGGGGGGCTGCTTCGGCGGCGTCCTCTTCACGACTGCTGCCCGCGAGGTCACCCGTTGGACCAGTTCTGAATCTGCCAAAAGCATATTCGAGGATTTTCTATCTAATCGGGCCGCACAGGAGGATAATATTCGATTGAAATATGGTGTCGCTGCCAAGCATCACGGCTTCTTTGGAAATCATCAATTATACGGGCGCGCCGAGATGGACCGGAGCCCCATGTACTCCAATTTTTTCTTTCCGAAGGGGCTCGGCTATGCGGCAGGTAGCGTTCTGCCTATGCCGAATGGCGACATCGCAGTATTCAATTTGGAACGACGCTATTCTGACGGGCCGGTGTCATCAGAGGAAATTGCGCGGTTGAACGCCGTGCGACCGCATCTAGCCCGAGCGGCAGCACTCTCGACCCGCCTCAATCTGCAAAGAGCCCGTGCCATCGTCGATGCGCTAAACAGTGCGGGGATGCCTGCGGCCATTCTGGGTGGCCAGAACGAACTCCTTGCCGCGAACTCCTTGCTGGAGAAGATGAGTGATCAGATTGTCTTCCTGGCCCACGGGAAGCTCGCGCTGGGGAATGCAGCAAGCAATCGGCTGCTGATGGATGGGTTGGCAAATCGCAGTCGTCCCGCGACAAGTTCGATCCCGATCCCGGCGCGAGCCGATAGCCCGGCCGCTGTAATGCATGCTCTCCCTCTACCAGGAGAAGCATCCGACGTGTTCAACGGAGCCAGGACGCTTCTGGTCGTCACCAGACTTGATCGGCCGACTTCGCCTACCGCCGAACTTCTGACCGGATTGTTCGACCTAACCGCTTCCGAGGCGCGTGTCGCGCGCGGCATTGCGGAGGGCAAATCTACGGACGAGGTCGCAGCGGCTCTCGGGCTTTCACGGGAAACCGTCCGCTTCTATCTGAAGGGCATCTTCGGAAAAACTGGCGTCGCTCGCCAAAGCGATTTGATCGCCCTCCTTTCCGGCGCGGTCTTGCCGCGATCGTAGGTGCTTCGCCGTGACCCCTCATCTGAGAGGTGTCAGTCCGTCGTTTCCCTGTTTGCTGGTCCATGTCGGCTGAAGGGGCGCGGGCATGGACGATGGAATTACATTTACCGAGCCGTTGGCAGCTTTGCCAGTCGTCGAGACGCGACGGTGGACAAGGGACAACCGCTGGCCGGAAGGCATAATCGACCCTGATCGCTATCCCGAGATTGCCATTGCTCGAACGGATGGCGAAATGGAGGAAGTCGGCCGCCTTCGCTACGCTCTTTTCGTCGAGCGCGATGGCAAGCGATATGCTCATGCCGATCACACCAACAAGGTGTTCCTGGAGCCAATCGACAAGATCAGCCTGAATTTTGTGGCACGCGCCCGAGACAAGTGCGCCGTCGCCGTCAGGGCGACCTGGGCCCACGACACGATCGTTGATCCGCATCTTGAACAGGTGGTCGCTCACGCTGATCTCGCTCCTGAAGTGCTCGACACAGTCATCGTCCACTCAAGGCTTGTCGTCCGCCGCTCGATGTCCGCACGCGGGCTTCTTCCCGTTCTATTTCAGTCGATGTTTAGAGGCGCACGCATGGCGAATGCGCGCTTCTGTCTAGCGGCAACCCGGTCGGAACTCATCCCACTCTTCGAACGGTTCGGCTTCTGCCAACTGGACCGTCGTCGCCCGTACTTCGATGAAGTAGCGGGTTGGATGAATGTTCTACTTCTCGATCTGCACGATCGTGAGCGCCTAACCAAATCCGAGTCGCCCTTCGTAGCTGTCTACGACGAATTCGACCCACGCACCTAAGGTGAGACAGACACATGAACCACGCTTTTGTGACCAAAGCTCCGTATTCTGATCACGCAATTGAGACCTTCGAAGAACTGGATCGCCGTGTATCGGCGATCTTCGAGGAGGTGAAAGCGTGGCGCGGATGGAAGGCTATCAGCGATCCGGCGACGCCTCCCGAGCAAATTGTTGCTCTCGTTCGGGAAATATTCCGCTCGGTCGTCTGGTACCAATCCCACACGACCGAAGCCGGGTTCCATATGTTCGGCCGCTTCCCTAAGCACGAGGTCCGGCTCATCCAGGCCGTCTGCTCGCACAAAGCCGAGGAAGCTGAGCATGGTATCTGGGCTCGGGAAGATCATGGAAAGCTCGGCGGCGCTGATGTCACGGAGCGACCTTCGCCCGCTACCTTCGCCGTCGCCGCTGTGTGGTGGCGCATGGCGACCCAGGAAGAGCCGCTCGGCTACATGGGAGCCGAGTACCTGTTCGAGCAACTCACTGCGCTGGTCACGCAAGCCGCCTTGCCGATCATCAAAGCGAAGGACTTGCCGCGAGATGGGCTGCGCTTCGTCATCGAGCATGCCACCGAGGACGTGAAGCACGCGACATTTTTCAGGCATCTGATCCTGGACGTGGTGACGCGGTATCCCTCCAGCGCCGAGGCGATGTTCCGGTGCTTCGACTATTTCCATGCCGTCTATCCGCTGCCGGTATGGGACGAGGCGTATCAGCGGGCGATCGGAGGCGACCATGCATAACGCAATCATTCGAACCATTTTGACCTCGGTCGCGATCGGAGCGACCATTCTGTTCGGTTCACCGGCTCAAAGTCAGTCGCAGAAGGGGCAGCAGCGGCAAGTTTATGCATGTGCGGATATACATAAGCGCTGTGTCAGCCGCTCGACGGGAACAGGGGTTTCGATGTGTGACGGATACTATTCGGACGCTCAGAAAACCGGTGTATGGCCTGCATTCGGCCAATTTCCTGCGGTCCAATGCAGGCGATAAGCAGTCGGATATCGAACCACGCTATCAAGATCGGATGTCCTTCCTCGGGTCGGTTTTACAACAGGATTGGCATCGGGACGATCAGCACGTTGCCGAGGAGTGGCTTTGCGCGCGCCGCGACGATCACTGGCTCGATCGCTATCTTGAAGGGCTGGTATCGTCCCGTTCCTCCCGGACCAGGGCAGGCCGAAACTGATTGCGCCGCCCGGTAGACCTCGGCTCGGACCATCTCGATAGTAATCGACCGCAGGCGAACATCTCCGTACCGCTCCAGCGCGCCAGCAAACTCTGTCGCGGTGATAGAGCCGAGTTCGACGAGGCCGTGCAGACCGCTGCCGTTCCACCATGCCCAAAGGCCGACGCTCCGCCACCATCTGCTTTGGCGTCGGCGATAGGCGATGACGTTGTGAATGCTCCTCCGCAGTTGTTCAAATCCCGCCGGGCTGGAAGCCGCGAGGGTGATCGTCGCCGCATGAAGGCTTCGCGGTTCGCAGGCGAGGATGCGGCGCGCCACGGATAGCGAGTATCGCCACCCGCAGGAGGCGCACTCGATCGAGCAACAGCGGTGGGCTGAGCAGCAGGCTCTACCTGCGGGCATGAACAGACTTCAGCAAACGGTGTAGTGCCCAGGCGCGTTCAAGGCGTTCAGCCAAAAGCTGAGATGGGCAGCGGACGAAGTGCATGATCGGCAGCGTCGGATCGGGGCGCGCACGTTCAACGAGAACGTAGTCCCCGCATTTTTCAAGTACAGCCATCAGGTCGAGGGTCTCGTCCTCCAACACAACGAGCGCGGCTTCTTGCTCGATGGGATCACGCACGAAATTACGGATAGGAGGCAGATCGTGGCGGGTCATCGTTCTTCTTGGGCGGATTTCTGAGGGTATTTATCCGCGCAACACAAATTGGGATTGCCGAAGGGCAGTCGGCAACGGAGCTTCTTCGACATAGAGGAAAGGCCGAAGCCCGATGACTGAACAGCCATCAGCCCAAGAGGCCCGTCAGAATGGCTCTATTCCTGACGGAGCCGAAATCGCCGTCGTCCTACAAGCTGGAGCCACGCAGCAGGATCGGGATTTTGCAGCGCTGTTCCGAGCGCAGCACAAGCAGGCTCGGGCGGTCGGATGGGCCATCCTCGCCGACCTCTTCGACTTTCACTTCACGCCTAGAGATGCCGGGCAGCCGTTTCGCCCTATGCTGATCATGGACGGGAGACGCAGCATGATCCCTGACGACCTATCAGAGCCTCAACTCGATGGGCTGACAGCGTCGCTTCCCGAGGTGAACGACCCTGAGTACCGAGCGCGTGTCGGCGACGTTCTTTGGCTGCGTCGCCGAAATGCTGCTGCCGCCCGCGAAGCTGTGACTTGCTATATTGCGTCCGGGCAGCGCCTCGAAGACCAAGATCATTGGGTTCCCGCGATGGAGCGCTATGAGCGCGCTGTTCGGTTGGCTCGTCAGATCGAGCCCAAAGGTGAGCTTCCAGGCCGCGTCCTCCGTCATCTCGAAGAACGTGTGCTGCACTATCAGGGGCGGGACCCGCTGTACTTCAGCCTGAAGGCGATGAAGCTTCTCGAAGAGTTCCGATACGGCGACTTCGAAGCTCTGGCAGATATCGCCGGGAAGATTGCGGCATCAGCCTCTGCGTCCGGTGGGCTTGATCGAGCCCGAAGCCATTACGCTGTACAGGCGAAGCTTCTGCGGCGTGCCGGTCGAGCGCTAGAAGCCGAAGACGTGATGTGCGCACTCGCCGAGACGTTCGTTACCGAGGCAGAAGCACAGGAGAGCGCGGGATCATTCATGGGCGCGCATCACTTCTGGCAGAAGGCGGTTCTTGCTTTCTCGGATCGACCATCGCTTCGTCCGCGCTTACCCGAGCTTCGCGGACGGCTGGCCGCCGCTGGTCGGAAAACTCTCAGCGAAATGAAAACAGCCTCGACCGGCGAGATCGACATCAGCGCGGAGGTTGAGGCGTCACAGGCACTCCTCCGAGGTCTTCCATGGGATGACGCATTCTTTCAGTTTGCGGTGATGACGCCGCTCATCGACGTAGAAAAATTGCGCGAAGCCACGATCGAGCGGATCAGAGAGTCTCCGCTCGTTCCGCTGATCCAGGGTGATGTCTTCGACTACGCGGGCAGGAAAATCGCGGTCCGACCAGCCATCGGCAGTGGGGATGCCAAACAGGAAGAGCAGGCCATCGAAGGCTTTATGGATGAGCAGGCTCGGGTACACCGGCATTTCGCCGTCCATGCGATCCTCGCGCCCGCTATTCGGGTGATGCGCGATGAGCACGGCATCGACGACGACGCGATCGAACTTGTCATCAAAGATAGTGCGCTAGTGCCCGAGAGCCACCTCTCGCTGTTCGTGAAGGGGGTGCGAGCAGGTTTCCAGTTCGACTTCTCGACGGCTCTGCACCTGCTTGTCCCACAGGTCGAAAACGGGCTCCGCCATGTCCTCGAACAATCGGGCGTCGTGCCCCGAAACATCGATGCCAATGGTGTCGAAGATGTCTGGCTACTAGGCCGCATCCTCGATCATGAGAAACTGCGCGAAATCCTCGATGAGGACATGCTGTATGAACTTCGAACACTCATGGCCGGACGCCTCGGGCCGAATCTAAGAAACTCGATCGCCCACGGGCTGCTCAACGAGTCGGCGCTGAACGGCGAGATGGGCTTCTATCTGTGGTGGGTAATCGTGAGGCTGATGTGCCTGCCGACACCGGGCTTGGCGGCTTTCATTGAACGCCGCCGCAATAGCTAACCGGAAAACGGAGTGATGTGTTGATCAGCCTCGACGGTTCGGTCGTCGGTATTGACGTGGTATGACCTCCGACTCGTCGATCCAGTGCAATTTGTCGGCTCGACTGGTCCACGTCTGGTGTTTCATGGGACATCGCGCGCTTCGCTGAGCGAAGCAGCGGACTAGCTTCGTGCCGCGATCTGGTCGAACACCCCCTCGGCAATCTTGAGCCTTCTCTCAGCTTCCTGCTTCCGGTGCGCCGGATGCTTGTCAGGGTGGAGAGCGACGCGATAGGCGCGCCGTGCCGCCGAGATCAGCCATTCCGGCGCGCCGTCAGCAAGGCCGACCCGGCGATAGAGAGCAGTCTTCGGATCAGGCTCCGCCGCCGCAGAAGCCCAGCGGCACCGCTGGAGTTCTGCCCGCAATGTTTCCATTTCCGCCTCGGCTTCGGCAACCATGCATTCGAGCGCCGTGACGTAGTGCGGGTCGATGGTCCTGGTGCTGGACCAGGGCGGAATGGCGCGACGCTCTATCGCAACCGAGATAAGCCACAGCGCGGCGATCGCGATGACGATCAGGACGAGGTAGCTGAACAAGGTGATCCAAGGCAGCGACATTACCCAGCCCAGGGCGGCGGCGATCAGGAGAGCCCGCATGGATCAGCGAGTGTCAAATCGCGTTGAAGGGCAGCCCCCTTATCGCATTGAAGGCTAGCCCCCCTGCAAGCCTGGTCGGACGTGCCGGGATCGCCCCGGCTGAGCTGGTCAGGGTTGCTGGGCCGGGGCGATTTCGGCGTCCAGCTCGCGAAGGTCTCGGGAGCGTTCAGGCGCGGTTCTTGAAGCGCCAACTCTCGTTGCCGGTCTCAATGATGTCGCAGTGATGCGTGAGCCGATCCAACATCGCAGTCGTCATCTTGGCGTCGGTGAAAATCTGGGGCCAGTCGGCGAAGGCGAGATTGGTGGTGATGATGATCGAGGTGTTCTCGTAGAGCTTGCTGATCAGGTGGAAGAGCAACTGCGCGCCGGCCTGACTGAAGGGCAGATAGCCGAGCTCGTCGATGACGACGAGATCCTGGCGCAGCAGGGCTTCGACGATGCGTCCGCTCTTGCCGGCGGCCTTCTCCTGTTCGAGCTGATTGACCAGGTCGACGAGGTTGAAGAAGCGGCCGCGGGCGCGCGCCCGGATGACGGCGGCGGCGATCGCGATGGCGAGATGGGTCTTTCCCGTTCCGGTGCCGCCGATCAGGATGAGATTGCGCCTGGCGTCGATGAACTCGCCGGTGGCGAGCTCGCGGATGTGTCCCTCGTCCACCGGCGTGTCGTCGAAGATGAAGGCATCGAGATCCTTCAGAACCGGGAATCTGGCGCCGCTGATGCGATAGTTGATTGAACGCGACTGGCGATGGGTCAGCTCCGCGCGGATCAGGCTCGCCAGCAGGGGATAGATCTCCTCGCGGCGGTTCAGGCCTTTGCCGGCGATCTCGTCGAAGCTGGCGCGCATGCCGTAGAGCTTGAGGCTGGTCATCGCCTCGATCAGTTGGTGGCGTTCCATGGCGAGGCTTCCCTTCTCTTGCGCAGGTTGTCGTATCGGGCGCAGTCGGCGACCGGCTCGGTCTTGAGCCTGAGGGCGTTGGGTGTGGTGATGCTGGCTGGAACAGGCGGCTGGCGACGGCGCGCCAGGATCGCGATGACGACGTCGCCGCTGGCGATGCCGGCCGCGAGCGCCTCGGTGCAGGCCTCCGCCACAGCGGCAATGCCGTCCTCGGGGACGCGGCCGAGGATCTTCACAAACTGACGGTCACCATCGACATGACGCCGCAGCTTCTCACGCACCACGGTGAGCGGCGCCGGCAAATCCCAGTCCTTGAACGGCGCGCCATTGCGTAGAGCACCCGGCTTGCGCATCAGCACCGGCAGATAGTGCCAGGGATCATAGACGACCTGATCGCGCTTGAAGCTGCGGGGATGGTCGGCGACCGTCTCGCCATCGAGCAACACAACGATCCGGTCGGCATAGGCGCGCACTAGCACGGCGCGGCCGGCGGCTCGGGCATCGACGCTGTACTTGTTGCGATCATGCGTGATCAGGCAGGTCGTGGTCGCCCGCATCGGCTTCTCGACGAAGCCGGCGAAGGGGCCCAGATACGGCATCAGCCGCGCCTTCTCCTCCTCGAAGACCTCAATGACAGACCGATCGCGGAACTCGGGATGCTTGGCCCGCCGAGCGTAGGCGACACATTGGTCGGCGAGCCAGGCGTTCAACTCGTCGAGCGTCTTCACCTTCGGTCGCGGGCGGAACAGCAAATCGCGGATCGTGCCGACCTGGTTCTCGACCTGGCCCTTCTCCCAGCCGGCCGCCGGCGTGCAGGCCACCGGCTCGACGAGGTGATGCGAGCAGAGCTGAAGGAAGCGCCGGTTGTACTCCCGGGCGCGGCCGACGAAGACGGTCTCCACCGCGGTCTTCATGTTGTCGTAGATGCCGCGCCGACAGACCCCGCCATAGAAGGCGAAGGCCTTGTCATGCGCGTCGAAGACCATCTCCTGCGTCTCGCGGAAATAGGCGCGCACGATCGGCATCCGGCTATAGGCCAGTCGCATCTGGGCGACCTTCACCACCACGGGCAGCCCGTGGAGTTCGATCGCCTCGTGGCTCCAGTCAAACTGATAGGCCTCGCCGGGATCGAAGCGCAGCGGAATGAAGGCCTGCGCCGGCAGCCGGGCGCGATCGGCACGCCAGGCCTTCACGAACCGATGGACGCTGTCATGGGCTCCGTCGTAGCCGCGCCCGCGCAGCTCCTCGAACAGCCGGATCGTTGAGCGTCGCTCGCGCCGCGGCAGCCGGTCTTCGGCCTCGAGGATCGCCGTCAGCGTATCGACCCAGGCTCCAAGCTTCCGCCGCGGCTGGACCTCGCGCTTGTAGATGAACTCGGTCGCGCCGGAGCGGAGCACTTTGCGAACCGTGTCGCGCGCGAGGCCGAGTTCCCGCGCGATCCGCTTGATCCCCTTGCCGTTCTGGAAATGCTCGAACCGGATCCGACCGATCGTCTCCACACCCGTCATCCCCGGACCCTTCCGAAAAGACGGAAGGATCAGCCGCAGCCGATAACAGGGGGGCTAACCTTCAAAGCGATAACCGCCCCTCACGGGGCCAACATTGCAGGCGATCTCACAAGCGAGTCTGGAACAGGAGCGCGGGGAGCAGGTTGGCCCGACCGACTAGCCGACCGTGCATGTCGCGAGTCGTTCGGGAGCGCTCGTCGTAGAGGCCGATAACAGCACCTCGCCAATCTCTCGCGATCTGCCTGCCGACCATCTGCTGGCGCTCGATCACACCGACAAGGACGCCTCGCCGATCTCGGATGATCTCACGCGCCGGAGCCTTCTGATTTTCGACGATGGCAGCATCCATCAGGCCGCCTCCCGGCCATGAACCTCCTGCTCAAGCTCTTCAAGCATTCGATCCATATCGGCATCGACGTGCGCGTCATCAGCCACTTCCCGCCGCCTATCCCAAGCGAATGGCGTGGTGTGATCGATCAGTTTATGCAGCGCCTGCTCCTCGACGGAGGGGTGCGCCAGCGACTGGTAGAGAACCCCATAGTAATCCAGCCTGAACTGGACTGCGGCAGCCAGTTCGGGGCTCACGCGCCTGTTTCGGGGAGCCCGCAAATCTTCACAAACCCACTTGCTGCCCGCGCCAGTGGTGAGCCGCAGAAGTTCGAGGGCAGCCGGTTCGCCGAAGCCAACCACCTCGTAGACTAGCCTCTCGCCGAGAAAGGTATATGACTGCCGTTGCCCAGCACAGTTCCGCAGGCGACGACCCAACGAAGTCAATTCTACCCCAAGGCAAAGCCGAAAATCGGGATCGCTTGCCGGAATCGGAGGATCGAACGGGAGCCGAACTTGCCTCCCAAGCCAGCCCTGCGCCCATTCGCCCATCCCGACCCCTCTCGTTCCGACGTTCAGTCTGTCGAGGCTCGCCCGGATCGAACTTGGCGTTGCGCCGCAGAAGTCGCCGATCATGGTGACGAACTGATTCAGGGCTCGAACTTCCGCAGATTTTGCTTTTTCGACCACCGCACGATGGACGAGAGCGTCATCGAGACCGGCGACCACGGCGATGTGCTCGGCGGTAACGCGGCCCGGCAATTGACCCAAGACCTTCGCGCGCTGCCTATGACGCGGGTCGGAGAACAGATCGAAGGCGGCGCGGTACGTTTCTTTGGAAGGCAGAGGATCGCAGCCGAGCCGAGAAAGCAGGCCGAGATAGCCATCAGGACACGAGCCGAAGAGCGCCTCCACGACGCGCCGGGGCTTCAACAGGATCAGCGCCCTGGCGACTTGCGCCAGCGGGTCGAGATGTTCGAGGCCGTGCAGCACATCGGGAGCATGCTGCGCCACTCGATGCAAGAAATCCTGCTGTTGATCGATGTCCTGGGAGGCAAATACATTGAAACTTTGACGAACTAGATCGCTGCTATACAAAATTTTGATCAGGAAATGCGGGTGTGCGGACTCAAGTCTTGCGGCTACATCGAGAGCATATCCCTGCACAGGACGAGGGAGATGAGGCTGCCGTTCGACTTGTTCCAATGCTTTGCTCCACGTTCCGTCGTACAAGCCTCCCACCACTCCCAGATTTGTCCAACGAATTCGCAGCGCCTCGCGCCAACATCATCTCCTGACCGTTAATCAGCCTCCATCCAATTCCGCAGCTTCGTCCATCGGCGTTTTCCGCCAGCCCTGACCGCCATGGCCAAGGGGCGCTTCTGGCCGACGATGACGACGAGCCGCTTTCCGCGCGTGACGCCCGTATAGAGGAGGTTGCGCGCCAGCATCATGTAGTGCTGGGTCGCCACAGGGATGACGACGGCGGGGTATTCCGAGCCCTGGGATTTATGGATCGTCGTGGCATAGGCGAGCACGAGCGTGTCGAGTTCGCCGAATGGGTAGGACACGACGCGACCGTCGAACTCGGCGGTCAGCGCGCCCTCTTCGTCATCGATGCCGATGACCATGCCGAGATCGCCGTTGAAGACCTCGCGGTCGTAGTCGTTGACCGTCTGCATAACGCGATCGCCAACCGCGAAGGTCCAGCCGAAGCGCTCGACCGAGGTCGTGGGATTCGGGTTGAGCAGCCGCTGGAGTTCGACATTGAGGTTGCGCGCGCCGAGCAGGCCCGGGTTCATCGGACACAGAACCTGCACATCGGCAATCGGATCGAGCCCGAACCGTCGTGGAATGCGGTCGCGCACGATCTCCCGAATCTTGGCGACGCCGATTTCGGGGGTATCGATCGGGACGAAGAAGTAGTCGCTCTCCTGGCCCGGCGCGGCGCTCTCCGGCATCTGGCCCTGGTTGATCCGATGGGCGTTGACGATGATGCGGCTGGTCGCGGCCTGCCGAAACACCTCGGTCAGCCGGGCGGTCGGAAGCGCCTGGGATGCGATGATGTCGCTCAAGACCTGCCCCGGCCCCACCGAAGGCAACTGGTCCACGTCACCGACCAGCAGCAGGCCCGCGCCGGGTGGCACGGCCTTCAGCAGGGCGTTCATAAGCGGCACGTCCACCATGCTGGTCTCGTCCACGACCAGGAGGTCGCAAACGAGCGGGCTCTCCGGCCCCTTCTTGAAGCCGCCATTGGCCGGATCAACCTCCAGCAGGCGATGCAGGGTCTTGGCCTCGATCCCGGTCTGCTCGGTCATCCGCTTGGCAGCCCGACCCGTTGGAGCCGCCAGCAGGACCCGCACACCTTTGGCGACCAGGATACGCAGGATGGCGTCCAACAGGGTGGTCTTGCCAGTACCGGGGCCGCCTGTGATCACCGCCACCTTGCTGGCGAGGACCAGACGGACGGCATCGACCTGCGAGGGAGCCAGAGCCTTCCCCGTTCGCTTCTCGATCCAGGGCACGGCCTTGTCGAGGTCGATCGCGGGCCATGAGGCAGCGCCAGCCGCCAGATCGCGAAGCCGACGCGCAATCGCCTGCTCGGCGGCGTGCAGGCCCTTCAGGAAGATGCAGCGCGCGTCTTCAATCGTGTCCGGGACGATGTCACCACGCTCCAACTCGATCCTGATCGCGGTCTCGATCAACGACGCATCGACCTCCAGGAGCTTTTCCGCCAGCTTGACGAGGTCGGCTTGCGGCAGCCCACAATGGCCTTCGTCCATCGCCTCCTGGAGCGCGAAGGAGACGCCAGCCCGCAGGCGCTGCGGCGCGGTCTTTTTCATTCCGAGCTTCGCCGCTATCGAGTCCGCCGTGCGAAAGCCGATACCGCGAATATCGCGGGCGAGCCGATAGGGATCATCGGTCATCACCGCGATCGCGTCATGCCCGTAGGTCTTGAAGATGCGGACTGCCCGCGCCGTGCCGACGCCGTGCGCGTGCAGGAAGATCATGATTTCCCGGACGGCCTTCTGCTCGGCCCAGCCCGCCACGATGCGCTCGGCCCGCTTCGGACCGATCCCGGCAACCTCCTTCAGCCGATCCGGCTGGGCCTCGATGATGTCGAAGGTCGCGTCTCCGAAGAGGGCGACGATCCGCTTCGCCATCGCCGGGCCGATTCCTCGCATCTGCCCGGAAGAGAGATATTTCTCGATGCCCGCTGCCCCGGTCGGCGGCGTCGCCTTCATGACCTGCGCCTTGAATTGCAGGCCATGCGTGCGATCGGTGATCCAATGGCCCGAGGCCGTCACGAACTCGCCCGCGCCGATCGTCGCGGCGTGGCCGACCACTGTCACCAGATCGCGCTTGCCCCGTGCCTTCACCCGGATCACGGCAAAGCCGGTGTCCGCGTTGTGGAATGTCACCCGCTCGACGGTCCCGGCGAGGGTCTCCAGCGGCGTCGGTGCTGATGCGGGCTGGTTAAGCAGGCTGGAGCCGATCCGCGCTTTCGCTGACATGGCTCTGCTCATCGCCAGCCCCGTTCTCGGCAATGTCCAAGGCGGGCAGGCTACGAACGATCTTCATCGTTTCCAGGCTGACCGTAATGACGCGCCGGAACAAATCGAACGGATACGCTGGATCACCAACCGTCTCGATCGCGTAGCGGTTGGCGTCGTTGACGATGCCGGAGGCCGGATCGGTCTTCACGCACTGGCGCTCCATCACCCATTCCAGCGCGGGTTTTCCGTTGACCACATAGTCGTAGGCTTCGAGCGGGATGCCGGTGATCGTGATGTGGGGATTGTAGATGACGGTGGTCTTGTCGATCTTGGGGCGCTTTCCCGCAAACTTCATCTGCTCCACGCGATAGAAGCGCTCGGGGTTGGCGATACTCGCCAGTCGCAAATCGCCTTGGGCGAGGGTGACCGAGTAAGGCTCGGCTTGCTCATAGTCACAATGCAGATCGCCCAGCTTCCTGCCCGCTGCCACGAAAGCCCAAAAATCCACCGCGCTCTTTACCGCTGGAATGCGCGGCAACTGCTTGGAAAGATTGTCGGCGAAGCGATCGCGATATTCTTCAGAGTGCAGTAGGCCGTAGATGTAGTGAAACAAGTCGTCCTTGGTGATGGCCTCGCCCGGATAGGCTGCTTGGAAATGCGCCAAGCCCTCATTGGTAATGGCATCTCGGCGCTGGGGTCCGCCGGGTGTTGCCGCGCTGGAGAGGAGGTCGGCCTGCTGGCCCTCGCCCTCCCCCGCATCCCCGTCATATAGATAGCGTGGGAAGCTCTGTGCTCCGTCTCGGTCCGCAGCATGGAGGCTGGGAATGCTATCAGTCATCAACACCGAAAAGCCTGCCCTGAATCCAGGCGCAGAAAGACAGATCAGTCGATTACCGCCGCCAAGATCAGGAAAGAGCCGTGGCATGAGGTAGCGATTTTCATTGAAAAGCCCATCATAGTATAAGAGTGCCTTTGTGAACGGGCGATATAGAGAATTTCGGATTTTTGTTGACCGAAATTCTCCGCGCTTCTTCTTTTTGAAATCTTCGCGCAGAACCCACGACCAACTAATTTTACTTTCATCGTTGATGTCGGGGCGATTTGGATTTTCGAGGCAACCATGATAGAACGCTATCATGCGTTCCATGTTGATTGCGAGAGAAGATGCGGAAAAATTATATGCCCAAGCATCGCGATTAGTTTTCACTCCGTTAGAGTAATTTGAAAATATGACTGGTGACTTCTTGTCTTTCTTTTCTCCGATGCGAATAAAGCCATCGAACGCGGCGTCGCGCTTCCCCAGCCAATCGCCATGCTCGTCGGGACTGATACTCTGCCAGCCGTTCCCACTCTCAATGCCGCCGATGCTGCCGAAGCGCGACACAATAGCCACCTTCTCCTCGCGGGAGAGATAGTCGCCGATATCGTGGAAACGGATGCGCCCGCGCTCAAGAGCCATCGGGCTCTTTACGAGGACGCTGATGGCGATTGGCGCGCGGCTACCTTGGCCAAAGACATTGTCCTTTTCCTTCCGCCGTTGCTCGCCCGCTGTGCGCGCATTCCCTCGAAGGTGGAAAACGTGGATGTTGCCGAATTCCTCGGCCAAGCACTTGCGCAGGCCATCTGCGGCCTTTCCTTCAAGCCATCCCGCATTGGAAACGTACGCCACGACCCCCGCGTCGCCAATGCGGTCGCTCGCCCAGCGAATGGCACGAATATAGCTATCGTAAAGACTGCGCGGATTCCCCGTCGAGCGAGCGACATAAGTCGATTGGATTCGCCCATCTAGCTTGGGATAAGAGAGGTTTGCTGCGTCGCTATTGTCACTGTCCTGGCCCACGGAGTAGGGCGGGTTGCCGACAATGACCCGGATGTCGAGTTCCTTCTGCCGCGTCCGGCGATTGCTGTTGTCAGCCATCATGCCGCTGACGAGGTCGCGATCCTGCTCGTAAAGCTGGAACGTGTCGGTCAGGCAGATGCCGGGAAATGGGACGTACTCGCCGCCCATCTGCTCATGGTAGACCGCCTCAATGTTGATCGCAGCGATGTAATAGGCCAGCAGTACCATCTCGTTGGCATGGATTTCATGCCGGTATTTGTGGGCCATCTGCTCCGGCTTGATCAGGCCGGACTGGAGGAGCCGCGTGATGAAGGTGCCGGTGCCGACGAAGGGGTCGATGATGTGCACGCCCTCGCTGCCAAGGGTCTGGCCGAACTCCGATTGCAGCACCTCGTCCACCGACTTGATGATGAAGTCCACGACCTCGACCGGCGTGTAGACGATGCCGAGGCGGGCGGTGAGCTTTGGGAACGCCGCCTTGAAGAACTTGTCGTATAGCTCGACGACGATCTTCTGCTTCGCCGTGGCGTCCTCGATGCCCTTCGCCCGCATCTTCACGCTGTCATAGAACTTGGCGAGGCTCTCGGCCTCCTTCTCCAGGCCCTGCCGGTCCAGCAAGTTCAGAACACCCTGAAGCGCCTTCGAGACCGGGTTATTCTGCGCGAAGCTGTAGCCCTCGAACAAGGCGTCGAAGACCGGGCGGGTGATGAGATGCTGGGCGAGCATCTCGATCGCCTCGTCGTCCGAGATGCTGTCGTTCAGATCGTCACGGATTTCGGCGAGGAAGGTATCGAACGCCTGCTTCTCTTCCGATCCGGCGGCTTCCACGGCGGCGCGAATGCGCGTGACATGGACCTCGGCGATCCGGGCAACGTCCTTTGCCCAATCTTCCCAATAGGTGCGGGTTCCGCAACGCTTGACGATGCGCGCCATGATCGCCTTGGCGAACTCGTCGAACGCGAACGAGAACTGCTCCTGGCCCTCAGTAGGGCGGTGATCTCCTGGTTCCCGATCCGTGACGCCACCACTCGCGCCCAGATCGAGGCCGGTGGAATTCTTCGCCTGACGGGTCGGCAGTTCATTGGTGACCGCGACAATCTCGATGCGATCACCGGGATCGACGCCGAGGTCGATCTTGTTGATCGTGGCATCGAGCCGGTCGTCATGGGCGCGAAGCGCGTTCAGGATTTGCCAGACGACGCGATATTTCTCGTTGTCGTCGAGCGCCTTCTCGGGCTCCATGCCTGCCGGAACAGCAACCGGAAGGATCACATAGCCGAGCTTCTTGCCTTCGGCCCGACGCATGACGCGGCCAACCGATTGGACTACGTCGATCTGCGATTTCCGGGGATGCAGGAAGAGGATGGCATCGAGCGCAGGAACATCGACACCTTCGGACAGGCATCGCGCGTTCGTCAGAATCCGGCAGGTGTGCTCGGCCTCGGGCTCGGCCTTCAGCCATGCCAACCGCTCATTCCGGGCATGGGCGCTGAAGCCGCCATCGACATGCCGGACCTCGCAGTCGAGCGGCGGAATGGTTGCAGCAACCGCATCGACCAGGGTGTCGCGCCATTCCTCGGCGACGCGGGCGAACTCGTGCTCGATCAACTTCGAGCGCTTGATGTCGCGGGTGAAGGCCAGCGCGCGCCGCATCGGGCCGGTATCACTGGCGATATCTGCCCGGAGGTCGGCCTTGGTCAGGGCCTTGTAGCAGCCGATGATCTTGGTGGCGTCGTCGAGCTTCAACTCGTTGTTCTCGTCGGCCAGCAGGCGCTGGACGCCGGAACTCACCGCCGCCTCGTCCACGGCGAGCACGATGACCTTGTAGTCGGTGAGCAGTCCTTTCTGGACCGCCCAGGAGAAGTTCCGCGTAAACAGCGTCTCGCCGAACAGCGCCGGATCGTCCATCGAGCAGAGAACTGCATCGGCGTCATCTGCGGTCTTCCTGACCGCCTCGCCGAAGATGCGCGGCGTCGCCGTCATGTAGAGGCGCTTCGTGCCCCGGATGTAGTCGGCATCGTGCACGCGGACGAAGTTGCTGTCCTCCTCTCCGGCGAGCGTCACGCCGGTCGTGCGATGCGCCTCGTCGCAGACGATCAGGTCGAAATCTGGCAGTCCGTGATCAAGCTGCGCGGCGGAAACGGCCTGGATCGACTGGTAGGTCGAGAACACGACGGTGAGCTTGTCCGGGGCATCCGGCTTGGCCCGCGCCGCGAAATCCGCCGCCCGCGTGGAAGCGGGAATTTCCAAGTCATGGATATCGATGTCGGCAACATCACCATCGGCGGCTTTCCGAACGCCGACTTGGCTGTCCGAGCAGACCGCGAACGAACGCAGCGGGATCGTGCTGTCGATCGACCATTCCCGGATCGTCTGCGACATCAACGAGAGCGACGGCACCAGGAACAGCACCCGGCCACCCTTGCCGATCATGCTCTCGGCGATGTGCAGGGCGGTGTAGGTCTTGCCGGTACCGCAAGCCATGATCAGCTTGCCGCGATCGGCTTCGGCCAGCCCCTCGCGGACCGCAGCCAGGGCCTCGATCTGATGCGGACGCGGCTGCTTCCTGGCGACGAACTGGACCTTCTCGGTTTCCGAAAACGCCTTCCAGTCGATGCCGCTGTCCTCGATATCGGAAAGCCCGATCCGCTTCGTGTCGATGGATTGGCCTTCCAGCGCGCTCTCGGCGTGGGTGCTCCAGGGCACGCCCGTAGTATCGACGATCAACCGGCGAACGAATGGACGCCGCCCCGATGCGGTGAAGAAGCTGTCTATGTCGGCGCGCTGGATGCGGTAACCTTCCGCATAGAATTTGCACTGGATCGCGCACCACTCGCCAGGGGCCTCGGCGAGTTCAGCAACGAGGTCGATGCCGGTATCGCGGGCGTCGTGTCCTTGGGTGCGTGCCCATTCGCTGTAGCCCATGACCTGCCGATAGAGGTCGCGCTGGGTCGGAGCGTGCTGGAGCCAGACCCGGACTAGCTTCTCGAAGTAGCCGCCCTTCTCGCGTTCGGACGCCGATCCCGACCGATACCGCTCCAACAGGTCGCGCAAGCTCATCTTCAGGCCCTGCTCAATCGCTCGAAATGCTGCCGAATCTCTACAGCATCCCGTTGTGCCAGCGGCAGAGCCTGGATGTCATCCTTCCAATGAGCGTGCGAGTGTGATCGTCCCCGGCGATTGCAAATGGGGCGTCTCGGTACGCTGAGCAGCGAAGTCATGCGGAGCGTGCGCCGGGCATATCAATGACGGCGGGAGCCAAGATATTCCGGCAGCCCGGCTGTTCGCCTCGACGCGATCTGCGCCGAATAGGTCTTTCCCACCGATCTGGTGTTGAGGGCCGTAAGCTCCTCGCATCGAAACGGGAGCATTCACGACATGGCTATTGACACCTTGAGAAGGGTGTCGATCATTGGGCTCGACTAGATAGCTCGGACACCTGCGCGATGGATTACAGGCAACGGATTCAGCGCGAAGCTAGACGACGCGGAATCCAGTACCTGATGCATTTCACGCAAACGGCGAATCTTTCCAGCATCGTAGAGTACGGACTTCTCTCTCGGGCTGATTTGGCGCGGCGCGGTCTTTGCGCTTTCGGGAGTGCACCTCACAGGCTTGACGACGAGGACGAGGCAATCTCGGTATCAATTTCTGCCATCAATAACGAGATGTTCAAGGCGAAGCAGAACACGGTTGGACGCGCCGCTTGGGTGTTCCTTTTTCTCGATCCGAGCATTTTGTGGACGCGTCACTGCCGCTTTTGCAGCCGAAGCGCCGCCAAGAAGGAAATCAAGGAGCACCGAGGACGATTGGATGGACCTTGGGGCTTCGCGCAAATGTTTTCTGACAGCGCACTAGGTGTTGGATCGCAAGCTACCTCGTATCGCGTGGCTCAGGGCATAGCAGATTGCGAACCCACCTACCGCGATGCGGAGGTGCAAGTGTTTGAGAGAATAGCCCCGGAATTGATCATCCATGCCTGGACTGATCGGCTCGTTACAGCCGAATGTGTTCAGAGCGAGTTGAACAGGTTGCCCGGTTACGAGCGCGCCGTGTCCGTACAGGAATTTTAGCTCATCCTCTACCGAGTGCCCTGTACCAAAAAACCTTCTTCGAACCGCGCGCCGACCGTCTTCGCCAGCCTGTGGGGGAATGGGGTTCGGCGGGGCGTTGCCCGCCATGCTTCTTCAGCTAACGCCCCACATTTGGTGCCCCGTTGAGTCATGCTCGACGACGGCCTGGGCGAGAAGTGCCGAGCCAAGGTGACTAATAAACCTTGCAGGCATAACCTGGAGCATCGGACTGCGCGGATGCTTCGACGCTCGCGGGGCGTCCTCCACATCTTCGGCATCGCATTCGGTTGACCAGGGTTTCGATCCGATCTCCCAGGCGCAGCGTTGGGAGCCGCTGCCACCTGACTTCACTGATCAAGCGGCAGGTCGGGCAGTACACCGTTAGGCTCTCCTTCTCGGCCTCAAGGGCTTCGAGGACCGTGCCTTCCTTCATTCTGCCGCGCCGCTTCATAAACGAGAACATAATAAGAACAAAAGCTGCGAGTCCAGGCTGGCAAATGTCAACTTTGCCGGAAACTAACTGGATAATCAGAGCGCAGTTCAGCGGTTGAGCGAGGGCCTTTCAGGTCGAAGGCGAACTTCCGACCACGTCCGATAACCTCACAGCTTCAGTCCGCGCTTTACGATCTCAGCGCGCAGAGCCAACTCGACGAACTGCTCGATCGTGCTGTCATCCAGCAGCGCGCCAATCTTTGCGAGCTTCACGACCTCAGGCGTCATCCAAACGGTCAGGGACTGCTTACCCTCGCGGTTCTTGTGTTCCTTCTTCGGCTTCTCGGCCATGGCACCCTCGCGCTCAACGAGCCGCAACATACCATTCGGACCCAAAAAGTCAATAAGTCGCCAAGTTAACCAATTTTATACGAATGGACCCACCGGACCAAAATTTCACGTGCGATGAGGAGAGCGTTTGGTACGATAGGTCCGTCGAGGGATATTGGCGCTGGCGAGGCTGGCGGTCCTTTCGGTGGAGATGGGTCATGCCGATCATGAAGCAAGTCAAGGGTGTGGATGCGAGAACCGGTCTCCCAAGTAGGGAGCCGAACTGGTCAGTCACCCTCTGGGGCAAGCGCGAAGTCTGGAAGGTCGTGAAGATCAGCCCGGACGGTAAGCACGAGCACCGGATGATGGACCCGCGCGACATGAAGCTGATCATGAGCGTCGAGGGCCTACGGATGTTCGGAACACGCCCGAAATACAGCCACGACCTCGTCTTCTTCGGGGAAAATCCGGCCGAGCCTGTGAACGAGGGCGGCTCTCGTGTCGTGAACAACTTCTTCCCGGATAATCCGCTGAAGGAGAAATTCACCTGCCGGGGCAACGTCTACGAAATCCGGGACGACGACTTGTTCTGGACGGTGTCGCTGCCGGACGACGCGGTGAAGTTCCTACGCGCCGACAGCTATTGGCGCGTCCAGTTCCAGAACGGGGTGGTAGTCGCGTACGTGACGGGCCGTGGCAAAGCCGATCTCTCGTTCCAACACGAGGCTGATCGCAAGGCGTTTCGCAACGCGTTGAAGGCTTGGACCTTGTCTCAGCGGGAGGCCGCGTGATGACGAAGGACCTACGCCCCTTATTTCGGCAGGAGCCTTTTCAGCGTGGCTGGACAGTAAACCAGACGGCAATCAACATGATCGCCGCGATCATTGTCGGGACAGTCGAAGGACCGTTCCGCCACGATAAGACCGAGCACTTCTTTCCCGACGTGGATTGGGGGTGGCTCGACGATACGATCGACAACGCCGAGGAAATTTTGGACGAACTCATGCTGCGCGGGTTCGTCTGGGAGGCCGTGTGGCCGGAGTTCGACGACTGCTCGACTTTCGGCCTGACGTTGGACGGAGAGCAGTGGGCGGTCTCCCAACTTGGTTTGCCCGAGGATTTCAGCCCGGATGACGAAGCGTCTCTGGAGTTCATTGTCTCTTACGACCTGATCCGAAAGGGCGATCCACGCTCGGCCGAACTGCCGCATATCACTGCGAGGTCCACATATATCCCGAAGGTCTCGGAGTGGGTCACCAAGGTCGCCTACAAACCGGGTGAGGCGCTTATCGATATTGGCCGGGCGAAGGCTGCCTTCGAGCAGGGTCTGCTCACCAGTCGTGGCTTCGGCCAAATCAAACGCCGGATTAAGGAGAGAACAGTCGAATGAAGATCATCAGCCAAGCTGTGTCCGGCGAACTCGATGTCAAGCTGTCTCGGCTCACCCAGGAGGAGTGCGAACACATGGCGGTCAAGCCGTTCCTGGTGGAAGTCTACGACGACCAGTTCTGCCACCAGACTGAGTCCTATAGTGACATCGACGAGGCTCAAAGGGCCTTTGCTCAAGCCGTCGAGGCGTACAAGAACTACCGCTCGTAAAATCCCTTGGCTCCCACCACGAACAAGCTTCACGAGCGTGATCGTTTCCTACGGCCTTATTCAACTGTTGCTGCTGCCCGTTCGAGACTTCGCGAAGGGGCAGCAGACATTCGCTGCATCGGCTACGATAACGGTGCAGGCGACGCCCCCCGAACGCATCGGCAGCAGTTACTTCCGTTCTCTTTTCCTACTCAGAGCGCGTTCCAGCATCCCAATCACGTCGTCCCACGAGAATTTTTCGGTCAGATTTGTGACCTCAAAAGGCTCAGGAGACTGATGGTGGGTGTGATGAGTAAGCCCATTGATCGGGAAGCGGACGGAGTGCTCCATGTAATCTCCATCGGGAACTGTAATTTCATAGTGCGGAGCTATACCGTCTCCCGTCAGACCAAACCGCACGCGGCGTAGGTTCTTGTCGGCAATCATGCGCATGCTATTGAGCACGTCGCGGAAGTATTCGGGGTCTTCAACCAACTCATGAGGGCGAGAAGCGGTCATCGAAAACACCTTTTCAAACTGAAGAAAAAATAGGTTGGCGGAGCGAGGAAGCTTCCCATCACTGATTGCTGGAACGCTTCGCCCATGCTCTCCGACGCGATGCTGCACCCCGGATCGAAATTCCCATTTCTTGTGCGGCCTGTTCGATTGATCGGCCGTCATCGAACAGCTTGTAGATCGTCTCAATCCCCGCATCCGAAAGGTGGCCGGTCTCTCGGAAGTGATGGGGATTGCGGGTAAAGCTCAGCGAGGCATCGGGAGAGCCATCGAGCAGCTTTTGCACGATCGCAACAGCGGCACTCAGGTGGCGATGGAGTTCCTGGAGTTCACGGGACGACATGACGGCTTCCCCTTTCTGGCGGCGCGAGATCATGAACTTCAATGAAGTTACATGTAGTTCAATGAATCTTGTCGTCAAGAGGGAACGGGTTTTGGGTGCGTGATTTTTTGGGGAGGCTCAGAGCACAGGGATATCGTAGAACCCCGTTGCCCCATTTCTCCGCTGGAAGCTCTCCTCCTACAAACGGTCGTTTCCGCGACGCTGGTGATGGCGGCGTGATCGTCCGGGATTATGCTGGCGACGGTCTCGCAAAAACTGCTTGCAGAACTGGCTTCTCATGAGACCGTCGATGTGACGGGTTTCGAGAGAGGAGAGGCGATGAAGCTGGGGCTGGCGCGAGTTTCCACGGACGGACAAGATCACAGCCTCCAGCTTGACGCGCTGAAGGCGGCGGGGTGCGAGCGCATCTTCACCGAGACCATCTCCGGGACCAAGGCCGATCGCCCCGAACTGCGGAAGCTCCTCGATCATGCTCGTGCTGGCGACGTGGTGGTCGTGTACAGCCTGTCCAGACTGGCCCGCTCCGTGCGCCACCTCATCGACCTGAGCGAGGAGTTCCAGCGGCGCGAGATCGGCCTGAAGTCAATCACCGAGGCCATCGACACGACGACGCCTGCGGGCAGATTCCTCTATGTTACGATGTCGGCGCTGAGCCAGCTTGAAGTCGATCTCCTTCGAGAGCGTACCCATGCCGGTCTTCGGGCCGCCCGTGCGCGTGGAAGAGTCGGCGGTCGTCCAAAGGCCCTCGACCCGGTGAAGCTGACCGTGGTGAAGACGCTCATCGCCGAGGGCACGCTGACCATGTCCGAGATCGCCGAGCATGTCGGCGTCGCGCCCTCGACGATCTATCGAGCCGTGAAGGGCGGGCGGAGCGCGCTTGCCTGACGGTCCAGGAGATCGCCTTGAACACGGTGGAGGACGGTCAGGAGACCGCCGCCTAGTGCAACGTGATGTTGGTGCGCGAGAACATGCCGAACATGGTCATGGAGACCATGTCCAGGTCGGTGTTCACGAAGAGCATTCAGTCGAAAATGACCCCTCTCAGGCCGCGAGCCGCCGCAGGAACGGGAAGTCGATCTGGTCGATGTGCCGCTTCAGCAGCGGGAGATCGTCCTGAAGCAGGAGGTAATGCTCCTCGCTGATGTCGCCCGGTTTGTGGCCGGTGATCGCGTTGATCGTCGCCTTCGGCACTCCCACGACATAGGCGGCGTGCTCGAAGGTCTTCCTGAGCGAGTGCACGGTCAGCCGTCGATCAGTCCCGAGCGCCGCGTCGATCTCGCGGTTCAGCTTCATGCTGATCGCGCTGCTCCAACTCTCGGCAGAGGCCCGGTACTTCAACTCGGGAAAGAGCCGCTCGGGTGATCGACGAACATGGTCCAGAACACCCAGGTCGAGCAGGTCCCGGTGCAGCGGGATGTACCGCTTGTTGTGCGGGTTCTTCACCTTGGCCTCGTGCAGGTCGATCACCTCGACGCCGTCACGACGGACGAACCATGCCGCACGAAGCTGGGCCATCTCCTCCAGGCGGGCACCCGTCAGCAGCAACAACCTGGGCAACCACAGCACCGCGCCGTCCTCGCGCTCGGTCCTGCCGAAGAACCGGGTAAGCTGGTCATGGTCGAAGCGGGAGTAGCTGCGGCGCGCTGCAACGATCGCGGCACGGTCCGGCCCGAGGCCCCTAAACGGATTGCTGGTGATCAGCCCCGCTGCAAGGGCAGCGTTGCAGATCGTCGAGAGGCAGGTGACCGTCTTCTTCATCGTCGCGACCGAGCCCACCTTTAGCGAGCGCACGAACTTCTCCGCGTCCCTCCGGGTGATGGTGTTGACGGCGAGGTCCCCGGCCGAGGCCACGAAGCGCGTGATCGCCTTCTCCATGTCGAGCCTGGACCGCCGACGCGGCACGGCTCCCTTCCGTTCCTGGCGGCGTGGCAGATAGACCTCCTTGTACACCCGACGAAGAGTCATCCCCTTCTTCGATGCGGCCGGGCCGACCTGCTGCGCGATGGACTGCTTCCGGCCGGTCGCCGGGATGACGATCCTGTCCTGCCGATATGCGGCCGGATCGAACTGCCAGCGCGGGATCGTCCCAGCCCGAACCGCCGAGATCATGTCTCCGACATCAGCCGCAGCCCGCAGAGCCCGGCTTCGAGCCGTCAGGGGATCGCGGGTCTTGAGCGAGAAGGTCACCGACCGTCGCGTGCCTGCCGTACCGGCGGCAACCAGGGCCTCGAACACGTCGGCGGGAAGCTGGAACCGGAAGCCGAAGACGCCACCTCGCGTCCACTGCCTCGTGAACGGCACCAGCCCTAAACGTGCCATCCTCGATCCCGACCTCGCTCAACTTCTTCGGCCACATAGATAGACCGATCTGCCTCGAAACGAGGGGAACGCTACTTCGAAACGGGAATCCCGCAATCAAAAGAACATCTTGGCATCGCCCACCAGATCGACCTAGAGGCGTCCTGCCGGGCTCGCCACCATTGTTTTTATTGATAAATTTCCGTTTTTAGTACCGTTTCGGGATTGGCTTTAGGACTGGTTCTTAGGACCGTTTCGAATGCTCCGAATCCGGCCGGGAAGCACGGTCTTCGAGGACGTGCTGTTCGAGGTCGGCGCGACGATGTTGTTGATGTTGTCCTGGTCGAGGACATGATCAACGAGCGATGATGCGCGCCAATCGTTGGCGCGACGGTGGGTGAAGGGCGGGCGCAAGACCCGAAGCACAGCAGTCGGGACGCTGAGCCTATCGCGTGGGACGCTGAGTACAGGCGTGCAATACCGGGCCGTGTGATCAACGAGGGGTAGGCGCTCTGCGCCCACCCGCTCGCGTCGGATGACCAGCCGGGCAGCTTCGGCCGCTACGCGACCTCGGCCCGCCCGCTCCCCCGCCGATGGCTCTCGCCAGAGATGCGCGCGGAAAAACCCCTACGTAGATCGTATTCCATAGGGAGTTATATATGGAACACGACTAGTGAAGGGGTTTTCCGACCGGACTCCGCCCCTCAGGCCGCGCGCGATTTGGCGCGCCCGGTGGCCTCGTAGCGCTGATCCGAATCCATATGCAGACGCAGCCCGTAGCGGGCGCGACCGAGAACTCCGGTATGATGGTCGAGGAGAACATCGAGCAGGCGAAGGTTCACCAGCAACGTGTGGCGAGCATCTCCCTGATGGCGGAAGCCGAGGTTCCTCCCCGCAGTCTGGTTGAACTCGTCGATGTGACGCAGGCCAACCAGATCGTTCCGACCGGTCCACGCGTTAAGCGCCTGCAACTGCTCGTACTCGAACGCGGTCATCCAGGTCATGGTCTGGAGAATGTCGAGGCCCTTCAGGGCATTCGATCCCCGAGCACCCAAGTGGGTCATGGTGTCGGTCAGGGGTGCCGAAATCGTGGACTGTTGAGGTGTCCTCCATTATGGCGGCCTCATGAACGACGCCAAATTCCGCGAGAACGACCTATTTCGAGGCGACAGGGACAACTCCCGAACGAACGCCTGTGTCGGCGACAATGGCGGAAGATACGATCTTTACGACTACGCACTTGGGTACTTCGACGCAGCGTTGATTTTGCTAAGGGCTGCCCAACAATCTGGCGCGATTGTCGATACGCTGGTCTACCCTGCTTGTTACAGCTACAGGCATAGCCTGGAGCTATTCATGAAGTGGCTCGTCAACGAAATGGGCCGTTTGCTTGCGGATGAGGAACTCAAGGCCGCAAAGGTTCACGATCTAACCAAGAACTGGAATCGGGCGGCTGAAGGCTTTCAGAAACTGCCGAAACATATCGCGAAACCGGCTGAAATAGAACTTATCGCGTTGGCGATCCGGTGTGTTGATGAGATTGACCCTAATGGTGAGACATTCCGCTTCTCGGATGATCGGAAAGAGAGGCAACATCTAAAAGAGTGGAGCCTTATCAATCTAACTGTCCTACTCGGCTACGCCGAGGGTACGATCGAGATCATGAAAGATTGGCAGTACAGATTGGATAGCTATCGGGAGAATCGTTAGCTCATTTTAATTTCGACTTTCCGACCCTGCCTGCCGTACGATGATAAATATTGAAGCGCGGCCCGGCAGGCCAAGACAGAGCATCCTCGCCAGAACGATCAACCTCCGTTGGAGGGAGAAGAATTCGTCGGAGAGAATGGCCACGATCCAGTGGCGAGAACCCTGCACGACTGCCGGACGTGCAGGGTTTTTCATTACTGGATTTGAGCATGATCTATTCGAACACCGACACCGAGAACTTCAACACGTTGTGGCACGAGTACATCGGGCCGAAGCTGGGCAAGAAGCCGCTGAACCAGTTTCTCTCGGCCACGCAGAAGCAGGAAAAGTGGTTCGCCGAAATCATCCGCCCGAGGCTGTTCGTGCCGGACCAGTTCGGCGGCGTCTACTACCCGGTGGACGTTACGACGTTCTCGGTCGGTCGTAATCACCACGTCGCGGAAACGATCGCGTCCGAAGCCGACCCGCTGACGAAATTCGGCGGCGACCCGTGGTCGGCGCTGACCTACTTCGCCAACCCCCTTCGTGTCTGGCACCGTAGTCCAGTCGGCGAAGACAAGTCGATCAACGAGGCGCTCGCCGCCGATGCCCCGAAGGACCGCGTGGTCCTCGGCGACTACCATATACTTACCTACGAGTTCGATCTGAAGAATGTCGAGTTCCTGAAGGAGCAGCTTTCGTGGTTGCGGTCCCCTGGAAACAAGCTCGATTCCCGGATTGGCAGGCTGTTCAAGCGCTGCTCGGGCTATGCTGACTTCTGCGGGATCACGGTGAACTACTCGGGCAGCAAGAGTCTGCACATCCACGTGGTATTCTCGACCGCGCTCGCCCGCCAGAAGCTCGGGCTGGATGGCTATGGGGCAACCGATCTGCGCGATGGCTTCGCCGCGCATTGGGAACGGCTCCACGAGACGTTGCTTCCGATCCTGGACGTTCAGGGTCTTCGCGCCGACTCGGCCCTTCGGTTCGCCGAGGCATTCCGCCGCGTGCCCAACGGCTGTCGTGTCGTTGACGGGAAGCATCTGCTCGGCATCCCCGAGGGGACATTGGTCCCACAGATCACGTTGTGGGAGGAGTCGAGGAGCAGGGCTGCGGGCGACGATCTGCCGTTGTTCTGGACGCCCGAGGCATTCGGCGGAAACACACGTGCCAGGAAGCGCACGAAGAACACCAAGCCGCAGCGTGCCGGAAAGCCTGTCGGTGACATGAACCAGGAGGAGATGGACTACTGCGCGACAAGGCTCCGCGAATGGTACCCCGACTGGCCTCGGTTCGATCATCTCGACTTCGATGGCCGCAAGTGGAGCGCCAAGTTCAGGAATTCAGAGGCCGACCGCACCCCGTCGTCGATCATGCGCGAGAACTACGCGACGATCCATCTGGTCGGTCGTGACGCGGCTGAACTCAAGTCTCGGCGGCTGCCCTACGACCTCGGCGTGATGTTGCGTCTGTGGCGCGGCCAGTTGGCCAGCGAGCAAGGGCGTGTAGGCGATGTCGTCATGCTCGACGATCTGATCACTGTGCCGACCACGCAGCCTCTCACCGAGATCGAGCGGAGGTTTCGGGACGATGTCATCGACAAAACCAGTGCTGCGGCGGCGATGAACGCCTTCTTCCGCGTCACGGTACCGGTGAATCCCAGCCTGATGGTCGTCGCCCCGGAAGGCGTCGGCAAGACCTCTGTCGTTATGGCGCAGCATCACGAGATCGCCGCCGACCTCGAACGTCGTGGCGAAAGCTCTCTCGGGATGTACGCGTTTGCCGACTACAAGACGGCAGCCGAGAAGTGCGACGACTTCAACACATTGCAACAAGCGAATGGCTTCGTCGGCGTGGTGATCCCGAGCTTCGCCAGGATGTACGAAGAGGAGTGCGAGCGCATTGGCGTCAAGATGATCTCGATCATCGAGGCTGCCCGGACCGGGTTCGCTTCACGCCTCAGTGCGATCCGGGAACTTCAGCCGCAAGTCATGGATCGGTTTCGCCAGCAGCACGCGCAGGTATGGTCGCAGATCGGCGGCCAGTGCCCGGTGTTCTTCGGCGTCCATCAGGTCGCGCACGACTGGTGGAAGAACAGCCCAACCCGGACGATGTGGGCGCGCTCGTACTGGATGGAGGGTCTCGGCGACGATCGCGACGCCATTCTGCGCAAGGAGACCGATCTTGGTCTGCTCGTGCACGACGAGGTGAAATGGGACAGCCTCGTCGATGCCCAGCCCGAAGCAGTCGTCCGCTGGGTCGAGGACATGACGGACCAGGACCGCAAGGTCTGGGGGGCCAATCGCGCCAACCTGCACGATCGTCTCCGCAGTTTCGAGCATTTCTCCGCCCAGCACGACAGGCCGCTGGTGGGTGATACCCCCCTGACGTTCGAGGACGCCCAGCGGATCGCTGATGTCGTCGGCGGACTTGGCTCTTGGGACCACGTCGTCACAGCCGATAGCGGCGAGTACCGCTTCAGGAAGGCGACCGTGAACGACAACGGTGAGGCTGCTGACTTCCAGGACGGATACGAGCAGCGGCATGGCAGGGATTGGCGCGTCGTTTCCAAGAACTGGTGGTCAGGTGTCGCCGACCGCGTGATCCTACTGACGACAGAAGCCGTGCCCACGGCGGTCGCCCGTACTGCCGATCCCGACATGGCGATCTTCGAACTCGAAGCCCCCAAGGCGCGGCGCGATCTCGTTGATGTCTATGCCGATCGTTCAGTGCGCGGCGACAATCTCGCGAGCCTCTGCACGGACTTCCGCGCTGACCGTCCCGCCGAATCCTGGTTCATCGTCTCGAACCGTGTCCAGACCCTGCCCGACACGATGACCCATGCCGGGGCCAGGGGATCGAATGCCCTGAAGGGCCTCGACATTCTCCAGACCATGACCTGGATGACCGCGTTCGAGTACGAGCAGTTGCAGGCGCTTAACGCGTGGACCGGTCGGAACGATCTGGTTGGCCTGCGTCACATCGACGAGTTCAACCAGACTGCGGGGAGGAACCTCGGCTTCCGCCATCAGGGAGATGCTCGCCACACGTTGCTGGTGAACCTTCGCCTGCTCGATGTTCTCCTCGACCATCATACCGGAGTTCTCGGTCGCGCCCGCTACGGGCTGCGTCTGCATATGGATTCGGATCAGCGCTACGAGGCCACCGGGCGCGCCAAATCGCGCGCGGCCTGAGGGGCGGAGTCCGGTCGGAAAACCCCTTCACTAGTCGTGTTCCATATATAACTCCCTATGGAATACGATCTACGTAGGGGTTTTTCCGCGCGCATCTCTGGCGAGAGCCATCGGCGGGGGAGCGGGCGGGCCGAGGTCGCGTAGCGGCCGAAGCTGCCCGGCTGGTCATCCGACGCGAGCGGGTGGGCGCAGAGCGCCTACCCCTCGTTGATCACACGGCCCGGTATTGCACGCCTGTACTCAGCGTCCCACGCGATAGGCTCAGCGTCCCGACTGCTGTGCTTCGGGTCTTGCGCCCGCCCTTCACCCACCGTCGCGCCAACGATTGGCGCGCATCATCGCTCGTTGATCATGTCCTCGACCAGGACAACATCAACAACATCGTCGCGCCGACCTCGAACAGCACGTCCTCGAAGACCGTGCTTCCCGGCCGGATTCGGAGCATTCGAAACGGTCCTAAGAACCAGTCCTAAAGCCAATCCCGAAACGGTACTAAAAACGGAAATTTATCAATAAAAACAATGGTGGCGAGCCCGGCAGGATTCGAACCTGCGACCAGCAGCTTAGAAGGCTGCTGCTCTATCCATCTGAGCTACGGGCCCGAAAGCGAGGGAAGCCCTCGCCTGTCGGCATCAATGCGTCCACTGACCGACGCGGGTGAACTTGAAATTGTCCGAATAGGAGACGGTGCGGCGCTTGGCCTCGTTCGGCTGCTCGACGCGATAGGCGATGCCGTTGCGCGTGGCATAGGCGACGGCCTCGGCCTCGCTGTCGAACCAGAGCTTGAGCTGGCTCTTCATGTCCGAGGAGGAGGTCCAGCCCATCAGGGGCTCGATCTGGCGCGGCGCCTCCGGCTCGTATTCGAGCAGCCAGCGCTCGGTCTTGGCCGTGCCGGACTGCATGGCCGTGCGGGCCGGGCGATAGATGCGTGCGGTCATGAAAGCGCTCTGCCGTCACCAAAATCCCTGCAGCCCGTCCATCGGGCTGCCGCAAGACGTTTCCAGTGGTCGGGGCACCAGGATTCGAACCTGGGACCCTCTGCTCCCAAAGCAGATGCGCTACCGGGCTGCGCTATACCCCGACGGCACTTGAAACGTTGCGGTTCGCTATCATGCCACAGGGCGCGCCCGCAAGCTAAAGCCAATGGCACCGCACCCAACCTGCGCAGTGACGCAGCCCTCAGCGCTTGAACAGCGCGTGCTCGACCTTGTCGCCCGCCTTGATGCCGAGCTGCTTGCTGACGCCGCCATTGATCTCCAGCACGGAGAGCACCGGCTCGCCCGAGGGAATCGTGCGCGTCGAGAGCGGCTCGGTGCGCTCGGCGATGCGCGCGATCGTGCCGTCCGCTCGGATGAACAGCATGTCGAGCGAGATATAGGTGTTCTGCATCCACATCGCCACCGGCTCGCTGGCGGCGAAATCGAACAGCATGCCGCGATCGGCCGGCATGTAGTTGCGGAACATCAGCCCCTTCGCCCGCTGGTCCGGCGTGCGCATCACCTCGACCTGAAAGGCATGGCGCGTGCCGCCGCTGACGATCACCAGCGATTCGAGGCCGGCCCCCGCGCCCGGCTGGCCCTGCGCCCGTAAGCCGACGGGAGCAAGCGCGACAAGCGCCAGCATGACGGCGGCAAGAGCGGTTCTGACGGCATGCATCGCGTTGGACTCCGTGGCGGCCATGGCTTTGCGCTCTAGAAGCGGCCGATGGCAAATCTTCGGCAGATGGCCGCCTTCGCCGCCTTTCGGTCAAGCCTTTCGTCATCATATGAATGCGGGACGCCACGCAGCGCCGGCTGCCGGCTTTCTTTCGTCTTCCGCTTGCGGCAGTTTCGCCGGACCAGAACATCAGGAGATATCCATGATCGCTGCGCGCCCTCGTCGGACGACGCATCTTGCCGGCACGGCCCTGGCGGCCGTCTTCCTGACCTTCGCGTCCTCGGCCTGGGCCGCCGATTTCCAGCTCGACAATGTCAGGATCGACCTCGGCAAGCTGGTGATCAACGCGCCGAAGATCGCGGTCAAGGGCTCGACGCTGGAGAAGGAAGCCTTCCTGGCTCTGTTCACCGGCGCCGGCGAATCGGCGGCCGGGCGGGCGGCCAGGCTGAATGCCGCCGAGATCAGCGCGCCGGAGCTCTCTCTGGTGCAGACGGTCGGCGACCAGAAGCAGACCACGATCTATCGCGACATCCGCTTCACCGATGTCCGCGAGGGCAAGGTCGGCCGCGGCGAATCGGCCAGCGGCAGCATCAGCGCCGAGGGCGCCGCCACCGGCCCGATGAAGGGCGACCTGAAGCGCACCGCCTTCGAGGGGCTGGACCTGCGCCAGATCACGCGCGTGTTGACCGAGAAGTCCGCACCCGGCGGCAGCGAGCCGATGCTGCCGATCATCGGCACTTTCGAGCAGGACGGCTACAGCCTCGACATGGGCAAGGCCGGCAGGATGTCGCTCGGCAAGACGACGGCGCGCGGCTTCGCCGCCAAGGTCGGCCCCGAGCCGCTGCTCGAGGTGATGTCCCGCCTCGCGGCGGCCAGCGAGGAGGTCGAGCGCAAGCAGGGCGGCAAGAAGCCCGCCGATGCCGACAAGTCGCCGGCGAAGACCGAGGCCGAACGCCAGCTCGGCCTGTCCGTGCTCGCGCTCTTCGACATGTTCGAATACGGCAGCGGCGAGACACGCGACCTCGTCATGAATGTCAGCCCGCCGCCGAAGGCCGGCGAGAAGGCGGACCCCGTCGACATGCGGATCGCCCGCATGGCCTTCGGCGAGAACGCCCCGGCGAAGTCGGGCTTCGCCATGGAAGGCCTCCAGTTCCGCTCCGGCGAGGCCAAGGGCGGCGTCGATTCGATCGCCTATTCCGGTTTCTCCTTCGATTCCGTCATCCGCGAATGGCGGGCCGCGCTGGCCGATCCGGACAAGCCTCTCGACGAGATCGATTTCCGGCGCTTCATTCCCAAGATCGGCACGATCCGCCTCGCCGGCATCTCGATCGACGCGCCCGCGATCATCACCGGCAAGGAGCCGGTCAAGATCTCGCTCGGCACCTTCGAGCTCAAGGCGGGCGAGCAGCTCAACGGCATTCCGACGAGCCTGGCGCTGACGATCAACAATCTCGTCACCCCGATCTCCGAGGCGACCGGCCATCCCGCCGCCAGGGACATGATCGCGATGGGCATCCGCTCGCTCGACCTCTCGGCCAAGCTCGACCTCGCCTGGGAGCAGGCGAAGAACGAGATCGCCATCCGCACGCTCTCCTTCGGCAGCGCGGGCCTTGCCCAGATCGAGGCCTCCGGCACGCTCGGCAACGTCACCAAGGACCTTTTCGCCGGCGATCTCGCTCTCGCGCAGGTGGCGGCGCTCGGCGCGACCGCCCGCAACCTGCAGGTCAAGCTGCAGAATTTCGGCCTGGTCGAGAAGCTGATGGAGAACGAGGCGCGCAAGTCGAAGCGCAAGGTCGAGGACGTCCGCCAGCAGTTCACGATGGTCGCGAGCCTCGGTCTCGCCGCGATCCTGGGCCCGTCCGATGGCGCCAAGAGCCTGGCCGCCGCCGCCTCCCGCTTCGTCGCCAGGCCCGGCACCTTGACGGTCTCGGCCAGCGCCAGGTCGGCAACGGGCCTCGGCCTCGCCGACGTCATCACCATGACGGAGCCGACGGAGATCTTCGAGAAGATCGACCTCAAGGCCGATGCGCAGTGAGCTGAGCATTTTCAAGCGAAGTGGACACCGGTTCGCGTGAAGAAAATGCGGCCAACTGAGGATGGCGCGGTGGCGTCCGCGGATCTCGACTGGCGCCCGTCCGCCCTCCAGGCCTGGTGGGCGGGCCTGCCGCCGGTTCCCCGCGGTTGGCTGCGCAAGCGCCTGAATCCGGACAACCAGACCCGGCTGCACCTTGCGAAGCTCGTCGCAAGGCGGCCGGGGCAGTTCACGATCGGCCCCTATACGTATGGCCGCCCGAAGGTGCGCTTCCCCGAGAGCGGTGCCCGGCTGGTGATCGGGCGCTACGGCTCGATCGCGGATGGTGTCGAGATCCTGCTCGGCGGCAATCATCGCCTCGACTGGGCGACGACCTATCCCTTCCCCGCCCTGCCCGGGCTTTGGCCGCAGGCCGCCGGGATGTCCGGTCACGACACGACACGCGGCGACGTCGCCATCGGCCATGACGTCTGGCTCGGCTCGCAGTGCATGATCATGTCGGGCGTCACGATCGGCCACGGCGCCGTGGTCGCGGCGCGCGCGGTCGTGACGCGCGACGTGCCGCCCTATGCGATCGTTGCCGGAAATCCGGCCCGCATCGTCAGGTATCGCTTCGACGAGGCCCGGATCGCCGCGCTCGTCGAGACCGCATGGTGGAACCGGCCTCGCGCCGAGATCGAACCGCTGATCCCGCTGCTGCTCTCCGAGCGGATCGACGCGTTGCTGGAAGCGCTCAGGAAGCGCCCATCAGCCGGCGCTTGAGCCCGAGCGCCGGCTTCTCGATCAGGTACCAGGACAGCGCCGCCACGACGAGGGTGACCGCCAGCGACGGCCAGAGCAGAGCCACGGCGCCGAGCGACGGGAACAGCGCGTGCAGCGCCTGCTGCACCGGCCAGCCATAGAGATAGACGCCATAGGATAGGTCGGCCGGCGGCTCGACCGCGCGCCGCGTCAAGGCGGGCGCCAGCGCCAGCACGAGCACCCCCCAGGCGGTGACGAGATAGAGCGCTGCCTTGTAGAGCGGCGTGAAGGACAGCGGCACCAGCGCTGCCAGCGCGAGCACCAGAAGCGGCAGCGAAAGCGGCACCTTCTCGCGATAGAGATACACCACGCCCCCTGCGAGGAAGATCAGCGGCAGGCGCAGAGCGGTCTCGGTACCCTTGGGACCATGCGGTGTGACCACCTCCCGCAGGACCACTGCGATCGTCAGCGCCCCCAAGGCCGCCAGCGCGACGCGCGGCCGCGCCAGAAGCCCTGCGAGGCCCGCGCCCAGCACACCGAGATAGCACAGCGTCTCGTATTTCAGCGTCCACACCGTCCCCAGCGGAAAGGGCAGCGGATTGGTCTCGAACACGCCCGGCAAGGCCGCCGCGCTCTTGAAGGTGGTGAGCGTGCCCGAGATGAAGCGCCACAGCCGCGGATCGCTGAAATAGGCGGATCGGTCGAGCGTCGTCATCAGCGCGCCCAGCATCAGCGCGACGAGAAGCGTCGCCGCGATCAGACCCGGCGCGATCCGCAGCAGGCGCGCGACGACATAATCGCGCCAGCCGCGCCGCACGAAGCTCATCGTCACCAGGAAGCCGGAGATCGCGAAGAAGCCGTTGACGGCATGCTCGCCCAGCGTGAAGCCGGTGGTCTGGAACCAGGGCTCCTGCTCGACCCGCCCGTCAGTGACGCTGAAGGCATGCGAGACGACCACGGCGAGCGCCATGACCAGCCGGAGCAGGCCGAAATTATTGTGCGGGTTGGCGAGCGCCTCCGCGACCGTGGGCCGGCTCATGACGTCTCTTCCAGTCCTTCATGAGCCAGGGCCGTCTTGCCGCGCCGCCAGGCGTGCGCGCCGGCGGCCGACCCGGCATGCGCGAACATCTTCTCGCGCTTCAGCAGCAAGCCATAACCCGCCGCCTTGCCTGCATTCTCCAGCATCCGGATCGGCCCCGGTCCGGCGAGGCCGTATTTCCGGGCGATATAGTGCTCGGACCAGGCAAGGTGCCAGCGCGCCTTGAAGCGCCGCTGCGGCGACGGCGCCGTCGAGCGTCCCCGCCCGTGACGCGCCTCAGCGGCATGGACATGGACGAGCGCGTGTCCGGCATCGCGCATGCGCCGGCACAGATCGTCATCCTCGTAGAACAGGAAGATCGCCGGGTCGAAGCCGCCGAGCGCGATGAAGACCTCGCGCCGGATCAGCAGGCAGGCTCCCGACAGGAAGGGAAGACAGGCATCGCCCGCCGGGATCGTCATCGCGCCGGAACGGTTGAGATGCGGCGGGGACAACAGCGAGCGCGGCTGCAGGAAGATGCGGCCGGACGGTTCGACGATGCGCGGCGCCAGCATCCCCGCACCGGGATAGCTTTCCGCCGCCTCCAGAAGCGCCGCTGCAGCGCCGCGCCCGAGTTCCAGATCGGGATTGACGATCAGCACATGGGACGTGTCGGCCGCCGCGACGCCGATATTGTTGGCGCGGCCATAGCCCTCGTTGCGGGCATTCGCGATCACCCGCGCGCCCTTCGCCTCCGCGATCGCACGGCTGTCGTCGCTGCTGGCATTGTCGACGACGATGGCCGGCACGCCCTCCCCGGCCAGCGCGTCGAGGCAGGCGGGCAGGACCTCGGCGCTGTCATAGCTGACGACGATGGCGGTGATGGCGGCGGCGGGCATTGCCGCCTTGTGGCCATGTCGGCCGGCCGGACGCAAGCGATTTCAGCGGCGTGCGAGCGCGCCGATCTCGCCCTTGATCCGCTCGCGCTCGCTCGCCTCGCAGCGATGCGGCGCCTTGTAGGACTTCACGGCATAGCCGGCATTGGCGGCGACAAAACGCTGCCGGTCCTGGCGGTCGAGCCGCGCGATGATCCGGCCGCGATCGACGGCCAGGCCGCAATCATAGGCGCGCGAGACCGTCGCAGCGGCATACTCCACCGTGCCCGGACGCGGGCTCGCGACGGTCGTGCAACCGGCCAGCGCAGCCGCGGCCAGCGCGGCAGCAAAAGGTTTCGCGGGTCTCATGACAGCCGAAACCACTCAGAGAGCGTCGAAGTTCCCGGCGCGGATGCGGCCCATCCGCTCCCGCAACGCCGTCCGCTCCCCGGCCGTGCAGGCTTGCGGCCGCACGCCCTGGTTGACCATCTCGGCCTCGGAGACGCCGACATAGGCCGCACGCGCCGCCGCGATCTGCCGATCGTCGGCACCGCGCGCCTTCTCGGCAGCGAGGAAGCGGTCGAGCGTCGAGCGCTGCGGCGAACCCGCCTTGCAGGCGATGGCGCGCGATACGGTCGTCGCCAACGCCGACGCCCGGCCGGAGCTGCTCTCGCCGGCGCCGACGCAGGCACCGAGCGACAGCGCGAGAAGAATGGCGAGCGGCAGCGTCCGCCCGGTCCGCAGCGAAGCCATGGTCGTCAGCCGTTCTTCTCGGGCAGGTTGACGCGCAGATGCGCCTCGCGGAGTTGCTTCGGCGTCGCCTCGGCCGGAGCGCCCATCAGCAGGTCGACGGCCTGCTGGTTCATCGGGAACAGCGCGACCTCGCGCAGGTTGGTGGCGCGCGCCAGCAGCATGATGATGCGGTCGACGCCCGCCGCCATGCCGCCATGCGGCGGGGCGCCGTACTGGAACGCGCGATACATGCCGCCGAAGCGCTCGATCACCGTCTCCTCGCCATAGCCGGCGATCTCGAAGGCCTTCACCATCGCTTCCGGCTTGTGGTTGCGGATGCCGCCGGAGGCCAGCTCGAAGCCGTTGCAGGCGATGTCGTACTGGAACGCCTTGAGCGAGAGCGGGTCTTCCTCGTTGAGCGCCTTCAGGCCGCCCTGCGGCATCGAGAAGGGGTTATGCGAGAAATCGACCTTCTTCTCGTCCTCGTTGTACTCGAACATCGGGAAATCGACGATCCAGGCGAAGGCGAAAGCGTTCTCGTCGATCAGGTTGAGCTCCTGGCCGACCTTGTTCCGGGCGCTGCCGGCGAACTTGTAGAACTTGTCCGGATCGCCTGCGACGAAGAAGCAGGCATCGCCGCCCTTCAGCCCCATCTGCTTGATGATCGCAGCGACGCGCTCGGGGCCGATGTTGTTGGCGATCGGCCCCTGGCCCTCGCCGTCCTCCTTGACCATGAGATAGCCGAGGCCCGGCTGCCCCTCGCCCTGCGCCCAGGAGTTCATCCGGTCGCAGAAGGCCCGGCTGCCGCCCTTGGGACCGGGGATCGCCCAGACGCGATTCTTCTCGCCTTCGAGGATACGCGCGAAGACCTTGAAGCCCGAGCCCCGGAAATGCTCGGAAACGTCCTGCATGACGAGCGGGTTGCGCAGGTCCGGCTTGTCGGAGCCGTATTTGGCGATCGCCTCGGCATAGGGGATGCGCGGCCAGTTCTTCTGGACGCTCCGCCCCTCGGCGAATTCCTCGAACACGCCGGTGATGACCGGCTCCATCGTCGCGAACACGTCCTCCTGCTCGACGAAGCTCATCTCGACGTCGAGCTGGTAGAACTCGCCCGGCAGGCGGTCGGCGCGCGGGTCCTCGTCGCGGAAGCAGGGCGCGATCTGGAAGTAGCGGTCGAAGCCCGCCATCATCAGGAGCTGCTTGTACTGCTGCGGCGCCTGCGGCAGCGCGTAGAACTTGCCGGCATGCAGGCGGCTTGGCACCAGGAAGTCGCGCGCGCCTTCCGGCGAGGACGCCGTCAGGATCGGCGTCTGGAACTCGGAGAAGCCCGAATCCTTCATGCGACGGCGCATCGAGTCGATGACCTTGGTCCGCAGCATGATGTTGTTGTGCAGCTTCTCGCGGCGCAGGTCGAGGAAGCGGTACTTGAGGCGCGTGTCCTCGGGATATTCGAGGTCGCCGAAGACCGGCAGCGGCAGCTCGGCCGAGGGCCCGAGCACCTCGATCGCCGTCGCGAAGACCTCGACCGCTCCGGTCGGCAGATTGGCGTTCTCGGTGCCTTCGAGGCGCGCCTTGACCTTGCCGTCGATGCGCACGACCCATTCCGAGCGTAGCGTCTCGGCATCGGCAAAGGCCGGCGAATCGGGATCCACCACGACCTGCGTCATGCCGTAATGGTCGCGCAGGTCGATGAAGAGCACGCCGCCATGGTCGCGGATGCGGTGGCACCAGCCGGAGAGACGGACATTCTGGCCGATGTCGCTGTCACGGAGCGCGCCGCAGGTGTGGGAACGGTAGCGATGCAGGGTCACGGGTCGGTCTTTCGGAAATGCGTCGGAGGCCGGCGCAACGCGCCAGCCGCAGCTTGCGGCTAAGCACACGCGCGCGCCCGAAATGTCAAGAACGCCCGCGACATCCCGCGCCTGTCTCTGCTAAGACGATCTCACCATGCATCTCATTTCCGATACCGCCGCGCTCTCCGCCGCCTGCGACCGTCTCGCGATCCACCCCTTCGTCACGGTCGACACCGAGTTCCTGCGCGAGACGACCTATTATCCCAAGCTCTGCCTGATCCAGATCGCCTCGCCGGACGAGGCGGTGCTGGTCGATCCGCTCTCTCCCGATCTCGACCTCGCTCCCTTCTTCGGGCTGATGGTCAACGAGAACGTGGTCAAGGTCTTCCACGCTGCTCGCCAGGATCTGGAGATCGTCTGGCTGCTCGGACGCGTCCTGCCGACCCCGCTCTTCGACACACAGGTCGCCGCCATGGTCTGCGGCTATGGCGACTCGGTCGGCTACGAGCAGCTCGCCAACGACCTCGCCAAGGCCCGCATCGACAAGTCCTCGCGCTTCACCGACTGGTCGCGCCGCCCGCTGACCGATGCACAGTTGTCCTATGCCGAGTCCGACGTCACCCATCTGCGCGATATCTACCTTGCCCTGAAGGCCGATCTCGACGCCAGCGGCCGTGAAAGCTGGGTCGCCGAGGAGATGTCGGTGCTGACCTCGCCGGCAACCTACGAGGTCAAGCCGGAGAACGCCTGGCAGCGCCTGAAGGGCCGCATCCGCAAGCCGCGCGAACTGCCGAACCTGATGGAGATCGCCGCCTGGCGCGAGCGCGAGGCGCAGACCCGCGATGTACCACGCCAGCGCGTGCTCAAGGACGACGCCCTAATGGATATCGTCCAGCGCGGCCCGCGCTCGGTCGAGGCGCTGGCCGAATTGCGCTCGGTTCCCAACGGCTTCGAGCGCTCGCGCAACGGCGCCGAGGTCCTCGCCGCCATCGAGCGCGCCGCCGCCCTGGATCCCAAGACCCTGCCCCGGCTGGAGCGCGAGCGCGGCCGGCCGACCAATGCCGCCGTGCTCGACCTGCTCAAGGTCCTGCTCAAGGCGGTCGCGGATGCCGAGCGCGTCGCGCCCAAGATCATCGCCTCCAGCGACGATCTCGATGCCATCGCCTCCGACGATCTCGCCGACGTCCCGGCCCTGCACGGCTGGCGCCGCGGCGTCTTCGGCGAGAAGGCCCTGGCGCTGAAGAACGGCACGCTCAGCCTGCGCATCCAGCGTGGCCGGGTCGTGGTGGGCTGAGCGCCTCTGGCGACGCCGGCGACAACACGCTATATTGACCTTTATTCAGACCTGAAATTGGCACCTTATTTCCGGGTCGAGTAAGGAAAAGCCATGCAGCGTGTCGAAGCCGAAATCGCCGTCAGCGTCTCCGATCTCAAGAAGAATCCCACCGCCGTCGTCGATGGCGCGCGAGGCAACCCTGTCGCGATCCTCAACCACAATCGCGTCATGGCCTATATGGTGCCGGCCGATACCTATGAAGCGCTGGTGGACGCGCTAGACGACCAGCTTCTCGTCGAGATCATCCGGGCGCGAGCCACCGAAAAGGGCAAGCCGGTCAGCCTCGATGAGCTATAGGCTCGAGTTCCTGCCATCGGCGCGGAAGGAATGGGACAAGCTCGGCGCAACGCTGCGCGAGCAGTTCAAGAAGAAGCTCGGCGAGCGGCTGACCCACCCGAGAGTCATCGCCGATGCGCTGCACGGCCTGCCCGATCACTACAAGATCAAGCTCCGCGCAGCGGGCTACCGATTGGTCTATCGCGTCGAGGACGAGCGGATCACGGTGATCGTCGTGGGGGTGGGCAAGCGCAAACGCTCTCAGGTCTATGAAGCCGCGAAGAAGCGGTGAGCCGCGCCGATCTCACCCGCTGCCGTAACTCTTCACCAGCGAGCCCGCGACCAGCCCCCAGCCGTCGACCAGCACGAAGAAGATCAGCTTGAACGGCAGCGCCACCGTCACCGGCGGCAGCATCATCATGCCCACCGACATCAGGATCGAGGCCACCACGAGGTCGATGATCAGGAAGGGCACGAACAGCAGGAAGCCGATCTCGAAGGCGCGGCGCAGTTCCGAGATCATGAAGGCCGGGATCAGCACCTCGACGCCGATATCCTGCGGCGTCTGCGGGCGCGGCCCCTGCGACATGTCGAGGAACAGCGCCAGATCCTTCTCGCGGACATGCTTGAGCATGAAGGTCTTGAACGGCACGACGCCGCGATTATAGGCCTCCTGCGGCTGGATCTGGCCGGCGACCAGCGGCTGCACGGCCGTCGTATAGGCCTCGCGCAAGGTCGGCGCCATGACGAAACCGGTCAGGAACAGCGCGAGCCCGAGGATCACGGCGTTCGGCGGCGCGGTCTGCGTGCCCAATGCCGAGCGCAGCAGCGACAGCACCACCACGATCCGCGTGAACGACGTCACCATGATCAGGATCGACGGCGCCAGCGACAAAACCGTGATGACGGCGATGAGCTGGAGCGCCCGCTCCGCCACGCCGCCGCCCTGCCCGAGATCGAGCGACAGCGTCTGCGGCAGCGCCGGTACCGTCTGGAGCACGAGCAGCAGCGCAGCCGCCGCCAGCGCGCGCCCGCCTCGAACCCGTCTCGCTCGTCCGCCGATGAATGTCACGCGCGCCGCCACAGCCCGACTCAACCGATCGGGTGCCGACGAGGCTAGCCACGCGAAAGCGCCGCGCAACCGATGCGCGGCGTCTTGAGGCTGGAGAGCCGACAATCCTGTTGATGGCCTGCCGCCCTAACGCGGTCAGGCCGTGCGCTGAGGCCTCAGGACTTGGACTTGGGATCGCGGCCGAGCAGGCGGGCGAACTCGGCTTCGATCGCGTCGACCGAGAAGGGATCGATCTCCTTCGTCGCGGGCTCGGCCGGCTTCTCGGCCTCCGCCTGCGGCTTCGGGCTTTCGGCCGGGGCAGGCTCTTCCACGGTCGCGACGGCTTCCTCCACGGCGGGCGGCGCGTCCGCGATTGCGGGCTCGGGCGCCGGGCCCGGTTCCGGCTCATGTGCCTCGGCCGGCTTCGGCTCGACCGGTTTGACCTCCGGTGCCTTCTGGATCGGTCGATCCAGCGACAGCCCGAGCGCGGCCGCGAGTTCCGCCTCGACATCGCTCGGAATCGGTTTCTGGCGTGGCGGGACGACCGGTGCTGGCGTCACGACGGGCTCGGGCTCCGGCTCGGGAGCCGGCGGCTCGACGACGGGGGCAGCCGCCTCCACCGCAGCGGGCTCCTCCTCGACGAGGGGCGCAGGAGCAGGAGCAGGAGCAGGTTTCTCGACGGTTGCAGGCGGCTCGACAACCGGTGCAGCCTCGGCGGCCGGCGCCTCGCTGCCGAGATTGGCCGGGCGCACGGCGGAGAACGGCCGCTTGAGCGCCTCCTCGAGCTGGCGCGTCATGTCGTCGAGTTCTCCGGCGCTGACGGCCGGCTGCGGCGCGTGTTCGCGGGCAAAGCTCGGTGCCGGCCCGGTCGTGACCGGGGGAACCGGCATGGCCGGTGCGGCAGGCTTGGCGGCGGCGCCGGCCGCCTCGGCCGAAGCTGCGACGCCGAGAGCGGCGGCGACACCGGCCGTCGCGGCCGTGGCCGCAGCCGTCTTCACCGGCGGCTCGACCGGCACCGAAACGGGCCGGACCGGCAACGGCGGTAAGAGCTCCGGCCCTTCGGGCGCATAGTCGGCGCGGCGCGCATCCTCCCCTGCCCGCAAGGCGGGTTCGCTCGGCGGAACCAGCGTCTCGAACGGCGGCAACGGCCGATCCGCCGCGGCGGTATCGGTATAGGCCGGGGCCGCGGCCCGCCCGCCGCTGCGCAAGATATTCGTCTCGACCACGACATCGGACGCGCCGCCGATCATGAGGAGATGCTCGATATTGTCGCGGCGGATCAGCACGAGCTGGCGCTGCCGGTCGAGATCGTAGGTATCGACCACGCCGAGCCGGGGCTGGCGCTGACGCCCGCCGGCCTGGCCACGGAGCCGGAGCCGCCCGCCCTGAATCTGCCGCACGAACAATCCGAGCAGCGCAAGGAGCACGAGAATGACGACAGAGGCGATGATCACCTTCTGCGCGGTCGTGAGTTCCAATCCGAACAAGCTCTGCAAGATATGCCTCTTAACGCCACGGCGGCCCGGACGGCCGTTAAGTCCCGCCCATGTTTCAACACCTTGGCTATAGCATAACGCTTTCGCTATCGGGAAACATGGTGAACGCGTGGTTAATCACACCCGCGAAAACCCGCCGCTTTAACCGGATATTAACCATGCACCCGGCAGGATTTGCCGGGTAGACCGATCTCGCCGGCTACGCAAACGGGGAGCTGGAGCCATGGCGAACGACGGATTCAGCGTCGGCGGCGGCCTGATGCAGGCGCTGAAGACGCGCATGCACTACCAGCAGTCGCGCCAGAAGGTCCTCGCCGAGAACGTCGCCAATGCCGACAGCCCCGGCTTCCGTCCGGTCGACCTGAAGCCGCCGAGTCTCGATCCGGCCCGCGCCGGCGTGGCCGTCGCCCGCACCAGCGCCGGCCATATGAGCCTGAACACCGCCAATGGCGGCTTCGACGGCACCGGCGCCCCGCGATTCGAGACCACGCCGAACGGCAACGCCGTCAATCTCGAGGACGAGATGCTCAAGGTCGCGCAGAACCAGTCCGACTATCAGCTCGCCGCCTCGCTCTACAGCAAGGGGCTCGGCCTGATGAAGATCGCGATCGGCAAGGGGCGCTAAAGGATGGGCCGCTGATCATGGACCTGATCAAGAGTATCGCCATCGCCGCCTCCGGCCTGCGCAGCCAGTCCGGGCGCATGCGCATCATCTCCGAGAACATCGCCAATGCCGATTCCGGCCCCGAGCGCGCCGGCGCCGAGCCCTATCGCCGCAAGGTCCCGACCTTCCAGCGCCATGTGGACCGCACGCTCGACGCCCAGCTCGTCGCGCTCGGCAAGGTCCAGCGCGATCCGAGCGCCTTCAAGACCAAGCATGAGCCCGGCAATCCGGCGGCCGACGCCAACGGCAACGTCCAGATGCCGAACGTCAATTCGCTGGTCGAGATGGTCGACATGCGCGAGGCCCAGCGCAGCTACGAAGCCAATCTCAACCTGATCTCTTCGACGCGCCGGATGATCCAGCGCACCATCGACATCCTGCGCGCCTGAGCGCGGCTCCAGAAGGGGACTGAATCGCCATGGCCACTCCGGGTTTCGCCGCGGGCGCCTACGCCTCCATCCAGGGGATGGGTGCCGGCAATCTCATGCGCAAGCCGCTCGGCACGGGCGGCGCGGAAACGGGCGGGCCGGATTTCTCGGCGCTGCTCGGCAAGGCGCTCGACGCGACGGCGGATGCCGGGCGCAAGGCCGATGCCCAGACCGCGAGCGTCGCCGGCGGGCGGGCCGACATCGTCAATGTCGTGACGGCGGTGGCCGAGAGCGAGGCCGCGATCGAGACGCTGGTCGCAGTGCGCGACCGCGTCATCGCGGCCTACGAGGAAATCATGCGGATGCCGGTCTGATCCCCATCCGCAGCCCTCATCCTGAGGAGCCGCGTAAGCGGCGTCTCGAAGGATGTTCCAGAGCGCGCTGGATCATCCTTCGAGACGCGGGCTTCGCCCGCTCCTCAGGATGAGGGCTCGATAAACGATAGTACGAGCAGGACGAACGCAATGACTTCCGGAGCCATTCTCGACATCGCCCGCGACGGCATCGTCGTCTTCCTCAAGGTCGGCGGCCCGCTGATGGTGATCGCGCTCGCGGTCGGCCTCATCGTCTCGCTGATCCAGGCGCTGACCCAGATCCAGGAGCAGACTCTGGTCTTCGTGCCGAAGATCGTCGCCGTCTTCGCCGCGCTGCTGCTGTTTCTCCCGTTCATGGGAGACGCGCTGGCGGGTTATATGGGACGAGTCGCCGCCCGAATCGCCACGGGCGGATGAGCCCGTCGCGCCTGCAGCCGGCCTTCGCCGGCGCGGCTCCGCGGCACCGACCTTGGCGCAAAGGTGCCCGCGGCACGATGCAGATCGCGATCCTGCCCGAGATCAGCGCCATTTTCGTGCTCGTCTTCGCGCGGGTCGGCACGCTCGTCATGCTCATGCCCGGCATCGGCGAGCGCTTCATCTTCTCGCGGGCGCGGCTGTCTCTGGCCTTCTTCATCGCCCTGATGATCGTGCCGGTCGCCCGGCCCACGCTGCGCGTGCCCGGCGACGTCTCGGGCGTGGTCGCGCTGCTGATCGGCGAATTGCTGGTCGGCCTCGTCATCGGGCTCTGCGCCCGGCTGGTGATGGCCTGCCTCCAGACCGCCGGCACGCTGGTCGCCCAGACCATGGGGCTCGGCTTCGCCATGACGGTCGACCCGACCGGCGGCATGCAGAACCCCTCGATCGGCAACTTCCTGACGATGCTCGGCATCACGCTGATCCTGACCACGGACCTGCACCACATCGCCATCGCCGCGATCCATGAAAGCTATCGCCTGCTGCCGCCGGGCGGGGCGGTCGACATGACCGACACGATGGCGCTCGCCATCCGCTCGGCGGCGCGCGGCTTCGCATTGGCCATCCAGATCTCCGCGCCCTTCCTCGTCTTCGGCCTGCTGTTCAATCTCGGCCTCGGCGTGCTCGCGCGGATGATGCCGCAATTGCAGGTCTTCTTCCTCGCCGTTCCCGCTTCGATCATGGGCGGCATGCTCGTCCTGCTCGTCGTGCTCGGCGTTATGATGAGCGTCTTCATCGCCGACCTCGGCGCCTTCCTCCGCCAGTTCACCGGTTGAGGTCGCGATGTCCGAGGAAGCCGAAAACGAAGACAGAACAGAAGACCCGACCCAGCGAAAGCTGGACGAAGCCACGGAGAAAGGCGACGTCCCCAGATCGCAGGAGATCGGGACCTTCTTCGTGCTCTGCGGCTTCACGCTTTCCCTGCTGGTCGCCGCCGGCTGGTCGGCGCGCGAGGCGATGCTGTCGCTGCGCTCCTTCCTGATGAACGCGCATCAGGTCCCGTCCGACGGCGCCTCTTTCATGCAGATCACGCAGCGCGGCGTGCTCACCGGCTTCATGGCGCTGGGCCTTCCCTTCGCCTTCATCCTCTGCGCGGGGCTGGCCGGCGCGATGCTCCAGCACAAGCCGCTCTGGACCTTCGAGCCGCTGACGCCGAAATTCAACCGCATCTCGCCGATGGCGGGGGCCAAGCGCCTCTTCGGCAAGGAGGCCTGGGTCAATTTCGCCAAGGGCCTGGCCAAGACCATGCTGATCGGCATCGTCGTCTGGTACACGCTCTGGGGCCAGCACGACCGGCTCGAAGGCTTCGCCCAGATGGGCGTCGAGGCGCTGATGCCGGCAACGCTCTCGCTCGCGATCCAGCTCATGGGCGCGGTGCTCGCCCTCTTCGCCATCATCGCCATCGGCGATTTCGGCTGGCAGCGCTTCTCCTGGTACCAGCGCCAGAAGATGACCAAGCAGGAGATGAAGGACGAGTTCAAGAACTCGGAAGGTAATCCGGAGGTCAAGGCGAAACTGCGCCAGATCCGCGCCCAGCGCGTCCGCAAGCGCATGATGGCGGCTGTGCCCAAGGCGACCGTGATCATCACCAACCCGACCCACTTCGCCGTCGCGCTGCAATACGAGCCCGGCATGGCGGCGCCGCTCTGCCTCGCCAAGGGCGTCGACGCGATGGCGCTCAAGATCCGCGAAGTCGCCGGCGAGCACCGCGTGCCGATCGTCGAGAACCCGCCTCTGGCGCGCGCGCTCTACGCCACGGTCGACATCGACGAAGAAATTCCTGTCGAACACTATCAGGCTGTCGCCGAAGTCATCGGATACGTCTTGCGCCTGAAGGGCCGCCGCGCCTAACTCGGCAGGGATGCGAAGGAAGTTTGGCCGCCCGGTTTCCGCGCGGCCGCAAGGGAACGGACTCCACCGCAATGAGCGGAAGCACGGCGACCAATACGATCGATCGCTCGGACAAGCCCGGCCATATCGGGATCATCCTGTTCGTCGCGGCCCTGCTCGTCGGCGCGGCGATCGCGCTCGGCTTCCTCGCCAATGAATGGGCGCAGCCGCTCATCCTCGGCCTGCTCGCCCTGCTCTCGGTCGTCGGCGTCTTCGGCCTCTTCGCCTTCGCCATCGGGCTCGTGCAGTTTGCCGGGCGCGCCTCCCGCAACGACCTGACCAAGGCGATCGTCGACCGCGCCGATGACGGCATCGTCGTGACCGAGAGCGAGAACGAGGTCGTCTATGCCAACGAGGCCTATCTGGCGCTCGCCGGGGCGACCGGCGCCAACGACCTGAAGCCGGTCGGCCGCCTGCTGACCGGGCGCGCCGACGTCTCCGAGGCGATCTACCGGCTCGCCACCGCCGCCCGCGAGCATCGCCGCCTCGTCGAGGAGGTGCGTCTCGAGCCCGCGCTGAACGGGCGCGGCGAGGTCGGCTGGTATCGCGTCCGCGTTTCCCCCGTCCGCCGCGAGGCCACGACGGCGACGCTCTGGTCGGTCTCCGACATCACGCCGGAGCGCGAGCGCCAGGAGAACGCCTTCCAGGAACTCCAGCACGCGATCGACTATCTCGACCACGCGCCGGCCGGCTTCATCTCGATCGACGCCGACGGCGAGATTTCCTATCTCAACGCCACTCTCTCCGGCTGGCTCGACTTCGACCTCGCCCGCTTCGGCTCCGGCGGCCTGCATCTCGACGATGTCTGCACCCCTTCCGCCGCCGCCCTGATCCAGGCGATCCGCGGCCAGCCCGGCGATGTCCGCGTCGAGGTGCTCGATGTCGACCTGAAGCGCCGCAACGGCGCGCCCCTCCCCGTGCGCCTGCATCATCAGGTCGCCTTCGGCCAGGACGGCCGCGCCGGCCCCTCGCGCACCCTCGTCCTCAACCGCACCGCGGGCGAGGCCGGCGCCGATGGCGGCAGCGATGCCGAGGTCCGCTTCGCCCGCTTCTTCCATTCGACGCCGATGGCGATCGCGACCGTCGACGAGACCGGCGCGATCCTGCACTCGAACGCCGCCTTCGCCCGCCTGATCCCGGCAGGCCTGCGCCCCCGCACCATCCACGATCTCGTCGCCTCCGGTGCGGGCCTCGACGCTGCGCTGGCCGAGGTGGTCGCCGGGCGTTCGGGCGGCGCCCCGCTCGATCTCGCGCTCGCCGGCGAGGACGGCCGCTCGGCCAAGCTGTACCTTACCCCCGTCGCCGGCACCGAGGGCGGCGACGGCGAGCGCGCCATCGTCTACGCGCTGGAGACGACGGCCGAGCGCAAACTGCGCGACAACATGGATCAGGCCGGCAAGATGCAGGCGGTCGGCCAGCTCGCCGGCGGCATCGCGCACGACTTCAACAACGTGCTGCAGGTCATCATCAACGCCTCCGAGTTCCTGCTGGCGAGTCATCGGCCCACCGACCCGTCCTTCCCGGACATCATGCAGATCAAGCAGAACGCCTACCGCGCCGCGGCGCTGGTGCGGCAGCTTCTTGCCTTCTCGCGCCGCCAGACCCTGCGCCCGCAGGTGCTGGAGCTGGGCGAGGTGCTCTCCGACCTCTCGCTGATGCTGAAGCGCGTCGTCGCCGACAAGGTCACGCTCGACGTCCGCCAGGGCCGCGACCTCTGGCCGGTCAAGGCCGATCTCGGCCAGCTCGAACAGGTCATCGTCAACCTCGCCGTCAACGCCCGCGACGCCATGCCGGACGGCGGCAGGCTTGCGGTGCGCACCCGCAACGTCGCCCGCGAGGACTGCGCCTCTTTCGGCCACGAGGCCCTGCCGACCGACGATTACGTGCTGCTGGAGGTCGAGGATACCGGCACCGGCATCCCGCAGGAGCATCTCGACAAGATCTTCGAGCCCTTCTTCACCACCAAGGAGGTCGGCAAGGGCACCGGTCTCGGCCTCTCCATGGTCTACGGCATCGTCAAGCAGACCGGCGGCTATGTCTTCGTCGACTCGACCATCGGCAAGGGCACGGCCTTCCAGATCTTCCTGCCCCGCCATGTCCCGAGCCAGGAGGAGATCGCCGCGGAAGCCGCCGCCAGGGAAGCGCCGAAGAAGCTCGCTGCCGACCATACCGGCGCCGGCGTCATCCTGCTGGTCGAGGACGAGGATGCGGTCCGCGCCCTCAACGCCCGTATGCTGGTCTCGCGCGGCTACACCGTCCACGAGGCTGCCTCCGGCGTCGAGGCGCTGGATACGTTCCTGCAGAACGACGGCCAGATCGATCTCGTCGTCTCCGACGTGGTGATGCCGGAAATGGACGGCCCGACGCTGCTCGGCGAATTGCGCAAGCGCAACCCGAACACCAAGGTCGTCTTCGTCTCCGGCTATGCCGAAGAGGCCTTCCGCAAGAACCTGCCGGAAGGCGAGGAATTCCACTTCCTGCCCAAGCCCTTCACGATGAAGCAGCTCGTCGAGACCGTGAAGGCGGCGATGGGCTGAGGGCCCGTTCCAGCCTCTCTCAGCCCTCATCCTGAGGAGCCGCGTAGCGGCGTCTCGAAGGATGTTTCAGGAGGCTCCCGGAACATCTGGAACATCCTTCGAGACGCAAGCCTCCGGCTTGTTCCTCAGGATGAGGGCTGAAGCGACCGGCGCCCATGCCTCCCGTGACAGCTCCTGACACATCTCCTGACAGAAACTGACACTGAGAACAAAAAAAGAACTTGATAGCAGGAACAAAGCGTGACCATTCTCATGTCAAGACGCATTGAGATGTCCCCCTCGCCCTGCCATAAGGAGCCCGAAACGTGAATCAGGCGAATCTCAAACTCGTGGAAGGCTCCTCGATGGACAAGGCCAAGGCGCTCGATGCGGCGCTCTCCCAGATCGAACGCGCCTTCGGCAAGGGCTCGATCATGCGGCTGGGCAAGAACCCGCAGGCGATCGAGATCGAGACGATCTCGACCGGTTCGCTCGGCCTCGACATCGCGCTCGGCGTCGGCGGCCTGCCCAAGGGCCGCATCGTCGAGATTTACGGGCCGGAATCCTCGGGCAAGACCACGCTCGCCCTGCACACCATCGCCGAGGCCCAGAAGAAGGGCGGGGTCTGCGCCTTCGTCGATGCCGAGCATGCGCTCGACCCGGTCTATGCCCGCAAGCTCGGCGTCAATCTCGACGACCTCCTGATCTCGCAGCCCGATACCGGCGAGCAGGCGCTGGAGATCACCGATACGCTCGTCCGCTCCGGCGCGATCGACGTGCTCGTGGTCGACTCGGTCGCGGCGCTGACGCCCCGTGCCGAGATCGAGGGCGAGATGGGCGATGTCCAGCCGGGCCTCCAGGCCCGCCTGATGAGCCAGGCCCTGCGCAAGCTCACCGCCTCGATCTCGCGCTCGAACTGCATGGTCATCTTCATCAACCAGATTCGCATGAAGATCGGCGTGATGTACGGTTCGCCGGAGACGACCACCGGCGGCAACGCGCTCAAGTTCTACGCTTCCGTGCGCCTCGACATCCGCCGCGTCTCGACGCTGAAGGAGCGCGACGAGGCGACCGGCAACCAGGTCCGCGTCAAGGTCGTCAAGAACAAGGTCGCGCCGCCCTTCAAGCAGGTCGAGTTCGACATCATGTTCGGCGAGGGCATCTCCAAAGTCGGCGAGCTGATCGATCTCGGCGTCAAGGCCGGCATGGTCGAGAAGGCCGGCGCCTGGTTCTCCTTCGACAGCCAGCGCCTCGGCCAGGGTCGCGAGAACGCCAAAAGCTTCCTCAAGGCCAACCCGGACGTCGCCGCCAAGATCGAGGCCACGATCCGGCAGAATTCCGGCCTCGTCGCCGACCGCATCCTCGACGAGGCAGCGCCGACCGCAGACGATCTCGACGAAGGCGAGGCCTGAGACATCGAACGCCGTCATGCTCGGGCTTGACCCGAGCATCTCGGGCCGAATGAGGCGACCTATCCTGAAAGAGGTTTTCGGGTCTGCGCTTCGCTCCGCCCGAGAATGACGTTCCAATGCAACGGGCGGCCTCCGGGCCGCCCTTTTCGTTTGCCGGTAAGGCCTTGGACCAGTGCAGCGCATCGAGCTTTCTGGACAGGCGCGAGCCGCCTGACTAGAACCGGACCTTCCTGCCGGGTGCGCCCGGCTTCTGCCCGAGTTGAGAAGCGCAAAAGAGCGATGAGCGGCGTCAACGATATCCGGTCGACCTTCCTCGACTACTTCAAGTCCCAGGGCCACGAGATCGTGCCGTCGAGCCCGCTCGTGCCGCGCAACGACCCGACGCTGATGTTCGCCAATTCGGGCATGGTGCAGTTCAAGAACGTCTTCACCGGCCAGGAGAAGCGCCCCTATTCGCGCGCCACCACCGCCCAGAAATGCGTGCGCGCCGGCGGCAAGCACAACGATCTCGACAATGTCGGATACACCGCCCGCCACCACACCTTCTTCGAGATGCTGGGGAACTTCTCCTTCGGCGATTATTTCAAGGAACAGGCGATCCATCACGCCTGGACCCTGGTCACGCGCGAATTCGGCCTACCCAAGGACAAGCTGACGGTCACCGTCTATTCCGAGGACGACGAGGCGCATGCGCTCTGGAAGAAGATCGCCGGCCTGACCGACGACAGGATCATCCGTATCCCGACCTCGGATAATTTCTGGCGCATGGGCGATACCGGCCCCTGCGGCCCCTGCTCCGAGATCTTCTACGACCATGGCGACCATATCTGGGGCGGCCCGCCCGGCTCCGCCGAGCAGGACGGCGACCGCTTCATCGAGATCTGGAACCTTGTGTTCATGCAATACGAGGAGGCGGCCGGCGGCATCCGCACGGACCTGCCCCGCCCCTCGATCGATACCGGCATGGGGCTGGAGCGCATCGCGGCCGTGCTCCAGGGCACGCATGACAACTATAATATCGACCTGTTCCGCGCCCTGATCACGGCCATCGCCGACCTGACCTCGGTCGATCCGGACGGTCCGATGAAGGCGAGCCATCGCGTCATCGCCGATCATCTGCGCTGCTCCGCCTTCCTGATCGCCGATGGCGTGCTGCCCTCGAACGAGGGCCGCGGCTATGTGCTGCGCCGGATCATGCGCCGCGGCATGCGCCATGCGCAGTTGCTCGGCGCCAAGGAGCCGCTGCTCTACAAGCTCGTGCCGGCGCTGACCCGCGAGATGGGCCGTGCCTATCCCGAACTGCTCCGCGCCGAGCCCCTGATTACCGAGACGCTGAAGCTGGAGGAAACCCGTTTCCGCACCACGCTGGCGCGCGGCCTCACCCTGCTCGACGACGCCTCGAAGGATCTGACCGCCGGCCAGAGCCTCAAGGGCGACGTCGCCTTCACGCTCTACGACACCTACGGCTTCCCGCTCGACCTGACGCAGGACGCACTGCGCGCCCGCGAGATCACCGTCGATACCGAGGGTTTCGATGCCGCCATGCAGCAGCAGAAGGCCAAGGCGCGCGCCGCCTGGTCGGGTTCCGGCGAGGCTGCGACCGAAACGCTCTGGTTCCCGCTGCGCGACAAGGTCGGCGCGACCGAGTTCCTCGGCTACGACACCGAGACCGCCGAGGGCGTCGTCACCGCGCTGATCCGCGACAATGCCGAGGTCCCGTCGCTGAAGGCCGGCGAGAGCGGTTTCATGCTGGTCAACCAGACCCCGTTCTACGGCGAGTCCGGCGGCCAGGTCGGCGATGCCGGGCTCGTCAAGGCGCCGGGCACGGTGGTCGAGATCAGCGACGTCCAGAAGAAGCTCGGCGATGTCTTCGCCCATAGCGTGACCGTCAAGGAAGGCGAACTGAAGCTCGGCGCCGCCGTCGAGCTCGTTGTCGATCACGAGCGCCGCACCGCGATCCGCGCCAACCATTCGGCGACGCACCTGCTGCACGAGGCGCTGCGCCTCGTGCTCGGCGACCATGTCGCGCAGAAGGGCTCGCTGGTCTCGGCCGATCGCCTGCGCTTCGACTTCTCGCATCCCAAGCCCATCAGCGCCGAGGAACTGCGCGAGGTCGAGGAAATCGCTAATGCGATCGTCCTCCAGAACGAGCCGGTCACGACCCGCCTGATGAGCGTCGATGAGGCGATCGCCTCCGGGGCGCGCGCCCTCTTCGGCGAGAAATACGGTGACGAAGTCCGCGTCGTCGCGATGGGAACGAACCCGGCCGGCCGCGCCTATTCGGTCGAGCTCTGCGGCGGTACCCATGCCTCACGCACCGGCGATATCGGCCTCGTCAGCATCGTCGGCGAAGGCGCGGTGGCGGCCGGCGTGCGCCGCCTCGAAGCCATGACCGGCAATGGCGCCCGCCTGCGCCTCAATGAGGAATCGCGCCTGCTCGACGGTCTCGCCAGCCTGCTCAAGGTTCCCGCCAACGAGGCCGGCAACCGTCTCGCCGCGCTGATCGAGGAGCGCCGCAAGCTCGATCGCGAACTGACCGAGGCCCGCAAGAAGCTCGCCATGGGCGGCGGCGGCGCGGCCGAGGAGCCGATCCAGGAGATCGCCGGCGCCAAGCTCTTGGCCCGCGCCGTCACCGGCATCGAGATGAAGGACCTGAAGAGCCTCGCCGACGAGGCGAAGGCCCGCGTCGGTTCCGGCGTCGTGGCCATCGTCGGCGTCGCCGAGGACGGCAAGGCCGGCGTCGTCGTCGGCGTCACGCCCGACCTGACCGAGCGCTTCGACGCGGTCGCGCTGGTCCGCGCCGCTTCCGAGCAGCTCGGCGGCAAGGGCGGCGGCGGCCGTCGCGACATGGCCCAGGCCGGCGGGCCGGACGGCAGCAAGGCGCAAGCCGCGCTCGATGCCGTCGCCGCGGCGATGGGCTGAGGCGAGCATGGCCTCCGCCACGCCTGGACAGGGCTGGCGGCGGCAGGTTCACCTGTGGTTCGATCACGGTGCCGGCGACGATCTCGTCGCCACCGTGATCCACCGGGCGCTGGTCGTTCTGATCTGCGCCAACGTACTGGCGATCGTGCTGGAATCCGTTCCGGAGCTGGCCGCCCGCTTCGGCCCCGGCTTCGACCTGCTGGAGCGCATCTCGCTCGCGCTCTTCACCCTCGAATACGTCGTCCGCATCTGGATCGCACCCGAGAACGCCCGCTATCGCGGCATGAGCGCGACGCGCGCCCGGTTCGCCTATCTCGCCTCCTTCCCGGCCATCATCGATCTGCTCGCGATCCTGCCGCTGGCCGCAGGTTTGTTCGGCTTCAGCGAGATCAGGATCCTGCTGCTGCTGCGCCTGCTGCGCTTCTTCAAGCTGGGGCGCTACTCGCCCGGCATGGCGTCGCTGGCGGCGGCGCTGGCGTCCGAGCGCAAGGCGCTCGTCGCCTGCTTCGTCATCCTGATGGGCGTGATGCTGGTCGCGGCGAGCGCCATGCATCTCGTCGAGCATGAGGCCCAGCCCGACAAGTTCGGCACGATCCCCGATGCGATGTGGTGGGCGATCATCACCCTGACCACGGTCGGCTATGGCGATGCCTATCCGGTCACCGCGGCCGGCAAGGCCGTTGCTGCCGTCACCGCCGTGCTCGGCCTGATCATGCTCGCCCTGCCGGTCGGCATCGTCGCCACCGCCTTCGCGCAGGAAATCCACCGGCGTGAATTCGTGGTGACCTGGAGCATGATCGCGCGCGTGCCGCTGTTCGGCGGGCTCGATGCCAGCGAGATTGCGGCGGTGATGCAGTTCCTGCGCGCCCAGACGGTGCGCAGCGGCGCCGTCATCATGCATCAGGGCGAGCCCGGCCGGGCGCTCTATTTCATCGCCAGCGGCGAGGTCGAGGTCGCGCATGCCGACAGCCGCGACCGGCTCGACGAAGGTCATTTTTTCGGCGAACTCCAGCTCGATGATATCGCCATCGCGAGCCACTCGCCCTGCCCGCAGGCGGCGGTGGCGACGGCTCCTTCCAAGCTGCTGGTGCTCGACCCCGTCGATTTTCGGGCTCTCACCACGCGCCACCCCCAGCTCGCGGAGCGCATCCGGGCGCTGGCGAGAGGATGAACGTGAAACGCCGTTCCCTGATCGGATTCGCCGCCCTGCTTCCCGTGACGGCCGCCGCGCAGACGAAACCGTCGCAACGGCGCAGCAACGCCCCCGCCCTCTCCGCGGCCCGGACCATCGTCGCCGGCGCGCCGCTCGGCGTCTTCCTGAGCAACGCGCCGCAGGGCGCCCGGCTCGCCATCGCCCGCCCGGACGATCCGGCGAGCAGGGCGATCGTCGTCGTCGAGCCGAAGCACACGGTGCCCGCCCTGCCGACGCCGGGCGTGGTCGGCACCTACGAACTGCGCCTGACGGTCGAGAAGGACGGCGCGCCGGTGATCCTCTTGCGCCAGCCCCTCGTCACGACGGAGCCGAGTGCGACGCTCGCCGCGCCGGAGCGCGTCGGCCGTGGCCAGGGCCTGCCGGTGCGCGGCATCGGCCCCAATGGCGAGCAGGACCGCGTCATGCTGGTGAAGCCCGACGCACCGGCCGATACGGAGGGCCCGCGCTTCTTCCCGGCCGAGAATGTCGAGGCGGTGCTGGAGGCACCGGACCAGCCGGGCGTCTATGAATTGCGCTACGTGCTGCACGCGCCGCTGGCGGAGCCCCGGATTCTGGCGCGACGCGCGGTGAAGGTGGAATGAGCCGCCTCCGGCGGGCCGTTTCGCGTAAAACGCCCGCAATCTTCGCCCCCTATATAGGCCTTGCTTGAGGGAGAGCCGAGAGATGAGCAGCGCAGGCGATGCCCGCTTCTGGGACAGGACGTCCAGCCGATATGCGCGCAGCACCATTTCGGATGCCGCTGGTTATGAGCGTACGCTGGAGCGGACGCGGGAGCTCCTGAAACCGCAAGACAAGGTGCTGGAGCTCGGCTGCGGCACCGGGTCGACGGCGCTCAGGCTGGCCGAGGGCGTCCAAGGCTATCTGGCGACGGACATCTCGACCGGCATGATCGCAATTGCCGAGCAGAAGCTGGCGACCGAAGCGATCCCGGGATTGAGCTTCGGCGTCGCCACGGCGGAAACGCTCACGCCCGATGCGCCTTTCGATGTCGTTCTGGGCTTCAGCTACCTGCATCTGGTGCGAGATCTGCCCGGCACGCTGGAACACATCCGCAGCTTGCTGGCGGAGGGCGGGCTGTTCATCTCGAAGACACCCTGTATCGGCGACATGAATCCACTGATCGGATACGCTGCCCTTCCCGTGATGCGCGCGCTTCGGCTGGCGCCCTTTGCAGCCGTCTTCGACGAGGCGGAGTTGAACGAGCGCGTGGCCGCGGCAGGCTTTCGGCTTCTGGCGATCGAGAAGCATGCGACGAAGGGCAAGGACTGGCGCCCCTATATCGTGGCGCAGAAGGCCTGATTGCCACAGGCGGTGCAGCGCATGAAAAAAGCCCGGCCTTGCGGCCGGGCTCCTTGTTTCACGCAAGCGAGCGCCTGAGATCAGGCGGCCATCGCCTTGCGCATGTTCTCGCTGACCTTCTCGAGGAAGCCGGTGGTCGAGAGCCACTTCTGCTCGGCGCCGACCAGCAGGGCGAGGTCCTTGGTCATGTCGCCGGCCTCGACGGTATCGACCGTGACCTTCTCCAGCAGCGCGGCGAACTTGGCGAGCTCGGCATTGCCGTCGAGCTTGGCGCGGTGGGCGAGACCGCGGGTCCAGGCGAAGATCGAGGCGATCGAGTTCGTCGAGGTCTCCTTGCCCTTCTGGTGCTCGCGATAGTGGCGGGTCACCGTGCCGTGCGCGGCCTCGGCCTCGACGGTCTTGCCGTCCGGCGTCATCAGCACCGAGGTCATCAGGCCGAGCGAGCCGAAGCCCTGCGCCACGGTGTCGGACTGCACGTCGCCGTCGTAGTTCTTGCAGGCCCAGACATAGCCGCCCGACCACTTCATCGCCGAAGCGACCATGTCGTCGATCAGGCGGTGCTCGTAGGTGATGCCGAGCTCGTCGAACTTGGCCTTGAACTCCTTCTCGTAGATCTCCTGGAAGATGTCCTTGAAGCGGCCGTCATAGGTCTTGAGGATGGTGTTCTTGGTCGAGAGATAGACCGGGTACTTCCGCATCAGGCCGTAGTTCAGCGAGGCGCGGGCGAAGTCGCGGATCGAGTCGTCGAGATTGTACATCGCCATGGCGACGCCGGCCTCGGGGGCCTTGAAGACCTCCTTCTCGATGACATTGCCGTCCTCGCCGACGAACTTGATCGAGAGCGTGCCCTTGCCGGGGAACTTGAAGTCGGTGGCGCGATACTGGTCGCCGAAGGCATGGCGGCCGATGACGATCGGCTGGGTCCAGCCCGGGACGAGGCGCGGCACGTTCTTGCAGATGATCGGCTCGCGGAAGATCACGCCGCCGAGGATGTTGCGGATCGTGCCGTTCGGCGACTTCCACATTTCCTTGAGGTTGAACTCCTTCACGCGGCCCTCGTCCGGCGTGATGGTCGCGCATTTGACGGCGACGCCATGCTTCTTGGTGGCGTTGGCGGCGTCGATGGTGACCTGGTCGTTGGTCGCGTCGCGGTTCTCGACCGAGAGGTCGTAGTAGTCGAGCTCGAGATCCAGATACGGGAAGATCAGGGTGTCCTTGATCTTCTGCCAGATGATCCGGGTCATCTCGTCGCCGTCCATGTCGACGACCGGGTTGGCGACCTTGATCTTGCTCATGCGATGACCCCTGTTCTCTCCAGATAGAACGATCCGAAACGGCGGCTTTCGGCCACGGTTCACGGCTGGGAGGCTTCCTAGCGGGTTCGGGGCGGCGGGGGAAGCGCGGCTTTCGGGCAATCTGACACGCCGATCATGTTGCACCGCCGCAAAATCGGCACCTTCCCGGCCTAGCCTGGTCTGCCGCTCGTCATAGCGACAGGACGAACGACGTGTTCCGTTTCATTCCCGATTGCCGGCCCGGCCTCGCCACGGCCATGTTCATCCTCGCCGCAACGCCCGGCTTCGCCCTCGCCGCCGCGCCGATCTCGGCCGAGGAGCAGCCTGCGATACCGCTGCCGATCCCGCGCGGCGCTCTGATCGACCCCGATGCGGGCGAAACGGCAGCACTGGCGGCGAGCGAGCCCGATGCGATCGTCTTCGATCCCGGTCTCGCCGCGCTCGGCCGCGCCGCCGCGGCATCGGGCGCGCATCTGCGGGCGCGGGCGCCGATCCCGGTCGACATCATCCGCAAGGGTTTCGCAGCCCGCCAGAGCATGGCGAGCGCGACGCAGGACCGCTCGGTCGGGTTCAAGCTCGGGCGGGACATCTTCTCGCTCTCGACCACGCTTTCCGATCCGGCGAGCATCGGCGCCACCCGGAACGCGGAGCTGCGCTGGCGCCTCGCCCAGCCGGCGGGCGCGGGCAAGGGCTTCATCTGGGGCCTCGCCACCGGCGGCGGCAGCGCGCTCTACGGCAATCCCGAGCAGATCGGCGAGGCGCTGATCGGCTATCGGCAGGAGCTGTTCCCGCACCTCACCCTGACCTCCCAGCTCACGATGGGCGGGACCTACGTCTTCGCGCCGGGCGACGGCATCCACACGGCGATGACGCCGGAGATGAAGCTTTCGGTCGATCTCGCCAAGCTCGCCGACCTGCCCTGGCAGACCTCCTTCGACCTGACGCTGGCGCGCAAGGTACCGCTCGTCGCCAGCGATTTCGAGACACGCGGCCGGGCCATGCTCTCCCTGAAGTACAAGTGGGATTGATTGGATAACTGGCCCCAAGAAGTGCGGGTCATCCCGGGCGACCGCAGGAAGACCCGGGATCCATGCCGGAGCGTTTCCGGCAGAGGTTCAGACATGGATCCCGGATCTACGCTGCGCTCCGTCCGGGATGACGCGCTTTTTTGGGGGAGGTCCAGATTCAACCGCTTGGAGACACGCGCGACCTTTGCGCCCAGGCTCCTCAGGATGAGGGCTCGCCGATCGTGAGGCAGACCGGCGCTTCATGGCGGCGTGCATCATCCTGCCTTCCCCCTGAACGCGGGCCGCTCTAGCCTCGCCGCATGACATACCCGACTTCGACCAAATTCGCTCTCGTCACCGGCGGCACGCGCGGCATCGGCGCCGGCGCCGCCCTCGCCCTGGCGCAGGCCGGCTATGACGTCCTCGCCACCGGCCTGACCGAGGAGGAGGTGTCAGCGGCGCCGGCCCATCCCGCCATCCGCCATGCCCGGCTCGACGTGACCCGCGACGCCGAGGTCGCGGCCATCGTGGCGACCTGCCCGCGCCTCGACGCGCTGGTGAACTGCGCCGGCATGATCCAGCGCGGCGGCAAGGAATTCGAGATCGACGCCTTCCGCCTGACGATCGAGGTCAATCTCAACGGCACGATGCGGATGTGCCTTGCCGCCAAGGACAAGCTCGCCGCCAAGGGCGCCGACAAGACCGGCGGCGCCATCGTCAACATCGCCTCGATGCTGACCTTCCACGGCTCGCCCTTCGCGCCGGGCTATGCGGCCTCGAAGGGTGGCATCGGCCAGCTCACCAAGTCGCTCGGCGCCGCCTGGGCACCGGAGGGCATCCGCGTCAATGCGGTCGCGCCGGGCTGGATCGAGACAGAATTGACCCGGCCGCTGGTCGAGGATGCCGAGCGCTCGGCGCCGATCCTCGCCCGCACGCCGATGGGCCGCTGGGGCAAGCCCGGCGATGTCGGTGGCGCCATCGCCTTCCTGCTCTCGGACGCGGCCCAGTTCGTCACCGGCGCGATCCTGCCGGTCGATGGCGGCTATCTCGCCGTCTAGTAAAGCGATTCCGGCCCAGGGACTTGGGCCGGAAACCTGAATCGAATTGTTCGCGCATTGAATCAGAACATCAGCACGGGAGAGACGCCATGAACACGACCAGCCCGATGCCCGTCACGGCTACGCAGGAGGAGCGCTGGACGCCCTATCGCCACCCCCAGCCGAAGGAATCGCCGCCGGAGCTGATCGTCCCGAACGTGATCCCGACCGACGAGCGCGTCTGGGTGCCGGTCGACGACAATGTCTGGTTCCGGCCGCTGCTCCTGTGCACCTCGCGCGGCTACTGGATGAACCTCCTCAAGGTCCGCCGCGCCGGCGTTCTCTCGCGCCACCGCCATCCGTTGCCGGTCCATGGCTACGTGCTCAAGGGCCAATGGCGCTACCTCGAACATGACTGGGTCGCGACCGAGGGCTCCTATGTCTACGAGGCACCGGGCGAGACGCATACGCTGGTGGTCGATCCCGAGACGGAAGAGATGATCACCATGTTCCAGGTCAACGGTGCGATGATCTATGTCGATCCGGACGGCAAATGCCTCGGCTATGACGACGTGTTCACCCGCATCGACAAGTGCCGCGCGCATTACGCCCGGAACGGGTTGGGCGCGGAGTATGTCGATCAGTTCATTCGCTGACGCTTCCCGTCATGGTCGGGCTTGTCTCGACCATCCACGTCTGCGCGGGTCGAAGATCGTGTCCAAGACGTGGATGCTCGCCACAAGGGCGAGCATGACGGCTCCGGCGCTTCAGCGCTTCAGCTTCGCCAGCTCCACGGCCGCGCGCAGTTCGATATGCGCCAGCACCTCGTCGAGGCGCGGATCGTCGGTCGTCTCGCGCCTGAGCGCCAATGTCGTGCGCAGCCGCTCAAGCTCGGAGGGCAGCACGCGGCCTGCGAGCAATGCAGCCTTCAGCCGATCGAGTCCGTCGAGCAGATCATGCCCGCGCCTCGCCTGCCGGCGCTTGCGCTCCTGCGTATCCTCCTGCGCCTGGACGGCGAGCAGGGTGTCGAGCGGGCCTGCCGCGCTGACGCCGCCGCTGCGGGCAGTCGTCGCGGATTCCTGCGTTGGAAGCGTGAAGGCCGCGCCGCTCGAGCGCCTCGCGGAACTGGCCGGGCCGGCATTCGAGACGGGCGCGCGCTGGTCGATCCTGATCATCGGCGGCCTCGTTGAGGGTTAATGAAACCTTGTCGGAAGACGGTTAACAGCCGGTAAACTGCCCGGCAGAAACTGCCGCCCCGGCAGGAAGCGCAGGCTCGGCCGGAGCCTCCCGACCATGAACCCGAACCGCAAAGGACTGACAAACAAGGCTTTTCAAATTCGAGTGGCTTGGCATGCCCCTCGCAAGGGCTCTGGCGAGATCAACCGCCCCGTGGTGCCAGACGCATGTTCCGCAACCCCGCCCTGAAGACGCTGCTGAAGCCGCTGGCCGCCATGCTGGCCGTGGTCGTCGGCCTGTCGTCGCAGCCGGTGTTCGCGCTCTCGCGCATCAAGGACCTCGCCTCGGTCGAGGGCGTGCGCACCAACCAGCTGCTCGGCTACGGCATCGTCGTCGGCCTCAACGGCACCGGCGACACCCTCAACAACACGCCCTTCACCAAGCAATCGCTGCAGGCGATGCTGGAGCGCCTCGGCGTCAACACGCGCGGCGCCAACATGCGCACCGCCAATGTCGCCGCCGTGATGGTGACGGCCAACCTGCCTCCCTTCGCGACGCAGGGCACCCGTCTCGACGTCACCGTCTCGGCCATGGGCGACGCCAAGTCGCTCCAGGGCGGCACGCTCTTGGTCACGCCGCTGCTCGGCGCCGATGGCGAAGTCTATGCGGTGTCGCAGGGCCCGGTCGCGATCTCCGGCTTCTCGGCCGAAGGCGACGCCAGCAAGATCACCCGCGGCGTGCCGACCGTCGGCCGCATCGCCAATGGCGGCGTCGTCGAGCGCGAGATCGATTTCGCGCTGAACAAGCTTTCGACGCTGCGCCTGTCGCTGCGCAATCCCGACCTCACCACCGCGCGCCGCATGGCCGCCGCGATCAACGAATTCGTCGGCGGCGACTCGGCCGAGCCGACCGATCCCTCGACCGTGGTCCTGCAGATTCCCGCCCGCTTCAAGGGCAACATGATCAAGCTGCTCACCGATATCGAGCAGTTGCGCGTCGAGCCCGACCAGCTCGCCCGCATCGTCATCGACGAGCGTTCCGGCATCATCGTCATGGGCAAGGATGTCCGCGTCTCCACGGTCGCCGTGGCGCAGGGCAACCTCACCGTCACGATCAGCGAGCAGCCGCAGGTCTCCCAGCCCGAGCCCCTCTCCCGCGGCCAGACGGTCGTGACGCCGCGCACCAACGTCAAGGTCGATACCGGCGGCGGCAACAAGCTCGCCCTCGTCCGCGAGAGCGTGACGTTGGCCGAGCTGGTCGACGGGCTCAACGCGCTCGGCATCGGCCCGCGCGACCTGATCTCCATTCTCCAGGCCATCAAGTCGGCAGGCGCGCTGCAGGCCGAAATCGAGGTGATGTGATGACTGTTGCCCTCGCGCTTCCCGCCGTGAACCTCGCCCTCGGCGTCGCCGGCAAGGTCGCCAATGGCATCGCCGATGCGCTCGACCCCGCCAAGGCCAAGGCGAAGAAGCAGGCCGACGAGTTCGAGACCATGTTCCTCGAGCAGATGACCGAGAAGCTCTTCGCCGGCGAAACCGGCGAGGGTCCGCTCGGCGAGAACGGCACTGGCGGCGGCATCTGGCGCTCCCAGTTGACGCAGCAATATGCTCAGCAGATCCAGAAGGCTGGTGGCATCGGCCTTTCCAGCCAGATCATGCGCGACCTGATCAATCTCCAGGAACAGGCAGCGGGCGGAGTCCAGAATGCTGGCCGCTAAGCCTATCCTCGACGAGCGCCCGCGCATCGCCGACGCCCTCAGTGCGCGCGCCCTGATCGAGGCGGTGCTGGAAGCGCTCGGCGCGCTCTCGCATCTCGTCGGCGAGGAAACCGAGCTCGTCCGCGCCGGCCGCCTGCCCGAGGCGATGACCCGCGAGCCGCGCAAGACCGAGCTCGCCGGCATCTACATGCGCGGCGTCGAGCAGGTGAAGCTGAACGCCATTGCGCTCGCCCGCTTCGTACCGGGCGAGGTCAAGCGGCTGAAGGAGGCGCACCTCGCCTTCCAGGGCCTGATCGAGACCAACCAGATCGTGCTGGCGACGGCGCGCGCCGTGTCGGAATCGGTCGTGCGCGACCTCGCCGCCGATGCCAACAAGCCGATGCGCGCCAATGGCTATGGCCCGACCGCGACGGTGGGCGCCGGCGTCTTCGCCAGGCCCAATTCCGGTCCGCTGGTGGTCTCGCGCCGGCTCTGAGAGAGCTGCCGATAGGGCACGCCGATCGCGGATGGGCGGCCGCAACGCCCAGCCCTTTGGTATATAAAGGGTTCATGCCTCGGCTGCGCCGGCAACCCTAAAGATTTACCTAATTTCTTGACGCCGGATTCAATCTTTTCCGGCAGAGTGTCCACCGTCGGGTAGCCGCGTCCTGCTCCCGGCACCGGACGAGAGCGGCGCGACGGCGCCGAGCACGACTCCAGAAGGAGTGGACATGGATTTTGGCAACGCACCCAGGCTCGCGGCCGTGACCGCCGCGTCGCCCGTCTCCCGCTCTGACGTCACGGCCCACGCCGGCAGCGTCGCCGTGGACCTCCCTCCCGAAAAGACCGTGCAATCGGCTTCGGCCGGTTCGGCCGTCAATGTCGAGGTGCGCGCCGAGACACGCGACGCCCAGAGCCGCGCCGATGGCGAGCGTCGCGCCCGGGCCAACGCCCAGAACAATCGCGAGGCGGTCCGCACGACCGACGAAACCGTCGAGCGCAAGCTGATCATCGATCCGCAGACGCGCGCCATCGTGCTGCAGAAGAAGGATCTGCAGACCGGCGAGACGATCTCGCAATTGCCGGACGAGACGCTCCTGAAACTGCGCGCCTATTCGCGCGAGCTCAGCGAGCGGGCCCGCGAGACCGAGGAGCCCCCCCACCAGATCGAGCGAACCGCCTGACGAGGCTCCTGCCCGCCACCGCATCTGCAAACCGCCCGCCCCTGCGCGGGCGGTTTGCGTTTGAGCCTTCGCAAACGGGCTTCGGAAAGCCCGCCGATCAGCCGGCCTGTCCGTGCCGGGCACGTTAGGAGCCGCTTAACCATGCTCCGACAAGCCGGCGGTCCGCTCTAATTCGACGGCTGAAATTTACCGGTTGTTACGGGCTGGCGCAGCAGGGTCGCCCCGTCCTGGCCAGAACGGCCTGGGCGCCAGAAGGCTCCATACCAGAAGGTAATCACAAATGGCCGTCTCTCTCTCCTCCGGCGTGCGTAACAACCTGGCGTCGCTTCAGTCGACCCAGTCCCAGGCTCTGGCGATCCAGAACCGTCTCGCCACCGGCAAGCGGGTCAACTCCGCGATCGACAACCCCGTCAACTTCTTCACCGCCGCCTCGCTGAATGATCGTTCGAGCCAGCTCACCGGCCTGCTCGACGGCATCTCGAACGGCATCCAGACCATCCAGGCTGCCTCCAAGGGCATCGACGGCGTCACCAAGCTGGTGAATTCGCTGCAGTCGACGATCAAGCAGGCCCAGGCCGACGCGGCCCAGAACCGCCCGACCAAGGCCGGCACGGCCCTCTCCACCCAGGCGGAAGTCATCGCCACCAGCAAGAGCCTGAAGGACATCGCGCTCGACAAGCGTATCGGCGGCGCCGACGCGGTCGCTGACGCGGCCACCGCCTCTTCGGCCGGCGACATCGGCATCGACACCTCGACCAACAATGTCGGCGCCCTGTCGATCCAGGTCGGCAGCACGACCTATGAGGCCTCGTTCTCGATCACGGCCGGCACCACCGTCCGCGACCTCGTCAACGAGATCAACAAGTCGGGCCTGGTTACGGCCTTCGTCGACGAGAAGGGCCAGCTCAACGTCAAGGGCACCGGCTCGGAGACCGTCGATTTCGGCTTCGGCGTCGGCGCTGACGCGGCTGCCGCCACCACCGCTGCCCAGGGCGGCTCGGGCAACACCGCCATCGGCTTCGCTGCTGCGGACGCCGTCGTCGGAACCTCGGGCATCACGTCTTCGGGCATCACCTCCGCCGTCCGCTCCAATCTGATCGACCAGTACAACGATCTGCGCACCAAGATCGACGACCTGGCCAAGGATTCGGGCTTCAACGGCATCAATCTGCTCGGTGGCGACCGCCTGTCGATCGTGTTCAACGAGAAGACCGGCAAGAACCAGACCAAGCTCGACGTGCAGGGCACCTCGCTGACCTCGGACAATCTCGGTATCGTCCAGGCTGGCAACACCCAGCTCGCCGGCACCACCAACTTCCAGAACGACTCCGATCTGGAAGCCGCCACCAAGTCGCTGACCGGCGCGCTGACCTCGCTGAAGTCGCTGGCTTCGACCTTCGGCGCCAACCTCTCGGTCGCCCAGACCCGCCAGGACTTCACCAAGGACATGGCGAGCGTCCTGACGACGGGTGCCGACAACCTGACCAACGCCGACGTCAACTCCGAGGCCGCCTCCCTGCTCGCGCTGCAGACCCGTCAGCAGCTCGCCCAGACGGCGCTCTCGCTGGCGAACCAGGCCGATCAGGGCGTCCTGCGCCTGTTCTGATCTTCGGTCCGCAGGAGCGGATCAGCCCGCAGAACGCGGGACGAAGCAAAAGAGCGGCGGAGCCGAAAGGCTCCGCCGCTTTTCGTTTGGGCGCGACTAACCGCGACTTCGTCCGCAATTAACCTTTTGTTATCCCTAACAAGTGATGATCACCCCTGAAATCAGGTTGCATCGCGCCGGAGTCGCGCGTTCAGGGGACCGAAGATGGCCAGCACGATCCTTTCCAACGGTGTCCGCAACAATCTGCTGACCCTTCAGCAGACCACCGCGCAGCAGGGCGTGATCCAGAACCGCCTCGCCACGGGCCGCAAGGTCAACTCGGCGATCGACAACCCGGTCAACTACTTCACCGCCGCCTCGCTGAGTGATCGGTCGAGCCAGCTCACCGGCCTGCTGGACGGCATCTCGAACGGCATCCAGACCATCCAGTCCGCATCCAAGGGCATCGACGGCATCACCAAGCTGGTCCAGTCGCTGCAGTCGACGATCAAGCAGGCCCAGGCCGACGCGGCCCAGAACCGCCCGACCAAGGCCGGCACGACCCTCGCCACGGCGGCTGAGACGGCCGTGACCAGCAAGAGCCTGAAGGACGTCGCCCTCGACAAGCTGATCGGCGCCCCCGGCGCCGCTGCCCCGGTCGCCGCAACCGCCTCGTCGCCCGGCCATCTCGGCATCGATACCACCACGAATACCAACGCCGCCTTCTCGATCACCGTCGGTTCCGACACCTATGAGGCGAGCATCCCGCTGACGGCGACCACGACGGTTCGCGACATCGTCAACGAGATCAACAAGTCGGGACTGGTCACGGCCTTCGTCGACGAAAAGGGCCAGCTCAACGTCAAGGGCAAGGGCTCGGAGACCGTCGATTTCGGCTTCGGCGTCGGCAATGCCGGTCCGGCGGCCATCACCGCCGCCCAGGGCGGCGGCAGCAACACCGTCATCGGCTTTCTGGCGGCCGACGCCGCCGTCGGCACCTCGAGCATCACCTCGTCGAACATCACCTCGGCAGTGCGCTCGAATCTGATCGATCAGTTCAACGATCTGCGCAACCAGATCAACGATCTCGCCAAGGATGCGAGCTATAACGGCATCAATCTTCTCGCCGGCGACCGTCTGTCGATCGTCTTCAACGAGAAGACCGGCCGCAACCAGACCAAGCTCGACATCCAGGGCTCCAACCTCACGGCCGACAATCTCGGCATCTCGCAGGCGGTCAACACGCAGCTCGCCGGCTTCATCAACTTCCAGAACGACGCCGATCTCGAAAAGGCCACGGCCGCCCTCACCGGCGCCCTGACCTCGCTGAAATCGCTGGCCTCGACGCTGGGCTCGAACCTCTCGGTCGCCCAGACCCGCCAGGACTTCACCAAGGAGCTGGCCAACGTCCTGACCACCGGCGCGGGCAATCTCGTGCTGGCCGATCCGAACGAGGAAGGCGCGAGCCTGCTCGCCCTCAACACCCGCCAGCAGCTCTCGCAGACCGCGCTGTCGCTGGCGAACCAGGCCGACCAGGGCGTGCTCCGGCTGTTCGGCTGACGCCGAAGACGCCGCCCGCCCTCCCCTCCAGCCAGAAGGCAGGACCGACATGGCTCTCAAGGTCGAGCTCAAGCCGCGCGAACGCATCATCATCGGTCAGGTGGTGATCCGCAACGACGAGCAGCGCACGCGCTTCTTCATCGAAGGCGACGCGCCCATCCTGCGCGAGAAGGATATCCTGACCGCCGCGACGGCCGACAGCCCGGCCAAGAAGATCTACCTCGCCATCCAGCTCATGTATCTGGCGCAGGATCCGACGCTCGAGCACGAGACCTATTTCCAGCTCGTGCGCGACTTCGTCAATGCGGCACCCAGCGCTCTGCCGCATGTTCACGAGATCAATAACCGCATCTTAAGCGACGATCTCTATAAGGCTCTCAAGGCTGCCAGAAAGCTGATCGCCTACGAAGCGGAACTGATCGAGAATGCAAAACGGGTTTAACGCCTACGCCGCCGCTGCCAAGACAGCCCAGTCCGTCGTTTCGCCCCGCGAGCTCGAAGCCTCCCTCCTGATCAAGGCTGCCACCCGGCTTCAGGCCGTCGTCGACGACTGGGGCCAGCGCGAACGCGACCTCGACGAGGCGCTGACCTATAACCGCCGCCTCTGGACCCTGCTGGTCTCCGCCGTGATCGCCGAGGACAATCCGCTTCCGGTCGGCATCAAGACCAACATCATCAGCCTCGCCAATTTCATCTTCAACCAGACCTTCAGGATCTCGTCCGATCCGCAGCCGCAGTCGCTGGGCGTCCTGGTCAACATCAACCGCGATATCGCAGCCGGCCTGCGCGGGCGCTGAGACTCCTTCTCCTGTCTCCCGAAGCCACCAGAAACGAAAGCGCCGCCCTGTCGGGCGGCATTTTCGTTTTGGGAGGAGCTTGCGGGACCGTGCCTGGAGCACGAAGGCGTCACCCCGTTGTACTTCCAATGTGAATCCACTCCCGGGTCAAGCCCGAGATGACGCCGCGGTTCAGAGAGAAATCAGGACTGATCAGAGATAATTGGTCAGCGACAACTTGGAGAGCATCGAGGTGACCTGGTAGCTCGCCTGCAGTTGCGTCTGCAAGGCGAGGATCTGAGTCGCGACCTCTTCCGTCGTGACGTTCTCGACACCGGCGAGGGTCGTGGTGAGATAGTCCTTGGTGCTCTGGTGGCGCTCCTTGGCATTGGAGAGCGCTGACTGCGCAGAGCCCAGTTCGGTGATGATCTCCGCCGGCTTCTGGGTCGCGCCGCCAAAGCCCAACTTCTCGCCGACACGCGCCGCCATGGCCTCGTAGCGGGCCTGTGAATTGGCGTCGCCGGCCGGAAAGTTCTCCACGGCCATGATCGCGAACTGGGCCAGGCCGACGCGGAAGCTTTCCTCGTTGGCCCGTGCGCCGGTACCGACGGTCTGGCCCTGGTCGACCTGGACCGTTGCGGTATTGCGCGCCGGATCCGCGCCGTCGTCGCCGCGATACCAGATCACCGTGGTCGCGGCGGCGCCGGCATTGGTCGGCGGCAGGGTCGCGGTGTCGAAAGGCGGGCCGGGAACCCGGTTGGGCGGGTTGTTCGGGCTGCCGGCGAAAAAATCCTGAGCCGCGACCTGCGAGGAGGCCGCCGAGAGCGTGGTCTTCGCCTCCTTGCCGAGCGCAGCGCCGATCGCGGTCCGCAGATTGGCAGCCGTGGCATTGGCGTCGATCCCGATCTCGAAGCTATCGGTATCCGCGCCCGTGGTGCCGGCTGCCCGCGCGGTCAGTTCGACCTCCTCCTGCGTCCCGTCGGGCAGGTTGAGCAGGATGCGCACGGTGTCGCCGGCCGCGGGCTGGGTGGCGACGTTGACGGACACATCGGCCGGCGGCCCGGGATTGAAGGCCGTCGCCAGCGCGGCCGAGCTGCCGGTGATGCCGGCGATCTTGAAGCCGTAGGGGTGGAGCGTCGCCTCCTCCGCGATGGTCGCCGTCGTGCCGGCGCCGCCCACGGTGAGCCGGCCCTGGCCGGAGCCGAGATCGGCCTGCCGGCGCTCGTCGATCAATTGCCTCAGCCCGGCCTTGCCGGCGCCGTCGCCATTGATGATCTCGTTGTATCCCAGCGCCGGCTGGGTGTCCGAGGTCTTGCCCGAGAAGAGATAGCGTCCGTTGACCTCGATATTCAGCAGGTCGAGCGTCTGCTTGAACTTCTCCTCCGCCAGGACCTGCGGCGAGGAGCGGCCGCTGGAGCTCGGCACATAGCTGTTGGAGCGCGTATCGTTGCGGGTCTCGTTGGCGAGCTTGGTGAAATTCTCGACCGAGGCGATCTGCAGCTTGAGATTGACGCTGGAGAGATCGATGCCGCTCAGCCAGGAATCGATCTGCGAGATCTTGCCGTTGATGTCGAGGCTGACGCGCCGGTCGATGCCGAGATCGCCATAGCTGGTGCTGCGCTGCTTGGTATCGAGCTGGCGCTGGAGATCGTCGAACTGGGCCCGTGTCGAGACGAACTCGTTGGGCTTGGCCGCGCGATAGGCGCCGGTGCCGTAGCTGGTGATGGTCATCGCGGCCTCACACTCTCATCAGCACGTCCATCATCTCCTTCATCGTGGAGATGATGCGGGCGTTGGCGGCATAGGCGGTCTGGAGTTCGATCAGCATCGACATTTCCTGGTCGACATTGACCTGCGACGTCGCCTGGAAGCGGCTCTGGATCGAAGCGAGCGCGACCTGCTGGCCTTCGTCCAGGCGCTTGGCGGCCTCGACAGCCTGCCCCTGCGAGGAGACCACGCGCTGGACGAAATTCGCCACCGTCGTGCTCGTGCTCGCGGTATTGCCGTCGGGCCCGGACGCATTGGTGAAGGCGCGCTGGCTCTGCGTCAGCCGGTCCAGCATGAATTGCGGCCGCGTGGCGTCGCCCTGCGCCGTCGCCGGCGAGGTGTTGTAGGCGACCAGCAGCGAACGATCGGCGACCAGGGCCGGGTTGACCGTGATCCGGGCAGCAAATCCCATCGTCTGGGAGCCGCCGTCATAGGACCCGGTGAAGGCGCTCCCCGACGGTCCGTCGACGAAAAACGGCAGCTCGACCGCACCGCCCGCCGACGCCAGGACCGAATTGGTCGGCCGGGCCGTGAGGCCGACCACGTCGCGCGTGCCGGCCGCGCCGTCGTCGACGATGCGCAGCGTCGAGCCGGTATTCGAGACCGTGAAGCCCGTGCCCACCGCAGCCTGAATCTGGGCGGCGACGGAAGCCGGGCCGCCCGAGAAATCGATGCCGATGACGCGGTTGTTGGCATCCCCGCTCGCCGAGGCCGGCAGCGGCAGCGATGCCGCGGAATCGACGCGCACGAAGGTGAAGCGCTGGGTCTGGCCGCCGGGCGTGACCTTGTAGTCGAGCGTGACCGAATTGCCGGATTGCAGCCCGGTGAGATCCACATCGAAGCCCGTCGCCGCTCCCGCCGTGGCGGGCGTCCCGGCAATCTCGCGGTCGGAGAGCGCCTTCGACATCTGCGCGGCGATCTCGTCGAGCTGCGCCTGCGCCTGGACCAGGGTCTTGTCGCGCAATTCGAGATTGGCGGCGATCTCGCCCGAGCGGAAGATGCGGTTGGCGACAGCGTCCGAGGCGTTGCCGGACGCGTCGATGATCTTGATCGTGCCGACCCCGCGCTTGGCGGGGTCGATGTCCCACTGATCGTCCGGCCCCAGGCCGGGATGCTCGTCGAACTTGAAGGTGACGGCCGCCGTCCCGTCGAAGAGCTGCGTTCCCGAGCCGGTCACGACGCTGACGGAGCCGCGCGCGTCCTCGGTCGTCTTGATGTCCACATATTGCGACAGCTCCGACAGGATCAGGTCGCGCTGGTCCTTCAGGGCCGCGGTCGCGCTGTCGTTCGGGCTGCCGACGATCCGGGTATTGACCTTGGACAGCGCCCCCAGCAGGTCGTTGACCTTGGTGACGGCGCTGGCGATGCCGGTCTCGGCCTGGCTGCGCAAGGCCTGCACGCCGTTGGAGAGCGTATTGAGCTGGCGGGCAAGCTGCGTCGCGTTGTCGATCACCTGCGAGCGCAGGCTGTAGGACGACGGGTCGTTCTGGAGCGACTGCAGCGCGCTCGTGAACTTGTTGAAGATCGTGTCCAGCGCCGTGGAGCTGCCGGGCGCGCCATAGAGCTTGTCGAGATTGGACAGCGCGCTCGCGCGGGTCGACGTGTAGGCGGCGCCCGAAGCCTCCTGCCAGAGCTGATGCTGGACGATCTTGTCGAGCAGGCGCTGGACCTGCGTGCTCTGCACGCCGATGGTCAGCCCGGTCAGGCTGTCCGCAGTCGAGACCGTACGCCGGACATAGCCCGTCGTTCCCGCATTGGCGACGTTCTGCGAAACGACGCCGATGCCGACCTGCGCGGCGTTGAGGCCGCCGATCGCCGTGCTCAGGGAAGTACTCAGGCCCATCGTCAACTCCTGTTGCGAGAAGCGGCCCTTCTGGGCCGCAGCTTAGGCAGACGCGTCGTTCAGCGGATGATGTTGAACACCGCGCTCAGCATCTCCTGGGCGGTGGTGATGACCTTGGTATTGGCCGAGTAGGCCTGCTGCGTGACGATCATCTTGGAGAACTCGTCGGCGATGTCGGTGTTCGACTGCTCGACGCTGCCGCCGACCATCTGCGAGGTACCCAGACCGATGATCGGCGGGCCGGATTCGATCGTCTCCTCGAAGGCGCCGCCATCGAGCCGCTTCAGCGAATTGTCGGCGTTGAAGCGGGCGACCGAGACCTGCGCCAGCGCCACGACCTGACCGTTGCTGAAGGTGCCGATCACCTGGCCTTCGGCCGAGACCGAGACGCGGTCGAGCGTGCCGGCGGTGTAGCCGTCCTGCCGGATGCTGCGTGCGTCGATCTGGCCGCTGACATCGCCGTTCTGGGTCACGCCGTTGCCGCCGGTCGTGAGGTTGATGCCGGTGATGGTGGTGCCGTTGATCGTCATCGTCGGCAGGGTGATGTCGCCGGTCGCCGGACTGACCATCTGGCCGGTGGTGCCGAAGGTGACATTCTGGCCGGCCTGGACATAGGCGACCTGCCCGGCGCCGGTGGCGCTGGTGTCCTGGGCCACGAACAGGCCCCAGGTGCCGGTCGTCGGCGGAACCGCCAGCGGGTCGCCGTTGTCGATCTTGCCCCAGCGCATCTCGACGCTGGTGGCCTTGCCGAGCGCGTCATAGACGGTGACCGAGCCACCGGGGATCGAGGTCGCCAGGAAGCTGCTGATATTGTTGCCCATCACGGCGGCGTTGCCGGCATAGGGGTTCGGCGCCACGCCCGCGGCCGTGACCGAGGCGGCATTGAGGAACTCGCTGCCGCCCTGCGTCTTCTGCGTCGTCGCGGGGACGGCCGGGATATTGGCGCGGTATTCGATCGAGGTCGTCGCCTTGGCCGGGAACTGTTCCTTGGTGATGCGCAGCACGTCCGGCTGCGTGCCGATGAGCTGGCCCGTCACCTGGTCGATCTTCAGGCCCTTGAGATAGTAGCCCGCGCCGTTGACCAGATAGCCGTTGGCGTCGAAGTCGAAATCGCCGCGCCGTGTATAGAGATTGGTGTTGGCGAACTGGGTGTTGGCGCCGACACCGCTGGCGCGCTGGTCGACCACGAAGAAGCCGTCGCCGTTGATCGCGATGTTGGTGTCGATGCGGGTCGGGTTGAGGTCACCCTGGATCGAGTTCGTCGCCTGGCTGAAGGCCTGGACCGAGCCGGCGACCTGCCGCCGCAGCGCCGCATCCGGCACGAGATCGGCGAAGGCGGTGTCGACGCGCTTGTAGCCCGCCGTCCGGGAGTTGGCGATGTTTCCGGAGATGTTCTCGAGCGCATAGGACTGCGCCGTCATTCCCGAAACCGCCGTGGTCAGCGCACTGAAAACACCCATGGAACCCTCACCTCGACCGGCAGCCCCCCAAGGGCGGCCCACAACTTTCGAGGCTGGTTCTGCATGGCGCGTGCCATGCAGGGCGCCGTGCTATTTCAAGGGGTTGGATCGTTTACGAAAGGTTTCGCGGCAGTCCGGGCCGGGCAGATTCGTCTCGTGCCGGCAGAATCTGCCGGGTTCAGGCCTCGTCTTCCCTGCCGCGCGCGCCACCGAGATCGCCCGCGACATCCGACAATGTCGGCGCCGCCGCCTCGACGAAGGGCAGCGGCCGGCAGACAGCGAGCGCGGCAAGCCCGATCCTGGCCGTCAGCATGCCGTTGATCACGCCCTCGCCGAGCTTGGCCGAGAGGCGCGCCGCCAGCCCCTGACCCACCACCTGCTGGATCAGGGCATCGCCCGCCGCCATGCCGCCGGTCAGGACGAGATGGTTCATCACCTGCCGTGCGAGCCTGAGCAGGCCGAGCGTGCCCGGCCGCCCGGCATAGATGCCGGCGATCGAGCGCAGCAGCCGCGCACAGGCGACCAGCACGAACACGACATCGACCAGCGCGCGAGGGCTCACCGCCGTCACCAGCGAGACCCTTCGCGCCGCCTGCGCGATCTGCGCCGTCGCCAGCGCATCGAGCGGCGCGAGCAGGCTGCGCTCCGCCACGGTCAGCATGTCGCGCGCCGCGAAGAGCTGCGGCAGCGCCTCCTCCAGGGTGGCGCGGCCCCGCGCCGTCTGCGCCCGCCCCTTGTAGAGCGCGACGAGTTCGCCCGCGATCGCCCGGCCCTCGTCGGGCGTGCCGCCGGCCAGCGCCGCGACGGCCCGCTCGCGCAAAGCCTCGACCTTGCGCTCGCGCAGGATGTCGCGCAGCACCCGCGCCAGCATGACCAGCAGCGCCAGCGCCGCGACCGCCGCACAGGCCAGCGCGGCATAGCCGAGCGCCGGGTTCTGGCTCATCAGCGATCGGATGGTGTTCTCGACCCAGACGCCGGCCGCCAGCGCCAGAAAGCCGGACAGGCCGGCCACGAACAGCGAACCCCAGGAAAAGCGCCGTTTGGCTTTTGCCGGAACGGCCGCAACCACGGCATCGATCGGCTCGCTTTCCGGCAGGATCGTGAGATCGCCCTGCCGCAGCGGCGCCTCGCCGACCGGTTCGCCCGGCTGCGGGCCGTCGAGGCGGATGGCGCGCGGTGCCTTGCTCATCGCGTCCCTCCTTTCATGCCAGCTTGTCGCCGATCAGGAACTCCAGTGCACGGTCGAGGCGGATCTGGGGTGGCGGCTTCAGGCGCCCGCCCGCGTCGGCTGCGACCAATGGCGGCCGGAAGCGCGGCGCCCTGACCTGCCAATGCGCCTTGGGATCGAAGATCGCCTCGGGCCGTTCGGGCAACTCGCCGGGGAAGATAGCCGCTTCCGCGATGCCGTCGAAGACCTGCCCGTCGATCGTCTCGCCCGCCTCCGGCACCCCGGCGATCGCCGGCAGTTCCTCGCGGCCTTCCTTGATCCGCACCTCATGCGTCGCCCGCACCGCCGCCAGCGCCATCGCCTCGACCGTCGCGCCCGCACCTTGTGCCCGCGACAGCGCCCGCCCGACCAGATGTGACATCACCGCCGCCAGCCGGTCATGGCTCGCATGGTGGATATGGTCGGCCTTGGTCGCGGCGAAGAGCACGCGCTCGATGCGCGGCGCGAACAGGCTCGTGAGCCAGGAATTGCGCCCGACCGAGAAGGCGGCGAGCGCCTGCCCCAAGGCGGTTTCGAGATCGGCGAGAGCCGGCGCACCAGCATCCAGCGCCGCCAGCACGTCGACCAGCACGATCTGCCGGTCGAGCCTGGCGAAATGGTCACGGAAGAACGGCGTCACCACGACGCGCTTATAGGCCTCGAAACGCTCCGCCATCAGCGCGGCGAGCGTGCCCGGCCGTACGTCCCGGTCATGGCCGAGATCCAGCGGCGCGAAGGTCAGCGCCGGCGAGCCTTCGAGGTCGCCGGGCATCAGGAAGCGCCCCGGCGGCGTCACCGCGACCGCCTCGGGATCGGCTCGCAAGCGAGCGAGATAGCCCTTGAACAGGTCGCTCGCGGCTTCCGCCGCAAGCTCGTCCGGCGCTCCGTCCGGGTCTCGCCCCGGCAGGTCGGCCAGCCACTCCGCCGCGGCCTCGCGCCGATGCGCCTTGCGGGCATCGGCCACCGCCTGCGCCGACCAGGCCTTGTAGTCCTGTCCGATCAGCGCGAGGTCGAGCAGCCATTCGCCGGGATAATCGACGATGTCGAGCGTCAGCGTCGCCGGCCCCTTGAACCAGCCGGCGGCGCGCTCGTAGTCGATCTCGATCCTGAGCTCGGAGATGCGTCGGGTCGATTCCGGCCAGCGCCGGTCAGGCCCGTTCATCGCGGCGCGATGCGCCTCATAGGGAAAGCGCGGCACGTCCGGATCGGGCTGCGGCACCAGTCGCACGCGGGCGATCCGTCCCTCGGACGACGCCTTCAGCACCGGCAGCTTGGCGCCTTCGATCAGGTTCTGGATCAACGCGGTGGTGAAGACCGTCTTGCCCGAGCGCGACAGCCCGGTGACGCCGATCCGCAGGCGCTGCCGGGCAAGCCCGAGCAGGCTGTCGCCGAAGGCGAGCGCTGCGTTGCGTGCGCTGTCGAGATAGGACGAGTCGCTCATAAGGCAGGAGCGCGAAGGAAGTGCCCGAGACCCGGTCGTAACACCGAAGGCTCGCTCATTCGTCCGGGCCTTCGCCGAGCGACCCCGGGGTCACGAAGCGGTCGAGCCGGCCTTCGCGCGCCGCGATTGCGTACCAGTGCTCGGTGGCGAAATCGATCACGGCCAGCCCACAGGTCGGGTATTTCTGGCTCATCCGCGCCGCCGCATAACGGTCGCCATGGCCGGTCAGAAGATGCGCCAGCTCCTCGAAGCCGGGATTATGGCCGATCAGCAGCAGCGTCCGGACATCGCCCTCGACCTCCTGAACGACGTCGAGCAGGCGCTCGACCTTGGCCTCGTAGATGCGCGGCTCGTATTGCGTCGCCGGCTTCTCGGGCAGCATCGGCGCGACCATCTCCCAGGTCTCGACGGTGCGCTTGGCCGGCGAGATCAGCACGAGATCGGGCAGGAGCAGTTCATCGGCGAGATAGCGCCCCATCACCGGGGCGGCCTCGCGCCCGCGCGCCGCAAGCGGGCGGTCGCGGTCGGCCACACCCGTGGGCCAGTGGGACTTGGCGTGGCGCAGAAGCATGAGGCGTCGCATGAACAGAACCTAGCGATGACGAGGCGATTTTGCGAGGGGGGCTCGGACAGCGCGGGGAACCCCTCTCCTGTAAGGAGAGGGGCAGGGGTGAGGTGTAGGCCCCTGGACCAGTTGCGCTGATTCTCACCGCAGCAGCGGTCAGGCCGACGCCTTGATTTCCAACGGCCTTCCCCTCACCCTGCCCTCTCCCTCCGGGAGAGGGTTCCCCGCGCTGAACGAGCGTCATCTACTGACGCCAGAGCCTCACCGGCTCTCGCGCCGGGCCATAAAGGCGAGCTTCTCGAAGAGCGAGACATCCTGCTCGTTCTTGAGCAGCGCCCCATGCAGCGGCGGGATCAGCTTGCGGGGATCGCGCTCGCGCAGCACCTCCGGCCCGATATCCTCGGCGACGAGCAGCTTCAGCCAGTCGAGCAATTCCGAGGTCGAGGGCTTCTTCTTGATGCCCGGCACCTCGCGCACCTCGAAGAACAGGCGCAGCGCCTCTTCCATCAAGCGCTTCTTGATGCCGGGGAAATGCACCTCGACGATCTGCTGCATCGTCTGCGCATCGGGGAAGCGGATATAGTGGAAGAAGCAGCGGCGCAGAAAGGCGTCCGGCAATTCCTTCTCGTTGTTGGAGGTGATGATCATCACCGGCCGCTGCGCCGCCTTGATCGTCTCGCCGGTCTCGTAGACGTGGAACTCCATGCGGTCGAGCTCGAGCAGCAGGTCGTTGGGGAACTCGATATCGGCCTTGTCGATCTCGTCGATCAGCAGCACCGGGCGGACGGGCGCGACGAAAGCCTCCCAGAGCTTGCCGCGCTTGATGTAGTTGCCGATCTCGGAGACGCGGGGGTCGCCGAGCTGGCTGTCGCGCAGGCGGCTCACCGCGTCGTATTCGTAGAGGCCCTGCTGCGCCTTGGTCGTCGACTTGATATGCCAGGTGATCAACGGCGCGCCGAGCGCCGCCGCGACCTCCTCGGCCAGCACCGTCTTGCCCGTGCCGGGCTCGCCCTTCACCAGCAGCGGACGCTCCAGCCGGATCGCGGCATTGACGGCGACGGTGAGATCCTCGGTCGCGACGTAGTTTTCGGTGCCGGCAAAGCGCATGGACGGTCCTTCTGAACGATTGGCCGGACGCTAGCCCATTCGCCTCGGACGCGGAAACCGGATTTTTTGCCCGAGGCATCCGAGCGCCGCCGCCTAAAGGCTCGCGCCGCAAGGCGAATTTCTGTCCGCCCGGACGATTCCAAGGTTGTGCTGCGCCGCCGCAAACCGCAAAGTTCGCAGGCCCATCCCTTCAACCCGCGAATCGCAAGGTCTGCCTTTTGGCCGGTACAGTCGACCCTTCCGCCTATCGAGACGTCGTCGTCGTGCTCGCCACGGCAGGCATCGTCGTGCCGATCGCCAAGACCCTGAAGATCAACTCGATCATCGCCTTCGTCGGCTGCGGCGCCCTGCTCGGTCCCTTCGGCCTCGGCGGCCTCGTCTCCAAGATTCCGCTGCTGAGCACGATCACCGTCTCGAACGCGGAGGCGCTGGCCGGCCCGGCCGAGCTCGGCGTCGCCTTCCTGCTCTTCGTCATCGGGCTGGAGCTTTCCTTCGAGCGCCTGATGACGATGAAGCGCCTCGTCTTCGGCCTCGGCCTCGGGCAGGTCGGGCTCTGCGCTGGGGCGATCGGGCTTTTCGCCTATGCGCTCGGCCAGCCGGCGGCGGCATCGCTCATCATCGGCTTCGGCCTCGCGCTGTCATCAACGGCCATGGTCGTCGAATTGCTGGCGGCGAAGAAGCGGATGACGACATCGGCCGGCCGCTCCAGTTTCGCGATCCTGCTCTGCCAGGACCTCGCGGTCATCCCGCTCCTGTTCCTGATCAGCGTGCTCGACGCGCAGAACGGCTCGGGCTCGCTGCTCGCAGGCCTGACCCAGGCCTTCATCCAGGCTTTTGTCGCGATCGCGATCATCGTCGTCATCGGCCGGCTGGCCTTGCGCCCGCTCTTCCGGCTGGTCGCCTCGACCGGTTCGACCGAGAGCTTCATGGCCGCGACGCTCCTGACCGCGCTCGGCACCGGCCTGATCGCCGCCGCCGCCGGCCTTTCGATGGGGCTCGGCGCCTTCATCGCCGGGCTGCTGCTCGCCGAGACCGAGTTCCGCCGTGCCATCGAGGTCACGATCGACCCGTTCAAGTCCCTGCTGATCGGCGTCTTCTTCCTCACCGTCGGCATGGGCGTGAACCCGGCCGATATCGCGGCCCATCCCTTCGCGATCCTGGGCGGCGCGGCGGGGCTCGTGCTGGTCAAGGGCATCATCATCTTCGGGCTCGCCCGCCGCTTCAGGCTTGCGACGGCGACCGCGCTTGAAACTGCGTTCCTGGTCGCGCCTGGCGGCGAGTTCGCCTTCGTGCTGCTCAATGCCGCGACCGGCGCCAGGCTGATCGATCCCGCCGCCACCGGCATCGTGCTGGCCTCGGTCTCGCTCACCATGGTCGCGCTGCCGCTGCTGGCGCGCATCGCCCGCAACCTCGCCCAGAAGCTCGCGACGCCGGTCACGCTGCCGGACGAGGCGGCCGTGCTGCCGCCGGACGATCATGCGCCCCGCGCCATCGTGGTCGGCGGCGGGCGCGTCGGGCGCCTCGTCGGCTCGATGCTGGACGAGCACGGCAAGTCGCATATCGTCATCGACTCCGACGCTTCGCTGATCACAGCGCAACGGCGCGCCGGGCGCCCGGCCTATTACGGCGACGCGACCAAGCCCGAATTCCTGCGCCTCTGCGGCCTGGATGAGGCGACGGCGCTGATCGTGACGATCGACAATCCGCGCGCCGTCGACGAAACCGTCCTCGCCGCGCGCTCGCTCAGGCCCGACATCGTCATCGTCGCGCGCGCCCGCGACGCCGCCCATGCCCGCCATCTCTACGAGATCGGCGTCAACGACGCGGTGCCGGAGACGATCGAAGCCAGCCTGCAATTGTCGGAAGCCGCCCTGGTCGGGCTCGGCGTGCCGATGGGCCTCGTCATCGCCTCGGTCCACGAGCGGCGCGACGGTTTCCGCGCCCAGCTCAAGCCGGCAGGCGCCGCGGCAGCCCGCGCCCTTCCCCGCCACGCCCGCTCGCGAAGGCTGTGAGCGTGATGGCGGCCGGCGCTTCCGGTTCGCGCGGGAAATAGCCGGCCTCGCGCGCCACCCGCCGGATATGCCCATAGAACTGCGCGGCGCTCGCCGCCCAGCTATGGCGCGCCGCCAGCTCCAGGCAGGCCTCGCGCGGGACTCTCAGCGCCTGCATCGCCGCGCTGCGCAGATCCTCGTCCAGCACCGCAGCCGCGCTGCCGGCGAAGACGTCGCGCGGCCCCTGCACCGGGAAAGCCGCGACGGGCAGGCCGCTCGCCGCCGCCTCCAGCAGCACGATGCCGAAAGTGTCGGTCAGGCTCGGGAAGACGAAGACGTCCGAGGAGGCATAGATCCCGGCCAGTTCCTCGCCTTCCTTCAGGCCGAGGAAGCGCGCTTCGGGAAAGGCACGCTCGAGATCGATCCGTGCCGGTCCGTCGCCGACCACGACCTTGCTGCCCGGCAGCTTGAGCGAGAGGAAGGCCTCGACATTCTTTTCGACCGCGACGCGCCCGACATAGAGGAAGATCGGCCGCGGCAGGTCGAGAAGGCTCTGCGGGCGCGGATGGAACAGCGAGAGATCGACGCCGCGCCCCCAGTGCACCAGATTCTCGAAGCCATGCTGGCGCAACTCCTCCTCCACCGTCGCGGTCGAGACCATGACGGCACGGGCGGGACCGTGGAAGCGGCGCAGCAGCCGGTAGCTCCAGCTTTCGGGGATCGGCCAGCGCGCCGCGATATATTGCGGGAAGCGCGTGTGGTAACTCGTGGTAAACGGTCGCTTCTGCGCGAGGCAGACCGCCCGTGTCAGCCAGCCGATCGGCCCCTCGGTCGCGATATGGATATGGTCCGGCGCGAAATCGGCGATCCGTGCGGCCAATGCCCGGCGCGTCGCCAGCGCGAGGCGGATATCCGGATAGCTCGGCAGGCCGACCTGATGGAAACCCTCCGGCGTCAGCGCCTGCGCCGTGATGCCGAGCGCAGGGGCCGCAGCGATCATCTGCTCCAGCGAGCGCACCACGCCGTTGACCTGCGGCCGCCAGGCATCGGTCGCGACGAGAACGCGCATCACGCCGCCTCGATCAGGTCCCGCACCGGGGCCGGCCGCGCCGACACCGTGACCGGCGCCGCCGGCGCGGTCTTCAGGCGGCCCTGCGGCCAGCGGATCAGTTCGAAGCGCCCGTCCTCGTGCTCGACGAAGGCCGTGCAGCTTTCGACCCAGTCGCCGGTATTGATATAGGTGAGACCGTCGATCTCGCGCTGGGCCGCATGGTGGATATGGCCGCAGATCACCCCGTCGGCTTTGTGGCGACGCGCCTCCGCGGCAAGGCAGCTCTCGAACTCGCCGATATAGTTCACCGCGTTCTTGACCTTGGCCTTGGCCCAGGCCGAGAGCGACCAGTGCGGCAGGCGCAGCACGCGGCGTACCCGGTTGATCGCCATGTTGAGCGCGAGCGCGACCGTGTAGGCCCAGTCGCCCAGCAGCGCGAGCCATTTGGCGTTGCGCACCACGAGGTCGAACAGGTCGCCATGGATGACGAGCATGCGCTTGCCGTCGGCGGTCTCGTGGACGATCTCGTCGACCAGGGTGATGCCGCCGAATTGCAGGCCGGTGAAATCGCGCAGGAAATCGTCGTGATTGCCGGTGACGTAGATCAGCTTCGAGCCCTTGCGCACCTTGCGCAGCAGCTTCTGGATCACGTCGTTATGCGTCTGCGGGAAGTACCAGCCGCTCTTCAGGCGCCAGCCGTCGATGATGTCGCCGACGAGATAGATCTGCGGCGCATCATAGGCGCGCAGGAACTCCAGCACGAGATCGGCCTGGGCCCCACGGGTGCCCAGATGCAGATCCGAGATGAAGATGCTGCGGACCCGCTTGCTGTTATCCTCGTCGCTCATGCCGGCCAGCCCCTGCTGCTGCGATGCGAGGGCCGTGTGTCTGATTTGCGTTGCGCTTTGATGACGGCGCGGCCAATCCGTGCTCAGGCTATGCGCCTCGCAGTTTGCGTCGCTGATCGGAGAACACCATGGATCTGGGAATTGCCGGCCGTACGGCCATCGTCTGCGCCTCCAGCAAGGGGCTGGGCCGCGGCTGCGCCGAAGCGCTGGCGCAGGCCGGCTGCACCGTCGTCATCAACGGCCGCGACGCCAGCACGCTTGAAGCGACCGCCGCCGCGATCCGCGCTTCGACCGGCGCGACCGTCGTCGCCGTCGTCGCCGACGTCTCGACCAGGGCCGGTCAGGATGCGCTGCTGGCGGCGGCGCCCAATCCCGACATCCTCGTCAACAACAATGGCGGCCCGCCGCCCAAGCCCTTCCGCCAGGTGACGCGCGACGGGTTGCTCGAAGGCGTCGTCCAGAACATGGCGACCCCGCTTGAGCTCGTGCAGCGCGTCATCGACGGCATGGTCGAGCGCGGCTTCGGCCGCATCGTCAACATCACCTCGGCGAGCGTCGTGACGCCGCTGACCGGGCTCGACGTCTCCTCGGCCGCGCGTGCCGGCCTCACCGCCTTCCTCTCGGGCGTCGCCCGCGAGGTGGCCCATGCCAACGTCACCATCAACAACATCCTGCCCGGCGTGTTCGACACCGACCGGATCAAGGTCGCGACCACCAAGGCCGCCGAGATGCAGGGCATCAGCATGGACGAAGCGGTAAAGCGCCGGCTCGCCGCGGTCCCCGCCGGGCGCCTCGGCACGCCTGACGAGTTCGGCAAGCTCTGCGCCTTCATCGCCAGCGCCCATGCCGGCTACCTCACCGGCCAGAACTTCCTGATCGACGGCGGCTCCTTCCGCGGTACGTTCTGAGGCCGCGCGCCTCCCCGCATCGTCATTCCGGGGCGGGGAGAAGGCCCGAGCCCGGAATCCAGAACCGATGCCGCACCCGCAGAACGCTGGCGCGATCGGTCTGCTTCACGACCGAGCGCAGCGATTCTGGATTCCGGGCTCATTGCTTCGCAATGCCCCGGAATGACGGCGTTTCGGCTTCCGCCCACCCCGCTCCCGCACCAATGGCCTATCCGGGTTGCAGAGTTCACGCTTCGCTTCCCGGGTTCGACATGCTCTAAGGAGCGACGGTTTCGCTCGAAACCGTCCCCCTGTTCCGGCCGCGCGCTTTGTCCCCTCTTCTCGGCATCACCCTCAAGCTGGTCTCGGCGCTGGCCTTCACGCTGATGTCGGCTGGCATCAAGTCGATCTCGACCCGCTATCCGACCGGCGAGATCGTCTTCGTCCGCTCCTTCTTCGCGATGATCCCGCTGCTCATCTGGTTGGCCTGGCGCTCGGAACTGCCGGCGGCCCTGAAGACCAGCAACCTGCGCGGCCATCTCAAGCGCGGCATCATGGGCTCGACGGGCATGTTCTGCGGCTTCGCGGCCCTGCAGTTCCTGCCGCTCTCGGAGGCCGTCGCGATCGGTTATGCAGCGCCGCTCGCCGTCGTGGTGCTGGCGGCGCTCGTCCTGAAGGAGCGCGTCCGCATCTATCGCTGGAGCGCGGTGACGATCGGCTTCGTCGGCGTGCTCATCATGCTCTCGCCGCATCTGGGCGCCGGCGCCCATCCCGTCGGCGGCAATGCTGCGCTCGGGGCCATGCTGGGGCTGGCCGGCGCGTTCTGCTCGGCCTTCGCCTCGGTCGAGGTGCGGCTCCTGACCGCGACCGAGCGCACCGGCGCGATCGTCTTCTATTTCATGCTGCTGACCAGCCTGCTCGGCCTCTCGACCATCCTGCTCGGCTGGAACACGCCCAACCTCCAGGATGCGGCGATGATGGTCCTGATCGGCATCCTCGGCGGGCTCGGCCAGATCCTGATCGTGCAGGCCTATCGCTATGGCGACGCCTCGCTGATCGCGCCTTTCGAATATTCGACGATGCTCTGGGCCGTCGCGATCGGCTGGTTCTGGTTCGGCGAATGGCCGGCGCTGGCGATCCTGATCGGCGCCACCATCGTCATCGTGTCCGGCATCTATGTCATCCTGCGCGAGCGCCAGCTCGGCCTCGCCCGCCGCGAGCAGCGCGAGGTCGGCCCCAGCCGCATGACCTGAGGATGAGCGAACCGCCGGCTCCGCGCCCGGCACAGTTCGCTTGTTCAAACGATCGTCCGCCGTTACAAACGACGCCACAGTCGAAAAGGGGCCGGACGGATGGGTATCGAGACCAAGGAGCGCGGCGGGCGGGAGCTTGAATCCGGGGCTCAGGTCATCTCCGGCCAGCTCGGCAAGACCATCCAGCGGCTGCGCAAGGCCTATAACTTCTCGCTCTCCGATTTGGCCGAGCAGTCCGGCGTCGCCAAGTCGATCATCAGCCAGATCGAGCGCAACGAAACCAACCCGACGCTGGCGACGATCTGGCGGCTGTCGCAGGCGCTCGACATTTCGATCGAGCGCGTCCTCTCCAGCGGCGAGGAAGAGCCCTTCATCGAGAAGACCACCCGCGCCGACACGCCGATCCTCGTCTCGGAGGACGGCAAGCTGCGCCTGGCCATCGTCGGCTGGATCAAGACGGTCGAGTGGCTGCAATGGTACGAGGTCAGCGCCGAGCCCGGCGGCGAGCTCGATTCCGAGGGCCATCAGCGCGGCTCGATCGAATCGCTCTCGGTCACATCCGGCGAATTCGAGGTCGAGGTCGGCGACATCATCCAGCGCGCCAAGGCGGGAGAGACCCTGCGCTATCGCTGCGACCGCCGCCACGTCGTCCGCTGCGTCGGCAACGAACCCGGCACCGCCCTGATGGTCTGCATCCTCAAGGCCGCGGTGATGGAATAGGCGGCAGCGCCGCCACCGGCGCGAGACGCTCCCGCAGGCCCGCGCGCCCCAGGACGATGTCGTGCCAATGCGGCGCGAAGAATGCCGACTGCAACAGCGCCGTCGACAGGCCGAGGTCTCGTTCCAGGTGCGCCGACCAGCCTTGCGGATCGGGATGCATGATCACGACGCCATCGACATCGACCATGAGGGCTTTGAATCACATCTTTCTGCCCGACGCGTCACGGCGCCTTGGCCTGCGGGCGCGCCGGCCCTTCGATGGCCGGCAGCGATTTCAGGTATTCCGCCATCGCCATGCGGTCGGTCTCGGGGAGTTGCGCGGTATTGCGCACGACCGCGGCCATCGAGCCGCCGACGCTGTCGAAGCTTGGGGTGAAGCCGGTCTTCAGCAATTCGGCGATCTCCTCCTTCGACCATTTCGCCAGCCCTTTCTCGGACTGGGTGATGTTCGGCACCCAGCCCTTGCCCTCCGGATCCGGCCCGCCGGCGAAGCGGGTCGCGGCGACGACGGCGCCGAGCGCATTGCGGTTGGAATGGCATTCCGCGCAATGGCCGGGGCCATTGACGAGATAGGCGCCGCGATTCCAGGCCTCGCTCTTGCTCGGATCCGGGCGGAAGGGCGCGCGTTCGAAGAACAGCAGCTTCCAGCCGCCGACCACCCGGCGGATGTTGAAGGGGAAGCGTAGGTCATGAGGAGCCGCCTTGCCCTCGACCGGCGGCAGGGTGCGGATATAGGCGAAGAGATCGGCCAGCGCCTTCGGCGGCATCAAGCGATAGGAGGTGTAGGGGAAGGACGGGTAGAGATGCTGCCCGGAAGGCGAGACGCCCGCCGCCATCGCATCGACGAAATCCTGCACGCCCCAATTGCCGATGCCGTCGCGCGTATGCGGCGAGATGTTCGGCGCATGGAAGGTGCCGAAGGGCGATTCCAGCGCGAGCCCGCCGCCGAGCCGGAGCTTGTCGTCCTGTCCGGGCGTCGCGTGGCAGGAGGTGCAGCCGCCGGCCGAAAACAGCACCTTGCCGTTCTCGACATCCGCCGCCGGCAGCGCGCCGATCTCCGGCGAGGGCGAAACCACGCGCGGATCGGTCAGTACGTAGAAGCCCGCCAGGCCCAGGACCGCAAGCAGGACGAGGGTCGCAAAAAGGCGGCGCAGCAACAGCATCGAGGTCTCCCGTCGGCAGGTCGACAGATTGGACGGGCCGGCCTCGCATCGGCAACCCTGAAAACGCAGCAATTCCAGACTGCGTCTTGGCATCCGGCGATGCCGTGTCGTCATTCTCGGGCGAAGCTAAGCGCAGACCCGAGAATCTCCGGCAGGAAGTGGCTCCAGAAGCTCCGTGTTACGAGATGCTCGGGTCAAGCCCGAGCATGACGGCAGGGGAACGGCGCAGGAGATGCCGAGGCGCTCACGAAGAAGCGGGCCGCCATCGCTGGCGCCCGCTCTCCGAACCAACCGCCAGGCCGATCACTTCTTGATGCGGTAGACCTCGTGGCAGGTGCCGCAATTCTTGGTCGCCGCGCCGAAGGCGGTGCGGAAACCGTCGAGATTCGCGACGCTCGCGCCGGCCGCCGCATCGGTCTCGAATTTGGCGAAGGCCGCCTTGAACCCGGCCTGGTCCTCCCAGATCTTCGGGGCGGCCGTGGTCTCGCCGCCGGTCTTGGAGGAATCCGGGAACAGGGTCGGCATCTTCTTGGCCGCATCGGCATAGGTCTTGAAGATCGCCTGCGCCTTGGCCGCGTCGAAGGCGGCCTCGCCCTTGGCGATGGCAGCGCCCTCCCGCGTCGCCGCGCCGACCGCCTTCATTGCGTCCTTGCGCTCCGCGATCGGATTCGACTGCGCCATCACGGCGGTGAGGCCAAGCCCGAGGCCGGCAAGAACGAGAGCGGTGCGGATCATTCAGTTCCCCTCAAAGACAAGTTCGCGCCTGACGGCGCTGTTTTAAACTTGTCCAGATCAAACGATGATCACGCGACAGCCAAGTCGCTTTTGCGTGAAGGAGCTTGCGTCACCGCAAGCCCATTCTTGCATCAAAGCCGATACCCGGCCTGCTTCAGCGCCGTGAAGACCTTGAGCGGCGTCGCCGGCATGTCCATCGCCTTGATGCCGGCTGCCCGGTCGAGCGCATCGACCACCGCGTTCATCACCGCCGGGCAGGCGCCGATGGCGCCGGCCTCGCCCGCGCCCTTCACCCCGATAGCGTTGGTCAGGCAGCGGACATTGCGCGTCTCGAAATGGAAGTTCGGGATGTCGACGGCGCGCGGCAGGGCATAGTCCATGAAGGTCGCGGTCAGCATCTGCCCGTCCGGATCGAAGCGGATTTCCTCCATCAGCGCCTGCCCGATGCCCTGGGCCGAGCCGCCATGGACCTGGCCCTGCAGCATCAGCGGGTTCAGCGTCACGCCGAAATCGTCGACCACGACATAGTTGAGGATTTCCGTGCCGCCCGTGCCGGGGTCGATCTCCAGCTCGCAGACATGGGTGCCGTTCGGATAGGTCGCCTCCGGCGGCTGCCAGCTCTGGTGAACCTTCAGCATGGCCGGCGTCGCGCCGGGCAGCGCCGCGATGGCGGCAAGGTCGAGCGCCTTGTCGGTGCCGACGATACGGACCGCGCCGTCAGTGATCTCGAGATCGCCCACCGCCGCCTCGAGCTTCTCGGAGGCGAGCTGCTTGAGATTGTCGGTGAGGATGCCCGTCGCCTTGTCGAGCGCCGCGCCGCCCACCGGAATCGAGCGCGAACCGCCGGTGCCGGAGCCGGTCTCGACCCGGTCGGTATCGCCCTGCACGACGCGGATGCGGTCCATCGGGATATCGAGATGTTGCGAGACGAGCTGCGAATAGGCCGTCTCATGCCCCTGCCCGTTCGACTGCGTGCCGATCAGCACCGTGACGGTGCCGTCTTTTTCAAGAATGACCGTGGAGCTCTCCGGCCCCCCGCCGCCGCAGGCCTCGATATAGCTGGCCATGCCGATACCGCGAATCCTGCCGGCCTTGGCCGAGGCCTTCTGGCGGGCCTTGAAGCCCTTCCAGTCGGCGACCTCCATGGCGCGACGCATATGGCCCTCGAACTCGCCGGAATCGTAGACCGGGCCGGTCTGTGTCTTGTGCGGCATCTCCGTCGGCTTGACGAAATTCTGGGCGCGCACCGCATCGGGCGTCTTGCCGGTCTCGCGCGCGATCGCATCGACCAGCCGCTCGATCAGATAGGCGGCCTCGGGCCGGCCGGCGCCGCGATAGGCGTCGACCGGGGTGGTGTGGGTGAGCACGCCCCTGAACACGACATGCACGGCCGGGATGTTGTAGCAGCCCGGCGTCATCGTGGTGCCGACCCAGGGGATGAAGGGCCCATACTGCGACAGATACGCGCCCATCTCGGCCGAGAGATCGACCTTCAGGCCGATGAACTTGCCCCTGGCGTCGAGCGCCATCGTCGCCGTCGCGAGATTGGCGCGGCCATGGGTATCGGCGAGGAAGTGCTCGTTGCGATCGGCGACCCAGCGCACCGGCCGCTTCAGCTTCTCGGCCGCGATCATCGCCAGCGGGTATTCGCGATAGAGGAAGATCTTGGTGCCGAAGCCGCCGCCGACATCGGGCGTCACCACGCGGATCCGCTTGGGGTCGACCTTGAGCACATAGGTCGCGATCAGGTCGCGCATGCCGTGGCTGCCCTGGCTGCCCAGCGTCAGGGTCCAGCGCTTCTCGGCCTTGTCGTATTCGGCGATGCAGGCCCGCGTCTCCATGTAGTTGGAGGCGAGCCGGTTGTTGATGACGGTGAGCGAAACGGTGCGCGCCGCCTTGGCAAAGGCCTTCTCGGTCCGCTCACGGTCGCCCTGCTCGGCCTCGAAGGCGACATTGCCCTTCCGGTCGGGCCAGACCTGCGGCGCATCCGCTTCCAACGCTTCGGCGATGCCGGTCACAGCCGGCAGCGGGTCCCAGTCGATCGCGATCGCCTCGGCCGCGTCGCGCGCCTGCGCCAGCGTCTCGGCGACGATGAAGGCGACGGCCTCGCCGACATGACGGACCGTATCGGTCGGCAGCACCGGGACCGGCAGCGATTGCGACATCTCGCCGGAGGTCGTCTTCACATGGCCCTTGCACGGCAGGTCGCCGTATTGGGAGACATCTGTGCCGGTCAGGATGAGCTTGACGCCCTTCATCTTGCGGGCTGTCTCGACATCCGCGACGGCGAAGCGGGCATGGGCGTAAGGCGAGCGCAGCACGAAGGCGTGCAGGGCGCCGTCGGCGGCGATGTCGTCCGTATAGCGGCCGGTGCCGGTGGTCAGGCGCTGATCCTCGACCCGCCGCACCGGCTGGCCGAAACCGAATTTCATGGGACGCATGAGGCATATCCTCAGTTTGGTCTGAAAGCCGATCCGGAAACTGCCGAGCCCTCATCCTGAGGAGCAAGCCGAAGGCTTGCGTCTCGAAGGATGCTCCAGATGGTTCCGGAGCCTCCTGGAGCATCCTTCGAGACGCCGCTGGCGCGGCTCCTCAGGATGAGGGCTTCTTTTTCCAAACAGTCCAATGCAAGACTGGAGCATAAAACGCGCCACGTCAGCCCCGGCCCATCACGCGCCGGGAATGCGCGGCACGCATCGATCTCAACGCGACATGCGGATGGCCGTCTCCGAGAGCGAGACCATGGTGTTGTAGTTGTTGACGATCCAGTTGGCGTCGTTGGCCGCGCCGCGCCGGACATCGCCCTTGCTTTTGGCAAGCTTGTCGCTGAAATCGCGCAGCTTGCCGAGCCAGGAGCTGGCCTGGCTCTCGATGAAGGGCACGCCCTTGGGCTCCTTGTCCTTGAACGCATCCATCTCGCGGATCGCGGCGGCGTAGTCGGCGACAGCGGCGTTGAAGGATTTGAGGTCGACGATCGGGCTCTCGTTGCTCGGCATCAGGTCCATGACGGCACGCGCATTGATCATGATGTTGCGCACCTGCCAGCGGGCCGACTTGCCCTCGCGCTGCTCGACGGCGGCAAGCTCACGCTGGTCGAGCCCGCGCTTGTAGACGCGCATCAGAGCGTCGAGCTTGGAGCGTTCCTCCAGGAAGGTCATGGCTGCCGGCACCATCAGCGCATGCAGCCTCTTGCCCTCGGCGAGATTGTCGTCGCGATAGTCCTTGCGGTCGTAATAGCGCTCGGCCCTGGTGATCAGCGGCGCCAGCTCCTGATAGGCCTTGATGTAGCGGCCCATGGTCTCGTCGATCGCCGGCAGCTTCGGCTCGTTCGCTATCGCCTCCTCGGCCTTCCTGATCTCGCCGGCGACGTCGTACAGACTGTAGAGCCCGTAGGTGATGTAGCGCTCCTTGCCGGTCGGCCCCTTCTTCATGTCGACCCAGCTGCGATAGCGCTCCCAGGACTGGATGGCGCGCAGCGTACGGTTCATCAGCCCGGTATAGGCGTTCGACTTGACGATCGCGGCCTGGAGGCCGTCATCGGCGGCCTTGCCGGCGCTGCCGGCAGGCATCGTCGCCGCGCCCTGCGCCCATCCGGCGCCGGGCGCGGCCAGCAGCAATGCGGCGGCACATGCGGCGCTCAGGAAGAAAGCTCGGGTCAGCATGGTCTTGAATCCTTCGTCGACAGGCGGCTGGAGCGTGGATCGGGCTTGAGGCCTCAATCCTGCGTCACCGGCTCGCCATGCATCAGCCAGTCCTTGAAGCCGCCGGCATAGTGGCTGTCGATGTCGAGCCCGGCCGACTGCGCGAATTCGAGCGCACGCCGCGAGCGCACGCCCGCCGCGCAGGAGAGCACGAGACGCTTGCCCGGCTCGTTCGGCAGGTCGGCGGGATCGAATTGCGAGAGCGGGCGCGAGATCGAGCCAGGAATATGGCCCGCGGCGAATTCATGGGGCTCGCGCACGTCGACCAGCAGGATGGAGCCGTCGCCTAGGCCCGCCTTCACGGCGTCGATATCGAGGTCGTTCACGATCATGGGCAGGCCACTCCAGCCCGGTCGGGCGAGCTGTTGAGATAGGTCGGCAATCGCTCAGGCGCCACCGTTCGGAAACGCCTTGCGATGCCAGAAACGAGAAGCAGCCGCGAGCACGAGGCGCGCGGCTGCCCTGTCGCGGAAAGGCCTCAGGCCTTCGGCGGAATGCGCAGGACCCAGCCCGGCTGGATCAGGTCGGGATTCTTGACCGGCGGCGTGTTGGCCTTGACAATCTCGGTGTATTTCGCGCCCTGGCCCTTGCCGTAATGCTCCTCGGCGATCTTCCAGAGCGTGTCGCCCTTCTTCACCGTGTAGAACACCGCTGCCGCAGCCTCCTTGGTCACGGCGAGGTCGGACTCGACCTCGGCCACGCCGGTGGTGTTGCCGAGCGCGAGAATGATCTTCTCGGCCTCTTCCGTCGAAACCGCCTTGCCGGAGACCTTCACCTTGTCGCCGTCGATCTGGATATTGACGTCGGAAGGCAGGCCGTGCCCCGCCAGTTCCTTCTGCAGATCTTCGGCGGTCGCCGCCTTGGCTGAGCCGCCGAAGATCTTGGCACCGGCTTCCTTGATGAAACTGAACAGACCCATGAATAAACCTCCGCGTGTCGCGGCGCTATCAAGCCCTGTCGGGCGGTCCTATGCAAGTCGGCAGGGAAAAGGTGTTTTGCTTGCCGGCTGGCCCCGATTGCGCGAAAGCGCGCTCGAACGGCCTTTTCCGCGCGCCCCGTGGCTGGCAAGAACGTCGCAGACGAAAGCGGAGTTTCCGAAATGCTGACCCTCGCCCAGGCCCAGACCATCCTCCAGACCGCGCTCGGCCATGCCGAATCGAACGGCTTCAAGCCGCTCGCCATCGCCCTGCTCGATGCGCGCGGCGCGCAGAAGGCCTTCGCGGCGCAGGACGGCACCAGCCTGAAGCGCGGCGAGATCGCCCTCGGCAAGGCGCATGGCGCGGTCGCACTCGGGATGGGCACGCGCGCGCTGCACAAGATGGCGCTGGACCGGCCCTATTTCGTCGAGGCCGCGACCCATGCCGTCGGCGGTTCGCTGGTGCCTGTCCCCGGCGGCGTGCTGATCCGCTCGCCCGAAGGAGCGCTGCTCGGCGCGGTCGGCATCTCCGGCGACACCTCCGACAACGACGAGGCCGCTGCCTGCGCCGGCATCGCCGCCGCGGGGCTCAAGGCCGATACCGGGGCCTGATTCCGCTACGGCGGCCGGGGAAAGGAGAACACTCTTCCCCCTCTCCGGTCGCCTCCGCGATTTCTCACTTTGCACTTGCCAACCGGCCTTCGAAGCCTCATGTCCTCCGCGCGAGTTCGTTAAATCGGACAGTTTGGACCGGCTCGAAGGTAGAAACATGAGCGACGCGGCTGCCGCCAACGAAAACGAAGTCATCACCACCGACGTCGTCATCGTCGGCGCCGGCCCTTGCGGCCTCTTCGCCGTCTTCGAGCTCGGCCTGCTCGATATCCGCGCCCATCTCGTCGACATCCTGCCGAAGGTCGGCGGGCAATGCGCCGAGCTCTATCCCGAGAAGCCGATCTACGACATTCCGGGCTTCCCGATGGTCACCGGCCAGGCGCTGGTCGACAATCTGCTGGAGCAGATCAAGCCGTTCGGGCCGACCTTCCATCTCAACCAGATGATCGAGGCGGTGGAGCCGACGGGTACGGCAGAGGCGCCGCGCTTCCGCGTCACCACCGATGCCGGCACCGTCTTCGACACCAAGACCGTGATCATCGCCGCCGGCGGCGGCTCCTTCCAGCCGAAGAAGCCGCCGATCCCCGGCATCGAGGCTTATGAGGCCGGCTCGGTCTATTATGCCGTGCGCAAGATGGAGGCCTTCCGCGGCCGCAACATCCTGATCGTTGGCGGCGGCGATTCCGCCCTCGACTGGACGCTGAACCTCCAGCCCATCGCCAACCGCGTCACGCTGATGCACCGCCGCGACGATTTCCGCGCCGCGCCGCATTCGGTCGAGCAGATGCGCGCCCTCGTCGCCGAAGGCAGGATGGACATGAAGCTCGGCCAGGTCACCGGGCTCAAGGGCACAGACGGCAAGCTCGAGGCGGTCGTCTGCCGTGGCACCGACAACGAGCCTTTCGAGATCGCCTGCGATACGATGCTGCCCTTCTTCGGGCTGACCATGAAGCTCGGCCCGATCGCCGACTGGGGCCTGAATCTCAACGAGAACCTCGTCCCGGTCGATACCGAGAAGTTCGAGACCAGCGTGCCCGGCATCTTCGCGGTCGGCGACATCAACACCTATCCGGGCAAGCTCAAGCTGATCCTCTCGGGCTTCCACGAGGCCGCGCTCTGCGCCCAGAAGGTCCACCGCTACGTCTATCCGGATAAGCGGCTGACCTTTCAGTACACGACCTCCTCGACCAGCCTGCAGAAGAAGCTCGGCGTCGCCTGAGCGAGCCTTTCTCAGGCGATTGCCCAGGGAGTGGCTGTCGTGAAGCGTGTCATCCCGTGCGCGCCGCAGCGTGAAACGCTGCCGCGCAGACACGGGACCGCGAGACGAATAGAGCTCCCTTTCTCATGGCCTCCGCAAGGGCGCCTTTTTCCTGCAAACGGTCCCGTATCTGCGCAGCGGCATTCCATGCCGCAGCGCGCACGGGATGACACCGCTTCCTTGAAAGCCGCGGCACCTCCGCGGCTTTTCAATGCGCGATCGCGTCACCCGGGATATGCGCGGACGCCGTGCCGTTGCGCGCAGACGGAACCTGGCTCGGGCCAAGACCCAGCGAATTGCGCACGCTCTCGGACGGTCCGGCCAGCTTCGGCATCTCGCCCGGCGCGGTCACGATCTGCGGCTCGTCATGGCGCGGTGCCGGCGGCAGCATGTCGTCCGGCTCTTGCGGCTCGATGCGTGCCCTGAGCTCTGCGATCGCCCCCGAGAGCGGTTGGAAGCTGAAGCGCACCTTATGCGTCCCGGCCGGCACCTGCACGGCGCGGAACAGCACATTGGCCCGCAGGATCTCGGTTTCGACACCGTCGACCTCGGCCTTCCACCAGGGATGCCAGATATCGTTGAGCACGACGAAACCGGCGACCGGGGTCGTGACCTCGATCTCGACCCGGGCATTGCGATAACGCGTCAGCTTGACCTCGGCCCGGGTCGCGACCGGGCCTTCCGGCGTCGCGACCGGCGGCTCGGTATCGAGCAGGACGGCCTGGGTCGGGTCGGTCTCCGGCCAGCGGCCCGAGAGCTTCATGCTCTCGAAATCGGCGAACTGCCAGCCGCCGACGAACTGCACGCGCGGCAGCGCCCGCGGATTCTCGTAGACATAGCCCTGCTTCGTCCGCGCGATCAGGATGAGATCGCCAGCGGCCAGATTGCGATCGACCTGCTCGATCGGCACCGGCGAGGCGATGTAGCGCAGCCCCAGCAGGTTCGCGAGCCGGCAGCGATAGGACGGGAAGAGCGGCGTGAACTTGCGGTCGGCCGGCCTGGCGATGCCGTCGCCGGTACCGACCGCCTCCGAGAAATCCTCGAGCCGCAGCGGGTTGTAGCCCAGCGTATGGTCGAAACCATGGACCATGCCGGCATTCGGCCATTCGAAGCCCATGCCAAGCAGTTCGACGCGGTCTCGCCGCGGCGATCCTTCGGGCTGGGCGGTCAGGTGCTTCAGCAGCGCGATGGTGTCGTTCTTCGTGCGGGAATCCAGCACGTCGTACATCTGCGGCGAGAGCGCGGTCGATTCGTTCGGGCCGTTATTGACGCCGAGATCGGCGGCGACCACGCCGGTGACCAGAACCGCCGCAGCCGCCGTGCCGAGCGCGCCGCGCCAGCGCTGCAGGATGAAGAAGGCCCCCCCCGCGACCGCGAACCACCCGAGCGCCATCACGATCGGCTTCCAGGCATCCGCGAGATGGCCCCAGTCGCGCGAGACCACGAGGGCGAGCAGGATCGTGCCGAGGACCAGGGCAGCCCCGATCAGCATGTCCCGCCGGAACGAGGTCCCCGCCTCCGCCGTCAGGATGCGATGCATCACATAGCCCGAGAGGATCGCCGCGATGCCGCCGATCAGGAAGGTCGCGTCGGCAGGGCGGCGGAACTGCTTCACGCCGGGCAGATACTCGTAGGTCAGGTGGAAGAGCGGCGTGTAGCGGCCCATCGCGAACAGCACCATGAAGACCAGCATCAGCGTCAGCGGGCGCACGGACCTGTCCCAGAGCCAGCCGCGCGTCAGGCCGGGGGCCAGCAGCAACAGCAGCGGCAGCGCGCCGAAATAGACCTGCGCCATGTTCTGCGAGAGATAGAGCACCCGCGCATCGCCATAGGGACCCCAGAACTCGACGGCCGGGTCCTTGGCGCCGTACAGGTCGCCGACGAAGGCGGAGAGCAGCGACATCGGATGCAGCGAGCCGCTCGCCGCGATGCCGAAATCGATCTCGGGCCGGGTCGTCGCCTCCGCGAAAAGCCAGGTCCAGAGCAGGGGCATTGCGATGACCATGAGGCCGACGATGCTCGCGGCCGTGATCGGCGGCAGGCTCGCCCTGAAGGCTGGCCAGCCGCCGGAAATCCAGTGCGCCACGACCATTGCGACGAGCACGTAGCCGGCGAGCAGCGCGACCTGGTCCGGCTCCAGCACCATCATGCCGGCCGCAAGCCCGGCGAAGATGCCCGAAAGGATCGAGGAGCGCTGCAGCATCCGCGCCGTCAGCCAGAAGGCGATGGCGAAGAACGCATAGCTCGCGACCTGCCCGACATGCTGGACCCGCCAGGCGGCCGAGGCACCGAAGGCAAAGACCAGCGCCGCCATCAGGCCGCCGGCCGGATGCCAGCCGCGATCGCGGAAGAACATGAGAAGCGCAAGGCCGCCGACGAGCAGATGTGCCAGCACATAGGCATCGACCTCGCGAAAGCTCGGCTCCGGCGAGATCAGCGCGAGCAGGATCGCGGGCGAGAAGATAAGCGATTGCGGGTCGGCGATCTGCGGCGAGCCGGCGAAGACGTTGTGATTCCAGAAGGGCGACTGGCCGGTATGGATCGCATTGGCGAGGAACTGCACCTGCGCCTGGAAATGCGCCTTGGCGTCGAACGGAATCGTCACCGCCCCCGAAAGCCAGGGCCAGCACAGGATGCCCCATGCCACGACGAAACCGATGGCCGCCAGCAGGTAGCCGGCGCCCCTTGCATCAACGCGTCTCAACTGGACCCCCACGGTCCTCGGCACGAACGGTCCCGTTCTGGGATCCTGTCTCCAGCCCTGTCAGTGGCCGGACCATGGCGCTGCGTACCTGAACCGAATCTGAACGTGATCACGCCTCCGTGAACGAAGCGGATGACAGTCTGAAGAAAGCGGAAATGGGATGGGAGAAGGGCGGGGTTGCCGGGCGGATATCGCGGGTATCAATGCTTAACGCACAGCCAGGAAGAATGCGGGTCGTCCCGGACGCAGCGAAGCGGAGATCCGGGATCCATGCCTGAACCTTTTATTGGAAGCGCTCCGGAATGGATCCCGGGTCAAGCCCGGGATGACGGCGTGGTTGCCAGCACATCGAACAGACGGCGGGGCGGCTTCAGCGCGCCGCCGCGAGCCAGCCCGCCAGCGTCTTCCGCTCGGCCGGGGTTATGCCGGAGAGGTTGTTCGGCGGCATCGCATGGGTCATCACCGCCTGCGCCCGGATGGCGCGGGCATGCAGGGCGATCTGCTCCGGCTCGTGCAGCATCACGCCCTTCGGCGCGATCTGGATGCCCGGCCAGGACGGCTCCGGCGCATGGCACATCGCACAGCGCCCGGTCACGATGTTGGAGACCTCCACCGGCGGCAGCGTCATGCCGGCCAGCAGCACGGGCTTGGCCGCATCCCGCGCCTTGAGGCCGAGCTGCTCGCGCCCGCCGGGCGAGGACGACATCGCCACCCAGAAGGCGAGCCAGAGCGCCAGGATCGCCACGGCCCAGCACCACCAGGGCGACTTCGCATGGTCGCCGTGCCGGACATTGAAGAAATGCCGGATCAGCGCGCCGGACACGATCACCAATGCCACCAGCAGCGGGATCACGCTCGAATTGGCGTAGGTCACCGGATAGTGGTTCGACAGCATCAGGAACAGCACCGGCAGGGTGATGTAGTTGTTATGCGTCGAGCGCTGCTTGGCCGCCTTGCCGTATTTCGGATCGGGTTTCTCGCCGGCGGTGAGCGCCGCGATCACCTTCCGCTGGCCCGGCATGATGTTGAAGAAGACGTTGGCGGTCATGATCGTCGCCATCAGCGCGCCGGTATGGATCAGCGCGCCCCGCCCCGAAAAGACGTTGGCGAAGGCCCAGCTCGCCGCGACGACATAGCCGAAGCCGACGAGACCGAGCAGCACGTCATGCTTCCCGAGCGGCGACTTGCAGAGCAGATCGTAGATCAGCCAGCCGATCACCAGCGCCGCGATGCCGATCGCGCCCGCGGCGAAAGGCGAGAGCTGCATCACCGCCGGATCGATCAGGTAGAGCTCCGACTGGGCGTAATAGACCCAGACCAGCAGGAAGAAGCCGGAGATCCAGGTCCAGTAGCTCTGCCATTTGTGCCAGGTCAGCTCGGCCGGCATCACGGCTGGCGCGACCATGTATTTCCGCATCTCGTAGAAGCCGCCGCCATGGACCTGCCAGGCGCGCCCGCCGGTCCCGGGCGGAATGTCCTCGGCCGGCTTCAGCGAGGCGTCGAGATGGATGAAGAAGAACGAGGCTCCAATCCAGGCAATCGCCGTGATGACGTGGAGCCAGCGCAGCATCATGCCGCCCCATTCCATCAGATAGGCTTCGAGCATCGCGCGGCGCTCCGGAAGAGCTGGACAAGGAACCGGAAGCCGGAGACTCCGGCCCACGCAAAATAGCCTGCTTTCGTCCCCGCCGAAATCGCGCTGGCGGCCGCCCGGATTGACATCCGGGAACATGATCTTATCGCAAAAGCCAATACTCATCGCCGCGCGCGGCACCGTACACTTCGCAGAAGCAGGCCGGGGAGGTCAGGGACACCGCATGGGACATCTCTCGACGCATGTGCTCGACACGGTCAACGGCCGCCCCGGCGCCGGCATCGCGGTGACTCTGGATCGGCTCGGCCCCGACGGCTCGCGCGAGCGGCTGGTCGAGGCCGTGACCAACAGGGACGGCCGCACCGATTCGCCCCTGCTCTCCGGCGCGCTCGTCCCCGGCACCTATGAACTGACCTTCGCGATCGGCGCCTATTTTCGCAGCCTCGGCACCGCCCTGCCCCAGCCCGCCTTCCTCGATCTCGTGCCCGTCCGCTTCGGCATCGCCGAGGCGGATGGGCGCTATCACGTCCCGCTCCTGGCCTCGCCCTGGAGCTATTCCACCTATCGCGGCAGCTAGAGCATCATGAGCCAGACCACCTATCCGCGCGACATGAAGGGTTATGGCCGCGCGGCTCCGCATCCGCATTGGCCGGGCCAGGCGCGCATCGCCGTCCAGTTCGTGATCAATTACGAGGAGGGCGGCGAGAACTGCATCCTCCATGGCGACGCTGCCTCCGAGGCCTTCCTCTCAGAGATCGTCGGCGCCGCACCCTGGCCGGGCCAGCGCCATATGAACATGGAGTCGATCTACGAATACGGCTCCCGCGCCGGCTACTGGCGGCTCTGGCGGATGTTCACGCAGCGCAACATGCCGGTGACCGTCTTCGCCGTCGCCAGCGCGCTGGCGCGCTATCCCGAGATCGTCGGCTCGATGCAGGAGGCCGGCTGGGAGATCGCGACTCACGGCCTGAAATGGATCGACTATCGCGATACGCCGAAGGAGCGCGAGCGAGCCGATATCCTTGAGGCCATCCGCATCCAGACCGAGCTCACGGGCGAGCGCCCGCTCGGCTGCTATCAGGGCCGCACCTCCGAGAACACCATTCCGCTGACGATGGAGGAAGGCGGCTTCCTCTACACCGCCGACGTCTATGCCGACGAACTGCCCTATTGGCTCAGCGGCCCGAAGGGGCCGCAGCTCGCCGTGCCCTACACGCTCGATACCAACGACATGCGCTTCGCCACGCCGCAAGGCTTCAACACGGGCGAGCAGTTCTTCACCTATCTCAAGGACTCGTTCGACACGCTCTATGCCGAGGGCGAGACCGCGCCGAAGATGATGTCGATCGGCCTGCATTGCCGCCTCGTCGGCCGGCCGGGCCGCGCCGCGGCCCTCGCCCGCTTCCTCGACTATGTGCAGAGCCATACCCAAGTCTGGGTCGCGACCCGGCTCGACATCGCCCGCCACTGGGTCAGGACGCAGCCGCCCCAGGGCGGCTATGTGCCCTCGAAGCTGCCCAAGGCACTGTTCTCCGAGGTCTTCGGCCGCGTCTGGGAGCATTCGCCCTGGATCGCCGAGGCCGCTCATGACGCCGGCATCGGCGCAGGCCACGACAGGGCGGAGAGCCTGCACGCGGCCATGGTTGCGGCCATGCGCAAGGGTTCGGCCGAACAGCAGAAATCCCTGCTCACCGCCCATCCCGACCTTGCCGGCAAGCTCGCCGCCGCAGGCGAGCTCACGCCGGAATCGACGCAGGAGCAGGCCGGCGCCGGGCTCGACCGCCTCAGCAGCGACGAACGCGTCCGCTTCACGGCACTGAACGAGGCCTACAAGGCCCGCTTCGGCATCCCCTTCATCATGGCGGTGAAGGGGGCGACCAAGGCCCAGATCCTCGCCGCCTTCGACGCGCGCCTGAAGAACACGCCCGAGCAGGAAGCCGCGACGGCGCTGGCCGAGGTCGAGAAGATCGCGCTCTTCCGGCTGAAGGAGCTGCTGCCGGCGGGCTGAGACCCGCCGGATCGCGTGGCGTTACTGCGCCTTGAGCCAATCGATGACCTGGCGCACGGCGACACGCGGCGTGTCCTGGTGGCCGGCCGAGACCTCGATGCGCGTCCTCCGCGAATAGGGCGCGCGGTCGTTCATCGCCGCCCGGTCACCGGTCCCGATCACCCAGAGCACCGGCCCACCCACGCCGCTCCCCTGCGCGGCGCTGGCCGCTGGGCCGGACGGGTCGAAGAAGCTGACATAGGCCGCAGCCGTGGTCGTCACCGGAAAGGTCCGGCCCTGGTTAAAGTCGAGGAACTGCGCCTTCTCCTGTCCCCGACCAGCCGCGACCATTGCCTTGGCCTGGGCAACGCTGTCCTGCGTCTGCGACGCGATGAAATCCGGCCGATGCCCCGGCGCCAGCGCCACCACCGCTGCGACGCCGCCGACACGCGCGGCATAGCCCATCGAGATATTGGCGCCGAGGCTGTGCCCCATCAGCACGACCCGCGCAGCGCCGCCCGCCCGCGCGCGCTGCACGGCTGCCTGCACCTCGCCCAAGGTCTGCTCATAGGTGCGGTAGCCTGACACCCAGGACATGCGCGGCAGCGCGACGGTTGCTCCCTCCGCCTTCAGCGCGGCTGCAAGCGGCTGCAACGGCCCCTGCCCGCCGGCCTTGCCATGGATGAGAATGATGGCCGTGCCCTTTAACTCCATCGCCGATACGGCACCCGCCAGCGAACTGAAACCGAGAAAAACAGCAATAGCGGAAACGATGATCTTCATCTTGATCCCCAGGTCGTTTTCTTCCCCTAGGTCACCATCTCGGAATAAGACACTTTTACAAGAGATAATTGCTTGGCCGCTTCCGTTTTAAACCCCAGAAGGAGGCGGCGGAACCCTGCCGGGGCAGCGACGTTGATGACGACTACAAGGAGAGACCTCGTGTTCCGCCTGCTTTTGATCATCATCGTGCTGGTCGTCGGCTACGATGCCGTCGTCCATCAGGGCGCCTATACAAGCGACGTCTGGAACAGCATCGTCCGCCTCACCGGCTCATCGGTCGAGGGCGCCAGGGAACTCGGCGAGCGCGCCCGCAACTGAGGCGCTACGCCGCCGCCCGCCCCTCGACGATTCCCGCAATCGCCTCCAGCATCCGCGTATCGTCGCCCGCGAGCCCTTCCATCGCCGCCATGCGCTGGATCACCGTGCCGGCGATCGCCTCCTCCACCGTATCCTCGGCATAGGCATAGAAGATCGTCGCGTGCTGGCCGTCGCGATGGCAGCGCCCCTCGATCTGCTGGAGCTGGATCGCGCTGTGGCGCATGTCGTGGATGACCAGCGCCCGCTCACGCTCGCCGCCCGGCATTTCGCCGCGATGCAATGAGATCGACTCGGTCACGGTAAAGATCACCGCATCGAGCTGCCCCGTCTGGAAGGCGATGCGCGTCTCCTCGTTCTGCGCGCCCGAGCGTTCGCCATTGATCTCGGCGGTGCGCCAGCCGCGCCCCCTGAGCGTCTCGGCCAGCATCGCGCTGGTCTCGAGGAAGGCGACGGAGATCGCGACCTGCTCGTCATTGCCCAGCAGGTCCTCGCAGAAATCCGTCGTGCCGGGGATGCGGAGCAAACTGGCTTTCTGCCGGAAGCGCAGATCGGCGGCCCAGCCCTGCGGCTTGCGCGTCGAGCCGCCTGCGAGCCCCAATTCCTTGCGGAACTCGCGCCAGGTCGCGTCATAGAGCTTGCGCGCGGCCGTATCGAGCGCGACCGGCGCCAGCTCGCGCTGCACCTCCGGCCAGCCGGCGATTTCTTCCGGCCGGCGGCGCAGCCCGATGGCGTTCGCACCGCGATAGAGCAGGTCGGCCATCACCCTGCGGTCGGCCTCGTTCGGCTCCCAGCTCCAGTTCTTCCAGCGGCCCTTGGCCCTGCCGATCTTCAATCGCTTCATCAGCACGCGGAAACCGTCGAGATCGGCCGAGGGCATGCCGGCCGCCTTGGCCAGCAGCCCCGCGAGATAGGACAGTTCGTGCGGCGACTGGCCGGCCGTCGCGCTCATATAGATCGTGAAATCGGCAGCTTCCGCCATCTGCCGGCAGACCAGCCCCTGCTGCGAGTTCGGATTGCGGATGCGATGCGCCTCGTCGATCACGACGAGCGGCCAGACGCGCTTCGGCCGGCCATGCTTGGCGATCTCGTTGTTCTTCGCCCGCGTCGTGCGCTTCTTGCTGTCGGCCACGGGCGCGAGCAGCGATTTCGTCTTCTCGAAATTCATCAGCGTCACGCGCTTCGCCGGCAGGCCGGACAGCGCCATGGTCCGCCGCCATTGCGGGATCGCGCCCTTCGGACAGATCACCAGCACCTCCTCCTCCGGCATCGCCGAGAGCGCCAGCCAGGCCGAGAGCGTCTTGCCGAGGCCGGTGAGGTCGCCCAACAGGAAGCCGGCCGCGCCCTTCCCCCGCGCCGCCAGGATGGCGTCGCGGGCGACGAGCTGGTGCGGATGCGGGATCATCGTCATGCGAGAAGGGAGCACATTCGGAAGCAGGACCTACCGACAAAACCTCGCGCCGTCATCCCGGACAAGCCGCGGAGCGGCGCCGATCCGGGATCCATGCCTGAACCTTTATCGTCGGCGTTCCGGCAGGGATACCGGGTCTCGCGACGCTCGCCCGGGATGACCCGCGTGGGTTTCGATCGACAACACCGCCCTGCCCGGCAGGCATGGCGCGCCCGGCTCTCTTGACACTGGCGTTCGCTTCCGTCCACCGGCACTGTGCCCTCACCGATTGGGGAGACCACAAGACCATGACCCGCGCGCAGGCGATCGCGAAAGCCCAGGACTACTTCGATTCAGGCCGGATGAAGGACGATCTCGGCCGGCTCGTCGCGATGCCCACCGAAAGCCAGAACCCTGACCGCGCTCCCGTGCTGGGCGCGTATCTCGACAAGGAGATGCAGCCCCTGCTCGAATCGCTCGGCTTCACCTGCCGCACCCTGACCCATGCCAAGGCGCGAGGCCCCTTCCTCTATGCCGAGCGTATCGAGGACCCCGCCCTGCCGACCATACTCGGCTATGGCCATGGCGACGTCATCCGCGGCCTCGATGCGCAATGGAGCGAGGGCCTCTCGCCCTGGAAGCTCGTCGAGCGGGACGGCCGCTGGTACGGTCGCGGCGTCGTCGACAACAAGGGCCAGCATCTCATCAACATCAACGGCCTGCGCGCCGTGCTGGAGACGCGCGGCAAGCTCGGCTTCAACGCCAAGTACCTGATCGAAATGGGTGAGGAATCGGGCTCGCCGGGCCTGCGCGAGCTCTGCGAGGACGAGGCCGAACTGCTCAAGGCCGATATCCTGATCGCATCGGACGGGCCGCGCCTCAATGCAGAGCGTCCCACGGTCTTCCTGGGCGCGCGCGGCGTGATCACCTTCGACCTGCAGATCACCGCCCGCGAGGGCGGCCACCATTCCGGCAACTGGGGCGGCATCCTCTCCGATCCGGCGATCCAGCTCGCCCATGCCATCGCCTCGATCACCTCGCCCACCGGCCAGATCCGCATCCATGAATGGGTGCCGAAGGAACTGCCGGACGGCGTGCGCCGCGCGCTCGCCGATTGCGAGATCGATGGCGGCCCGAACGGACCGACCATCGATCCGAACTGGGGCGAGCCCGGCCTCTCCCCCGCCGAGCAGGTTTTCGGCTGGTGCTCCTTCGACGTACTGGCGATGAAGTCCGGCGTCCCGGAAACGCCGGTCAACGCCGTGCCGCCGAGCGCCTGGGCCCGCGTCGCCTTGCGCTTCGTCGTCGGCATCGATCCGCGCGATGTCGCCCCGGCGCTCCGCCGTCATCTCGACCGCCACGGCTTCGGCATGGTCGAGATCGTCATGCCCGGAACCGAGCGCTTCGGCGCGACGCGGCTCGACCCCGACGATGCCTGGGTCCGCTTCACGATCGATTCGATCGCCGAGAGCACCGGCAAGAAGCCGGCCCTGCTGCCCAATCTCGGCGGCTCGCTGCCGAACGACATCTTCGCGGAAATCCTGAAGCTGCGCACGATCTGGGTGCCGCATTCCTATCCGGGCTGCTCGCAGCACGCCCCGGACGAGCACCTGCCGGCGGCCATCGCCCGCGAAGGGCTCATCGCCATGGCCGGGCTCTACTGGGATATCGGCTCCGGCAACGCGCCGAAGGTCTGAGCGCGATTACTCCTGCGGCTGGCGCGGATCGCGCCCCGGCGGCAGGTCGATCGGCGTCGCCGGGGGAGCCTCCGGCGGCGCATTCGGCGGCAGTTCCGGCGGCGGCTCGGTCGGGATGCCCTGCGGCTCCTCGTCCGGCGGCGCTTCGACCGGCGGGGCCGGCGGAACCTCGCTCGGCGTCAACGGCGGGGCCTCGGGCGGTGGATTTGGAATAGCCGGCGTGTTGCCGGGAGCGGCCGCAAGGCCTCGGGCGATTTGCATCATGTGAAACCTGTCCTTTCGGACAGCAACGCCCCGAGAGCCCGAAAGCTCCCTCGCACCCGGAGAAATGCGGCTTGCTCCGCAGGCGTGGAGCATTCCCATGGCCCGGTGGCCGCAGCACTGCGCAGGGCTTTCCCACGAAATGGCGGGATCGGCAGGACGAATGCCGGAACGCGAAATCCTGCTCGCTCCGCCATCATCTCAAGCGAACGATAGCCCGATCGCCTATTCGCAAAGCGACAGCATGGGGAACGCATGCCCGCGCACCATGAACATGATCGAGGGGTGGATCGAAAGCCTTCTCCAAATGAACGCGACATTACCGAGATTTAATGCTGTCGTTCATCTTCCGTTTAGCGAGAAAATATCACGATGGATCCATCGACAACAGGAGAAATACGATGAGAAAGATGATCGTTGCGACGATTTCCGGCGCCATTCTACTCGGATCGATCGCGCCAAGCTTGGCCCAATCTTACCGGGCGCCGCATCACGGCCCGGCTCGTCATGGCCCGGTTCATGTCGAAAAGCATGTGACCAAGAAGGTCATCGTCCGGAAGGACCGCTGGGCGCGCGGGCACGCCCTGCCCCGGCAGTATCGACATAGCTATGTGCGGGATTATCACCGCTATCATCTGCGCGCGCCGGGCCGCGGCCAGCGCTGGGTCAGGGTCGACAATCAGTTCATCCTGATCAACAGCATCACGGGCATGATCGCGGCGCTAGCCGCCGCTCGCTGAGCTTCACCCGCTGACGCAGGACGGGCGGCAGAGACCGTTTGGCTGCCGCTCGCTTCGGCGAGGCATCTGTTCAACGATGTCAGGAATTTGAGGTCGTGGTGGGTGATGTAGGGCTCGAACCTACGACCCGCTGATTAAGAGTCAGCTGCTCTACCAACTGAGCTAATCACCCATACGCCACGAAGCGCCGCCGGTCAGCGGCGTTGGCCGCGTCAGGCAGGGGGCGTGTAGCAAAGGCCCCGCCCCCTGTCCACCCATCTGTGACAGTTTTTTCAAGCGCGGCGAAAAAGGCTTCGCCGCGCTGTGGATTGTCAGGCCGTACGGCGATTCAGCAGGTGATAGAGCACGATCGCGCCGAAGGTCGCGGTGCCGATCCCGCCGAGCTCGTAGCCGAAGATCGGCAGCTTCAGGTCGCCCGCGCCGAGAATCAGCGCGGTCGCCACCGTGATCAGGTTCTTCGGCTCGGAGAAATCGACCTTGTTCTCGACCCAGATCCGGCCGGCGGTCGCGGCGATCAGGCCGAAGACCACGACCGCGAGGCCGCCCAGCACCGCAACGGGGATCGTGCCGATCACCGCGCCGAACTTCGGCGAGAAGCCGAGCAGCAAGGCGATAATGCCGGCCGCGACGAAGACCAGCGTCGAATAGACCCTCGTCACCGCCATCACGCCCATGTTCTCGGCATAGGTCGTGACGCCCGTGCCGCCGCCCGAGCCGGCGATCATGGTGCCGAGCCCGTCGGCGAAGAAGCCGCGGCCGATCAGGTGGTCGAAATTGCGCCCGGTCATCACCGAGATGCCCTTGATATGGCCGAGATTCTCCGCGACCAGGATGATCGCCACCGGCACGATGAGCGTGATCGCCTTCATCTCGAAGACCGGCGCCACGAATCGCGGCAGGCCGAACCAGGCGGCGGCGCCGATCTTGCCGAAATCGATCGTCGGCGCGCCGAAACTCGACGCCGTCAGCGCGTAGAGGATGTAGGCCGCGAGCCCGCCAATCAGCACCGGCAGCCGCTGCGGCAGTCCGCGACCATAGACCGCGACCAGCGCCACGGAGATCACCGTGAACAGCGCGATCCACTTGGTATAGGGGCTGGCCGAGATCATGTTGATCGCGACAGAAGTGAGGTTGAGGCCGATCGCAGCCACCACGGCACCTGTCACGACTGGGGGCAGCAGCTTCTCGATCCAGGCCGTGCCGACGCCCTGTACGATCAGGCCGATCATCGCATAGACCGCGCCGCAGGCGATGATGCCGCCGAGCGCCACGCCGATATTCGGATTGGGCCCGGAGCCGGCATAGCCCGTCGCGGCGATGACGACACCGATGAAGGCGAAGGAGGAACCGAGATAGCTCGGCAACTGCCCGCGCGTGATCACGAAGAACAGCAGCGTCGCTATTCCTGAGAAGAAGATCGCGACATTCGGGTCGAAGCCCATCAGCACCGGCGCCAGCACGGTCGAGCCGAACATGGCGACGACATGCTGCAGGCCGGCGATCACCGTCTGGCCGGTCGGCAGCCGCTCGTCCGGCAGCACGGCGCCGGAGGTTTTCAGTGTCCAGTTCGGAAAATAGCCCATCGGCAGCGTGCTCCCCCAAAGATCGCGTCGTTTTGCACGGAATCGGGCAAAGACGATCAAACGCGATCGTCGCCAGGAAGCCTGGAGCGTCGCTCCAGGTCGCCGGGGGAGCGACCGCACCGGAAGCGCAGATGAAAGCAAAAACCGAGCCGGCGCCAGATCGCGCCGGCGTCATCCACCGGAATCAAAGAGCACGGGTCATCCCGTGCGCGCTGCGGCATGGAATGCCGCTGCGCAGACACGGGACCGTCCTCAGGAAGAGGAGCCTTTGCGGAGCGCTTCAGGAAGGGAGCCCCAATCGTCACGCGGTCCCGTGTCTGCGCCGCAGCGTTTCACGCTGCAGCGCGCACGGGATGACACCCTTTCATAAGGGCGCCCCTCGACAGCCCCTCTTACTCCGCCGCCTGCGCGTGCAGGCGCCCGCCCCGCGCGATCAGCTTGTTCAGCGCGGCGAGATAGGCCTTGGTCGAGGCGACCAGCGTGTCGGGATCGGCGCCGCGGCCGGTGACCGACGAGCCATCGCGCGAGAGCCTAACCGTCACCTCGGCCTGCGCATCCGTGCCCTCGGTCACGGCATGGACGTCGTAGAGCTCCAGCGTCACCTCATGGGGCACGATCGCCTTGATCGCGTTGAAGATCGCGTCGATCGGCCCGTTCCCCTCGACCTCCTCTGTGACCTGCCTGCCGTCCACATCGAGCTTCATGGTCGCGCGCTGCGGGCCGCGCGTGCCGGCGATCACGGTCAGCGATTCCAGCTTGATGCGGTCATGGGCGGTCGCGATGTTCTCGTCGACCAGCGCCTCGATATCCTCGTCGTAGACATGCTTCTTGCGGTCGGCCAGCGCCTTGAAGCGGGTGAAGGCATCCTCGAGCTGGTTGTCGCCCAGCTCGTAGCCCATCTCCTTCAGCTTGGAGCGGAAGGCGGCACGGCCGGAATGCTTGCCCATCACCAGCGAGGTCTTGGTCACGCCGACCGATTCCGGCGTCATGATCTCGTAGGTGGTGTTGTTCTTCAGCATGCCGTCCTGGTGGATGCCGCTCTCGTGCGCGAAGGCGTTCCGGCCGACGATCGCCTTGTTGTACTGCACCGGGAAGGAACAGGCGGTCGAAACGGCCTTGGAGACGCGCATCAGCTGGGTCGCGTCGATGCCGGTGTCGTAGGGCATCACGTCGCCGCGCACGCGCAGCGCCATGACGATCTCTTCCAGCGCGGCATTGCCGGCGCGCTCGCCGATGCCGTTGATCGTGCACTCGACCTGCCGGACGCCGCCCTCGATCGCCGCCAGCGAATTGGCGACGGCCAGCCCCAGGTCGTTATGGCAATGCGCCGAGAAGATCGCCTTGTCGGCGTTCGGCACGCGCTCGCGCACGGCCTTGAACATGGTGCGGTACTCGTCCGGCGTGGCGTAACCGACCGTATCGGGCAGGTTGATCGTCGTCGCCCCGGCCCTGATCGCGGCCTCGACCGTGCGGCAGAGATAGTCGATCGGCGTGCGGGTCGCGTCCATCGCCGACCACTCGACATCCTCGACCAGATTGCGCGCCTGCGTCACCGTCGCGGTGATGATCTCCAGCACCTGGTCCTGCGTCTTGCGCATCTGGTGCTCCAGATGGATCGGCGAGGTCGAGACGAAGGTGTGGATGCGCGGCTTCACCGCATGGCGCACGGCCTCGCCGGCCCGGGCGATATCGGCGCTGATGGCGCGGGCCAGGCCCGCGACGGTCGCGCGCTTCAGGCGCCGCGCGATCTCGGATACCGCCTCGAAATCGCCTTCGGACGCGATCGGGAAGCCGGCCTCGATGATGTCGACGCCCATCGCGTCGAGTGCGTCGGCGACTTCCAGCTTCTCCTCGAAGGTCATGGTGGCGCCGGGGCACTGCTCGCCGTCGCGCAAGGTGGTGTCGAAGATCAGGACGCGGTCTTTGTCCGAAGGCTTCTGGGCGGAGCCGGACTGGGTCGGATTGGTCATGATTCTGCTTCCGGGTGTCGGCGCGCCGCGGAATTCTGGAAAAGGCGGGCGCTGGGTTTTCTGTCGGCGGTTCTCGTCAGTCCCCTGAGCGCCCAGGCAGCATGCCCGGCCGGCCCTCAGGGGCAGCTAAGGAGAAGAAGGCCGAGAAGCGAGAACGGAGCGCGGGCGCGCATGCCGACGACCTGCGCAGCGGCGCAGTCCTTCGTCAGGTCATGGCGGGCGGTCGAAACCACAGGCGTTCCTCAAATCGACGGGACAGGGTGTAACCGAAAGCGCGGGCGAGGCGCAAGCATATGTCTCATGCATGCCGGAAATAAGAACGCACAGCATCTGTGAATTAGAATGGCGATGCGTGATTCGGCCGGGATCGCGCAGCGTCGGCAACCGGCCTGGATCGCCGGAGCGCCGCCCCATGATGCGCTATGACCGCCCTGTCATCGGCCTCGCCTTCTGCCTGTCGGGCCTCGCCGGCTTCGTCGATGCGCTCGGCTTCCTCAGCCTCGGCGGCTTCTTCGTCTCCTTCATGAGCGGCAACACCACCCGCTTCGCCATCGAGCTCGCCGGCCGGCATGCCGGCGGCATCCTGCTCGCCGCCACGATCCTCGGGCTCTTCGTGCTCGGCGTCGTCGGCGGCTCGCTTGCCGGGCATTTCGCCGCGCGCCAGCGCAAGGCGGCGGTGCTCGCCTTCGTCACCCTTGCTCTCCTGGTTTCGGCGGGCCTCGATACGATCGGGTTCGGCGTGGCCGGCGCCGGCGTGCTCGCCATGGCGATGGGCGCGGAGAACAGCGTCTTCCAGCGCGACGGCGAGGTCACGATCGGCCTGACCTACATGACCGGCACGCTGGTGAAGATGGGTCAGCGCATCGCCGGCGCCCTGCTCGGCGGGCCGAAGCTCGCCTTCCTGCGCCATTTCGTGCTCTGGCTCGGCCTGCTCAGCGGCGCGGTTGCCGGCGCCGTCGCGCATGGCCGCATCGGGCTCGACGCGATCTGGCTGGCCGCCGGTGCGGCGGCCCTCTTCACCATGGTCGCGCTCTTCATGCCCGAGCGCGACTGACGGCGGCTTTGCCGGGCCGGAGGAATCGGTCATGTTTCGCGGACGATCAGCCGGAGCTTTCCCGATGCGCGTCTCAACCCTTCTCGCCCCGGCTTTCGCCGCGCTCCTGCTCTCGGCCTGCCAGACGCCATCGGGCGGCCCGCCCCCGGCCCCGCCGCCTTCGCAGGCCGCGCCCGGCGTGACGCCGAACACCTTCCGCATGCCGTCGGGGACCGGCTGTTCAGGTGAGGTCGAGCGCTTCCAGGCGGTGATCGACAACGATCTCGCGACCGGCCACACCACCAAGGGTGTGCATGACCGGGTCAGCGGCGAGATTTCGCGCGCCCGCACGACCTGCTCGGGCGGGAACGAAGCCGGCGCGATCGGCCAGATCCGCGCGACCAAGGCGAAGTTCGGTTATCCGGGCTGAGCCCGTTCCGCCGTCATGCTCGCCCTTGTGGCGAGCATCCACGTCTTGAACACTGCCCTCGCCAAAGGAAGACGGGGGTGGTCGGGACCAGCCCGACCATGACGGGCTGCGCGGTTACGCCGCCAGCCCCCGCTTCTCCAGCAGCGCATCCGGCGTCGGCAGGCGGCCACGGAAGAGCGTATAGGCCTCGGCCGCGTCGCGCGTGTCGCCCGCCGAATAGATGTAGCGCTTCAGCTTTTCCGCCACGGCGGGCGAAAACACGTCGCCGGTCTCGGTGAAGGCGTTGAAGGCGTCGGCATCCATCACCTCGGACCAGAGATAGCTGTAGTAGCCCGCCGAATAGCCGTCGCCCGAGAAGACATGGGTGAAATGCGGCGTGCGATGCCGCATCGTGATCTCGGCGGGCATGCCGAGGCGGGCCAATTCCGCCGCCTCGAAAGCGAGCGGATCGACCGCCGCCGGCGCTTCCAGCGAATGGAAGGCCAGATCGACCAGCGCCGAGGAGGTGTATTCCACCGTGGCGAAGCCCTGATTGAACGTCTGGGCCTTCTCGATCTTCTCGATCAGCGCCTCGGGGATCGGCTCGCCGGTCTCGGCATGGCGGCAATATTCGCGCATCACCTCTCGGGTCATGAACCAGTGCTCGTAGAGCTGCGAGGGCAGTTCGACGAAATCGCGCGCCACCGACGTGCCCGCCAGCGAGCCGTAGGTCACGTCCGAGAGCAGCCCGTGCAGCGCATGGCCGAATTCGTGGAACAGCGTGCGGGCATCGTCGAGCGAGAGCAGCGCCGGCTTGCCCTCGGCCGGCTTGGCGAAATTGCAGACATTGACGATGATCGGCCGGGTCTCGCCATCGAGCTTGCGCTGCCCGCGGAAGGCGCTCATCCAGGCGCCGGAACGCTTCGAGGCCCGTGCGAAATAATCGCCGACGAACAGGCCGATATGGCGCCCACTCGCGGTCTCCGTCACCTCGAAGATGCGCACGTCCGGGTGATAGCCCTGAAGCTCCGGCCGCTCCGCGAAGGACAGCCCGAACAGCTTGCCGGCGACGTCGAAGGCCGCCTGCCGGACGCGGTCGAGCTGCAGATACTGTTTCAGCACGGCCTCGTCGAGCGCATAGGTCTTCTGCCGGACCTTCTCGGCATAATGGCGCCAGTCCCAGGGGCGGATCGGGCCGTTCTCGCCCTCGCTCTGCGCCAGCGCCGCGAGATCGGCCGCCTCGCGGGCCGCGCGCGCCTTGGCCGGCTTCCAGACCAGTTCCAAGAGCCCGCGCACATGCTCCGGCGTCTTGGCCATGGCGTCGTCGAGCTTGAAATGCGCGAAGGTCGGATAGCCCAGCAGTTTCGCCTTCTCGGCGCGCAGCTTCACCATCTCGGCGACGATGGCACGGTTGTCGTTCTCAGCCCCATTCTCGCCGCGCCTGCTCCAGGCGATGAACGCTTGCTCGCGCAGGTCGCGCCGGGTCGAGAAGGTCAGGAACGGCTCGATGATCGAGCGCGACAGCGTCACTGCATGCCGGCCGGGCTTGCCGCGGTCGGCAGCCGCACGCGCCATCGCCGCCTTCACGAACTCCGGCAGACCGGCCAGACCCGCCTCGCCTTCGATGAAGAGCGCATAGGAGGCTTCGTCCTTCAGCACGTTCTGGCTGAACTGGGTGCCGAGCCCCGCGAGCCGCTCGTTGATCGCGGCGAGGCGCTTCTTGTCCTCGGCGTTCAGCTTCGCACCCGAGCGGATGAAGCCCTTGTAGCTGCGCTCCAGCAGGCGCGCCTGCTCCGGGCTGAGACCGAGCGTATCGCGCCTGGCATTGACGGCGTCGACGCGGGCGAACAGCCCCTCGTCCATCATGATCGCCGACCAGTGCCGCGAGGTGATCGGCGACATCTCGCGCTCGATCGCCTGCAAGGCCTCGTTCGTATCGGCGCCGGTCAGGTTGTAGAACACGCCGCCGACGCGGCTGAGCGCGCGGCCTGCCCGCTCCAGCGCCTCGATCGTATTAGTGAAATCGGGCGCAGCCTCGTCGGCCACGATCGCCGCGATCTCGGCCTTGTGCTTGGCCAGCGCCGCGTCGAAAGCCGGACGGATATGTTCCGGCTTGATCGCGGCGAAGGGCGGCAACCGGAACGGCGTCTCCCAGCGCGTCGCGAAGGGATTTTCGGCCGGCAAGGGCAAGGCTTCGGGATAGGCGGTCATATTATCGGCCTTTCAACATCGCGGCGTCGGTCAGAACAGGCACGTGTCATCCCGGGCGCAGCGAAGCGAAGACCCGGGATCCATTCCGGAACGGTTCAGGAATGGATCCCGGATCGGCGCCGCTGACGCGGCTTGTCCGGGATGACCGCAAGGGTCAGGATCGGTCCGTCTCGAAGATATGTGCGAGATAGCGGCGCATGAAGGGCGGCATATCGTGCTTTTCGGTATCGGTGAGATTGCGCACGATGACGATGTCGGAGAGCTCTTCTTCTTCGAGATGCTTCATCCGCTCCAGCATCAGCGCTCGCGCCTCCTCGGCCGGCAGGTCGATCCTGACCTCGCGCATGAAGGCGATGCGGCCCTGCTCGATCAGCGCCGTCCAGCCCTCGCCCACCTGAAGCTCCTCGGCGCGCAGGCCCGTCTCCTCGCCGAGCTCGCGGGTGACGCTGCCGGCGAGGTCGAGCGTGCCGTCGGGCCGGGCGTCGTCGCGGTCGGGCGTGCCGGCGGCGAAATAGACCTTGCCGGCATTGGCGGTGTGGTCGCCCATCTTGCCGCAGAGAAAGGCGCCGTCATTGGCCATGAGCGCCGCCATCGCGAAGCCGTTGCGGATGATCGGACCGGGATGACCGAGGTCGCGCCAGGTCATGAAAGCCGCATAGTCGGTCTCGAAATAGCCGGCCTCGAACACCCCGTCGCGGATCGCGGCGCGATGCTGCAGCATGACGCGGCCATTGAACATCGCCGGCTTATCGGCGCTGATCTCCGCCCAATGCGCCACGATCAGGGCGGCGTTCTCGCGCGCGAAAGCCCAATCGTAAGGCTCGACGCGGGCATCGATCCGTGACAGCCGAATGATCGTGCTGTTCTCCACGCCATCGTTCACAGCAGCACGCCCTCGCTCACGACGACGGCCGAGCCGCCGATCCGCGCCGAGATCAGCGCGCCGTCGCGCACGCTCAGCTCCAGCGTGATCTGCGATGGCCGGCCCATCTCGTAGCCCTGCTCGACGACGAGGCGGTGGTCGCCATCTTCCGGCTGGTCATAGGCCATGATCGCCCCGGCAAAGGCCGCGACCGCGCCACCGGTCGCCGGGTCCTCCTCGATGCCGGCGCCCGGCCAAAACATCCGCGCGTGAAAATCATGGCCGGGCTCGGTGGTCTCGCGGGTGTAGAGGAAAGCCCCGCCATCGCCAAACGCCGTGGACCAATGCCCGCGTTCGAGCCGCGCACGGCCAATTGCCTCGCCGCTCGCCACCGGAACGCAGCGAAACGGCACGCCCCCGCTGAAAAGCGTCGGCACATGCGTCCCAAAACCGATATCGCCGGTCTGGAGCCCTAGCGCCGCGGCAATCGCAGCAGGCGTCCCCGTCTCGCCCGCACGCTCCGGCAAACGCGGCAAGGTGAAGGTCGCCTGCCCCGCATGGCTGCCCTTGATCGAGACGGCGCAGGAGACCGGCCCGACCTTTTCCTCCAGAACCAGCATGTCGGCGGGCTTGCCCCCGGCCTCGTCGGTCAGCGCGAGCCAGACCGCCGTGCCGACCGTCGGATGCCCTGCGAAGGGCAGTTCACCACCTGGCGTGAAGATGCGGATGGCAGCCCGATGCTCCGGCTTCTCGGGCGGCGCGACGAAAACCGTCTCGGACAGGTTGAACTCCCGGGCGATCGCCTGCATCGCCTCGGTGTCGAGCCCGTCCGACTGGAGCACGACCGCGAGCGGATTGCCGGCATGGCGGCGCGTGGTGAAGACGTCGAGCGTGACGAAGCGGCGTTTCATCGTGTCAGCCCTCGGGAATGTCGAGATCGATGGTCAGCGGGCAGTGGTCTGAGGCCTTGGGCCGGTCCCAGCCGACGCGCGGATAGCGGTTCGCGCAGGTCGCGAGCGAGGCCATCGAGCGGTCCGGCGCGCGCGGATCGAGCGGTACGCGATACGGCAGGCCGCGCCGGATCATCTGCATGGCAGGCTTCGGATTCGCCGCCGCCAGCGCCGGCGAGAGCAGGATGTGGTCGAGCGGCATATGGCTGTCGATCAGCTTGTCCTGGCTCTCGGACCAGTAGCGCCGGAAATGCGTCCAGCGCTCATGCGCCGGCAGCGTCTCCATCGGATCGACCGCGAAATCGTCGAGCAGCGGCTCGATGCCGCTGGCACCCTCGTCGACGACCTCGGCGCGCGGGCCGAGCCCGTAGCGATAGCCGTTGAGATCGCCGAGCACGATCCAGTTGGTCTCGCGCCAGCCGCCGCCGAAGCGCTGCTGGATCAGCCAGCGCACGGCGCGCGCCTCCGCCCGGCGCACCGGCAGCGTCGCGATGCGTCCATCCTCGCGGCCGTTGTTCATCGACTTGAGATGGCAGCCGAACAGGCTGAGGCGGCGCCCGGCGAAACTCAGCTCCACCTCCAGGCAGTCGCGGGCGAAGACCTTGCCATGCGGCCCGATGCCGAGCGCGGCGAGTTCGCGATCATGCACGCCGGCCTCAGCGAAGGTCAGGTCCTTGTGCGAGCGCACTGTGACCTGCCCCTGCCCGAACAGGTCGCGCCGCGCCGCGAAGCCGATATCGATGCTGCGGCGATCATTGCCGTCGAGCAGCGCGAAATGGCCGTAGCGATGGTCGGCGATGCGGTGGACGTAATTGGCGAAGAAGGCCTGCAGGCTGGCCAGCGAATCGACTTCCTGCAGCATCCAGAGATCGGCCTGCGCCTCGGCGATGGCGAGCGCCGTCATCTGGCGCTTGTCGTCCTCCAGCGCGACCGCGAGCGAGCGCTCCACCGCGTCGCGCTCGTCGGCGCGCGGAAAATGGAACAGCGACATCGCGGCGGCCGTCTCGGTGCGCCCGCCCGGCTCGAAGCGATGCCGCGTCAACAGGTTCTCGACATTGAAGGTGCCGACGCGCAGCTTCATCGCGATACGCTCAGATCGCTTCCGGCTCGAAGACCTGCGAGGGCGTGACGAACTCGTCCTGCGCCGCCACGGTCAGGATCTCGCGCGAGCCCGCCTCCTTCGTCCGCTTCAGCAGGCCGTAAATCGAGGACGCAGCCTTCGACAACGCGGCCGCCGCCGATTCCTCGCGCAGGTAATGGGTGAAGAACAGCGCCGCGATCGCATCGCCAGCGCCGTTCACGCTGACGTCGAGCTTGGGCGTGCGCACCCGCCAGCTCCCCCTGGCATCCGCCGCCATCAGATCGATCGAATCGTCCGGCGTCTCCTCGGTCACGAGCGAGGTCACCATCACGACCCTCGGTCCGGCATCGCGCAGCGTTTCCACGGCGCGATGCGCGTCGGCGATGGTCCTGATCTCGATATCGGTCAGCAATTCCAGCTCGAACTGGTTCGGCGTCACGATGTCCGCAGCCGGCACGGCCTGCTCGCGCATGAATTCCGGGATGCCCGGCCGCACGAATACGCCCCGGCCGACATCGCCGATCACGGGATCGCAGCAGTAGAGTGCTTTCGGGTTGGCGGCGCGCACCTGCTCCACCGCCGAGAGGATGGCGTGGCCGATATCGGCCGAGCCCATATAGCCGGAGATCACGCCGTCGCACTGGGCGAGCACGCCGCGCTCGGCGATGCCCTCCATCACCTCGTCGATCATGCCGCCGTCGAAGACGCGGCCCTTCCAGCTGCCATAGCCCGTATGGTTCGAGAACTGCACCGTATGGATCGGCCAGACATCGACACCGAGTCGCTGCATCGGAAAGGTCGCGGAGGCATTGCCCACATGGCCAAAGGCAACATGGGACTGGATCGAGAGAATATTCATGGTCCGAAGCGATACCCCGTTCGCGGTGGGACCGCGAACCTAACGGCTCCCGCGCGGGGCGCAAATCGAAAGCGGTGAAGCGATCCATCGCTCGCGCCCGGCAGTCATTCCCGCGGCGCGATATTGGCCATCGTCGTGGTCAGGACATAGCGCAGGCCCTCGGGCCGGTAATCCAGCGCGACCTCGCCCTGGAATTTCTGCGCCATGACGCGCTCGACCAATCGCGAGCCGAAGCCTTGCCGTCGCGGCTTGACCACCGGCGGCCCGCCGCTCTCGATCCACTCGAAGCGGAAGACGTCCTCGCTCTGCAGCCGGCCGACGCTCCAGCGGACCGAGACCTCGCCGCTTTCGACCGAGAGCGCGCCGTATTTCACAGCGTTCGTCGCCAGCTCGTTGGCGGCCAGCGCCAGCGTCATCGCCTGGTCGGCGGTCAATTGCAGCGGCGGGCCTTCGATGCGGATCGTGCCGATATCCGAGCGGTGCGGCGCCAGCGCGCCGTCGATCACGGCGCGGATCGGCGCGCTGCTCCAGCTCGACCGGGTCAGGATGCTGTGCGCTTCGCCGAGCGTCGCGATGCGGTCGCTGAGGATCGACTGCGCCTCCTCCAGCGTCTCGGCCGAGCGGAAGGTCTGGCTGGCGATCGCCGCGATCATGGCCAGCGTGTTCTTCATGCGATGGGCGAGCTCGGCATTGAGCAGGCGGCCGTTGCGCTCCGCCTCCATCTTGCCGGTCGTCTCCATCACCGTGTCGATCATGCCGAGAACCCGGCCGTTCTCGTCGCGGATGGGGCTGTAGCAGAAGGTGAACCACGCCTCTTCGGGATGGCCGTAACGGTCGATGGTGAGCGGGAAATCCTCGATGAAGGTCGCCTCGCCGGCGAAAGCCTTGTCGATCAGGGGGCCGATATCGTCCCAGACCTCGCCCCAGACATCGCGGAAGGAACGGCCGAGAGCGCTCGGCTTGTCGCCGAGGATCGGGCGGAAGGCGTCATTATGGATCGTAATCAGGTCCGCGCCCCAGACGATGCATTTGGGAAAGCGCGAATTGACCATCATGCCGACGGCGATTTTCAGCGCAGCCGGCCAATCGGCGATCGGCCCGAGCGACGTCGTATTCCAGTCATGATTGCGGATGGCAACGGCCATGTCGCCGCCGCCATCCAGAAAGGCCGTTTCGCCGCTCACCTGTCTCCCCCAGCGCGAATCGGCGCAGCATGCACGGAACGCGGGACGGACGCGACGTCAAAAGACAGACGCCGCGCCCGTGCCCACAATCAGGATCCGGAGGCCGCCTTCTTGGCGAAGCTGTCGATGAAGGTCTTCGACAGATCGACATCGGAGTTGGTCAGCGCGGGGTCGAGCAGCTTGAGCGAGTCGTACATGCTCTTCATCGCATCCGGCATCGCGATCCCGGTACGCGAATAGGCTTCCTGCGAGCTCTTGACCGCGCGGATATAGAGCGCCTTGTCGCCGAGCAGGTACTCTTCCGGCACCAGCGCCGCAACATCCTCGGGCTTGGCCGTCTCCAGCCATTTCAGGGCCTTCATCAGGGCATTGACCAGCTTCTGGGTCGTGACCGGGTTCTTCTCGGCGAAATCGTTCTTGAGATAGAGCACCGCCGCCGGGTTGGAGCCGCCGAACAGCGCCTTGGTGCCCGCCTCGGTGCGGGTGTCGATCACCGGGACGATGTCGCCATCGGCCTCGAGCTTCGAGGTGACCGGGTCGAGATGCGAGATCACGTCGACCTGCTTCTGCTTGATCGCGGCGATGGCGCTCGCTCCGGCTCCGACACCGATGATCGCGGCGTCAGTCGCCTTCAGGCCCGCCTTGACCATGGCGTATTGCGCGGTCAGCGCGGTCGAGGAGCCCGGCGCGGTCACGCCGATCTTGAGGCCCTTGAAATCGGCGGCCGACTTCACCTTGTCGGCGAGATCCTTGCGCACGGCGATGGTGATGGCCGGGAAGCGCCCGAGCTCGATCACGGCGCGGATGTCCTGCCCCTTCGCCTGCATGCGGATCGTATGCTCGTAGGCACCGGTCACGACATCGACCGAACCGCCGACCAGAGCCTGCAGCGATTTGGCGCCGCCGCCGAAATCGTTGATCTCGACATCGAGCCCCTGCTCCTTGAAGTAGCCCTTCTTCTCCGCGACCGTGAGCGGGAGGTAATAGAGCAGCTGCTTGCCGCCGACGCCGAGCGTGACCTTTGGCTTCTCGGCATTCTGGGCGAGTGCGGCATGCGGCGAGACGCCGAGCGCGGTCGAAAGCGCGAAAGCGGCCAGCGCGCCGCGGCGGGTAAACTTCATGGCGAAACCTCCGGTGTTGATGAAAAGGCGCTTCTGACGGCGCGATCCGGGCAACGATAGGCGAGATCAACCGTCTCGGGCAAGCGAGCTAGAGCGCTTCCGGCGCTGATTGAATCGATTGTGAAGTGACGGGGCGGCCGGCGCCTGATTCAACGTGATCGTTGGATGAGGTTTGGCATGGCACGAGCACTGAGCGACGATCTTCGGGGGCGGGTTTTGCAGGCTTCGACGGATGGAGCGTCGGCGCGTCAGGCGGCGGTCCGGTTCGGGGTGGGGATCTCGACGGCGATCCGGTGGATCGCACGGGCGCGGCTGGGTGAGACCACTGCGCGGATACAGGGCCGGCGTCGGACCTCGCGCCTCGATGCGCATGAGGCCTTCATCGTGGGGCTGATCGAGGAGCGTCGGGACATCACGCTGAACGAGATGATGGCGCGCCTGTCGGGCGAGCGGTCGGTCGTCATCGGTCATAGTGCCCTGAGCGCCTGGCTTTGCGGACGAGGCTGGACGTTCAAAAAAAGACCGCCCATGCACTGGAGCAGGAGCGGCCCGACGTCCTGAAGCGGCGGCGCGACTGGTTCGAGGCCCAGCCCGATCTCGATCCCCGGCGCCTCGTCTTCATCGACGAGACCGGCCTGTCGACCAAGATGGCCCGCTTGCGCGGCCGTGCCCCGCGCGGCGAACGTTGCCGGGCCGGTATTCCGCACGGGCACTGGAAGACGACGACCTTCGCGGGAGCCTTGCGCCTCGATGGCATGACCGCACCTTTCGTCTACGACGGCGCCATGAACGGCGTCGTCTTCCTCGCCTATGTCGAGCAGGTGCTGGTTCCGACGCTCAAGCCGGGCGACATCGTCGTGATGGACAACCTGCCCGCCCACAAGCCGGCCGGCGTTCGCGAGGCGATCGAGCGTGCCGGCGCAACACTCTCGTTCCTGCCGCCCTACAGCCCTGACATGAACCCGATCGAGAATGCCTTCGCAAAGCTCAAAGCCCTGCTCCGAGCCAGGGCTGAGCGCTCAATCGGCGCGCTCTGGGATGCCGTCGGCGCCGTTGTCGATCTCTTCTCGCCAACCGAATGCGTCAACTTCTTCAAGGCAGCCGGATATGACCCGGATTAAACCGGAAATGCTCTAAGTCTCACCCGGCATTGCACAATTGGCGGAAGCGCGAGACGTGGCGCGAAACCTGGCCGAGATCGAAAGAGGCGGTGTATGTCCGCCTGACGGCGAAAGCCATCGTCTGGCCGGCTAGTAATCCCTGAAAAAGCGCGATCGCACGCTTTCCGCCAAGCGTGAGATAGTCGTCGCGACTGTCCATGTGCTGGACGATGTCCTCGCCACTGTCACGCGACACCGTGACGTCCTCGCCGCCGAGCGACCACGCGCGCCCTGCACCGAAATCGAGCGCGACACCATAGGTCGAAGCATCCGAGACCCGGCAGGATATCACCAGCATGACGTCACGGCCGTCGCGGGCCTTGCTGGTCAGCACGAGGCGGTGGCGTTTTGCATTGCTCCGGCCCTCCGAGTTGACCTGCAGCATGGCTTCGGTTTTCGCCTGCACGGGGCGCGGGGCGCCGCACAGGCCTATCGCCAGAGCCGAACATGCAAGCAGGGACGCGGCACGCATGGCTTCCCGCTCAGGTCGTCGTGGTCGAGCTTTGTCCCGGCCGCCAGATCAGCAGGCGCTTCTCGACGACCGTCACCAGCGAATCGATGGCGATGACGAAGATCGCCAGGATCAGCATGCCCGAGAACACCCCCGTGACGTCGAACACGCTCTCGGCCTCGTGGATCTTGTAGCCGAGCCCGGCGGACGAACCGAGATATTCGCCGACCACCGCGCCGACCAGCGCGAAGCCGACGGAGGTATGCAGGCTGGAGAACATCCAGGTCAGGGCCGAGGGCCAATAGACATGCCTGAAGAGCTGGCGCTCGTTCATGCCGAGCATGCGCGCATTGGCCAGGATCGTCGGCGAGACCTCGCGCACGCCCTGGTAGACGTTGAAGAACACGATGAAGAAGACCAGCGTGAAGCCGAGCGCCACCTTCGACCAGATGCCGAGACCGAACCAGAGCGCGAAGATCGGCGCCAGCACGACGCGCGGCAGGGCGTTCGCCGCCTTGATATAGGGATCGAACACCGCGGAGAGCAGTTCGCGCCGCGCGAAGGCGAAGCCGAACAGGATGCCGGCCAGCGAGCCGATGACGAAGGCGAGCACGGTCTCGGTCAGCGTGATGCCGAGATGCCAGTAGATGTCCCCGCTGGTGAGCTGCCTGAAGGTGCGCGTCAGCACCGCGACCGGCGTCGAAAAGAAGAATTGCAGCGTCTTGACGTCGCCGAACAGGCTCGTGGTCGTCACCACATGCCAGACAAGCAGGAAGACCAGCATCACCAGGATCTGGAGCGAGAGCAGCTTCATCCGCTTCATGATGCGTCTCCCCCGACGAGCTCGCGCCCCTCGCCCATCGCATAGGCCTTCTGCACCTCGACGCGCAGCGAGGCCCAGATGTCGCGATGGATTTCGTGGAAGGCCTTCTCCAGCCGGATATCGGCGATGTCGCGCGGGCGCGGCAGGTCGACCTTGTAGTCCGCGACGATCCCCGCCGCCGGCCCGGCCGACATCACCACGACCCGGTCTGAGAGCGCGATCGCCTCCTCCAGGTCGTGGGTCACGAACATCAACGCCTTGCGGTCGCGCGACCAGAGATCGAGCAGAAGATTGCCCATGATCTGCCGGGTCTGCGCGTCGAGCGGCCCGAAGGGCTCGTCCATCAGCAGGATCTCGGGATTGCGGATCAGCATCTGCGCGAGGCTGACGCGCTTGCGCTGCCCGCCGGAGAGCATGTGCGGATAGCGATCGACGAAGGTGCGCAGGCCCACGCGTCCCAACCATTCGCGCGCGCGCTGGTCGGCCTCGCGCTCGGGCACGCCCATCGGCTCCAGCGCGACCTTGACGTTCTCCAGCGCCGTCTTCCACGGCATCAGGGCGTCCTGCTGAAAGAGATAGCCGGCACGCCGGTTCAGGCCCGAAAGCGGCTTGCCGAAGATGCCGACCGTCCCGGCCGAGGGCGCGAGCAGCCCGGCCGCCGCATTCAGCAGCGTGGACTTGCCGCAACCGGTCGGCCCGACGATCGAGACGAACTCGCCGGGATGAACCTTGAGATCGATCGCCTTCACCGCCTGATAGCGGCCGCCATCGGCGAGATGGAAGGTGATGTCGATACCGCCGAGCGCCACCGCCGGGTCGCCCGACGAAACCGCTCCCGTGCCCGCATGCGACTGCGGACGATCCTGCAACTCCATGAAATCCGTTTCCCCGTCGGGCGCGGGACTGATGTCCGGCCGTCAGCTTTTTTCACGTTGCCGGAATTAATAGGCGATCGTCCGGGGAAGGCAACGCCCGCCCTGCGGCGGCCCGTCGCTTGCATCGCGCCGGACACCCGGCCATATGGCGAGACCGACCCGACCCCGCAGGAGCCGAGCCGAACGCCATGGCCGAACTCGAACAAGCCATGAAGGCGCTCGTCGACTTCATGCAGGCTCATCAGCAATGGGCGATCCCGATCGTCTTCGCTGTCGCCTTCGCCGAATGCGTCGCGATTCTCTCCTGGCTGGTGCCCGCGACGGTGTTCTTCACCACCTTCGGCGCCGTCGCCGGCGCCTCGGGACTTAATCTCGTGCCGCTGGCGCTGGCCGCTTCCCTCGGCGCCGGCAGCGGCTTCTGGGTGTCCTATCTTGCCGGTGTCTATCTCGGGCCCCGCGTCCACGATCACTGGCCCTTCCGCAACAATCCTCAACTGCTCGATCGCGGCCACGCCTTCTTCGAGAAATGGGGCATCGCCAGCATTCTCATCGGGCATTTCTTCGGGCCGCTGCGGGCCGTCATCGCCATCGTCGCCGGCATCGTCGCGATGCCGGCCTGGCAGTTCCAGCTCGCCAACTGGCTGGCCTCCTTCGCCTGGGGGTTCAGCCTGCTCTACGCCGTCGGCCGCGTCAGCGAATTCCTCGCGCGCTGAAAGGCACCGGCACTCGATGGCCGCTGGTATCCATAAAAAAACCTCCGGCGCCGGACGCCGGAGATTTCGTGACTTTCGTCATCTGGTCCGACGCTCAGGCCAACCCGAGCACGACGGCCAGCATGATCGCCAGCGATACCGCCATCACGACGCGGATGGCCACAGGCGTTTCGAGAATGCGTAAAAGCTCCATCACTGCCTCCCCGGTTACGGGCAAACGCGAACGACTTTATAGAACTCAATAGGCGAGCATCTCGACCCCGACCCAGGCGACCATCGCAAGGACGAGACCGCCGACGAGCACCATCAGCACCGGCCGGCCAAGAAAACCCTGCCGCGCCTCGACGGGCGTCTCGACCGCCGGATCGGCATCGCTATGGTCATCCGCCCGCATGGGCGGAATCGGATCGCCGCCGCGCAACTGCCCGGGATCCTGCACCGGCACTCTGGGTCGCGTATCGACCGTCATGACCGTCTCCCTTGATCTGTCGCAGGCCTCTTGGGCCATGCACCGCAAGGAAAACGCCCGGGCGTTCGCAGGGTTCCGACAGGCGCGAACCGAAAGCGAGCGGCAGCCTCCCGGCCGCCGCCCGCAAACAGAAAAATCCAACCGGATCAGTCGATTGAAAGGGATTCCGGAATCAAACCCGGAACACCTTGAATCAATCTGGGAAGCCGCTTGCCTTGCCGTCATTCCCGGGCGCTGTGGAGCAGCGACCCGAGAATCTCCACCCGAGAAGAGCCCCCTTCGTCCCGAGATGCTCGGGTCAAGCCCGAGCATGACGGGATGGGGAAGAGCTCAGTTCTTGGTCTTGTCGACCAGGGCCTTGGCCTTGATCCACGGCATCATGTCGCGGAGCTTGGCGCCGACTTCCTCGATCGGGTGGGCGGCATAGCGGGCGCGGGTCGCCTTGAACGAGGTCTGGTTGACCTTGTTCTCGAGCATCCAGTCGCGGGTGAACTTGCCCGACTGGATGTCGTTGAGGACGCGCTTCATCTCGGCCTTGGTCTCGGCGGTGATGATCCGCGGGCCGGTGACGTACTCGCCGTACTCGGCGGTGTTCGAGATAGAGTAGTTCATGTTGGCGATGCCGCCTTCGTAGATCAGGTCCACGATCAGCTTCACCTCGTGAAGGCACTCGAAATAGGCCATCTCGGGGGCGTAGCCGGCCTCGGTCAGCGTCTCGTAACCGGCCTTGATCAGCTCGACCAGGCCGCCGCAGAGCACGACCTGCTCGCCGAAGAGATCGGTCTCGCACTCTTCCTTGAAGGTGGTCTCGATGATACCGGCGCGGCCGCCGCCATTGGCCGAGGCGTAGGACAGGCCGAGGTCATGTGCGTTGCCGGTCGCGTCCTGGTGGATCGCGATCAGGGTCGGCACGCCACCGCCGCGCTGATACTCGGAGCGGACGGTGTGGCCCGGGCCCTTCGGGGCGACCATCAGCACGTCGAGGTCCTTGCGCGGCTCGATCAGGTTGAAATGGACGTTGAGGCCGTGCGCGAACAGGAGGGCGGCGCCTTCCTTCATGTTGGCATGCAGTTCGTCGCGATAGATGTCGCCCTGCAGCTCGTCCGGCGTCAGCATCATCATGATGTCCGAGACCTTGGCGGCCTCCGACGGGGTCATCACCTTGAAGCCGGCCTCTTCGGCCTTCTTGCGCGTGGCCGAGCCGGCCTTGAGCGCGATGATGATCTCCTTGACGCCGGAATCGCGCAGGTTGAGCGCGTGGGCGTGGCCCTGCGAGCCGTAGCCGACGATGCAGACCTTCTTGCCCTTGATCAGGTTAATGTCGGCATCACGATCGTAATAAACGCGCATGGGTGTCTCCTTTGTCACGCGTTGGTCTTGTCCCGGCCCGAGGCATGCCGCCCCGCGCCGTAGAGGGTCAGAAACTGTTCGGTCGCCCGCTCGGCGTCGGTGGCAATCTCGGCCCGGCTGAGCGTCAGCGTATCGCCGAGCAGCAGCCGGATCTGGACGTCGCGGCCGGCGAGGCCGAAGAAGGTGCGGAAGGCTGTCTCGGTATCGTCGAAGGCGAGCAGCCCCGCCTCGCGCCCAGCATCGAGCACCGGCTTTAGCCGCTCGCCGATGGCGAAGCGGCCATTGGCCAGCACGATCGAGCCGAGATTGCCGTCGCGCGAGGCTGCCTGGCTGATGCCGATGCGGTTGAGCGCGATCGAGGTCGGCGAGGTGATGACATCAAGCCAGTTCGCGGCGAAGCCCTTCAAGCTCTCGCGCAGCGCGCCGGCATCGAGGTTCTGCCGGTCGAAATTGCCCGCCCTCACCTTCGAGGCCTGCCACTGCACGGTCGCGGTCAGCAGGCCGTCGCGGTCGCCGAACCACTTGTAGAGCGTTTCCTTGGAGCAGCTCGCGCGGCGCGCCACGGCGGTCATGGTCAGCCCGCTGCCCTTCTCGACCATCAGGCTCAGCACGGCATCGAGCACGGCCTGCTGGCGCGCTGTCAGCGCCTCGCCTTGCGTCTCTGCGGAGCCTTGCGTCATGGGCGGGAGAAATCCAGTACCGTACGTTACGGTTCAGGCATCTATCGCAGCGACGGGCGGCCCGCAAGCGTTATTCGCGGCTGGCGATTGGCTGAAGAAGAATTATCTCTGGGAGGCCACTCGAATCCCTTGAACCCTCATCCTGAGGAGGCCCGACAGGGCCGTCTCGAAGGATGCTCCAGATATCCCGGGAGCCTCCTGGAACATCCTTCGAGACGCAGCCTGCGGCTGCTCCTCAGGATGTGGGCTGGACCTGTCACTCGAAATTTGAACTTGCCACAAGCCAAAGGAGCCACCTATGACCCTGCCCAGCGCCCATGACGTCGTCAGCTTCTGGCGCGAAGCCGGCCCGGAGAAATGGTTCGCCAAGAACGACGCATTCGACGCCGAGATCATCAGGCGCTTCCTCCCGGCCCATGAGGCCGCAGCCGCCGGACAGCTCGCCGATTGGGAGGAAACTGCGGAAGGCGTCTATGCGCTCCTGGTCCTGCTCGACCAGTTCCCGCGCAACATGTTCCGCGGCAGCCCGCGCGCCTTCGCCACCGATTCGCAAGCGGTCGAGGTGGCCGAGCGCTCGATCGCCAGGGGGTTCGACAAAGCCTATCAGCCGCCGGAGAAGCGCTTCTTCTACATGCCCTTCATGCATTCCGAAGGACTGGAGGATCAGGAGCGCTGCATCGAACTCTGCGCCGCTGCCGATGACGCAGACGGCGTGAAATATGCCGAAATCCACCGCGACATCATCCGCGACTTCGGCCGTTTCCCGCATCGAAACCGCGTGCTCGGTCGCGAGACCACGGCACGGGAACAGGCCTTTCTCGACGAGGGCGGCTTCGCGGGCTGAGGCTCAGCCGGCCTGCTGGCTGGCGATGCGCTGCAGGAAGACCGCCGCGATGGTCAGGAGGAAGCCGGCCCACCACCGCGGCGAGCGCAGGCTCTTGCCGCTGCCGAGCGGCTCGGCCTGCCCCTTGCCCGACAGCCGCATCACGATCGGCCAGACGAGGCAGCCGAGGCCGGCTATGCCGAGCAGCAGCGCGATCTGCCCAAGCGTTTCGGGGGTGAACGCCATGTTCACATCGAATCCGGGCCGCGGCTCATCGCGGCGATGCCGGTGCGCGAGACCTCGGTCAGCCCCACCGCCGTCATCGTCTTGATGAAGCGTTCGATCTCCTCGGTCGCGCCGGTCAGTTCGAAGACGAAGGAGGTCAGCGAGGCATCGAGCACGCGTGCGCCGAAGGCGGAGGCGAGGCGCATCGCCTCGACGCGATGGTCGCCCTTGCCGACGACCTTGACCAGCGCCAGCTCGCGCTCGATCGCCTCGCCCTGCTCGGTCAGGTCGACGACGCGGTGCACCGGCACCAGCCGGTCGAGATGCGCCTTGATCTGGTCGATGACATTGGCCGTGCCGGAGGTGACCACCGTGATCCGCGAGAGATGCTTCTCATGCTCGGTCTCGGAGACGGTGAGGCTCTCGATATTGTAGCCGCGGCCCGAGAACAGCCCGGCGATGCGGGCAAGAACGCCCGGTTCGTTGTCGACGATCACCGCCAGGGTATGGCGCGCGGTCGGCTGGGCCTTGGGAGCGTTCGGGTAGTGGGTGGCGGGCTTCGACATGACGGACCTGTGAGGCGGGTTGGAGCGGGTGAAAACGGAAGCTAGGGGCGATCAGGAAGCGCGGAGATCGACGAGGGCGGGCTCGTCGACCTCGTCCTGCGCTACGATCCAGGGTTCGGCCAGAGCGGCGGCGAGCCATTCGCGATAGGCCGGCAGCGCGAGCACGGCCTGCATATAGTCCCGCGAGACCGGATCGACGGCGATGCCATAGGTATCGAGACGGGTGACGACCGGCGCGAACATCGCGTCCGCAGCCGAGAATTCGCCGTAGAGGAAGGGCCCGCCGGCGCCGAAGCGCTCGCGCGCCTGCCGCCACAGCGCGGTGAGCCGCTCGACGTCGCGGGTGACGCCGGGGCCGCGATCGCGCGCGGCGAAGCGCTTGCCGAGATTCATCGGGCAGGCGCCGCGCAAGGCCGTGAAGCCGGCATGCATCTCGCTGGAGATCGCACGCGCATGGGCACGGGCCGCCTTGTCACGCGGCCAGATGCTGGCCTGCGGCTGTGTGTCGTGGAGATATTCGCAGATCGCCAGCGTCTCCCAGACGGCGATCGCGCCGTCGACCAGCGTCGGCACGGTGCCGCCGCTGCCGGGCGCAGCCGCGAAGATCGCGTCCTTGAAGCCGGGCTCGTCGAGCAGCACGAGCTGCTCGGTGAAGGCGATCCCGGTCGCGCGCATGAGGAGCCAGGCCCGGAGCGACCAGGACGAATAGCATTTATTGCCGATCAGAAGCTTCATGCCGCGGCAGCCTCCCATTCCTCGACGAAATCGAGCGCGGCCGCGACATGCAGCGCGGTGGTGTCGAACACCGGCACGTCGACATCGCCCTGCGACAGCAGGAGGCCGATCTCGGTGCAGCCGAGGATGACGCCGTCGGCGCCCTCCTCCCTGGCCGCCCGCGCGACGATGGCGCGGTAGCGCTCGCGCGAGGCCGGGTCGATCCGCCCGCGGCACAGTTCCTCATAGATGATCCGATGGACGTCGTCGCGCTCCTCGGGGGTCGGCACCAGCGCCTCGACGCCGAAGGCCCTGAGCCGGTCGCGATAGAAGCCTTGCTCCATGGTGAAGCGCGTCGCCAGCAGCAGCGGCCGTCGCGAGGGCGAAGCCAGCACCGCCCGCGCCGTCACGTCGGCCAGATGCAGGAAGGGCAGCTTTGTCGCGGCGATGATCTGGTCCGCGACCTTGTGCATCGTGTTGGTGCAGAGCACGAGGCAGGAGGCCCCGCCCTGTTCGAGCCGGCGCGCGCTCGCGGCCAGCGCAGCGCCGGCCGCGGCCCAGTCGCCCTTCGCCTGCATGTCCGCGATGGGAGCGAAATCGACCGAATGCAGCAGCACGTCGGCCGAATGCAGACCGCCCGAGCGGGCGCGCACGCCCTCGTTGAGGAGCCGGTAATAGACCGCGGTCGACTCCCAGCTCATCCCGCCGATCAGACCGATGGTGGCCATGGTATTTTCCTTCCCGCGCCGCTGCCGTCATTCTCGGGCGAAGCAGAGCTTCGACCCGAGAATCTCCCGCCGGAAGGGCACAGCCTCGCGCCTCGCTCCGCCTGAGATGCTCGGGTCAAGCCCGAGCATGACGATGCTCCGTCAGACGAGCTGCTTGCCCTTGGCGTCGATGATCTGGCCGGTATCGCCCTCGAAATCGGGCAGGATCATCTCGTTATGGGCCTTGCCCGACGGGATCATCGGGAAGCAGTTCTCCTCCTTGGCGACGATGCAGTCGAAGATCACCGGCTTCGGCGTGTCGATCATCTCCAGGATCGCGGCGTCGAGCTTGGCCGGATCGTCGCAGCGGATGCCGTGGCCGCCATAGGCCTCGGCAAGCTTCACGAAGTCCGGCAGGGACTGCGAATAGCTCTCCGAATAGCGCCCGCCATGCAGCAGTTCCTGCCACTGGCGCACCATGCCCATGTACTCGTTGTTGAGGATGAAGATCTTCACCGGCAGGCGGTACTGCACCGCCGTCGACATCTCCTGCATGTTCATCAGGATCGAGGCCTCGCCCGCGATGTCGATGACCAGCGCCTTGGGGTGCTTCATCTGCACGCCGATCGCCGCCGGCAGGCCGTAGCCCATGGTGCCGAGCCCGCCCGAGGTCATCCAGCGGTTCGGCTCCTGGAAGTGGAAATGCTGCGCCGCCCACATCTGATGCTGGCCGACCTCGGTCGTGATGAAGGGGTCGCGGTCCTTGGTCAGCTCGTAGAGCCGCTCGATCGCGTATTGCGGCTTGATGATCGTGTCCGAGCGCTTGTAGGCGAGGCTCTTGCGGCCGCGCCAGCCCTCGATCTGCGTCCACCAGGCCGCGAGCGCGGTCTTGTCGACCTGTGCGCCGGTCTCGCGCCAGATACGGACCATGTCCTCGAGAACATGGGCGCAGTCCCCGACGATGCCGATATCGACCTTGACCGTCTTGTTGATCGAGGACGGGTCGATGTCGATATGGATCTTCTTCGAGCGCGGCGAGAAGCCGTCGATGCGGCCGGTGATGCGGTCGTCGAAGCGCGCGCCGATATTGATCATGACGTCGCAGTCATGCATCGCGAGGTTCGCCTCGTAGGTGCCGTGCATGCCGAGCATGCCGAGCCACTGCTTGTCGGCCGCCGGGAAGGCACCGAGCCCCATCAGCGTCGAGGTGACCGGGAAACCGGTCAGCCGGGCGAGTTCGCGCAGCAGGTCCGAGGCATGCGGGCCGGAATTGATCACGCCGCCGCCGGTATAGAAGACCGGCCGCTTGGCGCCGGCGATCAGCTCGACCGCGGCCTTGATCTTGTTCAGGTCGCCCTTGACCACCGGGCGGTAGGTCTTGTGCTGGTTGTCGCGCGGGCGGCTATAGGCGCCGGTCGCGAACTGCACGTCCTTCGGGATGTCGATCACGACCGGGCCGGGGCGGCCGTTGGAGGCGACGTAGAAAGCCTCGTGCAGGATGCGCGGCAGGTCGTGGATGCTCTTCACCAGATAGTTGTGCTTGGTGCAGGAGCGGGTGATGCCGACCGTGTCGCATTCCTGGAACGCGTCGGAGCCGATCAGATGCGTCGGCACCTGGCCGGTGATCACGACGAGCGGGATCGAGTCGAGCAGCGCGTCGGTCAGGCCGGTGACGGCATTGGTCGCGCCGGGGCCGGAGGTAACGAGCACGCAGCCGACCTTGCCTGGTCCGGAGCGGGCATAGCCCTCGGCCGCATGGACCGCGCCCTGCTCGTGGCGGACGAGGACATGCTTGACCTTCTCCTGCTGGAAGATGGCGTCGTAGATCGGAAGTACGGCGCCGCCCGGATACCCGAACAGGTGCTCGACACCCTGGTCCTGAAGCGCGCGGACGACCATTTCGGCTCCGGTCATCATCTCGCTCATAACGCTCTCCTGCGGCTGGTCTTCTGGTCTGTCTGGAATGCGGGCAATAAAAAAGGCCCTCGGAGGGGCCTGGGCGTGCGCTGGCGTCGGGGACGCCCGGTCTTTAAACCGGCCCCTACCAGCGCACCTCTACGATAATAAGCTTGCGCATCGCGCTCATGATCCTTGACGGAAGTTGCCGAACGCTAACGGAGGGCGCGCAGCCGGTCAAGCGATAACATCGCCGGGAAGCCCGGAGAAACGGGCATGTGACGCGATCCTGAAAATGCCATGCCGTTGGGGAACACTTTCTCAATCGGTCCGGCATTAGGTTCGGCGCGCTCGAACCGGGACGGACATGTATTACGAGGTTCACACCGAGAATATCGCGGCCCGTGGCCACGCCCCGGAGATCGCGCGGATTCTGAACCGCTTCGCGCTGCATCGCCAGGATGGCGAGCCCGTCGGCTATGAGAAGCTCGCCACGGCCCTGCTGCCGGAGTTCGGCGACGACCTGATGATCCTGGAACCGACCGGGGACGGCGACTACCGCTGGCTGCATTTCGGCTGCGAGATCATCCGCTATTCCGGCGCCAGCCGTCTCGGCAAGCGCCTTTCGGAGATGCGCGAACGCGTTGCCCGCTTCTCGATCGACAGCTTCGACCAGGCTCTGGCCGAGGACCGGCCGCTCTATACCGTGCATCGCTCGACCCAGACCGTGCGCGTGTCGCTCTGGGAGCGCCTGGTCCTGCCGACCACGACGCGCGACGGGCGCCGCTTCATCGTCGCGTTCAGCCGCCCGCTGCAGTTCCGCGAGGACCTGCTCAACGCCGTGCTCGAAAGCTCGCCCAGCGGGATCGTCGCCTTGCGCGCCATCCGCGACGCGGCCGGCACGATCGAGCAGGCCGTCGTCGTCACCGCCAACCGCCGTGCTTCCGAACTGAGCGGACGCGCGGAAGCGGACCTGCTCGACACCGACGGCCGCGAGAGCCTGTCCTTCCTGTCCGACCCGTCGGTCTGGCGCCGCTGCCTTTACGCCATCGACCTGCAGCGCCCCGATACGCTCGAGGTCTCCTTCATGCGCGAGGACGCCACGACCTGGCTTCGGGTCGCGATCGCCCCGCTCGGCGACGGCCTCCTCCTGACATTGACCGATATCACCGACCTCACGGTCGCCAACCAGACCCTGCAGATGCGCGCCGCGACGCTGGCGCTGGAGATCGGCCGCGAGCGGGCGACCCGTCGTGCGCTTTCAGAAGAAATCGGCCTGCGCGAGGAACGCGAGACGGAATTGCGCCGTCTGGCCGAGACCGATCCGCTGACGGCGCTGCTCAACCGTCGCTCCTTCACCGAGAAGGCCAATGCAGCGATCGCGGCCAGCGAGGCGGAGGGCACCGGTCTGGCGATGATCATCGTCGATCTCGACCATTTCAAGCAGGTCAACGACACCTATGGCCACCCGGCCGGTGACGCCGTGATCCGCGCCTTCGCCGACCTGCTGCTCGGGCAGTTCCGCAACGAGCGCAACCTCGTCGGCCGCTTCGGCGGCGAGGAATTCGGCATTCTGCTGCGGGACTGCGACCTCGCTTCGGCTGCGGCCAGCGCCCGCCGAATTCAGGACGCGCTGCTGGCCCGCGCGATGCCGGTCTCCGAAACCCTGGCGCTCAAGGTGACCGCGAGCCTCGGCGTCGCGTCTCGCCAGGCCGGCGAAGCCCTGGCCTCGCTGACGGCCCGCGCCGACCAGGCGCTCTATCGCGCCAAGAACGAAGGCCGCAACCGCCTCGGCCTCGCCGATCCCCTCTCTGTCGCGGAAGCGGCCTGAGCGTAAGCCGCCGGTTTGCACATATGAGCCCTCATCCTGAGGAGCCGCGTCAGCGGCGTCTCGAAGGATGCTCCAGATGTCTCGGAGCCTCCTGGAACATCCTTCGAGACGCAAGCTCCGCTTGCTCCTCAGGATGAGGGCTTGGGGACCATCCAGAGCAGCCCTCAGCAACCGAGCCGCCGGACGGCCAGTTCCAGCGCGACCTCCGGTGCGGCGGCCTCCCAGCCCGCCATCTGGTGACGGAACCAGGTCACCTGCCGCTTGGCATAGGCGCGCGTATCGGCCTGGCCCCGCCGGATCGCTTCCGCCAGCGTGATCGCGCCGTCGAGATGGGCGATCAGGCCGGGCACGCCATGGGCGCGCATGATCGGCAGCAGCGGATCGAGCCCGCGCAGCCGCAGACGTAAGACCTCGTCGAGTGCGCCTTCGCCCATCATCGTCTCGAAGCGCCGGTCGATACGCTCCCGCACCGCCTCTCGCTCGGGATGCACGAAGAGCCGCAACGTCGGCACATCACCCAGCGGCCCCGGCTCGCGCTCGCCCTGAAAGCTCGCCAGCGAGCGCCCTGTCGCCCGGAAGACCTCCAGCGCCCGCATGATCCGCATCCGGTCGCTCGGGCGCAATCGCTCCGCCATGGCGGGGTCGCAAGCGGCAAGCTCGGCGTGAAGCGCAGCCGTCTCGCGCCCCTCTGCATCGGCGCGGAAGGCAGCCCGGACCTCTTCCGGCACCGGCGGCATCGCCGAAAAGCCTTCGGTGACGGCCTTGAAATAGAGCCCGGTGCCGCCGACCAGGATTGGCAGCGAGCCGCGCTGCCGCAGTTCCGCCAGCAGCGACGCCACGTCTGCGGCATAGCGCATCGCCGAATAGTTCACGGCGCCGTCGACATGGCCATAGAGGCGATGCGGCACCACAGCCTCCTCCGCCTCGCTCGGCCGGGCCGAGAGCACGCGCAGATCGGCATAGACCTGCATGGAATCGGCATTGACGACGGTGCCGCCGGTCTGGCGCGCGATCTCGATCGCCAGGGCGGACTTGCCGCTCGCGGTCGGACCTGCGATGAGCACCGCGCCGAATTGCCCTTCCGCCTTCACCCGGTTCCTCGCATGCTCGTCGCCACACTCGTATCCGCCCACGGCCAGGCGCTCGTCGACGACGCCCTGCTCGCCCGCCTCGCCCGCGCCGTGCCCGGCATCACCGGTACGGCGCCGCTCGACGGCGAAGTCGCCGCCGACCTCTTCGCGGAAGCGGCCGATGCACGCAAGCTCGAAGCCGAGATACGGGCTGAACTGGCAGGCGCCGCGATCGACGTGATCGTCCAGCAGGCGGCGACGCGCCGCAAGGCGCTGTTCCTCGCCGACATGGATTCGACCATGATCGGCCAGGAATGCATCGACGAGCTCGCCGCCTTCGTCGGCTTGAAGGAGCATGTCGCCGCGATCACCGAGCGGGCGATGCGCGGCGAGATCGATTTCGAGCCGGCCCTGCGCGAGCGCGTCGCCCTGCTGAAGGGCGTGCCGCTCGCCGTCGTCGGCGAGATCATCCGCGACCGCATCACGATGACACCGGGTGGGCGCGAACTCGTCCGCACCATGCGCGCCAATGGCGGCTACACAGCCCTCGTCTCGGGCGGCTTCACCGTCTTTACCGGGCCGATCGGCCAGACCATCGGCTTCGACGAGCACCGCTCGAATACACTGCTCGCCGATGACGGCATCCTGAACGGCACGGTCGCCGATCCCATCCTCGGCAAGCAGGCCAAGCTCGACGCGCTCGTCGAATTGCGCGGCCGCTTCAAGCTCGCGCCCGAACAGACGATGGCGGTCGGCGACGGCGCCAACGACCTCGCCATGCTGGGCGAGGCGGGGCTGGGCGTGGCCTTCCGCGCCAAGCCGGCGGTCGCGGCGGCGGCAGATGCCCGGCTCGAGCACGCCGACCTCACCGCCCTGCTCTACGCCCAGGGTTATACGGGCAGCGAGATCGTCCGGGGCTGAGCTCGCATTCAAAACCGCAGGTCATCCCGGGCGACCGAAGGGAGACCCGGGATCCATGCCGGAGCTTTTCCGGCAGAGGTTCAGGCATGGATCCCGGATCTCCGCTTCGCTCCGTCCGGGATGACCCGCGTGTTTGGGAGGCAGCCGTTCAATCCACGATGAAGAGCTTCGCGCCGGTCTTGGTCGCGGAGCGGTGCGCCTCGGCATTGTCGGCGACCTGATAGCTCATGCCGGCCTTGAGCGGCAGCACGCGCCCGTCCGCGAGCGTGGTCTCCATCTCGCCTTCGAGGCACAGGATGATGTGCCCCTTCGAGCACCAGTGATCGGCGACATAGCCGGGCGAATACTCGACCATCCGCACCCGGATGGGGTTATCCTCCGGGCCGAAATACTGGACGCGCCAGGTCGCCTCGCCGCTGTCGCCGGCATGATGCTCCACGGGGATCGTCGACCAGTCGGTGGTGACGAAGGGGATTTCGCTAAGCTTCATCTCGGTCTCTCCGGCGCCGTCAGCAAGCTCTAGCCGCGTTTTGCCAGCGCGCGCCAGCGCACGCGCCTCGCTCCCGATCTGCGGAGAGGGCATGAAAAAGGGCGGCCCTGACGGGCCGCCCTCACATTCTACCGATGCAACCTGTCTCAATTCATCGAGACGGCGACGAAGCGGACCTCGCCCTGGCCGTTCGAGACGAGCAGGAGGGCGGATTTCTTGCCCTCCTTCTTCAGCGCGTCGAGCCGCTTGGTCACGTCCTGCGGCGCGTTGACCGGCTCCTGGCCGACCTCGACGATCAGCTCGCCGACGAGGATGCGCTTGTCGGCCGCGTTCGAATTGGCATCGACCTTGGTGATGACGACGCCCTTGAGGCCGTCCTTGATCGAATAGCGCTTCCGGAGCTCGTCCGTCTGCGGCGAGAATTCGAGGCCGAGCGCGCTCGTCACGGCCGGCTTGGCCGGCTCGGCCGCCGGCTTGTTGGCCGAGGCCGACTGGACCTTCTCGCCGTCCTCGAGGCGGCCGAGCTTGACCGTCTTGGTCTCTTCCTTGCCCTTGCGGACGATCAGGATCGGCACGTCCTTGCCGACCGGCGTGGCCGCGACGATGCGCGGCAGGTCGCGCGAATCCTTCACGTCCTTGCCGTCGAACTTAACGATCACGTCGCCGGTCTCGAGACCGGCCGGCTTGGCAGGGCCCTTCTCGTCGACGCCGGCGACCAGCGCGCCGCGTGCAGAACCCAGGCCCAAAGCCTCGGCGGTGGCGTCGTCGACGGTCTGGATGCGCACGCCGAGCCAGCCGCGCCGGGTCTCGCCGAATTCCTTGAGCTGGTCGACGATATTGGTCGCCAGCGTCGAGGGCACCGCGAAGCCGATGCCGACGGAGCCGCCGGTCGGCGACAGGATCGCCGTGTTGATGCCGATGACCTCGCCGGCCATGTTGAACAGCGGGCCGCCCGAATTGCCCTTGTTGATGGCCGCGTCGGTCTGGATATAGGTGTCGTACGGGCCCTGGCTGATGTCGCGGTTGCGGGCGGAGACGATGCCCGAGGAGACCGAGCCTCCGAGGCCGAACGGGTTGCCGATCGCCATCACCGGATCGCCGATCCGCATCTTGTCGGAATCGCCGAACTTGACGAAGGGCAGCGGCTTGTCGGACTTCACGCGCAGCACGGCGAGATCGACCTTGCTGTCCTTGCCGACGACTTCGGCCTTCAGCCTCAGTCCGCTGTTGAAGATCACGGTGATCTCGTTGGCGTCGCCGATGACGTGGTTGTTGGTGACGACGATGCCGGAGGGATCGACCACGAAGCCCGAGCCGGCCGATTGCGAGCGGCGCTGCTGCGGCGCCTGACGTTCGCCCTGCTGGTTGCGGCGGTTGAAGAATTCCTCGAACAGGTCGCCAAAGGGCGTATCGGGGCCGAGCTGCGGCAATTGCGGCAGGTTGCGGCCGCGCTGGTCGTTGGTGGTGACGGCCGCGATATTGACCACCGCCGGCATGACCTTCTCGACGAGATCGGCCAGCGAGGTCTGCCCCTGCAGGAGCGGGGTATTGGCCTGCGCATGCCCCGGCGCCAGCACCGGCGTGGCCAGCAGCGCGAGCCCGGCGACGCCGGCGGCGAGAGCGATGCGGACAGGCCTGGCTGCGGAAAGGGTGTTCGATGCCATTGGGATCCTCGTGTTCGGAAGAATGCGGGCCGATCGATGCAGGCTGGCGCATCCGGTGCCGCGAGGCGGGCGGACGCGCCCGATGATTGAACTCCGAAATGCGGCGGAAGGGCGACGCACGATCATGTCATCGAACACGATCGCGTGGCGCCCCTCCCCTTCTACCAGACGCCGCGCGCGAGCCAGACCAGGATCACGCCCAGCACCGCCGAGCCGATGCCGATCAGCCGCATCCGGTCCGGCGGTGTTTCCGCCGCGCTGCGCAGGGCATCCTTCGCCAGATGCGGGATCGCGGCGAAGAGAATGCCCTCGATGGCGAAGACCAGGCCGAGCGCCGCGACGAAATCAAGCATCCGCGTCGCCCGCCATCGTCAGGGCCGTGCCGGCGCCGGCTGGGCAGGCGTCGCGGGAGCCGCGGCCTGGCCGTCCTGACGCGGTGCGTTCGGGCCATTGAAGAAACGGAAGAACGGCGAATCCGGCGTCAGCACCATCCGCGTATCCCCCGACTTGATGCTGGCCTCATAGGCCTGCATCGAACGGTAGAAGGCGAAGAACTCCGGGTCCTTGCCGAAGGCTTCGGCGAAGACCTTGTTGCGCTCCGCTTCGCCCGCGCCCCGGATCTCGTCGGAGTGCTGCTGCGCTTCCGCGACGATCACGGTCGATTCCCTGTCGGCACGGGCGCGGATTTCCTGCGCCTGCTGGCCGCCGAGGGCTCGGGCTTCCGCCGCCTCGCGCTGGCGTTCCGTCTGCATGCGCTGGAACACCGCCGCCGAGTTCGCCGCCGGCAGGTCGACGCGCCGCAGGCGGACATCGACGACCGACATGCCGAAGCGGGCGGCCTCCCGGTTCACGTCGTCGCGGATGCGGTTCATCAGGCGCGAGCGCTCGGTCCGGACCATGGCGATGAAGCTGGCTTCCGCGAGCACGGAGCGGACATTGCCGTTCACGATCGAGGCGAGCTGCGAATTCGCCCGCGGGATGTTGTTGACCGCCTGGTAGAAGCGCAGCGGATCGGAGATCCGGTAGCGCGTGAAGGCATCGACGACGAGACGCTTCTGGTCCGAGGCGATGATTTCCTGGGCCGGCAGGTCGAGGTCGAGGATGCGGTTGTCCAGCAGCGTCACCGTCTCGACCGGCGCGAACCACTTGAAGTAGAGGCCCGGCGCGGTCGTGACCGCGCGCACCGCGCCGAACCTGAGCACGATGGCCGACTGCGTCTGCGAGACGACATAGGTGCAGGTATAGAGCACCACGGCGACGATGACGACGGCGAAGAAGAGCACGCCGCGCAACACGGGGGAGTTCATCGCTGGGCCCCTCCCTGCTGCTGGCCCGGAGCCGGGCGCCGTTGCTGGAGCTGGTCGAGCGGCAGATAGGGCACAACGCCCTGCCCGTTGCCCGTCGAGTCGAGGATGATCTTGTCCGTCCCGCCCATCACACGTTCCATCGTCTCCAGGAACAGACGCTCGCGCGTCACGCCCGGAGCGTTCTTGTACTGCTCGTAGACCGCGTTGAAGCGGCTGGCCTGACCGCGCGCCTCGGCGACGGTCTGCTCCTTGTAGGCTTCCGCCGCCTGCGTGATCTGCGCCGCCCGGCCGCGTGCCTCAGGCACGACGCGGTTGGCATAGGTCTGCGCTTCGTTGCGCAGGCGCTCCTGGTCGGCACGGGCCGCCTGGACGTCGCGGAAGGCATCGATGACCTGCTGCGGCGGGTCGACCTTCTGGAGCTGAACGAGACTGATGCGCACGCCGGCATTGTAGCCGTTGAGCGTGTCCTGCATGAGCTGGCGCACCTCGGTCTCGATCGCGCCGCGATCGGTCGTCAGCACCGGCTGGATGTTGCGCCGGCCGATGATCTCGCGCATCGCGCTCTCGGCCACGGCCTTCACCGTGCCCGGCGGGTCCTGGATGTTGAAGACATAGTCCTCGGGCGCGGCCGGATCGATCTGCCACTGCACGATGAAATCGATATCGACGATGTTCTCGTCGCCGGTCAGCATCAGGCTTTCTTCGGTGACGTCGGTCTGGCGCGAGGTCCGGACCGATTCGACCGTCCGGAAGCCGACCTCGGTGGTGATCACGTTCGTCACCTGCGGCTTGATCACGTTGCCGATCGGATAGGGCCAGTTCCAGTTCATGCCCTCGCCGGTCTTGCCGGAGAAGCGGCCGAAGACGACGTTCAGGCCGACCTCGTTGGGCCGCACGAAATAGATGCCGGATCCGAGCCAGAGCAGGATCACGAGCAGCGCGCCGAGCACGAGGCCGCGCCCGCCGATATTGCCGCCGGGGACCAGATTCTTCAGCCTATCCTGGCTGCGCCGCAGGATCTCCTCCAGATCGGGCGGATTGCCATTGCCACCCCCGCCGGAGCCACCGCCCCAGGGACCACCGCCGCCGCTACCTCCGCGCTGACCCCAGGGACCTCCCCCGCCGCTGCCACCGCCGCTCTGATTGCTCCAAGGCATTCGCGAGCCGTTCCCTTTCGTTCTGTCGAGGCCAAGCCATAAGCAAATGACGGCCGCTTGTCAGCGCCTTCGGCCGAAGGCGCTGGGCTGACTTGGTCATGGGCCATGGATTCGTCAACGGCGCAAGCCATTCATCGTGAACGGAAAGCGGCGATCGGAGGCGGCTTGGCATCACCAGCCCTCGTCCCGAGTGTCCGGCTGGAAACACCAGCCCTCATCCTGAGGAGCGCTCGCAGAGCGCGTCTCGAAGGATGCTCCAGATGGTTCGGGAGCCTGCTGGACCATCCTTCGAGACGCCATTCCCAGGGGAATGGCTCCTCAGGATGAGGACTCGACGGATTTCCAGCCGGACACTCCGGATGAGGGCTATGGAGCCCCGAGGGAGCGGCGATCAGCCGCGCCTGGCATAGGTGACGAAGGTATAAGGATGCTCGTTCTCGGCATCGGCGGGGTGGTGCTCTTTGGCGCCGGCCTCGAAAGCGTCCCGCTCCCAATCGGGAAAGAGCGCGTCGCCTGACGGGTTGGCATGCACGATGGTCAGCTCCAGCCGGTCCGCCAGGGGGAGCGCCTGCCGGTAGACCCCTGCGCCCCCCGCGACCACGACGGAATCCGCCCCGCTGGCCGATGCGAGCCGTTGTCCGATCTCCAGACCCTCGTCGAGCGAATGCGCGACACTGACACCTTCCGGCGCAAAGCCGGCATCGCGCGTCAGCACGACGGTCTCTCGCCCCGGCAAGGGCTTTCCGATCGACAGGAAGGTCTTGCGCCCCATCAGCACAGGGCGCCCCAGCGTCAGGCTGCGAAAGCGCTTCAGATCGGTCTTCAGCCGCCAGATCAGCCGATTGTCATCGCCGATCACGCTGTTTTCAGCGACGGCCGCGATCAGAACGATCGGACGCTTCTCCATGGCTCAGCCCTCCGCGCCGAGCTTCGCCAGCGCTTCGCCCTCCAGCCGTTTCACGGTCCACTCGTCCTGCGCCTTGGCGCCGAGCGCCCGGTAGAAAACGCGCGAGGGCTCGTTCCAGTTCAGCACCCACCAGGCGAGGCGCGGCAGCTTCTCCGCGACACAGCGCCGCGCCAGCCCGGCGATCAGCGCCTTGCCGATGCCGCGCCCGCGCTGGTCAGGACGAACGTAGAGGTCCTCCAGCCAGATTCCGTGCCGGCCCGAAAAGGTCGAATAGGTGTAGAACCACACGGCGAAACCGACCGGCACGCCATCCCATTCGGCGATGTCGCAGAAGGTCTTCGGATTCTCGCCGAACAGCGCCGCCTCGATCTCGGCCTCGGTCGCGACGACCTCGTGCAGCAGCTTCTCGTATTCGGCGAGCTCGCGGATGAAGCCGAGCACGAGCCCGGCCTCGCCGGGACGGGCGGAACGGATGGAAAGCGTCATACTGCGATCGGAGCCTTGATGCCGGGATGCGGGTCGTAATCGGTGATCGTCACGTCCGCGAACTGGAAATCCTCCAGCCGCGTCACCGCCGGGTTGAGCGTGAGCTTCGGCAGCGCGCGCGGCTCGCGCGCGAGCTGCAGCCGCGTCTGGTCGAGATGGTTCACATAGAGATGCGTATCGCCGAAGGAATGCACGAAGTCGCCGACGCCAAGCCCCGTCACCTGCGCGACCATATGGGTCAGCAGCGCGTAGCTCGCGACATTGAAGGGCACGCCGAGGAAGACGTCGGCCGAGCGCTGGTAGAGCTGGCAGGAGAGCTTGCCGTTTGCGACGAAGAACTGGAACAGGCAGTGGCACGGAGCCAGCGCCATCTTGGGGATGTCGGCCGGGTTCCAGGCCGAGACGATCAATCGGCGCGAATCCGGATTGCGGCGGATCTCGTTCACCAGCCAGGCGATCTGGTCGATCACCTGCCCGTCGGGCGCGGCCCAGGAGCGCCACTGCCGGCCGTAGACCGGGCCGAGATCGCCGTTCGCATCGGCCCATTCGTCCCAGATCGTGACGCCGTTCTCCTGGAGGTAGCGCACATTGGTGTCGCCGCGCAGGAACCAGATCAGCTCGTGGATGATCGATTTCAGGTGCAGCTTCTTGGTCGTGACCAGCGGGAAGCCTTCCGACAGGTCGAAGCGCATCTGGTGCCCGAACACGGCGAGCGTGCCGGTGCCGGTGCGGTCGTCCTTGCGGACGCCCTCGGTCAGGACGCGTTGGAGCAGGTCGTGATACTGGCGCATGGCGACTCTCTGGAAGGCGCGCGACTATAGCGGCTCGCGTGCGGCTTGGCCCTGCCCGGCAGGCAGGCATCCCCAGCCTTTGCCGCAGACCCTGCCAGCCCGTGGCGGGAGCCTCGCGACCTCACGCAAACGCGAAAGCCCGTGAGACGGATTCTCCGCAAACCCGCCCCAATCGGCGCCGCTCATCGCGCGCTTGATTCGTGGGGATAGTCGATATGCCGACCCTGAACGCACCCGGCCGCCTGCTGGCTGCACTCGCTCTCAACGCCCTGATCGCGCTCGCGGCGCAAGGCGAGGAGACCTATGCCGACGTGACGATCTCCGAGCGGCAGGCCCGCGACATCGCCTGGAGCGCCGGGCTGGTCCATGTCGAGGAGATCGTGCGCCTGGACGATCGCTGGGAGATCGCCGGCCGCACCGCCGAGGACGACGAGATCAGCCTCGACATCGACATCCGAAATGGACGCATTCTGAATTGAGGCGCGGAAACCGCACTCGCTTGTGAAAACGCATGAGAACCCTTTCCCAACGCCACGGGCTTCCCTATATTCGCAGGTGCCGCTCGCAAGAACGGCTATGGCGATAAACGGATCTCGAAATAAGCCTTTCGGACCCGGGGGCGGTACCCGGCGCCTCCACCAAAACCCTGATGACGCAGGGTTTTGGCGGGGGCGAAATAGGATCGACGAGGGTGTAAAGGTTATCCTTTTGCTCGGCATGGTTCCGCCGTTATCGGGCCAAAGCATAGTTGCCAACGACAACAATGCTCGGGTTGCTGTCGCCGCGTAAGCGGTGCTGGTTCCCAAACCAAAGCCCTTGCGCTTAGCCGCGTAAGGCGGGGCTCGGAGGCGCCTGGCAACAGAAGCCTCCACTTCTTTTTCTGACGGCCTGCCGGCTGTTCCCGCCGGAACGCAACAAGCGGAAACCACGACTCGATGTCCAAGGATGTTCTTCGTTACGATCTCATGGTGCAGGACGCGCTGAAGGGCGTGGTCCGCAAGATCCTGACGGAGGCCGCGCGCGACGGGCTGCCGGGCGAGCACCATTTCTACGTCACCTTCCGCACCGGGGCCCCGGGCGTGCGCCTGTCGCAGCGCCTGCGCGAGAAGCACCCCGACGAGATGACCATCGTCCTCCAGCATCAGTTCTGGGACCTGAATGTCGGCGAGCACTCCTTCGAGGTCGGCCTGTCCTTTTCCGGCGTGCCCGAGCGGCTGCTCGTGCCCTTCGACGCGATCTCGACCTTCTTCGACCCCTCCGTCCAGTTCGGCCTGAAGTTCGAGGCGCAGGACCAGCCCGAGGATGCCGTTTCGCCGGAGGTCGAGCCTGCCGAGCCCGCCCCTGCGCCGGCCAAGCTGGTGCCTGCCGCCCTCCCGGCCGCCAAGGGCAAGATCCCCGCCGCCGAGCCGGCGCCCGCTTCCGCGAAGGATGAGCCCGCCGCAGAAGGCGAGGACAGCCGGGGCAGCGCCGAGGTGGTCAGCCTCGATTCCTTCCGCAAGAAGCCCTGACGACGACGGACGCCATGACCGAGACGCGCACCGAAACCGATTCCTTCGGCCCGATCGCGGTGCCGGCGGATCGATACTGGGGCGCGCAGACGCAGCGCTCCCTCGAGAATTTCCGCATCGGCGGCGAGAGCGAGCGCATGCCGCTGCCGCTCGTCCATGCGCTGGTGCTGGTCAAGAAGGCCGCCGCCCATGTCAACGCCAGGCTCGGCCTGCTCGACCAGCGCGTCGCCGGCGCCATCGCCCATGCGGCCGACGAGGCGCTCGCCGGCAAGTTCGACGGGCATTTCCCGCTGGTGATCTGGCAGACCGGCTCGGGCACCCAGTCGAACATGAACGCCAATGAGGTCCTGGCCAACCGCGCCAATGAACTGCTCGGCGCCGGCCTCGGCGCCAAGAGCCCGGTCCATCCCAACGACCACGTCAATCGCGGCCAGTCCTCGAACGATTCCTTCCCGACCGCGATGCATATCGCCGCCGTGCTGGAGATCACGCGCCGGCTGCTGCCGGCTTTGCGCAGCCTCGAAAAGGCGCTGAACGCCAAGGCCGAGGCCTTCAAGCATCTCGTCAAGATCGGCCGCACCCATCTGCAGGACGCGACGCCGGTCACGCTCGGCCAGGAATTCTCCGGCTATGCGATGCAGCTCCATCTCGGCATCGGCCGGATCGAGGCGGCGCTCGGCGGGCTCTATGCACTGGCGCAGGGCGGCACCGCCGTCGGCACCGGCCTCAACGCCCATCCCGATTTCGCGGCGCTTTTCGCTAGGGAAGTCGCGACGCTGACCGGCCTGCCCTTCCGCAGCGCCGACAACAAGTTCGAGGCGCTGGCGAGCCATGGCGCGCTCGCCGCCGCCCACGGCGCGCTCGCCGCGCTCGCCTCCGACCTGTTCAAGATCGCCAACGACATCCGCCTGATGGGCTCCGGCCCGCGCTCGGGCCTCGGCGAGATTAGTCTGCCGGAGAACGAGCCCGGCTCCTCGATCATGCCGGGCAAGGTCAATCCCACGCAAGCCGAGGCGCTGACCATGGTCGCGACCCAGGTCCACGGCAACCAGGCGACGGTCGGCTTCGCCGCGAGCCAGGGCCATTTCGAACTCAACGTCTTCAAGCCGGTGATCGCCGCCGCTTTCCTCCAGTCGGTGCGGCTGCTGGCCGACGCGGCCGAGAGCTTCCGCGTCAACTGCGTCGAGGGCATCGAGGCCAACGAGGCGCAGCTCAAGGAATTGCTCTCGCGCTCGCTGATGCTGGTGACGGCGCTGGCCCCTGCGATCGGCTACGACAAGGCCGCCAGCATCGCCAAGGCCGCCCATCACAACGGTACGACCTTGCGCGAGGAAGCCCTGAAGGCCGGCGTCGATGCCGAGCTCTTCGATGCCACGGTCAAGCCCGAGCTCATGCTCGGCCCGCACTGACGCGAGGTTGAGTCGTTGGCCGAGATCATCAACCTCCGCCAGGCCCGCAAGCAGAAGGCGCGGGCGCAGGCCGAGAAGACGGCCGAGCAGAACCGCATCGCTTTCGGCCGCACCAAGGCCGAGCGCAGGCTGACCGAGGCCGAGCGCGACAAGGCCGCCCGCCATATCGACGGGCACAGGCTCGACCGCGACGACGAGCCGGAGCCGGCATGAAGCCGGAGCGCAAGCGCTCGCTCAGCATCGCCGGCCACCGCACCAGCATCTCGCTGGAAGCGCCTTTCTGGGAGGCGCTGAAGGAGATCGCGGCTGGCGAGAACCGCCCGATCGCCGCGCTTGTCGCAGAGGTCGATTCCGGCCGGGGCGAACTCAACCTCTCCTCGGCCCTGCGGCTGCATGCGCTGGCGCATTATCGGAAGCTGGCGGGCGGCTCGTAGGCTTGTTGGACTCGCTGGGGAACACCCGTCATGCCGGTACATCGCGCAGCGATCGGCCCGGAACCTATGAACACCGTGCCCTTCCAGCTTTCGTCATGCTCGCCCTTGTGGCGAGCATCCACGTCTTGAACACCGCTCCTGACGAAGGGAGGCGTGGATCGTCGGGACAAGCCCGACCATGACGGGGATGCAGTGTTCATGGGTTCCGGGCTCAGGCCTTCGGCCTGCCCCGGAATGACGCAGTGGCTCCCTAGAAGATCGACAGGCCTCGGACGAAAGCCAGAAAAATTACGCCCGATCAATAGCTTGGGATAAAATTCCGAATCAACCTGCGAAACGCTTGAATCAATCTCTCAGCGGACCGGCGCACCGCGCGGCTGTGCCCCGGGCTGAAGCTGCATCGGAGGAGCCGGCGCCTGCACCGCCCCTTCCGGCGAGCTGTTGAGCGGCGCTCCCGGCAGGACGAGCGGGCCGGGTTGCGGCTGAGGCTGAGCCTGCGGCACGGCCGATTGCGCCGCCCGTTCGGCCGCGGCGCGGGCACGCTCCTCGGCTTCCGCCCGCCGGCGCGCTTCCAGCTCCAGCCTCGCCTGCTCGGCGCGCCTGGCCTCCTCGGCGCGCTTCTCCTCGGCCTGACGGCGCTGCTCCTCGATGCGCCGCGCCTCCTCCTGGCGCTTCTCCTCGGCGATGCGGGCCTCTTCCTGCGCCTTGAGGAACTCGGCGAGCTTGCGCTCGTTCTCCCGCGTCTCGCGCTCGGCCCGCAGGCGCCGCGCATGCATCGCCCGCTCGCGCGCATCGGCCTCGAAGGCCTCGACCCGTTCGATCTCGCGCGCCAGCGCGCGGGCCGCCACGGTATTCGACAGCGCGCTGACATCGCTCTCGCGCCTGAGGTTCGACAAGGGTCCGCGCCAGGCGATGCCGATCTGCGGCGCATCGCCCGGCCAGCCCTTCGGCAGGCTGCCCAACGGCTTCAGGCCGAGCCTGAGATCCGCGGTGAGCGCCCGCAGGTCGAGGATGCCGCTCGCCTCGGCGCGCAGGCCGTTTCGCTCGAAAGAAAAGGGCTGAAGCCGGATCAACCCGCCGGCCAGCGTGAAGGGCAGCGTGACATCGCCGAGCGCCCAGGCATCGCGATCGAGCGCCTCGCTCAGCCGATCCTGCAGGCGCGAGGCGTCGCTCTCGGACGCGTCCTCGCCGGTGCCGGCAATGATGCGTGCATAGGCGTTGGGGTCGAAGCGAGCGAGCCGCGTACCGGTGAGCACAAGGCTGCCGGCCCCGCTCAGGCCCGCGATCAGGCGCGCCGGCGTCTCGCCGGAACCGCCGAATTCGACCTGCCCGGAAGCCTTGCCGCCGACCGCCCCCTTGGTGAACGCGCCGAGATCGACGGTCATCAGGCTGAGCCGGCCGTTGAGCTGGGCCAAACCGCCATCGCGCCGCAGGCCGAGCCGCCCGGCGACCTGCCCGCCGCCATAGCTGCCACGGAGATCGTCGATCCTGAGCCCATCCTGGTCCGAACGCAGGGCAAAGCTGGCGTTGCGGACCGTGCCGCCATCGAAAGCGGTGAGTGTTCCCGCCTCCACCGCGATGTCGAAATCGGGGAAGCCCGCCACGCGTCCGAAGCGCCCGGTCGACCAGAGCGCGTTCGGCGCCGGCGCGGCCTGTCCGAGGGCCGCACCCATCAGTGGCCGCAGATCGATACTCGGAACCCCAAGACGGCCGGAAGCGCGCCCCTCGCGAGGCAGCAGGAGCGAGCCATTCATCGCCATGCCGCCGAGATGGGCGGTGATCTCGTCGAGCCGGATCGCCTCCTCGGCGAGGCCAAGCCGCGCGGAAGCGTCGATCACGCCATCCGGCAGCAGGCGTGCCGGCCCTTCGGCGAGGAACTGCCCCGGCCCATCGGCCTGAAGCGTCAGTCGCGGCCCTTGCCCGCCATCCTCGACGACGATCGAGAGTCCCTGCCCGGCGAGCGAGCCGGTCGCCTTGCCCCTGTCCAGTTCAAGATTGAAACGGCCCGCCCCGCCCTGCTGCGGCAACGGCAAGGCGAGGGCCGCGAAGGCCTGTCGCCGGTCGTTGAGTTCGAAGCCCAGCGCCACCCGACTCCAGTTGCCGGACCGGTCGAGTCGCCCGTCGAGCCTGAGCCGGCCCGCAGCCGCCGTGCCTTCCGCCGACAGGCTGGTCTCACCGGACGCGGCACGCGTCAGCCGGAAACCGGTATCGAGCCGCGCCAGCCCCTCACCGACGCGTTGGAGGGCCTGGATCGCGGTCTCCGGCAGCAATGGCCCGGCCAGCGCCGTCAAGGTCTCGAAACGCGGCGCCCGCACCCGGCCGGAAATCTCGCCACCCTCCGCCAGCAAGGCACCGGCGCCCGTGACGGCGACGCCGCCGAAGCCATCGACCGACAGCCGGCTCAACCGCCAGACATCGCCCTCGCGCCGGAGGTCGAGATTGGCGGAGCCCGGCGGCGCGTTGCGGAAACGCAGATTGGTGAGCGTCAGATCCAGCGCCACGTCGCGCTGCCGGAGCAGGCCGGAGAGACTGTTGCCGGGCGGCAGGGTGTCCAGCGAAAGTCCGTTCACGGCTGCCTTGGCGGCGATCCGGTTCGGCGCGATCTCGCCGGAGGCATCGAGGCGCAGGCCCGACGAACCGGCGACCAGCAGGCGCTGGAACCGACCGCCTGTTCTCGTCCAGGCGCCGACGATATCCGCGTCGATCCTGCCGAGCCGCGCGATGAAATCGGCCAGCGCCGGGTCCAGTCCGGCCCGCGACAGCACCAGCCCGACGCGCCGCGCATCCTCCGCCTTGAGATTGAGCCGGCCCGAGGCCCCGTTCCCGTCGAGATTGCCGCTCGCCCCCAGCAGGGCGCCGGCCACCCGCACGGACGCGGAAGCCTCGCTCAGGCCCCCGTCATGCAGATGCCCGCGCAGGGCGAGCGTCGAGAAATCCTCGCCATGCCAGATCAGCTGGTCGAGATCGAGGCTGACGTCGAAAGCGCCCGGCAAGCCCTGCAAGGCGCGCTCGAAGCCCTGCCGCTCCGCCAGCGCCGTCGTCAGCGCATCGGCGTCGAGCCGGCGTGCGCGCAGCGCCAGCGAGCCCTTGCCCGTGCCGGGAAGATATTGCCCCTCGCCTTCCAGCCGCGCCGCACCGCCGGCGAGGTCGAGCGTCAACCCGGAAAGATCGAGTTTCTGGCTGCCGCCCTTGACACGGCCGGTGAGCGCAACGGCCCCGCCAGGCGAGAGATTGAAGGCACCATCGAGTTCCGCGCCGAAGCCCTCGCCTGCTCTGGGAAACAACAGCGCCCCGTCGAAGCCGAGTTGCAGGTCCTCGCCGGTCAGATGGGCCTTCGTCCTGAGCCGCCCGTCGGCCTCCATCTCGCCGGTGGTGATGCGCAGCGACGCGCCCGCGACCTCGCCCTCGAAGCGCCAGGGGCCGGCGAGGCTGACCGCCGACATCTCGGCGGCGATCGGCGAGAGCGTGACGGCCGGCTTGCCTGCCTCGCGCCAGATCAGGGCGGAGCGGCTGATCGTCAGGCGGTCGAGCCTGGCTTCGGCCGGAATCCCAGCGCCGCTGCGCTCGGGCAAACGGATCGCGCCGGCATCGTCGAGCGAGAGCGAGATCGCCGCGCCGTCGAGCCGCGCTTCCGAAAAGCGGAACTGACCGCGGGCCAGCGCGGTCACTGCCAGCTCGACGGTCGCGTGCTCCGCGCTGGCGGAACTCGCCGTTCCGTCACCCGGCCCGATCCTCAGGTCCTCCAGCGCGATGCGTGGCGAGGGCAGCAGGCGCAGTGCGATCCCGCCGCCGACCCGCGCCTCGACGCCGAGCGCCTCGCTCAGTCGCGCCTCGATCTGCGGACGATAGACGCGCCAGTCGACGAAGCCAGGCCCGATCAGGGCCGCCAGCAGCGCCAGCACCAGCAGGCCGGCCAGAACTGTCAGACTCTCACGCAAATTCCGCTATACGCCCCTGTGGCTCGCCGAACGGCATTGTCTTCCGACTCGCCCCGGCCTTGCGACCGGAACGCACCGTCATTCCGGCCTTCCCGGAATGACGGGTCCGTTTCATCGCGAGGGAGGATGGCACCGCTCTGGCCATCCTGACCGCAAGTCGCGGCAAGATCACGACATTTCGGCGAACCCGGCGGGCAGCGCAAGCCGCAACGGCGTCACAGGACGACGATTTTTCCGGGATTGAGGATATTGCGCGGGTCGAGCGCGCGCTTCAGCGTGCGCATCACGACGAGCGCCTCGGCCCCGTGCTCCTGCTCCAGATACTTGATTTTCTTCTGGCCGACGCCGTGTTCGCCGGTGCAGGTTCCGCCCATGGCGAGCGCCCGCTTGACCAGCCGGTCGATGAAGGCCTGCGCCCGCTCGACCTCGGCGGTATCCGCCAGATCGACCAGCGGCTGCGTGTGGAAATTGCCATCGCCGACATGGCCGGCGATCGGCGCGATCAGGCCGGAAGCCTCGATGTCGCGCTTGGTCTCCTCGACGCATTCGGCGAGCTGCGAGATCGGCACGCAGACATCGGTCGCGACCGAGTCGAAGCCGGGGCGCAGCGCCTTCGCCGCCCAATAGGCATCGTGACGCGCCTGCCAGAGCTTGGAGCGATCCTCGGCTTTGGTCGCCCATTCGAACGGCCCGCCGCCGAACTCGGCCGCGATCTCGCCGAAGCGCTCGGACTGCTCCTTCACGCCGGATTCGGTGCCGTGGAACTCGACGAAGAGCATCGTCGTCTCCGGCAGGCCGAGCTTGGCATGCAGGTTGACGCCGCGGATCATCACGTCGTCGAGCAGTTCGATGCGCGCCACCGGCAGGCCGGTCTGGATCGTCAGGATCGTCGCATCGCAAGCGGCCTTCACCGAGGGGAACGGGCAGACGCCGGCGGCGATCGCCTCGGGGATGCCGTGCAGCTTCAGCGTCACCTCCGTGATGATGCCGAGCGTGCCTTCCGAGCCGACGAGCAGGCGGGTGAGATCGTAGCCGGCCGAGGTCTTGCGGGCTCGCGTGGAGGTCCTGACGATCGAGCCGTCGGCCATTACCGCGGTCAGCGCCAGGACATTGTCTTTCATCGTCCCATAGCGGACGGCATTGGTGCCCGAGGCACGCGTCGCCGCCATGCCGCCGATCGAGGCGTCGGCGCCGGGATCGATCGGGAACATCAGACCCTGGTCGCGCAGATGCTCGTTGAGCTCCTTGCGGGTGACGCCCGCCTCGACGACCACGTCGAGATCCTCGGCATGGACCGCGATGATCCGCTTCATCTGCGATAGATCGATTGAGACGCCACCGAAGACCGCGTTCACATGCCCTTCCAGCGAAGTGCCTGTGCCGAAAGCGATAACCGGCACGCCATGGGCGGCGCAGAGCTTGACGATCTGCGAGACCTCTTCGGTGCTCTGCGGGAACACCACCGCATCCGGCGGCTGGTTCGGGATCCAGGTCAGCGTGTGGCCATGCTGCTGGCGCACGGCGAGGCTGGTGACCAGCCGGTTGCCGAAGCTCGCGGCGAGCGCTTGCGTCACCGCTGCGATCGCCTCCGGCGTGGGCGGCAGCACTGCGGCGGAGGCAGGGCTGTCATGAAGGGCGACGCTGGGCAGGCTCATTGTCAAGGTCCGGTTCTGGCGCTTAGAGGCTGGTAGGGGCTATGGGATGGATTTGACGCTGGCGATTTTGAGCGAATGCAAGGAGTTCGAGGACGCAAGCCTTCCGGCTTGCTACGAAGAACGACGTAGCAGTCGCTCAAAAGCGCCGCGCCCTTCAGGTGAGGTGAAAACGGCAGGGCTGCAGCGTCGCATCGCTTGCCGATACCAGTGGTATCGGCGGCGCAACGCTCCTCCCATCCCTGCCGTTTTGACCTCATCAAATCCTTCCCATAGCCCCTACCAGCCTCTAGATTTGGAACAGATCGGTTTCGCAATCGGTTACGCTTCGACATGGTCCTGCCATACTGGCGGGCCCAGAATGCTGACGCCGCTTGCGAGCGATGCATACTAGATCATGAGACGGTCGAATGGGCAGCGGCAATAATGCCGCCGGGCCTTGAACGAGGCGCCTGTCAGGGAGGCGAAGATGAAACACGATATGCGCGCCCCGGCGCTGTTCTTCGCGCCTTTCGTCTCGTCGGCGATGCGGGTCGAGCCGCAATGGATCGACTATAACGGCCATCTCAACATGGCCTATTACCATGTGCTGTTCGACCGGGCGGTCGACGAGGTCTTCTCCCTGGTTGGATTGACCCGCGACTATGTCGAGACGCGCCATGCCTCCACCTTCGCGGCGGAGTGCCACATCCTCTACAAGCGTGAACTGACCGAGGGCGATACCGTGCGCATCACCGCGCAGCTCATCGCCTTCGACGACAAGCGGCTGCATTACTATCTCGAAATGCGGCACGCCAACGAGGGCTGGCTCGCGGCGACCAGCGAGAACCTGTCGCTGCATGTCGACATGGTCCATCGCAAGGTCACGCCCTTCCCGGCCGACATCCTCGCCAACATCGCCCTGATGAAGGCGGCGCACAGCATGATGCCGCTGCCGGCCACGATCGGCCGCATCATCGGCATGCCACGCAAGTCGGCGATCCGGGTCGAAGAGACCGCCGAGGAGCGCGAGACCGAGACGGTGACCCAAACCCGGCACTGAGCAGCTTCTGTCACACTGCCAGCCCATCGATCTGGCTTCGAGTGCCGTCATGCTCGCCCTTGTGGCGAGCATCCACGTCTCGGACACGCATGGCATCGCCGAAGACGTGGATGGTCGGGACGGGCCCGACCATGACGGCGAGGCAGTGGCGACTAGGTTGGAACCACATCTCTCCGCGGTAACTCACGGATCGTCGTCGGGTATCTTCAGCTTGTGCCCGCAGGCCTTGCAGTAGACCGCATCCGGCTCGTGACGCTGCAAGGCGCATTCGGGGCAGGGAAACAGCACCTTGTTCGGGCGGAACAGCGCCTGCGCCAGCCGCACGAAGAGCGTGATCCCCACGATCATCACCACGATCGAGGTCAGCTTGCCGGCCACGCCCGGCAGGGTCACGTCGCCGAAGCCGGTCGTCGTCACTGTCGCGACCGTGAAATAGAGCGCCTGGACATAGCTCTCCAGCCCGCCCTCGTGCCGGAAGAAGAAGGTGTAGACGAAGCCGGTCACCACGAAGAGGAAGGTCGCGATATTGCTGAGCGCCCGGACCACGGTCTCCCATTCGCGGAAGCGGGTTTGACGGAATTGCGCCCAGACGATGCCCTTATGCGAGAGCGACCACAGCCTGAGGATGCGCAGGAAGCCGAAATTCTCCAGCCATTGCGGCGCCAGCAGCGTCAGCAGGATGAAGAGATCGAGCAGCATGGTCGGCTGGCGCAGCAGCCGGAGCATGTTGGTCGAGGCCAGCAGGCGCGCCGCGATTTCGGCGATCATGACCACAGCGACGGAGTAGTCGATCCAGAGGAAGGCCGGATTTTCCCTGAGCAGCGGCGTCAGGATGAAGAAGGCGAGGATCAGGAGGTCGACGACCGTCGTCACCGCCTGGAAGCGCAAAGCCGTCGGCGAGCGGCCGTGATAGAGTTGGCGCAGCCGGTCGCGCAGGGCTTCGAAGCGGCTATGGTCGGGCGGGGCGTCGGCGGCATCCATCGCCAACGAGCATAAGCGCTAAAGCATCGGCCCGAAACGTGTGACGGGGCTTTCCGACAAAGCCGATGCGGGAAAAGGCTGACGCATCCCTATGCCGTGTCCCGGCGCCGCGTCGCCACCGCATGCACGGCGTAGCCGCGATAGGGCGCACTGACCCGGCAATCGGCCCCAGCGACCTCAGACATCGCTCGCACGATCTCGGGCAGGTCCTCGCGCGGCGTGACATGAAACAGCGCGAGCCAGCGCAGCAGCGCCGCCTTGAACGGCGCCGGCAAGCCGGCCTGATCGCCGAAATCGACGATATGCAACGAGCCGCCGGGCCTAAGCCGACGCAGGGCCTCGGCGACGACGCCCTGCCAGGGCGGAATCATCGAAAGCGCATAGGAGATCACGATCCGGTCGAAACCGGCGCGGCCGAACAGAGCTTGGGAGTCGAAACCCGTGGCATCGGCCTGCGCGAGCGCGATCCGCCCCTCAAGCCCGGCCTTCGCCACAGAGCCCTGCGCCGTCGCCAGCATTGCGCTGGAAACGTCGAGGCCATGGCAGGCGCAATCCGGATAATGCTGCGCGATGCGGATCAGGTTGCGCCCGGTGCCGCAGCCGATCTCCAGCACGCTCCCGCCCTTCGGCGGCTGCAAGCCGTCGATGAGCTGGTCGCGACCGAGCAGATAGAACTTCCGGCTGGCATCGTAGATATGGCGCTGGTGCCGGTAGATCCGGTCCATCAGCCCGGCGGCGGAACCGGCCGGCGCCTCGGCCGCACTCACCGCGCCTGCCCCTTCAGGACATAGAGGTGGAAGCCGCCATAGATCGCCGAGCGATCCCGCCGGCAGAGCGCGCGGCTCTTCTCTTCCTCGTAATGCCATTGGTCGAGGATCGCGGCCGGCACCCGGCCCGGCAGCAGGCGCTCGTCGGCGGCGGTGCGGAAGATCACCCGCGCCCCCGGCCGGGCGGTGCGCGTGATCTGCGACCACAGCGCCGTGAGATCGGCGTCGTTCATCCAGTCCTGCGCGTCGAGCAGCACATAGGCGTCGCAGCTCTCGGCCGGCTGGTCTTCGAGGAAGGACGTGACCGCGCTCTGGCGATGGGACACGCTCGGAGCCCGTTCCTTCACCACCGCGAAATGTCGCTTCTGGAGATAGGGCGGGAAGGCCGCATCCGGCCCTTCGCCATAGCGCCGGCCAAACGCCTGCTGGGCGAAATAATTCTCCTTCAGGTCGAATCCGCAGGCCAGCCGCTCCAGCCGGAGCTTCAAGGCACCCAGGATGCCGTCCTCGCCATCGGCGGCCAGCGCCTTGTATTGCGCCGGCGGAATGCCGAGCCCATAGAGCGAGGCCGGCTGGCGCACCAGCCAGCGCACCAGCCTGCGCTCGAAGACCGGCGCGAGGTGCCTGTCGTAGAGCGCCCGCTGCTCGGCCAGATCGCGCGCCGCCAGCATCGCCTTCGGATTGCCGCCGAGCAGTCGCGCCAGCACATGTCCGGTGCCGATGAAGCGGCCGAGCAGGCCGTAGCGGTGGAATCCCCTAGCGAAGAGATTGATCCGGCGCCGGCCGTTCAGGCCCCGCCCCTCCCAGTAGCCGCGCGAGACGGCATCGAGGTGCGGAGCGATCTCACGATCGTAGAGTGCGACATTGGCGCTCTCGTTGGCCCGGCCGAAGAAGCGCAGGAAATCCTCCTGCCGCTCCATCCGTGCCAGAGCCGCGAGCTTCAGCCGACCGAGCGCGATATGGGTGGCGTTGAGATCGACCGCGCTGACCCGGATCGGCGCTGCCGTGAGATAGGAGAGGATGTTGCAGGAGCCCGACGCGATCGCCACGACATGGTCGCCGGCCTTGAGTTCAAGCGCCGCCATGTCGACGACCGGGTCCTCCCAGATCTGCGGATAGACCAGTCCGGAGAAGGCGCGGGCGAACAGCCATTCCAGCATTCCGGCCTTGGACAGTTTTTTGCTGCGTCTGACAGCCTGTCCCAGGCCGGAGCTCGTCATGCGGCGGGCCGCGCGCGCCGTCTGCGTCGCCTGTTGCGTCACCGGTTTTCCTCCCTGTGCGGGTGGCCGGGCTGCTAGAGGAGTCGCGTGACGGTCCGGTGACGGTCACCACGGCCTCGTGAAAGCACCCGCGGCAAGCGGGGCTGAAATTTCGCGCGCGAAGCCCCATATTGGCGGCACGAAAGCCGATGAGGCGCTGCCGCCAGGAAGGAGATCGCGATGGGTCTGATGAGCATGTTCGGAGCCGGGAAGAAGCACGAGGAGAACTTCCCCTTCCAGCTCACCGACGCCGAATGGCGCGCGCGCCTGACGCCGGAGCAGTATCGCATCCTGCGCGGCCACGGCACCGAGCGGGCCGGCTCCTGCGCGCTGAACTACGAGAAGCGCGCCGGCACCTTCTCCTGCGCCGGCTGCGACCAGAAGCTGTTCAAGTCCGGCAAGAAGTTCGAGAGCGGCACCGGCTGGCCGAGCTTCGACCAGCCGCTGGAAGGTGCGGTCGGCACCACCGAGGATCGCAGCTACGGCATGCTCCGCGTCGAGGTCCATTGCGCCAATTGCGGCGGCCATCTCGGCCATGTCTTCCCGGACGGCCCGCCGCCCACCGGCCTGCGCTACTGCATCAACGGCGAGGCGATGAATTTCGAGCCGGAAGCGTAGCAACGCGCACCGCCGTCATGGTCGGGCTTGTCCCGACCATCTCTTGAACCAGAAGGCGCGGGGAACCCCTCTCCTGTAAGGAGAGGGGCAGGGGTGAGGTGTGGGCCCCGGACTAGTGAGGCGCGAAGCCAACGGCGGCAACGGTCAGGTCACGGCCACAGTGTCCAGCGGACTACCCCTCACCCTGCCCTCTCCCTACGGGAGAGGGTTCCCCGCGCTAAACGAGTCTGGCTCACGACCGGCACAGCCCGTCGCGCCAGCACCGCCGCATCCACCGCCGGTGGCAGGTCTCCGAACTGCCCTGACCATGCGCCATCCAGCCGGGTCGCGATGAACGCATGCGCCACGGCAGCCGGCGCATTCCGCAGCAGCAGCGAACCCTGCAGCATCAGCGCCAGCCGCTCCGTCAACCGCCGCGCCTGCCCCTCGTTGCGCATCATCTCCGGCAACTCCGCCTCCAGACGCTTCAACGCCGCATCGTAGCGCCGGTCAGCTCCCGCCGCCGCCATCAGCTCCGCCCGCAGCACATCGACCGCCACTGCCTCGCGCGCCAGCGAGCGCAGCACGTCGAGGCAGATCACGTTGCCCGAGCCCTCCCAGATCGCGTTGAGCGGCGCCTCCCTGTAGAGCCGCGCCGTCGGGTTCTCCTCGATGAAGCCGTTGCCGCCATGGCATTCCAGCGCCTCCGTGACGACGGCCGGCGCCCGCCGCGTGATCCAGTATTTCGCGATCGGCGCCCCGACCCGCGCCAGCGAGCGCTCGCTTTCCGACGCCTCCTGCCGGTCGAGCGCCGCGAACAGCCGGAAGGCGAGCCAGGCCGCCGCCTCGGCCTCGATAGCTAGGTCCGCCAGCACGTTCTGCATGATCGGCTGGTCGATCAGCGCCTTCTGGAAGGCGCGACGATGCTGGGCGTGATGCGCCGCGAGCGACACCGCCATCCGCATCAACCCGGATGACGCCGCCGCGATATCGAGCCGCGAATTATGGTTCATCGACAGGCCCGTGCGGATGCCGCGGCCCGGCTCACCGATCAGATGGCCGATCGCTCCCCTGAATTCGACTTCCGAGGAGGCATTCGAGCGATTGCCGATCTTGTCCTTCAAGCGCTGGATCGCGACGCCGTTGCGCGAACCATCCGGCAGCCAGCCCGGCACGGCGAAGCAGGAAATGCCCTCGCCCGTCCGTGCCAGCGTCAGGAAGACGTCGGAATGCGGCACCGAGAAGAACCATTTCCGCCCGTGCAGCGACCATGTGCCGTCGCGATTATCCTCGGCCGTCGTCTGGGTCTGGCGCAGGTCCGAGCCACCTTGCGTCTCGGTCATCGCGGTGCCGACGGTCGCGCCCGTCTTGAGATGCGCCGGCCCCTGCTGCGGATCGTAACAATCGGACGTGATGAGCTTGCCCCACTGCTCCCACAGCGCGGCGTCCTGCTTCAGCACCGGCACGGCGGCATAGGTCATGCTGATCGGGCAGCAGATGCCGCTTTCAGCGCCGTACCAGAGATATTGCAGGGCAGCGCGCGCCACCTGCGCCCCGGGCTCCGGCCGGTTCCAGGCGAGCGCATGCGTCTCCTGCCCGATCGCGAGCCCCATCAGCTCGTGCCAGGCCGGGTGAAAGGCGATCTCGTCGATGCGGTTGCCGAAGCGGTCGAAGGCCTTCAGCTCGGGCGAGTAGCGGTTGGCGAGCCAGGCCAGCTCCTGCACATCAGCCGAGCCCACCGTCCGCCCCGCCTCATGCAGCCGCTCGCGCGCCCAATCGGCGCCGAAGGCCGCGACGATCCCCGGCAGCACCGGATCGGCGGCGAAGGCGTCGTAGCCGGCCAGCACCGGCACCTGGTTGATGATTTCCCAGTCGGGCCGGGTTGCATGATCCACCATTGCCAATCCTCCGATCCTTCTGCGCCGTCATCCCGGACAAGCCGCGAAGCGGCGCCGATCCGGGATCCATGCCTGAACCTGCATCGGCGGCGCTCAGGCATGGATCCCGGGTCTGCGCTTCGCTCCGCCCGGGATGACACCATCAAGCTTTCCGAGAAGGGGGCGCAATTCGGCTCCTGTCACCCTATATTGCCACCAGAACGAATCACGCACGAGCAGCGCACACCCTTGTCCGACGCAGACCCCTTTTCCGCTCCCCCGCCGCGCCCCGGCGGCCTCGCCGCGCGCGCAGCCGCGCAGCCGGCGGCCGGCTATCTCGCGGGGCTGAACCCGGAGCAGCGCCAGGCGGTCGAGGCGACGGAAGGCCCGGTTCTGGTGCTGGCGGGCGCCGGCACCGGCAAGACCCGCGTGCTCACCACCCGCATCGGTCACTTGATCTCGACCAGCCGTGCCTACCCGTCCCAAATCCTCGCCGTCACCTTCACCAACAAGGCGGCGCGCGAGATGAAGGAGCGCGTCGCCCATCTCGTCGGCCCGGTCGCCGAGGGCATGCCCTGGCTCGGCACCTTCCATTCGATCTCGGCCAAGCTGCTGCGCCGTCATGCCGAACTGCTCGACCTGCGCAGCGACTTCACCATCCTCGACACCGACGACCAGATCCGCCTGATGAAGCAGGTGATCCAGGCCGAGGGCATCGACGAGAAGCGCTGGCCCGGCCGCATGCTGGCCGGCTTCATCGATAGCTGGAAGAACCGCGGCCTGGCGCCCAAGGACGTGCCGCATGGCGAGGCCGCCGTCTTCGCCAATGGCAAGGGCGGCAAGCTCTACGCCGCCTATCAGGAGCGCCTGACGGCGCTGAACGCCGTCGATTTCGGCGATCTCCTGCTGCACTGCCTGACGCTGTTCCGCGACTATCCGGACGTGCTCCAGACCTATCACGACCGCTTCCGCTACATCCTCGTCGACGAGTACCAGGACACCAACACGGCGCAGTATCTCTGGCTGCGCCTGCTGGCCCAGGGCCGCCGCAACATCTGCTGCGTCGGCGACGACGATCAGTCGATCTATGGCTGGCGCGGCGCCGAGGTCGACAACATCCTGCGCTTCGAGCACGATTTCCCCGGCGCGACCGTGATCCGGCTGGAGCGCAACTACCGTTCGACCGGCCATATCCTCGCCACCGCCTCCAAGCTGATCGCCCGCAACGAGGGCCGCCTCGGCAAGACCTTGCGCACCGAGGACGCGCTCGGCGAGAAGGTCACCATCACCGGCGCCTGGGACAGCCAGGAGGAGGCCCGCCTGATCTCCGACGAGATCGAGGCGATGCAGGCGAACAAGCACAACCTCGCCGAGGTCGCGGTGCTCGTGCGCATCTCCGCCCAGATGCGCGAGATCGAGGAGCGCTTCGTCCAGGCCGGCGTGCCTTATCGCGTCATCGGCGGCCCGCGCTTTTACGAGCGCGCCGAAATCCGCGATGCGCTCGCCTATCTGCGCTGCGTGGTCTCGGCCACCGACGATCTCGCCTTCGAGCGCATCGTCAACGTGCCGAAGCGCGGGCTCGGCGACGCGACCGTCCAGCTCCTGCACAACCACGCCCGCGCCACCGGCTTCTCGCTGATGCAATCGGCCCGCGCCGCGGTCGAGAGCGACGAGTTGAAGCCCAAGGCCCGCACCGCGCTGCGCGAACTGGTCGACGCTTTCGGCCGCTGGTCGAAACGCGCCGAGCACATGCCGCAGGGCGAGCTGGCCGAGCTGGTGCTGGAGGAATCCGGCTATACCGAGATGTGGAAGAAGGACCGCTCGGCCGATGCCGCCGGGCGGCTGGAAAACCTCAAGGAACTCGTCCGCTCGCTCGACGAATTCCCGGACCTGCCGGCCTTCCTCGAGCACGTCTCGCTGGTCATGGATGTCGCCGATGGCGAGGCCGAGGCGCGCGTCTCGATCATGACGCTGCACGCCGCCAAGGGGCTGGAATTCGATACGGTCTTCCTGCCCGGCTGGGAGGAAGGCCTGTTTCCGAACCAGCGCGCCCTCGACGAGAGCGGCCGCGCGGGACTGGAGGAGGAGCGCCGCCTCGCCCATGTCGGCCTCACCCGCGCCCGCAAGAAGCTGAAGCTCTATTTCGCCTCGAACCGCCGCATTCACGGCCTCTGGCAGACCAGCCTGCCCTCACGCTTCATCGACGAATTGCCGGAGGAGCATGTCGAGGTCGAGCAGGCTCCGACCAGCTATTCGCAGGGCGGCTACGGCGCCTCGCGCTTCGACCGGATGGAGAGCTTCGGTTCGACCTACAACACGCCGGGCTGGCAGCGCGCGCAGGAAAACCGGGCCAGAAATGGCGGGTCCGGCAGCGGATTCTCGGAAAGCGGCCGCGGCTTCGGCCAAGGCAATTTCGGTGGCGGCTCGCGCCAGCGGGGACCGCTGCTGATCGAGGGCGAGCTGACGGCGAAATCATCCGGCGAATCCGCCTATGGCGAAGGCGCCCGCGTCTTCCACGTCAAGTTCGGCCCGGGATCGGTGGCGAGCGTCGACGGCAACAAGCTGACCGTCGACTTCGACAAGGCAGGGCGGAAGATGGTGCTGGATTCCTTCGTGCAGAAGGCGGGGTGATCGATCCATCTTGTGGATTGGATGGTTTGACACCTTTTCGACGTAGAACAAAAAATGAACATTGCTTACTATGTCAAACCCTTAGGATATATGGATTGGGTCCGATGCGAATCAGTAGGTCCCGATGCTTACCAACAGCGCTGACATCATCCGCCGCCTGAAGCGCGATGGCTTCGCCCTGAAGAGCACGCGCGGCTCGCATCAGAAGTTCGTGCACGAGGCGACGAAACGCATGGTGATCGTGCCCCATCCGAAGCGGGACATTCCAATCGGGACCGTCCATGCGATATATAGGGATGCCGGCTGGGATCGAGATTGAACGGACGTCGCCATGCGACACTACATTGCAGTCGTCCACAAGGACGAGACATCCTGCTACGGCGTGTTTTTTCCGGATGTGAACGGCGTGTTCACGGCTGGCGATACGCTGGAAGAGGCGTTCGCCCAGGCACAGGAAGTCCTCGCATTTGCGGCAGAACACTGGGTCGAGGATACAGCTTCCGATTTTCCCGAGCCGCGCTCGATCGACGAGTTGCGAACCGATCCGGACTTTGTCGAATCGTCCAGGGACGCCATCCTGATGGCCATTCCGTTTAATCAGACACCGACCCGTATCGCCGCCGAGTAAACTGCCTTCAAACGACCATGCCTCCCGAGATCACGCTCACCGACGCCGAAGACGACGCCTTTCGCAAGCTGCTCGGCGAAGGCCTGAAGGACTATAACGACGCCGCGATCGGCCGGCATGATCGCCAGGAACTGCAGATCCGCATCAACGATCCCGAGACGGGCAAGCCGATCGGCGGGCTGGCGGGCCGCACCTCGCTCGGCCTGCTCTTCATCGATACCGTCTATCTCCCGAAGAGCCTGCGCGGCACCGGCATCGGCAGCCGTATCCTCGCCATGGCCGAGGAGGAAGGGCGCCGGCGCGGCTGCAGCAAGGCCGTGCTCTTCACCATCAGCTTCCAGGCACCCGAGTTCTACAGGAAGCTCGGCTGGCAGGTCTTCGGCGAGATCGCCCCGAAGCCGCCGGGCGCGACACGAATCTACCTGACCAAGGACCTCTGAGCCCTCAAGCCCCGCCTTCCCGCTCGCGAAAGGCCTTCCGGGCTGCCTGCACCTCTCCGTAATAGGTCTCGGCCCAGGTCCAGACCCCGCAGAAGGCGGCGCTGAGCTCGCGGCCCAGCTCCGTCAGCGTGTAGTCGACATGCGGCGGGATCACCGGATGAACGGTGCGGACGACCAGCCCGTCGCGCTCCATCTCGCGCAGCGTCTTGGTCAGCATCTTCTGGCTGATGCCGCCGACGATCCGGCCGATTTCGGTGAAGCGCAGCGTGCCGCGTTCCTCCAGCGCCTCCAGCACCAGCATGGTCCACTTGTCGGCGATCTGCGCGATGACCTGCCGCACCAGCGATTCCACCGCCGGGCTGACCGGCGGGATCGCCTCGCTGCGCTGATGCATCGCCGCCATGGCGGTCCGGATCGCCTGCATCGGACACTCTCCTTTTGGTGCGTATGGCACTTTCAAGCGCCTTCTTTCCATTGAAGAGTATGGCCGCCATCTCGTCTCGTGCAACCACGAGAGGGCTTTGCCATGAAGATTTCCGGAAACACCATCCTCATCACCGGCGGCGGCTCGGGCATCGGCCGGGCGCTGGCCGAGGCGCTGCACGCCAAGGGCAACACGATCATCGTCGCCGGGCGCCGCGAAGCCGTGCTCGATGCGGTCACCACTGCCAATCCCGGCATGGAATCGATGCTGCTCGACATCCAGGACGAGGCCGATATCGCGGCCTTCGCCCGGCAGGCCGTCGCGCGCTTCCCGCAGCTCAACGCCGTCATCAACAATGCCGGCATCATGAAGCCGGAGAACGTGCCGGCCGCCGACAATCTCGCCATCGCCGAGGAGACGATCGCGACCAACCTGCTCGGCCCGATCCGCCTGACGACCGCGCTGCTGCCGCATCTCCTGAAGCAGCCGCAGGCAACGGTCCTGACCGTCTCGTCCGGCCTCGCCTTCGTGCCGCTGGCTGCGACCCCGACCTACAGCGCGACCAAGGCCGCGATCCATTCCTGGTCGATCGGCCTGCGCGAGCAGCTCAAGGACACGTCTGTCGAGGTCATCGAGATCGCCCCGCCCTATGTCCAGACCGAACTGCTCGGCCCGCATCAGGCGGTCGACCCGGCCGCGATGCCGCTCGCCGATTTCACCAGCGAGGTGATGACGATCCTCGAAACCCGGCCTGAGGCCGGCGAGGTCATCGTCGAACGCTGCAAGCCGCTGCGCTTCGCCGAAGCGACCGGCAGTTTCGGCCAGGTCTTCGCCGGGCTCAACGCGCAGCACGCGTAACTGAGGATTCAAGGAAAAGGCGCGGGAACCCCTCTCCTGTAAGGAGAGGGGTAGGGGTGAGGTGTAGGCCCCTGGACCAGTGAGGCACGCCCTCGCCACTGCTGCGGTCGGGTTACAGCTAGAGCGTCCAACGGCCGACCCCTCACCCTGCCCTCTCCCTCCGGGAGAGGGTTCCCCGCACTATCTGAGCTCTCTCTTTCAATGAGGCACGCGCGGCACGATCGAAGGCGGGACAGTCCGCATGACAACCTTCCCGCGCGCTGCTAAGGCCAGCGCATGCGCGAAGGCCTCCTGCCAGCGACGGTCGCGACCGTCCTCGAACTCTCCACCTCGGGCGAACAGGCCCGGGCCCTCACCGAATTGCTCGGCGAGATTTTCGATCCCACCGAGACGGCGATCTCCGCCTTCGAGGTCGAGGACGGCATCACCACGCTCTCGATGAATATCCCCTGGAAGGTCGAGATCTATTTCGCCAACCCGCCGGACGAGGAAGCGGTGCGCGACCTGCTGCGCCCGATCGTCGGCGAGCTCGTCGACAACACGCCCTTCACCACCGTCAACACCAAGGACTGGGTCGCCAACAGCCTCGACGGGCTGAAGCCCGTCCGCGCCGGTCGGGTCCTCGTCCATGGCGCGCATGACCGGCACGTCGTCCGCACCAACGATGTCGCGATCGAGATCGAAGCCGCGCTCGCCTTCGGCACCGGCCATCACGGTACGACTGCCGGCTGCCTGCTCGCGCTCGATGCCGAGCTGAAGAAGCGCCGCCCGCGCCACGGCATCGATATCGGCACCGGCACCGGCATTTTGGGGCTGGCGCTCGCCAAGCAGATCAAGCGCAAGGTCGTCGCCGGCGATATCGACGCGGTCGCCATCGAGGTCTCCGCCCATAACGCCCGGCTCAACCATGCGCCGAACGCGCTCGATCTCTATGTCGCGCCCGGCCTGCGCCATGCCAAGGCCTGGCACCCCGGCCATTTCGACTTCGTCTTCGCCAATATCCTGGCCGGCCCGCTGAAGCGGCTGGCCCCGTCGATCGCGCGCGTGCTCTCGTCGAACGGCACGCTGATCCTGTCCGGCCTGCTGGCGATGGACGTTGCCGGCGTGGTCTCGGCCTACCGGCATCAGGGCGTCTATCTCGCCAGCCATTCGCTGCGCGAAGGCTGGGCGACGCTGGTCATGAAAAAAGGCGGCGCAGCCCCGAGGCCACGCCGCCTTGCCTGACCTCCGGCGCTCCCAAGGGAAGCGCGAGGTCGTTACGCGTTACCGCTCAGAAGCCGATATAGCCGTACTTCTTCTCGGCATCGGCCTGCAGGCTGCGGGCATCGTGCCAGACGGCGGCGGTGAACTTCGCAGCGTCGGCGATCTGTTCGTAGATGTGCTTGATGACGGCGATCATGGTGAAGATCCTCAGGGGTAGTCGGCTGCGCGGCTCAGGGCCGCGGCGGCGTGAATTCAGCGGTTGAAAGGCAGGGAGACGTCGCTCGACAGCGTCGCGGACGGGAAGCCGCCCAGGACGATCTCAGCCTCGTTGACGAGGAGGTTGCGGGCGCGCAGTTCGCGGGTTGCGGAACGCATCCGGCTTTCCAGCAGTGCGGCGAAGATCCGCTGCATCAGGCCCGGCCGGTCGGCCTTGGTCTCGGCTACCACGGCAACGGGCAGCACGTCGGCATTGTTCAACACATAGGTCATGGGTCCATCTCCGAAAAACGAAGGACAGTCCCGGTCGCTTCCTCGTTCTCTTATGCGACCAAAGTGGGGTCATTTCGCACTTGCGAGAAGATATGTTCGCATATGCAAGATATGCACAAAACGCATGCGATCTGTCCATATCCTTTAATGTTTGCGTAGATTGCATAACCAATCGGCACAATGCGGAGCCTGAAGGCAGCACCGTCCCACCGAATGGGCAGCACCGCGCCGACGCTTTTGCACTGGCACTTTCAGCGACGCGAGGCGACGATGCCAAGACTTCAGCCGGACCTCGCCATGACCGATTCGACCCTGCCGACCTGCCGTTTCCAGTCTTTCTCCGAGCCGAGCGATCCGAAGCTGGTCGCCGGCCGCGTCGCCGCCCTGCGCAAGGCACTGGCCGCTCAGGGTCTCGACGGCTTCATCGTCCCGCGCGCCGACGAGCACCAGGGCGAGTATGTCCCGGCGCATATGGCCCGCCTGGCCTGGCTGACCGGCTTCACCGGCTCGGCCGGCAACGCCGTCGTGCTGGCCGACAAGACCGCGCTGATCGTCGACGGCCGCTACACCATCCAGTCGGCCGAGCAGACCGACACCAAGGTCGTCACGCCGGTCCGCATGGAGGAGACGCCATTGGAGCGCTGGATCGAGCAGAACCTGCCGGCCGGCGGCAAGCTCGGCTACGATCCCTGGCTGCATACGGTCGATGGGCTCGCCCGCCTCGAAAAGGCTGTGGCCGCCGCCGGCGGCAGCCTCGTCGCCCTCAAGGCTAATCCGATCGACGCACTCTGGAGCGACCGGCCGGCCCCGCCGACCGCGCCGGTCAAGGCGCATCCGGCCGCCTTTGCCGGCGAGGACAGCGCCGCGAAGCTCGTCCGCATCCAGAAGGCGCTGGCCGAGGCCAAGGTCGACGCGCTCGTCGTCTCCGATCCGCATGCGCTCGCCTGGGTCTTCAACATTCGCGGCGGCGATGTCGAGCACACGCCGCTGCCGCTCGGCTATTCCATTGTCCCGCGCGAGGGCCGGCCGACCGTCTTCCTCGCGCCGGAGAAGGTCACCAACGAGGCCGGCGATGCGATCGGCGCGGTCGGCGAGATCGCCCCGCCGGCCGATCTCGACAGGCAGATCGCCAGGCTCGGCGCCGCCAGGGCCAAGGTCCGGCTCGACTCGACCACCGCCGCTTCCGCACTGGCGACCCTGATCCGCGAGGCCGGCGGCACGCCCGATGCCGGCACCGACCCGATCGCGCTGATGAAGGCGCGCAAGAACGCAGCCGAGCTCGAAGGCGCCCGCAATGCCCATCTGCGCGACGGCGCCGTCATGGCGCGCTACCTCGCCTGGCTCGCCCGCGAGGCGCCTAAGGGCGGCCTGACCGAGATCGATGCCGTCGCCGCTCTCGAGGCCGAGCGACTCGGGACCGGCCTGCTCAAGGACGTCTCCTTCACCACCATCGCCGGCGCCGGCCCCAATGCCGCGCTGCCGCACTACCGCGTCAGCGAGGCGAGCAACCGCAGGCTGGAGCCCGGCATCTTCCTGGTCGATTCAGGCGGCCAGTATGAGGACGGCACCACCGACATCACCCGCACCATGGTGATCGGCTTAGCCACGGCCGAGATGCGCGACCGCTATACCCGCGTGCTCAAGGGCCATGTCGCGATCTCGCGGCTGGTCTTCGTCAAGGGCACCTCGGGCGCGCAGCTCGATGCCTTCGCCCGGCTTCCGCTCTGGCAGGGCGGCTTTGATTTCGACCATGGCACCGGCCATGGCGTCGGCAGCTATCTCTCGGTGCATGAGGGGCCGCAGCGCCTCTCCAAGCTCGGCACCACGCCATTGGAGCCGGGCATGATCCTCTCCAACGAGCCCGGCTACTACAAGGAAGGCGAATACGGCATCCGCATCGAGAACCTGATCGTCGTCGAGGAGCGTCAGATACCCGGCGCCGAGCGGACGATCTACGGCTTCGAGACGATCACCTGGTGCCCCTATGAGCGCGCCCTGATCGAGAAGGACATGCTCGATGCCGGCGAGATCGCCTGGATCGACTCCTATCACGCCAAGGTCTGGGAGAAGCTTGCGCCGCAGGTCGAGGGCGAGGCGAAGGCCTGGTTGGAGCAGGCCTGCCGGGCTTTGTGAAGAGCGTGAGGAACCCCTCTCCTGTAAGGAGAGGGGCAGGGGTGAGGTGTAGGCCCCTGGACCAGCGGAACTTTGCCTCACCGCCGCGCAGCGACCATCTCACAGAAATGCGGTGAGGGACCTACCCCTCACCCTGCCCTCTCCCTCCGGGAGAGGGTTCCCCGCGCCCCTCCCATCAAGGCCGGGACAGATGTGGTCACATCACCATCCTGAACCCGACCACCGCAACCACGCCAACCGCAACCACGCCCAGCAAGGGCAGCCGCGTCGCCGCGAGCGCCGTGACCGCCGCGGCGGCCGTCTCGGCCCAGCCGGTCGCGAGCGCGCTCGGCGCGATCACCGCGATCAGCACGGCGGGCGGGATCGCGTCGAAGGCGGCCTGCGCCCGCGGCGAGAGGCTGAGCCGCCCGGCCAGAGCGAGCCCGGCAACGCGCGTGAAATAGGTCACGATCGCCATGCCGAGGAAGGCGAGGAGATTGATCGGATCGACGCTCACGCCTTGGCCTCCTCGGTGACCGGCTGCTCTTCGCTACCCGCCGCGAGCCAGGCCGCCAGCAATCCGCAGAGCGCCCCCGCCGCGACATGCCAGGGCGGCCCCGCCAATCGATAGGTCACGGCCGAGGCGATGCCGGCAGCCACGACCGTCCAGAACGTCACCCGCCCCTTCCAGAAGGCGGCGACGAGCGCGATGAACAGCGCCGTGAAGGCGAAATCGGCACCGAGCCGCTTGGGATCGCCGAGCACCGCGCCGATCATCGCGCCGAGCGTCGAGTTGATCAGCCAGCCCGCAACGAAGGGGATGACCATCGCGAACCAGTAGGCCGGCGTCAGGCGGTGCGTGCGGGCGCGCTTCTCGGCCAGCGCCCAGTTCTCGTCGGCCATGTAGTAGAGGCCGAGGAATTTCTGCCAGCGGCTGAAGCCCTGGAGCTTCGGCGCGAGCGAGGCGCCCATCAGCACATGGCGCGCGTTGATGAGCAGCGTCGAGAACACCAGCGCGGCGACCGGCGCCGGGCTCGCCCAGAGCTCGATCGCGGCGAACTGCGCCCCGCCGGCAAAGACCATGATGCTCATCAGGAAGACTTCCAGGGGCGAGAGCCCCTTGCTGGCCGCGACCGCACCGAAGAGCAGGCCGATCGGCGCCGCCGCCACGGCAGCCGGCCAGATATCGTTCAGGCCGCGCCTGATGTCGTCACGCATCGTCGACATGGAGTTCCGGTTCTCTTGAAAGCTGTTTCAGCCGGCATGCGCCGCGCGGAAGGCGCCGGGCGTCACCCCGAGCCGCGCCTTGAAGGCCCGCGTCAGATGCGGCTGGTCGCAGAAGCCCGTCGCAGCTGCGACCTCGCCCAGGCTCTCGCCGCGCCGCAATCGCTCGCGCGCCCGCCGCACGCGCACGTCGATGAGATAGGCATGCGGCGTCAGCCCGGTCTCGCGCCGGAAGGCCCGGATCAGGTGGTGGCGCGGCAAACCGGCCAGCGCCGCGAGATCGGCCAGCGAGAGGTCTTCCTCGTAGCGTGCCTCGATCGCCCGGCGCGTGCGCGCCACCGGCCCGTCCTCGCGCCCGACCGCTCGCACCGAGAGGTCGGCATGGCGCGCCAGCATATGGGCATAGGCGCGCAGCAGCGCCTCCTCGCCCGCCAGCGCGTCGATGCCTTCTTCCAGCAGGCGATGCGCAACGCTGAACAGCGCGGCACCGGCCGGGTCCTGCACGACGGGATCGCGGAAGAACGGCGTGCCGACTGCCTCGCCGCCCGTCAGCGACGCCGCGATCTCCTGCATCAGTTCGACGGAAGGATAGCTCATCCGGTAGCGATAGCCGCCCTCGCTCGGCGCGCCGTCATGGACGTCGAGCGGGTGGTTCATCACGATGTCGCCGGGGCCGGCATAGAGCTTCTGCCCGCGCGCATGCCAGACTTCGCAACCCATCTCGATCGTGCCGATCGCATAGGTGTCATGGGCATGCGGGGCATAGGCGTGGGTGCGGAAGGTCGCCGCGAGGAATTCGAGCCCGTCGAAGCGGCGCGCGGCGAACAGATGCGCGCTCTCCCCCGCCCTGAGCGGGGTCTCCAGCAAGGCCTGTTCCTGCGAGATCGACTGCATGCCCAAGGATAGCGCAGAAGCCTGCCGAGCTGTCTTGAAGAAAAGTGATCGGGCGCATCACGCGCCCGATCGGTCTTGAGATCAGAAGCCGCTCCGATTTCCGCAGCCCTCGTCCTGAGGAGGCCCGAAGGGCCGTCTCGAAGGGCGCTCCAGCTGTCTCCGGAACCTGGAGCGTCCTTCGAGACGCCGCTGGCGCAGCTCCTCAGGATGAGGGTTCACATAGCGTCAGAGCGCGTGCGCAGTCGCGCCTGCGCAGACTCACTCATGAATCTGCCGAAGGCGATGAGGCGTGAGATGGGCCGCGTCGGGACCTGCGGCATCCTTGCCGACGTGCCGGCAGCGATCCCCGGCTTCGAGTCGGAAGCCACGTTCGGCCGCGAAAGAAATATCCGCCCTCTCCACTCCGTCATCCCGGACAAGCCGCGCAGCGGCGCCGATCCGGGATCCATTCCGGAGCGCTCCCGATGAAGGTTCCGGAATGGATCCCGGGTCTGCGCTTCGCTGCGCCCGGGATGACAGCGGGGGAATGGACGGTTCCCTACCCGCCCACCAGATCGAACCACCCGGCCTCGTCGATCACCTCGACACCGTGCTTGGTGGCATCCTTGAGCTTCGACCCCGCCCCCGGCCCGGCGACGAGCAGATCGGTCTTCGACGAGACCGAGCCCGCGACCTTGGCGCCCAGCCGCTCGGCCATCGCCTTGGCCTCGTCGCGGGTCATCCGCTCCAGCGCGCCGGTGAAGACCACGATCTTGCCGGCGACGGGGCTCGCCGACGCAACCGCCTCCAAAGGCTGTGGCGAGACCTGCGCCAGCAGGCGGTCGAGCAACTCCTCGTTATGCGGCTCGCCGAAGAACTCGACGAGAGCCTCGACCACGGTCGGGCCGACGCTGTCGATGGCGCCGAGCTCCTGCCGCTCCGGCGAGGCTTCGTCGGCAGCCGCGATGCCGGCCGCCCGCAGCGCCTCGAACGAGCCGTAATGCCGCGCCAGCAGGCGCGCCGTGGTCTCGCCGATATGGCGGATACCGAGGCCGAAGATGAAGCGATTGAGCGGCGGGGTGCGCCGGTCCTCGATCGCATCGAACAGCTTCTTGGCGCTGACCGCGCCGAAGCCCTCCTTGTCCTTCAGCTTCTTGAGATTGGCTGCATCGCGCGCAGCCAGCGTGAAGATATCGGCCGGCTCCCTGACGGGAAGATCGGCATCGCCATGAAAGAACTCGATCTGCTTGTCGCCGAGCCCGTCGATATCCAGCGCGTCGCGCGAGACGAAATGCTTGAGCCGCTCGACCGCCTGCGCCGGACAGATCAGGCCGCCGGTGCAGCGGCGAATGGCGTCTTCCTTGCCGGAGCGCGGATTGAGCTCGCGCGTCGCATGGCTGCCGCAGGCCGGGCACAGCGTCGGGAACTCGTAGGGCTTCGAATCCGCCGGGCGCTTCGACAGATCGACCGCCTCGACGCGCGGGATGACATCGCCGGCGCGCTTCACCGTCACCGTGTCGCCGATGCGGATATCGGTGCCGTCGCGGATCGGCAGGCCCCTGGAATCGAAGCCGCGGATGTAATCTTCGTTATGCAGCGTCGCGTTGGTCACGACGACGCCGCCGACGGTCACCGGCTTCAGGCGCGCCACCGGCGAAAGCGCGCCGGTGCGTCCGACCTGGATGTCGATCGCCTCCAGCACGGTCGTCGCCAATTCGGCCGGGAATTTATGCGCGATCGCCCAGCGCGGCGCCCGCGAGACGAAGCCGAGCCGGGCCTGCAGCGCGAGATCGTCGACCTTGTAGACCACGCCGTCGATATCGTAACCGAGCGTCGCGCGCTGGCTCTCGATCAGCCGGTATTGCGCGATCAGTTCCGCCACGCTCTCGCAGCGCTTCATCAGCGGGTTGGTGCGGAAGCCCCAACGCCGGAAGGCCTCGACCACGCCGAACTGCGTCGGCGCCGGCAGCACCGGCATCTCGCCCCAGGCATAGGCAAAGAAGCGCAAGGGCCGCGATGCGGTGACGCTGACATCGAGCTGGCGCAGCGAGCCCGCCGCCGCATTGCGCGGATTGGCGAATTCGGGCAGCCCCTTCTCGCGCTGGCGCTCGTTGATACCAGCGAAATCGGCATGCCCCAGATAGACTTCGCCGCGCACTTCGGCGATGTCAGGCACATCCGGCCCGGCGAGCGTCTTGGGGATTTCGGAGATGGTGCGAGCGTTAGCGGTAACATCCTCGCCCTCCTCGCCGTCGCCGCGCGTCGCCGCCGCGACCAGCTCGCCCTTCTCGTAGCGCAGCGAGAGCGAAAGCCCGTCGATCTTGGGCTCGGCGGTGAAGGCGATGCCGTCCTCCTCCTTGCGGCCGAGGAAGCGGTAGACCCGTCCCACGAACTCGGCGACGGCCTCGTCCGAGAAGGCATTGTCGAGCGAGAGCATCGGCACGCGATGCCGGATCTTGGCGAACTTGCCGGAAGGCTTGGCGCCGACCTTGGCGCTGACGTCGTTCTCCTGCTTCAGCGCTGGAAAAGCCTCCTCCAGTGCGACGAGCCGGCGACGCTTCGCGTCATAGGCGGCGTCGTCCATGATCGGCTGGTCGTCCTGGAAATAGGCGTCGTTGGCGGCCTGTACCGCGGCCGCGAGCAGCTTGTGCTCGGCCTTCGCCTTGCGCGGCGTCAGCTCCGCGATCGGCGTTTCGGAGGGGGCGGAATCTGCGGCGTCGCTCATGGCAAACCATTAGGCGAGATGCGCGTGACGAGAAAGGGCAGGAACCGACACCCCCCACCACTCAACCCACCCTCAGCCCTCATCCTGAGGAGCCGCGCAAGCGGCGTCCAGAAGGAGGCTTCAGGGGGCTCCGGTGATAGCTGAATCATCCTTCGAGACGCAGCCTTCGGCTGCTCCTCAGGATGAGGGCTATGATCCTCGAGCGACTCACATCCGCGCGAATGCCTGCGACAAATCGGGCATTCGCGCGTATGATTGCCGGGCTGGGAATTGGAAGCTCGACGCCGCAGGCGGTTGACGCCAAGGATCACGTCGCCCGCCATTGGCGAACCGGGCCAGAACCGGGAGACACGCCATGGCCAATCTCGACGGCACAGTTCACGACATTGTTTCGCTCCAGCAGCCGCGCGTCAGGACGATCACCACGCGGGACCTGACCGAGGCGCTGCTACACGGCTGGGAGGATTTCAAGGCACAGCCGAGCCATCTCGTCTTCATCGCCCTGATCTACCCCGTCGCCGGCATCCTGCTGGCGCAGCTCACCGTGAGCTACAACATCTTTCCCTTGCTCTTCCCGCTGCTCTCGGGCTTCGCGCTGCTCGGCCCCTTCGCCGCGATCGGGCTCTACGAGATCAGCCGCCGGCGCGAGAAGGGCATGGACTCGTCCTGGGTCCACGCCTTCGAGGTGCTGCGCTCGCCCTCGATCGGGCAGATCGCCCTGCTCGGCGCGATGCTGACCGGCATCTTCCTCGCCTGGCTGTTCAGCGCCTGGTTCCTCTATCGCGGCATCCTCGGCCTGCCGGCCGATGTCTCGACCGCCGATTTTCTGCGCGCGGTTTTCACCACGGGCGACGGCTGGATCATGATGGTGATCGGCAATGCGATCGGGCTCCTGCTGGCGATCCTCGCCTTCTCGATCTCGGTCGTGTCCTTCCCGCTGATCATCGACCGGCATGTCGACGCGCCGACCGCGATCCGCACCTCGATCGCCGCCGTCGAGGCCAACCCGCGCGTGATGATGATCTGGGGCCTGATGGTGACCGGCTTGCTGGTGCTCGGCTGCCTGCCGATGCTGGTCGGCCTGATCGTGGTCATGCCGGTGCTCGGTCATGCAACCTGGCACCTCTACCGCAAGGTCGTGGGCTGAGGTCGGCAAGCGCCAAGCGGGAACCTTTGGCGCCCAAAACGGGTTCACCCCCTGCCAGATCGAGCCGCAAGGCTCCATTCCGTCAGGGGGCTTTTCATGAACAACATCATTTATATCATCGGCCTCATCGTGGTCGTACTCGCGATCCTGTCTTTCCTCGGCCTGCGCTGAGGAGAGGGAACGAGAGCGTCGCCCGACAGGCTGCGGCGCTTGAAGTGCAACATTCGTCCGCGAAAACGCGCCATCATCCCGGGCTGGACCCGGAATCCATCGTAGAGCGGTGAGCCTTCGATGGATCCCGGATCGGCGCTGCTGCGCAGCTTGTCCGGGATGACGGTGCTTTCTCGTTGAAGGCTGAAACTCAGCCGCGGGGGCCGCTGCGCGGCCTGCCCTTGCCGAACGGCTTGGGGCCGCCCGGACGCCCGCCTTCGGGTTTGCCGGCGAAAGGCTTGCCCTTCCCCGCGAACGGCTTCTTGAAGCCGCCGCCGGGCTTGCCGTCGTCACGGCGCGGCGGACGCGCGTCGTCACGCGGAGGCCGGCTGTCAGCGCGATAGGGCTTGCGATCGTCTGCGCGCGGCTCACGATAGTCGCCATCGCGCGGCGGGAAGCGCTTGCGCGGCCCCCGATCCTCGCCCGAGGCCTGATCGTCGCCCCAGCTCTTGCGCGGCGCGGCCGGACGCTCGGCCTTGTCTGCGAAGGACTTCGCCGGGCGGCGCTCGGCCTCGGTCGTCGGCTCGATCACGATCTTGTCGCGATCCGGAATTCGAACAGATTCATAGAAGCGATCGGCGACATCGGCATCGATCTCGACCTTGGTCTCGCGGTCGAAGATGCGGATCGCGCCGACCTCGTCGCGCGTGATCCGCCCGCGGCGGCACAGCATCGGCAGGAGCTGGCGCGGATCGGCGCCCTGCTTGCGGCCGATATCGAGGCGGAACCAGACGGTGTCGCCGCGCGGGCCGGCCGGCTTGCGCGGGCGCTCGCCATCCTCGCCCTCGTCACGTCCAGCGCCGAACGGACGGCGCTTGGCAGCATAATCCTCGTTGGTACGAGCGGGGCGGCGCTCGTCGCGGCCGAAGCCGGGATCGCCGACCTCTTCCGCAGCGGGCAGGCGGGCGCGATAGAGTCGGACCAGCGCGGCGGCGATGTCGCGCGCCTCGCGGCCGGCCATCAGCGCCTCGATCATGCCGGCATCGTCCTCGGAGCCGTCGCCGTTGAGCAGCGGGTCGGAGAGCAGGCGCTCCTGGTCGAGAACGCGGATTTCCTCTTCCGTCGGCGGGCCGATCCACTCGGCCTCGACCTTGGCTTCCATCAGCAGGCGCTCGGCCTTGCGGCGGCGCGACTGCGGCACGAGCAGGACGCTCGTGCCCTTGTTGCCGGCGCGGCCGGTGCGGCCCGAGCGATGCTGCATCACCTCGGAATCGTTCGGCAATTCGGCATGGATGACGAGGTCGAGCCCCGGCAGGTCGATGCCGCGCGCCGCGACGTCGGTCGCGACGCAGACGCGCGCCCGGCCGTCGCGCAGCGCCTGCAACGCGGCGTTGCGCTCGTTCTGGCCGAGCTCGCCCGAGAGCGCGACGGAGGTGAAGCCACGCTCCAGCAGGATCGCCTCGAGATGGCGCACCGCGTTGCGCGTGTTGCAGAAGACCAGCGCCACCGGCGCGTTGTGGAAGCGCAGCAGGTTGACGACCGCGAGCTCGGCTTCCTTCGGGAAGACGCGCACGGCCTTGTAGGCGATATCGGCATGGCCGCGACGGGTCGCTTCCACCTCGATGCGCAGCGCATCGCGCTGGTAGCTCTGGGCGAGCTGCACGATCGCCTTCGGGAAGGTCGCAGAGAACAGCAGGCTGCGGCGGCTCTCGGGCGCGGTCTTCAGGATGAATTCGAGATCGTCGCGGAAGCCGAGATCGAGCATCTCGTCGGCCTCGTCGAGCACGACGGCCTTGAGCGCGGAAACGTCGAGGCGACGGCGCTCGATATGGTCGCGCAGGCGGCCGGGCGTGCCGACCACGATATGCGCGCCCTCGTCGAGCAGCATCGCCTCGCGGCGCGGGTCCATGCCGCCGACGCAGGAAATCACCCGCGCACCGGTCTGGGCATAGAGCCAGGCGAGTTCGCGCTGCACCTGCAAGGCCAACTCGCGCGTCGGCGCGATGATCAGGGCGAGCGGCTCGGCCGCGGGGCCGAGCTTCTCGGCGGTGCCCAGCAGGGTCTCGCCGATGGCGAGGCCATAGGCGATGGTCTTGCCGGAGCCGGTCTGCGAGGAGACCAGCAGGTCGCGCCCGCGGGCAGCGTCTTCGATGACGGCGCTCTGCACCGGCGTCGGGTCGGAATAATTGCGATCGGCGAGCGCGCGCGCGAGCGGCGGGCTCGTGAGGGAAAACGACATGCGATAAGGGCCTAAGGGTTGCGGCGCCGATGAGGGAACGGCGCGAAAGCGTGAGCGATGGATTCAGGCGGCACTAGAGCATCGGACCGAAAGGCAGAATGCACTTTTCGGCAAATCCGATGCCAAAACAAAGAGCTAGATCGCCCCCCGTCGTCCCGAAGGACATATGGCGATCTAACGGGCATGCTGCACCATCGGATGACAGCGGCTCATAAAGCAAAGCGATACAAAAGGAAATGCGGCATTCCCGCGCCCCGCGCAGGGCTGAGCCGGGCCGGACGCGCCTTGCCGGAGAGGTGGCGGCGCCACTAGCTTCCCGGCTTCACTGAACGCGCATGATGCCGAAGCGGAGAACAGCCATGGTCCAGCAGTCCCGCCGCATCGGCGCCTATGAGATCTCGATCCTGCATGACGGCGTCTTCGAGGCACCGCTCGATGTCCTGATCCACGCCGATGGCGATGCCGCCCGCGATGAGGCCGTCGCACGCTGGGGCAAGCCCAAGATCAGCATCGTCGTCAACTGCTTCGCTCTGAAGGGCCCGGACGGCATAACCCTCATCGATGCCGGCACCGGCCCGTCCTGGGGCGCCGCGATGGGCCATGCGCCGGCCTCGATGGCAGCGGCAGGTATCGCAGCCGAGGATGTCGCCCGCGTCCTGATCACCCATCTCCACGGCGACCACGCGCTCGGCCTGTTCGACGGCGACAAACCGTTCTTTCCGAATGCGGAGATCGTCGTGCCCGAAGCCGATTTCGGCTTCTACGGCGACGAGGCCAATCGCGCGCGGGTGCCCGAGAAGAAGCACGGCGCCTTCGCCATCACAGCCACCTTGAAGAAGCTCTATGCCGGCCGTATCCGCGCCGTCCCAGCCGGCGAAGCCCATCCGGGCATTAGCCTGATCCCCCTGCCCGGCCACACCTTCGGCCATAGCGGTTACCTGATCGAGGGCGAAGGCGAGAGCCTGCTGCTCTGGGGCGATGCGCTGCATCTCTCCGATCTCCAGGCCTCCGACCCGGATATCGGCTTCGTCTATGATTTCGACGCCGCGACCGCGCTCGCCTCCCGCCGTAGCATCCTGGGGCGCGCCGCGCACGAGAGCTGGCTCGTCTCCGGCGGCCATGTCGAGGGCTTCGGGCGGGTCGTGAAGAAGGGCGCGGGCTACGAACTGATCGCGGCCTGAAGACCTTCAGCCGCGCAAGCCCGCCGCCTGCAGCAGGCGCCCGGCGGCTGCGCGCGCCTCCTCGGTGATCGAGGCGCCGGCCAGCATCCGCGCGATCTCCTCACGCCGCGCCTGGTCCTCCAGCGCCGTGACCCGCGTCACGGTGCGCGAGGCCTCGCCCTCCTCCGCCGACTTGGCGATCAGGAAATGCTGCCCGGCCTTGGCCGCGACCTGCGGCGCATGCGTCACCGAGATCACCTGAACGCGGCCCGCGAGCCGCGCCAATCGCTCGCCGATCGCATCGGCCACGGCGCCGCCGACGCCGGTATCGATCTCGTCGAAAACCAGGGTCGGGGCCGAGCCGCGCTCCGCCAGTACCACCTTGAGCGCCAGCATGAAGCGCGAGAGCTCGCCGCCGGACGCGACCTTCATCATCGGTCCCGGCCGCGTGCCCGGATTGGTCTCGACCCAGAACTCGACCTTGTCGAAACCCTCCGGCCCGCGCGCGCTCGCGTCGCTGTCGATCCGAGTGATGAAACGGGCGCGTTCCAGCTTCAGCGGCGGCAACTCGGCCTTCACGGCCGCATCGAGCCGCGCCGCTGCCGCCTGCCGCGCCTCGGACAAGGCCTGCGCCAGCCCGACGAAGGCCGTCTCCGCCTCGCTCAACTCCGCTTCGAGCCGCGACAGCGACGATTCGCTCTCGTCCAGCGCGGCGAGATCGTTCGCCATCGTCGCTGCCAGAACGGAGAGCCCGTCGACCGGCACGTCGTACTTGCGCCCCGCCGCCCTCAGCGCGAACAGCCGCTCCTCGATCCGCTCCTGCTCGCGCGGATCATATTCGGCGGCGCGCGTCGCGGCGGCCAGCGCCTCGCCGGCCTCTTCCAGCGCGACGATCGCGGTATTGAGCGCGGCGATCGAGGGATCGACCAGCTCCGGCGCCTGGCCAGCCCGGCGCTCCAGACGGCGCAGCACGGCAGCCAGCGTCGGCACGGCCGAGGATTGGCCGCCGACTGCCTCATAGGCTTCGTTGAGATCACGCGCGACCTTCTCGGCCTGCATCATGCCCTGGCGGGTGGCGGCGAGCGCATCCTCCTCCCCGGCCTGCGGCGCGAGCTTGCCAAGTTCTTCGACGGCATGGCGCAGGAAATCCGCTTCCTTGCGCGCGGCCTCGACGCGCAGGCGCTGCGACTGCAGGGCCTGCCGCGCCCGCTTCAACGTCTCGCTCGCACCGGCGACCGCCTCGGCCTGCGCCTCTAGCCCGCCGAAACCATCGAGGATCGTGCGGTGCTGCGCCGGATCGGTCAGGGCGCGGTCGTCATGCTGGCCGTGAATCTCGACGATCGCGGCGCCGACCATCCTGAGGATCTGCACCGAAACCGGCTGGTCGTTGATGAAGGCACGCGTGCGTCCGTCAGCATATTGCACGCGGCGCAGGATGAGATCGCCGTCGGTGTCGATCTCCTGCGCCTGCGCCAGCTTGCGGGCGGGATGCTGCATCGGCAGGTCGAAGACGGCGCTGACTTGGCCCTGCGCCTCGCCATGGCGCACGAGCGAGCCATCGCCGCGCCCGCCGAGCGCCAGCGCGAAGCCGTCGAGCAGGATCGACTTGCCGGCGCCGGTCTCGCCCGTCAGCACGCTCAGCCCCTCATGGAAGCCGAGATCGAGCCTGTCGATCAGGACGATGTCGCGAATCGAGAGCTGCGCCAGCATCGGCGCTCAACCCCATTCTCGGATCTGGCAGGATCGCCCGTGGCCCATCATGAAAAAGGGCGTCCTATGCCGTCAGAAGCGGTTGATCCCGATGATGCCGCCGACCGTGCGCGAGAAGCCCTGGAAGGCGCGGCTGATATAGGAACCGCGATCCTCGCGCGGCTCCAGGCCGCCGCTCTGCAGCAGGGTATAGGCATCCTTGTACCATGGGCTGTCCGGGAAATTGTGCCCGAGCACGGCCGCCGCCGTCTGCGCCTCGTTGGTGATGCCGAGCGCCATATAGGCCTCGGCCAGGCGCATCAGCGCCTCCTCGACATGGCGCGTGGTCTGGTACTTGATGATGACCTCGCGGAAGCGGTTCACCGCGCCGGTATAATTGCGCTTCTCCAGATAGAACCGCCCGACATTCATCTCCTTGCCGGCGAGCTGGTCGCGCGCCACCAGGAGCTTCTCCTTGGCGTCGAGCACGTATTCCGACTTGGGATAGGTGGCGATGAGCTGTTCCAGCGCCTGGATCGCCTGGGCCGTCCGCTCCTGGTCGCGGGTCGCGTCCGGGATCTGGTTGTAATACGACATCGCCAGGATGTACTGGGCATAGGCCGCGTCCGGGCTCGCCGGGTTCTGCGCGATGAAGCGCTTGGAGGCGGTGATCGCCTCTTCCCATTTGCTGGCCTGGAAATTGGTATAGGCCGTCATCAGCAGGCCCTTGCGGGCATAGGGCGAGAACGGCGCGGTCTTGTCGATATCCTCGAACTTCTTCGCGGCGCCTTCGCTGTCGCCGTTCTGCAGGCGGGCGAGGCCCTCGTTATAGAGCTTGTCCGCAGGGGTCGGCTCGGTCAGGTCCGGCTTGTAGACCTCGGGCTTGTCGAAGGGGTTGATGGAGGACAGGGTATCGCAGCCGCCGAGCAGCAAGGCGGCCCCCAGCGCGAGGGCGATGCCCTTGCGCGGCGCAGGACCGCGATGGATTGCCGGTAGGCTTTGCCGCGTCACGCTCACGTCGTCCGTCCTCTTTCGATCGTCCCTCAGGCATCGGACCGAAAAGTGGAAGTCACTCTTCGGGATAATCCGATGCTGAAACCAAGAACCGGATCGTCCGTTTGCGTCCGATAGGACGCAGGCGATCCAGCCTCCGGGAAGCATGCCTTACCTCAGACGCTTTCCCCGCGCCACTGCCGAAAACCGGTTATGACGTGATTCCGCATCGCTGCGGCATCTGGGACAAAAACCCGGCGATAGGAAGGCGGAGCCGCGTCTCGCTGTGGGTGAGAGTGTTGGACAAGGCCCGCAACCCTCATCCTGACACTATGCCTAGAAATTCGGCCCTCATCCTGAGGAGCCGCGAAGCGGCGTCTCGAAGGATGCTCGAGATGGTTCAAGAGCCTCCTGGAGCATCCTTCGAGACGCCATTCCCGACGGAATGGCTCATCAGGATGAAGGCTGGAGTTTCCAGTCAGGCTCTCGGGGCTGCGGTCTGCAAACGGCCTCGTCAGTGCAGATCCGGCGCGAAGGCGGCCGGAGCGACCGCAGCCATCTGCACGGCGCGCGGCGCCGCGAAGACCGGCTGGGATTCGACGATCGCGAAATTCGCGCGGTCGGCGAACAGCGCCTGGAGAATCTGCACATTCATCCGGTGGCCGCCGCAATAGGAGCGGAACTCGCCGATGATCGGATAGCCGGCGAGCGCGAGGTCGCCGATCGCGTCGAGCACCTTGTGGCGCACGAATTCGTCGCCGTAGCGCAGGCCCTCGGGATTGATGACCTTGTCCTCGCCGACCGCGACGGTGTTGTCGAGCGAGGCGCCCTGCGCGAAGCCCGCCTTCCAGAGCTGCTCGACATCGCGCATGAAGCCGAAGGTGCGGGCCTTCGAGATCTCGCTGGCATAGGCCTGCGCGTCGAGGTCGAAGATCTTGCGCTGGCGGCCGATCACGACGCTGTCGAAATCGATCTCGACATCGAGGCGGAAGCCCTGCTCGGCCGGGGCGAGCTCGGCGAAAGCGCGGCCCTGCTCGATGCGGACCGGCTGGAGGACCTTGAGATAGCGGCGCGGCGCGGCGAGCGTGGTCATGCCGGTCGCCTCGATGGCGGCGACGAACTCGCGGGCGCTGCCGTCCATGATCGGCATTTCCGGCCCGTCGATCTCGACCAGCACGTTGTCGAGGCCCATGCCGGCGCAGGCCGACATCAGGTGCTCGATCGTCGAGACAGAGGCCGGGCCACGGTCGCCGATCACGGTGCAGAGCTCGGTGGCGCTGACCTTGGTGTGCTTGGCGTGGATGAGCTGGGGCGGCATGCCCTCGATGCCCGTCCGCAGGAAGACGACGCCCGAATTGGCGCTGGAGGGCTTGAGGCAGATGCTAGCGGGAGCCCCGGAATGAACGCCGATTCCGGTCAGGGTCACGGCTGCCCGCAAGGTCGTCTGCCGATCGAAGGTCATTCGGTTATCCAATCCTGATCACCGGGTTCAGCCGGCTCTCCGCCAGGCGGAAGTGGCACGGTCCGGCGATGTCATTCCAAGGCCGCCACCGGAACGGACCCGGCGGCGCTGTCGTCTGATGCGCCGCAAGATAAGCTTTTGGAGCCGCCTCTCAAAATCACGCTTTCTTTCGCTGTGTTACAGCGCCGCCCAGACGGTTCGGATCCTTTAAACCGCTGAAAGATAAAAATTTTCTAACAATGGAAAACCCGCCGCGGAAGCACCGCGGCGGGTCTTGTTACAAAGCCGCGAGAGGCCTGCCTTCTCAGTTCGCCTGGCGGCGGAGGAAAGCCGGAATCTCGAGATGGTCGTCCTCGCTGGAGCGAGCAGGCGCGGCGCGGCCATGCGGGTCGAGCTGGCCCTGCGCCGGGCGCGAGGCCGGCTGCTGCTGCACCGGGCGGCGCATGTACTCGGCATGGGCGGCGCTCGGCGCGGCCGCCTGCGGCATCGGAGCCTGCGGCATCTGGCGGGCGGGTGCCGGGGCCGGAGCCATCTCGGCCTCGTCGTCCTTGCGGCCGCCGAAGCCGACCGAGGCGAGGCGCTGCATCAGCGACATGCGCTTCTGCTCGACGGCGCTCGGCGGCTGCGGCGCAGCCTGAGCGCCGCGATGGGCGTTGAGCTGGGCCTGGCCGGGAGCCGGCAGGTCCTCGACGCGCGGCATGCGGGTCGGGCGGACGACCGCACGCTCCGGCATCGGCGGGATGAAGCTCTCGTCGAGATTCAGGGTCGGCTCGGCATGGTGGACCGGCTCCGGCGCGGGAGCGGCCATCACCGGGCGCGGCTGCACCGGCTCGATGCGGATATCCTGCGCGACCTGGGCGATCGGGGCAGGCTCCGGCATCGGCGCGGGGGCGACGCGGGCCGTCTCGATCGCGGGCGGCGCGGCCGGGCGGGCGGTGGCGAGGGCGGCGTTGCTGCGCAGGCGGGCCTCGGCCTTCAGGCGCTCGGCCACCTGGGCGATGCGGGCCTCGGTGTCGTCGGTCTCGACCTGCGACGAGATCGGCTTGTCGATGCCGGTCGCGACCACGGAGACGCGCACGGTGCCTTCCAGCGATTCGTCGAAAGTGGCGCCGACGATGATGTTGGCCTCGGAATCGACCTCCTCGCGGATGCGGGTGGCGGCCTCGTCGACCTCGTAGAGCTTCATGTCGCGCCCGCCGGTGATCGAGATCAGCAGGCCGCGCGCGCCCTTCATCGAGACGTCGTCGAGCAGCGGGTTGTTGATCGCGGCCTGGGCCGCGGTCAGCGCGCGCTTCTCGCCCTGCGCCTCGCCGGTGCCCATCATCGCCTTGCCCATGCCGCGCATCACGGCGCGGACGTCGGCGAAGTCGAGGTTGATCAGGCCGGGACGGACCATCAGGTCGGTGATGCAGGCGACGCCCGAGTAGAGCACCTGGTCGGCCATGCCGAAGGCGTCGGCGAAGCCGGTGGTCTCGTTGGCGACGCGGAACAGGTTCTGGTTCGGGATCACGATCAGGGTGTCGACCGCCTCGTTCAGCTCGCCGATGCCGGCCTCCGCCATGCGCATGCGGCGCTGTCCCTCGAACTGGAACGGCTTGGTGACGACGCCGACGGTCAGGATGCCCATGTCGCGGGCGACGCGGGCGATCGCAGGGGCCGCGCCGGTGCCGGTGCCGCCGCCCATGCCGGCGGTGATGAAGACCATGTGGGCGCCCGCCAGATGGTCACGGATCTCGTCGATGACCTCTTCGGCCGCCGCGCGCCCGACTTCCGGCTGCGAGCCGGCGCCGAGACCCTCGGTGACCTGCAGGCCCATCTGGACGATGCGGGAGGCGCGCGACAGGGCGAGAGCCTGCGCGTCGGTGTTGGCGACGACGAAATCGACGCCGTCGAGGCCGGCCTCGATCATGTTGTTGACCGCATTGCCGCCGGCGCCGCCGACGCCGAACACCGTGATCCGGGGCTTCAGTTCCCGGATGTCCGGGGCTTGCAGATTCATCGCCATGGTTGCCTCTTTTGATCCCTTGTCCGGCGCCTGGCGGGAGCCGTCCCGATTGCTACGTTTGACGCCGTGGCTCGCCCTGGGGCGAGCCGTACTCACTAGAAACTGTCTTTCAGCCAACGCCCGACACGCGAGAAGTAGCCGTCCGTCCCGGTTGCGAAATGGCGCCCGCCCGCCGCGCGCGGCTCGAAATGCTCGACATGGGCCACCTGCGGATAGACCAGCAGGCCGACCGCCGCCGCGAAGGCCGGGCCCTTGCCCGCTTCCGGCAGGCCCTTGATCCCGAGCGGCCGTCCCGTGCGGACCTGGCCGCCGAGGATGCGCCGCGCCACTTCCGGCAGGCCGGTGAGTTGGCAGGCGCCGCCGGTGAGGACGACGCGCCGCCCGGCCTGGGCCGAGAAGCCGGCATTGTTCAGCCGGTCGCGCACCAGTTCGAGGATTTCCTCGACCCGCGGCTTGATGATCCTGACGAGATGCGACTTGGCGAGATGGTTCGGCATGTCGCGCTCGTCGTCGTCGACCTGCGGCACCGCGATCATGTCGCGCTCGTCTGAGGCGCTGGCGATGCAGGAGCCGTGCAGCGTCTTCAGCCGCTCGGCGGCCGAGACGCGGGTCGAGAGGCCGCGCGCCACGTCCATGGTGATATGGTTGCCGCCGACCGCGATCGCGTCGGCATGGACGAGATGCCCGCCCGAGAACACGCCGAGCGAGGTCGAGCCGCCGCCGAGATCGACGAGCACGACGCCCATCTCCGATTCGTCGTCGACGAGGACCGAGAGGCCTGACGCATAGGGGGTCGCGACCACCGCCTCGACCTCGAGATGGCAGCGCTCGACCGCGAGCATGACGTTGCGCGCGGCGGAAGCCTCGCTGGCGACGACATGCATGTCGACCGAGAGCTTGCCGCCGATCAGCCCGCGCGGATCCAGCACACCCGGCACGCCGTCCAGCGCATAGCCGGTCGGCAGGGCATGGAGCACGGCCTTGCCGGGTCGCAGGGCATGGGTCGCGGCGGTGGCGAGCACGCGCTTGACGTCGGCGTCGCCGACCGAGCCGGAGCGCAGGTCGACGCTGGCCGCGTAATGCTGCGAGCCGATGCGCCCGCCGGTCAGGTTGACGATGACCGACTGCACCTCGACCTTGGCCATGCGCTCGGCCGCGTCCACGGCCGCACGGATGGCGCGCTCGGCGCTTTCGAGATCGACGATCGCGCCGCCCTTCAGGCCGAGCGAGCGCTGGTGGCCGATGCCGATGATGCGGGCGACATGGGTGCGCCCGCGCAGCCGCTCGTTGGTCTCGGCCGGGCTGAGCTCGGCGATCAGGCAGACGACCTTGCTGGTGCCGATGTCGAGAATCGACAAGGTCGCGCTCTTGCGCGACGAAAGCGGACGCATGCGCGGGGTCAGACCCTGGGAGGTGACGTGGTTCACGCCTCGCCTCCCTTCTTCTTGGCCTTGCTCTTGAGCTGGTCGGCGCGGGCTGCGGCCGCTTCTTCGGTCAGGCGCATGGTCACCCGGTCGGGCTGGCGCAGGTCGATGGCGAGCACGTCCTTCTCGAGAATGCGGTAATCGCTCTCGAGCGAGACGAGGCGCTGCAGCGCAGCTTCCGGCTTGGTCTCGGGCAAGCGCACATCCATGCCGTTGTCGAGCTTCAGGTTCCAGCGGCGCCCGGAGACGAGCGTCGCCGCGCGGATGTGCTGGGCGAAGGCGCCGGCCTGATTGCGCAGCGCCAGATACTCGCCCGCGCGGTTATTGGCGTCCTTGCCGACGACGAGCGGGAGGTAGGCGAAGCGGCCATCGTCCATCTTGTCGATCACCGTGCCGTCGGCAGCGATCACGAAGAGCTCGCCCTTTACCTGCCAGAGCGCGTAGGGCTCGCGCTCGGTGAGCTGGATCGAGACCTCGCCCGGGTAGAGCTTGCGGACGGCGGCCTCGCGAATCAGCGGCGTCGCCTCGAGCTGCTTGCGGGCCTCGTCGGCGTCGAAGAACACCAGCGAGGTTTTGGCATCGATCCCGGCCGCGACCAGGACCTCCTGCTCGGACAGGCCCGAGAGGCCGGAAATGGTGACGCGATCGATGCCGAAGCCGAGCGCCCGCGCGAACATGTGGCGCGGCTCGCCGTAAGTGTCCTGCATGGCCTGCCAGTGGCCGCCGAGCACGAAGCCGCTGCCGAGGCTGAGCGTGAGAAAGCCGAGGGCCAGCCAGGTGCCGAGGCTCTGCGGCAGGCGCTGGGCCAGCGGCACGGCGATCGCGCTGCGGCGCGAGCGGCGCATCCAGCGGCCCTGGCGCTGCTCACCCACCAGAAGCTGGGGGCCGGCATGCGCGACCGGGAGCCGGGAGAGCGGCCGGGCAGGCGCGAATCGGGGCATGGCAACGGTCTTCGTCGTCATCGCTTTCACCGATCGAGGGAGGCGTCCTCCACCATCCATTTGACGAGCTCACCGAAATCCAGGCCCGCATGGGCAGCCAACTCGGGCACCAGGCTGGTTTCGGTCATACCGGGCTGCGTATTGACCTCCAGCCAGACGAGCGTGTCGCTCTCGTCGTGGTAGCGGAAGTCAGATCGGCTGACGCCCCGGCATCCGATTGCTTGATGCGCCGTTAACGCACACTCTTCGATCTGCTGGTAAATTTTCGGTAAAATTTGAGCCGGGCAGATGTGGATCGAGCCGCCTTTCGCGTACTTCGCGTCGTAGTCGTAAAACTCGCCGGTTGCGGCTTGTATTTCGGTCACACCGAGGCTGCGGTCGCCCATCACGGCACAGGTCAGTTCACGCCCGGCGATGAAGGTTTCGGCCAGCAGCATCTCGCCGCAAGGCCAGTCCGGCCGGGCGATTTCCTGGGGCGGATGCTCCCTGTCCTTCTTCACGATCACGACGCCGACGGAGGAGCCTTCGTCGATCGGCTTGAGCACGTAAGGCGGCGGCAGGGCATGCGTCTTGGCGGCGGCGAATCGCGAGACGTTGACGCCATGCGCGACCGGCACTCCGGCCGCCTTCACCACCGTCTTCGCCCGGTCCTTACGGATCGCCAGCGCCGAGGCCAGCACGCCGGAATGGCTGTAGGGAATGCGCAGGATCTCCAGCACGCCCTGGATCGTGCCGTCCTCGCCGAAGCGGCCATGCAGGGCATTGAATGCGACATCGGGCTTCAGCTTCGCCAGCACCTCGGCAACGTCGCGCTGCACGTCGACGCGGGTGACGCGATAGCCGACGCTCTCCAGCGCCCGCGCGCAGGCCGCGCCGCTGGCGAGGCTGACCTCGCGCTCGACGGACCAGCCGCCCATCAGCACTGCAACATGTCTGGTCATCGACGCTTCGCTCCTGCGATGCGTCCAACCTCGTTAAACATGGTTAACAGCGCGTTAACCAGGACGGGCCCGGCGTTAAGGGAGCTCTGGCAAGGCTTCGATGCGAAGCCCTGCAAACTCCATTGTCGATGGTCCCGAGTGCTTCGTGTTTTCAAGGAAACGCGGGTCATCCCGGCCGGAGCGAAGCGAAGAGCCGGGTTCCATGCCTGAACCTGAATGAGCAACCCTCAGGCATGAATCCCGGGTCAAGCCCGGTATGACGGTATGGATCACAGGAGAATCGGCAGCCGCTAGCCGATCTTCGCGAGCAGCCGCCTGAGCTCCGCCCGCTCCTCCCCCGAAAGCGCGCTCATCAGCCGCTCCTCGGCAGCGACATGGCCGACGACGATCCGGTCGGCCAGCGCGAAGCCGGCCTCGGTCAGCACGATCCGCAGCGCCCGGCGGTCGGCCGGATCGGCCTGCCGCTCGATCAGCCCGCGCTTCTGCAGGCGGTCGAGCCGGTTGGTCATCGCCGCGGTCGAAATCATCATGTCCTGCGCCAGCCCGGAGGGCGAAAGCGCCTGCCCCTTGCCCTGCCGGCGCAGGGTCAGGAGCACGTCGAAACCCGCGAAATCGAGATCGTCGCCGGCAAGATTGGCGGCAACGCCGTCGCGCACCCGGTCCGCCGCGCGCCAGAGATCGCCGCAGACCGCCATGACGCTCGTGTCGAGGTCCGGCCGCTCCCGCCGCCACTGCGCCAGGATCGAATCCATCGGCCCACCCTGAACCCCGACTCGCTCTTGACTCATTCCGGCTCCTTGCCAAGTAACTTCACGTCAGATAATTTGATATCGAATTATCTTTCATCAAACCAATCTAGCAGCCGCGCCGAAGCGAGCCAAGCGCGATGCGCGAGCGGAGACCGACATGCCGGTGAACCGGACCTTGCTGACCACGATCCTCGTGCCCTGCATCTGGGGCACGACCTACGTCATCTTCACCCAGACGCTGCCGGTCGATCATCCGCTCCTCGTCGGCGCGCTGCGGGCCCTGCCCGCCGGATTGCTTTTGATGGCGCTCGGCCCCGGCCTGCCGCCGCGCGACAAGCTCCTGCCATTGGCGGCGCTGGGCCTCGCCAATATCGGCATCTTCTTCGCCCTGCTTTTCGTCAGCGCAGCGCGCCTGCCCGGTGGCCTCGCCGCGACCGTCGGCTCGACCCAGCCTTTGATCGTCGGCCTGCTCGCCTGGCCCCTGCTCGGCCGGCGTCCGGGCCGCGGCCAGATCGTGGCCGCCCTCGCCGGCCTCGTCGGCGTCGCGCTCTTGGTGCTCGATCCGCATGCCAAGCCCGATACGCTCGGCATCATCGCCGGTCTCGCCAGCGCCGCCTCGATGGCGACGGGAACCGTACTGATCGAGCGCTGGGGCAAGATGGGCTCGCCGCTCGCGATCGCGGCCTGGCAGCTCACGCTCGGCGGACTGATCCTGCTGCCAGTCGCGCTCATCGTCGAAGGCGCGCCGCCGATGCCGAGCGCCCTGAACGGGATCGGCCTGACCTATCTCGTGCTGGTCGGCACGGCCCTGACCTACTGGCTCTGGATCAGGGGCATCACGACGCTCGGCGCCGGCGTCGCCTTCCTCGGGCTGCTCAGCCCGACCATGGCGACGATTCTGGGCGCCCTGCTGCTGGGCGAATGGCTGAGCCCGCTGCAGTTCCTGGGCATCGCGATCGTCTTAGGATCGACGATTGTCGGCATGATCCTATCACGCCGCCGCGCCTCGACGGTCGCCGCTACGCCGCAACCCCGAGCCGCTTGATCTCCCATTGGAGCTCGAAGCCGGAATTCTCCTTGACCCGGCGGCGGACCTCCTCGCCCAGCCCCTCGACATCGGCAGCCGTCGCACCGCCGGTGTTGATCAGGAAGTTGCAGTGCATCTCCGAGACCTGCGCTCCGCCGACGCGCAGGCCACGGCAGCCGGCAGCGTCGATCAATTTCCAGGCTTTGCCACCCTCGGGATTCTTGAAGGTCGAGCCGCCGGTGCGCTCCTTGATCGGCTGGGCCGCCTCGCGCGCCTGCGTCACCCGGTCCATCTCGGCGAGGATTTCGGCCTGATCGCCCGGCCGGCCCTGGAACAGCGCCGAGGTGAAGATGATGTCGCGGGTCGAGGCCGCGCTGTTGCGATAGGTGAAGCCCATCTCGGCATGGGAGAGGGTCACGATCTCGCCCTTGCGGGTGACGCCGCGTGCCGAGACCAGCACGTCGGTGGTCTCGCCGCCATGGGCGCCGGCATTCATGCGCAGCGCCCCGCCGATCGAGCCGGGAATGCCGCGATAGAAGGCCAATCCGTCGAGCGAGGCATCCGCGGCCGCCCGCGCCACCTTGACGTCCGGCACCGCCGTACCGGCACGCAGCCGGTCTCCACTCTCGACAGCGATCTCGCCGAAAGCCCTGCCGCCGAGCCGGACCACGACGCCGGGAATTCCGCCATCGCGCACGATCAGGTTGGAGCCGAGGCCGATCACCGTGACCGGAACGTCCTCCGGCAGCTTCGACAGGAGATAGGCGAGGTCCTCGTCATCGGCCGGCGTGAACAGGATCTGCGCCGGGCCGCCGACGCGGAACCAGGTCAGGCCCGAAAGCTCCTGATTGGCGAGAAGCCGGCCCCGCAGATCGGGAGCCGAGGCGCGGATGTCGGAGGAAAGGTCTGCGAAGGGCATGGCGTCGCTTTAGAACATGTTGATCGCGGACGGAAACGCTCGCCGGGTATAGCAGGCCGTCATTCTCGGGCGGAGCGCAGCGCAGACCCGAGAATCTCGGGCAGGATAAGGCACCTCTTTCGAGCAGAGATGCTCGGGTCAAGCCCGAGCATGACGGCGCGTTGTCGGAGAGACAGCTCACCCCTTCAACGCCGCCAGTTCCCCCGGCAGCGCGTAGGCCCATTGCGTGATGTTGCCGGCGCCGAGGCAGACGACGTAGTCGCCCGGCCCCGCCAGCTCCGCCACCATCCCGGCGAGTTTGTCGGAAGCTTCCAGCGGCAGCGCATGGCGATGGCCGCGGGCCTTGATGCCGGCGACCAGCGAATCGCGGTCGGCCCCGGCGATCGGCGCCTCGCCGGCCGCATAGGTATCGGCCACGATCACCGTGTCGGCATCGTTGAAGCAGGCGGCGAAATCGTCGAACAGGCTCGACAGGCGGGTGTAGCGATGCGGCTGCACGATCGCGATCACCTTGTTTCTGGTCGAGGCGCGCGCAGCCTTGAGCACGGCGGCGATCTCGACCGGATGGTGGCCGTAATCGTCGAAGATCAGCGCGCCGTTCCATTCGCCGGTCTTGGTGAAGCGGCGCTTGACACCGCCGAAGCCGGCCAGCGCCTCGCGGATGCGCTCGACCGGGATGCCGAGATCATAGGCGACGGCGATCGCGGCGGTCGCATTGAGCGCGTTGTGATGGCCCGGCATCGGCATCACGAGATCGCGGATCACCTCGTCGCGGCCGGTCTTGCGGTCGCGGATCAGGAGCGTGAACTTGGCCTGCCCGCCCGAGAGGTCGATGTCGATCAGGCGGAAATCGGCCTGGGGGTTCTCGCCATAGGTGACGACGCGGCGGTCGGTGATCTGGCCGACCAGCCCCTGCACCGTCGGATGGTCGATGCACATCACCGCGAAGCCGTAGAACGGCAGGTTCTCGACGAAGGAGCGGAAGGCCGCCTTGATCGCGTCGAACGTGCCGAAATGGTCGAGATGCTCGGGATCGATATTGGTGACGATCGCGACGTCGGCGGGCAGCTTCAGGAAGGTGCCGTCGGACTCGTCGGCCTCGACCACCATCCAGTCGCTCTCGCCCATGCGGGCATTGGTGCCATAGGCATTGATGATGCCGCCATTGATCACGGTCGGGTCGAGCCCGCCCTTCTCCAGCAGGGTCGCGACCAGCGAGGTCGTGGTCGTCTTGCCATGGGTGCCGGCGATCGCGACGCAGCTCTTCAGGCGCATCAATTCGGCCAGCATCTCGGCGCGACGCACCACCGGCAGGCGCTTTTCGCGGGCAGCGAGTAGCTCGGGATTGTCGCGCTTGATCGCGGTAGAGACCACGACGACCTCGGCCTCGCCGAGATTCTCCGCCTTGTGGCCGACGAAGGTGGTGATGCCCTTGTCGGCGAGGCGCTTGACGTTGGCGCCGTCGGACGCGTCCGAGCCCTGCACCTTGTAGCCGAGATTGTGCAGGACCTCGGCGATGCCGGACATGCCGATGCCGCCAATGCCGACGAAATGGATGGAGCCGAGCTTCGGCGGCAGCTTCATGGTGTCACGTCCTTGGTCTTCAACAATTCATATGGAACTACGCCGTCATCCCGGACGTAGCGAAGCGGAGATCCGGGATCCATTCCGGAGCTTGTCCGAGAGAGGTTCCGGAATGGATCCCGGGTCTCCCTGCGGTCGCCCGGGATGACGCCGCTTCTTTGATCCATCCCATACTCATTCACCGCCCGGCGGTTTCGATCACGAGATCGGCCAGGCGGTCGGCGGCGTCGGGGATGCCGGCGCTCTTCGCGTTTGCCGCCATCGTCGTCAAGTGCGCGGGCTGCGCGATCAGCTTGGACAATTCGGCAGCAAGATGGCGCGGCGTGAAGTCGGGCTGGAGGATGCGGGTCGCGCCGCCCACCCCTTCGAGGAAGGCCGCGTTCGCCGCCTGATCCTGGTCGAGCGAGCCCGGCAGCGGCACCAGCAGCGCCGGCCGGCCGATCACGGTGAGTTCCGCGACCGTCGAGGCACCGGAGCGCGCGATGACGAGCTGCGCCGCTGCCATCTGCGCCGGCAGGTCCTTGAAGAAGGGAGCGACCGTCGCCTGGATGCCGAGCGTCTCATAGATGCCGCGCACGCGCGCGTCGTCCTCGGCACGGGCCTGCTGGACGATGCTCAGGCGCGCCCGCTCGGCCCCGGTCAGGAGCTCGATCGCCGGCGGCACGATATCGGCCATGATGCGCGCGCCCTGGCTGCCGCCGAAGACGAGGAGCCTGATCCTGCCCTCGCCCGGCCCTTCATAGTCGTGGCCCGACGCCTCGATCACGGCGGGGCGCACGGGATTGCCGACATGGCGGCACTTGGCCTGCTGCGCCTCGGTGAGCCCGCCGACCTTGGCGAAGCCGGTCGCGATCACGTCGGCGCGGCCGGCGAGAAAGCGGTTGGCCCGGCCGATCACGGCGTTCTGCTCGTGGATCAGGGTCTTCACCCCCGCAAGCGAGGCGCCCAGCACCGGCGGCACCGTCGGATAGCCGCCGAAGCCGACGACGACGGCGGGCTTCACCTGCCCGATGATCCGCCGCGCCGCGAAGGTGCCCTTGGCGATGGCGAAGAGCGCCTTGGCCTTCTGCAGGGGCGAGCGGCCGGACGGCGTCGCCGCCGGCACCGCATGCACCGCCTCGGCCGGGAAACTGCCGGCGAACTCGGCGGCGCGCGTATCGGTCATCAGCACGACGCGCATGCCCTTGGCATGGAGCGCATGGCTCAAGGCCTCGGCCGGGAAGAGATGGCCGCCGGTTCCCCCGGCCGCCAGCATGACCAGCTTGCCCATCGGCTCAGCGCCCGAAATCGGTGGAGCGTGGCCGCCGCCGCGTCAGCGCCAGCAGGAATCCCGTTCCGACCGCGAGCGAGAGCAGCGAGGAGCCGCCATAGGAGATGAACGGCAGCGTCATGCCCTTGGCCGGCATCATGTGCAGGTTGACCATCATGTTGATCGCCGCCTGGATGCCGAAGAGCAGGGCCAGGCCCGTGACGGCCAGGCGGATGAACGGATCCTCCGACTTCTGCGCCACGAACAGCGCCCGGATCACGATGATCGCGAAGAGCGCGACCAGCAGCATGCAGACCACGATGCCGAACTCCTCGGCCGTGACCGCGAAGATGAAGTCGGTATGGGCGTCGGGCAGGATGCGCTTCACCGTGCCCTCGCCCGGGCCTTTGCCGAGCCAGCCGCCCTGCGCGAAGCTCTCCAGCGCCGTATCGACCTGGAACGAGTCGCCCGAGCCCTTGTCCATGAAGCGCTCGATGCGGGCCCGGACGTGCGGCACGAGTTCATAGGCGACGAAGATGCCGACGGCGCCGACGCCGCCGAGCCCGATCACCCAGAACCAGTGCAGGCCGGCAACGAAGAACAGGCCGCACCAGACCAGGCTGACCAGCATGGTCTGGCCGAAATCGGGTTGCAGCACGAGCGGCACGATGGTGATCGGCAGGAGCAGCAACGCCAGGATCGTGCCCGGCAGGTCCGGCCGGCGCGTTCCCTCGGCGAAGGCCCAGGCGGCCATCACCACGAAGGCGGGCTTCAGGAATTCGGAGGGCTGCACCGAGCCGAGCGGCCCGAGCGTCAGCCAACGCTTGGCGCCTTTCACCTCGACGCCGAAATAGAGCGTCGCCACCACCATCACGAGCGAGCCGAAATAGATCAGCAGCGCAGCGCGCCGGACCTGGCGCGGCGTCATCAAGGAAACGCCGAGGAAGATCACCATCGCGCCGGCGAGATAGGCCGCCTGCCGGTTGACGAAATGGAAGGTCGAGAGGCCGAGCCGCTCGGCCACCGGCGGCCCGCCCGCCATCAGCAGCACGACGCCCGAGACCATCAGGGCGACGAGTGCGGTCAGGATGAAGCGATCGATCGACCACCACCAGCGGCCGCTGAGAGAAGGTTCCGCGCGCGAGACCATGACTTGGCTCCATCGATCGGCATTTCGCCAGCTAAGGCGAGCCCTCATCCTGAGGAGCGATCCGCTGGATCGCGTCTCGAAGGATGCTCCGGAACGCTCCGGAGACATCTGGAGCATCCTTCGAGACGCAAGCTTCGCCTGCTCCTCAGGATGAGGGCTCGGTGGCGGAGATCGGTAGACCTCGCCGACGAATCACTCTGTCAATGAATGGTTAACCGATTGATTCCGATGCGCCGGATCGGCAGCGCCGGAGCATCGCGATCCACAGCGGCGTAGGGCTCGTCACGACTTGGATGCCCCTCTCGCCTCAAATCGGACTCGTGCCGCCGATCAGATGAAGGGGCGGCTCCTGACACGCATTGACGTGTCGATGACGGGAGTTGCATCCCGCACCCGTTTCGACAGCGAAAGGACTGACGATGGCCATCGCCAGGAACACGATCTGCCTGTGGTACGACAAGGATGCCGAGGCCGCCGCCCGCTTCTATGCCGAGATATTTCCCGACAGCGCGGTGAGCGAGGTCTTCCACGCGCCGACCGATTTCCCGTCCGGCAAGGCCGGCGAGGTGCTGACCGTGACGTTCACGGTGCTCGGCATCCCCTGCCTCGGCCTCAATGGCGGACCGATGTTCAAGCAGACGGAGGCCTTCTCCTTCCAGATCGCCACCGAGGATCAGGAGGAGACGGATCGCTACTGGAACGCCATCGTCGGCAATGGCGGGCAGGAAAGCGCCTGTGGCTGGTGCAAGGATAGATGGGGCGTCTCCTGGCAGATCACGCCACGCGTGTTGACCGAAGCCCTCGCTGCCGGCGGCGACGAGGGAAGGCGCGCCTTCACCGCCATGCTGGATATGGGCAAGATCGACGTCGCCGCGATCGAGGCGGCGCGGCGCGGCTGAGACGCAGAGCCGTTACGGATTCGCAGCGGTTTTCGCACCACCCTTGTCATTCCGGGGCTTCGCGGAGCGAAGAACCCGGAATGACAAGGTCGCGCAGTAGCTACCCCTGCCGCCTGCCACCAAAAGGCTCGAAGCCCGGCAATTCCGCGACCAGTTTGCGGAACGCGTCGCCGCGCACCTCGAAATTCGGGAACTGGTCGAACGAGGCGCAGGCCGGCGAGAGCAGCACCGCGATCTCGCCCTCGCCCGGCGCCGCCTGCGCGTCGCGCGTGGCATCCGCCACCGCCTTGTCGAGCGTGACGCTGCGCTCGTAGGCGACGCGCCCGTCATCGTCGAAGGTCGCGGCGAAGAGATCGCTGGCCGCGCCGATCAGATAGGCACGGGCGATGTTCGGGAAATAGCGGCGGAGTGACTCGATGCCGCCCTCCTTGGCCTTGCCGCCGAGGATCCAGAAGATGCCGTGGAAAGAGGTCAGCGCCTTCTCGGTCGAGTCGGCATTGGTCGCCTTTGAATCGTTGATGAAGACGACGCGGCCGATCCGCCCGAGTTCCTCCATCCGATGCGCCAGGCCCGGATAGGTCTTGAAACCCGCCGCGATCTCGTCGGCGGTGAGGCCTAGCGCCGAGCAGGCGGCGAGGGCCGCCGCCGCGTTCTGCGCATTATGCGAGCCGCGCAAGCTACCGATCCCGGCAAGGTTGGCGACGACGCGCGGCTTGCCGTCCTTCACTTCGACGATGCGCGTATCGAGCCGGCCCTGATTGGCGGTGACGCCGGCGAAGACGCCCTCGTCGAGCGGCTGCTCGCCGCTGATCCTGACCAGCGGGCGGCCTCCGGCGGCGCGACGACGCGCCATCTGCTTCGAGGCGTCGTCGTCGACGCCGACGACCGCGATATCGGCCGCCGCGACCAGCCGCTCCTTGATCGCCGCATAATTCTCCAGCGAGCCGTGCCGGTCGAGATGATCCGGCGTCAGGTTCATCTGGATGCCGACAGTGGGCGCAAGCGAGGGCGCGAGATCGATCTGGTAGCTCGAGCACTCGATGACATGGATGCGGTTCGCAGAGGGCGGCTCCAGCGCCAGCACGGCGGTGCCGATATTGCCGCCCATCTGCACGTCGCGGCCGGCTTCCTTCAGCACATGCGAGATCAGTGCGGTCGTGGTCGATTTGCCGTTGGTGCCGGTGATGCAGACGACCGGGGAGCCCGGCGCGACCTTGGCCCTTTCGAGGAAGAACAGTTCGACATCGCCGATGATCGCGACGCCGGCAGCCTTGGCCTTGCCGACGGTCCAATGCGGCTCGGGATGGGTCAGCGGCACGCCGGGCGAGAGCACGAAGGCCGCGAAACCGGACCAGTCGGTATTCGCCAGATCGGCGACGGCGATGCCCTCGGCAGCAGCCTTCTCGCGGCTCCTCTCGTTGTCGTCCCAGGCCGCGACCTCCGCGCCGCCCGCCTTGAGCGCGCGCGCCGTCGCAAGCCCCGAGCCGCCGAGGCCGAACAGGGCGACCTTGCGCCCGGCGAAAACGGTGACCGGTGTCATCGAACTCCCCCGTCATTCCGGGGCAAGCGCGCAGCGCTTGAGCCCGGAACCCAGAACCGATGCGGCATGTCCACAAGGCACCTGGCTCCGACCGCCTCTCCGACGAACGGCATCGGTTCTGGGTTCCGGGCTCGGGCCTGCGGCCCGCCCCGGAATGACGTGGTGGTTCGGGTGGCCAAAGGCATCGCTCAGCGCAGCTTCAGCGTGGCGAGGCCGACCAGCGCCAGAACGACCGAGATGATCCAGAAGCGGATCACGACCTGCGGCTCGGTCCAGCCCAGCTTCTCGAAATGGTGGTGGATCGGCGCCATCAGGAAGACGCGCTTGCCCGTGCGCTTGAACACGAAGACCTGGATGATCACCGAGAGCGCCTCGACCACGAACAGCCCGCCGACGATGGCGAGCACGATCTCGTGCTTGGTCGCGACCGCGATGGTGCCGAGCAGGCCGCCGAGGCCGAGCGAGCCGGTATCGCCCATGAAGATCTGGGCCGGCGGCGCGTTGAACCAGAGGAAGCCGAGACCGGCGCCGATGACCGCGCCGCAGATCACCGCGAGCTCGCCCGCGCCGGGGATGTGATGAATCTGCAGGTAGTTGGCGAAGATCGCGTTGCCGACGAGATAGGAGATGAAGCCGAAGGTGCCGGCCGCGATCATCACAGGCACGATGGCGAGGCCGTCCAGACCGTCGGTCAGGTTCACCGAATTGCCGGCGCCGACCACGACGAAGGCGGTGACCAGCGGGAACAGGATGCCGAGCGGGATGATCGCTTCCTTGAGGAAGGGCATCGCGAAGCCGGATCCGATCGCCGGCGGCTGCGTCTGCATGATGAAATAGCAGGCGATCAGCGCGACCACGACCTCGATCGAAATGCGCGCCTTGCCCGAGAAGCCCTTGTGCGACTGCTTGGTGACCTTGAGATAGTCGTCATAGAAGCCGATCGCGCCATAGGCCGCGGTGACGCCCAGCACGATCCAGACATAGGGGTTGCGCAGGTTGCCCCAGAGCAGCACCGCGACGAACAACCCGGTCAGGATCATCAGCCCGCCCATGGTCGGCGTACCGCGCTTGGCGAGATGCGATTCCGGCCCGTCGGTACGGATCGGCTGACCCTTGCCCTGCTTGATCCGCAGCCAGGAAATCGCCGAGGGCCCGAAGAAGAAGACGAAGAGCAGCGCCGTCGCGGTCGCCCCGCCTGCGCGGAAGGTGATGTAGCGGAAGACGTTCAGCACCGGGAAGGTGCCGGCGAAGTCGGCGAGCCAGACGAGCATGCTGCTTGGTTCTCTTAGATCACGATGATCTTGGATCGGATCGATCCAAGATCATAAGACGTGATCGATTCCAAAAGGAGAGAGTGGGATTGGCGCGAAAAACCGGTTTCCACTTTTTCGCATCCCACTCTTGTCTATCGGTCTTCGGCAGGCACGGCAGGAAAGCGCGCGAGGATCGCCTTGACGATCGGACCCATGCGCGTGCCCAGCGATCCCTTGACCGTGACGGTGTCGCCGCCGCGAATCGCATCGAGCACGAGCGGCTCCAGCTCGCTCGCGGTTGCGGCATAAGCCCCCCGCATGGCGGAAGGCAAGCTCTCATGCAGCCCTTTCATCAGCGGGCCGCAGGTGAAGACCTTGTCGATCCCGTTCGAAACCAGCGGCTCGGCGAGGCCTCGATGCAGTTCCGGACCGGTCGGCCCGAGCTCCAGCATGTCGCCGAGCACGGCGATGCGGCGGCCCCGGCCCTCGACCGGCAGGCGGCCGAGATTCTCGATCGCGGCGCGCATCGAGGCGGGATTGCCGTTATAGCTCTCGTCGAGCAGCGTGATCCGGCCGCCCGGCGCCTGCAGCACCTGCCGCGCCCCGCGCCCGGCCGGCGGCGTGAGATCGCCCAGCGCCAGCGCCGAGAGCGCAAGATCGGCGCCGAGCGCGTGCACGGCGGCGAGCACCGCGAGCGAGTTCAGCACGATATGCTTGCCGGGGCTGCCCAGGCGATAGGTCACCGGCTCGCCGCAGACGCGGGCCTCCACCGTCGACATGTCGGGCTTCAGCGCACAGGAGACCAGCTTCACATCGGCATCGGGGCTTTCGCCGAAGGTGATGATCCGCCCGGCCGGGCCGGATTTCGCAATGTCGCGCAGCAGTTCGGATTGCGGGATATCGGCATTGATGATCGCCGTGCCGCCCTTCTCCAGCTCCCAGTAAACACCCGCCTTCTCCTCGGCGATCCCTTCGAGCGAGGCGAAGGCGGCGAGATGCACGGGCTGGATCGTGGTGACGATGGCGACCTGCGGACGCACCATCCGCGCCAGCGGCACGATCTCGCCGGGGCTGTTCATGCCGATCTCGTAGACGCCATAGGCGACGTCAGCGGGGGTGCGGACCAGCGTCAGCGGCACGCCCCAATGGTTGTTGTAGGACGCGACCGGCGCATGGGTCTTGCCCTGGCGCGAAAGCACGAGGCGCAAGGCCTCCTTGGTGCCGGTCTTGCCGACCGAGCCGGTGACCGCGACGACCCCTGCCTTGAGCTCGGCGCGGCGCGCGGTGCCCGCATGCTCCATCGCCTTCAGCACATCCGGCACGATGGCGAGTGCGCCCACGCCTTCGAACTGAGCCGCATGCGCCTCGTCGACCACGGCGAGCGCCGCGCCCTTGTCGAGCGCGCCCTTGACGAAATCATGCCCGTTGCGCGCCTCGCCGGTGATGGCGAAGAAGACGTCGCCCGGCTCCAGCGTGCGAGTGTCGATCGATGCGCCGGTCACGATCGGCGGCACGGCACCTTCGGGCCGCGCTCCCAGCGCCGCGATCAGCTTGTCTCCGGTCCAGAGCGGGGCGCTCATCTCGTGATCTCCGACAGCGCGCTTTCCGCCCGATAGGGCGATAAGAATTCGCGCAGAATCAAAACCTGAAGCATGGGACTAGCTCCCATGCTTCAGCGCCTTGCGGACCACGTCATGGTCCGAGAAGGGCAGCGTCCGGTCGCCGATGATCTGGCCGGATTCATGGCCTTTTCCGGCCACGACCAGCAAATCCCCAGGCTTCAGCATCTTCACGGCCGCGTTGATCGCTTCCTCGCGGTCGCCGATCTCCTGGAGCCTGGGCGAAGCGGCCATGATCTCGGCCCGGATCGCCGCCGGGTCCTCGCTGCGCGGATTGTCGTCGGTGACGATGGCGATATCGGCCTTCTCGGCCGCGATCGCGCCCATCAGCGGCCGCTTGCCCTTGTCGCGGTCGCCGCCGCAGCCGAAGACGCAGATCAGGCGCCCGGTCGCATAGGGCCTCAGCGTCGTCAGCACGGCCGCGAGCGCATCGGGCTTATGGGCGTAATCGACGACGACGAGCCCGCCATTGCCCTCGCCGACGCGTTCCAGCCGTCCGGCGACGCCCTTCAAGCCGGAAATCGCCTTGAGCGAAGCAGCCTTGTCCTCGCCGGTCGCGATGGCGAGCCCGGCTGCGACCAGCGCATTGCCGGCCATGAAATCGCCGACGAGCGGCAAGGCGACGGCAAGCTCCTGCCCGTCGAAACCCACCGTCAGCCGCTGCGAGAAGCCATCGCGCTCGTTGCGCAGCAAGGTCAGCGTCTCGCCCTTGCGGCCGATGCCGATGATCGGATGCCCGGCCTTGGCAGCAGCCTGCGCCGCTTCCTCCGCATAGGGCTCGTCGCGGTTGATCACGACCGGCGCGCCGTCCGGCAGCAGCTCCCAGAGCCTGAGCTTCGCGGCGAGATAGTCCTCCACGCTCGGATGATAATCGAGATGGTCGCGCCCGAGATTGAGGAAGGCCCCGGCGCTCAATCGCACGCCGTCGAGGCGGCGCTGGTCGAGCCCATGCGAGGAGGCTTCCATGGCGAGATGCGTGACGCCGTCGCCCGCAAGCCTGTCGAAGGAAGCGTGCAGCGAGAGCGGGTCCGGCGTCGTCAGCGAGCCGTAATCGGCCCCCTTGCTGGTGACGACGCCGATCGTGCCGACGCTCGCCGATTCATGGCCGAGCGCCTGGAAGATCTGGCGGGTGAAATCCGCCACCGAGGATTTGCCGCTGGTGCCGGTCACCGCGACGATGGTCTTCGGCTGGCGCGGATGGATTTTCGCCGCCGCCAGCGCCAGCGCGCGGCGGGGATCGTCGACCTGCGCGAAGGCGACGCCGGCCGGCAGGTCGGCCGGACGCTGGCCCCCAGAGACGATCGCGACCGCGCCATGCCCGACCGCATCCATGATGAAGCGCGCCCCATCGGCCCTGGCACCGGCGAGCGCGACGAAGACGTCGTCGCCTGTCACCTTGCGGCTGTCGAAGGCGACGCCATGCACCGGCTGGCTGGCGGCCTCGGCATCGAAAAGCTCCGGGAAGAGGTCGTTAAGTTGCCACGTCATCGAGACCGCGCCCTCTTCGTCATTCCGGGGCTTCGCGTCAGCGAAGAGCCCGGAATCCAGAACCGATTCCGTGAGATGTTGAAACGCACCGGCTGATCCTGATCGTCCTGTGGGTCTGGGTTCCGGGCTCAGGCCTGCGGCCTGCCCCGGAATGACGGTGCGGTGGCGGTGTCGTCAAGCCCGGCTCGTGTCCTCTCTACCGCGAACCCCAGGCGCCCAGCCGCGCCATCAGCGGGAAGGGCGACGGCGGCGGGTCGAAGCGCGGGTTGAGACCCAGGATCGGCGCTGCGCGCTCGATCACCTTGCCCGTGGTGACGCCGGCATTCCAGGCCGCGGTCGAGTAGCCGCCGCTCTCGGCATAGCCCTTCGGCTCGTCATAGATCGCGAGGAAGAGATATTTGGGCTTGTCGGAGGGCGCGATCGCCGTGAAGGTCGTGAAATTCTTGTTCTTGGCATAGCGGCCGTTGATGACCTTCTCGGCCGTGCCGGTCTTGCCGCCGACGAAATAGCCTTCGACATTGGCCTTGCGGGCCGAGCCCTTCTCGCCGTTGAGCCGCATGATGAAGCGCATCGCCTCGGAGGTCTCGGGCTTGATGACCCGCGTCGCGACCTGTCGGGCTTCTTCCTCGCTGCGCTTCAGGAAGGTCGGCTTCATCAGGTAGCCGCCATTGACCAGCGCGGCGACGGCCGCAAGCGCCTGCAGCGGCGCAACGGCGAGGCCGTGGCCGAAGGCGATGGTCGCGGTGTTGATCTCGCCCCAGCGCTGCGGAACGATCGGGGCGGCGCTTTCCGGCAGCTCGGTCGTCATCCGGTCGAGCTGCATCATCTTCTTGAGGAAGGCCTTGTGGCCCTCGACGCCGACGGCCAGCGCCATCTTGATCGAGCCCATGTTCGACGAATGCAGGAAGACCTCCGGCACGGTCAGCGTCCGGCCGGTGCCGTGGTATTCCTTGATGACCTGCCGGCCGAACCGCATCATGCCGCCTGCGGTCGAATAGCTCGAATTGATGTTGGCCTTGCCGGAATCCAGCGCCATCGCGATGGTCAGCGCCTTGAAGGTGGAGCCCATCTCGTAGACGCCGACATTCATCCGGTTGATGCGGTCCTTCTCCAGCGCGTCGACCGGGTTGCCGGGATCGAAATCGGGCAGCGAGACGAGGGCGATCACCTCGCCGGTATTCACGTCCATGATCGCGCCGGCGGCGGCGATGGCCTTGAAGCGCTCGAGTCCCTTCGACAATTCGTCGCGCAGGAGATGCTGGACGCGCAGGTCGATCGAGAGTTTCACCGGCTTGAGGTCGGACGCCTCGGTCGCCAGCCCCGCGCCGTTCAGGTCCTGCAACCCTTGCGAGTCGATGTATTTCTCGATGCCGGCGATGCCGACATTGTCGATATTGGCGAAGCCGAGCACATGGGCTGCGGCATTGCCGTTGGGATAGACGCGCTTGTTCTCGGGCACGAAGCCGACGCCGGGGATGCCGAGCCGGTGGACTTCCGCCTGCTGGCGCGGCGTGATCTCGCGCTTGACCCAGACGAAGCCCTTCTTGGTGCCGAGCTTGTCGCGCAGATCCTTGGCGTCGAGATCCGGCAGCACGGCCGTCAGCAATTCGGTCGCCTCGTCCTTGTCGAGGATGCGGCGCGGCTCGGCGAAGACCGAGACCGTGCGGATATCGGTCGCCATCACCTCGCCGTTGCGGTCGACGATGTCGGGCCGTGCCGCGGAGATGGCGTTGGAGGTGGCGCGGCGCAGGCCCACCTGCTCGTTCGGCGCGATGCCGAGATAGATCAGCCGGCCGGTGATCGCGAGGAACAGCGCCGAGAAGCCGAGGATGACGAGGCCGACGCGCGGCTCGCTCTTCTCGCCGCTCATGCGGAAGACGTCGCGCAGCCAGGCCAGGCGCCCGGGCTTGACGGCGATCTTCTCCGGCCCCGCCTGCTCTTCCACCGGGACCTCCTGATCGATCGAGCGGGTCATGGCATGGCTCCCGGCGTCGTCGCGCCTGCCTTGGTGTTGCGCGGCGTCTCGGTCGGCAGGCCCAACCCGAGATCTTCGAGCTTGCGGCCGATGGCGTCGACCTTGGGGCCGCGATTCGGGATGTCGGACGGCTTGACCACCTGCGTCACGACGAAGGGTTGCAGGTCGAGATGCCGCTCCGCCAGCATCTGGATGCGGTCCGGTCGGTTCAGGAACTGCCACTCGGCCTTGAGCACCTGGATCGCGTCCCGCTCTCGCTGGGTCTTGGACTTGAGCTTCTGGAGATGCTCGGTCGCCAGCGTCGTCTCGTACTTGATCGAATAGGCATAGACCGCCGAGGAGACCAGCGCGCCGATGGCGACGATATGCAGGAGCTTGATCACGCTCAGGATCTCCGGCGCGGCTGCGGGTCGGGGACGGTGGAGAGCGCGACGAGCCCGGCATCGGCCCGGCGCGACGGCGCGTCATTGCGCTCAGCGGCACGCAGCTTGGCCGAGCGCGCCCGCGGATTGGCCCGCATCTCGGCCTCGGACGGCGCGACGGCACCCTTCTCGACCAGCCTGAAGGTCGCCTGTGCGGCGGCAACCGCCGGCGCATGGCGCGAGCCGGCCGGCACCCGGCCGGAACGCTCGGCGAAGAACTGCTTGACGATGCGGTCTTCGAGCGAATGGAAGGTCACGACGACCAGCCGCCCGCCAGGCTTCAGCACGGTCTCGGCCGCATGCAGCGCCCGGACCAGCTCGCCCAGCTCGTCATTGACCGCGATGCGCAGGGCCTGGAACACCCGCGTCGCCGGATGCGCCCCGCCGGGCTCGCCGCGCACGATGCCGGCGACGAGATCGGCCAGTTGCTTGGTGGTGGCGATCGGCGCCTTGCGGCGGGCCTCGATCACGGCCCGGGCGACGGCGCGCGAGCGGCGCTCCTCGCCGTAATGGTAGAAGATATTGGCGAGCAGCCCTTCCTCGGCCTCGTTGACGAGGTCGGCGGCGCTCTGCCCGGCGCTGCTCATGCGCATGTCGAGCGGCCCGTCGAAGCGGAACGAAAAGCCCCGCTCCGCCTGATCGATCTGCATGGACGACACGCCGATATCGAGCACGATGCCGTCGAGCGGCGCCATCCTGAAGCGCTCCGCCTCCTCGGCCAGCTCGCCGAAATTGGCCTGCGACAGCGTCAGGCGCCCGGCCATCGCCGCGACGAGATCGGCCCCGCCGGCGATCGCGCTCGGATCGCGGTCGAGCCCGAGCAGGATCGCGTCCGGCGCGGCCTCGAGGATCGCGCGCGAATAGCCCCCTGCCCCGAAGGTGCCGTCGAGATAGCGCCCGCCAGCCTGCGGCGCGAGCGCGGCCCGAACCTCGGCGAGCAGCACGGGCACATGACGAACCGGTCCGCCAATGGCTCCGCCGGAACGGTCGCCATGGTCCGTCATGTGCCCGAGCCTCCCGTTGGAATCGCCAGGCTGCCCAGCGTGCGCTTCACGTCGCGCAGGCGCGTCCGCGCCGCGTCGAGATGCGCGCGGAACCGCTCCGGCTCCCAGATCTGGAACTTGTGGCCATGGCCGACGAAGGTCACGGCGTCGCCGATGCCGGCATGCGCCTTCAGCGCCTCGCTCAGCACCATGCGCCCCTCCGTGTCGATCTTCAGCACCTCCGAGGTGCCGTTCAGCGCCGTCGAGAGCAATTCCCACTCGTCCGAGAACGGCGAGAAGCGCGCGAGGATGTCGTCGATCGTGGAACGCAGCGCGTTGCCGCCGGCATCCAGCGCCGGCAGGTCGAGCCCCTGATGGACATAGAGCCCCTCGTAGCCGTCCTTCGCCAGGACCGACCGGAAACTCGAGGGAATGGAGACACGCCCCTTGGCGTCGAGCCGGTTCGTGAAATTCGAGACGAAGCGGTCCGTCAACGCCGCCTCCCGGCCTGCTCTGCAAGGCGCCACCGCTGAGATGGGCGAGCGGCGAAAAGTCCCCCCGTCGAGGCGGGCAAGGCAGGCCAGCGAGCCAAATTCCGCGCGGCACACGGAGCCTGACCCTTGATTTGCCTGCCGGCTTCGACGGGATGATTTGGGATAGCATGGGCCTATATGGGCGTCAATGGAATCGCGGGCGCAACGACGCACCTGCGGGAACTCTCCGCCATCACAGCTCGTTAAGGTTAAGTATCCGTAAGCACGCGCAATTCGGCGCCGCCCGGCCCCGTGGGCAGGCGGGAAGACGGATCAGCGCTGCGAAAAATTTTTACGAAAGCGCGTCGTTATTTTCGGCGAGCTGGAGGGCGGCGCCGAATAGACACAGCTCAAGGCCACATGCCCCTGTCATTCCGGGGCAGGCCGTAGGCCTGAGCCCGGAATCCAGAACCATGCCCTGACAAATATGAGCCCCCGCCCGACCGTGTTTTTCCCGGAAACCGCATCGGTTCTGGATTCCGGGCTCTTCGCTGCGCGAAGCCCCGGAATGACAACCGTGGCGGCTACGGCAGAACAGCCGCCATCAGCCCTCGTCGCGCGCCGACGCCAGCAGCGCATCGCGGACGAGCCCGAGCTGATCGCGCAACCGCCCCGCCTCCCCGGCCGTGCCGCCGAGCGCTTCACCGACCGCGTCCTGTACGCAGCGCCCCTGCTCGCGCAGCCCCTCGCCCTTCTCGGCGAGATGGATGCGCACCTGCCGCTCGTCGCGGGCATCGCGCTCGCGCCGGATCAGGCCGGAGGTTTCGAGCCGCTTCAGCAGCGGTGTCAGGGTGCCGGAATCGAGCATCAGGCGCTCGCCCAACTCCTTCACCGTCAGCTCGTCCTGTTCCCAGAGCACGAGCATCACGAGATATTGCGGATAGGTCAGCCCGAGCGTGGCCAGGATCGGGCGGTAGGCCCGGTTGAAGGCATGCCCGACCTGATAGATCGCGAAGCAGAGCTGCTGCTCCAGACGCGGCATGCCCTCCCCGGCTCTGTCCTGCTTCGCCATCGCGCCCTCGCCGATCACCCTGCTTCACGGAAAGCCGAAAGCGGCCGCACAATCAACCGCTCTCCGCCTTGCTCAAATTAATTGTTGACAATCTAATTGCACACAATCTATATGACAAGCATCGCTTCACTCAAGGAAGGAAACCCGATCATGAAGACGCTCTACACCGCCCATGGTTCCGCCACCGGCGGCCGCGAAGGCCAGGCCGCGACCGATACCGGCAACGTCAAGCTCGTGCTGAACACCCCAAAGGAACTCGGCGGCGGCGGCGGCGAAGGCACCAATCCCGAGCAGCTTTTCGCCATGGGCTACTCGGCCTGCTTCCTCGGCGCGCTGAAGTTCGTCGCCGGCAAGGAGAAGGTGAAGATCCCGGATGACGCGAAGGTCTCGGCCGATATTGGCATCGGCGCCCGCGACGACGGCCAGGGCTTCGGCATCACCGCCAGGCTGACGGTCTCGGTGCCCGGCCTCGACAAGGCCGCGGTCGAGGACCTCGTCGCGAAGGCCCATGTCGTCTGCCCCTATTCGCACGCGACGAAGGGCAACATCCCGGTCGAGACGGCGGTGGCCTGAGGCCGCCTCGCCTGAAAGACCGATCCAGCCGGCATTTGCGGGCTTGATGCTCGAAAATTCGCTCCAGCGCAGTAGCTGGAGCGGTCGCCGAGAACCGGGGCGGAGCGGACAATGGTCCGTGAGCACCGGAAGCGCAGGTGATCGCTTCAGATGCCCGCTGGAGTAGAATATGCGGGCATCAAGCGCCAGTCGGCCTGTAAGCCGGGTTCTGGATGGCCGGAGGATCGCTCCCCCGACGTGACGGCCATTCCTCTGGGACGCGCATTGCTGCGCGCCTCGAGCAACCAACCCGGACGACAAGGCACAGAAACCTGCCCCTGCCCGCTCGCGCGGGCAGCATCGTCCCTATTCGGTTTTGCTCCCGGTGGGGCTTGCCATGCCGTCCCCGTTGCCGGATCCGCGGTGCGCTCTTACCGCACCTTTTCACCCTTACCCTGCCGGAAAAGCCGAAGCTCTCCAGCGCAGGGCGGTTCGATCTCTGTGGCGCTTTCCCTGGGGTCGCCCCCGCCGGACGTTATCCGGCACCGTGTTTCCGTGGAGCCCGGACTTTCCTCCCTCGCGAGCGAGAGCGGCCGTCCGGCCGACTGGCGAGGGGGAGATGCGCGCTGGCGCGCCCGGCGTCAAGCGGAACCGTGTCCAGAGTCTCCGAGTTCGATCAGTTGCGGGCGGTGATCGTGCGCACCTTGGCGCAATAGGCGCGGTTGGCACCGCTCATCCGGGTCGCCATATGGCCGCTCTGATATTTCATGACGGTGCGGCAGGTGTCGCCGCCGGCGAGCTTGTAAGCCATAGCCAGGTACTTCATGCCGTAGCGCGCATTGGTCTCGGCATCGAGCAGCCCGCCGGCACCGCCGGAATAGCCCATGCCGCGCGCCGTCTGATGGCGAATCTGCATCAGTCCGTAATTGCCGGCATGCGAGGCGCGCGGATTGTAGCGGCTTTCGACGCGCACGACCGCATCGGCGAGCGAGAAAGGCACGCCATTGGCGGCGGCATGTCGCGCGACGATCGCCTTGATACCCTCGGCCCCGGCCGGAGCGGCGAGCGCGCGGCTGGAGCGGGCCTCGTGCTTTTCGGTCTCGACCTTGGCGGCGCGGGGCGCAGGCTTCGCCTTGGGCGCCTCGGCCTGGACGTCCTCGCCCTTGCTCTCCGCAGCCTTGGCGCGGGCGATCTCGGCGTCGCGGCGAACGATAGCTCTGGGGTCCGTTTCCGCGTTGACGAAATCCTCGGCCAGGGCCATCCCGGAGAGGCTAATCAGGCACGCAGCCGCGAGACCACCACAGATATATCGCATGTCGAATTGAACCCCATTGAGCCATGACTGGCCGATGGGGGCGCTCAACTGATGGCCGAATGTGTCGATAATCTGGCATATCTGATAGAAAAACATACAACAATGAGCGTAAACAGGAATTTATTCTATATTTAACTATTCAGTATTCATATGTATTCGCTCGCTCGAAAAACTTCGCCGGCTTCCCGCCCCTGGACGCGAATCAAGCAGGCGAATCAACTGCCGCATTTCGGCCTCATTCCCGGATGGATGTGCATTTTTGGCGCGGCAGGCCGTCGCACCGGGCGCTCTTGCGCGGGCAAGCCCCCTTCTCCCATCATCCGCGCATTCGGATTCACCGGGATCGGTTTTGTGATGGCTTCCTCTTTCTGGGGCGCTCTGGGCGGCGGCGGGCTCGGGCTCGTGATCGGTGGCCCGCTCGGCGCTCTCGTCGGCGCGCTCGCCGGCCATGTCCTGGTCGATCGCGAGGGCGCGCCCTTCGGCCCGGCCCCGCGCGAGCTGGTCTTCACCACCGGCCTCGTCGCGCTCGCCGCCAAGATGGCGCGCTCGGACGGCGTCGTGACCTGCGACGAGGTCACCGCCTTCCGCCGCATCGTCGAGGTCCCGCCCGACCAGCAGCAGCGCATCGAGGCCCTGTTCGATCTCGCCAAGCAGACCAGCGCCGGCTTCGAGGCCTATGCCACCCAGATCGCAGGCGCCTTCAAGGACGAGCCTGCCCTGCTGGAGGACGTGCTCGACGGCCTGTTCCTGATCGCCGCCGCCGATGGCGCGATCCACGAGGCCGAGCACGCCTATCTCCAGGCCGTCGCCGGCATTTTCGGCATCGCCGAGACGGACTTCGCCCGGATCGAGGCCCGCCACGCCCGCCGGCCGGACGATCCCTATCTCGTGCTCGGCGCCAGCCGCGAGATGAACGACGCCGAGCTCAAGCGGCATTACCGGCGCCTCGTCGCCGAGACCCATCCCGATCGCGAGATCGCCCGGGGCCTGCCCGAGGAGGCGATCGCCATCGCGACGCGCCGGATCGCTGCCATCAACGCTGCCTGGGACGCGATCCAGAAGGAACGCGGCATGAGCCGCAGCCTCGCACCCGAGCCGGCTTGAGATCCGCGCTCTGTCATTCCGGGGCTTCGCGCCAGCGAAGAGTCCGGACCCATGAACGCGACGCCGCTCCAGCCCCGTCATGCTCGCCCTTGTGGCGAGCATCCACGTCGTGGACACGGCTTTCGACCAGCGAAGACGTGGATGGTCGGGACAAGCCCGACCATGACGCGATAAGCGTCGTGTTCATGGGTTCCAGGCTCAGGCCTGCGGCCTGCCCCGGAATGACGGCGGGGTTCGATCCTTCTCCAAATCTAGGCTACAGCCGAGCCCATGATCGACACATCGCCCCACGATACAGCCACCCCCGACAGCCGCTTCGCCGCGAAGGTCTTTCCCTCGCCGAACCATGGCGAGCGCAAGCACGCGGACGGGACGCCCGGCCGCCGGCCGGACATGCTGATCCTGCACTACACCGGCATGCCGGTCGCGGGCGAAGCGCTGCAATGGCTCTGCAACCCGGTGGCGCAGGTCTCCTCGCATTATTTCGTCTTCGAGAACGGCCACACGCTCCAGCTCGTGCCGGAAGGCCGCCGCGCCTGGCATGCCGGCGCCTCGCACTGGGCCGGCGAGACCGACATCAACTCCTGTTCGATCGGCATCGAGATCGCCAATCCCGGCCACCCCGGCGGCCTGCCCGACTATCCCGAAGAGCAGATCGCGGCGACGCTCAACCTCTGCCGCGACATCTGCGAGCGCTGGTCCATCCCCCCTGAGCGCGTGCTCGCCCATTCCGACATCGCGCCGGGCCGCAAGATCGATCCCGGCGAGAAATTCCCGTGGCGCCGCTTTGCCGAGGCGGGCGTCGGCCTCTGGACGGAACCGGCCCCGATCCGCGGCGGACGCTTCCTCGCCCGTGGCGAGAGCGGCCAGCCGGTCGAGGCCCTGCAGGCGATGTTCGCCATGCTCGGCTACGGCGTCACCGTCGACGGCGTCTTCGACGAGAAGTTGGAGGCGGTCGTCGCCGCCTTCCAGCGCCACTGGCGCCCGGAGAAGGTCGACGGCGTCGCCGATTCCTCGACGATCACGACGCTGCGCGACCTGCTCGCCGCGACGCAAGCGAGCCGCACGGCCTGAAGTCTGGCTAAGTCAAAGATTGCAGGAAGTTAACTCGCCGGACGGCCCGCTTTCTGGCAAGCTCTCTACCGCTCGCGCTCAGGCGCGGCTGGGACGGGGAAACGACCTTGCGCAGATGGCTGATCGGAACCGGGCTGATCGTGCTTGCGGCGGCCGGCGGCTATTGGGCGCTGCGCCCGGCCGGCGGCAATGCCAATGAGCCGCCCTATCGCACCGCAACGCTCGACCGGGGCCGCATCACCGCTGCCGTGCGCGCCACCGGCACGCTGACGCCGGTCACCACCGTCCTCGTCGGCTCGCAGCTCTCCGGCCAGATCGTCGAGGTTCTCGCCGATTATAATTCGCAGGTGAAGGCCGGCCAGGTCGTAGCCCGCCTGCAGAGCGACCAGATCCGCACGCGCCGCGACGCCGCCCAGGCCGATCTCGAGCAGGCCAGGGCCGATCTCGTCGTCAAGACCGCCCAGTTGGAACGCGCCCGCGCCGCCCGCATCAAGGCGGATTCCACCATCCGCGATATCGAGGCCCAGCGCGCCCGCACCTCCGCCCAGCTCGCCGATGCGAAGCGCACCTTCGAGCGGCAGGAGCAGCTCTTCAACCGCAGCACCGGCTCGCAGCAGAACCTCGACACGGCCCGCACGCAGGTCGAGGTCCAGACGGCTTCGCTCGCCTCGAACGAGGCCCAGCTCGCCTCCGCCCGCGCCGAGCTCAAGGGGCTCGATGCCGATATCCAGCTCGCCGAGGGGCAGGTTCAGTCCGGCCGGGCGGTGATCGCAGCCCGCGACGCCAAGCTTCGCGACATCCTGATTGATCTCGAACGCACGCAGATCCGCTCGCCGGTCGACGGCGTCGTCGTCCAGCGCCAGGTCGATCTCGGACAGACGGTCGCTGCCTCGCTTTCGGCGCCGACCCTGTTCCAGATCGCGCAGGACCTGCGCATCATCGACATCTACGCCAATATCGACGAGGCCGATGTCGGGCGGCTGAAGCCCGGTCAGCCGGTCTCCTTCACCGTCAACGCCTATCCCAATCGCAATTTCCAGGGCCGGGTCGAGATGGTCCGGCTCGGCGCCCAGACCATCCAGAACGTCGTGACCTATACCGGCATCATCCGCGTCGAAAACCGCGACATGGCGCTCCTGCCGGGCATGACCGCCAATCTCCAGGTCGTGACCGAGGACCGGCCGGATGCGCTTCGCATACCCAATGCCGCCCTGCGCTTCCGCCCCGTCGGTGCGGCGGGCGCCCCGACTGCGGCAGGCAGCGGCCCCGTGGCGCTCCCGGATGCCGGCGAGCGCGGCCCGCGCGCCGCCAATGCGCTGCGCGAGCGCATCGAGACCGAGTTGCAGCCGACGCCCGAGCAGAAGCAGGCGATCGCGGGGATCCTGAGGGAGCGTCGCAGCAATCGCGAAGCCATGGCGGGCTTGTCACCAGAGGAGCGGCGCGCCGCCTTCCGCACGGCGCGGGGCGAAATCGTCAAGAAGATCGGCGCCGTGCTCGATCCCGAGCGTCGCGCCAAGTTCGAGGCGATCATGCAGGAGGGCCGCGGGGCGCCGCGCCAGGGTGTGCCCGGCCGCGTCTACATCCTCGACGAAACCGGCCAGCCCAAGCCGGTCCCGGTGATGCTCGGCCCCACCGACGGCGCCTTCACCGAACTGCTCGGCGGCGAGGTCAAGGACGGCGTCCAGGTCGTGACCGGCGGCGGCCCGCGCCTGACGACCGCACCCGAGCCGGCCGCCCCCCGCCCCCGCGGGCCGCGGCTGTTCTGATGAGCGGGCACCAGGACCGAGCCGAGCGCTCGACGTCATGGTCGGGCTTGTCCCGACCATCCACGTCTCCGTGGATGAAGCGCAGTGTTCAAGACGTGGATGCTCGCCACAAGGGCGAGCATGACGGTGAGGCTTCGTCTCGGAAGACGGAACACATGCCATGCCCCTAATCGAAACCCGCGACCTCTCCCGCGTCTACGACCTCGATTCCGGCCGCGTCACGGCGCTGGACCGGGTGTCGCTGGCGATCGAGGCCGGCGATCTCGTCGCGGTGATGGGGCCGTCCGGCTCGGGCAAGTCGACCTTCATGAACCTGATCGGCTGCCTCGACCGGCCGAGCGGCGGCCATTACGTGCTCGACGGCGTCGCGGTCGAGACGCTGTCCGGCGACGGTCTCGCCGAGTTGCGCAACCGCAAGCTCGGCTTCGTCTTCCAGCAGTTCAACCTGCTGCCGCGCATCGATGCCTGCGCCAATGTCGAATTGCCGATGGTCTATGCCGGCGTCGCCCGCGCCGAGCGCAAGCGGCGCGCGCTTGCGGCGCTTGCCCGCGTCGGTCTCGCCGAGCGCGCCCATCACCGCCCGATGCAGCTCTCCGGCGGCCAGCAGCAGCGCGTCGCCATCGCCCGCGCGCTGGTCAACCAGCCGCGCCTCCTGCTCGCCGACGAGCCGACCGGCGCGCTCGACAGCCGCACCGCACTGGAAATCCTCGCGCTCTTCCAGGACCTGAACCGCGAGGGCGTCACCGTCGTCCTCGTCACGCATGACGCCGAGGTCGCCCGCCATGCCAGGCGCCTGATCCGCTTCCGCGACGGCCACCTGCTCAGCGATCTCCGGCAGGAGCCCGCCGACGCCCGCGCCGCGCTTGCCGCTTTCGACGTCGGCATCGGCCTGCCGGAGGCCGCCGCATGAGCCTTCTGGAAGCGATCCGCTCTGCCCTCTCGGCCATCGGCGCCAATGCCTTGCGCTCGGCCCTGACGATGCTCGGCATCATCATCGGCGTCGCCGCCGTCATCGCCATGGTTGCGATCGGCTCCGGCGCCCGGGCGCGCGTCACCGGCCAGATCAAGTCGCTCGGCGCCAATCTCGCCATCATCCAGTCCGGCAACGTCACGCAGGGCGGCGTCAGGCTCGGCGCCGGCGCCTCTTCCACCCTCACCGACGAGGATGCGGCCGCGATCCTGCGCGAGGTCGAGGACGTCACCGCTGCCGCGCCCGTCCTCGTCACCCGCGCGCAGGCGGTCTATGCCGGCACCAACTGGTCGACCCAGATCACCGCCACCGATCTCGATTTCTTCACCGCCCGCGAATGGGAGATCGGATCAGGCCGCCTGTTCGAGCCCGAGGAACTGCGCAAGGGCGAGATCGTCGCCGTGATCGGCCAGACGGTCGCGCGCAACCTCTTCGGCGAGGAAAACCCGCTCGACCAGCAGTTCCGCATCCGCAACGTGCCCTTCAAGGTCATCGGCGTGATGGCGCCCAAGGGGCAGTCGGCGCTGGGGCAGGACCAGGACGACGTCATCTTCGTGCCGCTCGACACCGGCCGGCGTCGCATCGTCGGGCGCAACTATGCCCGCGACCGCTCGGTCCAGAGCATCATGGTCAAGTTCGCCAGCGAGGAAGCGATCGCGCCGGGCATCGCCGAGGTCACCGCCCTGCTGCGCCAGCGCCACCGACTGATGGAGGATCAGGAGGACGATTTCATCGTCCGCAACCTCACCGAGATCGCCAATACCGCGACCGCCGCCGCCAACACCCTCTCCTGGCTGCTGGCCGCGGTCGCAGCCGTCTCGTTGCTCGTCGGTGGCATCGGCATCATGAACATCATGCTGGTCTCGGTGACCGAGCGCACCCGCGAGATCGGCTTGAGACTCGCGGTCGGCGCCCGCCAGAGCGCCGTGCTGACCCAGTTCCTGATCGAGGCGACGACGCTCGCCACGATCGGCGGCGCGGTCGGCGTCGGGCTCGGCATCGCGGCGGCGCTGACCATCGCCCATGTCGCCGGCTGGCCTTCGGTGATCTCGCTCGAGACGATCCTGATCGCGGTCGGCGTCTCCGGGCTGATCGGCGTGTTCTTCGGCTTCTACCCGGCGCGCCGGGCGGCCAGGCTTGATCCGATCGAGGCGCTCCGGCGCGAGTGAGGCGGCGGATTTTCCGGCCGCGCGCAAGGGTCGCTTAACCCGACCGGCCCTAGGCTGCCCTTGAGGCAGTCAGGAGGCGGACCCGTGAACAGCCAGCAGCTTACCGCGGCAACGCAGCCTCACTATGATCGCGCGCTCGCGGCCGCCGCCGTCGGCGCCTGGGAATGCAATCTCGCCACGGAATCGCTGAGCTGGACCGACGGCGTCTACGACCTGTTCGGCCTGCAGCGCGGATCCGCCATCTATCGCAGCGCCACGCTTGACCTCTACGAGGAGCGCTCGCGTCGCGAGATGAACCAGGCGCGCAGCAAGGCGATCGGCACCGGTCAGGGGTTCGCGCTGGATTGCCGGATCAGGGCGGCGAGTGGCGAGAAGCGCTGGATGCGCCTCATCGTCGGCGTGGGTCATGAACACGGCCGGCCGATCCGCATCTTCGGCTCGAAACAGGACGTCACCGCCGAGAAGGGGCTGTGGAGCGAGACCGCCTCGCTCATGCGAGCCAATGCCTCGACGAGCCTGACGGCGCGTCGCAGCTTCAGCGATGCCTTGCGCCAGTTCAGGCACGAGCGCGGTCGCGAGCCCGAGCGCTTCGCTCTCGCGATCTTCGGCATCGACAGGTTCGCGACGCTCGTCGAGAATTACGGCCAGGCTGCGGGCGACGACGTGATCCGCCATTTCGGCGAGCGGCTGCGCCGGCTGTTCCCGGACGCGCTGGCCATCGACCAGACCGGCCCCGGCGCGTTCGCCCTGCTGCTGCGCATGCCCGGCGACAAGGGCTATCTCGCCTCGATGCTGTCGGGCACGCGCAAATTGCTGTGCCGCCCGATGTCGCGCGGCCATCACGTCATCGATTTCACGCTCTCGATCGGCGCGGCCCTGCTGACGCCGGAGGGCTATCGCGAGCAGAACGAGATCTTCGCCGAGGCAGAAGCCGCGCTTCAGGTCGCCGGCATGGCCGGCGGCGATTGCGTTCGCGTCTTCGACGGGCCGGTGACGGCCGTCAGCCGGGTCGCGCTCGCCGGCTGACATACGCCGGCAGCCTCCGGGCCGCTCTCACAGCAGCCGGGTGAAGACGATCTGCCCGTCGAGGCCTCGGCCCATATCGCGCCAGCCATGGCGGACATAGAAGCGCTCCGCTCGCGTGCCCGCCCCGGTTTCGAGCCAGGCCTGGGCATGGCCCGCAACCTTCAATCCAGCCAGAGCCGCATCGATCAGCGCGCGGCCATGGCCCCGCCCCTCCAGCGCGGGATCGATGAACAGGGCCCAGATCAGCCCGGTCTGATGGTTGGCGCAGGCGAATCCCGCGATCTCGCCCGCCTCTTCAGCGACAAGGAAGATCGCCTGCTCGCGATACCAGGCGACATCCTCGTCCGTGACCTTCGTGGGGTCGCTGAGGATGTTCTCGCGCACGCCCATACGGATCGCACGGATGCGCGGTTCATCCGCCGCCACTGCCTTGCGGATCAGCCTTGTCTCGTCGGTCGTCGTCACAGTCGTTCCCCCGAGCCCTCGTCCTGAGGAGCCATTCTGAAAGAATGCGTCTCGAAGGATGTTTCAAGAGGCTCCAGAGCGATCTGGACCATCCTTCGAGACGCGAGCCCCCAGCTCGCTCCTCAGGATGAGGGCGGGAGATGCAATGCCGCCTCTCCCGCCAGCCCAACTATTCCGCCGCCTGCAGGCGATAGCCTGACGTGTCGTAGTTGAGGATCGGCGCGAGCCAGCGCTCGACCTCTTCGATCGTCATGCCCTTGCGTGCGGCATAATCCTCGACCTGATCGCGCTCGACCTTGGCGACGCCGAAATAATACGCCTCCGGATGCGCGAAATAGAGCCCGGAGACCGAGGAGCCCGGCCACATCGCATAGCTTTCGGTCAGCTTCACGCCGACGCGGCGCTCCGCCTCCAGCAGCCGGAACAGCGTCTCCTTCTCAGTATGGTCGGGCTGGGCCGGATAGCCCGGCGCCGGACGGATGCCGCGATATTCCTCGCGGATCAGCTCGTCATTCGTGAAGGTCTCGTCCGGCGCATAGCCCCAGAACTCCTTGCGCACGAGCTGGTGCATCCGCTCGGCAAAGGCTTCGGCGAACCGGTCCGCCAGCGCCTTGACCATGATCGAGCGGTAATCGTCGTTATCGCGCGCGAACTTCTCGGAGATGCGCTCTTCCTCGGCGCCCGCCGTGACGACGAAGGTGCCGATATAGTCCGGCGCAATACCTTCCGGCGCGACGAAATCGGACAGGCACATGTTCGGCTTGCCGTCGCGCTTCGAGAGTTGCTGGCGCAAGCCGTGGAAGGTCGCGAGCTCTTCCTGCCGGCTCTCGCCGGTATAGAGCCGGATATCGTCGCCGACGGCATTGGCCGGCCAGAAGCCGATCACAGCCTTCGGGTTGAACCAGCGCTCCTCGACGACGCGCTTCAGCATCGCCTGCGCGTCGTCCCAGAGCGCGCGCGCCGCCTCGCCCTGCTTCTCGTCCTGCAGAATCGCGGGGAAGCGGCCCTTCAGCTCCCAGGTCTGGAAGAACGGCGTCCAGTCGATCACCGGCACGAGATCGGCGATGTCGTAGGTGCGGAAGGTCCGCGTGCCCAGGAAGCTCGGCTTCGGCGGAGTGTAGTTCGCCCAATCCGTCTTGAAGGCGTTGGCGCGGGCGCGCGCCAGCGGCAGGCGCTGCTTCTCGGCCTCCGAGCGGCGATGCGCCTCGGCGACCTTGGCATATTCCGCCTGCACGCCGGCGACATAACCCGGCTTCTGCTCCGACGAGAGCAGGCTGGAGACGACGCCGACAGCGCGCGAGGCGTCGTTCACATGCACCGCCTGGCCCTTCTCATAGGCCGGATGGATCTTCACCGCCGTATGGACGCGGCTCGTCGTCGCCCCGCCGATCAGCAAGGGGATGTCGAAGCCCTCGCGCTCCATCTCGGAGGCGACGGTCACCATCTCGTCGAGCGAGGGCGTGATCAGCCCGGAGAGCCCGATGATATCGACGTTTTCCTTGCGCGCCGTCTCCAGGATCTTCTGGGTCGGCACCATCACGCCGAGGTCGATCACCTCGTAATTGTTGCACTGGAGCACGACGCCGACGATGTTCTTGCCGATATCGTGGACATCGCCCTTCACCGTCGCCATCAGCACCTTGCCGGCGGCCGAGCGCTCGGAGCCGCCGTTCAGGCGCTTCTCCTCCTCCATATAGGGCATCAGATAGGCGACGGCCTGCTTCATCACGCGAGCGGATTTCACCACCTGCGGCAGGAACATCTTGCCCGAGCCGAACAGGTCGCCGACCACGTTCATGCCGGCCATCAGCGGCCCTTCGATGACATGCAGCGGCTTCTCGGCCTTCAGCCGCGCCTCTTCCGTATCGACATCGATGAACTCGGTGATGCCGGCGACCAGCGCATGCTCCAGCCGCTTCTCGACCGGCAATTCGCGCCAGGCGAGATCCTTGCCGGACGCCGCGACCGAACCATCGCCCTTGAAGCGCGGCGCGGCCTCCAGCAGGCGCTCGGTCGAATCCTTGCGGCGGTTGAGGACGACGTCCTCGCAGAGCTCGCGCAGTTCGGGATCGAGATCGTCATAGCTGCCGAGCTGGCCGGCATTGACGATGCCCATGTCCATCCCCGCCTTGATGGCGTGGTAGAGGAACACGGAATGCATCGCCTCGCGCACCTTCTCGTTGCCGCGGAACGAGAAGGACAGGTTCGAGACGCCGCCCGAGATATGGGCGTGCGGCAGGGTCTCGCGGATCGCACGGGTCGCGTCGATGAAGTCGTTGCCGTAGTTGTCGTGCTCCTCGATGCCCGTCGCCACCGCGAAGATGTTCGGGTCGAAGATGATGTCCTCGGGCGGGAATCCGATCGTCTCGGTCAGCAGCTTGTAGGCCCGCGTGCAGATCTCGATCTTGCGCTGGAATGTGTCGGCCTGCCCGACCTCGTCGAAGGCCATCACCACGACCGCCGCGCCGTACTGCCGGCAGATGCGCGCCTGCTCGAGGAAGGCTTCCTCGCCCTCCTTCATCGAGATCGAGTTGACGATCGGCTTCCCTTGGATCGTCTTGAGGCCCGCCTCGATCACCGGGAATTTCGACGAGTCGACCATGATCGGCACGCGCGAGATATCCGGCTCCGAGGCGATCAGGTTGCAGAACTCGGTCATCGCCTTCTCGGAATCGAGCAGGCCCTCGTCCATGTTAATGTCGATCACCTGCGCGCCGTTGGCGACCTGGTCGCGCGCCACGTCGAGCGCGGCGGCATAGTCGCCGGCCGTGATCAGCTTCCTGAACTTGGCCGAGCCGGTGACGTTGGTGCGCTCGCCGACGTTGACGAAGGGAATGGTCTCGTCGAGCGTGAAGGGCTCAAGGCCGGCGAGACGCAGCCAGGGCTTCGCCTCCGGGATCTGGCGCGGCGCCTTGCCAGCGACCGCCTGTGCGATCGCCTCGATATGGCCGGGCGTGGTGCCGCAGCAGCCGCCGACGACATTCACGAAACCCGCATCGGCGAACTCGGCCAGCATCTTGGCCGTCGCTTCCGGCCGTTCGTCATAGAGGCCGAATTCGTTGGGCAGGCCGGCATTCGGATAGGCGCAGACCAGCGTGTCGGCAATGCGCGACATGTCCTTGATATGCGCCCGCATCTCGCGCGCGCCGAGCGCGCAGTTGAGGCCGATGGTCAGCGGGGCTGCATGGCGTACGGCGTTCCAGAAGGCCTCGACCGTCTGGCCGGAGAGCGTGCGGCCCGAAAGGTCGGTGATCGTGCCGGAGATCATCACCGGCAGGCGTAAGGCTTTCTCGCGATAGACCTGCTCGATCGCGACGATCGCGGCCTTGGCATTGAGCGTGTCGAAGATCGTCTCGATCAGCAGCAATTCGGAACCGCCGTCGATCAGGCCCCGCACCTGCTCGGCATAGGAATCGCGGACCTGATCGAAGCTCACGGCACGGAAGCCGGGATTGTTGACGTCGGGCGAGATCGAGAGCGTGCGGTTGGTCGGACCGATCGCGCCGGCGACGAAGCGGCGGCGCCCGTCCTCCCTCTCGGCGATGGCGGCCGCCTCGCGGGCGATGCGCGAGCAGGCGACATTCAATTCGTAGACATAGGCCTCCATGCCGTAATCGGCCTGGGCGATCGAGGTGCCCGAGAAGGTATTGGTCTCGACGATATCGGCTCCCGCCCGGAAATAGGCGAGATGGATGTCGCGCAGCGCCTCGCCCTGGGTCAGGGCGATGATATCGTTATTGCCCTTGAGGTCGTGGTTGAAGCCCTTGAAGCGCTCGCCGCGGAAATCCGCTTCGGAGAGCTTCAGATCCTGGATCTGCGTGCCCATCGCGCCGTCGAGGACGAGGATGCGCTCGCGTGCCGCGGCGTGCAGGGAGCGCTCGATCTCGGCGCCGTCGACCGGGGCGGGAATAAAAGAAGACATTCAGCAAGCCTCAAGGAAAAATCGGGCAGCGCGCTTATTTCTTTTTGTTCTTGTCGATTTCCGCGATGCGCTGCTCGAGCGCATCCAAGCGGGTCTCGACCTCGGCCGCCGCATAACGGCCGAGGACAGATTCACCAAAGGCCGCTTGTTTCACATTTTCGACCTTCGTTTCCAGCCGGTCGAGACGATCATTGACGAGGAAAAACCCACGTTCGATGGCAGCTTCCATCTTCCGCAGTTTTGCAAGGATCAGGTTCTCCGGATCGGCCATCGTCGTTCTCCTGCGACACCCTCTATATAGGGTGCGGCCTCGTATTATCACTCCGCCGCCACGGCCTGCGCCGCCGGCTTCTCGGGCTTCAGGCCGACGAGATGGCAGATGGCATAGACGAGGTCGGCCTTGTTCATCGTGTAGAAATGCAGGTCGGTGGCGCCGCGGTCGATCAGGTCCAGCACCTGCTCGGCGCAGACGGCAGCCGCGACGAGGCGACGCGTCGCGGCATCGTCCTCAAGCCCTTCGAAACGGTCGGCCAGCCATTGCGGCACGCTGGCGCCGGTCTTGCGGGCGAAGTTGGCGGTCTGCTTGAAGTTCTGGACGGGCACGATGCCCGGCAGGATCGGGATCTCGATGCCGCGCGCGCGCACCTTGTCGAGATAGCGGAAATAGACGTCGTTATCGAAGAAGAACTGGGTGATCGCGCGCGTCGCGCCGGCATCGACCTTCTTCTTGAGCGCGTCGATATCCGCATCGAGCGAAGCGGCTTCCGGGTGCTTCTCCGGATAGGCCGAGACCGTCACCTCGAAATCGCCGATCCGCTTGAGGCCGGCGACGAGGTCCGAAGTCTGGTGATAGCCGTCCGGGTGCGGCTCGTAAGCCGTGCCGAGCCCGCCGGCCGGATCGCCGCGCAGGGCCACGACATGGCGCACGCCGGCATCCCAATAGGAACGGATGACCTCGTCGATCTCGGCCTTGGAAGCCGAGACGCAGGTGAGATGCGCGGCCGGGCTCAGGCGCGTCTCCTCGACCATGCGCTTGACGGTGGCGTGGGTGCGCTCGCGGGTGGAGCCGCCGGCGCCATAGGTCACCGAGACGAAGCTGGGGCCGAGCGGCTCGAGCCGGCGCACGCTCTCCCAGAGCGCGAGCTCCATCTCCTCCGTCTTCGGCGGGAAGAATTCGAAGGAGACGCGCGGGCGGCGCGAGCCGTGGCGGCTGGGGCGGAAAGCATTCATCACGCAACCTCGAGATTGATCGTGCGGGCCGGCGGATCGGCCTGGACGCGCCGGTCGCGGCCACGCCAGAGCATGACCGGGAGCTGGCCCGAGCCGCCATCGGCAAGGGTGACTTCGCGGGAGAGATCGCAGGACAGGCCGGCCTCGGCAAACCAAGCAGCGATCTGCTGGCGGGAGAAGCCGAGCCGGCGATGCGCATGCTCGGTCCGCAGGAATTCCATCTCGTGCGGCGCGAAATCGACGACGACCAGCCGCCCGCCGGGTGCTAGCATCGCCGCCGCCTCGCGCACGGCCCGGCCGGGATCGTCGAGGAAATGCAGCACCTGATGGATCACGACGAGATCGAAGGAGCCGCGCGCGAAGGGCAGCGCATAGATGTCGCCCTGCCGCAGCTCGACGCGCGACAGACCCGCCTGCTCCAGATTGGCCCGCGCCACCGCCAGCATCGCGTGGTTGGCATCGACGCCGACGGCGCGGCCGAATTTCGGCGCGATCCGCTCCAGCATGCGGCCTGTACCGGTGCCGAGATCGAGCATGGCGCCGGGCGAGCCCTCGCCGACGGCGTCCTCGACAGCCGCCTCCACGGCATGATCGGGCACATGCAGGCCGCGCAGCCGGTCCCAATCGCGCGCGACGCTGGCGAAATAGCTCTGCGCGGCTTCCGCCCGCGTCGTCCGGACGGCGGCGAGCCGCTCGCGATCGGCCGCAAGCACCGGGTCGCTCAGGTCGAGCCAGGCGGCGAGCGAGGCGGCAAATGCGCCGCCGGGCCCGGTCTCGTCGAGGCGGAAGAAGGCCCAGGCGCCTTCGCGCGAGCGCCGCACCAGCCCGGCCTCGGCGAGCAGCTTGAGATGCCGCGAGATGCGCGGCTGCGACTGGCCGAGAATGTCGGTGAGATCGGAGACCGAGAGCTCGCCCTCGGAGAGCAGCGCGAGAATGCGCAGCCGCGTCTCCTCGCCGGCGGCCCTGAGACCCGCGAGAAGCACATCGGAAGACAATGTCGTCGGCTGCCACACGCGCTGGCGTCCTCTGTCGACAAGGAAAAAGATATAAAGATATCTTTATATCGAATACACCGTTCGTGCAAGCGGATTGTCGTGCGGAAGATAGGACGGAGGCTCTTTCGCCCTCCGGATCGAAACCTGGCTCGGTGAAAGCGAAGCGATGCCGTTGGCGCCTGAGGCCCCCAGGGCAAAGGTCGGCCGGATTCGTTTTCGACGCTGCCCGGCGCCGCGCCTCGACACGCCTGCCCCTTGCGCTTCCTGCATGGACGCTCGATAAGCTGCCTGCGCATTGTTCGCTAAGGGCTTATTCGATGGCGACGCAAGCCGAGCTCGGACATTCGAGCCCATCCTGGTTCACCGCTCCCGGTGAGACGGACATGTTGGCCTGGGTGGCATTGGCATTAATCTGCCTGGCGCTGTACGGCATCGTGACTCTCTATGCGGCGTTCGACCGTTGGGCCGAGCACAGCTCGCAGGGCACCCCGCTGGCCAAGACGATCCCGACGCTGTTGGCGATAGCCCTGCTTTATGAAGTCTTCCCGCTTGAGCATTTCCACTTCTTCCTTCCGCTGAGCGCGGTCCTTCTTGCGCTCATGGCGGATTGGTCACGCTTCCATGTCCCGCGAATTCGGGAGGACCAGGAGGAATCCGTCGCTCCCCCGGCAGCCGTCGAAACGGAGCCGCCCGGTGTCGCGGCCGTTGCCCGCCCTGCCCAGGCAGAGGGGGCAGGAGCATGATCGAGATCCTCCTGACCTCCTTTCCGGCGGTTTTCCGCTACTATCAGTTGAAGCGTCGCGGCGAAGCCATGACCGTCTGGAACATGCGCACGGCGGTGTTCCTCTGGGCCGTGCTCGCGTTCTTCCTCTTCGTCGCGATCTTCTATTTCCATCCGAAATCATATTCCGGCCTGCTGCCTTACCGCACCGTATCGATCGTCGCGCAGACGAGCGGTCCGGTGACCGAGGTCGCCGTCAAGAACATGCAGAAGGTTTCTGCCGGCGATCTGCTGTTCCGGATCGAGAACAACACCCAGAAGGCGGCGCTGAAGCAGGCAGAGGCCGAATTCGACAAGATCACGGCCGCCGAGGCCAAGGCTTCCGAGGCCTTGAAGGTCGCGCAGGCGAGCGTGGCCGTGTCGAGCGCTTCGCTGGACAAGCTGCGGGGCGATCTCGAAAACGCGCAGACTCTGGTCGCCAGGAACTCCGGCACGCGGGAAGCCGTGCGCCTGGCGGAGTCGTCCGTGGCGATCGGCGAGGCAAATCTGGCGGCGGCACAAGCCCAGCAAAGCCTGGCCCAGGCCGATATTTCCCAGACGCTCCCCGCGCAGCGAAAGGCTGCCGAGGCGACTCTGGAAAGCGCCAGGGTTGCGCTGGGAATGACCGAGGTGCGCTCGTTCACCGACGGCGTCGTGACGCAATTGGCCCTGAGCGCCGGAAGTCCAGCGTCCACGCTGATATTGAGCCCCGCCATGGTGATCATTCCCGACCGCCCGAGCGACCTTCCGCTCAGGATCACGGCCGGCTTTTCCCAGGTATCGCGCACCACCCTCTATGAGGGCATGCCTGCAGAAATCTCCTGCGACACCAATATCGGGCTGAGCTTCAGCAACACGGTGCTGCCCGCGCGGGTTCGTCATATCCAGCCTGCGATATCGACCGGCCAGATCGCGCCGGGAGGACGGCTGATAGAGCTTAGCGAGCGCATCCCGCGCGGGTCGCTGCTGGTCTATCTCGAACTGGAGAACAAGGAGCAGGAGAAGATCATGCTCGACGGCACCGGCTGCATCGTTCAGACCTATACGAACAATCTGCCGGGGTTTACGGGACACCTGATCGCGGCCACCGGCGTGGTCAAGGCCGTCGGCCTGCGCCTGAAGGTGTGGGGCGCGCTGATCGCCGGAATCGGCCTTGCCGGAGGTGGTCATTAGCCAACCGGCGTCTGGCCGGGAAACGGCGCCGTGTTGAAAGCAATGGCGTGCGGGTCGCGGCGTCCGCTTTTTGCGCCCGTTGCAGGCCCGTAGCTGACATCAAGACGCTTTCTGCGGCTGGCTATCACAAATGTTGCAACACCAGCCTCCGCGGCATAGCGTTCGGCATGTTCAGGGTCCTCGCGCATCGTACCTACGGGCGGCTCTTCTCGGCCCAGATCATCGCGTTGATAGGCACAGGCCTCCTGACGGTCGCGCTCGGCTTGCTCGCCTTCGACATCGCCGATGATCGGGCAGGAACTGTGCTTGGCACCGCGTTAGCCATCAAGATGATTGCCTACGTCACGGTGGCGCCCGTCGTTGGCGCATTTTCCGCCCAGCTTCCAAGGCGGGCGTTCCTGATCTCGATGGACTTGGTCAGGGCGGCCATCGCCCTGTCGCTGCCCTTCATCACCGAGGTTTGGCAGATCTACATCGCCGTTTTCTTACTGCAGTCGGCATCGGCTGCCTTCACGCCAACGTTTCAGGCGACCATCCCCGACGTGTTGCCCAAAGAGGAGGACTACACCAGCGCCTTGTCACTCTCGCGGTTGGCCTATGACCTCGAAAGCATCGTCAGCCCCATGCTGGCCGCCGCGCTGCTCACTGCCATCAACTTCCACTGGCTCTTTGCAGGAACAATGGCGGGCTTCCTGATCTCGGCGGCGCTGGTTCTTTCGGTCATCCTTCCCGTGTCCCCGGCGAAGCCCAGCGAAGGCGGCATCTACAATAGGACTACACGCGGCTCGCGCATCTACCTGGCAACGCCACGGCTGCGGGGACTGCTGGCGTTGAACATGGCGGTGGCGATGGGCGGGGCCTTGGTCATCGTGAACACGGTTGTCATCGTGAAGGGGCGCCTCGGCCTCGACGACAAGGCGGTGGCCCTTGCGCTTGCTTGCTTTGGTGGCGGGTCCATGTTGTCCGCCCTGACTCTTCCGCGGGTGTTGGAGCGCGTCGCCGACCGTACTGTCATGCTCGCCGGCGCAACCCTCCTCACCGTCGTTCTCGCAACCTTCTCGGCCGTCTTGTACATCAACGGCTGGATCGTCGCGCCAGCCGGTACGGCATCAGGCTGGTCCGTCCTGCTGCTGACGTGGGGACTGCTTGGCGTTGGGTATTCGGCCACCCAGACCCCTTCGGGCCGGCTGCTCAGGCGCTCGGCTCACGCAGAGGATCGTCCGGCTGTATTCGCGGCCCAGTTCGCTCTCTCGCACGCGTGTTGGCTCGTCACCTACCCACTCGCGGGTTGGCTGGGTGCGTCATTGCCCCTGGCGGCGTTAGCCGGCCTGTTCGGGCTCGCGACGGCCGCTGCCACCGTCGCGGCCGTATGGCTCTGGCCGACAAAAACGGCTGAAGCAATGGAGCACGATCACCCCGACCTTCCGGCCGACCACCCGCATCTCAAGGATGGTGGTGGCCGCCACGCCCATCCGATCGTGATCGACGATCTGCACCCTTATTGGCCAACCGCCGCCGCACTTTAGTAATGCCCGCTTCCGACCCATAGCGGCCTTCTGAGCGAGATGGCGGAACGAACCAGCGCCGCACCGCAAAACTTATCCCCGCCCCACAGCCCCGCCCCTATCCTGCGCGCGTCCCATCCGACCGGGGGGCTTCGCGAGGCATCGTGGGCCGGAGGGGATTGCGGGTTTCGCGCTCCCGGACCGTTGCGGGTCCGCTGGATCGCCGCGCGTCCTACAGGATGCGATAACGGCGATCCTCTCTTTGGCAGCGCGGAGGTGCCGACTTCGCACAGGCCGAACAGGCAGGCCTCCGCCCTCGCCGGGCGTCCAAGCGGAGCGGACCCCCAGAGACCCGTGCGCGGAGCCGGGCAGCGCGAGGTCGTCGCTGTTCGACATCATCGACATCGCAACGACATCGGCACGCAGCCGTCGACTGCGAACGCCGTCCGGCTCCGCGCATCCCCCGGATGCTCACGCCCAAAACCCCGCAGGCCAGGCCTGGACGGGGCTTTCGGCGCGCATCCTGTCGCGTCAAGAATCATCGCGCCGGACATGCGGCGAGAACGCCGATCCGGTCGTCATTCGTCAGGCGCGCGCTCGCCACCGCCCTGCCACGCGCGGCAGGCGAGCCTCACGGCAACAGAATGGTCTCAGAGCACCTTCAGATCGCCCGCGGCCGTCTTGCCGCGCTCGGTCTTCAGCTCGAACGAAACCTTCTGCCCCTCCGTCAGCGTCATCATGCCGGCCTCTTTCACGGCCGTGATGTGCACGAACACATCCTTGCCGCCCTCCGCCGGTTGAATGAAGCCGAACCCCTTCTCAGTGTTGAACCATTTCACGGTTCCGGTCGCCATCGCCACATCCCTCGAAGCCAACGCGTCTCTCACACACCGGCACTGAACGCATGGCTCCTATGCCGGCAATGAAAGGATTGACCGAAAACCGCTCCTTGTCGAGATGAAAGGACGGGCAGCCCCGCCTCAGCCCCTGTCAAGTTTTTGTCAACGCGATCCGTGCCTTGGCGCCGGCACGGGAAGAATCGCCGAGATCGATTCCGATATCCGCGGGACCGGCGACGTAGCGTCGCCACGCGCCATGGGTGCCGATATCCTGCGACTTCAACCTGAAGCCGATGGTCTTCGCCTCGCCGGACCAGGCGCCATCTTGGCGAAACCGCTGCCTTCCGCCGATTGCATCGTCATCGACTGCAAGGCTGCAGCATCGTCAGCCGTACCGGGCTGCAGGGCGACGCAAGCCGGCAGCCCCCTGTTTCGGAACCTCCCTCGGAGCGTGCACGGTTGCGGCCATCGCGCTCCGCCAGCCGGCCTTATCCGGCGCGATCCTTGCTTCGCCTCTGGTGCCGGAAGCCGCCAGCCGATACAGGCCTCGCCATGTCCCAGACAGCCGTTCCCGCCATGCCGCAGCAGCACCGCTTCTACGAAGACCTCCTCGCCCTGCCGCTGGGCACGCTGATGATCAGCTTCGGCATCGTCCTCTTCGCCAAGGCGACGCTGCTGACCGGCGGCGCGGCCGGGCTCGCCCTCCTCCTGCAATTCGGCACGGGGGTGGATTTCAGCCTGCTTTTCTTCATCCTCAACCTGCCGTTCTACTGGCTCGCCTTCCGGCGGATGGGCCTGCCCTTCACGCTGCGGACCTTCGCCGCGGTCGGCCTCGTCTCGGTCTTCGTCTGGGCGACGCCCGGCTGGTTCCGCATCGAGGCGGTGGCGCCGCTCTATGCCGCCATCGCCGGCGGCGTCGCGATGGGGCTCGGCCTGCTGGCGCTGGCGCGCCATCGCACCGCGATCGGCGGCGTCAACATCCTCGCGCTCTACCTGCAGGAGCGCCATGGCCTGCGCGCCGGCTGGGTCCAGCTCGGCATCGACGCGGCGATCTTCGCCGCCGCGCTTTTCGTGCTGCCGCCGGACAAGGTCGCGCTCTCGCTGGTCGGCACGCTCGTGCTCAACGCCATTCTCGGCATGAACCACAAGCCCGGCCGCTACATGGCGGTCTCCTGACCGGAGGCCCGTCTGCGCCGCAGACGGTTGCGCCTGGCCCGCCATCATGCGACTCAGCCGGGACCACCGACGGGTAGCGAACGGCGAGACGAGACATGGCCCAGCCCCTGACCATCGAAGACCTGCGCCTTCTGGCCAAGCGCCGCGTGCCGCGCATGTTCTACGACTACGCCGATTCCGGCGCCTGGACCGAGGGCACCTACCGCGCCAACGAGACCGATTTCGCCAAGGTCAAGCTGCGCCAGCGCGTCGCCGTCGACATGACCAACCGCTCGCTCGCCTCGGAGATGATCGGCCAGCCGGTCACGATGCCGGTCGCGCTCGCGCCCACCGGCCTCACCGGCATGCAGCACGCCGATGGCGAGATCCTCGCCGCCAGGGCCGCCGCCAAGGCCGGCGTGCCCTTCACGCTCTCGACCATGAGCATCTGCTCGATCGAGGATGTCGCGAACCACACCAGCGCGCCGTTCTGGTTCCAGCTCTATGTGATGAAGGACCGCGACTTCATCGCGCGCCTGATCCAGCGCGCCAGGGCCGCCCGCTGCTCGGCCCTGGTGCTGACGCTCGACCTGCAGATCCTCGGCCAGCGCCACAAGGATATCCGCAACGGCCTCTCCGCCCCGCCGAAGCCGACCATCGCCAACCTGATCAACCTCGCCTTCAAGCCCTGGTGGTGCCTGAAGATGCTGGACACGCCGCGCCGGCAGTTCGGCAACATCGTCGGCCATGTCACCGGCGTCGCCGACATGTCCTCGCTCTCCTCCTGGACCGCCAGCCAGTTCGACCCGAAGCTGAACTGGGACGATGTCCAGTGGATCAAGGAGCAGTGGGGCGGCAAGCTGATCCTGAAGGGCATCCTCGATCCCGAGGACGCCGAGATGGCCGCCAAGAGCGGCGCCGACGCCCTGATCGTCTCGAACCATGGCGGCCGCCAGCTCGACGGCGCGCTCTCCTCGATCGAGGCCCTGCCCGGCATCGTCGAACAGGTCGGCAACCGCATCGAGGTCCTGTTCGACGGCGGCATCCGCTCCGGGCAGGACGTGCTCAAGGCGATCGCGCTCGGCGCACATGGCACCTTCATCGGCCGCGCCTTCCTCTACGGGCTCGGCGCCATGGGCGAGCAGGGCGTCACCACCGCGCTCGACATCATCCGCAAGGAGCTCGACACCACCATGGCGCTCTGCGGCCTGCGCGACATCAAGGATGTCGACGAGCGCATCCTCGTCGGCGGCCGCGCCGGGGCGATCAGGCGGCTGGCAGGCTGACGCGGCTCTCCCAGTCAAACAGCCAACGACCAAGGAAAAGGCCCGGCGGAGCAGCTCCGCCGGGCCTTCTTCATTGCATCCCCCTTGCGGAGATCACTCTCCGCAAGGGGCCGATTTCCGGATCAGGCGCGGTACCAGGATGCCAGGTTCCAGGTATCGACGTCCCAGCCCGAATGGTCATGCGAGAGGGTGTTCGACGCGGCGACCACCTTCTTGCGCGACAGGATCGGCAGGATGACGTTGGCCTCGCAGAAGATCTCGTTGACCTTGATCAGGAGCGCGGCGCGCTTGGCCGGGTCGAGTTCCTTCTGCGCGGCCTTGTAGGCCTCGTCGGCAGCCGGGTCCGTGTAACGCGAGACGTTGCGGCCCAGCCACTTGTTCTCCTTGCTGGCGACTTCCCACGAGGTGAACTGGTTGAGGAAGCGCTCCGGATCGGGCTGCGGCTGCGTCGTCGTGTACATCTCCATGTCGACATAGAGCTTGGTGTAGGTGTCGGGGTTGGCGACATCGGACGAGAAGAACACCGAGGCCGTCACCGACTTCAGCTCGAGGTCGATGCCGGCGCGCTGGCAGGCCTGCTTCACGATCGCCTGCACCTTCTGGCGCGGAGCGTTGATCGAGGTCTGGAAGACGTATTTGAGCTTCTTGCCGTCCTTCTCGCGGATGCCGTCCGAGCCCTTCTTCCAGCCGGCCTCGTCGAGGATCTTGTTCGCCTTCTCGATGCTGAACTCGTATTTGAGCTTCTGCGACTTGAACTGCTTGGGCTCGTTGACGAAGCTCGCCGTGGCAGCACCGGCGCGGCCATAGATGAATTTCTGGATCGAGTCGCGGTCGATCAGCAGGTTGATCGCCTGGCGAACGGCCGGGTCCGACAAGGTCGGATGCTTGGTCTTGGCGCTGGAGCGCTCGCCATCGACCTCGGTCCACGGATCGGTCGTGTTCAGAGTGATGAACTCGACATCGCCGGCAGCCGCAGCACTGATCTTGCCGCGCCCGCCGATCTCCATGCGCTTCAGAACCTCGTCCTCGACCAGCGTATCCCAGGCGTAATCGTACTCGCCGGTCTGCAGGACCGCGCGAGCCGCCGAGACCGCGTCGCCGCCGCCCTTGATCTCGAACGTGTCGAAATGCGGACGGTTGGCGACGTGATAAGCCTCGTTGCGGGCGCCGGTCAGGATGTCACCCGGCTTGAACTCGACGAACTTGTAGGGGCCGGTGCCGACGGGCTTGAGGTTTGCGGGAGCCTCGCGCGACTTCGCGCCCTTGTACTCGCCGAAATGGTGCTTCGGGATGATCATGCCGGCGACGCCGACGAAGGGATCGGCCCAGAACGGCGTCGGCTTGGCGAAGACCACCTTGACGGTATGATCGTCGACCTTCTCGACCTTGATGTCCTTGTAGGCGCCGGTGGTGTAGGCGGCCGTCGCCGGATCGGCGGCATATTCCCAGGTGAAGACGACGTCGTCGGCCGTGAACGGCTTGCCGTCATGCCATTTCACGTCCTTCTTCAGCTTCCAGGTGACGGTGGTGCCGTCCTCGGACAGGCCGCCATTGGCCTTGGTCGGGACTTCCGCGGCGAGCTGCGGGATCAGGTTGCCTTCCTTGTCCCAGCCGGCGAGCGGCTCGTAGAACACGCGGGACGCGATCTGGTCCTTGGTGCCCGAGGCAAAATGCGGGTTCAGCAGCGTCGGAGCCTGCCAGAGCAGCATCTTCAGCGGCCCGCCGCCGCCGGCCTTGGTCGGCTTGTACTCGAGCGTGGCATTGGCCATCGCGACATCGTTCCAGGCGAGGATCTGGGTCGCAATCGGCGCGGCGATGCCGAGCGCCGCCATCCTCTGGATGAAGGAGCGCCGCGACAGGCCGCCTTCCTTCACATCCTCAACCATACCCTGGATATACTGGCTAGTCATAGTCAACCTTCACGTCATGGCAGCAAGAACACAATCAATAAATTGACCGGTTCCGGATCGGATTTATCAGCTCCAAGGCGCAGAATTGCTTTGGACGCGACTCTGCTCCTAGGAGCCGCGGCCTTAATCATAACTTAAGTCGTCAGTCGGAAACCGCATACCGGACCCGCCTGCTACTCTTGTCTCCGGCTAAATTACGCTGACCTTCGACGGAAAATCGCTATCAAATCTTCCGTATCGTCAGCTCAAGTCCCTGAGCCCTCCGGGCGTCTCGATCCGGGCCCGATAGCACAGCTCCCGCCCATGGCTGACGATGGGCCCCTGCTCCGTGCCCAGCTCCTGCAACAACGCCGCGATCGCCTGCGCCTCCGGATGTTCCAGCGAGAACCCGCGCAGCCGCGCGCCCAGATCGGCGATCGAAGCCATCGAGCGCGGCTTGCCGCGCCGGTCGATGATCGAGGGAACCGCCCCGCCCCAGGGCAGCGAGCCGTCATCCGGAATGGCGAAATCGAAGACGGGAGCGTCCATCGGCAGCCCGGCCTTGCGGCCGAAGATCGCCTCACGACCTTTCAGGACATCATCGATCCGGTCGGTCCGGGCTACCCATGCGCGCAAACGGCGACCGGCATCCCAATCCCGCCGGACCTGCTTCCGGTCGTCGAGCCCGAACCAGCGGGCGCGTCCGGGATAGGCCCCGTCGGGATCGAGCGCGACGATCTCCAGATAGGCGGAACCGCCAAGCTGCAGCAGGTGATTATGCGTGCCCATATAGCCGTGCCGCTGCCCGAAGGGCACATCGAGATCGAGGCAATCGCGAACATGCGCGACGCCCTCCACAAGCGTCGGCGCGATGACGGTGAGATGGTCGAGAGTCAGCATGCCGCCAGTTGAGGCCGGAACAGATCCGTCGTCCAGCACCTGCGACAGCGGATCGCTGCGCCACCACGGCATTCATCTTGAAGCAGCCCGACGAAAAGCCCGCGGAGCGTAGGGCACCACGGGCTCTCTTGATTCAGGCCTGAAGCGTCAGCGCGAGAACTTCTTGTACTGGATGCGTTTCGGGATCGTGCTGTCGATGCCGAGGCGACGCTTCTTGTCCTCCTCGTAATCGGCGAAGTTGCCCTCGAACCACTCGACATGGCTGTCGCCTTCGAAGGCGAGGATATGGGTCGCGATCCGGTCGAGGAACCAGCGATCGTGACTGATGATCACGGCGCAGCCGGCATAGTCCTCCAGGGCCTCTTCCAGCGCGCGCAGGGTGTCGACGTCGAGGTCGTTGGTCGGCTCGTCGAGCAGCAGCAGGTTGGCGCCGGACTTCAGCATCTTGGCGAGATGGACGCGGTTGCGCTCACCGCCGGAAAGCGAGCCGACCTTCTTCTGCTGGTCGCCGCCCTTGAAGTTGAAGGCCGAGCAATAGGCGCGGGAATTGATCTCGCGCTTGCCGAGATAGAGCACGTCGTTACCGCCGGAGATTTCCTCCCAGACGTTCTTCTTGTCGTCGAGCGAATCGCGGCTCTGGTCGACATAGCCGAGCTGGACGCTCTCGCCGACCTTGATCGTGCCTGCGTCCGGCTTCTCGGCGCCGGTGATCATCTTGAACAGCGTCGTCTTGCCGGCGCCGTTGGGGCCGATCACGCCGACAATGCCGCCCGGCGGCAGCTTGAACGAGAGATCGTCGATCAGCAGCTTGTCCTGGAAGCCCTTCGACAGCCCCTCGAAATCGACGACGTTGTTACCCAGTCGCTCGGCGATCGGGATGATGATCTGGGCTGTGTCCGGCCCCTTGCTGCTGGCCTTCTGGACGAGCTCGTCATAGCGCTGGATGCGGGCCTTGCTCTTGGCCTGGCGGGCCTTCGGCGACTGCGCCATCCACTCGGCTTCACGCTCGAGGGTCTTCTGGCGCGAGGCATCCTCGCGGCCTTCCTGGGCGAGGCGCTTCTGCTTCTGCACCGACCAGGCCGAGTAGTTGCCCTCGTAGGGGATGCCCTGGCCGCGATCGAGCTCGAGGATCCAGCTCGTGACGTTGTCGAGGAAGTAGCGATCGTGGGTGACGATCAGGATCGCGCCCGGATAGGTGCGCAGATGCCCTTCGAGCCAGGCGGTGGTCTCGGCGTCGAGATGGTTGGTCGGCTCGTCGAGCAGCAGGAGTTCCGGCTGCTCCAGCAAGAGCTTGCACATGGCGACGCGGCGACGCTCGCCGCCCGAGAGCTTGTCGACGGCCCAGTCGTCCGGCGGGCAGCGCAGCGCATCCATCGCCTGGTCGACCTTGGAATCGAGATCCCATAGGCCCTTGGCCTCGATCTCGTCCTGGAGATTGGTCATCTCGTCGGCGGTCTCGTCCGAATAGTTCATGGCGAGTTCGTTGTAGCGGTCGAGGATCGCCTTCTGCGGCGCGACGCCGAGCATGACGTTCTCGCGCACGGTCAGGCTCTCGTCGAGCTTCGGCTCCTGCGGCAGGTAGCCGACGCGCGCGCCTTCGGCGACCCAGGCCTCGCCGGTCCATTCCTTGTCCATGCCCGCCATGATCTTGAGCAGGGTCGACTTGCCGGCGCCGTTGACGCCGAGCACGCCGATCTTGGCGTCCGGATAGAACGAGAGATGGATGTTGTTCAGGACCTGCTTGCCGCCCGGATAGGTCTTGGACAGGCCGCGCATATGATAGATGAACTGGCGGGACATGGGGCGAGCGGGCTCCGCTTTAGAACGCTTGGCGACGGATGTCGGGAAATCTGGCCGCTATGTAGCGACCGGGCGCGCCGCCCGCAACCGCCTGCCGGCGAAGCAGGTGCCTTTCACAAATGCGGTAGAGCGCTTCCGGCGCCCTTCCCCCGGCCCGGCTTTTGCCCGAAGCTCTGACAGCCTGAACGCTGCCGGAGCCCGCCGATGAGCCTGCCCGCCGTCCTGTTGCGCATCCTTGCGGCTTTGATCCTGGCTTTGCTGGCGACTCAGCATGCCCGAGCCCAGTCGAACGAGCCCGGCTGCCGACCGGAGATGGCGAGCCTCGGCCTGCCGATCCACCGGGTGCAGCTGGCGAAGGACGAGGCCAGGCTGACCTTCGTCGGCCATGCCACCTTCCTGATCGAGACGCCGGGCGGCGTGAAGATCGCGACCGACTACAACGACTATGTCCGCCCGCCGGTGACGCCCGACATCGCCACGATGAACAAGGCGCATTCGACCCATAATTCGCGCAATCCCGACCCTGCCATCAAGCATGTCCTGCCCGGCTGGGACCTGTCCGGGCGTGGCGCGGCGCAGCACGACCTCACGCTCAGTGATGTCCGCGTCCGCAACGTGCCGACCAATATCCGCAGCTACGAGGGGGGCACGGATTATGACGGCAACTCGATCTTCGTCTTCGAGATCGGCGAACTCTGCATCGCCCATCTCGGCCATCTGCATCACCCGCTGGAGGCAGGCCACCTGCGTGCGCTCGGCCGGGTCGATATCGTGCTCTTCCCGGTCGACGGCAGCTATACGCTCGACCAGACCGGCATGCTTGACGTGCTGAAATCGATCCAGGCGCGGGTGATGATACCCATGCATTTCTTCGGCGGCGGCACGCTTGCCCGCTTCCTCGCCCGCACGCAGGAGATCTGGCCGGTCGAGCGCCGCGATCAGGCCACGATCACGCTGGCCAAGGCGACACTGCCGGCCAGGCCCACCATGGTCGTCCTGCCCGGGCATTGACGATTCGTCCGGGAATGCCGGCTCCTGTCCCGAACAGTCGCTCGCATCGGCATTAACGCCTCGCTGAGACTGATTGCAGGCTTTCCTTGTCCTTGCGGCAGATCGCGGCATCCTGTCGAGAACCGGGAGACTATCCTCATGCGCCGCATCGCCGCCCTCGCCTGCCTGCTCGCAACCGCCGCCTTGCTGCCTGTCCAGGCCGAGGCGGCCAAGTTCCGTTTCGGCGGTCGCAGCTCCGGTTCGTCGGCCAAAACCAGCCGCAGCGTCGTCATCGTCCCGGGCCTCGCCGCCGGCGCGAGCCGTGCAAAAGCCGCAAGCGCAGAGCCCGAGCGCGTTCCGTTTCCGCCCGCGACCGCGCAAGCCAAGGAGCCTGTGCCGCTGCGCCTTTCGGCGAACGACGATGCCAGGAAGCCCTGGTGCCAGACCGATGTCGTGGTCGGCGGCTTCTGCATGATGAACTGAGCGGAACCGCCGCTCAGACGCGGCTGACGCGCCCCTCCAGCGGATAGGCCGGGTCGCTGTAGCCCGGCGTCGAAGGGTGGCCTGCCGGCACCAGCCGGTCGATCAGCGCCTCGTCCTCCGCGTCGAAACCGGCATCGAGCGCGGCAAGATAGGCCTCCCACTGCTCGAAGGTGCGCGGACCGGCGATCGCAGCCGTGACGAAGGCATTGTTCAGCACCCAGCGCACCGCGAACTGGATCGGCGTCAGTCCTTTCCGTGCTGCATGGTCCCTGATCGTCTGGGCGATGACCAGGCTCTCCTCGCGCCATTCCGCCTGCATCATCCGCCGGTCGCCGCGCCCGGCGCGCGTGCCCTCGGCCGGCGCCTGGCCCGGGGCGTATTTCGCGGTCAATACGCCGCGCGCCAGGGGTGAATAGGAGGCGACGCCCAGCCCGAAATAGCCGCAGGCCGGCAGATGCTCGACCTCCGGCATACGGTTCATCGCGTTGTAATAGGGCTGGCTGACCACGGGCCGGTCGATGCCGATCTCGTCGCAGAGCCGGCAGATCTCGGCCAATCGCCAGGCGCGATAGTTCGAGACGCCGAAATGCCGGATCTTGCCCTGCCGGACGAGATCGGCGATCGCATGCACCGTCTCCTCCAGCGGCGTCGTATGGTCCTCCTTGTGGAGGTAGTAGATATCGATCGTCTCGGTGCCGAGCCGGCGCAGGCTGTCCTCGCAGGCGCGCAGGACCCAGCGCCGCGACAGCCCGCCCTGCATCGGCCCCGGCCCCATGGCGTTGGCGACCTTCGTCGCCAGGATCCAGTCGTAGCGATGAGCCGCGATGGCACGGCCGGTGACCTCCTCGGAGCCGCCCTCGCTATAGGCATCGGCCGTGTCGATGAAATTGATTCCGGCCTCGCGCGCATTGTCGATGATCCGGCGCGACGTCGCCTCGTCGGTCGGGCCGCCGAACATCATCGTGCCCAGGCAGAGCGGCGAAACCTTGAGGCCGGAGCGGCCGAGACGGCGATAATCCATGGCGATATCCTCGAACGGGGTCGCCAACCCTGCCGCAGCCGGGCATCCGAGACCAGCGCCAGGCGCGCAGGCGCGCCCTGCACCGCGCGGCCGGACGACAAGGAAATGCTTAATCTTTCATGACAGGATGGCACGTTGTCACAAGGCCGTTCGATGAATCTCGCCCAGCTCGTCAAGAGCCAGACCTTCGCCACCCTGCTGCAGGCGCTCGACGCGGCGGGCGAGCTGGCGGCTGGCCGGACGGTACAGGCGCGGCTCGCTGCGCTGGAGCCGGACGGCACCGCGACCGCGATGATCGGCGAGACCAAGGTCGCGCTCGTCCTCGCCGGCCCCCAAGCCAGGCAAGCGGCCCTGCAGCCGGGCGCCACGCTCGTGCTGCGGCTCGAGCAGCCCGGCGGCGACCTGCGCGCCACGCTGGTCGAAATCCGCCCGCCGGCGGCAGCGGTGACCGGGCAGGCCCAGCCGCAGCCGGCCCCGACATCTCAAGCCGCTCCGCCGAACGCTCCTCCGGCTTCGACGGCCGCTCCGACCCGGCCGATCCCCACGGCCGCAGCCAGCGTTGCGCCGCAGGTGGCCGCTACGCCGGCACCGGCGCTCGCGCAGGCCGCACACCCGCCCTCGCCCGTGGCAGTTCAGCAAGCCCTCCTCCAGCAGGCCCTGCAGACCCGGGGACTGTCGACGCCGCAGCCCGCCATTGCGGGCACGGGAGTGGCGGGAGCCACCCCGACAGGCGCCACCGCCGCCAATCTGGCCGCCCCGACGGCTGCCTCATCTCCCGCCGCTCCCGCGATCACGGCCGCGACCGCGCGCGCCGTCGCCGGGCCGTTGCTGGGTCCCATGCTGCAGCATCAGGCCGGGCTCGCGCCGCTCTTCGCCAATCTGCGCGCCATCGCGCAAGGCTCGATCTCGCTCGCCCTGCCGAAGACGCTGCCGCCCGCGATCCAGCAGGTGCTGGCTCAGGCCATGCCCGCCGAGCGCCAGCCCCCGACAGCGGCGAAGCTGAAGGAAGCCTTCCAGGCTTCGGGTCTCTTCTTCGACGCAAGGCAGGCCGCGGCATTGCCGGCACCGCGGCAGGGCGACCTCAAGGCCGGGCTGCAGGCGTTGCGCGAGACCTTGCTGCCGATCATCGACGCCTTGTCGCCGGATCCGAAGGCGAGCCGCCACGAGCACGCGGGCGCGGAACAACTCGCCGACCCGGCCGCAACCGACCAGCTTGCCCGCCTCGCCCCGCCCCGCCGCGACGGCCCGCTTTCGCCGCAGCCGGCTGTGGAGCCTTCGCTGGCGCCCGGCGAAAAACCCCTCGCCATCGCCGAGACCCTGCTCGACCAGACCGAGGCCGCGCTCGACCGGATCAAGCTGACGCAATACGCCTCGCTGCCGCTGGAGCCCGCCCGGCAGGACGGCGCTCAGCCGGCACAGCGCTGGCTCGCCGAAATCCCGCTCGCCTTCCAGCAGGGCATCACGATGCTGCCCCTTCAGGTCGAGCGCGACGCCCCCCGCCGCGATGCGAAAGGCGTCAGCCCGCCGCTCTGGCGCATCCGCTTCGCGCTCGACGTCGAGCCGATGGGGCCACTCCAGGGCGTCGTGACCTTGCAGGGCCGCGATGTCGGCGTCTCGATCTGGGCCGAGCGCGAGGAGACCAGCCAGCTCCTGCGCGGCGCGGCGCCCGGCCTCGAAGGCGCCCTGCTCGATGCCGATTTCGCCAGCGGCGCCGTCGACATCCATACCGGCCAGCCGCGCGTGATGCAGCCGACCGCCGGCCAGTTCCTGGACCGCCTGTCATGAGCGCGCCGCAGCCGCCCCGCATCGCCGTCGCGCTGGAATATGACGGACATGGCGCACCCCGCGTCACCGCCAAGGGCCGTGGCGAATTGGCCGAACGCATCGTCGAGACCGCAAGGGAGCACGACGTCGCGGTCGAGCAGAACGCCATCCTCGCGCAGGCGCTTTCGGCGGTCGAGCTCGACGACCAGATCCCGGAGGAGCTCTACCGCGCGACCGCGCAGGTGATCGCCTTCGTCCTCTCCCTGCGCGGCGAGTTGCGCCGGCCGAACCGGGACGGCCATCGGTCTTGAGCACGGGAATCGTCGTCAGGCGCCTCGACCCCACCGCCTATGCGGAGCTGGGGCCGGTTTTCGCGGAGCTCGCACGCCACGCGCTCGAGCCCAATCCGCATATGGCGCCGGCCGCCGTCTCGGCCGCGACGGCACTCGTGCCGGAAGAGGAGGTCGTCGTCCTCTGCGCCTGGTACAGTGAAGCGCTCGATTTCGAGCAGCTCGTCGGAATCTGGGCCTTCCGGCGCGTAAAGGGCTGGCGCAGCGGCTTCTCCGACGCCCTCGCCGCGCCGCTGGTGCCGCTCTACGAGGTCTCGTCCCTGCCGGTGCTCGACCGCGACCATGCGGCGGAAGCGGCCCGCGCCCTGATGCGCTATCTCCTCGCCTCGCGCGACCTGCCGCATCGCCTGCTGCTGCCGCTGCTCCCGCTCGACGGCCCCTGTTACGCCGCGCTCGCCGAAGCCTGCCGCCAGACCGGCAGCGCGATCTCGACCTACGAGCGCTGGATCCGCCCGGTGATGATCCCGCGCCCCGATGACAGCTTCGAGGCCTATCTGAGGCGAGCACTGGGCTCGTCATACAAGAAGCGGATGCAGCAGTTCCGGGCCGTGGCGAAGCAGGGGGCCCTGACCTTCCGGCGCAATCGTGGGAGGGGCGCGCTGGAGGCGCTCGACGCCTTCCTCGCCATGGAAGCCTCCGGCTGGAAGGGCGAGGAAGGCACGGCCATCGCCTGCCTGCCGGCCGACACCGCCTATATCCGCCGCTTGGCGGAACTCTGCGCCGCCGACGACATGCTGCTGATCGACACGCTGCTGCTTGACGGGCAGGCCATCGCGATGGGGCTGCTGATCGAGAGCGGCAGCCGCCGGCATTTCCTCAAGATCGCCTATGACGAGACTCAAAGCCGTCATTCCCCCGGCCGGACGCTGGCGATCGCCATGCTGCAGGCCGATTTCAACGGCACGCCGCCGGCCTTCTTCGACAGCGGCGCCGGCGAAGGGGTCGATGCCGGCACCTATGTCTGGGGCGAACGTCGCGAGATGGCCAACGCCGTCATCAGGGTCGGGCCGGGCCGTCCCGGCCTGGCGCAGATCGCAGCCTTCGGCCGGATGTGGCTCAGGCGCCTGCGCGATGCCGCCCGAGCCCGATCCGCCCGAGCAGCCAGCGGCCGACCTCCGGCTTGAAGTGCAGGGTGTCGAGCCAGTAGCGCGAGGATGCCTTGGCGGGATCGAAATCCTCGAACGGATGGCCTGAGACGAGATCGTGGAACGGCAGGCCCCGCCGCGTCGCCAGGGCGGCGATGTCCCGCTGCCAGGCGGCCAGCTCGGAAGCCCGCCCGCCATCGGCAATGAGCTGCCGCTGCGCCGCGCTCATCGGCGACAGGACGATCGTGACATCTCGCCCCCGCAACAGGTCCAGTGCGCGTTCGAGATGAGCGAGATCGTCCGGCCGATAAACCATCGCCGCGATGTTCTGCTCGCGGCTGATCTTCCCGACGAGTTCCGTATCGAAATCCGGCGTCGCCTTGTAGCCGTCGACGTGCCAGAGGCCGGGCTCGGTCCGCAGGACCCGGCGCCCGCGCAGATTGTCGATGGTCTTCGGATTCAGGACGGTCGAAATCAGCGCCTCGCGGCGACCCGATGCCGTCGCGAGCTTGCGGTCAATCGGCGGCGGCGGCGGCCATGCCGTGAACATGAAATAATCGAGCGCGATCACGACCTGCCTCACGCTGCCGATATCGACCGCCAATGCCGCCAGCGTCGGCAGCTCCCGCGCCATCAAGGCGGAGAAGCCGGCATTATAGACCTGCCCCGCAGCGGCTGAGACGTCGCGCGGATCGAGGCCGCGATAGACCACCGAGGAGCCGATCAGCAGCGTCTGCGGCTTCAGCCTCGCGATCTGGAGCGGCTTGATCAGGCGCATCTCGACATCGAGCAGGCGGCTCGCACCGGCGCCACCGCGCGTCCAGGGCGGGCTATCCCGGAAAACCCAGTAGGGATCGCGCCAGAAGGTCAGCGCCGCCAGCAGCCCGACCGCCAGCACCACCGTCGCCGCGAAGCTGGCGGCGAAGCTGCTCGGGTCCGCGGAACGGGACAGGGCGGCGGCAAGGCGCATCGCGCTGCTCTAGCATCGAACCGAAAAGGGGAAACCACTTTTCGGCGCTATTCGATGCGGCAGCGAAGCAGATCATCCCGGTGTTGGCGAACCGGCTTGACCACCCCTGCGCCCCCGCCGATACAGCATGCCAGCCGCAGGAGAGAGACGATGAGCGCAACCGCCCGGATTGGAATCGTCACGGTCTCCGACCGCGCTTCGGCCGGCATCTACGCGGATGAGGGCGGGCCGGCGATCGATGCCTATTTCCGGAAGGTGCTGACCTCGCCCTGGGAGGCCGTCGCGCGGGTCATCCCGGACGACCGCGCCGTGATTGCCGGGACGCTGCGCGACCTCGCCGACAAGGAAGGTTGCTGCCTGATCGTCACCACGGGAGGCACCGGCCCGGCCCCGCGCGACGTCACGCCGGAGGCGACCGAGGATGTCGTCGAGAAGCCGATGCCCGGCTTCGGCGAATTGATGCGGCAGGTCAGCCTCGCCAAGGTGCCGACCGCGATCCTCTCGCGCCAGACCGCCGGCATCCGCGGCAGGTCGCTGATCGTCAACCTGCCCGGCCGCCCCCGTGCCATCGCCGAATGCCTCGACGCCGTGATGCCGGCCATCCCCTATTGCATCGACCTGATCGAGGGACCCTGGCTGGAGACCGATCCGGCGGTGATCGCGGCGTTTCGGCCGAAGAAATAGGGGCGCGTCATGCTCGGGAATGAAGTACGTCATGCTCGGGCTTGACCCGAGCATCTCATGACCAGTGGTTTCGGAGAGCCTTCTTCGGCCAGAGATTCTCGGGTCTGCGCTTCGCTGCGCCCGAGAATGACGCCCTCACCTCAACCCGCCGCCAGCTCCCGCCCGATCGCCTGCACGAGCTGCGGCGACAGCGGATCGGTCCCCGCCGGAAAGCCGCCGAGCAGCGCGCCGTCGCGGCCGATCAGGTATTTATGGAAGTTCCAGCGCGGCGTGTCCGTCGGCTTCTCCGCAGCGGCCCAGCGATAGAACGGATGCGCCTCCGGCCCGCGCACCACGGTCTTCTCGACGAAGGCGTAGGTCGCGCCATGGCTCTGCCGGGCGGCCTCGGCGATGGCCGCGCCCTCAAGCGGCTCCTGCCCGCCGAAATCATTGCTCGGCACCGCGACGAGCATCAGGCCCCGCCCCTGGTAGCGCTGCCAGAGCTGCTCCAGCGTTGCCATCTGCCCGGCATAGCCGCAGCGCGTCGCCGTGTTGACCACGAGGATCGGCCGGCCGCGATAATCGGCGAGCGGCATGCGGCCGCCATCTGGCTTGTCGAAGCCGAAAGCGTGGGCGCCCGTCAGGGCCTGCGCCAGAGCCGAGCGCGAAGCGAGACTCGCAGCAGCGGCTCCGGCGATCCCGATGGCGATCTGGCGGCGCGACGGCAGCATGGCTTTCCTCCGGTTCGATAGCCGAACGGGCGGCATCATGCCCCAAAGCACAAAGCCCTGCAGCCAGTCGGCGCGGGGCTTCGCTTCACGATGGCGAGACCGATGTGATGAGCCCTCATCCTGAGGAGCAGCCGCAGGCTGCGTCTCGAAGGATGCTTCGGAAGGCTCCGGTGTCCTCTGAACCATCCTTCGAGACGCCGCGGACGCGGCTCCTCGGGATAAGGACTGAGGATTCCCGGGCGGGCTTCAGCAGGCGAGAACCTTCTTCACGCGCACTTCGAGATCGCGCAATTCGTAGGGCTTCACGACGTAATGGTCGGCGCCGTTGCTGGTCGCCTCGTCCATCTTGTCGACCGAGCGCTCCGAGGTCGCCATGATGATCTTGATCTGGTTCAGCTCCGGCACCGAGCGGATAGCGCGCAGCAGGTCGATGCCGCTCATGCCGTCCATGTTCCAGTCGAGCAGCAGCAGGTCGTAGCGCTTGGTCTGCATCTTCATCAGGGCCTCGCGGGCGTTCTCCGCCTCGTCGATGTCCTGGAACTCGATCTGCTTGAGGAAATAGGTCGCCAGGCCGCGCATGCTCTTCTGGTCGTCGACCACCAGGATGCGGTATTCGCTTCTGGCCTTTGACATAACTTTGCTCCTTACGCGGTGCGTAGATTCGGGCGTTCGCCGACAAGCTGTCCGACCGCTCCACCGATCTGGTTGAGCGGTACGACCCTGTCGGCGGCTCCGATCTCGAAGGCCGCTTTCGGCATCCCGTTTACCACGCAGGTCTCCCCGCTTTGGATTAACGTCTCGGCGCCGGCTTTGCGCATGGCTAACAAACCGTCTGCGCCGTCGCGCCCCATGCCGGTGAGCAGGATGCCGACGGCATGGGCGCCGACGCTGCGCGCCACGGAATGGAACATCACGTCGACGGACGGCGAATGGCCGCTGACCAATGGCCCCTCGCGCAGCGCGCAGACGAACTCGCCGCGGCGCTCCTCGACCTCGAGATGGCGCGGCCCGCCGGGCGCGACCACCGCCATGCCGGGCTTGAGCCTGTCGCCGTCGGCGGCCTCGCGGACGTCGAGACCGGTCGCGGTCGCGAGCCGCGCGGCGAATTTCGCGGTGTAGCCCGGGGGCATGTGCTGCACGACGACGATCGGCAGCCTGAGATGGGCGAGATCGCGCATCACCGTCTGCACGGCAGGAACGCCGCCGGTCGAGGCGCCGATCGCGATCAGCGAGGTCTTGCTGCTGCGCGCCGGCTCCCGTGGCGCCGGAGGCGCCGCCGGGCGGGCCGGTGCAGCGCCGGCCATCTGGGTCATCTGCTTTGCGGCGGCGATCATCTTGCGGCTGGCCGCCGCGCGCTGCAGCGCCGCGACCAGATGCTTCATGAAGCCGTCGAGCGTATGGGTCGTGCCGTCCGGCTTCTCGATGAAGTCGATCGCGCCGAGCTCCAGCGCCTGGATGGTGTTGTCGGCCCCCGGCCCGCCGAAGGCCGAGACGATCAGCACCGGGAGCGGATCCTGCTTCAGCACCCGCGCCAGCAGCTTCAGGCCATGTCGGCCCGGTAGTTCCAGATCGAGCGTCACCACGTCTGGACGAAGCTCCTGGATCGCGTCCCAGCCTTCCTCGGCGCTGCCGGCGATGCCGATCACCTCGAAGCCGGGCGCAGAATTGATGATCTGCGTCATCAGCTTCTGCATCAGCACGGAATCGTCGACGACGAGGACCTTGACCGGAGCGGCGGAAGACGTCGCGACAATCATCACCAGACCTCCACTTCACCGGCCACCGGCTGCGTCTTGAGCCGGTTGAGATAGGCGATTTCCTGCTCGTGGCCGCTGTCGCGCGCGGTGGGCTGGACATGCTGCACCCAGGCCCGGCCCGTCGAGGGCTGGTAATGGATGCGCCGCGAGCGCGTGCCGCCGACATCCCGCGAGACCACGGGGATGCCCTCGACCTTCAGGAACTCGTTGACGAAGGCGATGTTGCCGTCGCCGATCGCCAGCATCGTGGCGCCCGAGAGCACACGGGCGCCGCCGAAGACCTTCGCCTCGAAATTGCTCCGCTTGGCGCCGCGCTTCAACAGGTCGTTGATCAGCACTTCCATGGCGGTGTCGCCATAGCGCTCGCCGGCGTTCGAATCCGAGCCGCCATTGTTCTTCGGCAGCAGGAAATGGTTGAGGCCGCCGACACCGGCGACGGGGTCGCGCATGCACACCGAGACGCAGGAGCCGAGCACGGTGGCGACGATCTCGTCCTTGGCGGAGGTGATCTCGTGCTCGCCCGGCGCGACGGTGATGATCGTCGCTTGGAAGCGCGGGTCGAAATAGCGGCGGGAGGACCGGGAGACGCTCATGCAGTCCTCTCGTAGATGGTGCGGCCGATCAGGCGCAGATTCGGATGCGGTTGCGGCAGCGATTCCGAATGCCCGAGATACAGGAAGCCGCCCGGCGCCAGCAGCGCCACGAAACGGTCAAGGATCGAGGCCTTGGTCTGCGTGTCGAAATAAATGAAGACGTTGCGACAGAAGATCACGTCGAAGGGGCCGCTCATCGGCCATTTCTCGATCAGGTTCAGCCGCTTGAAGGCGATCATCCGGCGCAGCTCATCGCTGATCCGCGCCTCGCCCCGCCCAGCCCCACCTTCGAGCTTGAGCATCGGCTTCACGTCCGACGGCAGGCGTTCGAACAGCTCCGCCGGATAGATGCCGGCTTCGGCCCGGGTCAGGATGTCTGTATCGATGTCGGTCGCCAGGATCTTGAAGTCGAGGTCGCTGCGCGGCCCCACCACGTCGCGGCAGGAGGCCGCGATCGAATAGGGTTCCTCGCCCGACGAGCAGGCAGCCGACCAGATGCGGATGCGGCCGCGCCGGCCGGCGCGCTCCTGCAGGAGGCGCGGCATCACGTCCTTGCGCAGATGGTCGAAATGATGGCGCTCGCGGAAGAAGGCGGTGTGATTGGTCGTCACCGCGTTGATCAGTTCGGGCAGTTCGCCCGCCGCCTGCGGCGTCTTGAGGAAGGCGCAGTATTCCGCGACGGAGTTCATGCCGAGCGCCTTGACGCGCCGCGCCAAGCGGCCGCGCGTCATCGCTTCCTTGTGCTCGCGGATGACGATGCCGGCCTGCTCATAGACCAGCGTCGCGATGAACTTCATGTCGTCGCGGGTCAGCGTGACGTCCGTCATGGCGGGCTGGGCCGCAGCAAAGGGATTGGATGAGGCCGGTCTGTTCATCTCTCAAATCCCGATCCGGCCGCCGGCGGCGACGCGACGATGCTGCATCTGCTGCTGGAAGCGCGGCTGCACGGCGGCGGCAGCCGCTGGCGCGACGCTGCGCCGGGCCGGGGCCGCAGCGCCATGCGAAACATGCTGGCCGCCGAGGGCCTCGATATGGGCGTGCAGCGCGGCCGCCTGCTCGGCGAGCTCGGCCGCCGCTTCGGCGCTGCGTTCGGCCAGGTCGCTGTTCTGCCTGACGCCCTTGTCCATCTTGGCGACGCTGCGGCCCATCTCGCCGGCGCCCCCGGCCTGCTCGGCCGTGGCGGCGGCGATCTCGGAGACCGTCGCCGACACCTTGCCGGCCGCCGCGACGATGCGCTCCAGCGCCGTGCCGGTCTCGCGGACGAAGCCGACGCCTTCGGCGACCTGCCCGTTCGACGAGGCGATCAGCCCCTTGATGTCCTTGGCGGCCTGCGCCGAGCGCTGCGCCAGCGAGCGCACTTCGGACGCAACCACGGCAAAGCCCTTGCCGGCATCGCCCGCGCGCGCCGCCTCGACCGCGGCGTTCAGCGCCAGCAGGTTGGTCTGGAAGGCGATCTCGTCGATCACGCCGACGATCTCGGAAATTTTCAGAGACGAGCTCTCGATCCGCTCGATCGCGCCGATCGCGCGGGTGACGACGCCCTGCCCCTGCTGGGCCACGCTCATCGTCTCGCCGGCGAGCTCGCCGGCTTCGCGGGTGCGGATGCTGCTGCGCCCGACCGAGGACGCGACCTGCTCGGCAGCGGCCGAAGCTTCGCCGAGATCCGCAGCAGCGCGCCCGGCGCCGGCCGCAAGCTCCGTAGTCGCTGCATCGACCTCGGCTGCGGCCTGCGAAACCCGTCCGGCGGTCGCCCGGATCGTCTCGAATGTCGCCCCGAACCGCTCGAGCGTCTCGTTGAGGCTGTCCTGAAGCTGGCCGAGGCTGCCCTGATGCGTCACCGGGACGCGGCGGTTCAGATCGCCTTCCGCCATCCCGGAGACGGCATCGGCCATCTGGTCGAAGGTGCCCTCGAGCAGTGCGTTGATCCGGTTCAGGCCCTTGACCGCGTGGCCGAGCGGCAGCGGCTGCCCTTCCGACGACAGCCGGCGGGAAAAGTCTCCCGCCTCGGCCGCCTCGACGAGTGCCACGATTTCGCCGGCGAGCTTGAGATCGCCGGTCATCTCGCGCCATTCGACGGCGGTGCCGAAGCTGCGTCCGTCGGCACGCATCATGGTGGTGAGGGTCAGGCAGATCGTGCGGCGGCCGAGCGTCAGGCGCACGGGCTGGCCGCTGAGCGGCTGATGCTCGCCCTGCACGCGCTCCATGACGCGGCCCAGCATGTCCTTGGCGGAACAGCCCGGAAAGGCGGCGCGGAAATCCTCCTGCGCCTCGCCGAAGAAGCGCAGCAGCGCCTTGCTGACATAGACGACGCGGCCGGCGGGGTCGCAGAGCATGATGCTGGCGCGGCCATGATCGAGCGCGGCGCGCAGGCGCTCGGCTTCCTCGCCCTGCTCATGGATGGCAGCGAGCGCACGCGACAGATCGGCGCCCTCGCCCGAGCCGGACAGGTCGGGAAGCGTGACGTCGCCGCCTTCCGCGAGACGAGTCGCCACGGCGGCGCTGCGCGCGAGCGGGCGCGTTGCGCCCCAGGCCGCGAGCCCGCCGAACAGCGCCACAGTCGCGACGGCGGCCGCGCCCAGGACGGGCGCGCCGGCTGCAGCGGCATAGGCCGCCAGGCTGCCGGCAAGCGCCGCCGAGCCGGCGGCAAGCAGCGGCTGGCTGACCGAGAGACGTGAGAAGGGGCCGAGCGCGCTGCCCATAAGGTTCGATCGTTTCTTGTTCTCGCCCGCTTCTTGAACGCTACGCTCGGGCTGGTCTCGAAAAGTCAGGCGGCCCTGCTGGTCTTGATCAGAGCCTCGGCGCCGCCGTCGCGGATCACCGCCGCGAGATCGAGCAGCGCGACGATATCGGTATCGAGCAGGACGAGGCCTTCGATCAGGCCGTGCTCGTCGCGCTCCAGGTCAGGTGCAGGACGCACCGCGGAAACCGGCACATCCACGATGTCCGAGACCGAATCGACCAGGAGGCCGGCGGTCTTGTCCTCGACATCGACGACCACGATGACATGGGTCGCGGTCGCCTCGGTGGCGCCGAGCCCGATCGCGGTGCGCAGATCGTAGACCGCGAGGATGACGCCGCGCAGGTTGAGCACGCCGCGCACATGCGGGGCCGCGTGCGGCAGCGGCGTCGTCGCCTGCCAGCCCTTGATCTCGCGGACCATGCCGACATCGATGCCGAAGGTGCGATCGCCGACCTTGAAGGTCACGATCCGGCGCGCGGCCGATTCGGGCTGCGCCGACGAGAAGTGCTTTTCGCCGAGTTGGAGGGTCATGGTCATCCAGCCATCTTGAGGTCAGATTGAGGGGGACGGCCGCCGGACGCGGCGAGCCGCAGCATCGAGTCGATATCCAGGATCAGCGCGACGAGACCGTCGCCGAGGATCGTCGCCGCCGAGGCACCGTTGACCGCGCCGTAATTCGCCTCGAGGCTCTTCACGACGACCTGCTGCTGGCCGACGATCTCGTCGACGGCGATGCCGACATTGTTGCCGCGCTCGGTCTCGGCGATGATGACGATGTTCTCGTTGGTCTTGCCCATCGAGCCCATCACGTCGCCGAGGCGATAGAGCGGGGTCACCTCGCCGCGCCAGCGCAGGACTTCCTGGCCGAAGGGCAGGCGCTCGATCGGGGTCGAGGCGAGATGCTGGGTCTCGATCACCGAGGCGATCGGGATCACGTAGCGATCGTCGCCGCAGCGGATCACCATGCCTTCGAGCACGGCGAGCGTCAGCGGCAGGGCGAGCGTGAACTTGCAGCCCCGGCCCGGCTCGGAATCGACGCTGATGCGCCCCCCGAGCGATTCGACGTTTCGGCGCACGACGTCCATGCCGACGCCGCGGCCCGAGATGTCGCTGACCGCTTCGGCCGTCGACAGGCCGGCGGCGAAGATGAGCTGGTCGATCTCCTCCGGCTGCAGGCGCTCGTCGGCGCCGACGAGGCCACGCGAACGCGCCTTGGCCAGCAGCCGGTCGCGGCCGATGCCGCGTCCGTCATCGGTGACCGAGATGACGATGCGGCCGGCGCGGTGCTCGGCGATCAGCTTGATCGTGCCCTCGCGCGGCTTGCCCGCGGCGACGCGCTCGTCCGGCGTCTCCAGCCCATGGTCCATCGAGTTGCGGATCATGTGGGTCAGCGGATCGGCGAGCTCCTCGATGATCGTCTTGTCGACCTCGGTGTTCTCGCCTTCGAGCACGAGGCGCACTTCCTTGCCCAGCGTCTGGGCGAGCTCGCGCACCAGCCGCGGCATGCGCTGGAACACGGCCTTCACCGGCTGGGCGCGGACGGCCATGACATGGTCCTGCAATTCGCGCGTCTGGCGCGAGAGCGTCAGCATGCCCTCGGCGGTCTTGGCATGGACGTCGTAAGGCAGCGAGCGGACGCATTCGACCAGCATGGACTGGGTGATGACGATCTCGCCGACCAGGTTCATCAGCTTGTCGATGCGGTCGAGATCGACGCGCACGCTGACCGCCTGGCGCTGGCGCGCCGACGCGTCGGGGGCGGCCGGGGCGCGCGGCGCCGCACGGGCGACGGCCGGCTCGGCCGCCGCAACGACCGGGGCGGCGACGGCCACCGGGGCCGGGGCGGGCTGGATATCGGGCTCGCTCGCCGCTTCCGGCGCCGCGCCGAGCTTGGCGAGAATCGCCGAGAGGTCGGCCGCGACGGCATTGGAGACCTCTTGCTCTGCCGCGGCCGGCTCGCCAACCTCGGGCGGATCGATCGCGGCCGGCTCCGGGAAGCTGATCTCGAATTCCTCGTTCGCGAGGCTGAAGTCGAAGCGGCCATGCAGGTCCTCGACCGAAAGCTCGGTACGCAGGTCGACGTCGAAGCGCATCCAGCAATCGCTGACATCGAGGCTTTCCAGCGGCGGCACCTGGCTCAGGTCGCAGCGGATCGAGACGATATCGGCGGCCGGCAGCGAACCGAGCACGACGCGCGGCTCGATCACGCGGCGGAACAGGTCCTGCTCCGGCCTGATGCGCAGATGCACGTCGCGGCCGGGCTTGTCGGAGGCGGTCGCGGGCGCGGCGGCGGGCTCGTCGTCCCAGCCGTCATCCGAGGCGGAAGCCGGCGCGGCGGTCTTAGCCTCGACCATGGCGAGCAGGTTGCCGAGCGCGGCGATGCCGATGGGCGCATCGTTGTTGGCGGCAGGGGTGACCGGTTCCGGAGCGGGAGCAACGGGGGTCGGCGGCGCGGCGACGGGCGCCTGCGGTTCCTTGCCGACCTGCTCGAGCGCGGCCAGGAGGTCGGGCCGCTCGGTCGCAGGCTCGTCGTTGCGCGCGGCGGAGACGAGATCGGCGACCGCGTCCGAGCAGCGCAGGAAGAGCGTGAACGGCGCATCCTCGATGGCGACGCGGCCGGACCTCAGATGATCGAGCGCGGCCTCGAAGACATGCGCGAAGCCGACCAGCTCCGTGCAGCCGAAGGCGCCCGCGCCGCCCTTGATCGAGTGAATGGCGCGGAAGGCGGCATTGACGTCCTCAGGATCGACGGACCCCTCGTCGAGAGCCTGGAGCTTCAGCTCCAGCGCGCCGAGGAGTTCCTCGCATTCCTGGAAGAAGGTCTGCTTGAGTTCTGCCAACGGGTCCATCGGCCGACCTTCAGTTCTGGTAGCGCGCGACGAGGCCGAGCAGCGTGTTGGGTTCGAAGGGCTTGACCATCCAGGCGCTGGCGCCGGCGCGGCGGCCCTCGGCCTTGATCTCGGCGCCGTTCTCCGTGGTCAGCACGATGATCGGCGTGTTCTGCCCGGCGGGGCGCGAGCGGCAGGCGCGGGTGAACTCGATGCCGTCCATGATCGGCATGTTGAGGTCGGTGATCACCAGATCGGGGCGGAACTGGTCGAACTTGTTGAGGCCGTCTTCGCCGTTCTCGGCCTCGGCCACTTCATGGCCAGCATTGCGGAGCGTCAGGCTGAGCAGGCTGAGCAGGGTCTTGGTATCGTCGATCGCCAGGATTTTCATACCTGTCACTCCAGAACGAGAGCGCTGTGAGCGGCATCGAAGCCGATCGCCCGCAAGGATTCGCGGCATTCCTCGGAAGCCGCCTTGAGCGTGACCGAAAGCCCCCGCGCGGCGGCGCTGGTGGCTGCGGAATGGAGAAGCTGGATCCAGAGGCTGGGCAGCGGCCCGGCCTCGGCGCATTCGACGGCGACGCTTTCCCGCTGTTCCAGCGCCACCAGCAGCTGGTTTCGGAACGTCGCGGCCTCGGACCGGCCGAGGAATTGAGGAAGCGAGACGGTGATGACCATGAAGGGCGACCCAGGATTGCGCCTGGAGCATCACGTCAAACTGGTAAAAACTTCGCTAAATATGTTCGGCCGCATCAATACTCTTGGCATTTTCGCGGCAGGTGCGGCCTACCTGCGGTTGTCGTCGGCTTTGGCGGCCCTGTGACAGAGCCTGCTTGGATGCCCTCGCGGCAACTTTGGCGTTATTGACCCTTACCCGGGACCTTCAGCCCCATCCTGAGGGGCAGCCGCAGGCTGAGTCTCGAAGGATGCTTCAGGAGGCTCCGGAACTATCTGGAACATCCTTCGAGACGCCGCTCACGCGGCTCCTCAGGATGAGGGCTGTATTCTCGAGCCGGCCTTCGGCAAGCTGAGTTTTCGCACTGCCTGCATCTTGCCCGTCTTCGAAGAAGTTCACAGGCAGTCGTCAGAAGATGGCATTGCTGATCGCGCGCGGCACCAGCGTGATCTTGCCCTCCGCCTCCCTGTATTTCCGGGGCACGTTGATGACGCCGGACAGGTGCAGCCAGAGATTGTTGGGCGAGATCGGCTTGGTGACGATCTCATGCGCGCCGAGCTTCGCCGCCTGGACGACCGCGCGCCGGTCCGGCCGCTCCATCATCACCAGCACCGGAGCCTTGGCGAAGGGCGAGGTCTTGAAGGAACGGATCGCCGCCAGGCACTTGATGCTGTTCCCCTCCGGCATGTCCCAGTCGAGGATCACGATGTTCGGCTGCTTCTGAATAAAGGTCGAGGCTGCCGAGGACAGGTCCGACGCCTCGAAGATGCGGTTGAGCTGCGCCTGATACAGCATCGTGCGCACGATCCGGCGGTAATGCGGGCTCGGGTCGATGAGGAGCACCGAGAGATTGGGAAATACGGGCGCGATATGCATGGCGCTGGCTCAGGAACTCACTCAACTCGACAGGTTACGCACGGCCGACGATTAGACCTTGAGGCCGAAGCGGAAGGCGCCCCAGTGCCGGCCCTTGACCATGATCGGTGCCGACAGGTCCTCCATTACGAGGAACTGCCCGCCACCCATGTCGCGCCGGTAGCTCTGCAGCAGGAACGGCTTGCGGTTGCGCGCGGCGGCGAGCCCCGTCCGATCATCGAAGATGCGCCGGTTGCGGCAATTGGCGTTGTTCCAGACCGGGTCGTTGCCCTGGGCTTGCGCATATTTGCGGTTATGCGTCGGCAGGAAGCCGTTGCGATCCACCGCGGCGCAGAACACGATCCGCCCGTTCGAGCTCAGGAGTTCCTCCTGCAAGGGAGGCAGCAGCCGGTCGGTCAGCGCGACGAAGCGCGTCATGTGCTGGACCGGGTCCGATCCCGGGATCGGCCGATAGGCCTCGTCGAACAGGTCGGCGAGCGAGAGCTCGCCGCGGCTCAGCGCCGTCTCGAACAGCTCGCCGATGGTGCCGGCGGTCTCCATCACGGTCGCGATCAGCTCCGACTGGGCGGTCCTCACCCCGGATGCCGCGATCGAGCCGAGGATGCCTTCGCTGATCGCGACCAGCGCCTCGGTGCGCTGCCCCGCCTGCTGGAGATTGTCGGTGGAGGCATCGACCCCCGCGACGAGCGCGGCGAGGTCCTGCCCCGCCTTGGCGCAGGCCTCCGCATTCTCCCGCGTCGGCCGCGACACAGCCTCGATCTCGCCGATCAATTCGACCACCGAGCGGCCGAAGCTGTCGAACTCGCCGATCTGCTGCGAGATGGTCTGGCTGCCCGCCTGCGCGCGCTGCGCCGTCTGCGCGTTCTCCTGGCTGCGCCGGGCGACCGCGTCGACCGCCTTCACGAGCAGGTCGAGCTGGGCCGCGCTCGCCGCCGTCGCCTCGCGCGTCTGCTCGGCCAGCGCCTTCACGGCAGCCGCGATCACCGCGAAGCCCTTGCCGGCCTCGCCGCTGCGCGCCGCCTCGACGCCGGCATTGATCGACAGGAGCTGAATCTCGCGGGTGATCGACTGGATCGCATCGCTCGACGCCCGCGCCTTGTGCGCGTCGCCGACGGCCTGCGCCAACACCTGCGACATCGACTGGGCTTCGCTGGACAAGGTTTCGATATCGGCCTGCGCGGCATTGAGCCCGAGCCGCACCGAGGTCGTGACGCGTTCGAGGCCGCTGCGGACGACCGACGCTGCAGCCTGCGCGCCCTCGGCCGCCTGCCGGATCGCGTTATTGGCCTTTGACACCTGTTCGACCGCACCGACCACGCGGCGCAGGCCGGCCGTCTGCTTGTCGAATTGCTGCGTCACGTCGCCGACGCGCCCGGCGATGTCGGTGATCTCGGCGCTGAGTTTGCCGAAACGGGCCGCGATCTCGCGCACCGCGCGCTCGGCGCCCGTCCCGGCCGGCTCCTCGACGGGACACGCGGCGGCCGCACTGACGGGCAGATCGAGCTTGCGAGCCAGTGCATGCATGGCGGGACGCCTCTTCAACCCGGAGGGATTTCTTCCGGAAATGTAGAGAAACGCGGTAAATCGCCGGTTAAGAGCCGGTTCGGCCGGTTTACCACGCGGCTTGCGAGCGACGGGATCGTGATAATGCCGTTGGGTCAATTGCCATGCACGCCCATGCTACAACGGCAGCGCATCGACGGCGGACCCGCAACGGGCATCGCGCGTTGAGCCAGAAGCCGACACGCCCGAACGCTTTCCGGAGGAACCCCATGACCGCAGTTTCCGCCGTCTCCCGCCGTGGCCTGATCGGTCTCGGCGCCGCCGCTCTCGCCGTCGCCGCAGCCCCGCGAGTCTGGGCGCAGGCCGCAGCACCCGCAGCTCCGGCCGGCCCGTTCTCGCTGCCGAAGCGCGCATACGAGGCCAATGCGCTCGAGCCGCATATCGACGCCGCCACGATGGACATCCACTACAACCGTCACCACGCCGCCTATGTCGCCGCCCTGAACAATGCAGCCAAGGACAACGGCGTCATCGCCAAGGCCTCGGTCGGCGAGCTGATCGCCGATCTCGGCCAGCTCCCGGATAGCATCCGCACGCTCGTCCGCAACAATGGCGGCGGCCATGCCAACCACAGCATGTTCTGGGAGATCATGGCGCCGGGCGCCGGCGGCACGCCGACCGGCGAGGTCGCCGAGGCGATCACCCGCGATCTCGGCGGCTTCAACAGGTTCAAGGCCGATTTCGAGGCGGCGGGCCTGCGCGTCTTCGGCTCGGGCTGGGTCTTCGTCACCGTCGACAAGGCCGGCAAGCTCGCCTTGCTCGGCAAGCCGAACCAGGACAGCCCGCTCATGGACAAGCAGATGGTGCTGCTCGGCAACGACGTCTGGGAGCACGCCTATTACCTGAAACATCAGAACCGTCGCGCCGACTATCTCAAGGGCTGGTGGAACGTGGTCGACTGGAAGAAGGTCAACGAGCGCTACGCCGCCGCCAAGGCCGGCAAGCTCGCGCTCTGACAACACGCGTCATTCTCGGGCGAAGCAAAGCTTCGACCCGAGAATCTCTCGCCGGATAGGGCGTCTCTCCTTCCAGAGATGCTCGGGTCAAGCCCGAGCATGACGGCCTTGTGCGCTAATGCCCGACCTTCGCGCCCTTCGTGCCCTCGCTCAGCCGCGGCAGGAACCAGGCGAGCAAGCCCATCAACGGGATGAACGAGCAGAGCTTGTAGACCATCTCGATGCCGAGGATGTCGGCGAACTCGCCGAGCAACGCCGCCGCGAGACCGCCGAGCCCGAAGGACAGCCCGTAGAAGAAGCCGCCGACCAGCCCGACGCGGCCGGGCAGCAGTTCCAGCGCATAGATCAGGATCGCGGCGAAGGCGCTCGACATGATCAGGTTGATCACGATCGTCAGCACGCCGGTCCAGAACAGGTCCGCATAGGGCAGGATCAGCGTGAAGGGCAGCGCGCCCAGGATCGAGAACCAGATGATCTTGTTGCGGCCGATCCGGTCTCCCAGCATGCCGCCGCCCAGCGCGCCCGCCGCCGAGGAGGCGAGGAACAGGAACAGCATCACCTGCGAGTTCTGCACGGAGATGCCGAACTTGCCCATCAGGTAGAAGGTGTAGAACGACGAGAAGCTCGCCGAATAGGCGTTCTTCGAGAACAGCAGGATGATCAGGATGGTGATCGCGAAGGCGACCGAGCGCTTGCCCGGCCGGGCTGCCGGCGCACTCGCCGCAGCGGACTTGGGCGGCCGCGCCTTGTCAAGCCGCGCATAGCTCGCCGCCGTCCAGACCATCAGCATCATCGCGACGAGAGCGGCGACCGAGAACCACGCGAGACTGCCCTGCCCGCGCGGCACGATGATGAAAGCCGCCAGCAGCGGTCCGAGCGCTCCGCCGGTCTGCCCGCCGACCTGGAAGATGCCCTGCGCCAGCCCGTGCTGGCCGCCCGACGCGTTGCGCGCCATCCGCGTCGCCTCCGGGTGGAAGATCGAGGAGCCGATGCCGACGCAGGCCGCCGAGAGCAGCAGGAAGCCGTAGCTGCCGGCATAGGCCAGCCCGATCAACCCCGAGAGCGTGAAGCCCATGCCGACCACCATCGAATAGGGCATCGGGTGCTTGTCGGTATAGAGCCCGACCGCCGGCTGCAGCAGCGAGGCCGCGACCTGGAAGGTCAGCGTGATCAGCCCGATCTGGCCGAAATCGAGCCGGTACGCCTCCTTGATGATCGGATAGATCGCCGGGATCAGCGACTGGATCATGTCGTTGAGCAGATGAGTCACGCTGAGGGCGATCAGCACCGGCATCATGGCCCGTTGCGGCAGGGAGGCGGTCGGCGCGCTGGCGGTCATATCGAAGGTCCCGCGGCATCTCCGGCAGGCCGATTCCCGCCTCGGATGCGGTCGAAGGCTCTAAAGGATCGCCGTTGGCCGCACAATTTCATGAGCCGGCACCACGGCAATGCCTCCACCGCATGACTGGCCCGCTTTCGCGCCCCGGAGGCCATCTTTCCGGAACAGATCGCTGTTGATCGAACCCACCGAGTCGAATTTCCGATTGATCCCGCGCCCGATCCTGCCGAGATTGCCCCCTTTCACGGGAGGTTGATTGAATGTCTCTGCGTCTTCGTTCGAAATTCGCCGCCGCCGGCCTCGCGCTCGGCGCCGTCGCCGTGGCGGCCGGCATCGCCGTCGCCCAGGCTCCGGCCTTCTTCCGCATCGGCACAGGCGGTACGGCCGGCACCTATTATCCGATCGGCGGCCTGATCGCGAACGCGATCTCCGCCCCGCCGCAGCTTGTCGCGACCGCGGTCGCCAGCAACGGCTCGGTCGCCAATGTCAACGCCATCGTCGGCGGCGCGGCTGAATCCGGCTTCGTCCAGGCCGACGTCGCCTTCTGGGCCTATTCCGGCACGGGCGTCTACGAGGGCAAGCCGAAGGTCGCCGAACTGCGCTCCATCGCCAATCTCTACCCCGAGAGCGTCCATCTCGTCGTCCGCAAGGCCTCGAACGTGAAGAGCGTGGCCGATCTCAAGGGCAAGAAGGTCTCGCTCGACGAGCCGGGCTCCGGCACCCTGCTCAACGCCAAGGCGATCCTCGCTGCCTTCGGCGTGACCGAAAAGGACATCACGGCCGAATATCTCAAGCCGAACCAGGCGGCCGAGAAGATGAAGGACGGCTCGGTCGATGCCTTTTTCTTCACCGGCGGCTATCCGGCAGCGGCGATCTCCGAGCTCGCCTCGACCGGCTCGGGCATCGACATCCTGCCGATCACCGGCGCCCCGGCCGAGAAGCTCGCGAAAGAATCGCCGTTCTTCGCCGCCGACGAGATCCCGGCCGGCACCTACAAGGATGTCGGGGCGGTCAAGACCGTCGCGGTCGGCGCCCACTGGGTCACCTCCTCCAAGATCTCGGCCGACACGGTCTATGCCGTGACCAAGGGGCTGTGGAGCGACAAGGCCCGCGCCGCGCTCGATGCCGGCCATGCCAAGGGCAAGGTGATCCGCAAGGAGACCGCGCTCAAGGGCCTGCAGGGCGTGCCGCTGCATCCGGGCGCCGAGAAGTTCTACAAGGAAGCCGGCCTGCTGAAGTAAGCAGCCCCCGCATCCGTACATCTGATCCGTCATCCCGGGCGGGCAAAGCCCGACCCGGGATCCATACCGGCACGGATCCCGGCTCTACGCTACGCTTCGGCCGGCATGACGGCACTTCCTTAACGGCGCGGACCGCGCTGCTCCCAGCTCGACCGCCGAGGTTTCCTCCATGGCCCATCAGCCCTCCGCCGCCGAACTCGCCAGGCTCGAGGAAGAACTCGATCCGGAAATGCAGTTCCGCAAGGTGCCGCACGGCACCGCGCTGCTGATCGGCGGCCTGCTGCTCGCGCTCTCGGCCTTCCACTACTACACCGCCGGCTTCGGCCTGCTGCGCGAGACCACCCATCGCGGCATCCATCTCGCCTTCGTGCTGGGGCTGATCTTCCTCGTCTTCGCCGCCCGCAAGAGCGAGGCCGCCACCGTCTATCCCTCGACCGTGTTCCGCCCTGGCGGCGTGCCGCTCTATGACTGGATTTTCGCGATCGCGGTCGCGGTCGCCAGCCTCTACGTGCCCTGGATCTTCGAGGACCTCGCCTTCCGCGTCGGCAATCCCTCGCCGCTCGACGTGACGATGGGCACGATCACCATCGTCCTGATGATCGAGGCGACGCGCCGCGCCATCGGCTGGGGCCTGCCGCTGATCGCGCTCTTCGCCATCGTCTATGCGATCTTCGGCAACTGGTTCCCCGGCATCTTCCTGCATCCGGGCGCGACCTGGTCGAACCTCGTCAATCATCTGTACCTGACCAGCCAGGGCGTCTATGGCGTCGCGCTCGGCGTCGTCGCGACCTATGTCTTCCATTTCGTGCTGTTCGGCGTGCTGGCGACCCGGATCGGCCTCGGCCGCCTCTTCCTCGGCGTCGCCGCCGCCGTCGCGGGCCGCTTCGCCGGCGGCCCGGCCAAGGTCTCGATCTTCGGCTCGGCCCTGTTCGGGATGATCTCGGGCTCCTCCGTCGCAAACACCGTCACGGTCGGCTCGCTCACCATCCCGATGATGATCCGCCTCGGCTACCAGCGCCATTTCGCGGCGGCCGTGGAATCGACCGCCGCGACAGGCGGCCAGATCACGCCGCCGATCATGGGCGCCGCCGCCTTCCTGATGGTCGAGTTCCTCAACCTGCCCTACGCGACGATCGTCATCGCGGCCGTCGTACCGGCCATGATGCATTTCTTCGGCGTGCTGATGCAGGTGCATTTCGAGGCCCGCCGAAACGGCATGCGCGGCCTGACCGATGCCGAGGCGCCCAAGCTGCGCGAGGTCTTCGCCCGCGATTGGCCGACCGTCGCCCCGCTCTTCGCGCTGATCGTCGTGCTCTTCACCGGCTACACGCCCTACCTCGCCGCCTTCTGGGGCATCACCGGCTGCATGCTGGTCGGCCTCGCGCATTACCGCGCCGGCGCCGCGCTCGCTCTGGCGCTCGCCATCGGCGTCGCAGCGCCGACCGAGCTGCTGCGCGTTCCCGGCGTCAACGCCGCCCTGGTCATCGCCGCCTTCGCCGTCATGGCGCATGGCGTGCTGCTGCGCTCGACCGAGGGCCGCCGCCGCGTCAACGACATGGTCGATGCCTTCGTCCTCGGCGCGAAATACGCGATCGGCGTCGGCGCGGCGGCAGCGACCGTCGGCATCATCGTCGGCGTGGTGACGCTGACCGGCGTCGGCTTCAAGATTTCCTGGATCGTGACCTCGCTCGCCGATCAATGGGCCAAGGGCCTGATCGACCTCGTCCCCTTCCTGCCCTTCGACATCAAGAGCGCGACGCTGTTCTTCACGCTGCTCTTGACCGGCATCGTCTGCATCCTGCTCGGCTGCGGCGTGCCGACCACGGCGAACTACATCATCATGGTGACGGTGGCGGCGCCCGCGCTCGGCATGCTCGGCGTCAACCCGCTCGTGGCGCATTTCTTCGTGTTCTACTACGGGGTCCTCGCCGACATCACGCCACCTGTGGCGATCGCCGCCTATGCCGGGGCGAGCATGGCCGGCGCCGACCCGTTCAAGACCGGCAACACCGCCTTCCGGCTCGCGCTCGGCAAGGTGATGGTGCCCTTCGTCTTCGTGTTCTCGCCCTCCATGCTGATCATGGCGCCGGGCTTCACCTGGACGGAGTTCCTCGGCTCGACCACTGCCTGCCTTACCAGCATCACCCTGCTTTCGGGCGCCTTCTCGGCCTGGCTGCTGGCGCCGCTGGTGATGTGGGAGCGGCTGGTCCTTGCGCTGGCGGCCCTGCCGCTGATCGTGGCAACGCCCTATTCGGCCGGGATAGGGCTCGTCATCGCCGCGCCCGTGCTGCTCAGGCAGGTCATCGCCCGCAAGGCCGCGGCCGCACCCGCTTGAGTGCAAGGCCGCCTTACCCTGCCCTGTCGAGCGGGAAGAGCGGCCGCCGCACCCGGCGATAGGGCAGCTTGCCGAGATCGGGCGTGCAGAGCGCGCCGCTATCGCAGACGATCACCTTCCCGGCGATCGGCTCGAAGGCGGCGCGGAAATGCTGCATCGATTTTAGCCCGACGACGCGCTTGGCCGCCGGATCGATGCCGAAGGCGCGGAACTGCTGCAGGTCGTTCATCTGGGCGCGGATCGTCGTGACCAGAATTTCGACATCGCCGACACGCAGCACGGCGCAGGGCCCCCAACTCGCCTGCAATCCGCCCATCATCGGGCCGTCGCCGACATAGTCTCCGTCGCTGACGCTGACCAGCGTCCCGGTGAGCGCGAGCGGCCCGCCGCCGATTTCGGGATCGACCTTGCCGCCGAGCCGGACCGAGACCGTCGAGCCTGGCGTGCCCTTGCGCAGCTCGGCCGCAACCTCGGGATCCACAATCGGCCCGAAACAGGCATCCTTCAGATCGGCTTCGATCATGCCCTCGAGCAGGCCGGTCGCGTCGCCATAGCCGCCCCCGCCGGGATTGTCGGCATAATCGGCGATGATCAGCGGCCCCTTCGTCGCGACATAGGAGCTGGCTTCCGCGACAGCGTCCTCGACCGAGAGAAAATTCGTGACCTTCTCGAAGCGGCGCTGCCACATGTCCTCCATCAGCGCTTCGGCGAAGGCCTGATGCTTCTCGCGGTTGCCCTCGCAGGTCACGAGCACCGTCGGCCCGACCTCATGGATATCGGCATTGCCGAAGCCACCATTGACGCTGACGGCGAAGACGCCGGCTTCCTTCTCATAGGCCCGGGCCCTGGCGATGCGCGCGACCATCGGGCCGATATCGGTGCGCCCGCCATTGACCTCCTCCAGCATCGGCCGCTCGGCCCGCAGCGTCACCGGCCTGATCTCGCCCGTCATCGTCCGCTGCAGGATGCCGGCCGCGAGCTTGCCGATCTCGCGCATATCGACATGCGGATAGGTCTTGTAGGAGACGACGATATCGGCGAGCTCGGTCATCTTGCGGGTGACGTTGGCATGGGGATCGAGCGTGATGCCGATCGGCACGTCGGGCCCGAGCACGGCGCGGACCCGCTCCAGCAAATCGCCCTCCCCGTCCTCGCAGAACTCGGTGACCATGGCGCCGTGCAGGCCGAGCAGCACGCCGTCGATCTGTCCTGCATGAGCCTTCGCCGTCGCGACGATGACGCCGGCGATCCGCTCGAAGGCATCGCGCGTCACCGGGCCGGAAGGCTGGGCGGCGGCGCTGATCGCGTGGATGACCGTCCATCCGGCCGGACGGCCGATATCGAGGAAGCCGGCGATCGGCGTGTTGGCCTCGGCCCGTGCGGCGATGGCGTCGTCGCCGAGCTGGATTCCGCGATCGGTGAAGGCGGCGTAATCGGCCGGGCAGCGGCTGAAGGTGTTGCTCTCATGCGAGAATTCGGCGGTCAGGATGGTGAAGCTCATGGCGTTCCTCTGGCGAAGCGTCTGCGGCATCGGCGCGCCCACGTTCCGGCCGATCAAGATATCTTTCCCTACGGCTGTCAAAAGGCTGCGCTTGAGGCTCGGCTCCGCTGCGCCTATTCCGGGCAGGTGGGGAGGATTCCGGCGAAGATGACGACCGCGACTGAACAAGCCGATGTGATCGTGCTCGGTGCTGGCATCGTCGGCGTCAGCGTGGCGCTGCACCTCCAGGAACGCGGCCGGCGCGTTCTGCTCGTCGATCGCGGCGAGCCGGGTGCCGAGACCAGCCACGGCAATGCCGGGCTGATCGAGCGCTCCTCCGTCGTGCCCTATGCCTTCCCGCGCGACATCGCGACGCTCGCGAGCCTTGCGTCGAACCGCTCCATCGCCGTGCGCTATCGCCCGGCTGCGCTGCTGCGGATGGCGCCCTGGCTCGCGCGCTACTGGTGGAATTCGGCCCCCAATCGACTGGACAGGCTCGGCCGCTCGATCCTGCCCTTGATCGAGAACTGCATCGACGAGCACCGGCGCTGGACGAAAGCCGCCGGCACCGAGGCCCTCATGCGGGGCGAAGGCTGGATCGAGCTCTACCGAACCCGGAAGGGCTTCGAGGCGGCGACACGGGGAGCGGCCGAACTCTCGGCCTACGGTCTCAGCTATGACCCGCTCGACGAGGACGCGCTGCGCCGCCTTGAGCCCGGCCTGCTCCCCGGCAGCGTGTCCGGCGCCGTGCATTGGCGCGACCCCGTCACGGTCAGTGATCCCGGCGCGGTGACGCGCGCCTATGCCGCGCTCTTCGTGGCGCGAGGCGGCCTGCTGAAGCCTGCGGATGCTGCGGACCTGCGGCAAGACAGCGGGGCATGGCGGCTGTCCGCCGAGGGCGGAAGCTGGCGGGCCGCGGAAGCGGTCGTCGCCCTCGGCCCGTGGTCGAGCGATCTCTGCGAGCGTTTCGGCTATCGCTTCCCGCTCGGCTTCAAGCGCGGCTACCACATGCATTACGACAGCGCCGACGGTACCGGTCCCCGGCATCCGCTCTGCGACGCCCAGGCCGGCTTCGTGGTGACCCCGATGCGGCGCGGCATCCGCCTGACGACGGGGATCGAGATTGCCGGCCGCGACGAGCCCTCCGATTCCTGGCAGCTCGACCGGGCCGAGCGGATCGCACGGCAGATCGTGCCGCTCGGTCGCCGCCTCGACGCCGAGCCCTGGCGCGGCGCCCGCCCCTGCCTGCCCGACATGCTGCCGATCATCGGCGCGGCCCCGCGCCATCGCGGCCTGTGGTTCGCCTTCGGGCACGCCCATCACGGCTTCACGCTCGGCCCTGTGACCGGCCGCCTGCTCGCGGAGATGATGACCGGCGCACCGACGCTCTGCGACCCCATCCCCTTCGCGGCCGAGCGCTTCCTGCCCCGGAGCGGCAGCGCCTGACGGCTACCGCGCTCCACAGGCATCATTGCGACGCGTTTCCGCAACGGAGACGCAATAACTCCTCGCTAACGATGATCTGCGCACGCTTCGGTTCATGCGGCAGCCCGAAGCGACCGGGCGTGCCGCAACGATGGATTGAGCGATGAAGAGCCTGACGATACGCCGCCGCATCCTGATCAGCTTCGCCGCCATCCTCGCGGTGATGTCCGCCATGGCGGGTGCCAGCTATCTCTGGTTCCTCCAGACCGAGCGGGAAGTGATCGAGGTCGAGACCAAGACGGTCCCGAGCCTCTACTACAGCGCGCAGTTGATGGCGCTTTGGGCAAACACGACCGGGCTGGCGCGCGAACATGCGCGGGCAGACAATCCCACCGCGAAAAAGCAGACGAGTGACGCAGTTCTGGCCAATCGCGGAAGGCTGCGCGAGCTGATCAAATCCTACGAGAGCGTGATCACGACGGAGACGGACCGACGCAACCACGCGCTGGCGGCGCAACTGCTCACCCAGTACGAGCGCGCCGAGGATGCCGTTCTCGCCATCGGGAAGGACGTGACCACGCCGTTGCCCGATCAATCCGCCGCCGTCCGCAACGATCTTGACCCGATCGCCGCAAAAATGCGCGACGCTCTGCGCGAGATGGTCGATTTCAACAAGGCCGAAGCCGACAATTCGACGCGTCAGATCGTTGGCATCGTTCGCTCTGCCGAGCTCGGTCTCGTCGTCTGTTTCGCGATCGCGCTCGCTCTGGCGATCCTCTGCGGCATCCTGCTGTTCCGGGCCGTCACGGTGCCGCTCGGCAAGCTGCTCGGCATCGTCGATCACATGCGGCGCGGCGATTTCAGCGAGCGCCTGACGCTAGCGCGGCGCGACGAGTTCAGCACGCTCGCCGACGGCGCCAACGCGATGGCCGACGACCTCGCCGCGCTGATCGGCCAGATCCAGAAGTCGAGCATCCAGGTCAACACCTCGATTACCGAGGTTGCCGCGACCTCGAAGGAACAGCAGGCGACGGCTAACGAGATCGCCGCTACCACGACCGAGATCGGCGCGACCGCGAAGGAGATCTCCGCCACCTCGAACGAACTCGCCCATACGATGGACGAGGTCTCGGCCGTCGCCGAGCAGACCGCGACGCTCGCCAATGGCGGGCAGGCCGGGCTCGCGCGCATGGAAAGCACGATGCGGCAGGTGATGGAGGCCGCCGGCGCGATCAACGCCAAGCTCGCGATCCTCAGCGAGAAGGCCGGCAACATCAACCAGGTCGTCACCACCATCACCAAGGTCGCCGACCAGACCAACCTGCTCTCGCTCAACGCCGCGATCGAGGCCGAGAAGGCCGGGCAATACGGCCGCGGCTTCGCCGTGGTCGCGACCGAGATCCGCCGCCTCGCCGACCAGACGGCCGTCTCGACCTACGATATCGAGCAGATGGTCAAGGACATCCAGTCGGCCGTCGCTGCCGGCGTGATGGGTATGGACAAGTTCTCGGAAGAGGTCCGTCGCGGCATGCAGGAGGTCCAGCAGGTCGGCGGGCAGCTCTCGGAGATCATCGAGCAGGTCCAGGGGCTGGTGCCGCGCTTCGAGGGCGCCAACGAAGGCATGCAGGCGCAGGCGACCGGCGCCGGCCAGATCAGCGAGGCCCTCTCCCAGCTCAGCGAGGCCGCGCAGCAGACGGTCGAATCGCTGCAGCAGTCGACGCTCGCCATCGACGAGCTCAACCAGGTCTCGAACGGGCTGCGCAGCTCGATCTCGCGCTTCAAGCTGCGGGCCTGATCTGAAAGGCGGAACGGAACCGCGAGATGCTGTTTCTGATGTTCCAGCTAGGGCAGGATCGCTACGTGCTCGATACCGGGCAGGTCGAGACCGTGCTGCCGCTGCTCGCGACCAAGCAATTGCCGGGTGCGCCCGTGGGCGTTGCAGGCGTGATCAGCTATCGCGGCCGGCCGGTGCCCGTCGTCGACCTCGCGCTTCTGGCGCTCGGGCGGCCGGCCGAGCCGCGCCTGAGCACCCGCATCATCCTGCTGCGCTATCCATCCGCCCCGGGCCATGACGATCTTCTCGGCCTGCTGGTCGAGCAGGCCGTCGAGACGATCGAGCGCGATCGGGCCGATTTCGCCGTATCCGGCGTCGAGGCCGGCCTGCCGCCCTATCTCGGGCCGGTCGCCAGCGACGAGCGCGGGCTGATCCAGTGGGTCCGGGGCGAAGCCCTGCTCACGCGCGAAATCCGCGAGATCCTGTTCCGTCAGCAAGCGGCCGAGTCGTGATGGACGAGGCCGCTCCGATCCGGGACTTCGAGAAGCTGCTCCGGGACACCATCGGCCTGAGCATGGAGACGGTCGGCGCCTCCGTCATCCGCCATGCCCTGAAGCGGCGCATGACCGCCTGCGCCATCCCCGACCTGCACGCCTACTGGGCCTTCGTGACGGGAAACCCGGCCGAGCGGCAGGAGCTGGTCGATGCCGTCATCGTGCCCGAGACCTGGTTCTTCCGCGATCGCGAGGCCTTCGGCGCGATGGTCCGCCATCTGCGCGAGAACCGGGTCGGCAACCGCCCGCTGAAACTGCTCAGCCTGCCCTGCTCGACCGGCGAGGAGCCCTATTCCATCGCGATGGCCCTGCTCGATGCCGGCTTCCCGGACGGCAGCTTCCAGATCGACGCGATCGATGTCAGCAGCCGCAACCTCGTCCATGCCCAGCGCGCGATCTACGGCAGGAACTCCTTCCGAGGCGCCGACATCGCCTTCCGCAACCGCTATTTCGAAGCAGCGGAAGGGGGATTCAGGCCGCATGATAGCGTCCGCCGGCAGGTCCGTTTCCGCCTCGGCAACGTGCTCGCAGCGGAGACGCAAGCCGGGCAGGACATTTACGATGTCGCCTTTTGCCGGAACCTGCTGATCTATTTCGATCGCGAAACGCAAGGCGCCGCTTTGGTCCGGCTCAGGCAGATGCTGGCCGATGACGGGCTGCTGCTGGTCGGCCCGGCCGAATCCGGCCTGCCGGCCCTGTGCGGCTTCGCCTCGGTGCGCTTCCCGCGCGCCTTCGCCTTCGTCAAGGCACGGGCCAAGCCAGCAAAGGCGGCCGAGCCGCCCGTCGCCCGAAAACCCAGGTCCGCTCCGGCGCAGACCGCCCTCCTGCCGCGGGCGCAGGTGGCATCGCGCCCTGCGCCGCGCCCCTTCGAGCGCAAGCCCGATCCCGCCCAGCCGTCGGCGCCCGCGCCGGACCGTGCGGCCGCGAGCCTCGCCGAGATCGAGCGCACCGCCGATGCCGGCCGGCTGACCGAGCTGCGTGCCGCCGCCGAGCGCCATATCGCCGAGTTCGGCCCGGCGCCCGATGCCTTCTACTGGCTGGGGCTTGCCCATGATGCCGCCGACGCCACCGAGGACGCGATGCGCAACTACCGCAAGGCGCTCTATCTCGCGCCGGACCATCAGCGGGCGCTCGCCCAGCTCCGGCTGCTCCAGCAGCGCCTGGGTGACCATAGCGGCGCCAAGGCCCTGGCCGACAGGCTCGACCGGCTGGCCAAGCGGAGCGGCACCTGATGTCCGCCGAAACCAACCCGATGACGAACGACGACATCGAGGAATGCTGGCGCGAGATCGGCGTCAGCGGCGACCGCTCCTGCCCGGAGCTGGACGAGCATCTGCACTGCCGCAACTGCCCGACCCATGCTGAGATCGCCCGCAAGCTGCTCGATCGTCCCCTGCCGCCGGGCTATCGCGACGCGTGGACGCGGCATTTCGCGAGACCAGATGACGAAGCGCCCGACGGCGAGGAGATCGACAGCGTCCTGATCTTCCGCATCGGCGAGGAATGGCTCGGCCTGCCGGCCGCGATCTGCCGCGAGATCGCCGAGCCGCGCCCGGTCCATTCCCTGCCGCATCGCCGCAGCGAGGCGGTGCGCGGCATCGTCAACGTTCGCGGTGAATTGCTGATCTGCGTCTCGCTGCCGGCCCTGCTCGGCATAGGCGGGACGGCCAGCTCCCGCGGCACCGATCGCATCGCCGTCTTCCCGCGCCTCGTCGTCACCGGCGAGGAGACGAAACACGTCGCCTTCGAGGTCGACGAGGTCCACGGCCTCCATGCCTATCGCGCCCATGAGCGCGGCGCGGTGCCGGCGACCGTCGGCCGCTCGGCGGCGAGCGTCGTCGCGACGATGATCCCGTGGAACGGCCGCGCGGTCGGCTGCCTCGATGCGACACGCCTGCTCGACCTGATCGACCGGAGCATCGCATGAGCGGCGAGGATCTCAGCGACCTCTCCATGCTCGACCTGTTCCGGGCCGAACTCGCGGCCCAGTCGCAGGCCTTCACGACCGGACTGCTCGCCCTCGAGCGCGACCCGGCCGCCGCCGCCCATCTCGAAGCCTGCATGCGCGCGGCCCATTCCCTGAAGGGGGCAGCCCGGATCATCGATCTCACGCCGGCCGTCCAGGTCGCGCACGAGATGGAGGAATGCCTCGTCGCCGCGCAGCACGGCAGTATCCGGCTGAACCGCAGGCATGTCGACGCGCTGCTCGCCGGCATCGATCTCCTCGCCACGATTTCCGCCGGATCGGACGAGCCGGAAGCGGAGATGAAGAGGCGGATCGCGGCTTTCACACAGACCTTGCGCAGCGCTTCCGAGGAAGCCGACACCGCCGCACCGGACACCCCTCAATACGATGCCGAGCCGGCCAGTGCAGAGCCCGTCATGCCAGTGGCCGCTCCGGCGATTGTCGCCGCCCCGGAAGCACCGTCCGCCGGAGACGGCGCAGCCGGCGAGTGCATGGTCAGGGTCACCGCCGACAGCCTGAACCGCCTGCTCGGCCTCGCTGGCGAGTCGCTGATGTCGGCGCGGCGGCTGCGCCCGTTCAACGACGGCTTGCTGCGGCTGCGGCGCATCCAGGCTGAACTCGCCAAGAGCTTCGAGGATCTGCGCGCCGCCATGCCGGTAGAGGCCGACAGCCGCGCGGCGCAGGCTCTGGTAGCCGCACAACTCAAGCTGGCCGAGGGCCAGGCGCTCCTCGCCCAACGCCTCGACGAGATGGACACCGTCGACCGGCGCGCGACCGATCTCGCCAACCGGCTCTATGACGAGACGCTGGCAAGCCGCATGCGCCCCTTCGAGGACGGCGTCCGGCATTTCCAGCGCAATGTCCGCGATATCGGCCGGGCGCTCGGCAAGACCGTGCGCCTCGACATCGTCGGCGGCGCCACCAGCATCGACCGCGACATCCTCGACCAGCTCGACGCGCCCCTCGGCCATCTCCTGCGCAATGCCGTCGATCACGGCATCGAGGCGCCCGAGCAGCGCCGCGCCGCCGGCAAGCCGGCCGAGGGCCTGATCCGGCTCGAGGCCCGGCACAATGCCGGCCTGCTCCAGATCATCGTCTCGGACGATGGCGGCGGCATCGATGTCGAGGCGCTCCGGCAGGCGACGCTGGCGCGCGGCCTCACCACGGCCGAGACGGTCTGGGACCTCAGCGAGGAGGAACTGCTCGAATTCCTCTTCCTGCCCGGCTTCTCGATGAAGGCGACGGTCAGCGACATCTCCGGCCGCGGCGTCGGCCTCGATGCCGTGCAGGCCATGGTCCGGCAGGTGCGCGGCCAGGTCACGATCGCGTCGGAGCCCGGTATCGGCACCCGCTTCCAGCTCCAGCTCCCGCTGACCCTGTCGGTGATCCGCGCGCTTCTCGTCGAGATCGACGGAGAGCCCTATGCCTTGCCGCTGACGGCGATCGCCCGCGCCTTGCGATTGCCGCGCGACACGATCGAATTGCTCGAGGGTCGCCCGCATTTCCGCCATGGCGAGCAGCAGGTCGGGCTCGTCACCGCCCACGAGATCCTCGGCCGGGGCGAAGCCGCAACGGACGAGGCCGAGCTGGCGACGGTCGTCGTCGGCGAGGGCGACAATCTCTATGCGCTGGTCGTCGACCGCTTCCTCGGCGAGCGCGAGCTCGTCGTCCGGCCGCTCGACCCGCGCCTCGCCAAGGTCAAGGATGTCAGCGCCGCCGCCCTGCTCGATGACGGCTCGCCGGTGCTGATCCTCGATGTCGATGACCTGATCCGCTCGATGGAGAAGCTGGTCTCCGGCGGGCGCCTGAGGACGCTGGAGCGCAGCGTGACACGCACCGGTCAGAAGCGCCGAAAGCGCGTCCTCGTCGTCGACGATTCGCTGACGGTGCGCGAGCTGGAGCGCAAGCTGCTCGACCATCACGGCTTCGAGGTCGAGGTCGCCGTCGACGGCATGGACGGCTGGAACGCCGTCCGCTCCGACGCTTTCGACCTTGTCGTCACCGATGTCGACATGCCGCGCATGGACGGCATCGAGTTCGTCACGCTGATCAAGCGCGACCCCGGCCTGCGCAACCTGCCGGTGATGATCGTCTCCTACAAGGACCGCGAGGAGGATCGCCGCCGAGGCCTCGACGCCGGCGCCGATTACTATTTGACCAAAGGGAGCTTCCACGACGAAACTTTGATCCATGCGGTCGTCGACCTGATCGGCGAGCCATGAATCAGAGCATGCGCTGTGGGGGCGTTTCATGAGGATCGGTCTGGTCAACGACCTGCCGATGGCGGTCGAGCTTTTGCGACGCGTCATCGCTTCGACGGCGGAGCACGAAACCGCCTGGATTGCCATGAACGGCCGCGAAGCGGTCGAGGCCTGCCGGCGCGACCGGCCCGACCTGATCCTGATGGACCTGAACATGCCGGAGATGGACGGCGTCGAGGCGACGCGCCGGATCATGGCCGAGACGCCCTGCCCGATCCTGCTGGTCACCGCCAGCGTCGATGCCAATGTCTCCGGCGTCTACGAGGCGATGGGCCATGGCGCGCTCGATGCGGTCGACATTCCCAGCGTCGGCCTCGGCGGCCACACCTCGACCCAGACGGCCGCCCTGCTGGCGCGGATCGCCACCATAGGCCGCCTGTCGCGCAGCCTGCCACCGGTCAATCCGAGCCGGCACCGCCCGCCGGCGCCCACCTCCCCCTCCCAGCGTCTCGTCGCGATCGGCGCCTCGGCCGGCGGCCCGGCGGCGGTGGCGACCCTGCTCGGCGGGCTGGCTCCCGATTTCCCGGCGCCGATCATCCTGGTCCAGCATCTCGACGCGCAGTTCGTGCCGGGCTTCGCGAGCTGGCTCTGCCAGCATTGCCGCCTGCCCGTCCGCCCGGCCCGCGAAGGCGATCGGCCGAAGCGCGGGACCGTCCTGATCGCCGCGAGCGACGATCACCTCGTTTTCAACGCCAGCGGGGAGCTCGGCTACCGGGCCGAGCCGCGCGATTATCCCTATCGCCCGTCGGTCGACGTGTTCTTCGAAAGCGTCGCGGAACGCTGGCAGGGAGACCCGGTCGGCGTCCTGCTGACGGGCATGGGCCGCGACGGCGCCCGTGGACTGAAGCTGCTGCGCGACAGGCCGTGTTTGACGATCGCGCAGGACAAGGCCACAAGCGCGGTTTACGGGATGCCCAAAGCCGCCGCCGCGATCGGCGCGGCAGCGGAGATCCTGCCGCTGGCCGCGATCGCTCCCCGCCTGACCGAGGCGTGCGCTCCGTCGTCGTGATGAAGGTTGCCCCATGACAGGCGAAACGAAATCTTCCCTGCCTGATGTCCCGGCGCCGGCCGACAGCTACCTGTCCATGGTCCTGCTGGTCGACGATCAGGTCATGGTCTGCGAGGCGGTGCGGCGCGCGCTCGCCCATCACGGCGATGTCGATTTCCACTACTGCACCGATCCGCTGGAGGCGATCAAGATCGCCCAGTGCGTCAAGCCGACCGTCATCCTGCAGGATCTCGTCATGCCCGGCGTCGACGGGCTCGACCTCGTCCGGCAATACCGCAAGCATCCGGCGCTCCATGCCGTTCCGGTCATCGTGCTCTCCACCAAGGAGGACCCGGCGACCAAGAGCGAGGCATTCCAGGCCGGCGCCAACGACTACCTGGTCAAGCTGCCCGACAAGATCGAGCTGATCGCCCGGGTGCGCTATCACACCCGCGCCTATCTCGATCATCTCCAGCGCGACGAGGCCTACCGCGCCTTGCGCGAGAGCCAGCGCGAACTCATGCGCGCGAATCTCGAGCTGGAGCGCCTGACCCGGATCGACGGCCTGACCGGACTGGGCAACCGCCGCTATTTCGACGAGTACCTCGCCGCCGAATGGAAGCGCTGCCAGCGCAGCCAGAGCCCGCTCTCGGTGCTGATGATCGATGTCGATCATTTCAAGCGCTATAACGACGCCTATGGCCATCTCGCCGGCGACGACGTGCTGAAGCAGATCGCCCATGTCGTCCAGGAAGGCTCGACCCGCTCGACCGATCTCGCCGCACGCTTCGGCGGCGAGGAGTTCGTGGTGATCCTGACCGGCGTCCCGCAGGAAGGCGCCAGCCATGTCGCCGAGCGCCTGGTGCAGGGCGTGCGCGACCTCAATATCGCTCATGGCGCCGATCGGGTGACGATCAGCGTCGGCGTCGCGACCGCCTGGCCCGATGCCGAAGGCGATCCCGCCCGGCTCGTCAATGCCGCCGACCTCGCCCTGTTCCGTGCCAAGAACGAAGGCCGCAACCGCCTGGTCTATGCGGAGCTTTCGCCCGATCGCTGAGCGATGACGTCGCAATGAAAGGCCGGCGACTGAGAGCCGGCCGCCCGGTCCTGCTTTACCGACATTCTGCGATTGCGGTCGCGCCGGCTTAACCAGAAATGGCATCGCACCGGCCGTTGGCCTATCATCGTGCCGCCTGAAGGTTTAATCACCTGCGGCCGGAGATGTGGTCCCGCATCGATGATCGAGATGCCGATGTTTGCTGAGATGACCGACTTCGTCGGCAAGATCCTGGACAAGATTTCGGCCACGAGTCTGGTGACGACCGGGCTGCTCCTGCTGACGGCGCTCGTCAGCGCGCTCGTCGCCTATCTCAGGACCACCAAGGAGCGCAGCTTCCGCGAATTCTTCGACTTCGTGTTCCCCCACGAGATCATCACGCATCCCTCGGCGAAGGCAGACCTGCTGTTCTGGGTCACGCGCAAGGCGATCATGCCCTTCCTCATGCTGCCCGCGGGGATCACCTTCGTCGTGGCGGTCGGCTATGCCACCAACCGGCTGCTGGCGGCGCTGTTCCAGATCGACCCTCCGCTGATCCCCGGCCCGGCCGGCCCCGTCACCACGGTGATCTTCACCGCGACGATGCTCCTCGCCTACGACATTTCCTATTATTTCTACCATGTCGCGCAGCACCGCTTCCCGATTCTGTGGGAGCTGCACAAGGTCCATCATTCCGCCGAGGTCATGGTCGGCATTACCAAGGACCGTGTCCATCCGCTGGACGAGCTGATGAACCGCGCCTGGGACGGCGTCATCCCAGGCATCTGCTTCGGCATCTGGTCGCTGGTCTCGCTCAATCTGGTCGAGCTCACCGTCTTCGGCATCAATGTCTATGTGATGCGCAACATCCTGATGATGGACTTCGTCCGGCACACGCATTTCAAGATCTCGTTCGGGCCGCTCAACAATGTCGTGCTCTGCCCGCACTGGCACCAGTTGCACCACAGCGTCGACCCGCGCCATTACGACAAGAATTTCGGGCTGCTGTTCTCGTTCTGGGACCGCTTCTTCGGGACGCTCTGCGTGCCGAAGCCCGATGAGGACTTCAAATTCGGGCTGATGGAGCGCAATGTCCGCGACTACCAGTCGCTCTCCGGTCTCTATCTCATGCCGCTCAGGCGGATGTGGCACCAGATCAGGCTGCGCCTGCGCCCGCGGGCCAGGCGGGAGACTGCCCCGGAGATCGAGGAAACCCGGTCGTGACGCTCCGGAAGCGGCTCGCTGCGACAGGCGGTCGGGAAATCGAGATCGTCACCGCCTATCAGGAGTTCGCCGCGCTCGCCCCGGCCTGGGATGTGCTGTGGCAGCGCGCCGACGGCCTCGTCTTCCAGAGCCATGCCTGGATCGATGCCTGGTGGCGCACCGCGACACGCCGCGAAGACCGCGATCTCGTGATCGGCCTGGTCTGGAACGGCGCCACGCTCGAAGCTGCTCTGCCCTTCGCCACGCTTCGCCGGCGCGGCGTGACCGTTCTGGAATGGGCCGCCAAGGAGCATAGCGACTATGGTGATGCGCTGCTCGCCCCGGACCGCAACCGCGACGCCGTCGCCGCGCTGTGGTGGGAGATCGCCGCGACCGGCCGCTTCGACATGCTCTATCTCAACCGGCTCCTGCCGGACGCCGCGATCCGGAGCCTCATCGCCCCGGACGTCGCGGCCGGCACCTTGCGGCCGAACCATCGCAGCGAAATCAGCTATCGCGTCGCCGGCCCTTGGCAGCGCGGGACGGACTGGTTCGAGGCGCAGTCGAAAAAGACCCGGCAGAACTACCGGCGCGGCCGGAAATTCATGGAGGAGGCCGGCGAGCTCCGCTTTCGACTGATGGGGCCGGACGAGCCGCTGGAGCCGGTGCTCGCCCGCGTCGCCGCCCTGAAGCGCGCATGGCTGGAGCGGCATGGCCGCGCCTCCGACCTGTTCGACGAAGGCGCGCCGGCGCTCGCCGCACTGGTCGCGGTGATGCGTCGCCTCGGCATCCTCCATGTCTTCGTGCTGGAACTGGCCGGCACGATCGTCGCCGTCTCGATCAATGTCGTGCAGCGCCGGCGGATGATGGCTTTCATCACCACCTACGACCCGGAATTCGAGCGTGCCTCGCCCGGCATGGTCCTGATGATGGACTATATCCAGTGGTCGATCGACCAGGGGCTGGAGATGGTCGACTTCATGTGCGGCGGCGAGGATTTCAAGCGGCGCTTCGCCACGGAATCCGAGAGGCTGGATTCGGTGACCGGCGCGCGCACGCTGGTCGGCCGGCTCGCCATGCTGGCCGACAACGCCGGCCACGCCTTCAGGAACTGGCGAGCGCGGCCGCAGGCTTCCGGCGCGCCAGCGGATTCCGCCGAACCATCGCCGAGCCATCGATGAATTCGAAGCCGCCCGCGCTGTTCAGGCTGTGCAGGCGACGGCCGGGCCAAAGCGGCCCCCCGGCCTCGATGATGCTCTCGACCTCCTGCGCGAAGCCGTCGCCGTCGAGCTGCGTGACCCGGGCGATGCCGAGCGCCTTGCCATAGCCCAGACGGCAATCCTGCACCGGACGCAGCAACTGCCCGTCGCGGATGATCATCTCCCCGGCCGGGCGCGCCGAGGCGATATCGATCAGCACGGGATTGCGCGGATGGGGCGTCCAGGGACCGCGAAAATCCGGTGCCGACCACAGATGCAGCGCATCCGAGAACGATCCGCCACCATCCCGCACCGTCGCGAACAGCCACCACAGGCCGTCGCGCTCGATGAGCGTGGCATCGCTTGCGGTGACGCCGTCGATCAGGGCGACCTCCTTCACCCAGCCGCCTGGAAAGGCGGTGGCTCGGAACAGGTCGACCCGCCCCGCGCTGCAGCTTTCCGGGATCATCCAGACTTCGCCGTCCCGTGCGAAGACGAAGGGATAGGACAGGTGGCCCGGTTGCTCGAGGACGGGTTCGGGGGTGCCCAAGGGGCCATCCGGCCCGAATTCGACCGCCGAGACGATGCCCTTGCCGGTCGCGTGGACGAAATCCTCGACGAAGAGTGTGAGACGGCCCTCATGCAGGATCGGGAACGGATCGGCATAGAAGCGGGTGCCGTCATCCGGCAGATCGGTCCAGCCGCCATCGGGATGACGTTTCAACGAGAACAGATCCGGACCGTCGAGCCTGCGCCAACCGACCCGCCAGTGCGGCGCGTGGAAACAGCTCCGATAGACCAGTTCGATCGCCTTCGAGACACCCGCCTTGACGACGGTCTGCGCCATGCCCCCCTGCGCCGCAGGAGCCACCGCCTGCTCGATCTCGGTCGGCGGCAGGGCAGGAACGCGCAGTCTGACACCGGATACCGCGGCCACGATCAACGTCACGAGGCGGCTGAGGACGTCGTCCAGTGTCGCCAGGAGAATACGGCCATATTCCGTTCCCGGCCGACCGGCAGAGATCAGCGCACCGCCTGCCCTCAGCTCGACCAGAGGCATCCGTCCGGACAGCAGGGCGGCAACGAGTGCGCCCTCCCCCACCTCGCCGTCGACATGCAGGAGCCAGCGGCGCTCCGATGCGCCTGCAGCCCCGTCTCCGAGGTCGAGCACCAGATCGGGATCGGGATCAACTCCCGGGCGGTGGGTCGGAACGGTCAGCTCCGTCCGCGACGCCCTGGCGAACAGGCCATCGGAGCGCAGGTTATGAAGCAGGCCCTCGACACGGAACAGCGGCCCGAGCCCGCTCTGATCCGGAGGGTCGACCTCCGGCAGCGAGACCGACAGTTCGATGTCGGCAACGCTCCGCAGGCGATCGATCAGGAGGAGATGCCATCGCCGCAGCGGCGACGCATCGATGTTCAACGTCAGTCGCATGCCCCACCTAACGCCGCTGCGCGCATCGGGCGATCCGCGAGCGGGCCGCAACCTGCCATAGCAGGATTTCGATTTCGTTAGCCGTGCTGCCGCAGTGCATGGGCTGTCGAGCGGGGCTTGTTAAGAAGTCGATGGCATGGTCGCCACCGGTGCCGCAGCCCGAAAGAGTCGCGGCATCGGCGTTGTTGCGTAGGTAGAGTAGAGGAATGGCCAGCCTGGCTGCAAGCGATCATCGGCAGGAGGAAGCGGTGCAGCCGGCTCCTCGGGAAAGCTATCGCCGGCGTCAGGATGGCGCCGTCGAGATTTCCGAGCTCTGGCGCATCCTCTGGCACCGCCGTTTCATGATACTGGCCATGGCCGGCCTGTTCGCTGGCCTGGCACTGGCCTATGGCGTGCTGACCGCGCCACTTTACACTGCTTCGGCCCAGCTCCTCATCGACCCGCGTGATCGCAACGTCGTCAGCAACGACGTCAATCCGAGCTCCGTGTCCCCGGATGGCGGGCTGGCGCAGGTCGAGAGCCAGGCCAGCGTCATCCAGTCGACCAGCGTGCTGATGCGCGCGATCCGCGAGACCAAACTCGCGGAGGACAGTGAATTCAACGGCCTGGGCCTGCTCTCGCGCCTGCTCGGCCGGGTCGCCGCCGATCCGCCCAATGCCGATGGCAGCCTGACGCCGGCGGAGGCGCGCACCCTCGCCAATCTGCGCCGCAAGTTCTCGGTCCGGCGCGCCGACAAGGTCTTCGTCGTCGACGTCGTGGTGACGACGAAGGAGGCGGAGAAATCCGCCAGGCTCGCCAACGCCATCGCGGAAGCCTATCTCGCCGACCAGGCCGATGCCCGCAGCAAGGCGGCGACCGAGGCAGCCGACTCCTTGACCGCCCGGCTCGACGAGCAGCGCAAGCGCGTCGAGAAGGCAGAGAACGCCGTCGAGCGCTATCGCGCCCAGAACAATCTCGTCGCCTCCTCCGGCCGCCTGATCAGCGACCAGCAGCTCGGCGAGATCAGCAACCAGCTCTCCGCCGCCCAGGCCCGGACGGCCGCGCTCAAGTCGCAGGTCGAGCAGATCGCCCAGCAGCGCCGCGGCGGCGCCGGCCTCGCCGGCAGTTCGGCCGAGGCGATCCAGTCGCCGGTGATCGCCAAGCTGCGAGAGCAGGAGGCGACGCTCGTGCAGCGCGAGGCCGACCTGCAAAGCCAGCTCGGCCCGCGCCATCCCGCGATCGGCGCGGCCCAGAGCCAGCTCGTCACCATCCGCCGGATGATCGCGACCGAGATCGCCCGGGTCGAGCAATCCGTGCGCACCGATTACGAGCGCGCGCAGGGCAACGAGAAACTGCTCGCCGGCAAGCTGGAAGCGCTGACCCGGCAGACGCAAGGCGCCGACCAGGCTTCGGTGCGGCTGCGCGAGCTGCAGCGCGACCTGGAGGCCGCCCGGACCGTCTATGCCAGTTTCCTCCTGCGCGCCCAGGAAACCCGCGAGCAGGCCAGTCTCGACACCACCAATGCCCGTGTCATCAGCCGGGCGCAGCCGCCGCAGCAATCGAGCTGGCCGCCGACGCTGCCGCTGATCGCCGCCGCCGGGATGCTCGGTCTCGGGCTCGGTGCCGGCCTCGCGCTGATCCGCGAATATGCCGCGCCCCATCTCATCTCCCGCGCCCAGGCCGAGGCATTGGTCGGCGCGCCGGTCATCGCCGTGCTGCGTCCCGGCAGGCCGGCAGCGAGGCGACGCTGGCGCCTGCGCAAGACAGCGCCCGCATCGACCGAAGCGAGGAACGAGGCCGGCTTCGCGCTGCTGCGCCTGTTCAACGCGCCGGACAACGCGGCCACCGCCGCCCGCAGCCTGCTCCTGACGTCGGTCGAGGGCGATGCCGCCGATCGCGAGCGCGTCACCGATCTGCTCGCGGAAGCCGCGGTCCAGCAGGGCGAACGCGTGCTGCTGATCGATGCCGATCTGGAGAAGGAACCCGAGGAAGCCGGCCCCGGCCTGATGGATCTGCTCCGCGGCGAAAGCAGCCTGGAGGCGGCGATCCATTTCGGCGCCAGCAAGGACGTGGCGATGATGTCGGGCGGGCGCCGCAAGGCCCCGCCGCAGAAGGGCGTGGGCCGCAGCTTCGCGACGCGGATGCTGGCCGATGCCAGCCGGCATTTCGATCTCGTCGTGATGGATGGCGGCTCGCTCGGCCGCAATGTCAGGATCGCGCCGCTGGTCGGGATGGCCGAGGAGATCGTGCTGGTCGCACGGCTCTACGGGACGCGCCAGAACGACATCGTCCAGGCCATGGAGGCCGCGCGGATCATGGGCCGCACGATCACGGCGACGATCCTCGTCGAGTCCGGCGGGCACGGCTGATGCCCGCCGCCCCCGGCGCAGCCGCAGGGCTCCGCGCGGCACCGGGCTGGGCCCGGCTCGACGGCCTGAGCCGGATCGGCGTCCTCGCCGCAGTGCTCGTGCTGTTCTGCGTCTCCGGCGGCATGCTCTGGATCGTCGGCTACAATTACGACGGCCTCACCGGCTCGGCCGCGAGCAAGATCCATCCTTCGACCTACCTGATCGTGCTGGCCTTCTGCTGGAGCATCGTCGCCAGCGGCGATCCGGTGAGCCGCAGCATCCATCTCGCCAGCGTCCGGCCGGCGACACTGCTGATGCTGCTCGTCACCATCGCCGTCATCATCGTGACCATCCTGCGCGGCGGTGCCGGCATCGGCGGCATGGTCGACACCTACGTCGCTTCCTGCCTGCTGGTCTTCCTGCTCGCCGATGCCGACGACGAGACCATGGCGACGCTGACCACGATGCTGCATGTCGTGATGACCGTGAACGCCCTGCTCGCGCTCGCCGAATTCGTCACCCAGATCCGGCTCTTTCCCTATCGCTTCGACGGGATCGCCTTCGAGACCGACACGCGCTCGGCCGCGCTGCACGGCCATCCGCTGGCCAATGCCATGATCACCGCCTGTTATCTGATGGCGCTGATCAGCGGCGCACGGCCGCTCTCGCCGACCATGCGGGGCACGCTGATCGCGCTGCAGAGCGCCGCGCTCGTCGTTTTCGGGGGCAGGACGGCGCTGCTCGTCTCGCTCGCGTTCGGCCTTTGCTATGGCATCGTGATGCTGTTCGCCTCGCTGCGCGGCGGGCGGGTCTCGCTGGTCGCGGCCGCGATCGCCTGCGTGCTGGCGGCTGCGGTCCCCGTCGCGATCGGCGGGCTCGCGGTGCTCGGCTTCTTCGACGATCTCGCCACGCGCTTCGTCTCGGACGGCGGCAGCGCCAATGCCCGCAAGGAGATGCTCGACCTGCTCGGCATGTTCTCGCTGGGAGACCTCGTCTTCGGCCCGGACAACGACCTGGTCGACACGCTCAGGCGCGTCAACGGGCTGGAATGGGGCATCGAGAACCCCTTCATCCGCATGATCCTGTACCAGGGCGCGATCGTCACGGCCCTGGTGACCGTGGCCTTCGGCCTGTTCATGTACGAGTTAGCGCGGATCGGGCGGGCCGGCGGCGTCTGGCTGCCGATGGTCGTCTGGATCATCCTGCTGAACGGATCGGAGAGCATCGCGACGAAGACGAACCTGCCCGCCAAGTTCGCGATCGTCGTGTTCTGCCTCTACCGGCCCGAGCGCTCGACCGGGACTGCGCCGCTCAGGCCGGCATCCGCAACCCGAGCGCCTCGATCATGGCCGGATCGAGCCGCCGGCTGACATCGTCGACCAGCAGCCCCAGGACGTCGAACAGGTTCCAGAAGGCCCAGGGAAAGCCCATCGCCTCGGCGCTCAGGCGGACATCGCGGACATAGCGCGCCCGGTCGGCAGGAGCGGCCGCGGCGATCCCCGCCCCCGTCCGGACGGCGCCGAATTCGCCCATCAGGATGCGGCCGGGCGCGACGCCCTCGCGCTGCGCCCAGGCGCCGACCTGTCCCAGATAGCCTTCGATGAAGGGGCGGTCCGGCCGGGCGTCGAAATACTCCCTCAGCACCCGCTCGGTCTCGCGATAGGTGGCCGCTCCCCGGCCCGATGCCGGCTGGCCGAGCACGGCCATGCGCGCACGCACCGCCGCCAGCGTCGCCTCCAGCGAGCCGTGCGAAGCCGGCCAGGGCACGCCGTTGAGCGCGGGATAGAACGGCTCGCTCATCCATTTCGCGCCCTGATGCGAGAACAGATAGGGCTCGTAGAAATGGAAGGTGAACAGCAGTGGCTCGAAGGCCGCGAGCGCCTTCGCCTTCAGCGGCCCGAGCCCCGCGATCATGCTGCCGCAGGCCCCCGTCGCGACCAGGGTGAGGTCGGGAGCAGCGCTGCGCGCAGCAGCCAGCATGCGCTTCTGGACGCGCTCCCATTCGGCGTCGCCGCAGGCCTGGAACGGCTCGTTGACCGGTTCGAGTGCGACCCGGCCCGGCACCAGCCGGCCGAGCCGCCGCGCCAGTTCCGCGATGACAGCGAGATAGGCGGGAAATCCAGGCGCCGCCTCGCTGCCGAACAGATAGGCCGGATTCCAGTGATGCGTCGCCGCATTGCCATGGAGATTGAGGACGACCGCCAGATCCTGCCCGAGCGCCAGCGCGACCGCCGCCATGACCTGATCGAGCAGGAGCGCCCGTTCGCGCGGCGCCGCGGCGACGATCGGGCCGGGATCGACGGGAATGCGCACGAAATCGAAGCCCGCCCGCCGCAATTGCGCGAGATCGCGCGACATCGGTATCTGCCGGTCGAGCTGGAAGGGCGGCCAGTCATAGTCGGTCCGCGGCGCCGGAAATTCGCGCGTCAGCGAGAACCAGGGCCAGAGATTGATTCCGCGCCGAAGCGTGAGGGGCGGCGCTGCCCGCGCCCGCCCTGCACCCAGAAGCGCCGCCCCGGCCGCTCCAGCGAGAACGGCGCGGCGGCTGACGCTCATCCGGAGCTCTTGTCCGCCAGCTTGCCGGAGGTCATCTGCGGCACGGCGGCCCGGTCCATCAAGGCCAGTGCCTCGCGCTCGTATTGTTCGAGCACGGCCTGCCACTGGAAATCCTTCTCCGCCCGCGCCAGCGCTGCCGTCTTCAGTCGCTCGACCAGGGCATCGTCGCCGATCAGCCTGTCGATCGCCTCGGAACAGCTTGCTTCATCATTGAAGAACAGCCCTGCATCGCCGGCCGTCCAGCGATTATACGGATTGTCATGCGCGATGACCGGGTTGCCCGCCCAAAGCGCCTCGACCAGCGACGGGTTGGTGCCCCCGACCGTATGGCCGTGCAGATAGGCGCGCGCATGAAATCGCAAGGCCTGCACGATGCTCGCGTCGTAGATCGCGCCCGGCGTCAGCACCTCCGGCCCGGCAGCAGCCATGACCTGTCGATGATACGCGTTCTCGTCCGAGAACGTGCCGAGCACCACGAGCTTCATGCCGCGCGGCTTGCGCGAGAAAGCCTCGACCAGCGTCAGGATCGAGTTGTCGGGCTCGATCCGGGCGATCGAGACGAGATAGCGGCCGCTTTCGAGACCGAGCCTGGCAAGTGGCGCCACGGGGGCGGAGCGGACCGGCACGCCGCCATAGGGGATCATCGCCGTGGCCGCGCGCGGACGGCGGGTCGCCAGATGGTCGGCGATGATCGGGTGATCCGCCACGAGCCGATTCGACGACCAGGCAGCGATCCACTCGTTGACCCAGAACCAGGCGCGGACCGGAAGGGGCCATTTCGGCCGGCGCCATTCGATTCCGTCCATATTGGTCAGGACCTTGCGACCGGCAAGGCGCAGCCAGGGCAGGAAGACGGCGCCGTTATAGCCCAGCACGAGGCTGACCCCCTGGCGCCGAGCCGCATCCCGCGCGCAGTGCCAGTCGAATTCGAGCGTCGCGCGCGGTCCCTCCGAAGCGACCTGCGTGCGGATCAGCTCGATACCGCGCCACATCTCGCTGCGAAAGCGCTGCGTGATCGTCGAAACTTCGTCCTGGCAATAGACGCCGACGCGCCAGCCGCGCGCGACCAGAAAGAGCGCCAGCTTCTCGGCAAAGGTCTCGAAACCGCCATGTGCTGCCGGGATTCCTCGCGTTCCGAGGATAAGCAGGGTGGGAGGGGTAGCCATTTTCAAACTGTCCAGATCGGCTCGCACATCATGGCGAGCGAAGCGTCGCAGTTTCATTATGCCTTGAATTTCCATGATTTATCCCCCTTTCATCCGGAATGGTTAGGACCTGCTTTCCCGAATTCCGGACTCGTTCGGCCGGGACGAGGACGGCCTGGAACGGAAATGGATCGTGACGCTGCGCATCGCCTGCATTCACCAGGGCTACGAGCTCTACGGCTCCGACAGGAGTTTCGCCGAGAGCGTCGCGGCACTGCGCCAGGCCTATCCGTCGGCCGATATCGAGGTGGTGCTGCCGCGTGACGGGCCGATTCGCGGACTGCTCGAAGCCAATGCCAGCAGGATCGTGATCGAGCCGCTCTGGGTGCTCAGGCGCAAGGACCTGCCCCGGCTGGTCGCGACCGCGCCGGTGGTCCTGCCCCTCGCCGTGCTCCGGGCCGCACAGCGTCTCAGGCGATGCGACCTAGTCTACATCAACACCTCGGTCATCGTCGATCACGTCCTCGCGGCCCGGTTCTTTCCGGGCAAGGCGCTCCAGCACATCCACGAGATTCCCGAAGGCGCGACGCGCAGGCTGCTGCGCCGGCTCGTCCTCTGGGGCCGCGCCCGGCTGATCTTCAACTCCCGGGCGACGCAAGAGGCTTTCGAGGCTCCGCCCGGCCACCTCGCCGACGTGATCTATAACGGCGTCGCCGGCCCGGCCGACTGGGCGCCGACCGACTATGACGGCAAGCGCTCCCTGCGCGTGCTGATGCTCGGCCGGATCAACCGGATCAAGGGCCAGGAGATCCTGCTCGCGGCGCTGGCTTCCCTGCCGCCGGAAATCCGCGACCGGATCGAGACCCGCATCGTCGGCAGCGCCTTCGAGGATCCCGGCCTCGAAATTGCCTTGCGCGAAGCCGTGACCAGCGCCGGCCTCGCTTCCCATGTCAGCGTCGAGCCCTTCCTCGACGATCCCACGCCGCTCTATCGCTGGGCGGATGTCGTGACGGTGCCGTCGCGCCGGCCGGAATCGCTCGGCCGCGTCGCGATCGAGGCGATGGCGTTCGGCCGCCCTCCGCTCGCCTCCGCCATCGGCGGCCTGCGCGAGGTGGTGGCGGACGGCGTTACCGGCCGCCTGCTACCGCCGGGCGATGCCGAGGCGCTGGCCCAGGCCCTGGCCGGGATCGTCGGCAACCCCGACGTCCTCGCGCCGATGGCCCGGGCGGGGCGCGAGCGCTTCGCCGCGCTGTTCAGCGAGCAGGCCGTGGCGCGGGCCATCGCCGCCGTCGCCGGCGACATGCTGCGCCAGAGCCCGGCCCGGTTGCCATGAATCTCCAGGCCATCCGCCAGATCGTCACGCGGCTCGTCGTCATGGTCGGCGGCGAGGCGATGCAGAGCGCCTTCCATCTCGGCCTCAACATCGCCCTGCTGCATTCGGTGGCGGCGCGCGACTACGGCATCTTCGCGCTGGTGATGGTCGTCGGCGGCCTCGGCCTGACCTATATCCGCGCCTTCACGGCCCTGCCCGCCAGCATCGCGATCGCCCAGAGCCGCAGCCCCGATGCGGCCGGCGCCTACGAGGTCAGCTTCGGCTCTGCCGCCATGCTGCTGTCGATCCTGCTCGGCCTCGTCGTCACCGGCGTCCTCAGTTTCTGGCTGGACGAGGGCGCCTTCTTCGGCGGCGCCTTCATCGGCCTGTGGGCGATGCGGGCACATGTGCGCACGGTCTTCTTCGCGCGCAATCGCCAGATGCTGGTCAGCACGAGCGACCTCACCTTCACCCTGAGTGGCGCCGCCGGCACGGCCTGGGTGATCTGGGACGGCACCCATATCCTCCAGCATACCTTCGCCGTGATGATGGCGGCGAATGCGCTCGGCATCGCGGTGATGCTGATCTTCGGGCGCCGCCGCCCGATCCGTATCACCTTCGGCCGGCATCTCTGGCGGCGCTACCGGAGGCTCTGGCGCGACCTGAGATGGTCGGTGCTGAGCGTGACGATCACCAACCTGCAGGGCCAGGGCATGGCGCTGATGGTCGCGGCCATGGCCGGCCCGGCAGCTTACGCTCCGATCGCAGCCGCCCTGGTCAATTTCGTGCCGCTGCGCATCGTCTCGACCGCCTTCGCCAACATGATGCATCCCGAGCTCTCGAAACTCATGGCGCATCGCGACTTCGTAGAGGTCGGGCAGCGGCTGCGGCGCTGGCCCCTGCCCCTGGCCTGCCTCGGCATCCTCTACGGCATCGTCGTCCTGATCGCCCTGCCCTTCATCGAGCCGGACAGCCTGGAAGGCACGCGCTTCTTCAAGATATCTGTGCTGGCCTGGGTGATGAGCAGCCTGCCGATGCTCTATGTCATGCCGCGCATCTGGCTGGAGATCGCGCAGGATTATCGCTCGATCGCCATCCTTTCGGCCATCGCCGCCGCGGCCGGCCTGCTCGTCGTCTTCGTCCTGCTGCTGACGGTCCCGCCATCCTGGGCACTGCTCGGCGGCGCGCTCTCCGAGATCATCGTGCTGATCGGCTCCTGGGCGATCGTTAGGCCGCGACAGCGAGCGGCCGAAGAGGCCGGCAGCCTGCGCTGACGCGGGCGCGCCGATGGCTAGCATAGGCAATATCTATTTGCCTGCGCCGCCCCCGGCCTGAAATCCTGTGATGGACGGTCCGCCCGCAATCGCGACGCGAACACGTCGTTTCATTGCCCCGCAGCAGCTCCCGCCAGGCCCGGCGGAGAGGAGACCGTCATGCCCAGCCTCGACACGGCCCGTATCGACATCGAGCGCTTCTGGTCCACGATCGAGCGCTCGGCCGAGATCGGCCCGGGCCGGCCGGGCGGCCTCTCGCGGCTCGCCCTCTCCGATGCCGACAAGCAGATCCGCGACACCTTCGTCGGCTGGTGCCGCGAGGCCGGGCTCGATGTGCGTGTCGACGGCATCGGCAACATCTTCGCCCGTCGCGCCGGCACCGATGACAGCCTGCCGCCGGTGGTGATGGGCAGCCATCTCGACACCCAGATCAATGGCGGCCGCTTCGACGGCATCGCCGGCGTGCTCGGCGGGCTCGAAGTCTGCCGCACGCTCGATGCGCTCGGCCATCGCACGCGCCGGCCGATCGAGATCGTCAACTGGACCAACGAGGAAGGCGCGCGCTTCTCGCCGCCGATGGTCGGCTCCGGCTGCTTCGTCGGCGCCTATACGCTGGACTGGGCGCAAGGGCGCACCGACGAGGATGGCCGCACGATCGGCCAGGAGCTGGAGCGCATCGGCTATCGCGGCGAGATGGAAGCGGCACCGCACGCCTTCGACGCCTATGTCGAGTTCCATATCGAGCAAGGCTATTATCTCGACCGCGACGGCATGCAGGTCGGGGTCGTCACCGGCGGCTTTCCCAGCACCGGCATGCTCGTCGAGTTCAAGGGTGAGACCGCCCATACCGGCCCCTGGCCGATGGAACGCCGCCGCAACGCCCTGCTCGCCGGCGCCCGCCTGCTGGTCGAGACCGACGAGATCGGCTGGGCCTATGCCGCCGGCGGCGGCAAGGCGACGGCCGCGCGCCTCGCCGCCTGGCCGAACAAGCCGGGCATCCTCTCCGACTGGGCGCAGGCCGTCTGTGACGTCCGCCATCCCGATCCCGAAACCTCGGAGGTCATGGCCGAGCGCGTGCGCCGCGCCGTCGGCGAATCCGCCGCCCGCGCCGGCTGCACCGCCGAGATCCTCGATATCTGGAAATGGGGCGGCAGGATCTTCGCGCAGGAGCTGATCGACAGCGTCCGCCAGACCTCGCTGGCTCTGGGCTACCGCACGCAGGACATCCTCAGCCAGGCCGGGCACGACGCCTATTTCGTCGCGCGCCACGCTCCGACGACGATGATCTTCGCGCCCTGCAAGGGCGGCATCACCCATAACAATGCCGAACTCTGCACCAAGGACGATCTCGAACCCGGCCTCAACGTGCTGCTTCACACCGTCATGGCGCGGGCGGATCGCTGAGAGACGACGTCAGAATTCCCAAACCCTCATCCTGACCGGAACCTCCAGCCCTCATCCTGAGGAGCGCTCGGAGAGCGCGTCTCGAAGGATGCTTCAGGAGGCTCCGGAACCATCTGGAGCCTCCTTCGAGACGGCCCTGCGGGCCTCGTCAGGATGAGGGCTCGAAGTATTTCCAGCCGGGCACTCAAGATGAGGGTTGATTGTCCAGACGGCCACTGAGGAGCGCCTCGGCGGCCTCGGCCGCCGGCTCCTCCTCGGTCGCACTGAGCCGCTGCTCGAACAGCCGCAGGAAGGCCTCTTCCGCGGCGCTGAGCTGCATGGCCGGGTTGGAGATGAAATAGAGATCGGCGCCGAGCAGATCCTCGGGCCGCGCCAGGTTCCATAGGGAACGGCCCTCCAGCGCCTCGGCCACCGAGGCCAGCGGCAGGATGCCGATGCCGAGCCCGGCCGCGATCATCCTTGTGACCTCTTCGAGATTGGGGCTGGAGCCGACGACCCGGCTGCCGAGCCCCGCCCCTTCCCTGACCGAGACCATCGGTTCCAGCGCGCCGTCCTGTCCGCAGGCGAGCGCGACGAAGGGCTCGTCGCGCAGGTCCGCCAATGGCACGTCCGAGAGCCCGAAGAGCGGATGCCCGCGCCCGCACAGGATGCCGAATTCCTCGCGCAGCAGCGACCGGCAGTCGAGCCCGGCCAACGGCTTGGCGAGTAGGCAGAAGCCGAACGGGCTGAGCTTCTGCGAGACCGCGCGGACGATGTCCTGGCTGTTGGCGACGTCGATCCGCACGCTGACGCCGGGATGCTTGCGGTTGAGCAGCGTCAGTGTCCGGTCGAGCGGCGGCAGCACGACATGGGTCACGACGAGCAGGCGCACGAGCCCGGTCAGGTCGTCATGATCCTCCGACAGCCGGTCGCCGATGCGCGCCACGCTGCGATAGATGTCGACGCATTCCTTGTAGAGCAGCTCGCCCCGCTTGGTCAGGACGAAGCGGCGGCTGTCGCGCTGGATGAGCTGGCCGCCCAGCGTCTCCTCCAGCCGCTGCAGGGCCGCACTCACCGTGGGCTGGCGCACGAGCAGACGGTCGGCCGCCCGCGTGATGCTGCGCTCCTCGACGATGACGAGAAAGGTATGCAGCAGGTTCCAGTTGAGATGGTGCAGCTTCGGCTTCGTTCCGCTCAAGCGCGTGTCTCTCTTTCCTTGGTGATCCCTGCCCTTATGCAAGCCCGCTGCCGTGGCAAGCCTATGCTTAGCATAGGAACTGTCTATTGGACCCGGTTTCCCGGCTTCCTTAGGTTCGGCAGAACGCGACATCCTCCAGCGCAAGGGCGACCATGACAGCGACCGGATCATCGGCCGAAGCCTCGATCGCACAGCGCGCCGCGCTCTTCCGCGAGATCGAGACCGCGACGCTCGGCCATATCCTGACCGAGGGTTTCATGATCCCGGCGATCCAGTGCGTCATCGAGGGCCCGCGCGTCTGCGGCCCGGCCTTCACCGTCAGCGTACCGCCCGATGACGGCGCTGTGCTCTCCTGCGCCCTGACGCAGGCGAAGCCCGGCGACATCCTCGTCATCGACCGCCAGGGCGACGATCGCCATGCCTGCTGGGGCGCGGTGATGACCGCAGCCGCGCAGGCTGCCGGCATCGTCGGCGTCGTCATCGACGGCTTCGTCACCGATGTCGCCGCGATCCGGGCCTCGGGCCTGCCGGTCTGGTGCCGCGGCCGCTCGCCCCTGACGACGAAGCTCCTCGGCAAGGGCGGCACGATCGGCGACACCGTTCGGTGCGGCGGCGCGACGGTGCGCCCCGGCGACCTCGTCCTCGCCGACGAGAACGGCGTCTGCGTCATCGATCCGGCCGAGGCCGAGGCGTTGGCCCGCACCTGCGCAGCCATGCAGGCGGCCGAGCCCGATGTCATCGCGCGCGTCCTCCGGGGCGAGCGCATCGACGAGATCAACGGCGCGCGAAAGCTGCTCGAACAATCGCGCGTTTCATAGGCGCTGGCCGCAGAATCGCCCATAGAGGCGCGCTTCGGCCGGATGGATCACTCCGAAAAACACAGGGGAACAGACCGATGAAGATTTTGGGAACGACCGCGCTGGCCGGCGCGCTTCTGGCCGCCTCCTTCGCCTTCGCACCGGCGCCGGCCATGGCCGGCAAGGCCGACGACACGCTCAACGCCGCCTTCGCGCTCGAGCCGGAAGCGCTCGACACCTACAAGATCGCCGGCCGCGAGGGCCTGATCCTCGCCCGCCACATCTATGACGGCCTGCTCTACAAGGACCTCGACACCGGCGAGATCAAGCCGGCGCTCGCCAAAGCCTGGCGCTTCGTCGATCCGATGACGATGGAATTCGACCTGCGCGAGGGCGTGACCTTCCATAACGGCGCGAAGTTCACCGCCGACGATGTGGTCTACACGCTGACCACCGTGCTCGACCCTGCTTATGGCACGCGCTTCCGCATCGCCATCGACTGGATCGACAAGGTCGAGAAGGTCTCGGACTTCAAGGTGCGCATCAAGATGGCGAAGCCCTTCGCCGGTGCGGTCGAGATGCTCGCCGATGCGTTGCCGATCTACCCGGCCGCCTATTTCAAGGAGGTCGGCTCGGCCGGCATGGCGGCCAAGCCCGTCGGTACCGGCCCCTACAAGCTGACCGAGATGACGCCCGGCATCCGCTACGCCTTCGAGCGCTTCGACGGCCATTATGCCGGCAGCCCGAAGGGCAAGCCCGCGATCGGCAAGATCGTCGTGCGCACCATCCCCGAGCTCAACACCCAGTTCGCCGAGCTGATGGCCGGCAAGCTCGACTGGACATGGCGCATCCCGCCGGACCAGGCCGCGCGCCTCGCCAGCCGCGTGCAGATCGTCAACGGCCCGATCATGCGCATCTCCTATATCGGCATGACCGTGACCGGGAAGGGCAAGGACTACCCGACCAAGAACCTGAAGGTCCGCCAGGCGATCAACCACGCCGTCAACCGCGAGGCCATCGTCAAGGCCTTCGCCGGCGGCGCCTCGCAGGTGCTGAACTCGGCCTGCAACCCCAAGCAGTTCGGCTGCGCGCAGGACGTGACGAAATACGCCTATGACCCGGCCAAGGCCAAGGCGCTGCTGGCGGAAGCCGGCTTCGCCAACGGCGTCGACATCGAGATGGTCTTCGCCGCCATGCCGCGCCCGGTCGCCGAGGCGATCGCCAGCGATCTCGGCAAGGTCGGCATCCGCGTGACGCTGAACGAGCAGCAATACGCAGCCGGCGTGCAGAAATGGCGCGCGGGCGAGCTGCCGGCCTTCTTCACCAACTGGGGCAGCTACGGCACGGGCGACGTCGCCTTCATCATCTCCAACTTCTTCGGCGGCGGCGCCGACGACCTCGTCCAGGACAAGGAAGTCATGGAGCTGGTCAATGCGGCCGATACCTCGCAGGATCGCGCGCTGCGCGAGGCGAACTACGCCAAGGCGCTGAAGAAGATCGCCGATCAGGCCTATTGGCTGCCGATGTACGACTTCAACATCAATTACGGCCTGTCCAAGGACCTGACCTTCAAGCCCCATCCGGACGAGTTCGCCCGCTGGTGGCTGTCGAGCTGGAAGTAACGGCCTCGCGCCTATCGCCACGCCGCTTCCGGTCCATCGCCGGTAGCGGCGCCTCTCCTGCCAGGCAGGCCGACCCGCTATTCCCGGAGCCGTCATGCTGCCCTTTCTCGCGCGCCGCCTGATCGTCGCCGCCCTCGTGGCGCTCGCCGTCTCGGCCGTCGCCTTCGGACTGATGTTCGTCTCCGGCGATCCCGCCGTCGTCCTCGCCGGCCAGGCCGGCCGGGCGCAGGATGTCGAACTGATCCGGCAGGCCTATGGCCTCGACCGGCCGATCCCGCTGCAGTTCCTCAGCTGGATCGGCAATGCCTTCGCCGGCAATTTCGGGACGAGCCTTTATTTCAACCTGCCGGTGGCGCCGATCATCGCCGAGCGGCTCTCGGTCACGCTCGTGCTCGGCTCCGCCGCCTTCCTGCTCGCGCTCGTCGTTGCCGTGCCGCTCGGCATCCTCGCCTCGCTCAAGCCCGGCGGCACGATCGACCGGATCGCCCTGATGCTCGCCGTGCTCGGCCAGGCGATCCCGAGCTTCTGGCTCGGCCTGATCCTGATCGTGATCTTCGGCGTCTGGTACGGGCTCGTGCCGATCTCCGGCACCGAGAGCTGGCAGGGCTATATCCTGCCCGTCGTGGTGCTCAACTACTACGCCATGCCCGCCCTGATGCGCCTCACCCGCGCCGGCATGATCGACGTGCTCACCGCCGATTACATCCGCACCGCCCGCGCCAAGGGCGCCTCGCAGCCGCGCGTCCTGCTGGTCCATGCCCTGCGCAACGCCGTGCTGCCGCTGGTCTCGCTCGCCGCCGTCCAGTTCGGCCTGATGCTCTCGGGCTCGATCGTGATCGAGAGCGTCTTCGCCATCAACGGGCTCGGCCGCCTCGCCTGGGAATCCCTGCTGCGCAGCGACCTGCCGGTCGTGCAGGCGATCATCCTGATCCTCTCGCTGATCTACGTCACGCTGACCACGGCCGCCGACCTGATCAATGCCTGGCTCGATCCCCGCCTGAGGAGCGCCTGATGTCGATCGCCGACAGCCCTGCCATCCGCCGGCGCAAGCTCTTCAAGGGCCTGAGCGCCAGCAGCGCCATTCGCATCGGCGGCGGCCTTCTCGCCGTCATCGTCCTCGTCGCGATCTTCGCGCCCTGGCTCTCGAGCCATGATCCGATCGCGCAGGATCTCGGCAAGCGTATGGTGCCGCCCTTCTGGTATCCGGGCTCGGACCCGGCCCATCTCCTCGGCACCGACCATCTCGGCCGCGACTATCTCGCACGCCTGCTTTATGGCGCGCGCGTCTCGCTGCTGATCGGGCTCGGCGTCACGCTCTGCGCCGGGTTCATCGGCACGATGCTCGGCCTCGCCGCCGGCTATTTCGGTGGGCGCACCGACATGGCGATCAGCTTCATCGTGACGACGCGCCTCTCGCTGCCGATCGTGCTGGTCGCGCTTGCGGCAGTGGCCCTGGGCGGCGCCTCGCTGAAGACGCTCGCGATCGTGCTCAGCCTCCTGCTCTGGGACCGTTTCGCCGTGGTCGTGCGTGCGGCGGCCCAAAGCCTGCGCAGCCGCGAATTCGTGCAGGCGACCCAGTCCTTCGGCGCCTCGCATTTCTACATCATGCTGCACGGCATCCTGCCGAACCTGCGCAACACGCTGATCGTGGTCGCGACGCTGGAGATCGCCAACGTCATCCTGCTGGAGGCCGCGCTCTCCTTCCTCGGTCTCGGCGCCCAGCCGCCGACGCCCTCCTGGGGCCTGATGATCGCCGAGGGGCGCGAGCACATTCTGTTCGATCCGTGGCTGATCGCCCTGCCCGGCGCCGGGCTCTGCCTGCTGATCCTGGCGGTGAACCTGCTCGGAGACGGCGTCCGCGACGCGCTCGACGAGCGGCGCTGAGACATCCTCGAACGATGCCGGCCCATGTCGATGGCTCGCACAGCGAACCGTTGGCGTGAACTGGATGCCCCGCGGCCGGCGCGGCTGACGATCAGCCCGCAGTCGCGAACAGCTTGGCCAGCCCGGCAACGCCACGCCGGATGACGTCGACATCATGGGCCGCATAGCCGATGACGAAGCCGGCCTCGGCCGGGCGCTCGCTCCCGGAAGCGTAGAGCGGCCCGATCGGATAGAGCCCGATTCCGGCTTCGCGCGCCGCTTCGACGATCGCCGCCTCGCGCTCCGCCGCGACGCCATTGAGCCAGGCGACGACATGCAGGCCGGTATCCGCGCCGGTTACGCTGAGATGCGCCCCGCATTCCTCGGCGAGAGCTTGCAGCAGCGCGGTTCGGCGCTCCGCGTTCCGCCTGCGGATGCTGCGGACATGGCGCTCATAGCCGCCGCTCGACAGGAATTCCGCCAGCGCCTCCTGCTCCAAGAGCGGCGTATGCCGGTCGGTCAGGCGCTTGGCCTCCGCAAAGGCATGAACGAGATCGCGCGGCACGACGAGATAGCCGAGCCGCAATGTCGGCGAGAGCGTCTTCGAGACCGTGCCGAGATAGATGACCCGGTCCGGTGCGGAGGCCTGCAAGGGCGGGATCGGCGCGACGCCATGCCGGTATTCGCCGTCATAATCGTCCTCGACGATCACGCCCCCCGCCTCGACCGCCCAGTCCAGCAAAGCCCGCCGCCGGGCCGCCGAAAGCACGCTGCCGAGCGGGTATTGATGCGATGGGGTGACATAGGCCAATCGCGCCGCCGGCAGCTCTTCAGTCCGGATGCCCTCCCGATCGACGGCAACGGGTACGATCACCCCGCCCGACGCCGCGAAGGCATGTCGCGCCAGCACATAGCCGGGGTCTTCCATGACGAAGCGGTCGCCGGGATCGAGCAGCAACCGGGCGCAGAGATCGAGCCCCTGCTGCGAGCCGTTGACGACGATGATCCGCTCCGGCGCGCAACTGATCCCGCGGGACCGCCACAGATAGCTCTGCAAGGCCTCGCGAAGCGGAGCCGAACCCTGCGGATCGCTGTAGCGCAATCGTTCGGCCCGGCGCAGGCTCGCCCGGTTGAGCGCCCGGCGCCAGGCCAGCATCGGAAAATCCACCCCGTTCAGGTCGCCATAGCGGAGATCGGCGACGCGATGGCTGTGAAACCGGGCCGGCGCAGGCAAGGCAAGCAGGCGCTCGGCAAAAGCGGACAAGACCCGCTCGCTCGTGGGCCCAGAAACCTCAGGGGGCGGCGCCGCCACGAGGCCCCGCGCCACGACGGCCCGCGCACCGGGGCGGTTGAGCAGATAGCCCTCCGCGATCAGCTGCGCATAGGCGGCCGTGACCGTGGTGCGCGACACGCCCCATTCGATGGCCAGCGCCCGGCTCGATGGCAGGCGATCGCCTGGCCGGTATTCCTCGCTATGGATCCGCTGCTTGATCGCGGCGATGATCCGGCGGGCAGCGCCCTTCTCTTCCAACTGGACCACAGAAAACTCTCGAAACTGGATATTTTCGAAGGTCCAGATTGCAGGCATGACGGCGGCGACACAAGGAGCGCTGAGCATGTACACCCCACCCGCCTTTCGCGACGAGGACAGGGCGAGCCTGCTGGCGACGATCCGCGCCGCGCGGCTCGCGACCTTCATCACGGCAACGGCGGAAGGCCCGCTGGCGACGCCGCTGCCGCTCCTGATCGACGAGGACGAGGGCGAGCATGGCGTGCTCTACGGACATCTCGCCAGAGCGAACCCGCAATGGCGCGTGCCCCCCGTCGGCCACGGCCTCGCCATCTTCGCCGGACCGGACGCCTATGTGACGCCGAGCTGGTATGCGGTGAAACAAGAGACCGGCAAGGTCGTGCCGACCTGGAACTACGTCACGGTCCACGCCTCCGGACCGGTCGAGTTCTTCGACGATGCCTCCCGCCTGCTCGATGTCGTCACGCGCCTGACCAACCTGCACGAAGGCGGGCGCGCCGCGCCCTGGGCGGTTTCCGATGCGCCGGCCGCATTCGTCCAGGCGCAACTGCGCGGCATCGTCGGCCTGCGCATGCCGATCGCAACCCTCGAAGGCAAGCGCAAGCTCAGCCAGAACCGCAGCCCGGCCGACCGCGCCGGCGTCGCGGCCGGTCTCGCCGAAAGCGAGCGGCCGACGGAGCGCGAGGTCGCGAGGCTGATTCCCGTTTAGGAGAACCGGCCGAGCCGGGCTCACGAGGCCCGCTTGGCAACGATGGTCAGCTCGCCGTCACTGTCGAGCGAGGCGAGCACGACGTCTCGGGCGGTGAAGCCCCTCGTGGCGAGGGCCGATTTCAGCTTGGGCTCACCCTCGATCGCGGACTGGACCCGCTGCAGTTGCCCGGCCGGCTGCGCTTTCGACTGCTGCGTGACCCGCTCCTGCGCGGCAGCCGGCAATGCATCCATGTCGACGACGCTGATCGACTTGATCGTGGCCGCCTTCTCGTCCGATGGCGTGGATTGGGTGGGTGCGGGCGTGGCCGGCGCTTGCGCCATGGCGCCGCCCGAAACGAGCAGCGCGGCACCGATGGCGATCATGGTCTTCCGCATGGAGAATCCTCCTGTCCATTGGCGATGAAAGGCCATCGGACAGTCCAAATGCGGTCTCAGGCTGGAGCTGGTCTGGTCATTTCGCGGAGATGTCGTGGCGATGCCTGCCACAACCTTTCCCGGACGAACGCCCTGCGCTCGCCCGGGTGCGCATTCAGGCCCTCAACTCGGTCGACTTGATCGCGTACCTGAACGTATCGGGATCGAGGCAGTCGAGCAGCGCGCCCGCCACCTCCGCCTGCGGATACATCAGGAAGCCGACCTTGTGGCTTGAGCCCGGCAGGACGAGATCGTGCGCCGCATTGTAGCCGAGCCAGTTGCCCTCCCAGGCGCCGAACAGCGCCTGCCGCGCCGCGACCACCTTGGGATCGTCGACCGCGTTGTTCCCCGGAGGCTCCTCCAGCACGACCTTGCGGACATCGGCAGGATCGGTCGCGACCCAGCCATAGCCGTCGAGCCATATCTCGGCCCGGCAATGCTGGGCCTTGGTGATGACGTCCGAACCCGTCCCGAGGCTCTTGTAACCGAATTTCGAGGGCGCGACGCGGATGCCGTAGATGTCGCGGGCCGGGATGCCGACGCTGCGGACCAGGGCGACATAGAGCGCGTTCAGATCGGCGCATTTGCCGCTCAGGTTGCCGGTCCGCAGCATGGAGGCGACATCGCCGGTGCCGCAGCCCCTGGTCCTGGCGTCGCGAAAGGTATTCGACACGACCCATTCGTAGATCGCCCGCGCCCGGTCGAGATCGCCCGCCTTGCCGGCCGCCGCTTTCTCCGCGGTCTCCCGGACGATGCCGTCGGTCGGCATCAGCTCCGTCGCCTCGAGATAGAGCTTTCGCTCGGTCTCTCCCAGCGCCGGGACAGTGGATTTCGCCGCGAGGTTCTCGGCCCGGTCGCGCAAGGCGAAGCCGCTGCGGACCTCGATACGCGGCGCCGTCTCGCCATCCTTGAAGACGACGTGCAGAAACTCGGCTCCATATTTCGGGTCCCGGACGATCTCGGCGGACAGCGCATTGGTCTCCCAGGCGCTCTTGCCCGGCTTGATCCACTCGTCCTCCCGCATCGACGGCAATGGAATCCAGGCCTGGGCCTTGCCGTTGGATGGCAGGTCGAGCCGCGTCGTCACCTCGAAATCGCGCCAGGCCCCAGGCTTGGGCGCGAAGGACGCGGCTTGCGCGCCGGCCTGACGAGGCAGCGCCAGAGCGGCTGCGGCGCAGGCTCCGGTCTTCAACATGTCGCGACGGCTGATCATGGCGCTGTTTCCTCTCCCTGTTGGTGGTTCTTCGGCGATGCGGAGGGCAAGGCCGCCAGTGCGGCCGCGACCGGCGGGCCGGTCCAGTCGAGCGGTTCCTCCGCCTTGAGCGCGGGCTTGAGATCACGGTCGAGCACGTAGCTCGTCGGCAGGCTTTCGACCTGCCAGGTCTTCATCGCGGCCCGATCGCGATCGAGCAGGATCGGAAAGGCCACGGGACGGTTGCGGAAGAAATTGCGCACCCGCGCGTCGACCTCGCCGACACTGACGGCGAGGATGATGGGGCTGCCTCTCTTCGTGACGGCCAGAGCGTCGAGCGAAGCCATTTCCTCGATGCAGGGCGCACACCAGGTCGCGAAGAAATGGACGATGACGGGGTGGCCGCGAAACCCCGCGAGGTCGACGCGAGGGCCGTCGAGCTGGTCGAGCACGAGCGCCGGCGCGGTCTCGACAGGCCAGTCGCTGAACGCCGCAACCGCGCAGGATTGGCCGACGAGGAGGAGCGAGACGGCGGCCAGCAGAACGCGCCGGACCGGCTCCAGCCTGCAACCCGATCGATGAACGCCCCGAAACTCGGGAGCCCTGACGGCAGCCACGGCGCATCTTGCGGCCAAGGCCAGCAGAACGTCAATTTCGACTTTTGACGCGACGAACGGCACCAAGGCCCGCCTACGAGCCGAAGGGCCACGACAGGCCTTGCCGGAAGGCGGGCCGTATCGACCTGGATGCGAAGGGTCGCAGAGGTTTCAGCGCGATCGGGGGTCGGAGGCATCCCGCAGCGCATCGCCGAGGAGATTGAGGGCGAGCACGGTAAGGAGGATGGCGAAGCTGGGGAAGACGGCGAGCCACCAGGCGTCGAGAATGTTCTCGAAACCCTCCCGGATCATGCCGCCCCAGGTGGCCGCCGGCGGCGGCACGCCGAGGCCGATGAAGGAGAGCGAGGCTTCCGTGCGGATCGCCGAAGCCATCCAGAGCGAGCTCATCACCACCACGTCGGAGAGCATGTTCGGCAGGATGTGGCGGAACATGATGCGCAGCGGCCCGCAGCCATAGGCGCGGCTGGCCTCGACGAAATCGCGCTGCTTGAGCGTGATCGTCGGCGCGCGGGCGACGCGGGCGAAGGGCGCCACCTCGGTGATCGCGATGGCGATGATCAGGTTCTCCAGGCTCGCCCCCAGCATCGCCGCGATCATCAGGCCGAGCAGCAGAGTCGGGAAGGAGAGCATGACGTCGAGCACGCCCATCACGATCTGGTCGAAGACGCCGCCGATATAGCCGGAGATCACGCCGATCGCCGTGCCGACGACCATCGCGATCAGGATCGCGACGAAGCCGACGAAGAGCGAGATGCGGGCGCCGTAGATCAGGCGCGAGAGCACGTCGCGGCCGTAGGAATCGGTGCCCAGCAGGTATTCGGCGGAGGGCGGCTCGAGCCTTGCCACGATATTCTGGTCGAGCGGATCATACGGCGCCAGCCAGGGCGCCGAGACCGCGACGAAGACGATCGCCGCCAGCAGCAGCAGGCCGACCCAGGACAGGCGGTTGCGGGTGAAGGCAAGCCAGAGCCCGCCCGGCCGCACCGGTTCGGCCGTGGTGATGTCGGTCATTCGTATTTCACCCTGGGATCGACGAGGCCGTAGGCGAGGTCGGTGAGCGTGTTCACGATGATCACGCAGAAGGCGAAGATGATCATCAGCCCCTGCAGCAGGGTATAGTCGCGCGCATTGAGCGCGCCGACGATCAGCTTGCCCAGACCCGGCCGGTTGAAGATGATCTCGGTCAGGACCGAGTTGCCGATCAGCGTGCCGAAATACAGGCCGACGACGGTGATGATCGGGATCAGGCTGTTGCGCAGCGCGTGCTGCAGCACCAGCTGCGGGGCGCCCAGCCCCTTGGCGCGCGCGGTGCGGATATAGTCCTCGGTGAGGACGCCGAGCATCGCCGAACGGGTGACGCGCATCACATAGGCCATCATGATGATGCCGAGATTCAAGGCCGGCAGCGCGAGCTGGCGCATGCGGTCCGCGAGGTCGGTGCCGCTCGCCGCCCCGCCCAGGACCGGGAACCAGCCCAGCTGGATCGCGAAGACGATCAGCATCAGGATACCCGAGACGAAGGCGGGAAAGGACAGTCCGACCAGCGAGACGATGCGCGAGACGTAGTCCATCCAGCCGTTGCGGGTCAGGGCCGCCGCGATGCCGAGCGGCAGGCCGAAGATCAGCCCGACGGCGATCGCCGCCAGCGTGAGCTCGATCGTCGAGGGCAGCACCGTCAGCATCTCGTGGATGACGCTGCGCCCGGTGCTCATCGACGTGCCGAGATTGCCGGTGAAGACGTCGGCGAGGAAGGTGAGGTACTGGGTATGGAGAGGCTGATCGAGGCCGAGCTTCGTCCGCAGCGCCGCCAGGGCCTCCGCGCTCGCCTGGTCGCCCAGGATCACCGAAGCGGCGTCGCCCGGAACGAGCCTGACCAGCACGAAGATCGCGGTCAGCATCACCAGCAATGTCGGCATCGCCAGGACAAGCCGTCTTATCGTGTAAGCCATCATGCGGCGTGTCTGCCTTGCATCAGGCGTGCCGGGGCGAAGGCAGCGATCGAGCGCGCGGTCTTCTGGTCGACCACGAGGTCGCGCATGATCTCGCCCAGCACGGGCACCAGTTGAAAGCCGTGGCCGGAATAGCCGAAGCTGTGGAACAGGCCCGGGATCTGCGGCGAAGCGCCGATGACGGGAAGATGGTCGCGCGTCTGCGCCTCGATGCCGGTCCAGCAGCGCGCGATCCGCACGCCCCGGACGATCGGGAACAGATCGGCGGACGCACGGGCTCCCTTTGCCAGTTCCACGAAATTCACGGTGCTTCGCTGCCGGTCGATATCGGCCGCGCCCTGCAGCCCGCCTCCGATCACCAGGGTGCCCTGATCCGACTGCTTGAAGGACAGCGCCCGCCCGACGACGCTGACGACCGGCGCCAGGAAAGGAGCGAGCCGTTCGGTGGCCATCATCATCGAGGCGCGCACGCCCAGGTCGATGCTCTCCCCGAACAGGGACGCCACCCGTGCGGCCCAGGCGCCCGCCGCATTGACCACGGCAGGAGCGTGGAAACTGCGGACGCCGCAGCGCAGCAGCCAGTCGGGGCCCTGCCGCTCGACAGCTTCGACGCCGCAGCCCTCGACGATGGCGACGCCGGCCCGCTCGCAGGCGCTGCGAAAAGCCGCGATCGTGCGGTGCGGGTCGGCGGCTCCATCATTGCGGACGATCAGCGCGCCGACGCAATGCGGGCTCAGCGAGGGGATCAGCCGCCGCAGTTCGGCGGCGCCGATCATTTCCTCGTGACGGTAGCCGAGACGGCGCATCGTCGCCTCACGCTCCTGCAGCGCCGGCAAGTGCCCGTCGAACTCGGCCACCTTGAACTGGCCATGCGCGTGGAAACCGCAATCATCGCCGACGATGCTCGCGATGCGGCGCCACATCTCCATCGACTCCAGCGAGATCGGCACCTCGGCAAGGTCTCGCCCGAGCGTGCGTACGCCGGCTGCCGTCGCGCTCGACGCGTGGCGGCCGACCCAGTTGCGCTCCAGGATGACGACGCTCCGGCCGCCGCGGGCGAGGCTCAGCGCCGCCGTGAGCCCGTGCAGCCCGCCACCGATGACGGCGACGTCGAAGCCCTGTGCGGATGCCGGCATCATGCCGCATCGTCCGTCTGGCCGAGCGCCGCGAGCTCGCCGAGCGTGACCGGCTTGAGCGGCGGCCTGATGCGGTAGAAGCCCAGCGCTTCCGGCGGGCGGTTCTGCACGCCGGCGAGGATGTGCATGACGGTGTAGCCGCATTGGCGGCCCTGGCAGGGTCCCATGCCGGCGCGGGTGAAAGCCTTCACCTGATTGGTGCCCGGCCGGCCGACCTCTGCACGCTTGCGCAGGGTCCCGGCCGTGACCTCCTCGCAGCGGCAGACGACGGTCTCGTCGGGCGGCGCGAAGACCTGCGGGCGCGGCTCGTAGAGGGCATCGAGGAAGGGGCGGAAGGCGAGTTCGCGGTCGAGCAGCTTGCGCGCGGGCGTGGCCTCCGTCTCCGCCGCGGCGGCAGAGACCCTGCCGAGCCGCGCGGCGACCGCCAATCCCGCCAGGGTCCCGCGATGCTCGGCCGCGATGGCGCCGGCGATGCCGGCCCCGTCGCCGGCGACGAACAGGCCGGGTTGGGAGCTCTCGCCCCAGGCGTCGAGCACCGGCGCATAGCAGTGCTGATCCCGCCGCCACTCCACCTTGCAATCGAGGGCGAGCGGCGCATGGATCGACGGCACCAGGCCCTCGTGCACGAGCAGAACCTCGGCCGGTGTTTCCTCCCAGGAGCCGCCCTGCCTGCGGTAGCGCAGGCTTTGCAGCCGGCCCTCGCCCCTAGCTTCGATCTCCGCGACATGCCTGACCGTCTTTACCCCCGCGCGCTTCAGCGCGAGCGTCCAGGCGATGCCCTTCCAGAGATCGCCGGCCTTGCCGAGCGCGCCCGGCAGATGCCGCAGCGCCGCGCCGAGGCGCCCGGGCGGGGTGGTGTCTAGGAAGCCCGCGATCCGGCCGTTTGCCGCGAGCAACTGCGTCATGTAGAGCAGCGGCAGCGGGCCGCTTCCGGCGATCCAGACCGGCTTCTCCGGCACCTGGTCCGCCGTCTTCAGCAGGACCTGCCCCGCGCCGACGGTCAGCACGCCGGGCAGGGTCCAGCCCGGGAAGGGCACCGGGCGTTCCTGCGCGCCGGTCGCCAGGATCACGGCGCTGGCCGAGATCGTGCGGGCCTTGCCGCCGCTGGTCACGAAGGCCCGGAAGCCGGGCTCGATCTGCCAGAGCTGCGCGCCGGGCTCGTAGGCTGCGCCGCAGGCACGAAAGGCTTGCGCGCGCGCGGCACCGGCAAGATAGGAATCGCCGAGGCGCGATCCGCGCGGGCTCGCGGCGACGGTCTCGACCGAGCGCCAGATCTGACCGCCCGGCGCGGGCTGGTCGTCGACGACGAGAACGTCGAGGCCGTGGCGGCGGGCCGTGATGGCGGCCGCCATGCCGGCAGGGCCGGCGCCGACGATGAGAAGATCGACCGCGCTCATGCCGACAACGCCCGGCGTCCGAGCTGGCGCGACACGCGCATGCCGTCGCGTACCGTGGTCAGGCAGGTCTGGACCGAGCCCACGCCGTCGACCTCGGCCAGGCATTCGAAGCACACGCCCATCATGCAATAGGGCGCGCGCGGTGACTGCGACACCGTCGATGTCCGGTTCCAGCCCTCGGGCTGCCGCAGCAGGACCGCCGCGAGGTTTTCTCCGGCCTCGGCCGATACGGCCTTGCCGTCGATCAGGATCGTCACGGCCGGGGGGCCGGGATCATGCAGCTTTCGGAACATCGAAACGTCTCTGGTGGAACGGGTTCAGGAATTCGGGCAGATCGCCGCCGATGACCGCGCGGGCGAGCTCGCGCGCGTGGAAGGCCGCCAGCGTCACGCCGGAATGGCAGAGCGCGACGAAGGCGCCCGGATGCGTCTGCGACTGCGCGTAGATTGGGTAGCTGTCGGGCGTCATGACCCGCAAGCCGGCCCATTGGCGCACGAGCTTGGCATTGGCCAGATCGGGCATGATCTCCACGGTCTTGCGGCTGAGCCTTGCGGCCGCGTCGCTGGTCGTCGAGAGGTCGAAGCCGGCCTCTTCCTGCGTCGCGCCGATCATGACGGTGCCTTCGCCCGTCTGGCGCAGCCCGCTCGCCGGCAGGGGCAGGAACGGCTCGAACCGTTCGGTCACGAGCACCTGGCCGCGCTGCGGACGCAAGGGAACGTCGAGCCCCACCTGCGCGGCAAGCGCGACGGAGCCAAGCCCGGCAGCGATGACGATGCGCGGCGCCACTATCTCCTCGCCATCGAGCACCAGGCGGAAATCCACCCCGGCACGCTCGATCCTGCGAACCGTGGCATTGCTGCGCACGACGCCGCCATGGCGCGCGACACCCTCGTGCAGTGCCATCAGCAGCCGGAGCGGATTGGCATGGCCGTCGAGGCGGCCGAAGCTCGCTCCGGAAACGGCGTTGCCGAGACGCGCCCGGGGCAGAAGCTTCTGCAGCGCCGTCCGGTCGATCATCTCCCAGTCGGGCTCGCCGCCGTCCCATTGGTTGTGAAGCCGCAGCAACTGGGCGCGGCGGTTCTCGAAGCCATCCTCGCCCACGCAGAAGGCGATGCCGCCGTCGTTCTCATAGGCGATATCCGCTCCGCAGAGCTCCTCGACCTCGGTGGCGAAATCGCGCCAGAGGCAGACGCTGGCGCGGGTCAGCGTCTGGTAGGCCGGCAGGCCCATGCCCTTTCCCTGCAGCCAGACCAGCCCGAAATTCGCCTGCGCGGCACGATAGTCCCGGTCGCTGCCGTCGAGCAGCATGACGCTCTGCTTCAAGCCGGCGAGACCGTAGGCGATCGCGGCGCCGACAGTGCCTCCCCCGATGACGACGATGTCCGGACGCATGCGATTTCCCTTGCTCGAACGCAGCTAGGGCCTTAGTCGCCATTTCGTCAAAGTCGAAATTATCGGAACTCTATTCCAAAAGGTTATGCCATGGCGCGCCAGCTCAATCTCCGCCAGGTGGAAGCCTTCAAGGCCGTGATCGAGCACGGCACGGTGAGCCGCGCCGCGGAAGTGATGAACGTCTCGCAACCCGCGATCAGCAAGCTGATCGCGCATCTCGAGCAGGACACGAGCCTGCGCCTCTTCGAACGGGTGAAGGGCCGCCTTGCGCCGACGCCCTACGGCATGCGCCTCTACGCCGAGGTCGATCGGATCTTCGCAGGCCTGCGCCAGGTGGAGAACGCCGTCGAAACCATCCGCCGGGACGAGCAGGGCCGGCTGCTGATCGGCGTGATGCCGGCCCTCTCCGGCTCCTTCATCGAGCGCTCGACGGCGGCGTTCCTCGCGCGGCAGCCGGGCGTGTTCTGCTCCGTGCAGTCGCGCAGCTCGCAATGGATCACGGAAGGGCTGGTGACCCGAAAGCTCGATGTCGGGCTGGTGATCGCGCCGATCGACAACCCCTATATCGTCGCCGAGCCGATGATGGGCCATCCCGAGGTCTTCATCGCGCCGCTCGACCACCCGCTCGCCGCCAAGTCGGTGATCCGGCCCGAGGATCTGATCGGCCAGCCGTTCATTTCCTTCGATCCGGACAGCCACACCAGCCAGCGCACCACCGCGACGCTCAGCGCCCATGGGGTGGTACCCAACACCACGATGGTGGTGAACGTATCGCCGACGCTCTGCGAATTCGTGGCGGGGGGCGCCGGCGTCTCGCTGGTGCATCCGCTGGTGGTCGGCGGCTTGCGCGACCGGCTGGCGATCCGCCGCTTCGAGCCGACGATCCAGCTCGATTTCTATCTCTGCCGCATCCGCGACAGCCGCAATGCCCGGCTCGTCGATGCATTCATGGAGGCAACGCGAGAGGTCGCCGCGGGGATTTCCCGCAGCATGCCCGCGATGGATTGACGCCGGACGACGTTCGAGCCGGTCAGGCGGGAGCCGTGCCTGCACCCAGCCGCAGCTCGTGGAAAGCCGCCGCGAGCGGGCCGAGATTGCCCTTGCGCAGCGCATCGACGGCGCCGAGAAGCCTGTCCTGCTGCTCCTCCGAGGCGGTCCGGCGCGTGGCGATCCGCAGCTTCTCCTCGAGCTCCCGCCAGGAAGGCGGCGTGCTGGCCTCGCCGCGCGGCCCGGTGATCTCGGAGACATGGCGCCGCCCGGCTGCCTCGACGGTCACGCGGGTCAGCGTTTCCGCAGGGAAGCGGGCCTCGATTTCCGGATCGAGCCGCAACGACACCTTGCGCGCGATGGCGACAATCTCGGGCCGCTCGACGAACGCCTCGGTCAAGGGCAGCAGCGCCTCGCGGCCGTGCAGGGCGACCAGGCCGAGACAATAGGGAATGCTGAACTGGATCTCCGTGAACCCCTGCGGATCCGGGCGATTGGTCAGCCTCAGGGCCCCGCTATAGCTGTCGACCACGATGCGCTCGATCGCGTCGGCCGCGATATCGTGCCCGGCCATCAGGTCGAGCAGAGCTTCCACCGGCGCATGCACATGCCGGCAGCAGCAGAGGAACTTGAAATAGCTGCGGGCGATATAGAGCCTGCTGCCGAGCCCATCGACGATCTCCGCGCTGCGGAAATGGCTGTCCGTATCGAGCAGCGCGAGCGGCCCGCCATGCCCGTTTTCGGCAAGCGCGAGGGCCGAGACCGCCGTGACGCTCGACCACGGGATGCCTTCCTTGACATCCGTCCCCTCCAGGGCGGGAAAAGCAGGCCCCGCCCCGGCATGCAACTGGTTGGGTGCGCTGGCGCCGGCGATGGCGAAAGCCTGCGCGAGCTGCCCCGGTGGCGTTCCCTTCAACAGCCCGGCCGCGGCGACGACGCCATAGCCCGACCACATGCCCGTATTGGCATAGAAGCGCCGCGCCGCGCCGACCGCGACTCCGACCTCATAGCCGACGACGATCGCCCTGAGCAGATCGTCCGCCGAGGCGCCGACCTGCCGGGCGACCGCGAAGGCCGCCGGAATGATCGCGGCGCCGGGATGGCCGCGGGCGATCCGGTGTCCGTCGTCGATGTCGAGCGCCGCCGCAGCCGCGCCATTCGCCCAGACGGCGCCGAGGAGACTGGACCGCCCCCCGGTGAACCAGATCGGATGATCGCCTGCCCCGTGGAGCGCGCTCGCCGCGAGGCGCACGGCACGCGGACCCGGCGCATCGATCCCGGAGGCAGCCGCGGCGACGAGATCGAGAACGGACCGCAGCGCGGCCTCGCGTGCCTCCGCCGAGAGCGGCACCGTGCGCGCCGCATGGACATAGGCGGCGAGCGCCTCGATCGTGCCGGTCATCGATCGCTACGCAGCCGGCTCACTTCGCCTTGACGGTGGTGAGCTCGGTGATCGGCGGGGCGAGGTTCATCGCGCCCTTGAGCTCGTAGCCGAAATCGAGACGATCGCTATGCGCCCAGACCTGGCGGAGCTCGAACAGCGGCACGGCGCAGACATCGTCCATGATCTTGCGCTGGGCCTCCTTCCAGAGAGCCAGCTGCTTGGCCGGATCGGCTTCGACGCGGGCGGCATCGATCTCGGCATCCGCCACCGAGCAGTGCGAGAAATTCGTCACGCCGGTCGGCGTGCCGACGATCGCACGCGAATGGAAGAACTCCGACAGGTAGGTGTCCGCGATCGGGAAGCGGGCCGCTCCGTAGAACACCATGCCGCTCAGGTTCTTGCGCGACTGGGCCTGGTAGGTCGCGTGGTCGACCACCTGCATGTCCAGCTTGATGCCGACCTTGGCTAGTTGCGACTGGATGATCTCCATGAAGGGCTGCTGGGCCGAGATGTTCGAGACGATCGACTTGATCGTGAAGCCGTCCTTGAATCCTGCCTCTGCCAGCAGGGCTTTCGACCTGGCGATGTCGAACTTGTAGGTGGTCGAGCAATCCTCGCCGAGATAGCCCGGCGGCACGATGGAACAACCCCTGGGACCGACATCCTTGCCGACGAAGCGAACGAGGTCGTCGACATTGATCGCCGCCGCCACCGCCTGACGGACCTTCACGTTGTCCAGGGGCGGCATGGTCCGGTTCAGGCTGAGCGTGCGGAACTCGCCGGGCGCGAAAACGTCGACATTGAAGCCGCCGCGCTTGCGGGCGTTGTCGACCCAGCGCTGCTCGCGCTTGCCATACATCAGGTCGATCTCGCCGGAGCTGAAGGCGAGCTCGCGCGCGCTGTCGGACGCGATGGCGCGGGCCATGATGGTGTCGATCTTGGGCTTGCCGCGGAAATAATCCTTATGCGCGGCGAGCTTCACATATTGCTGCGTCACCATCTCGACGAACTGGAACGGGCCGGTGCCGACCGGATTGGCGCCGAACTTGTCGCCGAGCTCCTCGGCCGCCTTGCGGCTCACGATGTTGCCGCCATGATAGTTCGAGACGCGGCCGAGGAAATTGACGTCGGGATATTTGAGCGAGACGCGAACCGTATGGTCGTCGACCTTCTCGATCTTCTCGATGGCGCGGAAATCGTTCGCGAAGGTGGATCGCTTGGGATCGCCAGACCGGGTCAGCGAGTAGACCACGTCGTCCGCGGTCAGCTCGCCCCAGCTACCGTGGAATTTCACGCCCTTGCGCAGGAAGAAGGTCCAGACCCTGCCGTCGGCGCTGCGCTCCCAGCGCTCGGCCAGATCGGCCTCGAGATCCTTGGGATCGGCGCTCCCCGGCTTGAAGCGGACGAGGCCGTTATAGATCCAGCCGACGAGCGCCTTGTCGCTCGTGGCGCTGGCGCGATGGGCATCGAGCGTCGACACGTCGCCGGCGCCCGTGCTCGCTTTCAGCACGACCTCCTCGGCCGTGGCGAGCGCGGGCAGGCAGACGGTCAACGCCAGGCAGGAAAGCCGCAACGCAGCCTTGATCATGTTCTCACCTCCGAGACGATATTGTTCTGGTCCGGATGATGAGGGGCGCACCTTGGGGATGTCCAAGTCGAAATCGCCGCAATCCTATTCCTGCTGGTTATAGGCGTCGGCTGAAGGCACGCTCGGGCGACAGGGTTACGCGGCGTCCGGCTCAGTCTTCGCCCCGAGGGGCGGCCGCCGTCGCATTCTCCCGATGAAACCGGTCCGGCCTGAACATGGCGCGTTCGTCGCGGTCCCCGCCCGACAGGATTTCGTCGGCGATCGGCCCGCCGAGGAAGGCGACGGGCGTGACGCCGCTACGCGTCACCGCGATGAGCCTGCTTGCCTCGTACCGGGCGGGATCGGCAGAGATCCCCAACGGAGTTATGCGATCGGAATGGTCCGGGCGGGCAATGACCTGCCTCGTTCTCGCTCCGGCCAGGCAAGGGAGCGGTCAGCGGGCGCCGAAACCGCGCGCGAGCAGCGCCGCGATCCCGGCCGCATCGAGTCCGTCCAGCCCGAGCTTCTCGAGATTCCAGCCACTTCGCCAGTAGTCGCAGCCATGCATGGCGTTGGCATAGTTCACGGTCGCATCGAGCATCGGCGTCGCGACCCCCAGCACGCGGGCCAGCGCGACGGCGGGAACGAGCTGCGTGGGAACGTCCTCACTGAGATAGCGGTAGCGCAGATCCGGAGGGCTCTTGACCTGCCTGTAGCCCGGCACGGCGTGGACCACCTCGTGGAAGCTGTCGCCGTCAACACCGTATGACTGCTTCAGGATATCCGAGAAAGTCGTCAGCGGAGCGCCGAGCGCCTTCAGGATCAGCCGCCGCTCGGCATCGACCGCATCGATGACCCGGGCGATGCTGGGCGTGATCGCGTAGCCGTCATAGACATAGGGGCCGTCCGCCTCGATGCGGGCGGCGTTCATGATCATCGGAATGGGATGGAGCCCCATCGCAGCCCCGGCAAAGCCCGTCTCGATCACATCGGCATTGGCGGTGAGCTGCGGAAAGTCCTCAGCGAGCCGCTCCAGCAATTCCTGCGTGCGCGACGCCGGGAAGACGCCGACGGGCAGGAACTTCTTCTTGCTCGCGATGCGCAGCGCCGCCGGGCCGGCGTTGCGGCCGCCCAGCGGCATCGCGGAGGTCTGCGCCACCAGCAGATCGGGGGCGCCGGCTTTCGCGGCAATCCGCGCGACCAGCAGGGCTCCGCCGAGGCCGCCCGGGCAGAGCAGGATGATCTGATCGTTGCGCAGGCTCCCGGCGGAGGCGGCGAGAACGTCCTCATAGGTCGTCTGCGGCGTCATGAAGATCAGGACCTGCGCGGCCCCGATAGCGGTTGCGACATCGGGCGCGACCTCGATACCCGTCACCAGTCTGCGCTGCCTGCCGCCGACCACGCTCTCGACCTGACAGTCGACGTCGAGGCCCGGCGCGGCAGCCAGCGCGTCCAGGGCAGCGCGGCGAGCCGCCTGCTCGGCCACGATGACACGGTTACCCGCCAGACGAAGCTCCGCCGCCAACGCGAGCGCGTGCTCGGTCGCTCCGATGACGGCATAGGTTGTGGCTGCTGAAGGCATGGAGAAACCCTGGAGGCTGATGAGAGCGAGGACCAAGTCCGGGAATGAAACGGCGAAATCCGCTCCGGCCGAAACCAAGAAAAATCCGCAAAGGAAAAATGAAATCCAAGTCACAAAAATAAAATCTATATTAAAACACCTCGGATCATTATTACTTGATATGTATTTTACTCATAAAATAAGAAATACAACCAAAGCAGTCGAGAGACTCGCACAAGCAAAATTCCGATGTCAAATTCCGAATACAGAGCAGCGTATTCCCGGGAGTTATGACAATCAGAAATTCCGCGCTCTCCGGCCATACGCAAGCTGCGCAGCGATGATCGGTGACGCGACCGCTTGAACGCCGGATATTGTTCAACGCGCCTGCGATCGGGGCCGTAGCCCGCCCGCCAGTCCCTCGGGCGGGCGCCCGCGGATCGCGTCATCCGGCATTGGCGCGATCGGCGAGCGCAGCAATCACCCCTGGTGCTTCGAACGCGTCTCGCGCGCCACGCGATTGACGTCCTCGACGATCGCCCGCGCCGAAGTCCTGGCGAGAAGCCCTTCCGCGATCAGGCGGGCGGCCTTGTCCTGGAAATCCATGTAGCCGTCATGCCGCGGCCGCAACATCGCGCCTTCGAGCGTGGCGCGCGTCCGGCTGTAGAAGCCATTGGCGGCCTGATCGGCGATATCGTCCAGCCAGGCCTCGCCATGACCCGGCTGACCGCCTGCGGCGATATAGGGCCCGCGCTGGATCTCGCCCGAAGTGATCCAGTAGGCGAATTTCAGCGCCGCTTCGGGCTGTGCCGATCGTGCGGAAACGGCCAGGCCGGTGCCGCCGAGCACCGAGCCGAGCGGCCCGCTGGAGCCCAGGCAGGGGATATCCGCGAAGGCGAGACGATGCGCGCGGAAGCCGGCATGAGCATAATTGACGTAGCCGTAGACGAGCGGGCAGCAGGCGAGATCGGGGCTCTCGGCGAGCAGGTCGAGGGCGGCGATCGGATCGAACGAGAAGCAGCGCTCGTCGAGATGGCGCGCAAGCGCGGCGAGTTGTGTGACGACAGCCTCACCGATGGCCCGCGGGATGAACTCCTCGCCTTCGCGACCGGGCAGCCAGCCGAGATTGGCGGCGAGCGTCATCACGCACATCAGCGAATGGGGGGCACGCAGCGGCAGCACGATCCTGCCGGCACGTGCGAGTTCCAGCACCTCTTCCCAGGTTTCCGGCGCCCGCTCGATCAGGTCTGGCCGGAACGCCTGGACCTGGGTCGCGGCGTCCAGCGGCAGTGCCCAGAGCCGGCCGTCGAAGACATAGCTGTGATAGGACAGCCCAACAGAGCCGGAGAGCATCGCACGCCGCTCGGACGAGAAGCCGGGCTGGTCGAGCGGATACAGGCAGCCTTCGCGCGCCACCTGCCCGGCATGCGGGTGGTCGATGACGATCAGGTCATAGCGCCGCGCCAGCTCTTCGACCGGAAACGACTCGAAATCCTGCAGAGAGCGCTTCTCCCAGACGATCTCGACGCCGTTGCGCTCCTGGTAGAGCGCCGAACAGGCGACCATGGGATCGTAACCGCGCGGGTGGTCCCAGGTCATTCCGCGCAGGCGGATACCAGTCATTCTGTTCGGTCCTCTCGTCAGGCGTTCTTGAGGGCGTCGGCAAAGGCGGCGTTGAACCAGTCGACGAGGCTTTCGGCGCTGCCGTCGCCGCGCAGGAAGGCATTGGTCTTCAGGCCGCCTTCCTCGAAGAACGGCACGTAACCGGCAAAGCGCGGGCGCAGATAGGCCGAGCCGAGCGTACGCAACGTCCCGGAGAAGAAGCCGCGGCTCTGCGCGTCGCAGGCCGGATCGGTCCAGGCCTGCAGCATGCCGGGCTGGCCGCCATCGGCGAAATAATGCGTGCGCTGGTAATCCGGCGCGCAGAGCCAGAGCCCGTAGCGCACCGCCTCGGCGACATCACGGCAGCGGCTGGTGACGCCGAAGCCGGCGCCGCCGAGCAACGTGCCCCGGCAGGCATGCTCGCCTGCCGCGACGATATCGGCGAAGCGCAGCGGCCTCTCAGCGTCCTCGCGGCTGTAGTTGGTGTAGCCGAAGGTGTAGGGGATATAGGCGACATCGTCGCCGCCCGCCGCCAGATCGAGCATCTGGATCGGATTCATCCGCGTCGAGTCGGGATGGCTGAGCGCGACCAGCGCCTTGAGCCGCTCCAGCAGCCGGATGCCGAAATCCCGTTCCAGGAACACCGGATTCTCCGCCGTCACCGGACGCCCCAGATTGGCGGCGAGCGTCAGCACCATGCAGACAGCGTCGATCGGACAGGCCGGCACGCCAACCCAGAGCCCGTGCGCGCGCAGGTCCCGCGCCAGCCGCAGAAGCTGGTCGAAGGTCGCCGGAGGATAGCGGCCGGCCTTGCCCATCAGGTCGGGCCGATAAGCGGCGACCTGCGCGGCGGCATCGATCGGCAGGCCGTAGATCGCGCCTTGCCAGTGATAGGAGCGCCAGGAAGGCCCAACCGCACCGGCATCGAGCCAGGTCATTGCCTCAGCCGGGATATGCGGCGTCAGGTCGACGAGCAGCCCGCGCCTGGCGGCCTGGCCGACGAAGGGGTGATCGAACACGATCAGGTCGAAGCGCTCGGCCAGCTCCTCGAGCGGCAATTCGCCGAAGTCGCGCAGGCTGCGAGCCCGCCACGAGATCGCGACATCGGGCCGCTCGGCGCGATAGCGCGCGATGCTTTTTTCGAGAGGCGTGCGGCCGCGCGGATGATCCCAGGTGATGCCTTCGAGGGTCGTGCTCACGCCTTGGCTCCTTCGGCCTTCCTGCGCTCGGAGCGGGTGACGAAATCGCGGATCCGCTGCATGCCGTCGCCGGTGAGGAACAGCGCGCAGACCGCGTCGCGCTCGGCTTCGAGACCGGCCTCGAGACCGGTCTGCCAGGCGGCGAGGTTCAGCTTCTTGAGATCGGCGAGCGCGCCGGCCGGATGGCGCGCCATCTGCTCGGCCAGAGCCAGCGCTTCGGCGAGCGCATCATCGGCGACGCGGTTGACGACGCCCCAGTTCGCCATCTCCTGCGCGCTGGCGAAGCGACCGGTCATGAGAAGCTCGGCCGCCCGATTGGGGCCGAGCTTGCGGGCAAGACGCTGGGTGCCGCCGCCGCCCGGGACGAGGCCGAGCTTGACCTCGGGCAGGCCGAGCTTGGCCTCGGGATGCGCGACGATCAGATCGGCCGACAGCGCGATCTCGAAGCCGCCGCCCAGCGCATAGCCTTCGACCGCCGCGATCACGGGCTTCGACAGCGCTTCCAGCGCGCCATAGACGTGCCCGGCACTCTCCTGGAAGTCGCGGAAAGCCTCGGCCGACTGCGTCGCATAGGCCTTGATATCCGCTCCGGCCATGAAGTTGCCGCCCGCGCCGCGCAGCACGAGGGCGCGGATGGCCGGGTCACCGGCCGCCTGCGCGATCGCCGCGAGGATCTCCTCCACCATGGCGCCGCTCATCGCGTTGAGCTGATCAGGCCGCGCGAAGGTCAGCAGCGCGACGGAGCCGCGCCGTTCGTAGTCGGTGAAGGCGCTCGTCATGCCGTTTCCGCTCTCGGATGAACCCAGACGGCCCCGGAATTCCGCAGCGCCGCGATACGCTCGCCGTCGAAGCCGAGCTCGGCCAGGATCTCGACCGTGTGCTCGCCGACCATCGGTGCGTGCCGTTCGACCTTGCCGGGCGTCTCGGACAGCGTGATCGGCACGTTGACCGTCTTCACCTCGCCGATGACCGGGTGCTGGTACGAGGTGAAGGCGTCCATGTGCTTCACCTGCGGATCGTCTGGCACCTCCTCCTGACGCAGCACCTCGCCGCACCACAGATCGAAGGAAAGCAGCCGCGCCATCCAGGCAGCGGTCGTGCGCGTCTGCGTCACCGCTTCGATCGCAGCATGGACTTCGTCGCGCCGGTCGAACAGCGCTTCCGCATCGTCGAAGCGGGCGAGCTCCGGCGCCTCCAGCGCCTCGACCAGCTTGGCGAAGGGATTCATCGCGATGTTGAGGAAGCCGTCCCGGGTTCGATACACGCCGAAGGGCGCCGGCATGCCGGGATGGGCGATGCCGGAATTCGGGCGCTCGAAGACGCGCCCCGTATTGAGCGTTGTCACGAATTCCTGCGTCTGGTGCGCGATGAGCGCCCGGAACAGATCGACCTCGATCTTCTGGCCGCGCCCGGTCTTTTCGCGATGATAGAGCGCCGCGAGAATGCCGTAGACCATGTGATAGGAGCCGAGCTGGTCGGCGATGGCGACGCCGAGCGGCGTCGGCGAGACACCGGAGCGCCCGGTCACCGACATGATGCCGGACAATCCCTGCAGCAGCAGGTCCTGGCCCGGCCGCTCCAGGTAAGGGCCGCTCTCGCCATAGCCGGATCCGGAGCAGTAGATCAGCCGCGGGTTGAGCTTCGACAATTCGTCGTAGCCGAAGCCGAGCCGGTCGAGCACGCCCGGCCGGAAGTTCTGGACGAAGACATCGGCCGTGGCGGCGATGTCTTGCAGCAGTTTCCTGCCCTCCGGATTTTTCAGATCGACCGCGAGCGAGCGCTTGTTGCGGTTCCAGGCCAGGAAGCTCGGATTCTCGAAATCCCCCAGCTTGCGGTTGAAAAAGGGCGGCAGGTCCCGATAGAGGTCGCCGCTGACCGGCCGCTCGACCTTGATCACGTCGGCTCCGAGGTCGCCCAGCATCTGCGTGGCGAAGGGGCCGAACAGCAGATGGCTGAAATCGAGCACGCGCAGCCCTGAGAGCGCTCCGCTCATGCGGCTTCTCCTTCGTTTTCGTTGTCGGCGGGCTGGCGCGGGTCGCGCCAGCCGAGCGCGGCCGAGATGCCGGCCGCCGTAGCGATGACGGCCCGTTCCGCCGCTTCGACATCGACGGCGAGGCCCTTCTGGGCGAGGAACGGAATGGTCAGGCAGGCGGCGATGACGCCGCGATGGTCGAAGACGGGCTGGCTGAGATTGGTCACGCCCGACACGACCAGGCTCTCGCGACGCTCGCCGCCCTCGGCCAGCACCTTCTCGGCCCGCTCGGGCAAGGTCTCGGCCAGTTCCGGAAAGGAGGCCATGCTCGCATCGAGCAGCGCCTGGCGGTGATGCTCCGGCTGATAGGCGAAGAGCACGGCGCCCGAGCTCGTCTCGGCCAGAGGGAACTGCGCGCCGAGGCGGACCGCGTAATGCATGGGGCGCGGCGCATCGACCTGGGCCACGATCAGCACGCGCGCTCCGCTCAGCACCGCGAGATGGCAGGATTGCTGGGCGTCGGCGGCGAGCTTCTCCATCTGCGGGAGCGCGACCGAAAGCAGCCGGTTGGTCGGCGGGTTCTCGTGCGAGAGCTCGAAGAGCTTCAGCGTCAAGGCGTATTGGTCGGACTCGGCATCGCGCCGGATATAGCCGCGGGCTTCCAGCGCCAGCGCGATCCGGTAGATCTCGCCCATGGAACGCCCGAGCGTGGCCGCGATCGTCGTCAGCGACATGCCGCTGGCCGAGCTCGCCAGAAGTTCGATGATGTCGAGCCCCTTCTCGAGTGCGGGGGCGCGGTAGCGGTTGGAAATATCGGTGTCGTCGCTCACGATTCCGGCTCCTTGCGGAGCCGGGCCCGACGCCCGGCTCCAGCGCTGCTCCAATCAGCGTCCAAGCTGCTTGCGGACATCCGCCACCAGGTTCGGCGACCAGTCCGGGAACGCCTTCTGGATCGATTCCGCAGCCTTCTCGAAGGCGGCGCGATCGACGTCGGAGACGATCGTCATGCCCTGCTTCTGCAGTTCCGCCACGGAGCTGTCGTAAACCTTGCCCGATTCGGCGGTCATCCAGTCGCAGGCCTCGTTGGCGGCGGCCTCCAGCGTCTTCTGCTGATCCGCATTGAGCGCGTTGAACGCCTTCAGGCTCATCACCACCATGGCGGCGTCGAGGATGTGGTTGGTCTTCATGTAGAATTTCGCGGCTTCGTAGTGCTTCTGGTCGATGATCGCGTTCGGCGGCGCTTCGGCCGCGTCGATCACGCCCTGCGACAACGCGCTGTAGACCTCCGGCCAGGGCATCGGCGTCGCCTGGCCGCCCATGGACTTCACCAGCTCCGTATAGATCGCCACCGGCTGCACGCGGATCTTGAGGCCGGCCGTATCGGCCGGCGTGCGGACCGCCTTGTTGCGCGTATAGAGGTCGCGCGTGCCGAAGTTGAAGAAGCAGAGCGGCTTGATGTTGTGCTTGACCAGGCCCTTTTCCCAGCCCTTGACCAGCGGCGAGTTCGCGACCTTCTTCACCTCGTCCCAGTTCTTGAACAGGAACGGGTGCACCATCACCGAGTAGTTCGGGACATATTGGGCGATGGTCCCGGGACCGACCTGGGTGATGATGTTCGACCCGAGCGTGAGCTGTTCCAGCACCGCCGAGTTCTCGCCGAGCTGGGCGCTCGGGAACAGATCGATCTGGACCGGGCCGCCGCTGGCCTTCTCCATCGCCGCCTTGAGGCGCTGCCCGCCGAGATTGACGATATGCGTCGGCGAATTCATGTGGCCGAAGCGCAGGACGGGGGTTTTCTGCTGCGCCTGCGCCGCCGGGGCGGCTGCCAGCAAGGTGAGCGCGAGGCCTGCCGAAGCGGTGATGATCCTGATCGTCATGTTTCGTCTCCCAGTGTTGCCGTTCTTGTTTTCGGTTGCCGTCAGAGATAGCCGAGCCAAGTCGCCGTGCCGGGGACGGCCGCGATCAGCGCGGCGATCCCGAGAAGCATGGCGAGCCAGGGCAGCGATTCGCGGATGAAGTCCTGAAGCGGGACGCGCGCGATGGTGCAGGTCGTGAACATGACCGTGCCGACCGGGGGCGTGATGCCGCCGAGATGGATCATGTAGACGAAGAAGATGCCGAAATGGATGGGATCGACGCCGAGCTTCACCGCGGCGGGCGCGAACATCGGCGCAAGGATCAGGATCAGCGCCGTGCCTTCGACGAACATGCCGGCGATCAGCAGCAGCACGGCGACGATCGCGAAGAGCATGAACTTGTTGGCCGCGGTCACGACGAGCATCTCGGCCACCCGCTGCGGGAGCTGCTCGAAGGACAAAGCCCAGCTCAGCGCGGTCGACGCGGCCAGGATGATCATGATCACGCTGGTCGTGGTGGCCGTCGACGCGAGCGACTCGGCGACGTCGCGCCAGCGGCATTCCCGGTAGACGGCGCAGAAGAGCAGCGCGTAGAGCACCGCGACGGCGCCAGCCTCCGAGGCAGTGAAGATGCCGAGCCGGATGCCGATGACGATGATGGCCGGCATCAGCATCGCGGGCACAGCGCCCCAGAAGGTCTGGAGCAGGCGCGCCGAACTGGCCCGCTCCGTGCTGCGCTCGTAGTTGCGCCGCTTCGCGATCCAGTGGGACATGACCATCATGCCGGCCGTCATGATCAGACCCGGCAGGATGCCGGCCATGAACAGCTTGCCGATCGAGAGATCGGTGACGAAGCCGTAGAGGATGAGGCCGATTCCCGGCGGGATCATGGGGGCGATCAGCGCAGACGCGGAGGTCACGATCGCGGCATAGGCCGGGCTGTAGCCGCGACGGACCATTTCGGGATTGAGGGTCTTCGCATGCATCGCCGCTTCGGCATTGGCCGAGCCCGTCATGCCCGCCTGCAGCATGGACAGGACGATGTTCACCTGCGCCAGCCCGCCGATCATGTGCGCCGTCAGCGCAGAGGCGAAATCCATCAGCCGGCGGGTGATGCCGGAGATGTTCATCAGCTCTCCGGCGAGAATGAACAGCGGGATCGCGATCAGCGGGAAGGACTGGGTTCCGACGATGATGTTCTGGATATAGGCGACATCGAGGATGTCCGGGTCCGACAGCGTCACCGCGATGCCCGTGCCGAGCAGGACGAAGGCGATCGGCAGGCCGATGACGGTCAGCGACAGGAAGACGCCGAGCAGGGCGGCAGGGCTCATCGCGCATGCCTCCCGATCGGGCGGCCCATCGCGCTGCAGGCCAGCGACCAGGCCTCGTAGGCCGCGAAGATCGCGAAGCCGACCGGCATCGCCATGTAGACCCAGATCATGGAGATGCGCATGGAGGCGATCTCCATCCGCGTCCGCATCGCGAGGTCCCAGGAATAGCGGACCAGGAAAAGCGCGATCGCGATCATCAGCAGCCGCACGACCAGGGCGAGGGCCCTGGCGAGGCCGGCCGGCAGCAGCGCGGTGAACAGGTCTACCGCCATGTGGGAGCCCTCATGGGCCGCAGGCGTCAAGCCGAGGAAGACAAGCCAGACGAACAGGATCGTCGCGAGGTCGAAGCTGAAGATCAGCGGCGTGTTGAGGACGTAGCGAAACACGACGGCAATCGCGACGATCGCGACGATCAGCGCCACGAGCGCGATGAGCAGCGCCCGATAGGCGGCAGCAAGAATATGCAAGGGGCGCCTCCGGTTGGGGCGCCGTTCTGCCGGGCGCCTCTCGCGCATATGAAAGCAATTTTCATATGCGAAATCAACCTGTCATTTCCGAGAGTCGCAACGGCACTCCGACCCGGCCGCAGAGGGGCGATGACGATGCTCTGCGCCAGCGCGGGATGTTGAGACCGATGCCAGAAGATGCCGCGCCCCCGACAGGCACGGGCGCGCGGGCTTTCGATCCGCCCCGCACTGCCCGGCGAGGCGATCTTTGCCGCTCTATTGGTTCAGGCGGATTTTCGGAGCGCGGCAGGCCGCATCATGGACGGCGCGGTTATATCGCCGTTCCCGCAAGGCCGTTCACGGCCACCGCTCGCCTCGTCGCGAGCCTGGCCTACGCACCGTTCCTGATCAGTTCGCGCGCGATGATCGTACGCTGGATCTGGTTGGTGCCCTCGTAGATCTGCGTGATCTTGGCGTCGCGATAAAGCCGCTCGACCTCGACCCCGCGGATATAGCCGGAGCCGCCGAAGACCTGCACGGCATTGGCGGTCTGCGCCACCGCCATGTCGCTGGCGAAGCACTTGGCCATCGAGGCGGCGGAGGTCGCGGGCTTTTCGCGGTCGATCAGCAGCGCGGCACGCTCGACAAGCGCGCGGGCGGCGGCGATCTCCTTGGCCATGTCGGCCAGGAGCCATTGCAGGCCCTGGTTGTCGAGGATCGGCCTGCCGAACTGGCGCCGGTCGCGGGCATATGCCAGCGCCGCCTCCAGCCCCGCCTGCGCGATGCCGACGGCCAGGGAAGCGATGCCGACGCGCCCCTTTTCCAGCACGCTCATCATGATGTGGAAGCCGCGCCCCTTCGGGCCGAGCAGGGCCTCGCGCGGCACCGTGACGCCATCGAAGGCCAGCGCGCCGACCTGGCTCGCGCGCTGGCCCATCTTGTGCTCCTTCGGCCCGCGCGAGACACCCGGCGCATGCAGATCGACCAGGAAGATGCTCATGCCGCGATGGCCGGCGGCCGGATCGGTCGAGGCCAGCACGAAGCCGAGATCGGCGACCGGCGCATTGTGGATCCAGAGCTTGCCGCCGTCGATGACATAGCCCTCGGCGGTTTCGCGCGCGGTGGTGCGGACATTGGAGAGGTCGGAGCCCGCCTCGGCCTCGGTCAGGCAATAGGCGACGCGCGTCTTGCCGGCGAGGATATCGGGCAGACGCCGCATCTGCTCGGGGGTTCCGTAACGGGTGAGCAGCGTGCCGATCAGCTCGACGAGGCCGCACTGGTCTGCGACCGAAGAATAGCCGCGCGACAACTCCTCCATGACGATCGCATAGGCGTAAGTATCGAGCCCCGCGCCGCCATGCGCCTCCGGCACGGTGATGCCGAACAGGCCGAGCGCGCCCATCTGGCGGTAGATCTCGGCGGGAAAGGTCTCGTCGCGGTCGAGCTCGGCGGCAACGGGCCTGACGACGTCCTCGGCGAAGCGCCGGGCGGTCTCGCGGATCTGGTCGTAGATCTCGGCATCGAGCAGCGGAGCGTGCATGGTTCGCTTCCTCTCAAGTCATCTGACGATCGGCATTGTCAGCCGCGGAACCCCGTCGTCATTCCAGTCGTCATGCTCGCCCTTGTGGCGAGCATCCACGTCTTGAACACCGCATCGCATCGATGAAGACGTGGATGGTCGGGACAAGCCCGACCATGACGGGAAGCTCGTGTTCATGGATTCCGGGCCCAGGCCTTCGGCCTGTCCCGGAATGACGGCGGTGCTTCGTTGAAATCCGGCGCTCCTCACGCGACGCCGTTGAGGGCGCAGAGATGCGTCATCCGGCGAGCGGCCAGTTCGGGATCCGCCAGCAGCCCCGACCGATCGGCCAAGCGGAAGAGATCGGCGTAGTGCAGGATTCCGCGCGCCGACTCGGCGCCACCGACCATCCGGAAATGGCTCTGGAAGCCGTTGAGCCAGGCGAGGAAGACGACGCCGCACTTGTAATGCTGCGTCGGCGCCTCGAAGAGCCGGCGCGAGAGCGCCACCGTCGGGTCGAGGATCGCATGGAAGCCGGCGCGGTCGCCCGCCTCCAGCCTGGCGAAAGCCGCAGCGGCGGCGGGCGCGATCGGATCGAAGATGCCGAGCAGGCCGTGCGAGAAGCCCTGTTCGTCGCCGCCGATCAGCTCGGCGTAATTGAAATCGTCGCCGGTATACATGACGACGCCCGCCGGCAGGCGGCGGCGCATCATGATCTCCTTGCCCGCATCGAGCAGGGAGATCTTGATGCCGTCGATCTTGTAGGCGTGCTCGCGGATCAGGGTGAGCACCGTCTCCATCGCCGGCTCGAAATCGCGGCTGCCCCAGTAGCCGGCCAGCGCCGGATCGAACATCTCGCCGAGCCAGTGCAGGATCACCTTGCCGCGACATTGGCGGATCAGGCGGCTGTAGACGGCGAGATAGTCGTCGGGCCCCTTCGCGACGCGACAGAGCGCGCGGCTCGCCATCAGGATGATCCTGCCGCCATGCGCCTCGATATGGCCGATCTGCTCCTCATAGGCACGGATCACGTCGTCGAGGCTGCGGGCGGTGCTGGGGTCGAGCTGGTCGGTGCCTGCGCCGCAGGCGAGATCGGCACCCGGCGTCGCCCTGGCCTCGGCCAGCACACGGGTGATCAGATCGGCTGCATTCGGCCAGTCCAGCCCCATCCCGCGCTGGGAGGTGTCCATCGCCTCGGCGATCTTGAAGCCGAGACCCCAGAGGTGATGACGGAAGGCCAGCGTCGCGTCCCAGTCGACGGCCGGCTCGCGCCAGGGATCGACCAGCTTCAGCGGGTCGGCGACGACATGGGCGGCGGCGTAGACGGTGCGGATGCCGTTGGCCTTGGCCGTCTGCGGGAAAGGCGAAGGCGCCGCCAGCCTGTAACGCTCGCTAGTACCGTCCATGCGGGGCAGACTGATCTCGACCATCGCTTCCTCCGACAATTTTATTGGAACGTTCCAATTACGAAACGCGTTTCCAGCCTTATACAGAGGGCCGAAATGCTTTTAAAGAGAGATATTGCACGCCGCTTCATCTGCTGATAATGGAACGTTCCAAGAAAAGAACAGCGCCATGCGCATCAGGGACGAAACCATGCCGCAGCCGCAAGGCAGCAAGGGAAAGGTGACGATCATCGAGATCGCGGATGCCGCCGGCGTCTCGAAATCGACGGTCTCGCTCGTCCTCACCGGCCGCGGCGCGGTGAAGCCCGAGACCCGCCAGCACGTCCTGCAGACTATGGACCGGCTCGGCTATGTCTATAACCGCGGCGCCGCCAACCTGCGTAACGCGCAGTCCCGCATCGTCGGCCTCGTCCTCAACGACCTCTCCAACCCGTTCTTCGCCGAGTTCGCCATCGGCGTTGAGAAGGTGCTGCAGATGGCCGGCTATGTCGCCTTCATGGCCAACACCGCCGAGAGCGTGGTGCGGCAGGAGCAGGTGATGCGGATGATGCGCGAGCACGGCGCCGGCGGCATCATCCTTTGCCCGGCCCTGGATACCCGGCCCGAGCATCTCGACTGGATCAAGGCCGCCGGCACCGCATTGCTCGTGGCGATCCGCCGCTTGCCCGGGGCCGATACCAGCATCGTCGTTCCCGAGAACCTCCTCGGCGCCAGCCGCGTCACCCGCCATCTCATCAATCTCGGCCATGAGCGCATCGCCTTTCTCGGCGGCATGCATTCGATGGTCGTCCGGCAGGAGCGCCATGGCGGCTTCCTCTCGGCGATGGGAGCGTCCGGCCGCAGCGTCGACCCCGCGCTCAATCTCGAGAGCATGCCGACGCGCGACGGTGGTTTCAGCGCGATGAGCGCGGTGCTCTCGCTCGCCGACCGGCCTACGGCCGTCGTCTGCTACAACGACGTCACCGCCATCGGCGCGATGCTGGCTGCGGCCCGCCATGGCCTCGTCGTCGGGCGCGACATCGCGATCGTCGGCTTCGACGACACCAGCGAGGCGCGCCATGTCTCGCCGGCCCTGACCACCGTCGCGGTCGATCCGGTCGGTCTGGGCGAGCGTGCCGCGGCCCTCCTGCTGAAGCAGATCGCCGATCCCTCAGCGGAGCCCGAGAGCTTCATCGGCCCCGCCCATCTCGTCATCCGCGAATCCTGCGGCGCCTATCAGCGCGCGCTCGCCGCCGCCGGCTGAATCCTCCCGAAGAGACAAGAGATCATGGCCTTCCCCCGCATTCTTTCAGCCGACGAAGCCGCCGCCCTGATCCCGGACGAGGCGATCGTCACGGTCTCCTCCTCCTCCGGCCTCGGCTGCCCGGATGCCGTCCTCGCGGCAATCGGCCGGCGATTCGACGCCTCCGGCCATCCGCGCAACCTGACGACGCTGCATCCGATCGCGGCCGGCGACATGTGGGGCGTCAAGGGCGTCGACCATATCGCCAAACCCGGCCTGCTGGCGCGGATCATGGGCGGCTCCTACCCGTCCGGCCCCTCCTCGGCCGAGCCGCCCGCGATCTGGAAGATGGTCACGGGCGACGAGATCCCGGCCTACAACATCCCGAGCGGCATCCTGTTCGACATGCATCGCGAGGCCGCCGCCAAGCGGCCGGGCGTGCTGACCAAGATCGGCATGGACACCTTCGTCGACCCTAAGCACCAGGGCTGCGCCATGAATGCGCGCGCCGCGGCCGCGCCCATCGTCAGCCGCGTCGAGTTCGACGGCGAGGACTGGCTCTATTTCCGGAGCATCGTGCCGCAGGTCGCGATCATCCGCGCCACCACGGCGGACGAGCGCGGCAACCTCTCCTACGAGCATGAGGGCGGCCTGCTCGGCCCCCTGGATCAGGCGCTCGCGGTCCGCAACAATGGCGGCGTCGTCATCGCGCAGGTGAAGCGCGTGGTCGAGGCCGGCAGCCTCGACACGCAATCCGTCTTCGTGCCGGGTATCCTCGTCGACGCCATCGTGGTCGCGCCCGACCAGATGCAGACGACGCAGACCGTCTACGACCCCGCCATCTCCGGCGAGGTGCGCCGGCCCCTGTCGAGCTTCGAAACCCCTGCCTTCGACGTCGCCAAGGTCATCGCCCGGCGCGTCGCGCAGGAATTGCGCCATGGTGACGCCGTCAATATCGGCTTCGGCATCTCCGCCAATGTCCCGCGTATCCTGATCGAGGAAGGTCGGCACGGCGCCGTGACCTGGGTGATCGAGCAGGGCGCCGTCGGCGGCGTGCCGCTGCTCGAATTCCAGTTTGGCTGCGCCTCCAATGCCGAGGCCATCGTCCCCTCCCCCTACCAGTTCACCTACTTCCAGGGAGCGGGCTTCGACCTATCGCTGCTCTCCTTCCTGCAGATCGACCGGCAAGGCTGCGTCAACGTCTCGAAGCTCGGCGTGCGTCCGCATGTCACCGCCGGCGCCGGCGGCTTCATCGACATCACCGCGCGCGCCAGGCGCATCGTCTTTTCCGGCTATTTCAGCGCCGCCGCCAAGCTCGCGATCGCGGACGGCAAGCTCGTCATCGAGAAGGAAGGCAAGGTGAAGAAGCTGGTCGAGGCGGTCGAGCACATCTCCTTCTCCGGCCCCCGCGCCATCGCGCAGGGCCAGGACATCACCTATGTCACCGAGCGCTGCGTGATGAAGCTGACGCCGGACGGCATCGTCGTCACCGAGATCGCGCCGGGCGTCGATCTGGAGCGCGACATCCTCGCCCAGAGCGAGTTCCCGCTGCTGGTGCCGAAGCCGCCGAAGCCGATGGACGCGGCGCTCTTCGATGAGGCCCTCATGGGGCTCGAACTCCCCGCGAGGGCGGCATGAGCGACCCGGTCCGCCTCGACATTGCCGCCGGCATCGCGACGATCACGCTCGCCCGGCCGGAAAAGCTCAATGCGCTCGACGACGTCATGGTCGGCCTGCTCGGCCGCTTTGCCGAGGCGATCGATGCCGACCGTTCGGTGCGCGCTGTCATCCTGACCGGAGAGGGCAAGGCCTTCTGCGCCGGCGGCGACATCGTCGCCTGGGGCGGGCTCTCGCCGCTTGAGATGGGCCAGGGCTGGGTCCGTTCCGGCCACCGCGTCTTCGACAAGCTGGCGCGGATGAAGCCGCCGGTCATCGCGGCGATGAACGGCCATGCGCTCGGCGGCGGGCTCGAGCTCGCCGTCACCGCCGATATCCGCATCTGCGAGGCCCAGGCCAAAATCGGCCTGCCCGAGACCGGGCTCGGCATGATCCCAGGCTGGTCGGGCACGCAGCGTCTCGTGAAGCGTCTCGGCGGGCAGGTCGCACGCCGCCTCGCGCTGACCGGCGAGATCGTCACGGCCGAGACCGCACTTTCGCTCGGGATCGTCGATCAGGTCGTCGAGAAGGGCGGCGCGCTCGCCGCGGCGCAAGCCATGGCCGAGCGCATTAGCCAGCGCGGACCGGTGGCGAACCTCATCGTCAAGCAGCTCATCAATGCCGCCGAGGACGAGGATAGCGGCGCGATCATGGAGACGCTGGCGAGTTCGCTCGTTTCCTATACCGAGGACGTGAAGGAAGGCGTCTCCGCCTTCCGGGAAAAGCGCACGCCGCTTTACCGGGGCGAGTGAGATGACGCGTCCCGTCGCCCTCGTCACCGGCGCCAGGCGCGGTATCGGCCGCGCAATCGGCGTGGCGCTGGCCAAGGCCGGCCACGACATCGCCTTCACCGACATCGCCGAGGACGAGGCCGTTGCCGAATCTGCGAAACTGTTCGAAGCGGCGGGGGCCCAAGCCCGGTTCTTCAGGCACGATGTCGCGGCGGTCGCGAGCCATCCCGGCCTCGTCGCCGATGTGAAGGCGGCTTTCGGCCGGCTCGATCTCTTCGTCTCCAATGCCGGCATCGGCGCGCCGGTGCGCGGCGACATGCTGGAGATCACGGAGGAGAGTTTCGACCGCGTGATGGACGTCAACCTGCGCGGCGCCGCCTTCCTGAGTCAGGAGGTCGCCAGAGCGATGCTGGCGGAGCGGCCGGAGCGGCCGGCGATCGTCTTCATCACCTCGGCCTCGACAGAGCTCGTCTCGATCGACCGGGCGCAATATTGCGTCTCCAAGCTCGGCCTCTCGATGTGGGCGAAGGCGCTCGCGGTGAGGCTCGCGCCCGAGGGCATCCCGGTCTTCGAGGTCCGGCCGGGCGTGATCCGCACCGACATGACCGCGAAGGTCGCGGCCAGATATGACGCACGGATCGCCGACGGGCTGATCCCGGCGGGACGCTGGGGCGAAGGCGAAGACGTCGCCGCCGCAGTGGCCGCTCTGACCAGCGGGCAATTCGCCTATGCGACGGGGACAGTGATCAACGTGGATGGCGGCTTGCTGATTCCACGCCTGTAGCAAGATAAGACCGAGAAGCCGGTGACAAGCCGGCCCGATACTCACGGAGGACAGGATCGATGAAGACTGTCGTGCAGCGGAAGCCCCGGAGGGGCCTGTCCGGATGAGCTATGAATTCGATTTCGCCGACGTCTTCGCGGCATGGCCGGAGCTGCTGCAGGGGCTGGTCAACTCGCTCGTGCTCTCGGCGCTGGCGATGGCGATCGGCATGGTGGTCTCGGTCGCCGGTGCGCTCGGCAAGACCTCGGGCCCGAAATGGCTGGTCTGGATCATCGACGAATATATCGAGCTGATCCGCAACACGCCCTTCCTGATCCAGATCTTCATGATCTATTTCGGGCTGCCCTCGCTCGGCCTGAAGATGAGTTCGAACACGGCGGCCCTGCTCGCCCTCGTCGTGAATGTCGGCGCCTACGGCATCGAGATCATCCGCGCCGGGATCGAGAGCATCCAGAAGGGGCAGATCGAGGCCGGCAAGTCGCTCGGCATGCGCCCGCTCCAGATCTTCCGCTACATCATCCTGAAGCCGGCGATCCAGGCGATCTACCCCTCGCTGACCAGCCAGTTCATCCTGCTGATGCTGAACACCAGCGTCTGCTCGGCGATCGCGGCGAGCGAGCTGACGGCGGTGGCCGGCGACATCCAGTCGCGCACCTTCCGCAGCTTCGAGGTCTATTTCGTCGTGACCTGCATGTATCTCGGCCTCTCCGTCTTCTTCTGGACGGTCTTCGCCGCGATAGAGCGCAGCTTCCTGCGCAAGCCGACACGGTGAGGTGAGACGATGCGCATACTCGGATCATCCGACCTTCTCTACATCATCATGGCGGTGCGCTGGACGCTGCTGCTCTCGCTCGTCGCCTTTCTCGGCGGCGCGCTCGGCGGCGCGCTGGTCGCGCTCGCCCGCACCGGCGAATACAAGTGGCTCAGGGTCGCCTCGGCCGGTTACATCAAGGTTTTCCAGGGCACGCCGCTGCTGATGCAGCTCTTCCTCGCCTTCTTCGTACCGGGACTGTTCGGCTGGTCGGTCGACCCCTGGACGGCCGCCGCGCTGGGTCTCTCGCTGCATGCCAGCGCCTTCCTCGGCGAGATCTGGCGCGGAGCCATCGAGGTCGTTCCGCGCGGGCAATGGGAAGCCGCGACGTCGCTCGGCCTTCGTTATGCCCCGAAAATGGTGCTGATCATCGCCCCGCAGGCGATCCGCATCGCGATCCCGCCGACGATCGGCTTCCTCGTGCAATTGATCAAGGGCACCTCGCTCGCCTCGATCATCGGCTTCGTCGAACTGACGCGGGCAGCCCAGATCATCAACAACGCCACCTTCCGGCCCTTCACGATCTTCGCGCTTGTCGCGCTGGTCTACTACGTCATCTGTCGGCCGCTCTCGGCCTACAGCAAAAGAATGGAGCAGAAGCTCCTCGTCGCCGCGCGCTAGACATGTTCAGCAAAGGTGGAAGCCACTTTTGCGAAGAACCTGCCTGGAACGCGGTTGCGCAACACCAAGACCACCCCAGAGGAGAACGACCCATGTCACTGTTTAAATCGATCTGCCGCCGCGGCCTCGGCACGCTCGTCTTCGCCGGCCTCGCCGCCGCCTCGCTTGGCGCGGCGCCTGCCCAGGCCGCGACGCCCGACGAGATCAAGGCCCGTGGCAAGCTGATGGTCGGCGTTCTGACCGACTACCCGCCCTTCGGCGGCACCGACGCCCAGCAGCAGCCGGCGGGTTACGATGCGGACGTGGCCGCCCTGATGGCCAAGGCGCTCGGCGTCAAGCTCGAGCTGGTCCCGGTCACCGGCCCGAACCGCATCCCCTACCTTCTGACCAACAAGGTCGACGTGCTGATCGCGACCTTCGGCATCACCGCCGAGCGCTCGAAGCAGGTGCTGTTCTCCAATCCCTACAGCACGCTGACGATCTACGTCCTCGCTCCCAAGAGCGTGAACATCAAGACGGCGGAAGATCTGAAGCCGGTGACGATCAGCGTCGCGCGCGCCTCGACCCAGGACACGGCGATCAGCGCGATCGCGCCGCAGGGCACGCCGCTCAAGCGCTTCGATGACGACGCCACCGCCCTGCAGGCCCTGATCTCGGGCCAGGTCCAGGCGATGGGCGCGAGCAACACCATCCTCGCCCAGCTCAACAAGGACTACCCGCAGCTCAATATCGAGCCGAAGCTCACGCTGCGCGAGCAGGCCAACGGCATGGCCTTCCGCAAAGCCGACACGGCGCTGGCCGAGTTCGCCAACAAGTTCATCGCCGGGATCGAGGCCGACGGCGAGCTCTCCAAGATCAACCAGAAATGGTTCGGCATCCCGCTGCCGAAGCTGCCGGCGATGCCGCAGTTCTGACCCCGCTGAACGCGCGCCCGGCCCCATGCCGGGCGCGTCCATCGACAGTCACCGGAACGGTTTTGACAGATGCCCGCGCCCGCCCCCTTCCCGGCCGACCACGAGATCGGCGACGTGATCATCGAGATGCGCAAGGTCGACAAGTTCTAAGGGGACTTCCACGTCCTGCGCGACATCGACCTCACCGTCTCGCGCGGCGAGCGCATCGTCATCTGCGGTCCCTCCGGCTCCGGCAAATCGACGCTGATCCGCTGCCTGAACCAGCTCGAAGAGCACCAGAAGGGCGAGATCGTCATCGACGGCACCACCGTCCATGCCAGGCTCAAGGGCATCGAGGACATCCGCCGCGAGATCGGCATGGTCTTCCAGAGCTTCAACCTGTTCCCGCATCTGACCGCGCTGGAGAACTGCACGCTGGCGCCGATGAAGGTGCGCGGCATGCCCAGGGCCGAGGCCGAGGCGACCGCCCGCAGGATCCTCGAACGCGTCCATATCCCCGAGCAGGCCGATAAATATCCGGTCCAGCTCTCGGGCGGCCAGCAGCAGCGCGTCGCGATCGCGCGCTCGCTCTGCATGAACCCGAAGATCATGCTGTTCGACGAGCCGACCTCGGCGCTCGACCCCGAGATGGTCAGCGAAGTGCTCGACACCATGGTCGAGCTCGCCGAGAGCGGCATGACGATGATCTGCGTCACCCACGAGATGGGCTTCGCCCGCAAGGTCGCCGACCGGGTGATCTTCATGGATGCCGGCGAGATCGTCGAGATGGCCCCGCCGGAGCCGTTCTTCTCGGCGCCTCAGAATGAGCGGACCCGCAAGTTCCTCGGCCAGATCCTGCACCACGCCTGACGCGTTCCGATGACTTGCGCTCCTGTGAATCGCAAGGGGCGCGTCGTTCGTCTCCTCCAGTGAGGCACCCCAACTCAAATCTGGCGGAAGATCGAGGTTTCAGGTCAGTCGGGAGCGGCGCCAGCCGGCCTCGATATGCCCGGTATCGTTCGAGTGACGCTGTTGGTCAGGGACGAGGCGATGCGGCTCTCGGGCTCCGTTCTTCAGCGGGCGAGAGTGACCGGCCCACGTTCACGCAAGCCGCTTCGGTCTGCCCGCCGCCATCCACGAGAGGAAAGCGCCGCGTGCTGCAGACGGCGATCCGCTCCGGGCAGCGCGTCACGAAGGGGCAGCCGGCCGGCGGTGAGAGCGGGCTCGGCAGGTCGCCGCTCAGGATGATCTTCTCGCGGTTGCGCTGCGCCCGCGGGTCCGGCAGCGGGATCGCCGAGAGCAGGGCCTTGGTATAGGGGTGCTGCGGCCGCTCGAAGACCGCATCGACCGGGCCCTGCTCGGCGACTGTGCCGAGATAGAGAACCATCGCCTCGTCGGCGATGTGCCGGACGACCGAAAGGTCGTGCGAGATGAAGAGATAGGACAGGCCGAGATCGCGCTGCAATTCGAGCAGCAGGTTGAGCACCTGCGAGCGGATCGACACGTCGAGCGCCGAAACCGGCTCGTCGAGCACAAGCAGGCGCGGCGACAGCGCGAGCGCCCGCGCGATCACCACGCGCTGGCGCTGCCCGCCCGAGAGGGCGCTCGGCAGGCGTTCGGCGAGCGCGGCCGGCAGGCCGACGCGATCCAGCAACTCCGCGACGCGGGCCTTGCGATCGGCACGGCTGCGACCGGCGATGGCCAGCGGCTCGTTGATGCTGTCCGCGATCGTCATCTTCGGGTCGAGCGCCGAGGACGGGTCCTGGAAGACGATCTGGATGTCCTGCGCCAGTGCCGCCCGCCCGCGCCTCTTGAGCGCGGTGATGTCGCGCCCGTCGAAGCGGATCGTGCCGGCCGTCGCCCGCTCCAGCCCGACAACGGCATAGGCGGTGGTCGACTTGCCGCAGCCGGATTCGCCGACCAGCGCCAGCGTCTTTCCGGCCTGAAGATCGAGCGAGATGCCGTCGACCGCCTTGACCACCCCGCCGGGCGTGCCGATGCCGCCGCGCAGCGGGAAATGGACCTTGAGATCGCTGACCTGCAGCAGTGGCTCGCTCATGCCATCGCCTCCAGCCGGTCGACATGCCAGCAGGCAGCTTGATGGGAGGCGCCGACCGTGACGGCGGGCGGCACCTCGACGCAAGCCTCGTCGGCGAGCGGGCAGCGCGTGCGGAAGCGGCAGCCTTCGGGCCAGGCACCGGCCGGCGGCACCATGCCCTCGATCGTGCGCAGCACCGTCTTCCTGGCACCGTCGAGCTTCGGGATCGTGCCCAGCAGCAGGCGCGTATAGGGATGGCTCGGCGCGGCGAAGATGGCCTCGACCGGGCCGCTCTCGACGATTCGGCCGCCATACATCACGCAGACATCGTCGGCGAGATCGGCAACCACGCCCATGTCATGGGTGATCAGCACGACCGCGCTGCCGACCTCGTCGCGCAAGCGGCGCATCAGGTCGAGGATCTGCGCCTGGATGGTGACGTCGAGCGCGGTCGTCGGCTCGTCCGCGATCAGCAGCGAGGGACGGCAGATCAGCGCCGAGGCGATCATGATGCGCTGGCACATGCCGCCGGACAATTCGAACGGGTATTGCCGGGCGCGCCTTGCCGGATCGGGGATACCGACGCGGGCCATGATCGCGATGGCTTCCTCCCGCGCGGCGGCCCGCGACAGGCCGCGATGCAGAAGCAGCGCTTCCTCGACCTGCTCGCCGACGCGCATCAGCGGATTCAGCGAGGCGACCGGCTCCTGGAAGATGATCGTGGCGTCATTGCCGCGCACTTGCGACAGCTCCGCCTCCGACAGGCCCGTCAGCTCGCGCCCGCCGAGCCGGATCGACCCTGCCGAGACCTGCGCCGCACCCGGCAGCAGGCCGAGCACGGACAGCGCCGTCAGGCTCTTGCCGCAGCCGGATTCGCCGACGATCGCGAGGATGCGGCCGGTCTCGACGCCGAGCGACACGCCATCGACGATGCGGTTGCCGTCGATCTCGATGGCGAGGCCTTCGATCGCCAGCATCGGGTCGGCGCGCCCGCTCATGCCGAAGCCGCCGCGACCGCGGCCCAGGGGCTGGTCGGATGCGCCATGCCGAGGAAGCCGCCACCCTCCGCACGCATCACCGCGGAGGGAACCGAGAAATTCACGGGGTAGAGCGTGTCCTCGACAATCTCAACCGGGAAGGCTCCAGCGATCCGCGCGGCGACATCGGGCTCGGCCCTTGCGTCGACCTTGATGCGCGGGGTCGAGGCATCGATGCGCGGCCGATGGAAGACATCCTCCAGCGAAAGGCCGAAATCGGCCATCCCGGAGATCATCTGCAGCAGCGTCGGAAAGATCGTGCGGCCTCCGGCAGCGCCGATCGCGAGCCAGGGCCTACCGTCGCGGCTCAATACCAGCGGGCACATATTGGCCAGCGGTTTGGCGCCGGCCGCGATGCTGTTGGGTTGGCCGGGGCGGGGATCGAACCACATCATGCCGTTATTCATGATGATGCCGGCACGCGGGAGGGCCACGCGGGCACCGAAGCGCGAGAGCAGCGTGTTGGTCAGCGAGACCATGTTGCCGTGGCGGTCGACCGCGCTGACATGCGAGGTGCAACCGGCTTGCGGCGTCGCGGCATGGCCCATGCTGTTGAGCCTCACCGCATAGGCCTCGCGGATCGCGGTGGCATAAGTTAGTGCCGCGTCGGCCTGCGATGCGTCGGGGCCGAGGCCTCGCGCTTCCACGCGCCGTGCGGCATCGAAGAAGGTCGGGCCGCCGCTGAGGCCGGGGATGGCGGCGATGTCCAGATCGCGATAGCGCCCGGTCAGGGCCGGCGACCAGACAGCCTGATAGCCGGCGAGGTCCTCAGTACAGATGGCCGAGCCGCCGGATTCGAGGTCGCCCGCGATCAGGCGCGCGGCCTCGCCTTCGTAGAAGTCGCGCGCGCCGGCCTTCGCCAGGCGCTTCAGCAACACGGCCTTCGCCGTCATCGGCTTGAAACGGCGCGTATCGGCCCCGGCCTTGGGCGGCTGGCCGTTATCGAGCAGTAGCGCCGAGATCGCCGGATCGCGCGACAGGCCGGCAACCTCGACCGCGATGCAGAGCGCTGCGTACCAGTCGATCTCCAGCCCGCGCTCGGCATGCTCGATCGCCGGCTGCAAAGCCTCGCTCCAGGAGATCGTGCCGTAGCGCTCCAGCGCGGCGGCAAAGCCGGCGATGGCGCCGGGCACGCAGATCGCGCCGTAGCCGGCGACATTGCGCTCGCCGACCACCGAAGGCCAGGCGAACCAGTTGCCCGAACCGGCCTCGGTCAATGGATAATCCGTGGGCTCGAGCCCGCGCGGCGAACGCACGTTGAAATCAAGCGTGTCAAGCGCCCCGGTCCGGCCGTCAGCATGGATCAGGAAGCCGCCGCCGCCCACGCCCGAAAGCCAGGGCTCGACGATGCTCAGCACCAGCGCGGTGACGACGGCCGCATCCATCGCATTGCCGCCGCGCGCCAGAACGGCGGCGCCGGCCTCGGCCGCATGGCGGTTCTGTGCGGCGACGAGCCCGTGCGGGGAGCGGACGGCCGGGCGGCGGATGCTGAAGGTCTGCATCAGGCTCTGGCCCGGAAGCGCAGGGGCGCGCTTGGCTGCGGCAGCCGCATCGGCACGCTGAAGCGCTGCGCATTGGCGCTCGCCGCATGATGTTCCGCGAGTTCGCCGACGGTTGCGATCCAGACGCCGGGGGAGGCGCTGACCGCGTCGAGCAGCTTCTCCAGCATGCGCACGCGCCCGGCCCGGCCGGAGATCCAGTCATGGACGGTGAGCATCATCATCCGCCCCTCGCGATGCAGCACCTCCCATTCGTCGAGCCAGGCGTCGAGGATGCCGTTCTGCGGTGATGGCGGAGCCCGATCCTGCGCGCTGCCGGTGAAGCGGAAATAAACGGCGTCGTCGACCGCCCAGAGCACCGGGACCTGCGTGACGCCGTCGATCGTATAAGGATGGTCGAAGCCCATCAGCGAGGAATCGTAGAGCCCGCGCCGCTTCACCTCCTCCAGCATGAAGGGCGTCATCTCCCAGGCCGGCGAGCGAAAGCCCTTGGGCACCACACCCGCCTGGCTCTTGAACAGCGCGAGCGATTCGTCCATCGCGCGGGCGAATTCCTCCGGCCCGGCCTCGGTCGCCAGTTCGTGGAAATAGCCGTGCAGCCCGATCTCGTGGCCGCGCGCGACGAAGGCCGGCAGCAGCTCCGGATGGTTCTTCGCGATCAGCCCGGGCACGAACAACGTCGCCTTGATGCCGTAGCGATCGAGCAGGTCGAGCAGGCGCCAGATGCCGACGCGCGGGCCGAACAGCCGCTGCTCGATCTGGCCGAGCGCGACTGGCGCGCCTTCCGGCAGGCTCCACTGATAAGGGCTCTCCGCATCGACATCGATGCTGAAGCAGAAGGCGCTCGACCTGCCTTCGGGCCATTCATAGGCCGGGCAGGTGCCGTTCGGGGCGGTCATGTCTTAGCCTCTCTCAGAGCGCCTGCTTCTTGTCCTGATGGACGGCGAGCGAGCCGATCGAGTTGCCACCGTCGACCGTCAAGGTCGCGCCGGTGACATAGGCAGAGGCGTCGCTGGCGAGATAGAGCAGCGCATTGCCGACATCGGCGCGCGATGAGGCTCGGCCGAGCGGAATCTGCGCGACGGTGTTCTGGATATGCGCGTCGGTCAGGGCGCTGACCGTGCTTCCGGCGGCGAAGCCCGGCTCCAGCGCGTTGGAGCGGATGCCATATTCGGCGAGCTCGACGCCGAACCCCTTGGTCAGTCGGTCGAGCGCGGTCTTGGACATCGAATAGACGCAGGCCGTGCGCCGCATCTTGCGGGAAGCGCCCGACGAGATGTTGATGATCGAGCCCTTCACGCCCTTGCGCACCATCTGGGTCGCGAGCTCGCGCGTCAGAATGAACGGCGCCCGCAGGTTGATCGCGAGGATGCGGTCGAACTCGGCGGTCGGCGTGTCCAGCAGGAAGGCGCTCGGATAGATGCCGGCATTGTTGACGAGAATATCCGCCGCGCCCCAACGCTTGCCGATCTCGTCGGTCAGCGCCGTGATCGAGGCCTCGTCGGTCAGGTCGGCCGGCATGACGAAGCTCTCGCCCGAGAGGCCCATCGCCTTGGCCTGCGCCTCCAGATCCCCGGAACGTGCATCGGTCAGGCAGAGCGTGGCGCCGGCCTCGTGCAGCACCTCGGCGATCCAGCGGCCAATGACCCCGCAGGCGCCGGTGACGACGGCGCGCTTGCCCTTGATATCCTCGAACATGGGTTTGTTCCTTCAGCGATGGCGGGGGTCGAGGCGGTCGCGCACGGCGTCGCCTGTGAGATTGACGGCGAGCACCAGCACGAACAGACAGATGCCGGGCAGCGTCGCGACCCACCAGGCGCTCGCGACATAGTTCCGCCCGGTCGAGAGCATCGCACCCCAGCTCGCGGTCGGCGGCTGCACCCCGAGCCCGAGGAAGGAGAGCCCCGCCTCGAAGAGGATCATCAGCCCGAATTCGAGCGTCGCGACGACGCTGACCGCGCCGACGATATTGGGCAGGACATGCCGGAACAGCACACGCGGCGCGCTCGCTCCCATCAGCGCCGAGAGCCGGACATAGGGCATGTTCGCGACGGAGAGCGTCTGGCTGTAGGCGATGCGGGCATAGCGCGGCCAGCGCGTCAGCGCGAGCACCATGATGACGTTGACGATGCCGGGGCCGAGCACCGCGACGGTGATGATCGCGAGCAGGATCGCCGGGATCGACAGGAAGACGTCGACGACGCGCATCACCGCGATCTCGACCCAGCCGCGCCGGTAGCCGGCGATCATGCCGAGCGTCGTGCCGACCACGCCGGAGAGCACGACCGAGGCGAAGGCGACCATGAGCGAGATGCGCGCGCCATGGATGACGCGGCTGAGCAGGTCGCGGCCGAGCTCGTCGCTGCCGAGCCAGTAATGAAAGCTGCGCGAGACCGTGCCGGGCGGCTTCAATCGGCCGAGCAGGTTCTGCTGGTTGGGATCGTAGGGTGCGAGCCAGGGCGCGAAGACAGCGACCAGCACGACGAGCGCGATGATGCCAACCGGCCACCAGCGCCACAGGCCACGACTCTTGCGGCGCGGCATCGGGCTTGTGGCTGCGATGCTCACCGCGCACCCTCCAGCACGATACGCGGATCGACGAGGCTGTAGAGCAGGTCCGAGACCAGGTTGAGCAGCACGGTGACGAAGGCGCCGAGCAGCACCACGCCCTGTACGATCATGAAGTCGCGCGCCAGGATCGCCTGGACCGTCACCTGCCCGAGGCCGGGCCATGCGAACACCGTCTCGACGATGACGGCGCCGGCCAGCAGGTTCGAGATTTCGAGCGCGGCGACGGTGATCACCGGGATCGAGGCATTGCGGGCGAGATGGCGGATCAGCAGCCGCCCGCTGCGGACGCCGCGCGAGCGGGCGGTGCGGACATAGTCCTTCGAGAGCTCGTCGAGCAGGGCCGAACGGGTGATCCGCGCGAAGGTCGCCATGCTCAGGAGGCCGAGCGCGAAGGACGGCATGACGAGATGCGAGAGGTCGCCGGTAGAGGAAGGTGGCAGCCAGCCGAGCAGCACCGAGAACACCAGGATCATCAGGATGCCGCTCCAGAAGGTCGGCATGCTCTGGGCGGCGAGGACGACGCCGGCGGCGGCCTTCGCCGCGGGCGAGTTGCGGAAGATCGCGAGCAGGATGCCGATCGGCACGCCGATGCCGCAGGCGACGAGGAGCGCGCCGGCCGCCAGCATCAGCGTATAGGGCAGTCGCGAGGCGATGATCGTCGTCACCGGCACGCGCTGAACCACCGATTGGCCGAGATCGAAGCGCACGAGCTCGCCGAGGAAATCGAGATATTGCACGACGAGCGGCCGGTCGAAGCCGAGCTGGTGGCGCAGGGCCGCGATATCGGCCTGCGTCGCCGTTTCCGGCACCAACAAGTAGGTCGGGTCTCCGGTCAGGCGCTGGACGAAGAAGATCAGCGTCACCACCCCGAGGATGGTGACGAGCGCCTGGCCCAGCCGGCGGAGCAGGAAACCCGGCACCGCGGCTCAGTCCTTCCAGCTCATCCGGTTGATGAACATGCTTTCGTTCGGCGTCGGCTGGAAGGTCAGGTTCTTGGCCGCGCCGTAGATCACCACGGCCTGGTAGAGCGGCACGACCGGGACGTCGGTGGCGACGATCTCATGCACCTGCTTGTAGGTGGCGAGGCGCTTGCTGGTGTCGAGCGTGGCGCGGGCCTCTTCCAGCAGGCTGTCGATCTTCGGGTTGCGATAGGCCGACCAGCCGCTGCTCTTGTGCAGCAGCGGGAAGAGCACGCCGTCCGCATCCTGGCAGGCGCAGGACCAGCGGCCGAAGCTGAGCAGCGAGGTCGCCTCCGGCCCAGCCTGGGCGCGCTTGAGATAGGTTGCCATGTCCGACATCGCGATCTTCACGTTGAACCCGGCCTCGGTGAGCATCTGCTGGATCGCCTGGACGATGCGCTGGTCGAAGACCGGTGCGGTGGCGAGGTCGATCTCGGCCTTGGCGGCTGCGCCGGCTTCCGCAATCAGCGCCTTCGCCTTGGCCAGATCGTGTTCGGGCGCCTTGATGCCGTCGACCCAGCCGAAGCTGGCAGGGGTCAGCAGCTCCGGCACCGGCTTGTCATAGCCGCCGAGCAGGCCGTCGATCATCGCCTGCTTGTCCAGCGCGTAGGCTGCGGCCAGGCGAAGCTTGGGATTGTCGAAGGGCGGCTTGGTGGTGTTGAGCCGGACATAGGCGACGCGCTCGGTCAGGCCGATCAGGGCCTGGGCCTTGGGCGATCCCTTGAGCTGGCCAGCCTGGTCGGCATCGAGCGTGACGACGAGATCGCTCGACCCGGCCTGCAGATTGGCCAGGCGGGTCGCCGCATCGGGAACCGCGCGGAAGGTCACGGCCGGGAACGGCGCCTTGGTGCCCCAATAGGCATCATTGCGCGTGAGCTGGACATTCACGCCGCGCTGCCAGGACTCGAACTTGTAGGGGCCGCTGCCGACGGGCTTCAGGTTGAAGGCATCCTTGCCGGCGGCCTCGACGACGGCCTTGGGCACGATCGAGAGCTTGACGAGTTGGGCCAGCAGCGCCGGATAGGGGCCGGCGGTGACGAGCTTCACCCGCGTCGGCGAAACAGCGACGGCATCGGTGATCTTGTCGAACTGGCCGAGCTGGGGGCTGGCGAATTTGGGGTCCGTGATGCGCTTGACGCTGAAGACGACGTCATCGGCGGTCAGCTTCGAGCCGTCATGGAAGGTGATGTCGCCGCGCAGGTCGAACTCGATCTCGGTGTCCGAGAGCTGCTTCCAGGCAGTCGCGACCTGCGGGATGATCGCGCCCTTGTCGTCCCGGGTGACGAGATTGTCGAAGATGTTGCGGTAGACATAGTAGCTGTCCGGGTTCCACTGCACCTGCGGGTCGAGCGAGGACGGCTCGTTGACCAAGTCCACGACCAACCTGTCCTTCGCTGCTTGTGCGGCTCCGTGGGTCAGACCCAATGCGGCTGTGACGAGAATGGCGGCTGCGGCTTTTGACAGACGACTCATCGCGAAGTCTCCTCATTGACGGTATTGGAAGGGGACGGCTGGAAGGTCGATGTTCGGGCGCCGCGACTGCGCCTGCGCGCCTGCGCCGGCGCCAGCTGGGCGGCATCGAGAAAGGCGTCGGCAAGGGCCGCCTTGCAGCGAGCCTGATCCGCAACGAGCGCCGCCAGCCCGGCCGGCCGATCACCGGCCAGCAGGGCATCGAGAAAGGGTCCGAGATTGCCGACGGGCACAGGGCGCGCGGCAAGTTCCAGAGCGCGGGTTAAGCGCTCGGCGTGATCCCATAATTCGCGCAGCCAGCCCGATACGAGCGGGGTGACCTGCCGGCTGAGCAAATCCAGTGCCTGCCGGTTCAGCCGATGCATCATCGCCCGGGCCTGCGCGTCGTCGCGTCCGTCAAGGGCCTGCATCATCGCGCGCCAGTTTCGCAAATTCATCCTCTGGTCCTCATCGAGCGAGGCATCGAGCAGCGCAGGCTCGAGAAGGCGGCGTCCCTCGATGACGCTTCTAGCCAAGCTGCCGCCGATCTCCGAGACCTGCCAGCCTTGGCGAGCATGGCGCGAAACGAGGCCTGAAACCGCGAGTTCCGTCAGCGCGACGCGAACGGCAGCTCTGCCGAGACCGTATCGGTGCGCCAGTTCTGCCTCATGGACGAACGAGCCGGGAGCGAGCTCGCAGGCGATGCACGCCTGCCGGAGTCGGCGTCCGGCGAAGGCGAGATGGCTTTCCGATGCGGCGCGTGCCGTTAGGCCGAAGGCTGAAGCGTCGAGCATTCTCGATCGTGGCATTCTCAGAGAGCGCTGACAATCGATTTGTGACATCTCACAAGCTGCTTCTTTTGGCTGAGGTCATGTCATGTGGTGGAGGCTTGCATTCATGATGCGGCCGATCGGCATGGCCCGATCGTCATGCACGTCGCGGGTCGGTGCGCGCGGGGTTTGCAGGGGGAGGACATCCCGCATTCGCTCTGGGTCAGGGCGATGGCACGCCACCCGGAAGCGGGCATTCACGCCGCACGAACTGACGAGCCGGGCCTACGCAGCCTCGCCCGGCGAAGATTAAGCGCGCCTGTCGCGCAAGACGGCGACGAACTTGATGGCACTGGCCGAGAGGGCACGGTCCTTCAACCACGTCATGCCGATGCTACGCTCGATCCTTGGGGCGACCAGCGGGATCACGGTCAGCTCATCGGCATTGAACATGGCGAATGTCATCGTCGGGAGCGCGGTTATACCGAGACTGGCCGCAGCCAGCGCAGCGGCACAGGAAATCTGATCGACCTCGTAAGTCGGCACGGTCTGCAGGTTGGCGTGGATAAAGCCGGCATCGGTCAGGCGTCGAACGGAGGAAGACGTGGACATGGCGATAAACGCGAACGCGGCCAGCTCGGTCCAGCCGACACTGTCGCGCCCGAACAGAGGGTGATCGCGGGACACGATCAGCTTGAGCTGATCGCGCGCGATATCCTCGAAGACGAAGCCACCCTGCCCGGCCGGCCGTCCGGCGATCAATCTGCAGGACGAGGACGTCCACGCCCCCAACGAATTCATCCACGTCCCCTCGGTCGCGCTTGGGCTCGAGGCATGGCCGATGCTGCTGCAGGACTGGCGCAATACGCCCTTGCGGCATTTCGCCGGCAGGCTGATTGAGAAGAGCAGCGACAGGGCCGGAGCGACCGCCGCTGCCCAGCCTGGAACCGGGTTCTCCGCCAGGGCGGCAACCCTCGCAACGCGGATTGATCCAGCGGAGCACCAAGGCCTGTGTCGAAGAGCACACCGAACCAGTCGGCTGCCGGCGAACCTCCGCTCGCTGCAACACGCAGCCCTGCTTGACGCAAACCAATGTAAATCAGAAGATACATTTGTTGAAGACTTTCCGCCTTCCGAGGGACCAGCCGCCTTCCGCCGCCATGCCGGGAACGAAGACGGCATGGTGAGGAGCATGATCTATCCGGCGGGCTGCCTGACGAGCACCGCTGAACCCGCGCCACAGGCCCTGATGTGACCTATATCGGCATTGATCTCGGGACGTCCTCCATCAAGGCCGCGCTGGTCGATGACGGGCAGCGCGTGCTCGCCACCGCGACGCGGGAGCTCGCCGTGTCTCGTCCTTCACCGCTGTGGTCGGAGCAGGATCCCGCCGATTGGATCGGTGCCACGCTGGAGGTCTTGCGGAGTCTGAAGACGGCCTCTCCGGAGGCCTTCCGTCGTTGCGCCGGCATCGGGCTTTCCGGACAGATGCATGGCGCAGTCCTGCTGGATGAGAGCGACGAGCCGTTGCGTCCCTGCATGCTCTGGAACGATGGCCGCGCTGCCGCCGAATGCGCCGAGATCGAAGCGAGCGAGCCGGATTCGCGCGCGATCGCCGGCAATATCGCCATGCCCGGCCTCACCGCGCCCAAGCTGCTCTGGGTGCGCAAATATGAACCCGATATCTTCCGGCGCACGCGTAAGGTCCTGCTGCCCAAGGCCTATCTCCGGCTCGTCCTGACCGGCGAGGCGATCGAGGAGATGTCCGACGCCTCCGGTACGCTCTGGCTCGATACCGGCGGCCGCGACTGGTCGGACCGGATGCTCGCCGCAACCGGGCTCGATCGCAGCCAAATGCCCGCGCTGGTCGAAGGCTCGCAGCCGGCCGGCCGCCTGCGCCCCGATCTCGCTCGGGAACTCGGCTTCGACACCCCGCCCCTTTTTGCCGGTGGCGCGGGCGACAATGCCGCGGGAGCAATCGGGCTGGGCGCCGTCGCGCCGGGATCGTGCTTCCTATCGCTCGGCACCTCCGGCGTGCTGTGGCGCACGACGGCGGGCTTCGAGCCGCGCGCCGACAGCGCCGTCCATGCCTTCTGCCATGCCCTGCCCGGCCGCTGGCACCAGATGTCCGTCCATCTCTCGGCCGCCGCGAGCCTGAGCTGGTGGGCCTCGGTCTCGGGGCAATCCGAAACTACCCTGCTTGGGGAACTCGGCACAGCGAGCGAACGCCCCTCGCCCGTCCTGTTCACACCTTATCTTTCCGGCGAGCGCACGCCGCATAACGATCCCCATTTGCGCGGCGCTTTCACGGGTCTCGGCCATGAAGCGGATCGCAAGGCGATGACGCAAGCAGTGCTGGAAGGCGTCGCCTTCGCCTTCCGAGACGGCAAGGAAGCCCTTGAGTCCGGCGCCTCCCCCATCGGCGAGGCCATGGCGATCGGCGGCGGCGCGCGCTCGGATGCATGGCTGTCGATCATGGCCGACGTGCTGGACCTGCCGCTCAGGCGCTACCGCCAGTCCGAGACCGGGGCCGCCTTCGGCGCCGCACGCCTCGCCCGCCTCGCCGTTACCGGCGAAAGCCCCGAAGCCACCTGCAAGCCGCCATCCGGCGAGGCCAACATCTTCACGCCGCACCCTGCCCGTGCGGCAGCCTATACCGAGCGCCATGTCCTCTGGCGCCGCGCTGCGGAGGTCAGCCGCGCGCTGCGCTGACCGAGGTTACATTTGACAGACACTAGGGCGAATGCTCTTCATGTGAGCATTCGTTCAAATCGACTGTTGCCCGATGCCCCCTTTGCCCCAGCCCTTCGACCTCGTCATCCTCGATTGCGACGGCGTGCTCGTCGACAGCGAAACCATCAGTTGCCGGACGCTGGTCGATATTCTCTCGCCTTTCGATGCGAGCTATGATCTTGAGACGGTCATGCGCCGCTATCTCGGGCGGCCCGCCAGCGCAGTCATCGAGGATTACGAGAGAATGACCGGCCGCCCGGCCTCGGCTGATTTCACGCGGGACTGGCGGGCCCGGCTCTTCAGCGCCTTCCGGAGCGATCTCCAGCCGGTCGCAGGCGTCCGTGATGCCGTCGAAGGCCTCGGCAGCGACTATTGCGTGGCTTCGTCCAGCGACGAGGAGCGCATCGAGACCTGCCTGCGCAAGACGGAGCTCTGGGACCTGTTCGAAGGGCGAATCTTCAGCACGACGCGCGTGCGGCGCGGCAAGCCGGCACCGGACCTCTTCCTGCTGGCTGCACGCGAGCGCGGCGTCGCGCCTGGCCGCTGCCTCGTGATCGAGGACAGCGTCAGTGGGGTTACGGCGGCGAAAGCGGCCGGCATGACCGCCTACGGCCTCGCCGCCGGCAGCCATTTCGCCGTGCTCGATCAGCGCCAGGCGCTTATGGCGGCCGGAGCCGATCGCCTCTTCGAATCCTGGCGCGAACTCGCGCTTGCGCCGGCACCCCACTGAGATCGCGATGGCCGAGAACGACAGCGCCCGCCTCGACGACGCCGCTCGCGCCGGCTGGCTCTATTACATTGCCGGTCGCACGCAGGACGATATCGCGCAGATCCTGAACATCTCGCGCCCGGCGGCGCAGCGCCTGGTCTCGCTCTGCCGCAGCGAGGGCCTGATCAGCTTTCGGATGAATCATCCGATCAGCACCTGCATGGATCTCGCCGCCAGGCTACGCGACAGGTTCGAGCTGATCCATTGCGATGTCGCTCCTTCCGACGGCTCCCCGGATACCGGAGCGTCCGGCATCGCGGCATTGGGCGGGGTGCTGATCGAGCGCTGGCTGCGCTCCCGCAAGTCGCTGGTCATGGCGCTCGGCACCGGCCGCTCGATGCGCGCCAGCATCGAGCGCGTGCCGTCGATGTCCTGCCCGCTGCACCGGCTGGTTTCGCTGGTCGGCACCATCTCGCCCGATGGCTCGGCCAGCCCCTTCGACACGCTGGTCAAGCTCGCCGAGATCACCAGGGCGCAGCATTTCCCGATGCCGCTGCCGCTCTATGTCTCGAGCCCGGAGGAGCGCGCCCAGCTCGTCGAGATCGAGTCGATCCGCCGCATCCGCGCGATCGCCGGCGAGGCCGATCTCTGGGTCATGGGCATCAGCCAGATCGGCGAGGACGCCGTGCTTTATCGAGACGGCTTCATGAATCGCAGCGAATTGCTCGACATGGTCCGCCACGGCGCGGTGGGCGAAGTGACCGGCTGGGTCTTCGACGCCGAAGGCCGCTTCCTCGATCGCGGCACCAATCTGCGCGTCACGAGCGTGCCGCCGGAGCCCGGCAGCGCCCGCCTGCGCATCTGCATCGGCCAGGGCCCGACCAAGGTCCTGCCGCTGCGCGCCGCGCTCACCGGCAAGATCGTCAACGGCCTCGTCACCGACGAAGAGACCGCCCGCGCCCTGCTCGCGGACTGACTCCCCACCCGCCACGTCCACCCGCACCACGCGCGAGCGATTGCGCGCGGCTGTCATGCAGCCGTCACCAACGGTTGACATAACAGGCCAGTGTGCGAGCATATGCTTCAACAAAGAGCATATGCTCGCAAAAGACAGATGAGGGAGGCTTTGACATGCGACCTTTATATGGTGCTTTGGCGGGCGCGGGCGCCCTGCTGCTGGCGGGGATGTCCACCGTACAGGCAGCGACCGAAATCGAGTTCTGGCACGCGATGAGCGGCGCGCTCGGCGAGCGCGTCGACGAGCTCGTGAAGAAGTTCAACGACTCGCAGAAGGACTATGTCGTCAAGGCGATCGCGAAAGGCACCTATGACGAGGTCCTGAACGGCACGATCGCGGCTTACCGCGCCAAGCGCCAGCCCGAGATCGTGCAGTCGAACGAGCGCTCCTTCCTGACCATGGTGAATTCCGGCGCCATCGTCCCCACGAGCGAGCTGATGGCTCAGCAGGGCCATCCGGTCGATGCCTCGAAATTCATCGCGCCGGTCGTCAGCTACTACGCCATCGACGGCAAGCTGCAGGCGATGCCGTTCAATTCCTCGACACCGATCCTGTTCTACAACCGCGACCATTTCAAAGCCGCCGGCTTCGACAAGCCCGGGGCGACCTGGCAGGAGCTGGAGCCGCAGCTCGACGCGATCAAGGCCAAGGGCGTCTCGAAATGCGCGATGGTGCTCCCCGGCGATTACGAGTGGAGCTTCCTCGAGAATTACAGCGCCGTGAACGACATCCCGTATGCGACCAAGCGCAACGGCATGGACGGGCTCGACACCAGCTTCGTCTTCAACAAGGGCAAGCTCGTCGGCCAGGTCGAGCGCATGAAGCGTCTCGTCTCGTCGGGCGTGATGCAGCTCGCCGGCCAGGGCATCATCCCGATCCAGCTCTTCACCTCCGGCGAATGCTCGACGATCATCGCCTCGACCGCCTCGCATGCCGCCGTGGTAGCAGCCGCCAAGTTCGACTGGAGCGCGACGGAAATCCCCTATGAGCAGGGCGTCAAGCCGCGCAACAGCGTCATCGGCGGCGCCGCGCTCTGGACCCTGAAGGGTCATACGCCGGAGAAGTACAAGGCCGTCGCCGCCTTCTACGACTTCCTCGCAAAGACCGACACGCAGGTCTGGTGGCATCAGGCGACGGGCTACGTCCCGGTGACCACCGCTGCCTATGAGGCGGCCAAGGCGCAGGGCTACTACCAGAAGAACCCGACCCGCGAGATCGCCGTGGTTCAACTGATGCGCGGCACGCCTAGCGACAACTCGCTCGGTTTCCGCATCGGCAACAGCAACCAGATCAATGTCGCGATCATGGAGGAGGTTTCGGCCGCCTTCCTCGGCCGCAAGCCCGTGCAGCAGGCGCTCGACGATGCTGTTTCGCGTGGCAACGAGGCGCTGCGCCGCTACGAGCAGCTCAATGCTGGCAAGAAATAAGCCGGCCGGCCTTCCCACAGCGGCTGGCGGTGGCGGTCTTCGCCTCCGCTCGCCGCTGCGGCGCCTTTTCGTGATGGGCGCCAGCGACGGCCAGTCGGAAAGCGGCCTGAAGCGTGCGCATTTCAGGGAATGGCGCCTGCCATTCTGGCTGCTGGCGCCGCAACTCTTCATCCTGCTGCTGTTCTTCTTCATCCCCTCGATCAGGGCGCTGATCCAGGCCTTCCAGCTCACCGATCCGTTCGGCGCCACGACCCAATGGGTCGGCTTCCAGAATTTCGAGCGGCTCTTCCGCAGCAACGTCTACTGGTCCTCGGCGCAGGTCACGCTGATCTTCACGATCGCGCAGAACGTGCTGACCCTGTCGCTCGCGCTGCT